>CANLOU010000013.1 GCA_947492995.1 uncultured Litoreibacter sp. | reverse complement strand
TCTACTATTCTTTCCCCTGCACTGTACCCCCCAATCCCCCCTTTTCTTTTAAAATTGTGGATGAATACTGCCATTTGTCTCAAGATCTAGTTACGCCAAGCTTAAAAAAGCACCGACTCGGTGCCACTTTTTCAAGTTGATAACGGACTAGCCTTATTTTAACTTGCTATTTCTAGCTCTAAAACAAATTGGGAGGAATGACCGTCGGTGTTTCGTCCTTTCCGCAATATATATAAAACTCTGGACCATCGATCGTA
>CANLOU010000012.1 GCA_947492995.1 uncultured Litoreibacter sp. | reverse complement strand
TCGAGGTGCTCTACGATGACCTCCATCCCGATGCGCGGGATGACCATGCCGCCCCAGCCTTTGCTGGCCCAGTTCTGTGACACCCGGCAGCGCATGGAATAGGCCTTCTCCAGGTCCCAGTGGAAATGCACCAGGATGCGGCCGTATTCGTCGCAGTCGATCTCGCCCTCGCCCACGACCACGGCCGTTTGTGGGCCCTGCACGCGGGGCATGTGCGTCTTGCGCTCGGGCGCCAGCGGCGAGGTGACCGGCATCAAAACATATTCGCCCGAATAGGCGTAGCCGTCGCTGGCCTG
>CANLOU010000011.1 GCA_947492995.1 uncultured Litoreibacter sp. | reverse complement strand
GGGAACCTTCCTAGTCGGGAGTTCAATCCTCCCTCACAGCACCATCCCTTTTTCGTCCCGAATTTCTGACGCCGTCCGGCCGCTATGAACGGCCCCTACTTTAAAGAACCCCTGCGGGAACCTTCCTAGTCGGGAGTTCAATCCTCCCTCATAGCACCACCTTCCTGCCCGCGATATTGACCCTTTCAGCCTGCACTATCTTCCTAATTTCATTCGATTGTTCGCAAATCCATCAGTTTGTGTCGAAGATGTTGCGCTGGGTCGCGGGCGTGTTAGATTAACCTCTATTACGTAATTTACGCTTTACCGAAGGCCTGTATTTATGAACGCGATATTTTCGCAGGATGCTCGGCTTGGTCAGCTCAAGACAGTGCTGGGCAAGGACGTTTTGGTGC
>CANLOU010000010.1 GCA_947492995.1 uncultured Litoreibacter sp. | reverse complement strand
TCGCCATTGGCCGCCAGCCCGTTCATCACCTCGACAATCCAATCGGCGATCTGGCGGAACTCGGGCTCCGAGAAGCCGCGGGTCGTGCCGGCAGGCGAGCCCAGACGCAAGCCCGATGTGACCATCGGCTTTTCCGTGTCAAACGGGATGCCGTTCTTGTTGCAGGTGATATGCGCGCGGCCCAAGGCCTTCTCGGCCGCGTTGCCCTTGACGCCCTTCGGGCGCAGATCGACCAGCATCACATGCGTGTCGGTGCCGCCGGTCACGATGTCCAGACCGCCCGCGATCAGCTGATCGGCCATGGCTTGCGCGTTCTTGATAACTTGCGTCTGGTAGTCCTTGAAGCCCGGCTCCAGCGCCTCGCCAAAGGCCACGGCCTTGGCCGCGATCACATGCATCAACGGGCCGCCCTGGATGCCGGGGAAGATGGCGGAGTTGAACTTTTTGGCCATCGCCTCGTCATTGGTCAGGATCATGCCGCCGCGCGGGCCGCGCAGGGTTTTGTGGGTGGTGGTCGTCGCCACATGCACATGCGGGAAGGGCGAGGGGTAGACGCCCGCCGCGATCAGCCCGGCAAAATGCGCCACATCTGCCAGCAGATACGCGCCCACCTTGTCGGCAATGGCGCGGAAGCGGGCAAAATCCAGCTGGCGCGGGATGGCGGAGCCGCCCGCGATAATCATCTGCGGCTTGTGCTCAAGGGCCATGGCCTCAAGCTGGTCGTAATCCAC
>CANLOU010000009.1 GCA_947492995.1 uncultured Litoreibacter sp. | reverse complement strand
GGCGTCGGACGCGCGGGCGCATTCTAAAAAGCAGCAGCGCCAGATCGCGGACAGCATTGAGACGTTTGGGTTCACAAACCCGTTCTTGATAGACGAGGACAAGACCATATTGGCCGGGCATGGCCGGGTTGAGGCGGCAAAGCTGTTGGGCTTATCGGAAGTCCCCTGCCTTCGGCTGGACCACATGACGCCGGATCAGAAACGCGCCTATGTTCTTGCCGACAACAAACTGGCGCTGAATGCTGGTTGGGGCGAAGACCTGCTGGCCGCAGAATTGGACGCTTTGGCAAGCGCTGATCTTGAGTTCGACATTGGTGTCACCGGGCTCACCATCCCCGAGATCGACACCCTTTCAGAGGCTGTCGCGCCGGAATAACCGAACGATCCGGCTGACGATCTGCTCACCTCAGATGCGCCGCGCTGCGTCGAACTGGGGGATGTTTGGCCTATGGGCCCGCACCGTGTAATCTGTGGCAACGCGCTGGATGGGGCGGTCATCGGCATGCTGATGCAGGATCGCAAGGCGCGGATGGTCTTTGCAGATCCGCCCTATAACGTGCCAATTGATGGGCATGATGGCGGGTCAGGCAAGATCAAGCATCGCGAGTTCGCCATGGCCTTCCCGGGAGATGACATCGGCGGAGTTCACAGACTTCCTGACAAGAGCAATGGTACAGCTTCGTGACCACAGTTTAGATGGCTCGATCCACTTCATCTGTATGGACTGGCGTCACATGCAAAAGATCATGGCCGCTGGTGATGCCATCTACACTAAGCAAAAGAACCTGATTATTTGGCCAAAGGACAATGGCGGCATGGGCACGTTCTATCGCTCCCGCCATGAGCCAATCTTTGTGTAAAAGCATGGCGCAGCCTCCCACATCAACACGTGCGAGCTAGGCCAGAACGACCGGTACCGCACCAATGTCTGGGAGTATCGCGGCGTGAACACGCGCCGCGCTGGCCGGATGGAGGAGCTGGCGCTGCATCCAACCGTCAAGCCGGTGCAGATGATCGCGGATGCGATCCGCGACGTCTCGGGCCGCGGGGACATTGTGCTGGATACCTTTGGCGGATCGGGCTCGACCTTGATTGCGGCGCATAAAACCGGACGCGTCGCGCGTATCTGCGAGCTGGATCAGGAATATTGCGACACGATCCTGCACCGCTATGAGGCCTACGCCAAAGATCAGGCTGAGCAAGTTGTGTGCGGCTGGCCGAGGTCAACAGCGGAGACAAAGCTGGAGGCTGCGGAATGAACAAAAAACCGAACAAACTGCCCACTGCCAGCCCGACCAACACCTATGATGTTGGCTATGCGAAGCCACCGGTTGCAACCCGGTTCCCAGAAGGGGCGTCCGGCAACCCGCGCGGGCGGCCGAAGGGAGCGACGAACAAAGTTCCTGCCCTCCATGAGGAACGGCTCAAGGACATTGTTTTGCAAGAAGCTTACCGCACGATCACAGTCCAAGGTACTGGACGCACCGTCACGATTCCGATGGCACAGGCCGTCATCCGCGCCATGGCCGTCAATGCCGCCAAAGGCCAGCACCGCGAGCAGCGGCTGTTCTCTAAGTTGCTGTCGTCGACCGAGGCCTTCCGCAAACAGCTCCATTCCGACTATTTTGGCGCTGCCCTGACCTACAAGATCGAATGGGAAAGCGAGCTGCAGCGTCGGGCCCAGAACAACGTCAAAAACCTTCCCGCTCCCCTGCCCCACCCTGACGACATCATCCTCGACATGCGCGAAGGCACAGTTCGCATCAAAGAGCCGATGTCGAAAGAGGAAAAGGTGGTCTCCGACGAATGGACCACACGCAAGCCAGAGCTCCGCAAAGCGATTGCCGGGCTGAAACTAGACCTCGAACAAGACCTCGATCCAGATGAGCGCGCAGACATCGAAAAGCACATCAGGATGGGGGAGAAGTTGTTGGACAAGTTGGAGAGGGCGGTGCCGGA
>CANLOU010000008.1 GCA_947492995.1 uncultured Litoreibacter sp. | reverse complement strand
GATGAGCGCGCAGACATCGAAAAGCACATCAGGATGGGGGAGAAGTTGTTGGACAAGTTGGAGAGGGCGGTGCCGGATAGAGAGGTGCCCCGTTGATCTGAGCTTGTGCTCAGTCCCGAGCCAGCCATTCACGCTTACATTGCCAAGGTCCGCTTTGCGGGACTATGCTGCCTTTCGCTGGGAAGGTGTGAACGTCCGCTTCGACGATTTCGACCCCAACCCGGTTGTGGCGGTGCCCGACGCAACATCACACGCTTCCGCGTCAACTGGCCGAAGCTCATGTCTTTACCTAAAATCTAGCCTTTCGAGAACGACAACCGCATCTGTGATGTCGGCCTTTTGACCGTCGGGCCCACTTGCCACGCGATGGAATGAGCCGACAAAGACGTGACGCCAATCCATAGGATCGTGCCCGGTCTCTGCCAGTCGCTCTTCCGCAGTGATCTCGGGCTCGGATGGGTCATTCCAAGACCAAGGCGCGTAGGTTTGGTGGGTCGCTATCAGCAATAGCCCGGAGGGCTTTACAGCCGCAGCTGCGCCCTGCAGAACCGCTGCACGCGGGAAGTCGAACGTAGTCTGTAGGAACAGGGCCGAGACCAGGTCGAATGCTGCCTTGGGAAAGCTCTTGGATAGGTCATGCCGTTCAATGCTGACGCGGTCAGCAACGTCGTTCCGTGCGGCGTTTTCTGCCGTGATGCGAAGCGCGGATTGCGAGATATCGACGCCAAGAACCTGCCAGCCCTGCTTGGCCAACCAGATTGCGTCATCCCCTTTGGCGCATCCCAAGTCTAGGGCGTCACCTGGCGTTCGACATTCCGCGAAATGGGTAAGGATTTTTGAGGGTTTCCCAGAAGACTGTGAGGACGCTTTGCCATATATACCGTCCCAAAACTCTACAGCTGTTATCCCTTCAAGATTAGGATGCGGCATCGGTCGTCTCCCCTGTGCTCAGCGTCAACGAAAGCAGGCACAGACTCGCGAAGAGCGCGATGGGCACCCAGAGCGCCGATTTCAACGCCTGAGCATGAGCGGCAGCGTCTGGTGCGTCGCAGAGTGCCGAGAAGAAGATTTGGCCCACCACTGCGATGCCCAAAGCAATGCCCATCTGTTGCGAAGCCTGTAGAGCACCTGAGCCTGCCCCGGCGTCAGCGTCGGGCACTTCTTTCAGTACGAGTTGATACATGGCGACGGTCGCGGTGCCGACGCCAGCGCCCACAAAGATCAGAGGGACCCAGATCAAGTAGATGGGTGTCGCTTCGCTGATCGTCACCTGAAGGGCAGTCATTCCAGCGAGCAGGGCGGCCATACCGAGCGTCACACGCCGTACCAGATACCTGTCGCCCAAGCGGCTGGATACTAGGGACGCAGCCATGATGCTAGTCGGATGCGCTGCTAGGGCTACTCCAGCCTGTGCCGCGGATAGGCCGAGTCCGTTTTGAAGCACCATGGCAAGCACGACAATCGGCCCGGCAATCCCGATGAACATGAACGTGACAATGCCGATGCGGGCCAAGAAGCGCGAATTGTCGAGGAGCCCTACCGGCAGAAGCTGGGGCTTGCCCGAGATCGCAAGGCGACGTTGGTGCTGCCAAAAGGTGAGTGCAAGAACCACAGACAAGAAAGTCGGAACCGCGAGCCAGATTGGCCACCCTAGGGCGCTTCCCTCGATCACGGGATAGAGCAGTGCAATAGCCGCCCCTGCAAAGAGGGCCGCGCCGAGCCAATCAATGGTTTGACTCTCACGAGCGGGCGTCGCGGGCAACACGGCGGCAGCCCCGAGAAACGCCACGACTCCTACGGGTACATTGATCAGAAAGATCATGCGCCAACCTAGTCCCCAGAGATCGGCAGAGATGAGGACACCGCCAAGCAGGGGTCCGACCATGGCCCCCATGGCAGTCACCATGCCGAAGAGGCCTATTGCCTTGGCTTTTTCTTCCTCGGGAAAGCTCAGGTGGATGATCGCCAGCACTTGTGGCATCATCATCGCCGCCGACAGGCCTTGCAAGAACCGGGCCGCGATCAGCGCCTCGATCGAAGGGGCGACGCCGCAGGCCGTCGACGCGACGACAACGCCAGACAGCCCGCTAAGGAACAGACGGCGCCTGCCGAAGACGTCACCGAACCGTCCGAACGGCAGTAACCCCGCAGCAAAGGTCAGGACATAAATCACCAGTGTCCATTGCTGGCCGCCATGTGATGCAGCGAACTCTGTTTGAATGGCGGGGAGAGCCAGATTGATGATCGTCGTATCGAGCATGTTTATGAAGGCGGCCGTGAACAGGAATGCGGCTGACAGCCAGTGTTGCCGGAAGCATGGGCCTGTGGGCGACGGAGAGAGTGTTTGTGACATCTTGCCGGTTCCATGTGGTAATAGCATTTCACGATACCTAATAAGTAACATGAAGTGATGCGTCAATATCATGTGCTTTTATTTGTCACGTGAACAGGGCTGCGCTAAGGTCACCAATACCGGAGGATGCGATGAGAACCGACAGCCGACTATCCAGAGTTCTGCACGTGCTGATGCATTTGGGAGAGACCGAGGAGCCTATAACGTCCGAGATGATCGGGCAAATGTTGGGGACAAACCCCTCTCTCGTGCGTCGCACGATGGGCGGCCTGAGAGAGGCTGGTATCGTGGGGTCCTCGAAAGGGCACGGGGGCGGTTGGTATCTGGAAAAGCCACTGGCCGATGTATCTCTTGCCCATGTCTACGCTGCCCTGGGTGAACCCAAGCTCTTTGCAATAGGCGCGTCCGACGATGCTCCGACGTGTCTTCTGGAGCAGTCGGCCAACGCCGCCACGCGGGCCGCGCTTGATGCAGCGCGGGAGCGTTTCCTGGAGTCCCTGACCCGTCAGAGTGTCGCTGATCTCATCGACCAATCGCGCGAAGCCATCGCAGCCTTTCAGAAGGCATCGTTGGTCGGTAGTAAGTGAACCAAGGCAGCGGGGGGTACAGCCTCCCCGCTGCCCTCATTTTCAGGCTTCGATGAACGATAGCAGGTCGGCATTCACGGTATCGGGATGCGTGGCGAAGAAACCGTGCGACAGACCGTTATAGACCTTCAGCGTACCGTTCTTCAGCAGCTTCACCGCTTTCTCGGCGGAGTTTGCAATCGGGACCACTTGGTCGTCTGCGCCATGCATCACAAGCACCGGGACGTCGATGGCCTTCAGATCCTCGGTCTGGTCGGTCTCTGAGAAGACCTTGATGCACAGGTAATGTGCCGAGGCGCTGCCCATCATGCCCTGCCGCCACCAGTTCTGAATTTGCCCCTGGCTGACTTCGGCACCCTCGCGGTTGAAACCGAAGAAGGGGCCTGAGGGGACATCGAGGTAGAACTGAGCGCGGTTGGCGGCCAGGGCGGATCGGAATCCGTCAAAAACCTCCATCGGGATGCCATCGGGGTTCGCATCCGTTTGCAGCATCAGGGGTGGGATTGCGCCAAGAAGCGCAGCCTTAGCCACCCGTCCGGGTTCAGCGCGGGCCACATACCGGGCCGCTTCGCCGCCACCGGTGGAGTGGCCGATATGGACCGCGTTCCTCAGGTCCAGATGCGCGACCAGTTCCGCGACATCGGCAGCGTAGGTATCCGTGTCGTGGCCCATATCGGTCTGGCTGGAGCGCCCGTGGCCTCGGCGGTCATGGGAAATCACGCGATAACCCTTTGAGGCAAAGAACAACATCTGGTTGTCCCAGTCGTCACTCGACAAGGGCCATCCGTGATGGAAGACAATGGGTTGAGCATCTTTTGGACCCCAGTTTTTGAAGAAGACTTCGGTGCCGTCAGAAGTTGTGAAGGTAGACATTTCTCTTGATCCCCTGAATTCAGGTTGTGCTTGGGCGGACGCGACGCTCGGCAGCAGGGCAAGCGCTGAAGCGGCAGTAGCCGTCAGCAGCACCTCGCGCCGGTTCGGCCCGGGTTGGGAGGGTGTGAAAGGTGTCATGGCTGTGCCTTTCTTTAGCGGGTGTCAGGCGGCGACTTGCACCACCATTTCTACCTCGATCTTAAGGTCCGGCCCTGCCAACGCGGCCACGCCTATACCGGTCAGGCTCTGCTGCGCGCCATCGAGGAAACCAAGGATGGTACCCATGGCGATTTCTTGCGTCTCGTCCCGCAGGTCGGTCATGTAGACGCGCATCTGAGCGATATCATCGGTCGTCGCCTGAAGCGCATCGAGCGCTCCTTTCAGGTTCTCGATGACGATGGCGGTCTGCTCGGACAGTGATGCCGGTGCAGGCGCCCCGTCAGGTCGCCAAGCCACCTGGCCCGATACAAAGGCCAGGGGCCCGAGATACGCGATGGAGATTTGGGAGTACCCGACTTTGCCTGCATCCGGCAGGGCGGGCGGGTTCATACGATCAATTGAAGCGGACATGTTTTTTTCCTTTCATGGACGTCATACGAGAAGAGTTAGACTCAATAGATGACGATTAGAGTTCGCTTTAGTAGCGATTTAAGTGCTACAAAGCCTCATGATTGGATCGAAGGTGAACGACATCCTCCTCTTTCTCTCGGTCGTCGAGACCGGAAGCTTCGTTGCGGCTGGCAAGTTGTTCGGGCTTTCGCGCTCGACGGCGGGGAAGGCCATCGCACGGCTGGAGGATGGTTACGGCGCGCGGCTTTTAAACCGAAGTACACGTGCCCTCGACCTGACCGAAGAGGGAAAACGCCTGTACGAACATGGGCAGGCCATTCGCGCGGCGGTCGCGGCCGCCGACGACAGCATCGCCAGTGATAGCGGTGTCCCTCGTGGCGTCCTGCGGATCACGGCACCGGATGCTCTGGGGCGCAGGCTATTGCTGCCTACGGTGCGTCGGTATCTGGAAACATGGCCTGATACGCAGATCGAAATGTCACTCTCGGATCGCGTGGACAACATCATCGAGAAAGGCTTCGACCTCGCGATCCGCATCGGTGTAAATGCGCCAGACCAAGGATTCATCGCGCGCGCACTTTTGCGGGATGAGGCGGTCCTGTGTGCAGCGCCTGCGTATTTTGACGGGCGTGACAGGCCGCTAAATGTCGAACAGCTTACGCGCCACAATCTGCTTCAGTTCGCAAGCCGCAGTGAGCGGCAAGGCTGGCACCTGCAAGAGGAAGACGGCACTTGGGTCCGCGCTCAGGGTCAGGTTCGCCTGCGCCTCGACAGCGCCGAAGCTTTGCGGGAAATGGCAATAGATGGTCTTGGCATCGCCTTGCTGCCTAAGCTTCTTGTCGGAGCCGATATTGCGGAGGGTCGTCTTGAGCGGGTCTTGCCCCGGCTGGACCACGGCCAGGTTCCGATCCTCGCGCTCTACCCTCACAGGCGCTTGCTCGAACCCCGTGTCCGCCGTTTTATTGACTTGCTGACTGAGGATTTGAGGGGGTCACGGTCAAACAAAGACCGCTAGGGTATTTCGGACATTCGTTGCGCCGCAGAATTCTGGAAGTTTGGGCTCTAAACGGTCCTTCGCTGCGTTCTACGTAAAGATCTCCTTCGAACTATGCTTGAGGTCCCTGCCCCGTAGCTCACGGCCCTTAGCGGTCACTCGACCTTGGACATGAGTGCTGCGACTGCAATCCGCTTAGCTGCCATTCACTACAAACGCGAAGTGATAGCGTTTGATGTGACAACAATGCCTGGCTTGATGGCAGCAGTCCTTTCTCGTCACCTAGTCGTCGTTCCCGATCTGCAACGCTTCAATGCTTTCAATGTCAGGCATGGACCGACCTGCGATCCCTTGTAAGTCACCGTGCATGCCAACCGTTGACGCAATTACCAGATCAATCTGTTTGGCCCGTAAAGCCCATTGTTTCTCCATGAAGACACGCTCTTTACGCAAGTTGTCTTGCATGTCCTCGAAGCGCTCTACAATTGCGTCGACGCGTTGCTTGAATTTCGTTCCGGTCAGATAATCATAGATCATTTCCATCTTGGTTTCCTGCCCCATCGCGCGGCCTTTGGCGTTTGCTAGGTCGATCAGTCCTTGGCGCAAAGACGAAGCAAGTGGAACGGCATAGCGTGGTGCGCATACCCAGATGCCGTCCACTAAACCGAAACTGTCAATACCTTCTGGCAACGCTTGCGAGGCGATCACCGCGATCTCGCATCCAGCGGCCCGTTGGTCGTCACGCAATTTTGCCAGCCAACCAGCAGTCTAGTTCTTGGTCCGTTTGCTTTCCCACAGAATGCTGCCAGCTGCGCCATTCGCTGCCGCTACCTCTTGGCGGACATCCGCACCGCTGATCCCTTTGGCAACTGGAAGAAAGGCATCCATGGGAAATGCCGCGGCAAGAGTGTCTTCTAACACGATCTCTGCCGCTTCGCCTTGAGTTTGCATAGAGCCTTGTTCGGATTTTTGTTTTAGCGCTTCGATCTGACGCTTCATGCCTTGCATGACTTGTTCTTGTTCGGCCAACTTTAGCTCAGCTTTCTCATTTGCCTCGCGGGTGAGTTTCTCGGTCAGTGCTGGACGTTCCGCCGCAAGCATTTTTTGCAACGTCAGCTCCATCTCGGCTTCCTTGTCCTTCAGCTCCTGCTCGCGTTTTAGCGCTGCGGCTTGCACCCTCTGTGCCTCTCGCAACTTGTCCTCTTGCTCCTTGACGCGTTCTTCAAGCGCAGCTTGCTCTGCCGCGGTTTCAGCTTTGGCCGCTTCCTTGGCTTGCGCTTTTGCGTCAGCGAGAGCCTTGGCCGCGTTAGCCTCTTGCTTGGCAAGCTCATCTTGGAAAGACGCCTGGAGCTCGGCTAACATCGGCCCCGCAAGCTGCTCGGTCAGCTCAATTTCAGTGGAGCATTTTGGGCACTGGATTTTCAACTCGGACATGCGCTTAATTCTCTTCTTTATAGGGCTCTCATCTGATCCACTCTTTCGACAATCTGGTCCAACATCAGGAACTGAGCACCGTCATCGCGTAACCTAGCAACGACGATACTGACAGCTTCAGGCGTTTTGCAAATGTCAGATATATGAAGTTCGAACTCGTCCGCTACAGTCTTAAACACTTCTTCCCAGCCGTTGTTTGATACCTGTTTTGTATAACCTTCGAGATTTCGTTCGAACGCTGCAAAGTGGTCGAAACAGCCATGCGGGTAGTCGTCTGGGTCATCAACACCTGCAATTGCTTGTAAGAGCCTGTTAGCAGCAGGCTTCTTATCCCCGCTGTTAGCATCCGAGTCGAACACAGCGTAAGTAGGAATCCCCAGTTTATTAAATATATAGAATGGCTTATCTATCTTTGTCTTTCCATCTGCGGAAATGATGATTATCCCCTCCGCAACATTGTCTCGTCCAAGTGCCTTGTAGACCCCTTCGAGGATGGCTTTGTCAGTTACACCTTCAACTAAGATCACCTTCTGGGCAAAAAAGCCTTCGCATAGTTCTCTGGAAAAAATGTGCAGTTTTGCACGGAAGGCTTGATCTGGCATCGGATCCCTGCCCTGTAAGTTGGCAAAGTGCTGAGAGCATGCTCCAAGCGTCATCACGGAAATGTTATGTCTAGCCATTCCATCATCGATCTCTTTTCGAACGATGCGCGCAGTATGAAAATTTCCTATATCAACGAATTTTTCCGAGTGGGTGGCAAAAACGACTTGGAACCTTATTCCAGTTGCCGCACTGAAGCTCTCGCATACACTTCGGAAGGCGTCGGCGATCAGCTTCTGTTTGTGCGGATGTTGATAGATTTCGGGCTCCTCAATTAGGAGAACAATATCACTTTGAGCTTCTCCAAATTGTTCGCCATTCTCTTCGGAATTGCTTTGAGCCAAGAACTCTATCACTGAAAACAGGGCGGCCCGCTGTAGTCCGTGCCCGACATTCTCCAAACCGCTCAGAAATCCACCATCCTCAACTTTGATCATCGGGCGAGGATAGCTAAACTTGACGCCCTCGTCAGATTGCCAATCTGCCAATAGACGCGAGTCGCTGTAGTAGCGTTGTATGGTTGACGTTAAGTTGTGACTGATAGTTCCAAGTTGGGGAAAGTTCTCAGGGGCCACGATGCCTTCAAACTCTGCTTGGGTACTTGCGATAGAATCTTTCACTTCTTGCCGGTTTTCAAACGTTTTCTTGGCGATGTCGGCCAAGAGGTTAATGATCGGACTTTTCTTACTGTCCGAGGTCTGCTCCGCGACGTTTGCAACCGCAGGAACTAGATGGAGGTTCGTCTTTTTTCTCAGTTTTCCATTCGCAACATTCGGAGCACCAAAAAACCCACGAACATATGACGGGCTTAGGGAGCCGGGGTTGTTCTGTTCCCAAGTCAGCATATGCTCGGTCATTTGATCTGTATTGGCGGCCCTTTCGAGACCATCTGTTACATCTGCAATATCATTGAACGCTGCGCGTGCAGTCGTCTTATTCGGCTCAGACCGGACCGCTGCAAATGGTTCATAGGTCTGCGCAAGAACACTATAAGTGAGATTAGTGTCTTTGTTATTTGATAAGGTGCGGGATATTGTGAGTTGACCCGCCTGTGCGGCTGAACCGAATTCTTCTCTTTCACTAGGAGTAAGACTATCGAAAGTGATGATTATTTCGATCGTTTCGGCCTCCCGTCGATGAAAATCGTCAGGAGTCCATTTGGGAGAAGCCTCAAAGAACAGCTGCAAAGCAAATAGCAGGGTCGATTTCCCAGCATTGTTCGAGCCGATCAGAACTGTGACATCGTCGAACGTTAGGGTTGCCTCTTGTACTGAACGAAGACCACTAACCTTAAGTGAGCGAATTTGCATCTATGCCTCTAAATTCAATGACTGAATGAAACTGTCCTAACGCTGCTGACGTCAGACATCCGTGTGCGTTGTGGTCCAAGAGTGCATCGTGGTTGCCCCGGATAAGCTCTCATGCCGCTTCAGCGCTTCTTCAAGTGAAACACCCAATTGGGCGCGCCGACCGTCCGTCAATCGCGACAATCCCAATCGGCGGGCGAGTGCCAGTATGGGATCGTCAGACTGAAGAAGTTTCGGCTCAGTTCCCAGCAACCCTGCCAACTCAGCAACTGAAATCTCGCCAGGATCGCGCCCGGAGATTTCACGCCACGCAATCACATCTTCGGGTGGGTTCACCCAAAGGAAGCCGCCGCTCGTTTCATCGGTTCGGTTTAGACTTTTGTTTGCATTTTCCACGCGCGCGCGGATCTTTGCGCCAACGCGTTTCCAGCCATGTCGTTCAGCTATCTTGCGTGCAACAGCATCCACATGAACCGGTTCCATGGACGCGACGATTTCTTTGACCATTAGGCGAAGTGTTTCGTCATATGATGAGTCATGGAAGGCATCTGGATCGGCTTTGAGTGGGTCACCCGCGCCAGGAATAGCCTCTAAGTCCAAAGCACGCATCGCCTGCGAGGCAACACGATCTAGCTTTGGATGTTGATCTCCCAAAGGTCTTACAACGGTTTCTGGCTCACTCTCTTCCGATGCCGCCGTTTCAAAAAGTGAAAGTGTTCCAGTTTCGGGAGCGGCAACGGTAGCATCGACTTCGTCAGTCCCCTCAAAATCGTCTTCGACTTGTTGCCGATCCTCTTCAAGATGTGCCTTGAGATCAGCGTCTAGCCGTTCCAGGACATCACGCCGATGGGAAAACCACTCTGTGGACCATATGCGTTCGATCTTCCACCCCAGACCTTCTAGTACAGCCTGACGCATACGATCTCGATCGCGCGCAGTAGGCGACGAATGATAGGCCGCTCCGTCGCACTCAACACCGGCCAAATATCGACCTGCACGATCAGGATGGACGATGCCAAGGTCGATCCGATAGCCCGATACACCCACCTGAGTGCGAACCTCCCAACCAAGCGCTTCCAGAGCGACTTTGACCTCGGCCTCGAATGGACTGTCCACGCCGCCTAGGGAGCCTGTATCTGCGGCAGTCAGGGCATCAGGGCCGCGAGCGGCATAGTCAAGGAAATCCCTTAGGTCGCGGACGCCTTCTGCTTTTGTCCGGGAGACGTCGATGTCGTTTGCATCAATGGAAGTAAACACATGCATCTCGCGCCTCGCGCGAGTGACGGCAACATTGAGGCGCTTTTGACCCCCATCTTGATTCATCGGCCCGAAATTCATCGATAGCTTGCCAGCCGCATCGCGGCCGAAGGTCGTTGAGAAAATCATCACATCGCGTTCGTCGCCTTGAATGTTTTCAAGGTTTTTCACGATGACCGGTTCTTCGCGCTCATCAGAAAAGAACCATTCCAGATCTTCACTGTCGGTGCGCGCTTTGTCGAGGAGATCAAGGATGCGCTGCTGTTGCTGAATATTGAAAGTGACCACACCAATGGTTTCGCGGTCGTCCTCTGGTTTCTTTAATTCACCCCGCAAGCGCTTTGTCAGAAAATCGGCCACAGCTTTGGCTTCCAAGGGATTGGTACGTGAGCTGCCGCGCTCATAAATCCCATCAACACGATGTAGTCGCACCGCTTCTCCCCAAGCACTTGGCGCAGGGAAGGTTACAAGGCCTCCATCGTAGTAGCGTGCATTCGAAAAGGCGATCAGACCTTCGTCCCGCGATCGATAGTGTACTCTAAGAACGTTGGACGGCACGCCAGCTGCAACTGCTTCATCTAGAATGGATGCCTGGTCCCTTTCGTAAAACGCCAGCTCCTCATCATCCTCCTGCACGCGATCAAAGCCACGAGATGGTGGCATCTGTTTCGGATCGCCAACGATGATCGATTGACGCGCTCGAGCTATCGCGCCGATGGCGTCCCAAGTCGTGATTTGAGATGCCTCATCGAAGAGAACAATATCAAAGCTGGCTTGGCCTGCTGGGAGATATTGCGCAACCGAAAGTGGCGACATGAGTACGCAAGGTGTCAGCTTGGTCGTGGTCTGCCCCAGTCGGTCGAGCAATGTGCGGATCGACTCCCGCGGTCGTTGTTGGCTCATTAGGTCTCGCAAACGACCAAGGGCCGAATTTCGGGCTACATTTTCCGTCCCCGGCAAACCGTGGGCAATGCGCCTGCGAACATTTTCAGCAGCTAGATCTGCATGACGTGCGTCGAGCTCTCGAAAGGCTTCGATCCGACTTTGGTGCTTCCAGCCAATGAAAGTGCGAAGCGGAGCCGTGGCATCTATGGCTAGGGGAGTCCACCATGCCGCATATGCACGATCAAACGCGTCCTCAGCATCCTCAACATCACCGACCTCCAACGCTGCACAAAGCGGCGCAAGGCCTCTAGCCTCCGCTTGCGCAACTAGGCCGCGCCAATGCAACCAATCCTGTAACCGCCGTGTATCGCGGCGAAGATTGGGAAGAGCATCTTGCAGGTCGGCAAGGTCCATATCTAAGGTGCGACCAGCCAACCGCTCAAACCGAGCACGGGCTGGTGCCATCTCATCAAGCGCAAGCACCAATGACTGTGCCTCAGCACGTCCAAGACCTTCAGCCGGATTGATAGCCGCGGCACTTGCGGCAGAGTCCGTTGTAGCTACCCTGATAGCCGCGGCTTTAAGTGCATTGGTATCTGTTTCACGCCCCCGCCAAACGCTCAGACCAGCCAACGGATGTGTGTCGAGAGCAGTGAGGCTTTCCTGCATATCCTCAATCAGGTTCAAATCGCTTGCCGGATTTGCTTTTCCCTGTGCATACGCTGAAAGAGTTCGTCTGACGGCACTTTTTCTGAACATCGAAAACGGCCAAAAACTTGCGGCCGCGCGCCGCCACTCGGCGTCTATTTGTGCGACTGGAACACGTGGTATGTCGCGAGCTTGATAGGGAACAGAAAGGCGGCCCTCGGCTGTGTCCAATCTGCCCTGCACTTCTCGCAGAGTTTCGGTGTCGGCTTGGACATCAGTGGGATCACGTCCACCCAAAGTCGCGCGGTCAGTTTCTTCCTCTTCAAGAACCGCTTTTGCCAAGGCCTCAAGCGTTGCTGGATCAGCAGCTGGGTTCTGACCTACTGCATTTGCCATCTCTGTCCGTGCCTTCAGGGCTCTAGGAAGTAAATCCTCAAGCGCTGTAGCTGCTGCTAAAAGCTCGCTAGTCCAAGCGTTTGACCAGCCGCCCTCAGGTTCCTCAATCAATCGTAATGCACCTGGATTGCGAACGCGTGGCGCTACCTCGCCCAATTCACGAGCGAGGCGGCGTAAGCTTTCACGCGTCTCGTTGTCATGGGCGTCCATTCGATCCCAAGACAAAGCAATCGGCACCTCCCGAGATGCTAGCCCAACGGCTTCAAAGACCGTTAACCCATTCTCATGTCTCTGATGCAGGGCTTCAACGTATTCGTTGAGTTGGTCTCTCTCGAGCCCAAGTTCCGTTGAAATGCGCGCCCATTCCGCTTCGGCTTGCCCGTCTGAGGGTCTTTCCCAAGCCTGCCCAAGTTGCCGGATTACGTTCTTGCGTTCAGCTTTTGAGCTATGAAGTTCAAGGACCGCATCGCCTAATCCGTAAGCGGTCAATCTGCGGTGTACCACATCAAGTGCCGCAGCCTTTTCTGCAACGAACAGAATTGTCCTTCCGTGTGCCAAGCAATGCGCAATCAGGTTGGCAATTGTCTGGCTTTTCCCTGTTCCAGGCGGTCCGATTACAACCATGTCATGACCTTCGACCGCACCCGCAACGGCAGCCAACTGTGAGGCGTCAGCTGGAAGCGGCGTGAAGGTCTCCGCCGGTGGTAGCTTGGACTCTACTTCATCGGGTCTTGGCAATCCTGGTGCATCAGGTGGGACAAAGGGGTCATCAGGAGTATCGATCAGATGGGCAACTAGGCGGCTCTCACGTAGCTGATCGGTGCGATCAACCAGGTCTTTCCACATTAGATATTTCGCGAAAGAGAATGTCGAAAGAGCGAGGTCTTCAACGACTTCAAATCCGGGAATGTCTCGTACGATCTCGCGCATCCGCTTGAAAATGCGTGGTACATCTAGGCCCGCATCATCTCGTGGCAATTCGCTCTTGAGGTCCGGCGCCTCAATGCCTTGCTCGGCTAATTTCTCCAACAAGGTCAGATTGAAACGGACTTCATCGCCCTGATTAACGAGCGTGAAAGGTGAAGATGCCGATGCTCTTCGTAGGGTCACAGGGACAAGTAGCAGAGGTGCGCGGTGGTCCTTCTTCGCAGTCTCTGTCTGCTTCCAACGAAGGAAACCAACCGCAAGAAACAGCGTATTTGTTCCCCCCTCAGAAAGGTCGTTTTTTGCTTTGCGATACAATGCGATGAGACGCTTTCGCATCTGATCCCCCGGAATAGGGCTACAAAGCTCGCCTCTGTCAAACGCGTCCCGAATGACACGCGCATCAATGTCTTCGCCGGTTTCCCGACGGTATTGCTCTGGGTCACGGCCAAGCCTCGGGTTCTCGTCTGGTAGGCTTACCATCCTGAAGGCGCGCCCTTCAGTGAGCTCATCTTCTAACCGCGGCACATCATGACACTTCAGCATCAATGACCCTTGGGTGTCGCGAAAATTCAGCAAGCGGTTGCGCAAGGATAGGTCAAGCAGTTTGCGCTGCCATCTATCGATCCGACCTTGTGGTGTTGCGGGTGCCTCTTCTTCGGCCGGATCAGGCGGCTCAAAACCTTCCGGCGGGAGGAGATCTTCGGAGGCAGCCATCGGGTCTGCCGCGGCGGGAGCTTCCGTTTCGGTCGGCTCGGCTGCGCGCGCCAGCGGTCGGACCCCCGATGACCGACAGCGTGCAATATCAATTGCGACACCAAAGAGATGCTCTTTTGCCTCATCCAATTGTGCACCACCTTCGACAACGGCACTACGAAATGTGCCGCGTTTTCCGTCGGTCAGGAGCGTTGTTTCGAAAGGTAGGAATTCACGGGCGACGATCGCCTTTCGTAGCTCGGTCACATCCCAGGTCTCAGCAGTCGAAAAAGTCCGACTGACGAGCCAGACACCCGCGAAAGCATGGCCTTCGGTGAAGATCACAACCGGATTAAGGCCAGCAGCCTCCAATGCGGCCGCCAGAAGCAGGCTCGTATCCAGACATGTCCCCAGACCTTCCTCCGCCAATCGGCTGGGCATTCGAACTTTTTGTCCACGCTTCTCGAAGGAGGCGGGCGGTACCGCGTACCTGATGTCCATACCCTCAATCGAAGACCAGATTGCTGCAGCTATAGCCCATGCTCGAGCCGGGTCTCGAGATTGGTACCCGTCAAGACCAGAGGGCAGACCTTGTCTTGCCAACGCATCAGAAGCAGCTCGTAAGACTGCGGCTATGCGCGTGTCGTTCGGCTGTACGAAAGCAGCCAACAGTTGTCCCATTTCATGTATGCCGCCCCATTCATCTCGGGCCAGAAGCTCTACGGACGCTTCAAACGAAATTGAGGGATGACCATCGTCAAATTCTGCGACTAGCCGAATCTGCCCAAGTTCAGCTTCGTTTAGGTTGTCGAAAAACGCGCTGTCCTGTTTTGTTTCCAACTCGGCTGGAAAGATCGATCCAACGGGTAAAATCCGGTCAAACGGCCATTCTCGCGATTGCGCGAAAGGAGGGTGAACATCTAGACGGAGCCTACCTGCAGGTAGACCGTCTTCGCCGGCTTGGAGCTCAATCTTGCGCAGTAGTGGAACAGCATTTTGCATAGATGCATAGGTCAGTCGTTTCGTATGTTCGACTAGGAGTTGCGCTTTGGCTGCTGCCTCGTTTTCATTTTCATCACCAATAAAATGCACTTAAAAATTGCCATCTATCATTCAAAATTTGGGCTGGCGTCGCTACCACAACCCTAGGCGGAACCTTGCCAAACAACCCAGATGGAGTGAAGCCCATATTCGCCAAATCATTGAAAAAGCTGAAATAGAATGGGAATGATTAGGCTGAGCTAATTCTTGCGTTCGCTGCTCAAAAGCGACCCTAGGATTGCAGGGGAAATTCAGAGTTCGCCGACGCCGACGCAGCAACGCCGAAGCTTAGCGGCAACTGGTGCATGTCTTTCAAGTACTGCAAACTTGAATGTCCGCTCCCAAAAAGCCGCTACATTGACCTCGCACCTGCAATCAAACGAGCGCTGAACTCAGCAAGAGCTTTTCTCGATATGCCTGGTCTTCCTTCAAGCAGGAAGCGGTAGTGTCGGTGTCCGCTTCATTGTGATCTTTTGCCCGACTTTCGGGCCTGTGTCGGTAGGGCAGGTCATTCCGATCTGCCCTGTGAAGGAGACCGATATGGCCAAGACCACGCCAAACATTACACATAGTTTAAACGTCCCAAAACGAGCGCCGGGCAAACCAACCAAAACGGATCGGCTGCAAAAACTGCTGAGGCGCGCAAGGGGTGCCACAGTGAACGAGATCCAGATGCAGCTGGCTTGGCAGCCACATACGATACGTGCTGCGATATCGCGGCTGCGCACAGCAGGGCTTGACATCAAACTGGATCGGTCCGGAAAAACCGCGCGCTACCGCGCTGTTCAGGAGACCTCACAATGAGGGACGCACCTCAAAAGCCCAGCTTGCACCTGATCGAACATCTCAACCCAGGGGACCCTCGTATCCTCTGGAAAGACCACAATGGAATGCTCCCTCCTCCGACCCTGTCCGCACGGCTCATGCGGCACGCCTTGGCTTGGAGCCTCCAAGGCAGAGCGCGCAAGCTTGATCCGAAGTTGGAACAGAAGGCTTGGTCTAAATTGATGTCGTTGCGGGCGCAGCGTCAACGTCTCGGGCCCGCTGATCGGCCGCAAAACAAGGCATCTTCCGGAACACGGCTGCTTAAGAACTGGGGGGGGCGTCACGCATGAGATGGTGATCGGCAATGAAACGGTGGTCTGGAACGATCAAAGTCACATCTCTTTGTCGGCTGTTGCGACCGCCATGACCGGAACGAAGCGCAATGGACCACGCTTTTTTGGGCTACGCGGATGATAAAACAGCGCTGCGCTATCTACACCCGGAAGTCTACCGAAGAGGGCCTTGAGCAGAACTTCAACTCGCTAGATTCCCAACGTGAGGCCTGCGCCGCCTATGTCCTAAGCCAAAAGCACGAGGGCTGGTCGGAATTGGCTGACCGCTATGACGACGGTGGCTTCTCTGGCGGGTCAATGGAGCGGCCTGGCCTGAAACAGCTTCTGAACGATGTCTGGGCCGGTCGGGTTGATGTAATCGTCGTCTATGAGGTCGACAGGCTGACGCGTTCCCTCACGGACTTTGCCAAGATGGTTGAAACGTTCGACAAAGCGGGCGTCTCCTTCGTCTCGGTCACGCAGGCCTTCAACACCACGAATTCGATGGGCAGGCCGACGCTCAACGTGCTGCTGTCCTTCGCGCAGTTCGAGCGTGAGGTCACTGCAGAACGGATCAGAGACAAGGTAGCCGCCTCAAAACGCAAGGGCATATGGATGGGTGGTGCCGTGCCGATGGGCTATGACGTGCGTGATAAGGCACTGATCATCAATCCAAACGGGGCTCATTCAATCAGAACCATCTTCGAGACTTATCTTGCGCATGGATCGGTACGCGCTCTGGCAAAGCAGATTGAAGACCTTGACATCACCAGCAAGCAACGCACGGATCGTCATGGACGGGTCACCGGAGGCAGAGCCTTCTCCCGTGTCACGCTATACAACATTCTCCGCAATCCGATTTATGTCGGCAAAGTTAGGCACAAAGACACACTTCATGACGGGCTCCATGAGGCCATCGTAGATGCAGACATTTGGGAGCAGGCCCAAAACCAGTTGGCGGGCAATGGTGGTCAGAAAATGGGCGGTGTCCGCAGATCGGCAAGGCGTCTTCTTGACGGGCGTCTGTTCGATGAACAGGGACGCGCGATGGGCACGACCTATGCCAGCAAGAGGCACGATCGGACCGGCACCCGACACTCAAAGCGATATTGGTACGACACATCCAAGAAGGTTGATTCAGATGATATCAACAAGGTTCAAAGACTCCCCGCAGGCAAACTTGAACAGACAGTTCAAAACGCCGTTCGGACCAAGCTTGCGGATAAAGCGTGGCTGGCAGAACAACTCCGCAATCAACGCGTTAATGCAGCGCGGATCGCATCGATCATCGAAGCCGCAGAACAAGCATGCCGGGTACCTCCAAAGAGGTCGGCGGATGCGCCTCAGGACGCAGTCATGGCCTTGCTTGAGCGCATTGACCTCACCCCGAATGCCCTTCAAATCAAACTCGACCTCGTGTCTCTCGCGCAATCTGTGAATGCAGATGAAACCGTCACCCTTCGTTTTGATGTGCCGTTCACCCTGCATCAAAAAGGCCGCGCGAAACCCGTTATTATTGCAACTGACAACACTCGTATCCACCAAGACGCTGAGCTTGTTGGTTTGGTTGCTGACGCAAAACCATGGATGGCAGAGCTGCTCAACAACGAAGCCGCGTCGGTTCAAGAGATCACGGATCGTGAGCATCTGCGCAGCGGGTCGGTCAGCCGCATTTTGCCTCTGGCTTTCTTGGCACCCGACATCACAAGCGCCATCCTGCATGGAACCCAGCCCGCATCCCTAAGCGCTAAATCCCTACGCGATCTAAAAGACCTACCGCTTGATTGGTGTCGGCAGCGCCTAGTTCTGGGCTTTCCGACCCTCTGACGCACGCCAGCTGCGGCTCAAGACCTCACGCAAAATCACCCCACAGAGACTTCTGACGGAAGTGGCGCAATATGCTCTGGATCAGAGCACATATGCGAGGTTCCAGACGCCCTTCAAACCCCTAACCCACGGATAAGTTGGAATAACATACCGGGTCGAGAGTTCACGAGTTTTGAGAAAGACTGAGTGGTGGGCGACCCTGGAATCGAACCAGGCGTGCGTCTCCGCGAGGGAGTTACAGTCCCCTGCCACACCTTGCGGCCTGTCGCCCACTAGGCGGCTGATCTAAAGGCCACCCCCTGCGCCGTCAACATCAAAACGCTGCTGCCCTTGCGCTTTTGTCGCCCAGATGCTCAACACCCCGTCATGAAGCAGAAAAAACCCGCCTGGGTCGTCCAGAAAGAGCGCGACCGCCGTGCCGCCGCCGCCGAAACTGTTTGGCTGTTTGGCATCCATGCCGTCCGCGACGCATTGGAGAACCCGATGCGCGAACGGCTGCGCCTTGTAGTGACCAAAAACGCCTATGACCGGCTGTCAGAGGCCATCATGGCCTCGGGCATGGAGCCTGAAATGTCGGACCCTCGCAAATTTGCGGCCCCGATCGACCCGCAATCAGTCCATCAGGGAGCCGCGCTAGAGGTGAAGCCGCTCGATTGGGGCAACATCGCCGATATCTGCGCCCCGCGCGGCCAGCCCGCCCGCGTGATCCTTTTGGACCGGGTCACCGACCCGCATAATGTCGGCGCGATCCTACGCTCGGCCGAAGTCTTCGGCGCGCGTGCCGTGATCGCCCCGCACCGCCACTCCGCGCCGGAAACCGGTGCCTTGGCCAAGACGGCCTCGGGCGCGCTGGAGCGCCAGCCCTACCTGCGGATCAAGAACCTTGCCACCACGATGGAGCAACTGCGCGAGATGGGCTACACCCTGCTGGGCATGGATGGAGAGGCCGACGAAACGCTGCGCGACGCCGCCCAAGGCCATGACGGCGCGATCGCGCTGGTTTTGGGGGCCGAAGGCCCGGGCCTGCGCGACAAAACCAAAGAGACCTGCGACAAACTCGTAAAATTGCATGCGTCGGGCGCATTTGGGTCCCTCAACGTCTCGAATGCGGCCGCCGTGTCCCTATATGAGGTTCAAGCCAAAAGCTAAGGCCCCCGATGCAACCCAACGTCAAAATTGCCACTTGCTGCTATTGCAGCGCCCGCACCGTGCTCAAGCCTACTGCGCGCGACGGGCATGAATTGGCATGCGGGTCTTGCGGCGCGCCGCTTCACAATATGAAATGGCTCAAGGCTCCCGAGCCCGCGTCAAAACCGGCCCCCACATTCGCAAAGCCGGTTCACAAGTCCTGGGCCAAGCCCGCCAAGCCGCGCAAAAGGTCCAAACCCAAGAAACGCCGCAAGTCGCTCTTTTCCAAGGCATTGGAGGAAGCATGGGACTTTGCCGAGGATATTTTTGACTGAAGACTGCTGTCTTCACGTCTTCGTAAGACCTCTGGAAGATCATGAGTTTGCTCTTACCTCAGATGTGTAGGGACGCGCACCGGAACTGCGCGCCCGACTTTACTGTCCCTCGTTCCGCGACTTGGCGCCTGTACGAAACCAATGGTTTCCTGCAGGCGCTTTTTTGTCTAAGCGGACACTTATGTCCTATTCAGATGACCACCTGCGCCACGTTTTGACCACGACCAAAGTCGTGGCCTGTGTGGGCGTCTCGATGAACCCGGTTCGGCCCAGCTATTACGTGGCCCGGTACCTGTCGTTGAAAGGCTTCAAGGTCATCGGTGTGAACCCCGGCCATGCGGGCAAAATGTTGTTTGGCCAGACCATCTACACATCCTTGTCCGACATCCCCAATGAGGCGGCCGTCGACATGGTCGACATCTTTCGGCGCCCCGACGCGGTGCCTGCCATTGTGGATGAAGCCCTGCATGGCTTGCCATCCCTGAAAACGATCTGGATGCAAATCGGCGTCACACATGCTGAGGCAACGGCAAAAGCCGAGGCCGCGGGGGTGACGGTTATTCAGGACAGATGCCCGAAAATCGAATATCAGCGGCTGTTTGGCGAATTGCGTATGGGTGGCTTCAACACCGGGGTCATCTCGTCCAAGCTGTAAGATGCTCTAGCCCTTGAAGACGCCAGACAGGTCTTTGAAGCCCTTGATTTCAATCGGGTTTCCTGATGGATCTCTGAAAAACATCGTCCATTGCTCACCCGGATCGCCCTCAAACCGCACAGATGGGGCCAGCACCCATTCGGTATCCGCGGCCTCCAAACGGGCCTGCAGGCTTAACCAGTCATCATAGCCAAGGACCAGACCCAGATGCGGCATCGGAACCATGTGGTCCCCAACCTTGCCCGTGTTGCTGGTGGCAAACGGCGTGCCCTTATGCAGCGAGATTTGGTGGCCGAAGAAGTCGAAATCCACCCAGGTCTCGGTGGAACGGCCCTCAACGCATCCAAGCACTCCGCCATAAAAGGCGCGCGCAGCATCCAAATCGGTGACGTGGTAGGCAAGATGAAAAGGTGTCAACATTTTCGCACCCTGCCCCAAGTTTTCAGCGTCGGCAACCCGCCGCGCATCGGGAACGCATGACTGGAATAGCGCCCGACCTCGCGCTACATCTCTGCCCATGAAAACACGCCGTCTTTTCCTGCTGTCCTGCCTTGCACTTGCCACCTGTGGCCGCAGTGATCCGCCACCTGCGCAGCCGCAATCAGTTGCGCTTTACCCCGGCGAAACGACTGAAATGCGGGTGCTCATCGTCAAATGGGCTGCCATCCACCAAATACCCGAAAGCCTGCTGCACCGCGTGATCCAACGCGAAAGCGACTACCGCGCGGATGCGCGCAACGGGCCGTATTGGGGGTTGATGCAAATCCTGCCTCAAACGGCCCGCACAATGGGCCATCGCGGCTCTCCCGCATCTTTGTTGGATGCCGAAACCAACCTGAAATATGCGGGGAAGTATTTGCGCGGCGCATGGCTTGTTTCGGACGGCGACGAGGCAACGGCCGTCAGCTGGTATGCCCGTGGCTATTATTACGAGGCCAAAAGGCGCGGATTGTTGGTCGAGACAGGCTTGCGCCCCGCCTGAGCGAAGGCGCGCTGCCCCATTGTGGCCCACGCCCCATACCCGTAATGTCCGCCCAAATGACACTTTGGGAGCGACAAAAATGTCCGACGACACAGAAAGCTACGGCTTCGACACATTGCAAATTCACGCAGGCGCCCGGCCCGACCCGGCAACAGGTGCGCGCAACACGCCGATCTACCAATCAACTGCCTACGTGTTTCGTGACGCCGAACACGCCGCAGCACTCTTCAACCTGCAAGAGGTCGGCTACATCTATTCCCGCCTGACCAACCCAACCGTTGCCGTGCTGCAAGAACGCATCGCAACGCTTGAGGGCGGTGTTGGCGCCGTTTGCTGCTCGTCGGGCCATGCCGCCCAGATTATGGCGCTGTTCCCGCTGATGCAGCCCGGTCGCAACGTGGTCGTCTCAACCCGTCTTTATGGCGGCACGGTCACTCAGTTCTCCCAAACCATCAAACGCTTTGGCTGGTCCGCCAAATTCGTCGATTTTGACGACGAAGCTGCGGTGAAAGCCGCGATTGACGACGATACCCGCGCTATCTTTGGCGAGGCCATCGCCAACCCCGGCGGCTATATCATGGACGTCCGCGCCATTGCCGATATTGCGGATGGCGCAGGCATTCCGCTGATTATCGACAACACGACCGCGACGCCCTATCTGCATCGCCCGATTGAACACGGGGCCACGTTGGTGGTGCATTCCACCACCAAATACCTGACCGGCAATGGCACTGTCACCGGCGGCTGCGTCGTCGATTCAGGCAACTTTGACTGGGCCGCGTCGGGCAAATTCCCCTCCATGTCCGAGCCAGAACCCGCCTATCACGGCCTCAAATTCGCGGAGACCTTCGGCCCGCTGGCCTTCACCTTCCACGGCATCGCCATTGGACTGCGTGATCTGGGTATGACCATGAACCCGCAGGCGGCCCATTACACGCTGTGCGGCATCGAAACGCTTTCGCTGCGGATGGAGCGCCATGTGGAGAACGCCGAAAAAATTGCCAATTGGCTGGAGAATGACGACCGCGTGGACTTCGTGACCTATGCAGGGTTGAAATCTTCACCCTACTATAAGCGGATTGAAAAGGTTTGCCCGAAGGGCGCGGGCGCTTTGTTCACCTTCGCCGTAAAAGGAGGATACGAGGCCTGCGTCAAGCTGGTCGACAGCTTGGAGATATTCTCTCATGTGGCCAACTTGGGCGACACCCGCTCGCTTATCATCCACGCGGCCTCTACGACGCACCGCCAGCTCACGGCAGAGCAGCAGGAAGCCGCCGGGGCGGCTCCGAATGTTGTGCGTGTGTCTATCGGCACCGAGGATTGTGATGACCTGATCCGGGACCTCGATCAGGCGCTTGGCAAAGCCACAAGCTAAACAGAAAAACGGGCGTCGCGGGGACACGCGACGCCCGACACATGAACCGACGCGGGAGGCTACGTCAGTTCAACACCTCATAGGTGATGGTGAAACTGGCGCTCATCGACACCTCGCCGGATGCCACGGGCATGGCCCGCGCCGATGCCATATCGGCCTCCGCCATCATGTGCTGGCGCGGCTGGCCCCCGCCGTTTTCATGCATCGACAGCACCCTGCCCAATTCCACCCCAGTGGTGGCCGCGATCACCTTGGCACGGCGGAGCGCCTCCAACATTGCGGCTTCACGGGCTTTCTCCATCAATGGCTCTGGCTCTGCGAAACCGAAGCGCAAACCGTGAAACGTATTTGCGCCACCCCCCGCCACCGCATCCATTATCGGGCCAAGCTTTTCAAGGTCACGCACCCGCACTGTCAGCATGTTGGACGCCACATAGCTGGTAATCTTCTGCCCCTCATTGCCGGAGCGCAGCTTGTAGCGTTCCCATTGCGGGGCCATGGACAGCTGGCTTGTTTGCATGTCACGCGCGTCGATCCCAAAGGGGGACAGCTTTTCAAACACGGCGGACGAGCTGTTGGTCATCTGAGCCAACGCCTCTGCCGCAGTTGTGGCCTGATGGGTGACCCCCAAGGTTATGGTTGCCATGTCGGGGGCATCGGCCACCCGGCCCGTCCCGGTCACGCTGAATTGCGGGATAAATTCCGAGGCCCGCGCGGGGCTTTGCACCAGCATAACCGCCCCTAGCAAAAAGGCTGTCAGTTTCATAAAAGTCATGGCTCGTTCTCCACCCGTTTGAATGATCGTTAAATGTCTGACGGGTAAGGTCGGCCAATCCTTGGTTTTTATTTCTACTCTGCGAAATTATGGTATAGAAACGGGATGATAGGGCGCGCGCTGAAGCGGTTTAGCCGTCCACCTTGACTTGTGACACGCAACGCAAAAGGCCGGAATGACACCAAATTTTGCCTTGGACCTTTCTGAAGACGGCATCGTTCTTCTTCATCGGTCGCCCAATGGCGACGGCTGGTTCCGTGAAGGCCGGGTTGATTTTGCGACCGACGACATTGCGGAAGGTTTGGCCAAGCTGCGTGCCAAGGCTGTCGAATTGGAAGGGGAAGACTTCGCCACCAAGATGGTGCTCCCGGCCTCTCAGTTGCTGTTCACCACGGTCTCTGAGGGCACGGACATTCCTCACGCCTTGTCGGAGCGGACGCCGTATCGCGCCGATCAACTCAGCTACGCCTCGTCGGGATCTGGCGATCAAATTCGCGTTGTTGCGGTCGCGCTGGAAACCTTGGGGGAAGCGGAAGGCTTCATTTCGCCCCACCGGCTGAACCCGGTCGGCTTCACCGCAATCCCACCAGAAGGCAAGTTTGACGGGGAGCCGATGTTGGGCGGCACTTTGATGGGGGCGGATGGGTTTGACCCAGACCCCACCCCAATCAAGATCATTGAAAAGCCGTCCTTTCTTCCCAAGCCTGTCGCACCCGTTGCCGAGGACGAAACCGAAGCACCCGAGCCAGACGCCGCACCAGAGCCGCAGCCGGAACAGGAGCCAGCAGCGACAGAACCTGAAACGCCAACTGCGGAGCCAGACAAGGCTGGCGCCAAGGCCGATACACCAGCAGACACGTCCATCGACGAGGACGCAAGCGACCCTGCGCCACCCTCACCCGCAATTGCTGCCGCCGATGCAGAAATCGAAGCGGCGGTGACCGAGGGGGCTGACGCAGAAACAGCGCCAGAGGACAGTCCCGCCCCTGCCGCTTTCTCCAGCCGCAGACAAAGCACCAGCGACGCCACGACAGAGGAGACCGGATCGCGGGTCGGCAAATTGGCGGCGCGAATTGCGGTACCGGATTCCGCTCCGAAACTTGGGGGGGCTCCGGCAAAAACCGCGCCCCCGGCGCCAAAAGTCAAATCGGTTGCGCAGCCCAAACCGGCACCAAAAGCCGTACCGGTTGTGCCTCCCGCAGCAAGCCGCATGAAAACCATCCCGCCATCCGCCGTTGCGGCGGAACTGGCGAAGGTCGATCCAATTGCACAGCTCGCCGCCAAGGAAAAACGTGGCAAGCCGCGTTTTCTGGGCTTGATCCTGACGGCAATTCTCTTGGTTTGTCTGGGCTTGGCCGCGCTTCTGTCGTCCTACGTTCTGCCCGAGAATGCGGTCAGCCGCTTCCTTGGCCTCTCTTCAGAGACCGAGGTTGCTGACAATATCACCGAGCCCGCGCTGATCGAAGGGATCGAGGCCGACCTGACAATCGAGGAAGAGATCGAGCTGGCCAACCTGCCCATGGATCAGACCTTGCCCGATCTGACAGGGCAAACAGATTTCACAACTGCAGAACCGGATGTCCTGCCTGAGCGTCCGGAACCGATCTCGGAGGCAGAGGCCGAGGTTGCCTATGCGGCAACAGGCATCTGGCAGCACACCAATACGCTTAATCTGGGAACCGCGACCCGCAGCTCGCTGGATGACCTCTATATCGCGTCGCTTGATCCAAGCCCGGAGTTCGAGGACGCGCCAGCGCTGACCCAGCAGATCACAGGCGGTGGAGAAGTCGATCTAGTTGCCTTCACCCCGCCACCACCACCCGGCGTCATCTTTGACATCGACGAACGCGGCCTCGTCGTAGCAACACCCGAGGGCGCACTCAGCCCCGAAGGCGTGATGGTGTTTCAAGGCGCGCCACCCGTGCGTCCGGGCCGCAGGCCAGAGGGCGTTGGCGTCGCAACAGCGGTCGAAGAACCTGAAAGCCGTCTTGCGGGCATCCGCCCGCTGCAACGCCCTGACGATCTGATAGAACGCCGCGAACGCGCGACACTGGGCGGTCTGTCACGACCGGAATTGGCCGGCATCCGCCCGGTCCAACGGCCTGAGTCAATCCAGCAGCGCGCCGAAGCCATTGCCCGCGCGCTGGCAGAGGCGGAGGCCGCAACACAACAAGAAGCCGAAGAAGCGCTGACGGCTCCGACGAAACTGGCCGTTGCCACATCACGTCGCGCTCCCGCCAAGCCGCGCAACTTCGCGCGCATCGTTTCAAAAGCCCGCGAAAAACCGGCTGAAGCACGTCAAGCGGCGGTTCAAACAGCGTCGGCCTCCACAGCCTCGCCAAGCCGTGGTTCCGGCCCCGCCGTTGCACGGTCCAGCCGCGCCAAACCAACAGGCCGCGTCAGCGCGACCGTCGCTCGCGCCGCCACAGACAATAACGCAATCTCGTTGGGTCGCGTCGCGCTGGTTGGTGTCTTCGGCACATCCTCCAGACGCAGCGCATTGGTGCGCATGCCGAATGGACGTTTCAAGAAGGTCGGTATCGGCGACCGCGTGGATGGCGGGCGCGTCGCGGCCATCAACAACAACTCGCTGCGCTACACCAAGGGTGGCCGGACGGTCACCTTGGAAATGCCAAAGGGCTGAGACCTCAAGCGCGCGCCCTTTGGCGTTCGCATTTTAGCCTCACACCAAGATCGCTGCAGCAAGACCCAGAAAAGCGAAGAACCCGACAACATCGGTCACCGTGGTCACAAACGCGCCAGACGCGAGCGCCGGGTCGACCCCCACCTTATCCAGCCCAATCGGGATCAAGATGCCCGCCAATGCGGCCACCACCATATTGACGACCATCGCCGCCGCGATCACCACGCCCAACACCGGCGTGCCGAACCAGATCACACCGATCACGCCCATGACGACCGCGAAGACCAGCCCATTAATCAGGCCCGCAACCGCCTCTCTGCGGACAACGCGCAGCAGGTTGGAGCCGGTCAAATCGCGGGTGGCAATCGCGCGCACCGCAACCGTTAGCGACTGTGTCCCCGCGTTGCCGCCCATCGAGGCCACGATGGGCATGAGAACGGCAAGGGCCACGATCTGGCTCAATATCTCCTCAAATTGGGAGATAACCACTGATGCCAAAATGGCAGTCACGAGATTTACCGCAAGCCACGGGAAGCGTTGCTTCACGGTCTCCAACGTGCGGTCCGAAATGCTTTCATCCGCGTTCACGCCCGCCAGCCGCAGAATGTCTTCCTCGGCCTCCTCGTCCAGCACCGCCATCGCGTCGTCAATGGTGATTACACCGACCAGCCGGTCGTCCTCGTCGACAACGGGGGCTGAAATCAGGTGGTATTGGTTGAAGGCGTAGGCCACGTCCGCCTCCGGCTGCATAACCGGGATGGTGCGAAAGCTGTCCTCGACCATTTCCTTCAGCGGCTGCGCGCGTTTCGCGCCCAGCAACCGGCCCAATGTGACATAGCCCACCGGGTGGTAGGCAACGTCCACCAGCATGACATGGTAGAACTGCTCCGGCAGGTCGTCATGGCTGCGCATGAAGTCGATGGCTTGGCCCACGGTCCAGTCGGCGGGGGCCACCACCATTTCGCGCTGCATTAGCCGTCCGGCGGAAAATTCGGGGTAGCTCAGCGCGTCCTCAACAATTGCTCGGTCGGCGTCGTCCAACGCGTCGAGGATCAATTCCTGCTGGTCGTCCTCAAGGTCCTCGATCAGGTCGACGACGTCGTCCGATTCCAGCTCCCGCACCGCGCCCATCAGCACATGCGACGGTAGGTATTCGATCACCTCTTCGCGCAGGGACTCTTCAAGCTCTGACAGCACCTCACCGTCCAGCCCGGTGGACCAGAGCGACAGGAACGCCCGGCGCTCCGGCACGCAGATTTGCTCCAAAAGGTCGGCAATGTCGGCGGGATGTAGCGGCTCCAGCAATGCGTCAAGCGCCAGCGCGTCGGTGGCGTCTATCGCCTCCAAAACCCGCGCCACAAGGCCGCGTTCCAGAAAATAGCCGTCTTCCGGTTTCTCCGGGGCGGCCTGTGTGGTCTCTGTCTCCGGCTCTGTCATCTCTGCCATCCCCGCTGTTTTGCCCGCACCTTAGCCAATGGCTGGCGGGCGTGATAGGCCCGTTTCTGTAATTTCCTTTTTAACCTAAGGCGGTTACCACAGGTGCATGAGCACCAGACCGCATATCCTCCTTGGCCAGACCCTCGGCTTTACGGGCGACCCGTTTCGGGACGGCCCGTCGGCGGCGCGCCACAACAGCCATGGGGCCGTGCTGATCGAACAGGGGTTGGTCACATGGACTGGCCCCGCCGATCAACTGGTCGCCCCAAAAGACGCCCAAACCACCGACTATGGCGACAAGCTCATCATGGCAGGCTTTGTGGATGCGCATGTCCATTACGCGCAGACGGCAATCATCGCCAGTTGGGGCAAGCGGCTGATTGACTGGCTGAACGACTACACATTCCCCGAGGAATCCCGTTTTGGGGATCCGGACTATGCCGCCACAATCGCGGCGCGTTATTTTGATCTGGCGCAGGCGCATGGCACCACGACCATGTGCAGCTATGCCACCATTCATCCCGAAAGCGTCGATGCGTTCTTTGCGGAGGCGCAAAAACGCGGGTTGCGGGCCTTGGCGGGCAAAACCTGCATGGACCGCAACGCGCCAGATACGCTGCGCGATACCGCGCAATCTGCCTATGACGACAGCAAGGCTTTGCTGGAACGCTGGCATGGGCAGGATCGCTTGGGCTATGTCATCAGCCCGCGCTTCTCTCCCACGTCGACGCCGGATCAGCTGTCAGCCCTTGGCGCGCTGTGGGCGGAGCATCCCGATTGCCTGATGCAAACTCACCTGTCCGAGCAGGTGGAGGAAATCGCATGGGTCCGCGATCTGTTTCCTGCCGCCCGGGACTACCTTGACACTTACGAGGCGCACGGCCTGCTCGGCGCGAAAGGCGTCTATGGCCACGCGATCCATCTTGAACCACGCGAAAAAGACCGCCTGAAAGAACTTGGCGCGAGCCTTGTTCACTGTCCCACCTCCAACACTTTTATTGGATCGGGCCTGTTTGATACGGCTGGCCTGAAATCCCAGGGCCAGACCGTCGGGCTTGCCACCGATACCGGTGGCGGGTCGTCCTTTTCGATGCTGCGGACAATGGCAGCGGCCTATGAGGTCGGGCAGTTGACCGGCACGGCTCTGCACCCATCTCAGCTTCTTTGGCTCGCCACCGCAGGCTCCGCCCAAGCCCTTCATCTGTCCGACAAAGTCGGCAATCTGGCCAAAGGGATGGAGGCTGACCTGGTTGTTCTGGACCTCGCCTCCACCCCCGCAATTGCGCAACGCGCTGCGCAGGCCGACGACATCTGGCAGGCTGTCTTCCCCACCATCATGATGGGCGACGACCGCGCGGTCGCGGATATGTGGATTTCTGGCAGGCAGGCCCCCGACGATTGAAACGAGGGGGCTGTCAAAAAGGCGGCATGCGTTCAATTTTCAGCACTCTTATCAATGCTTTAAATTTTCAACACATGCTGGTCAGCAACCCGGCGTCCCAAAGACAAGCACAGTATTCCGACCGCCCGTGGCCACGCCATATTCGGTCGCCTTCGCGCTCAGATTATTGGCCCGATGCCCCGGGCTGGCCATCCAGCCCGCCATGGTCGCCTCAGCCGATGGGTAGCCCTGCGAGATGTTCTCGGCAACGAAGCAAAAGCCATAGCCCTGCGCCCGTAATCTGCCCGATGGCTTGGAATTGTCGGACCCTGTATGGCTGAAGAACCCGTTGCGGTTCATGTCGTCTAAATGCACACGCGCCGCCGCCGTCAGCTGCGCCGAGACGGTCAAGGCGGGAAGACCGGCTGCCGCCCTCTCCGCGTTTAGCAAGGCACCAATATCGCCGCCACCGGCGGCAACCGGAGTGGCCGCGACGGTCGCAGCTTTCGCCTCGTTTTGTGCGTCAAATGCGCCCCAGTCGACCGTCGTTTCCGGCTCCTGATCGGGGCCGCAGCCCGCCAATCCAACAAAGGCGCCTACAAGAGCCACATAAACCAGTTTCATCGCGCATTCCCCCTAGGCCATCAATTGGCGCACCATTTCATTTTGCCGCTCCACCGTAGCATCCAGATCAAAGCTCGCAACCCGCCCGTCCCGAACGATGTGCCGTCCTTCGACAATCAGATCTCGCACTTTGCTGGGCCCTGCCAAAACCAACGCCGCCGGGTCCCATGATCCGGCGCTGTCGATCCCTGTGACATCCCAGATCGCAATATCGGCACGGAACCCCGTGCTCAGCTGCCCGCAGTCATTGCCGCGCCCCAGAACCTGCGCGCCGCCGCGTGTTGCAAGCTCCAGCGCCTCTCGCGCGGAAAAGGCATCCCCGCCATGCGCGACCCGTTGCAGCAGCATCGCCTGTCGCGCCTCGGCAATCAGGTTGCCCGCATCATTTGATGCGGACCCGTCAACACCCAGCCCCACCGGCACACCAGCCGCGCGCATCTCGATGATCGGGGCGATCCCTGATCCAAGCCTGCAATTGGAACACGGGCAATGCGCTACCCCTGTACGGGTATGGGCGAACAGGTCAATTTCTGTTTCGTCCAGCTTCACGCAATGCGCATGCCACACATCGTCGCCGATCCATCCAAGGTCCTCGGCATATTGCCCAGGGCGGCACCCAAAATGTTCAAGGCTATAGGCAATGTCTTCGTCATTTTCGGCCAGATGGGTGTGCAGCATCACCCCTTTGTCGCGGGCCAGCAGGGCCGTTTCCCGCATCAGGTCACGGCTGACGGAAAACGGCGAACACGGGGCCAACGCCACGCGCGTCAGCGCGTTGGCAGAGCCATCGTGATACGCGTCCACAACCCGAATACAGTCTTCAAGGATGGCCGCCTCATCTTCGACCAAGGCATCCGGCGGCAGGCCGCCTTTGCTTTCGCCAATGCTCATCGAGCCACGCGTTGCATGGAACCGCAGCCCGACCTCGGTCGCGGCGTGGATCGTGTCATCCAACCGCCCGCCATTGGGAAACAGGTACAAATGGTCCGAGGTCATCGTGCAGCCGGACAGCGCCAGCTCCGCCAAGCCGATTTGGGTAGATGTGAACAAATGCTCCGGGCCAAGCTGCGACCAGATGGGATACAGCGTTTGCAACCAGCCGAACAAGGCGGCATCCTGGGCCGCTGGCACCGCGCGGGTCAGAGTCTGGAACAGGTGGTGGTGCGTGTTGACCAGCCCCGGCGTGACCACGCAGCCGGACGCGTCCATCACCTCGCCTGTGGTGTCCAACCCAAGACCGACGTCCACAATCGCGCCGTCACGGATCAAGACGTCCGCGCCTGCCAGTTCCCGCCGATCGTCGTCCATGGTGACGACAATCTCGGCCCCCTTTATCAGTAACTCGCTCACTTGGCCGCACCAAGCAAAGCCAACGCCGCCGCGTGCAACTCGGGGGTAGCCGCCGCTATGGCCTGTCCGCCTTGGTCCACGGGGCCGCCATCCCAATTTGTAACGATGCCCCCAGCGGCCTCGACCACTGCAATCGGTGCCTGAATGTCATAGGCCTGCAATCCGGCCTCTATCACCAAATCGACCTGCCCGGCCGCCAGCAAAGCGTAGGCGTAGCAGTCCATGCCGTATCTGGTCAGTTTGCACTGTGATGCCACGCTGTGAAACGCGCCCTGTTCGTCTGGTGTCCCGACCTCCGGGAATGTGGTGAAGATCACCGCATCTTCCAGCTTGGTGACACCCGAGACAGCCAGGTCACGTTTGCCCTGCGGCCCTTTCATCTCGGCCTCGCCGAAGCCACCAATGAACCGCTCGCCAATATAGGGTTGGTCGATCACACCAAGCACCGGCTCGGTTCCATCATGCAGCGCGATAAGCGTGCCCCAGGTTGGCGTCCCCGATACGTAGCCACGCGTGCCATCAATTGGGTCAAGGACCCAGGTCAGCCCCGACGACGAGGGCTTGGGCGAAAATTCCTCGCCCAAAATGCCGTCATTGGGACGCCGCGTTTCGATAAGGGCACGCATGGCTTCCTCGGCGGCGCGGTCTCCTTCGGTCACCGGGTCAAAGCCGCTGGCGTCCTTGTTGTCAGCACGCAGCCCCGGCTGGCGAAAAAACCGCAAGGTCTCCACGCGGGCAGCGTCTGCAAGTACATCAACCAAGCTGCGGCAGGCCATGCGCGTGCGCTCATCCATATCTGTCTCCATCGGTGTTCGCCCTTCGGTGCCACGGCAACGTCCCGCAAATCAAGAGGTTGCGGCGATATTGCAGTGGCGGCACCCGCCCCCGGCGACTAGGTTGGCCAAAACAGGACGCAGGAGCAGACCCATGCGGGCATTTCAGGTCACCGACTACGAGAACACCATTTTCACTGAAACTGCGGACAAACCCTCCCCCGGCAAGGGCGAAGTCCTGATCCGCACGCATGCATGCGCGCTCAACTTTGCCGACTTGTTGATGGTGAAAGGCACTTATCAGGAAAAGCCGCCGCTGCCCTTCTCTCCGGGGATGGAGGTGGCCGGCGAGGTCGTGGCGCTAGGCGACGGCGTCACCTCGCCCGCAGTCGGCACCCGCGTTGCGGTATTCGGCGGACATGGCGGGCTGGCAGAATACGGCGTCTTCCCGGCGGCGCTGTGTGTGCAACTGCCTGATATAATGGACTTTACCACCGGGGCCGCGTTTCAGGTCGCCTATTCAACCTCGCATGTGGCGTTGGATTACCGGGCCAAGTTGAAGGCGGGCGAAAGGCTGCTGGTGTTGGGGGCGGCAGGCGGCGTCGGCCTGACGGCGGTTGAGCTGGGCAAACTGATGGGCGCCGAAGTCATCGCGGCCGCGCGCGGCGCGGATAAATTGGCCGTCGCCAAAGACCACGGCGCGGACCACCTGATTGATACTGACACTGACGATCTGCGCGAGGTCGTCAAATCGCTTGGCGGCGCTGACGTGGTTTATGACCCCGTGGGTGGTGCTCTGTTCACCGCCGCTTTGCGCAGCTGCCGACCAGAGGCGCGGGTGCTAACAATCGGCTTCGCCTCAGGCGACGTGCCTCAGATTGCCGCCAATCATATCCTCGTCAAAAATATCTCCGTGCTGGGGTTTTACTGGGGTGGGTACCTGAAATTCAAACCGCAGGTTTTGACCGACAGCCTGAAAGAGCTGTTCGGCATGCACGCCGCAGGCCAATTGCATCCCCATATTTCGCATACGTTCCCGCTGGAAAAGGCCGCCGAAGGGTTGGACATCCTGCGCGCGCGCAAATCCACCGGCAAAGTCGTCATCACGCTCTAAGTGGCACCGGCTCACTATGCTGCCACTGAGATCGGTATGCGTTGCGGATCATGTCACGAAGCGCCGTTATCACGGGTTCCTCGCTTGGTTGGATGTAAAGCGCGATGCTGGTCTTGCCCGGGTCCGGCAGGCTGCCATCATGAGGCACAGGCCCGGTGTCGCGCGGATAGATTCCGGTGATCGCGGCATGAACCGCTAAGTCAGCGCTCACAACCGCCTCTACGGCGTTGTCGAGGTCAGAATCGACCACCATCTGCCAATCGCAATCTGCCTCGTCCAAACGGCGCAGCACCTCGCTGCGAAAGATGCAGTTCTTGCAAAATGCCACGGGCAGCGGCGCGTTCTTCCACGCGGACCCGCCCAACGCTCCGACCCACACCAGCGGCAGCTCGACCAAAATTTCGCCGCCCGGGCCGGGTGTTTCTTCCGTGGTGACAATTGCGTCGCATTCTCCGCGTCCAAACATCTCCAACAGGGATTTTGTGGGGGCCGAGACCAGCTTCACCTGCACACGCGGGAAATCCGCGGCAAAGCTGCGCAGGATCGGCGGAATGTAGGGGTAGATGATGTCATGCGGCACACCCAGCGTGATCTCGCCCTCATAGTCCTGCGCTGTCAGCCGCGTGTAAATCTCGTCATTGAGCGCCAGCATCCGGCGCGCATAGCTCAGCAATTGCTCGCCCTCCGCCGTCGGGGTGACAGAGCGGTTGGCACGGTCCAGCAATTGCACATCCAACGATTCCTCAAGCCGCTTCAACTGCATCGACACCGCCGATTGGGTCAGATGCAAATATCCCGCCGCCTTGGTCACCCCGCCACTATCCGCGACAGCAACAAAGGAACGGAGCGAGGTCAAATCCAGATTTCGAGGCATATCAATATCCGTGATGTATATCGTAAAATTCATTCATTTCACAAATGAACCACAGCGCGGCATATAGATCAACATAAATGATGCGAACCAACAAATGGATCACAGAAACCGAAGGACAAGACTATGACCGACCTGACCGCCACCCATATCGCACACCGCTCCCGTATCCGCCGCACCGGCGTGTTTGGGTATCTCGACCTGTACCGCCAGCGTCGCGCATTGGCGAAGATGGACGCTGCGCAACTGGTCGACCTTGGCCTGACCCGCGCCGAGGCACAGGCGGAAGCCCAGCGACCCATCTGGGACGCTCCAAACCATTGGCAGTACTAGGCTTTATGCCGCAACCATCTTCTGCGACAGCGGTGTCAGGGTGCTCTTGGTGGGCTTGACCCGCAGCAGATGATGCGAGGGCACTGGCGACCATCCACAGGTCTCCCCGTCCAATGGCTCCGACGCCAGCACCACCCCGTTATCTGCCCGGCGCTGATACAGTGTCGGGCATTTTTCGTCCGACGCTGTACGAAACGCGTAAAGCGCCTCCCCGTCCGACAACACACACGTGATGCGATGCGGCGGCTCGTCGGGTTGGCGCAACTCATGGATCAGCCGCAGAACGCGCGAAACAGCATCCTGCGGATGCTGCTCAAGCCCGTGGGCTAGCAACAGCAAAAACAACATCTCGGAATCAGTCGACCCAACACGCGCATGATACAGCCCGTCCGGCAGCAGCCCTTCCAACCGGCGTTTGATCCGCTGAAAACCGCCAAGCTGGCCGTTATGCATGAACGCCCAGGCCCATGGCGGAAAGGATGGCAATTGACGCGGCTGGTCTCCCCCACGGTCGACGCGCGCACATGCGCCATGAACAGAGGCGACGAAATCATTTGGCACAGGCTGGTCAAGTTACCGTCGGACCACGCGGGCAAAACGTCGCGATATTGCCCCGGCCCTTTGCCGCCCTCCTTGTACCAGGCAATGCCAAACCCGTCGCCGTTCACCGCCAACTTCGCCTCAGTGGCGTCGTGGCTTTGCTCCAACAAGGAATGAGCGGGTTTTACGATGATGTCTTCCAGCGCAATCGGCTGGCCAATCCACGCGGCTACCCTACACATGGTCAGTCATGCGTCGCGCGATGGTGGCACATCTCGTGCAGTTCCTTGACCTTGCGGCTGGCGGTGGTCTCGCAAAGCGGCGGGATGACTGCGTGGACCAAGGCCGCGCCGCCTGCTGCAAACAACTTGCCTGCAAACCGGCATGCAAACCGCATATGTCCGAAATAGTTTTCCCCAACTGATGCCGGGTGATCCCGAAATGCCGCGATAAATCCGCCGCGAGAGGTCTTTTGTTCCGTGGTGCTGCTCATGTCTGCCTCCGTAAATCTGTGAGGGGATATTGCCGGGTTTAATCAGCAAAATTATCTCATTGAGCACTACCGTATTAATATTTTTCGGGATAGTATCCCATACATGAACAATTCAATCGACGGAATAGACCGCCAAATCCTCACCCTCCTGCAAAAAGACGCCTCGACCAGCGTCGATGCGATCTCGGATCAGGTGGCGCTGTCTCGCAACGCCTGTTGGCGGCGCATCAAACAAATGGAGGAGGCGGGCATTATTAAGGGCCGGGTCGCCTTGGTGGATCCCGCCAAGATCGGCCTTGGCCTGCCCGTTTTTGTGATGATGCGTGCGGCGGATCATTCGCCCGATTGGCTCACGAAATTCTACCGCGCGGTGCGTGTCCTGCCCGAAATCATCGGGGCGCATCGTATGTCAGGTGACCTTGACTACGTGCTGAGGGTGCAGGTGGCGGATGTGGCCGATTACGATCGCTTCTACAAACGCCTGATCGAACTGGTGCCGGTGCGCGATATATCGGCCAGCTTCGTGATGGAGAACATCAAGGACACCACGGCTTTGCCCGTGTAGGCGGCAATTTACGCAAATCCGACGGAAAACGTCATGTTTTCGCCCAGAATTCCTTGAAATACAGGCCGCACTGCCCCACATTCGAGAACAGAAATCCCGAATACCTTCGGGGCAGCCATTTCAATGACTGAAAGGGAGTCATCTCCATGCAAGAATACGTCAGAACAGGGCAATCTACCGCCGGCATCAGTGCCGAGCAGATGGATGCCGGTCTGCGCGCACATATGAACAAGGTCTATGGCACAATGTCCGTGGGCATGCTCATCACGTTTGCAGCGGCCTGGGCCATCGCGGGTCTTGCCGTCACCGAAAATCCGGCGCTTGCCGTCGCGCAAATGAACAATGGCACATTGTTGACCCAACTGGGTGCCACGCTGTTCCTGTCGCCGCTGCGCTGGGTCGTCATGTTTGCACCGCTGGTCTTTGTCTTTGGCTTCGGCGCAATGATTAACCGCATGTCGGCGGCCACGGCACAGGTCGTGTTCTACGCCTTCGCGGCTGTTATGGGCATCTCGATCAGTTCGATCTTCTTGGTGTTCACCGGCTACTCGATCATCCAAGTGTTCCTGATTACCGCCATCGCATTCGCGGGGCTGAGCATCTGGGGCTACACCACTAAGAAGGACATCTCCGGCTGGGGGTCGTTCCTGATTATGGGTGTGATTGGCCTGATCGTCGCCTCGATCGTCAACATCTGGCTGGCCTCGCCCGCCATCATGTTCGCCATATCTGCCATTGGTGTGCTGATCTTCGCAGGTCTGACAGCCTACGACACGCAAAAGATCAAGAACGACTACATCCAGATGGCCTTCGCTGGCGATCAGGAATGGTTGGCAAAATCGGCCATCATGGGCGCGCTGAACCTGTATCTGGACTTCATCAACATGTTCATGTTCCTGCTGCAGCTCTTCGGCAACCGCGAATAACTTCGCGCTGAAAATCAAACGTTTTCGAAGGGCCGGTGGAAACACCGGCCCTTTTCTTATGCATGAAAGACGACGCCCATGACCATCCGCACCCTGCCCCCGGCCCAGATCGGCCAAATCATTCCGTTGCTCACGCAGGTGCATGAGCTGCATGTCAGCCAACGCCCCGACCACTACAGCCGCCTGGAAAACACGCAGGCGGTTCTGAAATGGCTACAAGACTGGTCGGCAACCTCCGCGCTGGTGACGCTTGTCTGCGGTCCACCTGACGCATTGACCGGCTACTTGATCTACAAAGTGGAAAGGCGCGATGCATCCGTGTTGAAACCCGCGATCCATCGCGCGGTCCTGGAACATATCTGCGTCGATCAGGCTCACCGCCGCACGGGCTTGGGCCGTGCTCTCATCCGTGCGATGCGCAACAATTTGCGCGACGAGGGTGTTGCCAAGATTTCGGTGACCTATGCCACATTCAACAAAGCCTCCGCCGCCCTGATAGCGCGCGAAGGCTTCATTCCGGCCTATGTGCAGGCCGAGATGTCCGTGCCGTCCGGCTATGCCGGGGGCGCGCCGATCTGAATGGTCTCTTTGACGCCGCCACCCGGCACCAATACCACGGTCACCAAGCTGTTGTCCGGAAGGCGATACGTGGTGGGCGTGGCCGTTGCCAATGCCCGGGCCTCGGCTGCGGTTTGGGGGCCGGTTTGCACCGGACCTGCGGCGACCACAGGGGTGACGGTTCTGCGCGACTTGCGCTTGAACACCGTGTCACGCGACCCGCTGCTCTTGCGCCGCGCGTCTGCGCGGGTCCACGGCTCTTGATGGCGGGTGAGGCCGGGCTGGTTGTCGGCCACGCGCGCGCGGTGCTCGGCAAGGCTGTAGGGCCCAAAGCCCGCGCCCTGTGGCGTCGCGAGGTACAGGTTAGGCACCAACCCGTCCAGCTTGGCCGACTGCCCGCTGGAGCACGCCGCCAATGCCAACGGAACCACAAGAAGCAGCTTCTTCATCTTATCTTCCCCCAATATGTTGTTGGGGGACACTAACCCTTGCAGGCTGAGTCGGGCAATCGCAAAGAATCCAGCGATTACGGCAGGCTCCGCCCCATCGACACTGCCGGAAAGGAAATTCCGGCTCTCAGCGGCACCGAAATCACCCGCTCCCCATCAAAGCCCATGGCCCGGTAAAATGGCTCGGCGGTCAGCGTGGACTGGCACGCGAGGAAGCCGACACCCGCAGCGTAAGCCCGCTCCAGAATATGGCCCATAAGGGCCGTCCCGATCCCGCTGCGCACCCGCCTATGGTCGGTCACAACGTGGCGGATATGGCCGACCTTGGCGCGCCTCGTCGCGCCGCCGGGGGCATCCAGCGTCCAGCCACCGGCCCCCACCAGCTCATCGCCCTCAAACACGCCGTAATAGGTGCCGCAAGTCACCAGCTTGGGCTGCGCACGACTGATAAGCGGCAAGGCGGTCACCAGCACGGAGGGCGCGTAGTCGCCTTTCAACAGCACGGGGTAGCTCGTCGCCAGCAGCGCGTCGACAGCCGCGATGTCGCGGCGGGTGGTGGGCCGTATCTCCATCATGGCTCTCCTCAAGCGGCAATCCAGAACGAAAAAGCCGCGCTCTGGGGCGCGGCTTTGTCTCGGTCTCAAAGGTGGGATCAGGTTACTTGATCTTGCCTTCTTTATATTCGACATGCTTGCGCGCAACGGGGTCATATTTGCGCACGACCATCTTCTCGGTCATGGTGCGGGCGTTTTTCTTGGTCACGTAGAAGTGGCCGGTGCCTTCGGTCGAGTTCAGGCGGATTTTAATCGTGGTTGGCTTCGCCATGTCACATCTCCTGCACGAGGGGAGCGCCCTCGGAAATTCATTTGAAGCTGCCTTTTACCCCTGCCAGCCCTCGAGTCAACCGCCAAAGCTGGAATGAGACCCTGAAACTTGGCTGCTACTTCATACTGAGCCCTTACTTCGACATATCGGCTTAGACGCTTCCTTCGGTTATGGTCTGCTACGCGGACGAAGCGGTCGTTCGGATCTGGAAAAATCCGCTTCGAAGCGGATCGGGGCAAACGTCTTCGAAGACGTTTGTGCGCACGAATTGCAATTCGTGCGCACAAGGCCGTTCGAACGGCCTTTTTCCCGCTACGGGCTCAGAGCAGGCATTCGCAGCCATATGTGCCTCATGGCGCAAAGGCGCATAAAAACCCTGCCCATATGTTCAAGCGCAGAACCGCCAAGGGAGGCAGGGCGCAAAACCCGCACTTGCCACCGGCGGCTTTTGAGCCATCATTCTGCCCTTAGCTGACAAAAGGATTTTGACCATGCGCGCTGCTCTCCCCCTCGCCCTCCTTGCCCTCGCCCTGCCCGCCACGGCGCAACAAGCCGCCGACGCCATCGCGCCGGAGGCCGCCACGGCCCTCGCCTCCAAAAGCGCTGGCACCCCGGTCGAGGCGCAAAACTGGATGGTCGCAGCCGCAAACCCGCTCGCCGTGCAGGCCGGTGCCAAAATCCTCAAAGCAGGCGGCACCGCAGCGGATGCAATGGTTGCCGTGCAAGCCGTCCTCGGGCTGGTCGAGCCGCAAAGCTCTGGGCTTGGCGGCGGCGCCTTCCTCGTCTGGTATGACGCCGAAACCGGCGAGGTCACCACGCTTGACGGGCGCGAAACCGCCCCCATGGCCGCCACGCCGCTCCTGTTCCAGGACGCGAGCGGCGCGCCGCTCAAATTCTTCGACGCCGTGGTCGGCGGGCTTTCCGTCGGAACACCCGGCACCCCTGCGCTGATGGCCGATGCCCATAGGCGCTGGGGCACCTCCGATTGGCCGCGCCTCTTTGACGACGCCATCGCGCTGGCCGATGAGGGCTTCACGGTCTCGCCACGCCTCGCAGCACTCGTCGAAAACGACCAGGAGCGCCTGACCAAATTCGGCCGCACAGCCTCCTATTTCGTCCCCGAAGGCGCCCCCATCCAGGAGGGCAACACCCTCAAAAACCCGGCCTATGCCGACACGCTCACCCGCATCGCCGAGGAAGGCGTGCAGGTCTTTTACACCGGCGACATCGCCCAAGGCATCGTCGACACGGTGCAAAACGCGGACGGCAATCCCGGCGTCCTGGCCATGCGCGACCTTGAAAACTACGAGGTCAAACAGCGCCCCGCCGTCTGCGCTTCCTACCGCGCGCATGATGTCTGCGGCATGGGGCCGCCTTCGTCTGGTGCGCTGACCGTCGGACAAATCCTTGGGATGCTCGACGGCACGGACCTCGCCGCGCTTGGCGCGGAAAACCCCGAAAGCTGGCGCCTGATCGGTGACGCCTCCCGCATGGCCTTCGCGGATCGTGGCCGCTACATGGCCGACAGCGACTACGTCCCCGTCCCCACGGAAGGGCTGGTTGACCCCGACTACCTGAAGGAACGCGCCAAACTGCTGAACACCGACAAGGCCCTCGCGGAAACAGCCCCCGGCACGCCGGCCTTCGACCACGCGCTCCTTTGGGCCGACGATCAAAGCATCGAGCTGCCCTCCACCTCCCACATCTCCATCGTGGATGCGGCTGGCAATGCGCTCTCCATGACCACCACGATCGAGAACGGCTTCGGCTCCCGCCTCATGGCCCCGGGCGGGTTCCTGCTGAACAACGAGCTGACCGATTTCTCCTTCAAAACCCACACTGACGGCGTCCCCATCGCCAACAGGGTCGAACCCGGCAAACGCCCGCGCTCCTCGATGGCCCCCACGATTGTGCTGAAGGATGGCAAACCCACGCTGGTTGTCGGCTCGCCGGGCGGGTCGCGCATCATCGGCTATGTGGCCAAAACCATCATCGCGCATGTCGATTGGGGCATGGATGTGCAGCAGGCCATCGCCTTGCCGCATCTGGTGAACCGCTTCGGCACTTATGATGTGGAAGACGGCACCGACGCCACGGCCCTCACAGATCCGCTCACGCAGCTCGGCTTCGAGGTCAACGCCCGCGCCCTCACCTCCGGTCTGCACGCCATATCTATCGACGCCGCAGGCCTCAAAGGCGGCGCTGACCCCCGCCGCGAGGGCATCGCATTGGGGGGCTAAGACGACCTAGTCGTAAGCCGCGTCGACGATGATCTCGACCAACAGCTCCTCGCGGGCCAGCTTCGCTTCACCGCAGGCCCGCGCAGGCGCGTGCCCCTCAGGCACCCAGGCGTTCCAAACTTCGTTCAAACCGGCAAAATAGGTCATATCCGACAGCCAGATCGTCGCCCGCAGCATCTGCTCTTTCGACGATCCCGCCTGTATCAACGCGGCCTCCACCTTGGCCAAACAGGCCTCGGTCTGTGCGGTGATCCCGTCGCCCTCGGCCACTTGGCCTGACAAATACGCCACGCCGTTATGCTTCACAATTTTCGACGAGCGCGCGCCCGTGTCCATGCGTTCAATCATGTCTCGCTCTCCCAAATGACAGCACAGCCTTACCGATCCGCAGCCCATAACGCCACGCCCTTCCTTCCCATGTTCAAAAATATCCTCAGGGGTTTTGCCCGCGTGGCTCGGGGATGAAATCCCCGAAAGAACGCAAAACATCACGCGCGCGGAACGCGCTCAGACAAGCGAAATGTCGACTGTTACGTAAAAATACTCAATCTGGTCAAAGTCCAGCACGGGCATCTCCTGCCCGTCGCTCCCGGACCCCGCCCCCGCCCCTGCCATCGAGATGCTCACGCTCAAAAACGGATGCAATTGGCGCAGCCTGTCATGCTCGAACCCGCCATAGCTGCGCGTCTCATACCCGCAGCAGGCCCAAACCAATGCGCCCATCCCGAAACGCTGCAGCAGCGCAGTTTCTACCGCTTTCGCCCGCGCGCCCGGCACGCGGTAGCGCGCAGATATGACGGTCTGGCTGTCCTCGGGCCGGTCGCAGCTCAGAAACTCCAGGCCCTCAACCGGCTCGGCATAGATCGCCAGCACATCGCCACAGGGCAGCGTCGTATAATGCCGCCATGTCTCGAAATCATGTGGCTCAAACCCGTCCACCTCTGCCGCCGCGCGGCGGGTGATGCGGCTGTAGCGCTCCACGCCGCCGCGCGTCTCGGCGGCATAGAACGCCGCCGCATCTTCGCCGTATAACCAATATCCGCCGCTTCCCGAGTCGCTTACCGTCTCGCGGAAGCTCCAGACAGAGCTGTCCTCGGGAACAAAGAACCCGTTGCGGTCCAGCATTGAAATCCAGTTTCCAACCGCCGTGCCAAATGGGGTGAGGCGCGCGGCCAACACCAAAAGGGCACTCAAGCCCACAATTGCCGCTCCCATACGCAAGACATATCCTTTCCGCAGGCCCAGGTTTTCCGGAAACACTGGCTTTCCGCAGACACAGGTCATACTCCGATCACCACAAGATCAAGGAAAAAGCGCGGACGGCCTGTAAGCCGGATTCTGTCCCGGTCGGGTTGCCCCGACCATGGATGGTCATTCATCTCAGGCCATGGTTGCCCATGGCCCTCTAGCTGCCAACCCGGACCGTCTCGGGCCAAAGACGCCCTGGCTTGCACCACGAGGTCCCTATTTGGCATTGCTCCCGGTGGGGCTTGCCGTGCCGGGGCTGTTGCCAGACCCGCGGTGGTCTCTTACTCCACCGTTTCACCCTTACCAGACGTATCGCAAGCGATGCGTCAGGCGGTCTGTTCTCTGTGGCGCTGTCCCTGGGGTTGCCCCCGCCGGGCGTTACCCGGCACCGTCTCTTCATGGAGTCCGGACTTTCCTCTACGTCGCGTCTCGGCAAAGCGGAAACACAACGCAGCGACCATCCAGCCATCCGCGCATCACGGCGTCTAGGCGACCACCCCGTGCCGGTCAATAGGATACCGCCGTGCCAGATCCGCCGCCAATCCGGCGTCTCGCGCGCTCAATGGCCCCTTAGCCCAGGGCCTGAACCGCAGCCGGAACGCGGCCAACAGCGTCTCGTCATCCACATCCGCGGTGTAGCCAAACGCGGCCGCATTGGCCCGAAACGCATCAACATCCCCCGCGCCCTGCTCCGGCCAAACCGCCAGCTCCTGACGCGCCAGCCTTTGCCAATCAAACCGCCGGCCTGGATCAATCTTGCGCCCCGGCGCCAGGTCGGAATGGGCAATCACGCGTTCCGCCGGAATGGCCCACCGCTCCATGATCCCCACCAGCAGCTCCTCCAATGCGTCCATCAACGCCGCCGAAAACGGCGAAAACCCGTCATTGGCCAGCTCAATTCCGATAGAGCGCGAATTGACGTCCACCACATCGCCCCAGCGCCCCGCGCCCGCATGCCAGGCCCGCTCCGCCTCGTCGACCATCGCCATCACGTCGCCGGTCTCGGCAATCAGATAATGCGCCGAGACCTCCACCTCAGGGTTCGACAACGCGCGAAACGCCGCCTCTGCGCTGGTCATGGCGGTGTAGTGGATGACAACAATATCGGGTAAGGCCCCGTCCTTACGGGGCCCAAAATTCGGCGAGGGGCGCCCGATCAGCCTCAGTTGCGCACCAGTTGGCGGTATTTGGCCGGGTTCCAGCCGCAGGCGTAGCCGTCGCCGTCAGGGTCCAGCTTCAGCTTGTCCCGCTCTGGCCCGCCCGCCTTCAAAAACGCGTCCTGCGCCAGATCAGACGTCACGTAAGCCGCGCAGTTCGCCTGCGCTTTGCTGGCCCCGAACGGGGACCGCGTGTAGGTCTTTTGCCCCACGGGGTGGCGGACCTGCACGGCAAACTCAATCGGGGTGGGCGTACCGCCCCCCGGACGAGAGGGTACAGCCGTCGGCTGCACAACCTGATATTGCGCCGACTGGGCGGCACGGCGCTGCGCATCGGACTCGATGGATTGGCGCGCCGAGACGGCCCCAAAATCCTGCTCGTCAGAGATTTGCGAATTATTGCTCGCAGGCCGCGCGGCGGCGGGGGTCGTAGTCGTCACCGCCCCGGCTGGGCGCACGGCTGCCACGGCGGCGGCGGCGGTGATCTGCGCCTCGGTCTGGGGCTGGGTGGCCACGGGCGCGGCAGCTGGTGCTGGTGCGGCACCGGTCCGAAGTTGCTGATCGCGGGCGCGCTGTTGCGCAATATAGGTGTCGTAATTCTCAAATCCGACGCCCGCCGCGCTGTCGGGCACAGGGGGCGCGCATGCCGCCACCGCGACGACAGCCAGAAGAGGAAGAATAATACGCATGGGTCCGCTCACACTTGGTCAAACACTGGTTCAATCACGGGCGCTCGTACCGGCGCCTTGGGGATGGTTTACCACCATTTCTCCGGTTTCGCCACAAATCCGGCCGCCTGTTCCAACGCGTAGGCGTGGTTCAGCAAATCGGCCTCTTCCCAAGGCCGCCCAATCAGCTGCAACCCCAGCGGAAGCCCTTGTTTGTCTAGCCCTGCGGGCACCGCAATCCCCGGCAGCCCCGCAAGGTTCACCGTGACCGTAAAGACATCGTTCAAATACATTTGAACGGGGTCGGCGTCTTTCATCTCACCCAGGCCAAAGGCCGCGGACGGGGTCGCGGGCGTCAGGATCGCGTCCACGCCGGTGGCAAACACGTCCTCAAAGTCCTTCTTAATCAGCGTGCGCACCTTGCGCGCGCGGTTGTAATAGGCGTCGTAAAATCCCGCCGACAAAACGTAGGTCCCGATCATCACGCGGCGCTGCACTTCGGGGCCGAACCCCTCGGCGCGGGTCTTTTCATACATCTCGGTGATGCCGTCGCCCTGCGCCAGGCTGGCCCGGTGCCCGAAGCGCACCCCGTCATAGCGCGCCAAATTGGAAGACGCCTCCGCCGGGGCCACGACGTAATAGGCGGGCAGCGCGTATTTCGTGTGGGGCAGCGAAATGTCGACGATCTCCGCACCTGCGTCCTTCATCATCGCAATGCCTTGCGACCACAGATCCTCAATTTCCTGCGGCATGCCGTCCAGACGGTACTCCGCGGGGATGCCGATCTTCTTGCCGCGAATGTCGCCTGTCAACGCCGCCTCGAAATCCGGCACGGCCAGCTCGGCAGATGTCGAATCCTTGGGGTCATGGCCCGACATGGCCTCCAACATGATCGCCGCGTCGCGCACCGATTTGGTCATCGGGCCAGCTTGGTCCAGCGAGGAGGCAAAGGCCACCACGCCCCAGCGCGAACACCGCCCATAGGTCGGCTTGATCCCCACAATCCCCGCAAAGGCCGCAGGCTGGCGGATCGACCCGCCCGTATCGGTCCCGGTCGCCGCCAGACATAAATCACCCGCCACCGCCGAGGCCGACCCGCCCGAGGACCCGCCCGGCGTCAAATTGCGCGCGTCAATCTTCCAGGGGTTCACCACGTCGCCATAACACGATGTCTCGTTTGACGAGCCCATCGCGAACTGGTCCATGTTCAGCTTGCCCAGCATCACGCTGCCCGCATCCCACAATTGCTGGGTGATGGTGCTTTCATATTCCGGCTTGAACCCGTTCAGGATGGACGACGCCGCCTGTGTCGCCACGCCGCGGGTCGCAAACAAATCCTTGATCCCCAAAGGCACGCCGCACATCGCAGGCGCGTCGCCGCCCGCAATCCGCGCATCTGCGGCCGCCGCCTGATCCAGGGCAATCTCGGGTGTGTGGTGCACAAAGGCGTTCAACGCGCCTGCCCCTTCGATCTCGGCCAAACAATCCTTGGTCACATCCACAGATGTAAACGCGCCCGCGCGCATCCCGTCGCGGGCCTCGGCAATCGTCAGTTTTGAGAGCTCGCCCATTATTCCACCACCTTCGGCACTGCAAAAAACCCTTCCCGCGCATCCGGCGCATTGGCCAGAACCGCCTCTTGCTGGGAGCCGTCCGTCACAACATCCTCACGCCGCTTCAGGCGCTGCGGGGTCACCGATGTCATCGGCTCTACGCCCTCAACATCCACCTCGTTCAATTGCTCCATAAAAGCCAAAATGCCGTTCAACTCGTCGGCCAGCGTTGGCAACGCGCTCTCAGGGACGGCAATGCGGGCAAGTTTCGCCACGCGCCCGGCGGTTTTGGTGTCAATCGACATGAAACATCTCCGATAAAGTCACCGTCCCGTTTACCCCCCACATCACGCCGCTTCAAGTGCCGCTCTCCGCCGCTTCCCATGTTCAAAAATATCCTGAGGTTTTGCCCGCGTGGCTCAGGAGCAAAGCTCCTGAAAGAACGCAAAACAAAGAGCCGGGCACCCGCGGGTGCCCGACACTTCTACAACCAATGCCGCGAGACGTAGCCCGCAAGCAAATCCGGCTGCACCCGCTTCTCTTTGGGCGGCAGCCCAATATCGGCCCGCACGGCGTCGGGCAGGTCCTCCACCCCGGGCTGCGCATGCAAGGATGGCAGCCCGGTGGTATCGGGGGGTCTTGTCCGCGTAATCAACCTCGCAACAAGGGCAAGTAAGACCCGCTTCGCACCGAAGTCGGCAACAAGATCATCAACGACCTCGCTCAGCGGGGTTTGTGGCTTCAATGGCAGTGCATTCATATCGTTCACTCGACCGGTGGCCAAAAGCCATGCCGGTTCCCTATTGGTTGAAATTGCCCAAAGCCAAAATGCGGATGCAAATCGCGCGTGGTTTTGGCCGGGTCGGTTTGGTTGGTTTGGAAAGGACTCAGCGGTTGGCTGAGTATGGTGGGGTGACGCCTAGCTGGCCGCACGTCCCAGCGGCACAAACGCCACCTGCATACCTGACCAAAGGGCTTCGCGTGATGGATTATGAGTCATGATCGGCCTCCTTGGGTTTGGTGTTGCAGTGACGGGCGAATACCCGACCCCTCGATTCGGGTCAAAGGGGTTTCCCTAGGGGCAAGCAAAACCGTGCCCCTTCTGCCACGCGGCGTTAACGATTTTTGGGTCTGCGCAAACTCATGCGCATGGAATACACATGAAATACATATCAAATACACATTGCCCTATGAATTGGTTAACGCGCCCGTTTCGCGGCAAAGAATGCCCGCAATAACGCCGCCGACTCGGCCTCGCAAATGCCGTCATAGACCTCTGGGGTGTGATGGCTCTGCGCCTGCTCAAACACCCGCGCGCCTTGAGCAACGCCCCCCGATTTGGGATCGCTCGCCCCATAGTAAACCCGCGCGATCCGCGCCTGCGAAATCAGGCCCGCGCACATGGCACATGGCTCCAGCGTTACATAGATCGAACACCCCGTAAGCCGTTCAGATTGCAGGGTTTTGCAGGCTTCCTGAATGGCCAGAACCTCCGCATGTCCTGCCGGATTATGCCCCTCCAGCACACGGTTTCCAGCCCGCGCCAGGACCTCTCCGTCCGGCCCAATGACAACCGCGCCCACCGGCACTTCGCCACGTGCCGCCGCCGCGCGCGCCTCCGCCAGCGCAATATCCATATGAGACGTGAATTCCATGATCTTCCCTAACCAAATCAACGGCTTAACGCAAAGCCTTTCCCTAGGCGCGCCAACCCGCTAAACCCCTGCAATGTCTGACAAATCACCCCCCAAGACCCCCGCCGGCGACCGCATCGCCAAAGTCCTTGCCCGCGCAGGTATCGCCTCGCGCCGTGGGTCCGAGGCCCTGATCGCCGCAGGCCGCGTCACCGTCAACGGCAAGGTCATCGACAGCCCTGCCCTGAACGTCACCCCAGATGACAAAATAACCTTTGATGGCAAAGAGATAGGCACCCCCGACCGCCCCCGCATGTGGCTCTACAACAAGCCCATTGGCCTCGTCACATCCGAGAAGGACGAGAAGGGCCGCGAGACCGTTTTCGACGCCCTGCCCGACCATATGCCCCGCGTCATCTCCGTCGGCCGCCTCGACATCAATTCCGAGGGCCTGCTGCTTTTGACCAATGACGGCGGGTTGAAGCGCCAATTAGAGCTCCCCTCCACCGGCTGGCTGCGCAAATACCGCGTCCGCGTCAACGGGCGTCCCGAGGATAAGACCTTGGAACCACTCAGAAAAGGCGTCACATCCGAGGGCGAGCGCTTTCAGCCGATGGAGGTCACGCTCGACCGCCAACAAGGCGCAAACGCGTGGCTGACGGTGGGGCTGCGCGAAGGCAAAAACCGCGAAATCCGCCGCGCCATGGAAGAGGTCGGCCTCAAGGTGAACCGCCTGATCCGCGTCAGCTATGGCCCGTTTCGCCTGAATGAATTGAAGCAAGGCGAGGTCGAGGAAGTCAAATCCCGCGTCCTGCGCGACCAGCTTGGCATCGCCGAACCAGACGCCGCCCCCCGCCCCAAGAAAAAGCCGCCCCAACGCCGCGGCAAGCCACCAACACGGGGCTAAAAACTGACATCGTCACCTTGCCGGAGTTATTTTCTCCTGTAATTGGTATGTTAACAAATATCTGATAGCGAAGGGCCACGTGATGGGCGAATTTCTGAATTTCGAAAACCTTTGGACATTCCAAAACCTCGGTAATCTGCTGATGCTTTGCTTTTTGCAGGCGGTTCTGGGCTTCGATAACTTGCTGTATATCTCCATCGAAAGCCAAAGGGCGCCCGTCGCTCAACAAAAAGCGGTTCGGTTCTGGGGCATCATCATCGCCGTGGCGCTGCGCATCGTGTTGCTGTTTGTGATGGTCAGCCTGCTCGGGTCGCTGACGGAACCCTTCTACATTTTCGAATGGGAAGGCATCCTGACCGGCGGCGTGAACTTCGCCACCTGCGTCTTCGTTTTTGGCGGCATATTCATCATGTACACCGCGTTCAAGGAAATCGGGCACCTGCTATCCGTGCAGCATATCGGCAATGACGTGGAAGCAAAGTCCGGCAAATCGGCCGCAAAAGTTGTGATGCTCATCGTCTTCATGAACCTGATTTTCTCCTTTGATTCAGTGCTTTCTGCGATTGCCATCACCGAAGTATTCCCGGTTCTTGCCGCCGCCATCTTCATCTCGGGCCTTGCCATGTTGTTGCTGGCAGACGGCGTCACAGCCTTCTTGCAAAAGAACCGCATGTACGAGGTTCTTGGCCTCTTCATCTTGCTGATTGTCGGTGTGGTGCTGCTGGGCGAAGCCGGCGTCGCCGCCTCCCACGCGGCCCATGACGACGATCTGGCGATCAAGATTTTCGGCTACCCGCTGATCCCGATGTCCAAGACGACCTTCTATTTCTCGGTCATCGTGCTGTTCCTTGTGGAGTTCATCCAGTCCGGCTACGCCCGCAAACTGGAAGCCGAGCGCGCCGCCAATGCATCAGGAAGCCCGCACTGATCTGAACCGAATTTCTGGTAACTGCGGCACCGACACCTTATATCTAGCGCGCAAGTCACAGCGAGTGGGGAACACATGTCCTTCGGCATGATACAAAAAATGGCCTACGCGGTCCTACTGGTCTTGGTCGTCATGGCCTCCGTCGGAGCTATCTGATGGCCCAACGCTACGGGGGCGCGCACAGCCCCGACGTCCAGTCATCCAAGAAAGGCACGCTACGCCAGGCCCGCCCGCAAAAGGGCCGTTCCCGGGCCGTGTTCCTTGGACTTGCTGCCGTGCCGCTGCTTATCACGGCCTTCGGCGCAGGCCCGACAGGGCTTGCATTTAACCTTATTGCCTTCGCATCCATCGCCTTGGCCGCATGGTTAACCCGCGAAGGGTTGGAGGCCGAAGAGGCCTATAACGCCCGCACAATTTCGCGCCGCCCCGCCATCCCACGCAAGCTGTTTGGCGCGATCCTGACGGGTGCTGGCGTCGGCATCGCAACGTTTGACGGCGGTTTGATAAATGGCGTTCTTTACGGCGTTATTGCCGCCGCCTTGCACATCACGGCATTCGGGTTTGACCCAATGGCAAACAAGACCGTCGAAGGGGTGGATGAGTTCCAGACCGACCGCGTCGCAAAAGCCGTGGACGAGGCCGAACGCCATCTCATCGCCATGAAAACAAGCATCGCGACAACAAAAGACCGCGTGCTGATCGCGCGGGTCGATACGTTTCAAGCCACGGCCCGGGAGATGTTTCGCACCGTCGAAAACGATCCCCGCGACTTGACAGCCGCGCGCAAATATCTTGGCGTCTACCTACAAGGCGCGCGCGACGCGACAACCAAATATGTCGATCTGACATCGCGCAATCCAAATGCGGAAGCCAAGGATGACTACACCGCGCTGCTGGACGATTTAGAAGGCAATTTCACCGCGAAAACCCAGAAGCTCTTGGTTAACAGCCAGGATGATCTGAGCATCGAAATAGACGTGCTGCGCGACCGGCTGCAGCGCGAAGGTATCACGCCGCGTTAACCACGCGGACACAGGAGGAAAGACATGTCAGTAGAAATTCGCGAGAAGGCCCAAGCCTCTATCGGCTTGCTGGACGAGGTAAACGCCGTGGTCTTGGCAGAGCCCTCCACCGACCTTGTGCCGCTCGCCAAGGCAGACGCTCCCGTCGCTGCAGAAATCCGCAAGCGGATGGAAGAAATCGACATGACCGACACGAATTCCATCGTGTCATTCGGGTCGAACGCGCAGGCCGGTTTGCAGGAAATCAGCCAATCCATGCTGGCCGATGTGAAAAACAAAGATGTCGGCCCCGCCGGCAATTCGCTGCGCGACATAGTCACCACTATCCGCGGTTTTTCGGTCTCGGAACTGAACCCCAACCGCAAACGCAGCTGGTGGGAAAAGCTGCTTGGCAAAGCCAAGCCCGCCGCGATGTTCATGGCGAAATATGAAACCGTGCAAGGCCAGATCGACAAAATCACCGACGATCTTCTGGCCCACGAGCATGTCCTGCTGAAGGACATCAAGTCGCTCGATATCCTGTATGAACGCACCCTGGATTTCTACAACGAGCTGGCGCTCTACATCACCGCGGGCGAAGAGAAAGTCGCTGAGATTGACGCGACTGACATTCCCGCCAAAGAGGCAGAGGTCGAGAAAGCGCCAGAAGATCAGAAGGTTATGAAAGCGCAGGAACTGCGTGACCTGCGCGCCGCGCGCGACGATCTGGAACGCCGCGTCCACGATCTGAAGCTGACGCGTCAGGTGACGATGCAATCCCTGCCCTCCATCCGGCTGGTGCAGGAAAACGACAAATCGCTGGTGACCAAGATCAATTCCACGCTGGTCAACACCGTGCCGCTTTGGGAAACCCAACTGGCGCAAGCACTGACCATCCAACGCTCTGCCGAGGCCGCCGTGGCTGTGCGCGACGCCAACGACCTGACCAACGAGCTGCTGAAATCCAACGCCGAAAACCTGCGCATGGCCAACAAGTCCATCCGCGAGGAAATGGAACGCGGCGTCTTCGACATCGAAGCGGTGCAGCAAGCCAATGACGATCTGGTCGCGACCATCAACGAGAGCCTGGAAATCGCCGACGAAGGCAAACGCAAGCGGGCCGAAGCCGAAGACAAGCTCGACAATATGGAGAAAGAGCTGCGCGAGACGCTTGCCTCCGCCACCGCACGCGGCACCGGCAGCAGCACCAATATCGGCGGCAGCACTGGTTAAATGAACAGCGGGTGGGGTTCAAAATTCGGGCTTTTGGTGGCGGGCGCGGTTGCGTTGTCCGCCTGCGAAGAGGCCGTGACCAGCCCCCGCCCCGAACCCCGCGCGCCTGTGCCTGCGCCTGATGTTGTCGAGGCCCCCGTCAGGCCATCAGAGCGCAGTATCAAGCTGGCGGCTTACTATGAGCGGTTGCAGCAACAGTTGCTGACCAGCGGCCTTCTTCGCAAAGATGGCGGCGGGCCGGATACGCCATTTTCCAAGCGGGACTTGAAGACCAACTTTCTGAAAATCGCCGGCTTCTCCGAGGCGGATATTGTAAACAATACCTTTGTCAAAGGCGAAACTGCGACCCCTATCCGGCGCTGGACCGAACCCGTTCGGGTGCAGTTGGATTTCGGCGAAACTGCTTCCCGAGAGCTGATCGCAGAGACGCGCGGAACGGTCGGTCCTTACGTTAAACGTCTTGAACGCCTGACGGGTCATCCGATCAGCCAAGTCAGCAGCGACCCTAATTTTATCGTAGCAGTGCTGAACGTTGACGAGCTGGAGGCGTATGACGCGACCCTGACCCGTCTATTTCCTGCGCTGCCCCCTGCTTTGGCGCGCAACATGACGACGCTGACCCGCATCGACAACTGTGTGGTCTATTCGTTTGAAGATGGAGAGCCCCCCAACCAGATCGACTTTGCGGTCGCCATCATCCGCGCCGAACATCCCAAACTGCTCCGTGACAGCTGCTTTCACGAAGAAATCGCGCAGGGCCTGGGCCTCAGCAATGACAGCCCCGCCGCGCGCCCTTCGATCTTTAATGATGATGACGAATTTGCGCTCCTGACACGCCATGACGAGCTACTTCTGCAAATCCTTTACGACAAGCGTTTGCCTTTGGGGGCCACCCCAGATGAGGCGCGCCCCGTGGTGGAAGTGATTGCATCCGAGCTGCTTGGCGGCGACAGTTAACCCCGACACATTTAAAGTGAGGACAAAATGGGTATTCTTGATTTTCTGACCGGCGAGTTCATCGACGTCATTCACTGGACCGACGACACGCGCGACACGATGGTCTGGCGGTTCGACCGTGAGGGGCACGAAATCAAGTATGGGGCGAAGCTGACGGTGCGCGAAGGTCAGGCCGCTGTGTTCGTCCACGAGGGCCAACTGGCCGACGTGTTCACCCCCGGCATGTATATGCTGGAAACCAACAACATGCCCATCATGACGACGTTGCAGCATTGGGACCACGGCTTCCAAAGCCCGTTCAAATCCGAGATCTATTTCGTCAACACCACGCGGTTCAACGACCTGAAATGGGGCACCAAGAACCCGATCATGCTGCGCGACCCCGAGTTCGGGCCATTGCGCATCCGCGCTTTTGGTACCTACTCGACCCGTGTGTCCGACGCCGCCAAATTCCTGACCGAGATCGTTGGCACTGACGGCGAGTTCACGATGGATGAGATCAGCTACCAAATCCGCAACATCATCGTGCAGGAATTCTCCAAAACGATTGGCGGCGCTGGCATACCCGCGTTGGACATGGCCGCAAATACGGGCGATCTGGGCAAACTCATCACCGCGGCCATCAGCCCCATCGTTGCCGAATACGGGCTGTCGATCCCGGAATTCTACATTGAAAACATATCCCTGCCGCCAGCGGTAGAAGCCGCTTTGGACAAGCGCTCCTCGATGGGCATCGCGGGCGATTTGGGCAAGTTCACCCAGTATTCCGCAGCAGAGGCCATGACTATGGCCGCGCAAAACCCCAATGGCGGCGGCGGCATGGGCGCGGGCATCGGGGCCGGGATGGGCATGGCAATGGCGCAAAACATGGCCAACCAGATGCAACCGGGGCCATGGGGCCCTGCCCCAGCCGCGCAACCTGCGCCGCCCCCACCCCCTGTTGAGCATGTCTGGCACATTGCCGAAAACGGCGCGACGTCAGGCCCATTCTCCAAGGCCGCACTTGGCCGGATGGCCACCGAGGGCAAGCTGAAACGCACCACCCATGTCTGGACCGCAGGCCAAGATGGCTGGATGGAAGCGGGCGACGTCACGGAACTTGCGCAGCTTTTCACCATCATGCCGCCCCCGCCCCCTCCCGGGGCGTAGAGAAACTTATCGGAGGCCGCGCACGTGTCTTCATCCATGAAGACTTGGACCAACATTGCCGCGCGGCTTCCGAACCGGCGCACCACCCTCAAATGGCTGCACTGGGGAATCATCCCCTTTTTCATCTGGTTCATTTTCGCCGATCCCGACGCGCTCAGACGGATGGGGCCGGTCATCTTCCAATTTCATTCCGTCATGGGCCTGATCTTCGTCACTCTCGCGCTGATCTGGACGGCGCTTTATCTGCGCAACGGGCTGGCAAGCCGGCCCGGCCCGAAACTTCCCAACTGGGCGCGGATCACGCACAAACTCCTGCATCACACGCTGGTCTGGGGGCTTTTTGTCGTCGCGGTCGGAGGGTTCCTTCTGGGACTGACTTCAAGCGTTATCCTCTGGGCGGGGGGCATCTTGCCAATCGCCCCTGCGCTGGGACTGCCCGGCGCCAACGATATTGTCGGAAAAATACATATTTATCAGTTCTACGGACTGGCCTTTGTGGTGGTCTTCCATGCAGTATTCCATGTGTGGCGCCACACCGTGCTACGTGATAATGCCTTGCGCATTATGGTTCCAAAGACGCTGCACAGGTTTTTGTAAATTATGTCCGATACTGTCCAAGAGCACCGTTTCCCCTGCGACAATTGCGGCTCCGATATGGAATTCGACCCCGGTGGCACGCAATTGCTGTGTACCCATTGCGGCAACTCCGAAGCCGTCAGCGAGGGCGGGTCCTCCGCAATCAAGGAAATGGACTTCAACGCCGCCGTAAAAGGCTCGCTAGCCGAGGCGGAGATGGAAGAGACCCGCGTCTCTCAATGCCCCAACTGCGCCGCTCAGGTGGAATTTGACCCCAACATTCATGCCACCGAATGCCCGTTTTGTGCGACGCCCGTGGTGACGGATACCGGGACCAACCGGCATATAAAGCCCAAGGCGGTTCTGCCCTTCGTGCTGGATGAAGCCTCTGCCCGCAAGGCCATGACGGATTGGTTGGGCAAACGCTGGTTCGCCCCGAACGGATTGCAGGAATATGCCAAGAAGGGCCGCAAGCTGGACGGCATTTACGTGCCCTACTGGACCTACGACGCGGACACCAAGACCACCTATACCGGGCAACGCGGCGTGGACTATCAGGTCAGCAAGACCGTCATGCGCGACGGCAAAAAACAGACCGTTATGGTCACCAAAACACGTTGGCATCCAATTGCGGGACGCGTGGCGCGAGACTTTGACGATGTGCTGGTTTTGGCCTCAACCTCGTTGCCGCGCCCCTACACGGACGCATTGGCTCCATGGGACCTGACCATGCTTTCCCCCTATTCCCCTCAATATCTGGCGGGCTTTCGGGCGGAGGCCTACACGGTCGAGCTGGATGACGGCTTTGCCGAGGCCCGCGTCACCATGGACAACCGCATCACCCGTGACATCAAGTTCGACATCGGCGGCGACCGCCAGAAAATTCACACCGCGGATACCAAGGTCAGCAACGTGACCTTCAAACACATTCTGCTGCCGGTGTGGATGGCCGCCTACAAATACCGTGGCGAGACCTACCGCTTTGTCGTGAACGGGCAAACCGGGGCGGTGCGCGGACAGCGCCCTTACTCAGCTGTGAAGATCGCTATTGCAGTGGTCATCGGCCTCTTGGTCGCGTTGGCAATTGGATATGGGATGGCACAACAATGATACTTTGCTGTGGTGAAGCGCTGATTGACATGCTTCCGCGTGAAACGACGCAAGGCGAAAACGCGTTTGCGCCTTATGCGGGGGGGGCCGTGTTTAACACCGCGATCGCCCTGGGCCGGCTAGAGACCAAACCCGGCTTCTTCTGCGGCCTGTCGAGCGATCTGTTCGGAGAATTACTTGTCGACACGCTGCACAGATCGGACGTCGCCACTGATCTCAGCCCCCGCCCCGATGCGCCCACCACGCTGGCGTTTGTGCGCCTGCAAGACGGCCATGCCACATATACGTTTTACGACGAAAATTCGGCACTGACATCGCTGCGCAAAGACGCGCTTCCCGCGCTCACCCCTGACGTGGACGCGATGTTTTTCGGGGGCATCTCGCTGGCAGCTGGCCCAAGCGCGGAGGCGTTTGAGGCCTTGATGCTGCGAGAGGCACCCTCCCGCGTCACGATGATTGACCCCAACATCCGCCCCAGCTTCATCCGCGACCGCGATGCATATGTGGCCCGCATCCGAAACATGATGGCCGCCGCTGATATTGTGAAGTTGAGCGACGAAGATCTTGAATGGCTTGAAGGCAATGGCGACATTGCGGCGCTTGCCAAAGGCCTGATTGACCGAGGCACAAAGCTGGTCCTGATTACCCAAGGGTCCGAGGGCGCCACGGCCTACACCGCCAATGCGACGGTCTTTGTCCCATCCCAAAAAGTCGATGTCGTAGACACTGTCGGTGCCGGCGACACGTTCAACGCCGGTGTGCTGTACGCATTGCAATCGGCAGGCTTGCTGAGCAAAGCGGCCATCACGGACATTTCGCAGGATGCGTTGAAAGACGCGCTGGCCATGGGCGCAAAATGCGCGGCGATCACCGTGTCGCGTGCCGGGGCCAACCCGCCCACATTAGCAGAGCTGTGAGAGCACTTGTCCAGCGGGTCAGCGAGGCTTCAGTCACCGTAGACGGCCGCGTTATCGGCCAGATAGGAGCAGGGGTATTGGTCCTTGTCTGCGCCATGGACGGCGACGAGGCAGCACAGACCGCCAAACTGGCGGCAAAAATATCCAAACTGCGCATCTTCAAAGACGACGCGGGCAAGATGAACCGCACGCTGTTGGACACAAACGGTGCGGCCTTGGTGGTCAGCCAGTTCACCCTTGCTGCAGACACCCGCAGCGGTAACCGCCCCGGCTTTTCAACTGCCGCCCGCCCCGATGTGGGGCGAGCTTTGTATGACGCCTTTGCCCAAGGCCTCAGCGCGCTGGGGGTTTCGGTGCAAACAGGTGAGTTCGGCGCAGACATGAAAGTCGCCTTGGTCAATGATGGCCCCGTGACCATCTGGATGGATGACCGCGCCTAAGCCCGCCCGGTCAGCGCCTGACGCCCCATCCAGACGGACCGCGCAAGGCGCAGCCTGATAAGCATCGACAGGCATTTGGCCCGGTCGCGCAAGCCGTAGACCTTGCGGCTCAGCAGCACTTTGGGCGTGTCTCGCAAGATGCTGGCGGCGGTGAGGATGGCCCGCCCGATCCAAAACAACCGCCCCGCGGCCTTGCCTTGATGTGGCGCGAAACCTTCGCGCATCAGCCGTTGCCACTTGGTCTTCAAGGCGCCCCAATCGGCCCGCGTCGGGTGCGAGACCAGCAGCTCAGGCTCGTACCGCATCGCGTATCCCATTGCCCCGGCACGGCGGCACCAATCGGCATCCTCCGCCAGCTCGGCGCGAAACGGGCCAACCTGGTCAAAAATCGCGCGGGTCGTCACCAGATTTGCCGTGACGCTGAAGCCCAGCTTGGTGACGTAGCGGCGGTTGTCAAAAGCAAACAATCGCTCGAACAATTGCGCCCCGCTGTTGTGCCAATGCCCTTCGTCAAACGTCTCTACCCTGCCGCCGATGACGGAGCCGTCCACGTCAAGATCACGCACACGGTCGACCCAATCGGCGGATGGGATGCAATCGCTGTCCAGAAACGCCAGACGCCGCGCGCTTGATCCCAGCACCCCGACATTTCGCGCTGGCCCCGCCCCTTTGATCTGCTGGCCCAACACCTTCACCCACGGATAGCGCCACAGCGGCAACAATTGGTCGGCATCGGACCCGTTATCAACAACGATCACCTCGACACCGTAATCAATCTGGCCATGCAAGTGGTCCAAGCACCGCCGCAAACGCGCAAGGTCATTCAGGTGCGGAATGATGATCGCGAGATCGTACATGTTAACTCCAATGAAACGCCTGAAGAACGTGCCAATCTTTGGTTAAGAAAAGATAAAAGACAGCGCTGTTACAATTGCGGCGTAGACAGGTTAGGCTCGGTATCTACCCACCGCCTAGAAGGACGCTCGCCATGAAAATCGCCATGCTCGCCCGCAACGCGAACCTCTATTCCCACAAGCGGTTGGTTGAAGCCGCAGAACAGCGTGGACATTCGCTCGACATCGTTAACACGTTGCAATGCTACATGAATATCGCGTCGCGTCGCCCCGAGATTTACTACAATGGCGAGAAGCTGGAAGGCTATGATGCAGTCATTCCACGCATTGGCGCGTCGGTTACGTTTTATGGCCTCGCGGTGCTGCGCCAGTTCGAGATGATGGGCGTCTACCCCCTGAACGAAAGCGTCGCAATCGGACGCTCGCGCGACAAGCTGCGCTCTATGCAGTTGCTGGCGCGCGACGGGATCGGGCTGCCTGTGACGGCCTTTGCGCATGACGCCAAGAAGGCGGGCGACATCGTCGAATTGGCGGGGGGCACGCCGGTTGTCATCAAGCTGCTGGAGGGCACTCAAGGCATCGGCGTTGTTCTTGCCGATACGGCCCGCTCCGCCAAATCGGTGATCGAAGCGTTTCGCGGCGCGAATGTGAACATCATGGCGCAGGAATTTATCAAGGAAGCGGGCGGCACCGACATCCGCGCCATTGTCGTCGGTGGCAAAGTCATCGCTGCAATGAAGCGCACAGGAGCTGCGGGCGACTTCCGCTCCAACCTGCATCGTGGCGGCTCCGCCGAGCTCATAAAAATTTCGCCCGAGGAGCGGGCAACAGCGATACGTGCCGCCAAATCCATGGGGCTCGCTGTGTGCGGCGTCGATATGCTGCGCGCCAATCACGGGCCGGTGGTCATGGAGGTCAACTCCTCCCCCGGGCTGGAAGGCGTCGAGAAGGCCACCGGCCTCGATATTGCGGGCAAGATCATCGAGCATCTGGAAAAGCACGCCAAGCCCGGCAAGACCAAGACCAAAGGCAAAGGCTAGGTCCAAATGCCAGCACGCACAGATTTCGAGATCGGCGGCCAACGCATAGCGCCCGGCACGCGTCGCACCGTGGACCTGCCGGTAAGCACCTTGTCGGACCACACGCCCGTCAATATGTCGGTGCATGTCATCCACGGCAAACGCGCGGGCCCCACCTTGTTTGTCAGCGCGGGCATCCACGGCGACGAGGTGATCGGCGTCGAAATTGTGCGCCGCCTGTTGCGCGCGCCCAACCTGAAGTCTTTGCGCGGGACGTTGCTTGTCATTCCAATCGTCAACGCTTTCGGGTTTCTCAATCGGTCGCGCTATCTGCCAGATCGCCGCGATCTGAACCGCTGTTTTCCCGGCAGCGCAAGCGGCTCGCTTGCCTCGCGGATGGCGCATCTGTTTTTGACGGAGGTGGTGGACAAATGCGACTTTGGCATCGACCTGCATTCGGCGGCAATCAACCGCACCAATCTGCCACAAATCCGCATCTCGCCGGACACGCCCTCGATCCTGAAACGGGCTCGCATCTTTGGGGCGCCGGTCATTCTGACCTCTCCACTGCGCGAAGGCTCGCTGCGCGCCGCCGCGCGTGACATGGATGTCGACGTGTTGCTTTACGAGGCCGGAGAGGGTTTACGTTTTGACGAAATGTCAGTCCGCGCGGGCGTTGCCGGTATCTTGCGTGTGATGCGCGATATGGGGTCCTTGCCCTCAAAGGGCATCAGCAACGCCAAGGCCGACCCGATTTTGTGTATCTCATCGAAATGGGCGCGTGCGCCCGCGGGTGGGTTGCTAAGGATGTTCAAGGAAGAAGGCGAGATTGTTGCCGAAGGTGAGCTTCTGGCGGCGGTCTGCGATCCGTTTGGCGATGACGAGCTGGAAATCAAAGCCAACTTTGAAGGCATCATCGTCGGGCGTGCCGTGATGCCCGTCGTCAACGAGGGCGACGCGGTCTATCACATCGCCAAAGTGGCCTCTGCGGAGAAAGCCGAAATGGCGGTGGAGGACCTTACCGCACAGTTGGAAGCCGACCCGTTATTTGACGAAGATGAGATCATCTAGCCAGGCGGTGACGTTCCCATCAGCCCGTCAGGCCAAGACCCGCGCATACACATCCCCAGAATTTGCATCGAACGGCAAGGCCTCTATGTCTGCCGCGATCCGCGCGCGTGACACCCACGCGGTGTGGCGCAGCGTATGATCCTCGCCAAGGCTGAGATTGAATTCATACGCTCCAAGCACGGCCAGACGGTCAAGACAAACCCCGACAAGGTCGCGCTGGATGGTCGTGAACTCGAACGACAGCGCGGGCAGTGCGCGGCTCAGGCCTGCCAACACTTCGGCCTCATGGCCCTCCACATCAATTTTGGTGAAATCCGGCATGCCGTGTTCGTCAATAAGCTGGTCAAGCGTCGTCACCGGGACACGAACCGGCGCGTCCCAAACTTGCCCCTGCCAGCCTTCCGCCCCAGCCGCCGCGTCCATCAAGCCGCGCGAAGCGGTCGAAATGGTCGGGTTCGCCGTGTTAACAAACAAATCAATCTGCGACGGCGAAGCCCCGACGGCCTCTGGTCGCAGAGCGATCCGCGGCGTCCGGCCATGGATCAATCGCAATGCGCGAAACACGCGTGGTTGCGGCTCCAAGGCGACCACCGATGCCCCGAGGCGTGAAAAACTGGCGGTTCGGTCACCGACATGCGCCCCTATGTCGAAGGCCAAATCGCCTTTGCCAATGAACTGCGCATTCAATTGCTCCATTCGCCGGGTCCGGGCGGCGTCGCGGTAGTAGATGTCCAACGAGCGCCCGATTGCAGCGGCGCTGCCGCATGATTTAGCTGGCATTCAGTACCGCCCCCGCGATCCGCGCAGTATCCTGCCAGCTGGGCAAGGTCTGGCCCGCCTTGCGCGCCTGCGCTGCCATGTCTGCGCGTAGCGGGGCATCGCTGAGCACCTGCGCCAAAGACCCCGCCAAGGCCGCCGCGTCATCCACCGGCACCAATATCCCTGCCCCCGCCGGAACCGTCTCAGCCACCGCACCCGTGTCGCAGGACACGATGGGCAGTCCCCAGGACAGCGCCTCGTCGAAAACCATGCCGTACCCCTCATAGCGGGTTGCAAGCGCAAAGACGGACGCCTCGGAATAGAGCCCCTCCAGCGCAGCATCGGAAACCCGGCCCGCCAGTGTCACACGGTCCGCGAGTTTCAAGTCATCCACCATTCGGGCCAGCTCCAAGGCGTGCTGCGGGTCATGTGCCGATCCCACGATCACGGCGCGCCAGTCCGTGTCTGCGATCTGCGCAAGCGCGCGCAGCAGCACATCGTGCCCCTTGCGCGGATGCTGGATCCCCACTGACAGGATCAGCGGCGGCGTGCCCGGACGGGTTTGGCGCACCGCCTTGTCAGAACCCGGCTGGGCCACCGTGATCTTGTCGGCGCGCACTGCGTAGTCGCGGGCAAGGATATGCGCGGTATGGGGGCTTGGCACCAAGACATGCGCTGCAAGCGCAAGGTTGTCCCGCTCAGTCACAAACAGATGCGCTTTTCGGTCCTCGGGCAAACCGGTCTCCAACGCCAGCGGATGGTGGATCATGGCAACAATGGGCGCGCGCACCTGCGCCAAACCGTCTGTGTCAATCGCACCGTAAACCAACCCATCCAGGATCAAAGCCCGTTCAGGCGGAAGTTGGATCAAGGCCTGAACCGCCTCGGTCATGTCTTGCGCGGTGGGATCAGGAAAGGACGCCGCAAGCTGAATATGGGTCACATCGCGCCCGGCGGCGCGTAGCTCTTCCAGCAGACGGCGCTCGTAGATGTAGCCGCCCGTGACGGTGTTGATGTCACCGGGAATCGCGAATGCGGCGGGCCTCATGCCAGTTGCTCCGGTGCGTAGACGCGCAGCACCCTGCGTTCCACCAACCCAACGACGCCGTAGCCCACGACACAGAGCAAGGAGACGATGACGACCGCGCTCCATAGCAGGTCATAATCCGAGACCGACGCCGACAGCGCCATCGTGCTGCCAATGCCATTGCCTGTGGCAAGCCATTCCACAACCGTCACCGCCAGAACGGAGGCCGGCACGTTCATCCGCGCCGCGGCGAAAAAGGCAGGCAGCATCGCAGGAATGCGCACGCGCATAAGCTGTTGCAGCGGCCCGGCCGCGTAGCTGTTCATCACATCCATCACCCGGCTCGGAGCCTGCCGCAGCCCGTGCAAGCAGGCGATCAATGTCGGAAAGAACACCATGATCGCCACCAGCACCATCGTGCCCGCGGCCCCCCGGCCCATCAGCAGGACCACCAAGGGCGCAGTCGTAATGATCGGCACCGATCTCAATGCAATCGCGATGGGCATGGCGGTCCCCGCGACGGAGGGGACCAACACAATCAACATCGCAATCAAAGCGCCCAGCACCAGCCCCGCGAAATACCCGGGAACCAGAAAAACCGCCGTCTCCCCAAGGGCGCGGAGCAATATGGACCACGTGTCGCGCGCGTCAGGGGCCAGCGCCAGCGCGTCAAACACGTCCAGCGGGCCCTTGGCAAAGAAGGTGTTCAAATCCAGCAACCGCAGCCCGACATCCCACACCAGCACCACCAGAAACGCTACCATGGCCGCGGTGCCCAATCCGCCGCCCTTCAGCGCCGCCGGGGCTGCAAGGATCACCGGCGGGTCCTCTTGCAACATCCGCGCGGCAATAGCGCCTATGCCCCAATACCCAAGCATGGCAACCGCCGTGGCGACGGCGGCAAGCGTCCATGTCATCTCGACATTCATGCCGCGCATGGCGCGTATCGTCAGCACGCCCATTCCACGCTCCGCGCCGGTGAATTCACCCACCATGGCCCCAAGAAATGCCGCCGGAGCCGCAATCTGCAAACCCGCCACCAGATAGGGAAGCGCCGCCATTGCCCGCACATGCAACAGCGCCGAGAACCGCCCACGGCCATAACTGCGCAGCAAATCCAACCAGTCAGAGGGCACGGCGCGCAGCCCCACAAGCAGCGGGATCAGCGTGGTGTAGTAGACCGCAAGGGCCGCCAGCACGATCTGCGGCCAAGGCCCCGGGCCGAAGACGACCCTGAGGATCGGACCTGTGGCGACCAGCGGCAGGCAAAACACCAGCAGCGCCGCGCCGCGGATCGCGGCGTCACTGCGGGGCCATACGATCGCGCAGGCCGCCAGCGCAATTGCGGCGCAATTGCCGATGACGAAACCGGCCGCCGCGTTGCCAAGGGTGACACCCAATGCGCGGGCGATCAGGCCGAAATTCTCAACCAGATAGACTGCGATGGCCGATGGCGGTGCCAGAACAAAGGAGCCCGCCAAGCCGCGGGCGATAAGTTCCCAAAGAACAAGGGCGGCAATTGGCCCAAGCGCATATCTGGTCATTGGGCGGCTTTTGGCAAAGTGTCCGCCACACCTTTGGATAGGGCTGCAAACACATGTTCGGTGAATTGCCCAAAATCGGGGTCGCGCGCCATTTCAGGGCGACGCGGGCGTGGCAGGTCTATGGTGACATCTGCCACGATGCGCGCCGGGCGCGGTGACAGCACAATGACGCGGTCCGACAGCATCACCGCCTCGCTGACCGAATGGGTCACCAAAAGCGTCGTGGTGCCGCGCGCCTCCCAAAGGGCGGGCAGGTCTTGTGCGAGTTGCTGGCGGGTCAACTCGTCCACCGCACCGAACGGCTCGTCAAGCAGCAGCAACGCAGGCTGCGTGGACAATGCGCGCGCGATGGCCGCACGTTGCCGCATGCCACCAGACAATTCCGCAGGCCGCGCGTCGGCAAACCCCTCCAGCCCGACCAGCCGGATCAGCTGTTCTATCTCCTCGGCGCGTTTCGGCCGCCGTGCAAGGTCCAACGCCAACTCGATATTGCGCCGCACGCTGCGCCACGGCAGCAGCGAGGGGTCCTGAAAGGCAACCGCAAGGTCGGCGTCACGCAAGGTCTGCGACGGCGGGGCCCCACCGATCAGGACGGTGCCCGCGCTTGGGACCTCCAAGCCCGCGATCATCCGCAACAGGGTGGACTTACCGCATCCCGATGGCCCCACCAAAGCGGTGGTCTGCCCCGCGACAAGGTGCAGATCAATGGGGCTGACCGCCTCCACCGATGCGCCAAACGTCTTGGCGACCCCCTCGCATTGCACGGCAACAGTCATTGGCGGGTCAAGCTCCGTGGATTTCTTCCAGAATGGACCGGTCCCATAGGTCGGCGGTGACGGTCCGGCCCAGCAGCCCGAGCGTTTCAATATTGGCAGCAACCGTGTCGTCAGTCCACCAGCCGAAGCCGTTGGCATCCGTCAGCTCGGAGAACATCAATGGCACCTGCCGCGCGGCCTGAAGCCGCTGCGTGTCGGCGTCCAGCCCTGCATCGGGGAACATATCAAGCGTCAGCTGCGTGGCCGCGTCCGTGTCAGCCCGGTAATCGCCCCAGCCTTTCACCTCCCCCGCCATCAGCGCCAGAATGTCGGCCCTGCGGTTGGTCAGGCTGTCTTCGGTTGCGATGTAGGTTTGCGAATGCACCGCATAGCCGTAGTCAGCCATCAACATGGTGACGTTGTCGACCCCTTGGATGGTCATGGCGACAGGCAAATCGGTGGCCCAGCACAGCAGGCAATCCACGTCACCGGCAACCAAGGGTTGCGGCGAATACTGGGTTGGCACGATCTCGATGGCGTTTATGTCCACGCCGTTCAGCGTGCACAGCGCCTGCAGCACCGGAGTGTTTGTCAGCGCCATCCCGATGCGTTTGCCCACCAGATCTGCGGGCTCGTTCACCGGGTTGCCGGCAAGCGAAGCGATTGCAAACGGGTTGTTTTGCATGGCGACGCCCAGAATTTTGAACGGCGCGCCCTCTTGTACGGCGGCGGCGGTATAGTCAGCAGCCGAGATGCCAATCAGGGCGGTGCCTGACACCACAGGTGGCTCAACAGGCGCGTTCGGCCCGCCTTGCTGCAACGCGACCTCCAGCCCTTCGTAATATCCGCGCTTCAGCGCGATATAGCTGCCTGCAAATTGGGTGGAGTGGAGCCAGGACAGCTGCAAATTGGCCTTTGCTTGTGCCCATGCGGGTTGCCCCAAAGTGGTGGCACCCAATGCCGCCGCGCCTGTCGCCAGAACGCTGCGCCGTGTCAATTTCGATACTTGCGTCACGAGATTTCCTTCTTCGTTATATGTGTTTGATTGAGGGCACCTCCGCGTAAGGAGCGCGGACCCTTCTGGTGCTTGTTGGATGCAAATAGCGGGGCAATGACCCCCGGCAATATGGTGACGAGGAAAACAAGTCCAAAGGCCACGCTTGTGGCCAGTCCCTCTGCCGAGGTCGCGCCCATTACCGGGAACAAAAGCGCCGCTGCGCCTTCCCGCACGCCCCATCCCCCGATCGAGACCGGCAGCACCATCGCAAAAAGGATCAACGGCACCAGCGCCGCGACGGCAACCCACGGCATCGCCACATTCAGCGCAACCGCGCAAAGGGCAAAGGCGGCAACATTGCACAGCGCCGTGCCTAGGCTCAGTGCAACCTGCTGCAGCCGTATATTGCGGGTCCAGACCGTGGCCCAAAAGGCTTGCCCGCCCCGCCGCAGTCCGGGCACCATCGCGATCAGCCCCCCTGCCACGGCCAGAAGGCACAGGACCACGATCACCGGTGTTGCAAGCCATTGTGGCCAGACCAACACCCCGGGCATCGCCACGCTGACGCTTAACCCTGTGACAAGCACGGCGATCAGTCCCAGCTGGCCCGCCAGCCGCTCGAACAACACGGCCTGCGCCGCGACGACCAGCCCTACTTCCGAGCGGGAGCGTACCGCGCGGTTGGCATCACCCACGACCCCGCCCGGCAGCGATTGGTTCACCACTTGCGCCAGATAATACTCGCGCAACGCAGCGCCTGCGGAAATGTGAAGCCCAAGCTGCGCCGCCGTGACGCGCCACCGTTGGGCGGACAGGATCGTTTGAAGGGCCAACACGGCCCCCGCCCCAACCAGCCAGCCCAGATGGGCGTCTTGCAGACGCGACAAGGCCGCCCGCCCATCCGCCGCGATCCACAGCAAGACGGCCAGCGCCAGCAAGATCGCAATCTGCGTCAGCCGGACGACAATTGGGGGGAAGGCAATGCTCATCGAGACAGCCCTATCCGCAGGTCAGAGGAATACGCAGTCAACAGGATGTCGCGCAGGGCGTCCATTGGCATCGTGCCAGCCGCGTCATCCGGCAAAAGGCCGCCGTAAGGCGCCACATCGGTTAACGCAGCGACAAGCGCCTCTGGCCCGATCACATGGATGGGCACATCGGAACGCGCGTCAAGGGCCACAAACTCCGCCGCCTGATGGTCGCCGATCACCAAAAGAAGCGGCGGGTCCTCGGCATGCAAAACCGCATATTCGAAGACCGCGCTCAGCGCATAATCAACCGCAAGCCGGTACTGCGCGCGGACGCGGTCGCGGTCACGCCACACCACCTCAGGGCTGTCGCCTGATGCGGCGATCTCGTTGAAAACCTGCCCGTCGCCAAGCGCGTCCCAGGCAATGATGCTGGGCACCGGAACCCAGGGCGCATGCGAAGAGGCAAGCGCGATTTGCGCAAATAAATGCCGCTCGTCATTGCCGTCTCTCAGCAACCGGTCCAGCGCCGCCAGGGTGAACTGGTCCGGCATGGTGACCCAGTTGAAGGGCAAGCCGTTATAGCCCAAATCCTTTGCCGCCAATATGTCCTCGAACCCCATTCGCGCCGATTCCGGCCAATCCAAGGTGATCTGGGGCATCACGGCCGCCGTCCTGAACCCACCCTTGGCTGCGTGGTGAAACAGCGTTTCCCGGCCGCTGGACAGTGCCGCGCCGTACCGTATCTGGTCGTCGATCCACAGGCCGTTGGAAAAAGTTGCATGCGTCAGCCAGCTTTGCCCGCCACGCGTCGGCGCATCCAGAAACCCCGTTTGCATCGACACACCAAGGCCCGTCAGTTGCGCCTCGTATCTGGCCAGCGTTTCGCGATGCGCTGAGGCGAAAAACGGCGTGTCAAAACTGGTCCGCCCGTAGCTTTCAACAAAGACGACCAGCACGTCGCGGTCGATGCGGTCCAACAGCCCCGGTGTGCCCGCAAACGGGTCCTCTTTGACGGCGGCGCGGAAGGCCTTTAGCTCCGACAAGGAGCGCTCGATCATCACCACGCGTTCGACCCCGACGCGCGCGGTGAAGGCTGCTCCGGGCGGCGAGACGGGCAAGGTCCAGCCTCCCATCGTATGGCCGATCTCGGCCACGGCCACCCCAGCAGCCAACACGGCAGGCAGCGCAAAATTGCGCAGCCGCCACGGCTGAAACCGCGCCCATTGGCCCATGGCCCACCACAACAGCGCCGCGACCACCACCAGCAGGACCACCGCACCCGCCACCGCCAAAGCCGCCAAGGCCGCCCCCAACGACCCCGCCAGAAGGCGAACAAAGGCATCTATCAACGGCAGGTCCGCCACAGGGTTGAACCCGCGAGACAACGCGTTGAAGCTGACGAAATCCGCAATTTTCAATGCGACAATGACCGTCATGACGGCGGTCAGGACCGCCTTGAATATGCGCCCCGCTTTGCCGTCCCCCAACGCGATCAAGGCGCAAAGGATCGCCGGCAGTTCCAGCGGGAATGCCAGCAACGCGCCCCATGTCATTGCGGCAGGGTGGTTGGGTTGGATCAACGCCAGATACAGCACCATGGCCGCAGGGATCAGTGCCAGCTTCATAGGCGCGCCTGCCGCAACCACATCACATCGCGCCAAAACGACCAGACCAGCGCGACCGCGGCGATGCAGGCCAATATGTCGGTGACGGGCCGCCCAAGCACGGGCGGCAGAACGGCAATCAGAACGGCGATCTGCATCACGCAGACAAGTTTGCGGCTGAACCGGTCGGGCAGCGCGCCCTCCAGCCAGGGCATCGGGAATTGCGCGACCCAAAAGATGTAGCGCGGCAGGCCCAACAAAATGATGAGGGGGCCAACCTGCCCGCCCCAAAAGGCGTGCAGCGCCAAAACCAGCGCCAGTGCCGCATCCACCTCCATGTCGAAGCGCGCGCCAAAGTCTGACACCCGCCCGTCCCGACGGGCTAACCACCCATCCACCCCGTCCAGCGACAGCGCCAGCAGCGCCACCCAAAACACCGGCCATGGGCCGGTTGCGGGGGTAAACAAGACCGCAATCAGCGCTGACACAAGGGCCAGCCGGAAAACGGTGACCGTGTTGCACAGCCCGATCAGCGCATGCGGGAAGCCGTGCAGGCCGCGCCATGCAATCAAGATTGCAGCCACGTAAAAGCCTGTTCCAAGCAAGGCACCTTGGCTGGCGATGCCCCCTGCAAGCCACAGATTAAGGAGGATGACCGCCACCACGGCCCCGCCTCCAACTGCCAAAAACTGCGTCGGGACACTCAACGCAGGGGCACGGCCTGTTGCAATTTCAACGTGGGGGGCTCTATTCATAGATGTCATGCATTGCTCGGGATTGGGGCAGGCAGGGCGCGCCGCACCGGCTTTAAAGTACGACATAGCAAGGCAGATCGAAATGGCAACTCCGTCAACATCCTACAAGTCAGGGGCCCGGTGGCTGCATTGGACCATGGCAATCTTGGTCCTCGGCATGATCCCGGGCGGCTTCTTGATGATACAGGAAGGGCTCAGCAGGTCGCTTCAAAACAACCTGTTTGTGTTTCACAAAAACGTGGGAGTGTTGCTGCTGGTGCTGATCGTGATCCGGCTGATCTACCGCGCCCGCAACGCGCCGCCGCCGAAACCGGGCCATTTGCCCGGCTGGCAGGTGAAGGTGGCTGCGGCGACCCACGGGCTGCTATATGCGCTGCTATTCATCATGCCCGTTGCGGGCTATGTCCGGGTAAGAGCCGGCGGCTTCCCAATCGAGGCGCTGGACGCGGTCGGCTTCCCCGCCCTCGTGCCCAAATCCGAAGCACTGGCGGGGTTTGCCAAGTCAGTGCATTTCTACGGCGGCTGGGCCATCGCAATTCTTGTGGCGATGCATGTGGGGGCGGCGCTGCACCACGGGCTTATCAAACGTGACGGCGTGTTTTCGCGGATGTGGCCGCGCCGATAGAGACATTTGCGTAAAGTGGCCGGTGGTCCGAGGTCGCGCGAATGCCCGGCCCATCCAGCACAGAGACCTTTTCAACCCGCCCCTCCGACGTGGTCAAGACGCGGTCCAGCGGCAAAAGCGGCCATCTGATGGGGAAACTTGCCTTGGCTGGGCCTGTGAATTTTCGTCCCATTGCCCAGCGTGACAACGCCAACCCGCCCCAGGGCCGCCACTCGTTCAGATCACCGCAAAGCACGGTTTGTTTGACCTCATAACCTTGCAGCTCTTTGGACAGCGCTCGCATCTGGGAGGCGCGAAGGACTTGCGACAACGACAGATGCGTCGCCAGCAGTCGCAGCGGAACGCCATCTTTGCGCAGGTCGGCCACAACCGCACCACGGGGGCAAAGCCCGCCCAGTTCCACAAGCCGCATAGCGTCCACCTTGATGTCGGGGTGAGCATAAACAACCACGCCCAGAAACCCGTGGCTTTGTGGCGTTGATCTGGTTGCAGGGTCGCGGTGCAGGTGGCGCAGCCCGGTCACGGCCTCCACGTCGCCAATGTCCAGCACCCCGTGATGCGGGGCTGCCTCCGCGTCCGCCTCCTGCAGGATCAAAACATGGGCGTCATCGCTCCAAACCTCACGGCGCAACGCGTCAAGCATCCGCCCCGGGTCGAAGCGGCCATCATTGCAGCGTCCGCGATGGATGTTCCAGGTGATGCATGTCAGGTCGGTCATAAGTGTCAGCGCCTCACATGCCTAAGCGCCTTTGCGCTCTGGGCGACACGATACCCGAACTGCTGCGGGGGCCAACCTATATGACGCAATACCCAACAATTTCCTGCATCGTGACGCAGCATTTGTGGTCTGAAGGTGAAGAAGGTCTGAAATGGTGCCCAGGGGCGGATTTGAACCACCGACACGAGGATTTTCAATCCACTGCTCTACCCCTGAGCTACCCGGGCACCGGGCGTTCGCATAAGGGTATTCTGTGCGAACGTTCCGCTATTTAGGCCAGCGGTTTCAGCCTGTCCAGAGGGGATTTCGCAAAATCGCGACAAAGCCCGTCAGTGCAGTTTTGACGCGTCATCCTCGGCGCGGTCGCGCATTGCTTTGTCCAGCTCTTGGACCAGCTCGTCTGTGTCGTCTTCGCTTTCGCTTGCCACCGCGTAGGCGCCCGTCATCCACTTACCCAGATCAATATCTGCGCATCGTTTGGAACAAAATGGGCGGTATTTTTCCGCCATGTCTTTGGAACAAATGGGGCAACTCACCGGTGCCACGCTCCTTTCGGGTCAGACCAGCAGGTCATAGCCGGTTTGGTCAATGAAGGCGAAGTCGTCGATGGTCAGGTCAGCGCCGTTTTCAAAGACGGCAACGGCCTCACCAAGCCCCTCGGTGAACAGATCGTCCTGGCGTTGGAAATACAAGGAGCCGTCGCGGCGGTCATAGGTCACGTTGTAGCGGTCATTGGAGGGGAACCCGTCCACTCGGTCCACGGTGAATGAGAAACGCAAGACATCTTCATCGTCGCGGATCACCCGCAGCCGGTTCCAGTCATCTTGGGTAATCAGCCGCAAATCGTCGATATCGGACAGGGACAACGACCCAAAATCCAGAACCACCGTATCGATGCCGACCTCAAAATCCGTCACCGTGGCACCGGTTTGGAAATGGTTGAAAACAAAGGCGTCCGCCCCGTTCCCGCCCGCCATGGTCGCGTTGTAATAGGGCGAGAGCGTGACACTTCCCAAAAACAGATAGTCGTCGCCATTGCCGCCGCGCAGGGTTTCGCGATGGCCCTCGCGGGACGAGCCGCCGCCGGTGATAATGTCGTCGCCGCTACCGCCGTTGATGACTTCTCGGCTGCGATGCAATGACCCAACTATGTAGTCATTGCCGCCCAAACCGTTAATCACCAGTGGACCGGTCGGCACGAGGTCGGGATCGTAGCCCTCAATATTTGGCCGGAATGTTTCCCCATTCATGTCGAACCAGGTCAGATAATCGTCGCCAGCCGTCAGGCTGACATTGTTCAGCGTGGAGGATCCGAACACCATGCGCACGGCCTCGAAATCGGTGAAGGTCGCGTTGCCAAGCGCAAGCGTCCCCTCGTTCATCACCCTGAAATCAATCGAGGTCTCCCGGGTGATAACCACCCCGGAATTGATCTGCGTCAGAATCAGCGTGTCGTGCCCCTCGTCGCCGCTGATTTCGCCCAGACGGTCTTCCAGCAAAATACCATCCGGCCCGCTGATAAAGGAAAACTCCCAATGCGCGGTGTCGTCGCCGCGCCCCAGCGACACAATGTCATGATCGCCCTCAAACGAATGGGTGAGAAAATCCACATTGGTGAAGAAATCGTCGCCGCTGCCGCCGAAATACTGCGTGCTGCCGTAGAAATCGACAAACGTGTCGCGGCCACCCTGCCCGTAGCTATACGCATAGCCCGGCCCATCCCAATACTGGTTCCAACCGTTATTGGTGAAAAAGTCGTTACCCGCGCCGCCCAGCGCGCGGAAGGCGTCGCCGTAAAAGCTGTCATTGCCCAACCCGCCAAGCGCCCGTGGCAGTACCGAAAAATAATCGGGGTCGGCAGGGCCGTAGTAATTCAGGGCGTCGTCGCCATCCGTCATCGTCAAGGTCAGATAGTCGGGGACGCCAAGCTCGGTTCCGTTCAGTTCCCAAACGCCGAAGCTGTAATCGACTTGCATGTTACTCAATCCCTACCTGACTCAAAACAGCCCAAAGGGGACGGGCAGCCGCTCCCGTTTGCGCTGTAGCTCATAATGGCCCAGCGGGGTCCAGCCAACAAGCGCCGTTTCGACCGGATCGGCCTTGAAGGCAGAGCGCAGCGCCTGCTCGAACTGTTTGCGGTCCTTCTTGGCCATAGGCGCCAAATCCAGCGTGATCTGCCCGCCCAGCCCACGCAGCCGCAGCTGTCGCGGAAGCGCCCGCGCGCAAGCAAGATTGGCCTTCAGCCCCGATGCTGGCGAGAAATCCCCGCCCGTATTCACATCCACCGCCACCAGCGCCCGCGTGGGTTCGATGAACAAGGTGGTTCCGCCCAGTGACACTTGTGGGGTGTCCAGCAGCGCCAGGGCGTCCAACACGCCATGCGCCTCAAACCCGTCAGCGGTCTCGGCCACGGGCCATTCACGGTCGCCGACCTCCTGCGCGTCGCCGCCATCGACCAGCAATTCGGGTTGGGAGTCGCCGTCGTTCAGCACCGCGTCAGCCAGCCCAAGGAAATGGTCAGCCTCGCCCTCAATGTCGCCCTCTGATGCGCCGTCCGCGCTGGAGCGCACAATCAGCCCAACGCCCTCAGGCATTTCAAACTGGTGCAGTATGTCAAGCAGCCGCACCTTTTCTTCCTCATCGCGGATCTGGCGCGACACGTTGATCCCCGCCGCCCCCGGCGTCACGATCACGTAGCGCCCCTTGAAGATAATCTTGTCGGTGACCGGCACAGCCTTCCCGGCCTCGGCATAGGAGGTCACCTGCACCAGCAGCGGCTCCCCCGGCTTCAGGCCCTTCGCGCCGCGAAACAGCGCCATATCTCCGCCGGGCAGTTTCATCATCATCCCGCCCTGCCCCTTCAAGGGGCGGTCGGTGATTGCGCGAAAGATCGAGCCCGGCACGGGCGGCGCATCATCCGGCGCACTTATCAGGAAGTCATCCAGCACCCCGTCGCGCATCAAAGCCGCCGCAGGGCGGCCATCCAACACGTCATGAACGATTTGCAAACCCTTCACAGCACATACCCCGCGGTGCGCAGCAGGGACGCCGCTTCCGCCACCGGCAAGCCAACAACGCCGGTGTAGGACCCTTGGATCCACGGGATAAACGCCCCCGCTGGGCCTTGGATCGCATAGCCACCCGCCTTGCCGCGCCAGTCTTCGATGGCCAGATAGCCGTTCAACTCGGCGTCGCTCAGCATCTTCATCTTCACAGTGGTGACCACATCCTTGGACCAGAAATCATCGCCCCGCCGCACCACGACGGATGTAATCACCCGGTGCCTGCGCCCCGACAGCGCCAGCAAAAACGCCGCCGCCTCTTTTTCGTCCGCCGGTTTGCCCATGATCCGCCGCCCCATGGCGACGGTGGTGTCGGCGCACAGCGCCACCTCGTCGCCCGCCAGCACCATCGCATCCGCCTTGCCCCGCGCAATGCGCGCGCAATACATGCGCGGCAGCTCGGCCTTCAGGGGCGTCTCGTCAATGTCGGGAGGGCGCACATCTGCGGGCACAACGCCAAGCTGTGCCAGCAATTCCAAACGACGCGGCGATCCAGACCCCAAGACCAGCTTGAGGTTCGGGTCGGCGGCGCGGGCCGTCATTTGAATCTATAGTTAATCCGACCCTTGGTCAGATCGTAGGGGGTCATTTCGACCTGCACCTTGTCGCCTGCCAGAACGCGGATGCGGTTCTTGCGCATCTTGCCTGCCGTATGCGCGATGATCTCATGGCCGTTTTCCAGCTCGACCCGAAACGTCGCGTTAGGCAGGAGTTCCTTCACAACACCGGGAAATTCGAGCAGTTCTTCCTTGGCCATGTTCACTCCATAATTGTTGACCCTCATGCGGGCCGTGGCACTAAATGCGCCGCCCCTAGGGGTTTTTCAAGGGCAAAACGCGCGAACGCGGCGTTGCGTCTGCAACTGTGGCACCGAACGGGCCGGTTACATCTCGTTCAGACTTACGCGATACACCCTCCCACGACGTCAAAAACTGGTTCGGAGCGTGGGTCATGGGCCAAAAGCCCCTCTGTCGTGGACGCTCACCTGAAAATCGCATGTGAGAGGGGCCGACAGCCCCAAAGGGTGCGGGGGTAGCTCCCCGTCCGGTATAAGCCTAATGGCGGCGCCGCCTTCTTTACCTTCACTGCTTCTATATGGTGAGACCTTGCAAAACGCTGACGGCCAACGCGGCCCGCTCAGCGGTTTTGCTGTGCCTATTGGGCGGTCGGCGGGCCAAATCGCTGTTGAATCCGCGTCTTGATCTGGTCGCGCGCCTGCCGGTAGGAATTCAGCTTCTCTTCGCGCCCCTCACCCAAACCAGTTGGGTCAAGGATCGGCCAGTATTCCACGTCCAGATGAAAATACCGCGTCAGCTCAAGCGCTTGCCGCTGCGACGCGGGGCTCAGCGCCACCACCAGGTCAAACCCCGACAGGTCGTCGCCCCATTCCTGCATCTCTTCAAAGCTGCGGGTCCGGTGCCGGGAAATGGTAACCCCAACCTCTTCGCACACCGTGATCGAGAACCCGTCCACGTCCAGATCATTCTTTACGCCGGCCGACTGCACATAGATCTCGGTCCCGTAGAATTTCTTCATCATCCCCTCGGCCATGGGCGAGCGGACAGCGTTGTGGTCGCAGCAGAACAAAACCGATTGTGGACGTTCTGCGCTCACCCCCTCAGCCCCCGAAATGCAGGACGCAGATCAGCGTGAACAGGCGGCGCGCCGTGTCTATGTCGACCTCCGCCTTGCCCTCCAGCCGCTCTTGCAGGATGCGCGCGCCCTCATTGTGGATGCCGCGCCGCCCCATATCAATCGCCTCGATCTGGCTGGGCGGCAGGGTTTTGACCGCGTCGAAATAGCTTTCGCAGATCTGGAAATAATCCTTCACCACCTGCCGGAACGGCCCCAAAGACAGATGGAATTCCGCCGCCGGGTCCTCGGCCTCGGTCTGCACATCAAAAACCAGACGCCGCTCGCGAATGGCCAGCCCAAGGCGATATGGCCCCTCCGGCACGCCGTCACGCGGGATGGCAAACGAGTTGTCTTCCAACAAATCAAATATCGCGACCTTGCGCTCCTGCTCGATCTCCGGCGTCGGCGTCGGCAGCCCTGCGTCGTCAATCTCGATATGGATCAGCTTGCTCATGTGTTTAACCTGTCCAATCTGGCGCGGACTGACAAGCCATGGGCTTCCAACCCCTCGGACTGCGCCAGCCTCTCTGCCGACGGCCCAATGGCCGACAAGGCCTCCGGCGTCATTTTCGACAGCGTGGTCCGCTTTACAAAATCCATCACTGACAGGCCGCTGGAAAACCGTGCAGACCGCGCGGTGGGCAGCACATGGTTCGGCCCCCCGATATAGTCGCCAATCGCCTCCGGCGTCCAAGCGCCAATGAATATCGCACCTGCATGTTTGATCTGCGCGGCCACGCCATCCGCATCCGCGCAGGCGATTTCCAGATGCTCCGGCGCGATGCGGTCCGACAGCGTCACGGCTTCATCCATGTCGCGCACCACGACCACCGCACCGAAATCCTCCCAGGATTTGGCCGCAATCGCACGCCGCTCCAACGTCTCCAACCGCGTCGCCACGGCCTCCGCCACTGCCTGCCCAAAAGCCGCGTCATCGGTGATCAAAATCGACTGCGCGCTCTCGTCATGCTCCGCCTGCGACAGCAAATCCACGGCGATCCAGTCAGGGTCATTGTCGCGGTCCGCAATCACCAAAATCTCGGAAGGGCCCGCGATCATGTCGATGCCCACCTTGCCAAAGACCCGCCGCTTGGCCGCCGCCACAAAGGCGTTGCCCGGCCCGGTGATCTTGTCGACGGCTTCAATGGTTTCGGTCCCGTAGGCCAGGGCGGCAATCGCCTGCGCGCCGCCGATGCGGTAAATGGTGTCCACGCCCGACAATTGCGCCGCCAGCAACACCAGCGGGTTGCACACCCCATCGGGCGTCGGGGCGCAAATCGCCAAACGTTCAACCCCCGCCACCCGCGCCGGGATCGCGTTCATCAGCACAGATGACGGGTAGCTCGCAAGCCCGCCCGGCACATACAAGCCCGCCGCAGACACCGGCCCCCAACGCCAACCCAGCGTCTCGCCATGCGGCCCCTCCCAGCTTTCATCAAAGGGCAATTGCCGCGCGTGATAGGCCTTGATCCGCGCGGCGGCCAATTCCAACGCTGCGCGGTCCTCAGGCGACACTTTCGCCACCTCCGCTGCAATCTCGCTCCTGGAAAACGCCAGGGTCTCGGGCGTCAAGTGCAAGCGGTCAAACTTCGCCGTCAGTTCAATCACGGCGGCGTCGCCGCGCGCGCGCACGTCGGAAATGATCCCCGCCACAATGTCATCCACGTCAGGCGAATCTTCCCGCTTCATCGTCAAAAGCGAGGCAAATGCGGCGTCAAACCCCGCGTCAGAGCTGTTCAAAAACATAGGCATACCAACCCCATACCCAAGCGCATCAAAATGCTCAACGCGTCTCGTCTTCCCATGTTCAAAAATATCCTGGGGATTTGCCCGCGTGGCGAAGGGGCAAAGCCCCTTCAAGAACGCAAACAAACATGTGCCGCAGGCTCACTCGGGATGGGTCGGCATCTTGCCCGATGGGGCCAAATAGGCCTGCGTGACGTCTTGCAGACGCACGTTCACGCATTCCACATCCAGGCCAATCGCGCCGTCACCTGCCAAAACCAGCTCGAAGCGTCCTGCGCCGTCCTCACCGGCCTGCCACTCGACCGACAGCAAAGACATCACCACCTCGTCGTCGCTCCGGTCCACGCCCTGGGTCGCCACGTTCAACACATCGTCAAACGCCAGCACCGATTGCACCCGCTCATAGGCGCGCAGCTGTTTGCCGGACGTGTCCTCCCAGCGAAACCGGTTCACCAACAGCGCAAAGCGCCGCTTGCGCGCCGACCATTTCATCTCGCCCACCGGGAAGACCGCATCCTGCACCAGAGATGACAGAACGCGGACATCCTCCGCGTCCTCGGCAATCAGCCGCAAAGGCTTGTCAGCCCCATCCTCAAATCGCGCGTCACCCGTCATTCAGGCATACGCTCGATCTTGGCGCCAACGGCGCCGAGCTTTTGTTCAATCCGCTCGTAGCCGCGGTCCAGATGGTAGACGCGGCCCACCACGGTCTCGCCCTCAGCCTTCAGACCGGCAAGGATCAATGAAACCGAGGCCCGCAAATCCGTCGCCATCACCTGCGCACCCTTCATGGCCTCAACGCCTGTGACGGTCGCATGGCCACCTTGCACATCCACTTTCGCGCCCATGCGGATCAGCTCTGGCGCATGCATGAAGCGGTTTTCAAAAATCGTCTCATGCAGCACGGAGACGCCGTCGGCAAAGCACAAGGCCGCCATCATCTGCGCCTGCAAATCGGTCGGGAAGCCCGGAAACGGTTCGGTCTCCACATCCACTGGTTTCAGGCGCGACCCGTCATGGCGCACGATCAGGCTTTTATCGGTCTCTTCAATCTGGACGCCCGTGGCTTCCAGCTTGGCGCAGAACGCCTCAACCAGATCGCGGCGGCCGCCCAGCAATTCCACCTCGCCGCCAGCAATCGCGGGCGCGATCATGAAGGTGCCCAGCTCGATCCGGTCAGCAATCACCTCATGGGTGGCGCCGTGCAGCCGGTCCACGCCCTCGATCGTGATGGTCGAGGTCCCCGCCCCGTCAATCTTCGCCCCCATCGCGGACAGGCACTTGCACAGATCCACGGTGTCCGGCTCGCGCGCCGCGTTTTTGATGACGGTCGTGCCATTTGCCAATGTCGCGGCGGTAATCGCGTTCTCGGTACCGCCCACGGTGACAAACGGGAACTCAATCACGGCCCCAACCAAGCCACCTTCAGGTGCCTTGGCATGCACGTAGCCTTCTTCCAGCGTCAACGTCGCGCCCAGCTTTTCCAGCGCCATCAGGTGCAAATCCACCTTCCGTGCGCCAATTGCGCAGCCGCCGGGCAAAGACACCGTCGCCTCCCCCTCGCGGGTCAGGATCGGGCCCAGCACGTTGAACGAGGCGCGCAGCTTGCGCACCATGTCGTATTCCGCCTTGCGCGAGGTGATCGTGCCCGCCGACAACGCCATGACATTGCCGCCGTTCAACAACGCCACTTCGCAGCCCAGCGATTCCAGCAACGCGCCCAGCGTCTTTATGTCCGACAGACGCGGCACATTGGTCAGGGTCAGCGGCTCGTCGCTCAGCAGCGCCGCCGTCATCAACTTCAAACACGTGTTCTTGGCACCCGAAATCGGGATCGCGCCCCTCAAAGGGCCGTTGCCCGTGACGACTATCTTATCCATAACTTACTGCCCCTGCTCGTTTTTATTGTTATCCCCCGACGCTTTTCTAACCCGCGCCTGAGCTTTTCTTCGTCCCATATTCGACTTCAACGCGGCCTTCAGCCGGTCCTCGCGGCTCTGGGCCTCGGACTTGGCGGCCCCACCTTGCGAAGATGTCGATTTTTGCGTCATGCCCTCTCTTATCGCAGGGCATGCGAAGGGTCCAGATAAGGGTTGCGCCTTGCGGGATTTGGTCGTATCCACCCGCCCACAACGCAGCCCATGGGCGCGTGAATGCTGTGGTAGCTCAGTGGTAGAGCGCGTCATTGGTAATGACGAGGTCGGGAGTTCAATCCTCCCTCACAGCACCATCCCTTTTTCGTCCCGAATTTCTGACGCCGTCCAGCCGCTATGAAC
>CANLOU010000007.1 GCA_947492995.1 uncultured Litoreibacter sp. | reverse complement strand
ACCACTATCATCAAGAAGCCTATCCCAAGGATCCAGCCAGCAACTGCGTCAATTTTGCCCTGCGCGTTGAGATACCCCTCCGGAACCGCGCCGATTGCGATACGCAACAGCTCGGCGATCAAAGGAACCCCGCCAAAAATCGCGATCAGAAGACCGGCTGCTGTAGTGATTAAGAACCGCTCAATTACCGAAACGCGGAACCACCAGTCTATCGCTTTGGTTGCGAAGCTTTCAAAAAGACGTCTCATCAATTCAAAGCTCTCCTTCAGTCTTGGCATTGGGATTGTCGCGCTTGATATTGACCCTGACTGGTTGATGATCGCGTAGGAAGAGGCTGGCACTACAGTCGTACTGCCAAAGCCATCTCAGTCGAGAAATGAGCAGCACAGCAAAATCAACACCGCCTGTTCCGTCCACTAAGTCCTGCATTGCGTAAATGTCCTGCAAACTGGGGTCGACCGTAAAACTTGGATGAGTGTGCCACTCACCCAGATAGTTGAAGCGGTGATAATCTTTGCCAGTTCGTTCGAAGAACTCCTTTAGCACGAGGTTGTGCTGTTCAGCATCTCTCACGAAGTTGGTTCGTGTGCCACTGGTCACGTCGACAGAGAATTCGACGATGCGAAATTGCTGATCGGCGATCTGCTCGCCCATGATCATGCCACCAATCTCGCGCCGTCCGGCGCGAAACATGTGTTTGCGCATTTTTCGAACAACATCACTCGGCAGCAGCAGTTGCATCATGACCCTCCTTAGGAGGCCAGTGCTCTTTCAAAATCTCCAAGAGCTCTTCAGGCTCCAGAGCGTCGCTTGTCTCACCCCATTGGCCGTCTGGTTTGAGATCGATAGGCCGAGTATCAAACGGCTGCTCGAACAACCATTCTGATGAGAGCCCAATGACATAAGCCGACATAGGAAAGATCCCGGTATCAGGGCGCGCCAAAATATCGGTTGCGAGTCGCGTTGCATGTGACGCGATTATCGTAACTTCTGCATCATCTGCGATCAGCGGAGCACCATCATCGCCTTGCCCGTCGTATTGGCCGGCACCTTCAGGCCTAATCCAATCGACACCTTGATCGTTACACCAAACTTCGATTTGACCCCGTGCTGCCAGTGGGACGGGGTCCAGGTCTGGACGGGCACGCGCTACAACGCCGCCGATACCACCCGCAAAGACTTCTGCCCAAACCATTGGCTTTTTTTTACGCGTCGCTATTGAAGCGATCATGTTGAAAGCCTTGGGTGAGGCAGTTGCATCGATGAGCAAATCACAATCACCAAGCGCTTCCAACGCGCCAGTCATCGATTCAGCACTTTCCTGACCACCTAACGTCATTCGTAGCGCGGTCACATCGGCATTGGGTGCAAGATTTTTGAGGCGGTCTCTCAATGCGTGAGACTTGTGAGCACCGGTCTCGTTCAATTCCAACTCATTGCGCACCACATTGCCTGGAAAGAAAATGTCTTCGTCGATCAAAAGGAACTTTCCGACGCCGGTGCGGCAGAGACTGGCAGCAATCTTTGATCCCACCGATCCGCAGCCGACAATACCTACTTTCTTGTTCGCTAGGTCATCGAATCCGGTTGGCAGACGCTGCCGTTCAGGAGGAACGATCACCATTGAGTAGCTGATCACCTTCCGCGCTTTGGCCTCGCCATAAAGCCAAAACAGCTCCCATTTGCCCTTGTCACCCATTAGCAAATGAGTGGTTGCATCTGTGTCAAAGAGTTCACTCGCAAGGCCTTGGAGCTTCACGCCTTCGAGCATACTTCTAAGATCATCTGCGGAAGTTTTACCGCATGCACCAGACCCTGGCACTCTGACCGCAGTGCCCAACTCCTCGCGGTCGGCTTTTGGCAAAACCAGATCACTGATCCACAAAGGATCGTCCTTGGACCCAATGTGATTGATCGACGAAATGAATGTAGATGCTGCCTTTCTCTCGGACAGGCTCACAGCCTCGCTAGTATATTCCGGCAAACCATTAATCGCTTTGAGATCAGACTCGGTCATCAACAGTCGGCAGAATTTCGAACGCAAATCGCGACCAAGTGAAGCAACGTGCGCAGAACGCGCATGAACAGTGTCGCCACCTTCAGGTTGCTCTTCTGCAAGCAACCTATGGCAGCTTGCAACCATGTCTGCCCCGGTTATGGCGGGCTGCCAGTTATCTGGTCGATGCTCCAGACAGAGCTCGCCATCGGGGCCATATTGATGGAGCGATATGCGAGACTGATCATCCGTGAAGATCATCGGTGGTGCGTCGGGGAAGATGCTCGGATACCTCATCTCGAAACCGAATTCTTCGCCCCCATGCTCAATCTTGAGATCAACGCACATGGCCAAATCCGGGTTGGCCTGCCACTTGCCAACCTCCAACCATTCCACACTGCCTTCCAGATCTGCCAGCGCAGCTTTCTCGGACGATAGTCGCGTATTCCTAGACAGCCACCAGATCATGCAAAGCCATCGGGTTTTTTTGGGGTACGGGGTGTATCTGCAAATGACACACTTGGTGCCGAAGACGATGACGCGGCCGCAGCGGCCCCAAGCAGACTCGATCCACCTGGACGTGACGGCTGCAAAGCTGCATCGCTTGCCTGATCGGTAACATCGCGACCCATGCGGTTTGCCAGAACACTCGACATGCGACGGTGTTCAACAAGGCGACCAGCAGAGGCAAAGTCCTCACGCGCCTGTTCCAGCCATCCAAAGAATGCCTGTGCGCGCTCAGGATGCTCTTCCCATTTGTCTGCAAAATTTTCGAGCGCATTCGTCGGGTTCTTAATGATGTATTTAACACCGTCATGCTCGATGGCCTGTTCCATCCGGCTCAGAATAGACAGCAGTGCGTATCCTATCGTCTCCTCACCCTCATAAGCGTGTGCTGCCAGCGAGGAAATGATGATCGATATTGGTTTATCCGCAGGGTCGTCTGCGAACATCGTATCGCGATGACGTTTTAAGATCATGATTGCTGACTGCAATGGTGTGCGAACTCGATAAGTCGGGATATCTTCAACGCTTGCCGTTACGCCTTCCGACCGCATCTCATTGAGCACCTTTTCGCGCCTGCGAATGAAGACATCCCCCATACGAGACTTGAACCATTCCGCATAACCACGTGGATTGGAACAGGGCCAATCCTCCGTAATTTCGTAGTACTGCGGAACCTCATTGTCGGTGATGGCTACGGCCGTCTCAGCAAACCCGGCATCTAGATTGCGGGCTTCAAGCAAGAGACGCTGATCGGCCGCATTCGGAATGCATGGAACAATATCCATGTGAAATTGAGCGCCGTCGGCATATTCTAGACGCCAACATCTACGTCCTTCATGAACCTCTTTTTGAATGCTCTTGCTCTTGCGATACAGCTTGATTTCCTCACCAAGCAGGTCCTTTAGAGCGAACTGTGAGATATCAGACTTGCCCAACGTGGTCAGTGAGCAGGCGCAATCCACATCATACTCTTCTTTATCAGACTGTGGCTTGATAACTGTTCCTAATCGGAACGACCCCTGCACAAACACATCCGGGTCGAAATTTTTCACGCCAGAATCGTCGCGATGCAACCAGTCACCGAGCGATTTGTAACTCTTTTCGGCCTGTTCATAACGGGAAGGCGGAATTTCTAACGCCTTTGCAAGCGCTTCTAGGTATTCTTCTGCCTGTTTGGTAATCGTGACTGTCATGCTTCATTCTACCTCTTTGTCTTGCGCAAGGAAGAGCCCCCTTAGCTTTTGTTCGTATCCCGAAAGGCGAAAGCCGCCCCTTATGGAGCGGCCTTCACATCATCCTCTCGGCGGAAATGGATCGCCGCCATAGCTATCTCGCGCTCGGATTTGGCCATTGCGGCCGTGGATTAAAAGCTCACTTTCCTGATTGCGCGCGATATCTCGTGCCCGATCAATTGCCCCAGCTTGAGTGTCGTGAACGGACGTCGCCCGATCATTCCCTGCGCCTTGGACGGCCCAGCCGCCTTCGCGCGGCACCACATGTTGGTTCTTTCCCATTTTTATCACCTCCTCTCGAATCGACTGATGAACGTTTCGTAAGATATAGTGAACGACTAATGCCTTGTCAACCTGAGCAAACAAGACGTATGATAAATCTAACAAATCGCCCGCGCGTGTAGCGGAAACAGGGAGGAAACTGAATGTCACTGGCGGCGAAGCTCAAAGAGCTGCGGCGAAGAGAAGGGGAGTCCCTACAAAAGGTCGCAGACGCTGTTGAGGTTTCAAAAGCGCATATTTGGGAACTTGAGAAAGGCACGAGCAAGAATCCTGGGCTCGATCTTTTGACAAAGCTCTCAGTTCATTTTTCAGTCCCGATTGGGTTCTTGACCGACGAGAACACGTCTCCAGAGGATGCTGCCGCTCAGCAATTTTTCCGTGAGTTTGATGGCAGGCTTTCAGATAAGGATTGGGACGTCTTGCGTGCCATGGCCGAACGCCTCAAGGGAGACGAGAAGTGAATGATGATCTATGTATGGAGTTGGCTGATTGCGGTTCGCCTGAAGCATTACTGCGTGTAATCTTCAAACATCATGCCGATTGGCCCCAGAAGGTTCCGGTTAAAGACCTTGCTGGGAGCGTCGGCATTGTCGAATTTCAGGATCTTGAAGTTGAAGGCTTCGTAGGCGCGCTTATGACCGATGATGCCAAGAATAATGGGGTTATCTTGACCAAGGTAGGTCAGCCAGAAGGACGCCATCGCTTCACGGTTGCACATGAGCTCGGACATTTCCTTATCCCGTCACACCAAGGCAATCGGCAGTGCAAGGCGACCGACCTGAGTGAACACCGCAGAGATACAACGCACAGAAAGCAGGAAAGCGAAGCTAACCGGTTCGCCGCTGGGCTTCTGATGTACAAGCCGCATTTCTCAAGGGATATTGACCGTCTTGGCGAAGCTGATGTCAGCCACGTCATGACGCTTGCAAAGCGGTACGGCACAAGTCTAGAGGCCACTGCAAACCGCTATGTTGATCTCAGCGAAAACAGCTGTGCATTTGTGTTCTCCAAAGATGGTGTGATCCGTTATGCACGCTCGAAGCGTGGCTTCCCGCGGCTTGCTGTTCAAAAAGGGGATCGCTTGCCAGATGACTGCTATAGCCACCAAGCGCCAGCCACTCCTTTGCGCGTACCCACAGACTGGGCAGAATTTGATGGTTCTGTCTGGCTTCAAACTGAATTTGGCAAGCGTGCGCCGACAATTCTTGAACAATCGATGCGGCAGCGGGATGGCTATCAGATAACACTGCTTATTGCGCAGGTAGCTGACGACGAGGAAGTTGCGGAACAGGAAGAGCTCGAAGACAGCTGGCGAATAGGATTTCGACGGTGAAGTTAGGCAAATCACGAAGACGAATGCAAAGCCTCAAACCATAATTTTACATAATAAACCTTATGCGATGAATTACGATAATATATTATGTGTTGCATTAGTATATTATTAAAGACATGCTGGGACATCCCTACTGATAAGGATGATGTTCATGTTGCGGTCGCTCAGAATGTACTCACTTTCTGCTGTATTGGCACTATCTCTTACCAATGTTGTGTTTGCAACGCGGTCCCATGCACAAACCTACCAGATCGATTGTGCAATCCTCTTGTGTCTGTCTGGTGGCTGGCCCGCATCGGTTCCGTGTGCACGGGCGCGCGCGGAATTCATCCGGCGGATCACGCCTTGGCCAGTTGAGCCCCCGTTGCAGATCTGGCGGTGTCCCATGGGAGTCTCATATCTAACTGAACACAAGGAAAGCAACTTTGGTCGGATCTACGATATCCTATCCGATGAACGAAAGGGCCTTCCGCTTCAGTCGGTTCCAATGAGGGATGGAAGCACCGCACCAGTCCCAGAGAATGCTATTCTGCGAAGAAACGAATCTTCCGGTGCAATGTCCCAAGGTGATTTTGCGCTCCATCTGATTCAAGATAGAGCTGATATCGATATCAGCGGACAAGAGTTCAATTTCGTGCGCTCCATCCGCGTCTTTGATGTTCGGTATGCCCGTCAGCATGAATCTGGGCGCGATGGCGACTGCAATCGTTCGGCGAATATTTATCTGGGAACCTACGGTACGCAAGGCGACTTTTCTTGGTCGCGATCATCACCGTGGGCGCTCCCTGACGCCCACCTCGGTCTAGAGCGCTGGGGGTCAAACTGCCCAAGCATCTATCATCGTTCTGTCTTCGTCGAGTGGCATGATTACGCCGGTAATTACGGCTTCGAGCAGGTCAACTACTGAGTTCGCAAGGTCAATCTAAAGTTATATATCTGTTTGAAGCGGACATTCATGTTAGCATTGGCCAAGGCACACATCGCGGGACAAACCGGACTTATGCAGGCGCGGCTGTTGCTGACGCAGCATTAGTTCGCACGCGCGGCGCGTTCATCGCTGTGTCGCAGCTGATGTCGCCATACCGGTCGATCAGAGGCCCCGATTGTGCCTGAGCCAAGACCGAACTTTCGCCGTACGCTTCGCCAATATGAAAGATGGTGGGACAGAGATACCGTTCGCGAAACTCAAGCTAACGGCTGCTTTACTCGATTAGGCTGCCGCCAAAGCCATCCTTCATCAAAGCGTCCAACATAGGACAAGCCGCAGAGCCATCGTCGCAGTTCTTGGAAAGGCTCAAGAGCGCGTCTTGGAGGCGCACTAAGTTCTCAATCTTGGCGGTGATCTCACCCAGATGGTTCTCAGCCATTGCTTTCACCTCGCCACAGGATCGGTCACTCTGCTCGGTCAGGGATAGAAAGGTCTGAATAATCGAGATCGGGAAGCCCAAATCGCGACACCGGCGCACGAACCTGAGTTTGGCAATTTCATCGGACGAGTATAGCCGACGCCCGCCTGCCGAGCGCCCCGGTTTCGGAACAACACCCTCACGTTCATAATACCGGATCGTTTCGATGTTCACGCCGCTTTGTTCTGACGCTTTGCCGATGGTGAACATTTTGCTTGCTCCTGTAGTGGCTACAGGAAGTAGAAGTGCAAAATGGACATGAATGCAAATCAACAACCCGTGGTAGACACCGGCATCGCTGCCCGCCTAGTGATGCCCTTCGCAGCGCTTTTGGCGCTATTGTCGGCGTCTTGTTGTGTTTTGCCTATCGGCCTTTCGATATTAGGCCTTGGCGGCGCATGGCTCACCATGCTTGGCCCATTCATCGCTTACCGAGGGTTCATTCTTGGCGCTATCGCGATCGCCCTCGTTTGGGCGTGGTATCGTGTGCTGCGTCGCAAGCCATGCGCAACGCGCAGACGATCTGCAATTGTCTGGACGTCAGTCGCATCTATCGCCTTTTTGATCGCACTGTCTTCGCCGCTCTGGGAGGCGTCAGTGCAGCGTTTTATGTGGGATTTGTGGAGATCGACACGATGAAAAACAAACTACTGGCGCTCGGGGTGGGCGGCACGATTGTGGCGATCCTCTGTTGCTTCACGCCGATCTTGCCGGTCGTGCTTACAGCGCTTGGCCTGACAGGCCTGCTTGGTGTCGTCTACAGCGATGCTGTCTTGCTGCCGATATTGGCAGGATTTCTCATACTCACGGGGTACGCGATATGGCGACAGAAGACGCAAAAGTAGTGCTGCAATCGACTCTCACCTGTCCATCTTGCGGGCACGTTGAAACCGAGACTATGCCGACCGATGCCTGCCAGTGGTTTTATGAATGCAAGTCATGTCAGACCGTCTTGAAACCGCTAGAGGGGGATTGCTGCGTCTACTGTTCTTACGCAACGGTTCCATGTCCACCAATCCAAGAAGGCAAGTCCTGCTGCGGTGTTTAGGTATGCACGGGCTTAATCTGCTTGGGTACCTGTTATCTCGCCGAATACGATTTCTCGGCCATCTGGTGCCATAGCTACAATCTCTCGGCAACCGTATGGCTTGTCGGTGATCGGGCTTTTGAGCTTTGCGCCTCGGCGCTCGAATTCGTCATGCAGCGCTTCTATGTTTTCTACCCAGAAATAGGCCGCCCACCCATGTTTTCGGAATCCAAATGTTCGATGACAAGCAAGCATGATTGTCTGACCATCTCGGTCCAAAGTCACAAATTTTGGACCAGTCCCAATCTCCGTACCAAGTTCAAATCCGAGCCGCTCTACAAAAAAGTCCCGCATCGGTCTTACTGTGCGGCTGTTCACCTGTAGCACTGCGGCGGTTCGTTGGAAGCAAGAGGAAGGGATTTCTTCAGTGTTCATCTTACGACTATTGCCATAACCAACTACCAATACCAGTCAGTCAAGTGACTGACTTAGCAGGTTGGCTAACACCCTTTTTCCGCAACTGTAATTCTGGTTATCGATATCAGTGCTCCCTCTCACAAAGTTCATGATCAGCCAGAGACGCCAAGACATAGCAGTCTTCAGAAACGCCGTGCCCATCACATCCCTTCGAAATTCGCGTGAGTTCCTTTTCCAAAAGCTTGAGCCGTTTGATTTTCGCGCGAACATCTGCAAGCTGCGAAACAGCAATGTCTGTTGCGGCCTCGCACGATCTGTCTGGATGATCCTGTAACTCGATGAGCGATGATATCGCCTCAATCGAAAATCCCAGATCACGAGCGTGACGAATGAAACTCAGTCGTTCCAATCCTTCCTTATCGTAGCGTCTTTGGTTGCCACTTGTTCGCTCGGCCTCTGCCAAAAGTCCCATTTCCTCGTAGTAACGAATGGTTGGAACCTTGACCTTTGTGCGCTTTGAAAGCTCCCCAATAGAAAACATGAAAATACCCCTTGAACCTCTAGTCACTAGAGACACTACACTATCATCAACATCAGATGAAAGAGGATTCCCAATGGCAGGTTGCTGCGGACATGACGCCAAGTTTGACGGCGTATCAGATGACTACAAACGACGGCTCTGGGTCGTCATTGCCGTGAACGCGACAATGTTCGCGATTGAGATGACTGCGGGCCACTTGGCCAAGTCGCAGGCGTTGCAGGCCGACGCCCTCGACTTCGCTGGTGATGCGATGACCTATGGCATTTCTCTGGCCGTCATTGGTGCCTCACTTCGCGCGCGCACAAATGCCGCGCTGTTCAAGGGTTTCAGCCTCTTGTTAATGGGGCTTTGGGTCTTCGGCTCCACCGTCTACCGCGTTTTTTACGTCGGGGTCCCCGCAGCCGAGATTATGGGCGCTGTTGGCTTTCTGGCTTTGCTCACCAACCTTGCCAGTGTGTTCCTGCTGGTGCGCTACAAGGACGGTGACGCCAACGTGCGCTCTGTCTGGCTATGCTCGCGCAATGACGCCATCGGCAACGTCGCCGTCATGTTCGCAGCCTTGGGCGTCTGGGGTACAGCAACGGGCTGGCCTGATTTGATTGTCGCTACGATCATGGCGGGTCTGTTCTTGTCGTCCGCATTCCAGATCGTGCGCCAAGCCCTTGCGGAACGGCGGGAAGTGATCGACCACGGCCACGTAGAGGTATGATGCATAGCATGCTTGTTGCTCTAGGTCTGGGCATTGCGGCTATGACCTTGGCCGCGATCCTTTGGTCAATCGCCTTTCCTGCGCGGCGGATATGGCCGCCCAAACGCTATACGGCACTTACCCCTTTCCTTGTCTGGGTGCCGACATTCACGCTGTTCGGTGTTCTCATCTTGCTTGGTGTCTTGGGTTGGGCTGATCTGGCCATTCCAAGTTGGGTGCGGTTTTGCGTTGGCCTGCCTCTCATCCTCCTTGGCAGCATTGTGGTATGGATGGAAGTCTCGCACTTTGGGGTGCCGCAGACCGGTGGAGCCAAATGCACCCTGCGCACTGAGGGCATGTATCGTTACTCTCGGAACCCGCAGTACATGGCTGATATTGGCATCGTAAGTGGCTGGATGATCTTGTCAGCAGCGCCTTGGGCAATGGTCGTCGGGTTAGCGGGAATAACAGTGCTTATCGCCGCACCATTTTCTGAGGAACCTTGGCTCAAGGATAAATACGGAAGCGCGTTTGAACAGTACGCGACACGTGTGGGGAGGTTCTTCTGAGGTACGCAACGAGCCAAAGTCGGATTGCGGCTGACACCAAAAATGTAACAACGCTAAAAAGCTAGGTAGGCATCCCATCAGCTTTCGGGAGACTGAGGTCCATTTGGTCCCAAGGCTGTGCGCTCTTCACGTAAATGTCACGGCTTGGCTGGTACCAACTTGGATCATCCAAACTACCCGCGAACAGGATCATTGCTCCTTCGCTTGCTTTGTTGATCAGAAACAGCGGTGATCCACATTCAGCGCAGAAACCGCGAAGCATTGCATGGCCGCGATCAGCTTGGCGCTCGAACCACTTTGGTTCACCTTTCTCAAGCCTGAAATCAGTCTGTTTCACTAGCACAGCTGGAAAATAGGCACTTCCAGTGGCCTGCTGGCAATCGCGGCAATGGCAGTTACCCATGTAGCGGGCAACACCTTCGGATTTGTATCGGACTGCTCCACACGCGCACCCACCGGTAAACTGCTCAGGCAACATAATCTTTCCTCTCCAGTTCATTTTAGGAAGGAGAACCAACTTCGCAACAACTCATAGTTCTTACCTACCTGGTTGCTGCAGGGCAAAGAAAGTCCGCTATCTGAAAATGGGTATTTGCGTTTAGGTTCATGCCCGATCGTCCCGTCGACGCTTCGCAAGTTCGCGATAAAGAGCGGGTGGCGTCACCCCAATCCAATCGGCGACGTGCACCCACCCGCCTTCTTTTGGAGGTCCATTAAGTTCGAGATAGGCATCCAACCGATCTGTTACCTTTCGAAAACGCATGATCTCAATGCGCGTCCGGAGTGCCTGAAGTTCTTTGGTCGTTCGCTCCAATGCCCTCACTGAAAGTTGTTTCCCCGAAGAACCGTTCTCAAAGTCCTTCAGAAGCTGCGCCTTAGGTATGGCCGAAACCTTTGTCGCCCGATCCGTGACCGCATCGCAGTGGTACTGATCTGCAAACAAGGACGCTTCAGCGACCAGATCGCCCCCATTGGCGATATGCAATGTGAGAAGCCCCCCATCTTTCAGAGCACGGCGAAGGAGCACATGGCCTTCTCTTACAAGGAAGGCCATTTCAACCTTATCGTTACGCCGAAAAAGATACTCGCCTGCGTCTAGTGTTCGAACAGATGAGGCTTCGAATGAAGTGAGCCAATGATCTAACATGATTTATATCATGTTTCATGTTGCTCATCATATGCAATGTCTTTGCGCAAATACCGGATCAAACAAGGATTTCAAACATGACAACCAAGCGCTTCGCATTTCTCATGCTGTTCTTGCCCACCTTTGCCTTTGCTCAAAACCACTCTGGAAACCACGGCTCAGCTCCATCGGACTATGCAGGACAAGAAACGCGCCTTATCAAATCCCTTTCTGAGGACGACTTGGAAGAGATCGCACGTGGCGGCGGTTGGGGTCTTGCACGCGCCGCCGAGCTAAATGGCGTTCCCGGACCAACGCATCTCCTTGAGCTTGCCGGTGAAATCGGTCTGACCGAACAGCAGCGCGCCGACATCGAGGTGATCCGGGTACAGATGCGGGCAGACGCCATAACTGCTGGGGAGCGGTTCGTCGCGGCGGAACAATCGCTGGACGAAGCTTTTCAACTTGGTGCGCCGGATGCGGGGACACTTGAGCGGCTGGTGGCGGAAGCAGGTGAGGCGCGGGCAGACTTGCGCCTAGTTCACCTCAACGCGCACCTGCTGACTTTGCCATTGCTGACTGACACTCAAGTGACCCAGTATTCGGTGCTGCGCGGCTACTCAGATGACCCATGTGACGCCGTTCCTGACGGGCATGATCCGGAGATGTGGCGCAACCATAATGGGTGCAACTAGGTTGTCCAACGGCGACACATCCTCGTGACTTGTCAAAACCATATACCCCCAGTAGGTATTTGGTATGTTTCGCTTAGTGCTGTCGATCATTCTTGTTGTTGCGTTCGCCGGTGCTTCCACCGCGTCTGTTATGCATGGCTTGAACTATGGACCGGATCACACTGATCACCACGCCGAAATGACAGAAAACGATCTGGTGGCTGATGTAGAGAAGGCGCTTGCGGACTGCTGTGATACCACGGGCGGCATGGGATCAACGCCCTGTTTTGGTGATCTTGTAGTCACGGCGGCGATTTTGCCAGTTAGTCCCTCACGCGAAATGGTCATTGGTGTGCTTTATGCCGATTTCGAGTTCTCGAACCTAACACGGGCTGTTCCGACCGGTCCTCCGAAAGTTTGAACGGTAACGGGCGCTTGTCCGCAATCCATTCAACTTTCAAATCAAAGGACCGACAGACATGATCACACGTCGTCACTTCACTAATCTTTCCGCAGCGGCTCTTGTCGTGGCCGCTCTTCCTGCGCGCGCAGGTACGCCTATGCACGTTCTCGCCTCTCCCGGGTGCGGATGCTGTCACGCGTGGGCCGATTTGGCCCGCGCGCGCGGCTACGCTGTCACTGTCGCGGAGCTGACCGACCCCGAGGCGCAGAAGTCAGAACGCGGCATACCGCTTGAACTGGCATCCTGTCACACCATTGAAGCGGATGGATATGTCTTCGAAGGGCATGTTCCGTTTGAAGCATTGGAAGCAGTCCTACAGGATCGCCCAGACGTCACCGGGCTTGCCGTTCCGGGCATGCCGATGGGTTCCCCCGGCATGGGAGATGATCCGTCCGCCCGTTACGACGTTATTGCATTTGGCGGAGAGGCGGGCACCGGAACGGTGTACTACCGAGCTGGTACTGCACAGCCCTTCGACACGTGATGGCAAGTCGCAAGGCAGTTCTTATGACCGGCGGGCTCGCGCTCGCCGGTTTCGCCGCCGCCTTTGTCATGGCCCAACCCTCCGATGGGGTCGGTCTGTTGTCACCTGATGACCTTGAAGTGGTCGCCCTTGGTCAGGGCATCTACGTGGCTCAATGTGCTGCGTGCCACGGGGCGCGCCTTGAAGGGCAACCGAACTGGCGGACGCGGGGCGAAGATGGTTTGCTACCAGCACCGCCGCATGACGCGACCGGGCACACGTGGCACCACGACGATGAAACGCTCTTCACCCTAACCAAATATGGGCTTGCCGGACTGATGGAGAATGCACCCCCATCCGGTATGCCTGTCTATGAAGAAGTGCTCAGCGATGAAGAGATCATTGCCGTGCTATCCTTCATTAAATCAACCTGGCCCAGTGATATTCGAGAGCATCACGGCAGACTCAATTCCCAGTCCGATTAAAGGAAAATTCAGATGATCAAACAATTTCTTCTTGGCTTGGCCGTCGCAATTGCTCCAATGGTTGCTGCGGCGCATTCCAAATCCGAAGCAACGACACCTGCTGATGGCGCGACTGTCACGGAAGTTTCAGAGCTTTCGATGCGGTTCGATGATCCGATGCGCATCATTTCCGTCACGCTGACTGCAACCGATGATGACATCGAAATCGAACGCGAGACCGGTATGGAACCAACAACGGAATTCCGAGCAGTGCCATTGGAAGAGCTTGCGCCTGGAAGCTACCGTTTCGACTGGCGCGGCATGGCCTCAGACGGTCACCCGATGCAGGGTAACTTCTCTTTTACCGTCGCAGAGTGACTGGACTGGCTCCCATCGACGGTCTTGCCGCTTTAGCCATTGTGGCCAAAGCGATTGGCTATGGCGCGGCTCTGCTCGCGATGGGGGGCGTGCTGTTTTCCTTCGTCTTTGCGAAGCGCGCTGAGGTGTCTGTCTTACGCCTTGCTCGGCAGCTTGCGGTCGGTGCGGCACTGGTTGGCCTCGCGGTCTTGGCTGCACGTTTCGGCATTCGTGCGGCACGCATATCCGGGATGGGTTTTGAGGGAGCAACGGACCCAATGATGCTCGGGTTTGTTTGGGAAAGCCCACTTGGCACCGCCGCGATTTGGCGTGGATTTGGCGAACTTGCGATACTGACGGTTTTGGTCCCCCGTATAGGGCAGTGGATTGCTTTGGTGGGCAGCCTTGCCGTAGCCATATCTTTTGCTCAGGTGGGCCACGCCCTGGGTGACCCCAGATTGGTTCTTGCTGTCTTGATTGTTCTTCACCTACTGACCGCAGCTTTATGGGTTGGTGCGCTTTTGCCTTTGCGCCGCGCGGCGCTTGCTCCCTCTGGCGTTGATGTGTTGCACCACTTTGGCAATGTCGCTGCTTTCGGAGTGGCCGCCCTGATCCTTGCGGGTACAGCGCTCGCGTGGCTCCTTTCAGGTTCCGTCGCTGCCCTGTTCGGAACAGCCTATGGCTTAGGGCTTTTGTTCAAAGTCGCGATTGTTGCGGTACTTCTGGGCTTTGCGGCTTTCAATAAGGTGAGGCTTGTCCCTGCTATGCGCGCCGAGAAACCTGGCGCAACACATGCTCTGCGCCGTTCTATTTCAGTTGAAATGCTAGCTGTTGTCCTGATCCTGTTGGCAACCGCAACGATCACGAGTGTAACCACACCACCCGTCAATCTCTAACGACCTAGCCTCGCGCCTTGTCGAGCAATTCGAGCAGTTCCGTGAATTTGGCTCGCTGATCCTCTCGGTCCCCCGATGCAAGCGCATCTTCAATGCAGTGTGATGCGTGATCATCTATCACGAGCTTCTCCACGCCCTTGAGCGCTGCCCGCACCGCTGCGATTTGCGTCAACACATCAACGCAATAGCGATCTTCCTCGACCATCCGGGCGATCCCGCGGACCTGTCCTTCAAGGCGATTGAGACGTTTTAGAGTGGCTACGCGATTGTTGTGCATGGCCTTCTTTTCGCATGGTGGCGGAGAAAAAGTCGAGAGAACACGGGATTAAATCTCGCGGTCTTGATTATATACCCTAGGGGGGTATATGGAGCTAAGCAGTGCAAACGCAAGCACCGCACCCGCATACGAAGCACGCAAACGGAGAAGCCAATGCCTAAAGACGCACGCGATGTTGCTGAAATTGAAACAAATCCGGCTGAAGAAGCGGTTGGCAAAACTGCTGTGCTTTACCGAATGGCCTTGCCAGATCATCTATGCCCATCCGGGCAAAAGGCGCGTTGGCTTCTCGAACGTCAGGGCTATGACGTCGATGACCGGCTGTTCCGAACCCGCGCCGAAGTGGATGCCTTCAAGGCTAAGCACGACGTCAATACGACACCCCAGGCCTGGATCGAGGGCGAACGCGTTGGTGGCTACACAGACCTGCGCGAGAAACTAACCGGTTGGGATCCTACAGCAACAACCTATCGACCTGTGTTGTATTTGTTCGCTGTTGCAGCGCTTACCGCAGTGGCACTTTCCATTGGATTTCTCGGAGCAATCACATGGCAGACACTTGGCTGGTTCATCTCGGTGTCGATGATCCTTCTCGGTATGCAGAAACTGCGCGATGTCGAAGGCTTTACCACGATGTTCCTCAACTACGATTTACTCGCGCGAAAATGGGTGCCTTACGCCTATATCTATCCGTTCATAGAAACCGGCGCGGGTATCCTCATGACCGGGATGATCCTGACCTGGGTGTCCGCGCCCGCTGCGCTCCTGGTTGCGAGTATCGGAGCCATCAGCGTCTTCAAAGCCGTCTACATCGACAAACGCGAGCTGAAATGCGCGTGCGTCGGTGGAAATTCAAACGTACCACTTGGGTTTGTAAGCCTCACCGAGAACCTGATGATGGTTGGTATGGCCGTCGTGATGCTTTGGTTGATGATTTAATACTAGCGATCAGCAATCAAAGCGGGCCTTAGGATGCAGATCTGGAACGGCATCAATATCCCGCGACCTGTAATTTCGACTCCAAAACCATGCTGCGGCATCCTCGAATGGCGGTTTCTCCCGCCGCGCGACAGCATGAGGTTTTTCGCTCATGCCGCATTTTCCTCGCTGCGAGCGCACGCAGCACAAAATCATAATGGCCGAGTCGGGCTCCTTCTTGCCGTTAGCTGCAGGTAAGATGAATGGCCGGTTTGAAGCTCAACAGCATGGCCCCTGCCGGAGTGTGCCTCCGCAAATGCCTATGAATCCACATCTCTACAAGCCGGTTGCCCCGCTGCAATCCGTCACTCGGTACTGAAATTCAAAAGCGCAGTCAGGAAGGCAATCACATCCTCAGGCGTTGTTGCCTTGGCCTTCGCCAATCTCTCAGGACACAATGGAGGGTCAATAAACGCGACCGCATCTCGCTCGTTGATCCATAGGATCGACAACTCCGAGGTCTCCCAAGCGTACACCCAACCAACCGTGCGCTTGGCATCGGTTCCAATCAGCCGAGCAATGGGTGATGCTTCTTCGTTAAAATGGGTCACTATCTAATTCACTTTGGACTTGCTGGCCGGATGTCGCGACGCCAGAAAGCAACTTGGTTTTGTGGGGTTGAGGGTTTATCCTAGTGTCGCGGTGCTAGAAATTCGTGGGCTAGAGACCGCCTTGGCTTGAATACTATTGATCATGAATTCTGAGAGGCACTTCGGCCTTTGTTTGAAAAAATGACGATGTCAAAATTTATGCCCAACCCTCACGTGCAATTTCCACTTTGTACTCGCCTATCTTGGCGCTGGACCCCAATTCGGGAAATTATTAGCCGAAGACAATAGTCTACCATCCGAATGTAGAATATATTGCGTGGTTATATACTCTACATCTGGGCTCTGCCTTTGGCATGAAGCTACGGATACAACTTGGTTTGAATATTCAGGAAGCGCGACGATCCAAAGGGTTCAGCCAAGAAACCCTTGCGCATCGCGCCGACATTGATCGGGGCTACATTGGCAAAATTGAAAACGCAAAGCATGCGGCAACGATTGACATGATTGAAGCTATCGCCAGGGCCTTGGATATTGAGGCGCAGGAACTTCTTAAGCCTCGAATTTGATTGCCCAGCATTTAGACTGGTTGTCGGGCTAGGCTAACGTTCAAGTGTCCCCAAGAACCGCCCATATTCTGCGCTGACCTCCCGCGCTTCCTGAAACGCGCGCGCCCGTTCGTCGTCAAGGCAGCGGAAATAGCTCTGTATATCCTGAATGTAGATCTCGAAGTCGTTCTGGATGAGGTCTGCGTATTCTCGAGCAGCTTGCGGATCGCTCGGCACAAAGGGCCGCTCTGGCGCGAGACAGGTTGCACTGCTGGCTGAACTCCCAACCACAGCACTCAATAGTATAACCTGCGGGACCAAATGCAGTAGCTTCATCTTTTGCCAAGAATCCTTTATATGACGCGGCACGGCAAAGCCCTCGTACCGATCAGGCCGAGGGCAAATACCACATCAGAGTCGCAATAATATACCTTGCGTTTCGTTAATATACTTTCGTATGTTCGTAATGTCCATGGTGGGCAGTGCGATCCTACGTCTCGAGAATAGAGAAGTGTGATCGCAGTTATGAACTGGGAAGTAGAAGCACCGAATGTGGTCACTGAGGCTAGATTCCGCGAACTCGTGGAAAGCGGCTATAGCGCCGAGATCTTGTGCCAGGAAACTGCGCACAAGAAAGGTCCAAGTTATTACGGCGTGTGGATCATGCGTGCCGTCTCTGACGAGGGCGTGGAAAAGCTATTGGTCACGGCTCGGACCCGCACAACTCACAACGATATCAAAATCCGCGAATTCAAAACCATCACGGGCGTTGTCTCGTTCCTCGTTGGCATTGGCTTCTCCCACGCCGATGTTCCGCTCGAAGAAGGCCAGCGAACAACTCACAAACTCGCTAGCCGCAACGAAGGCAGCAGCGACTAGCCTTCTCTTCTTTTGGCTGTTTGCTCCACCCGCAGCAGCCCAAATGGTTCTGGTCATGGAGAGCGACGGCTCGCTGACCGCCACGCAATCCCAAAACAGCTTTGCTCGGAACTACAACGACGGTGTGGGTCAAGGTACGGCGGCCGATGCGCTCGCGATATTGGACGCACCTGATGATATCGCAGAAACAGAAGAAACCCGCATTGCGGCCATCGCGCCGCGTGCTCCCCTGCCCCGTCCGGATGTTCTTACGGCGATTGAGACCACAGCGCTACGTTACGGTAGCCATCCCGGTTTGCGCAGCTCGGGACTTTCGGTTTCAGACTGGCTCGTACTCTTCCGCGCCAACATAGAAATTGAAAGCGCGTACCGCCAGAATGCCGTTTCGAGCGCTGGTGCCATTGGCCTTGGACAGCTGATGCCGGCAACCGCCCGCGATCTTGGTGTCGATCCGCGTGATCCCCTCCAGAACCTCGATGGTTCCGCCCGCTATCTTGCAATGATGCTGGAGTTGTTCGGCGATCCGCGTCTTGCATTGGCTGCCTACAACGCCGGCCCCGACGCCGTGCGCCAATATGGCGGAATCCCCCCTTACCGAGAAACCCAAAATCATGTGGCCCGCGTCATGGCGGTGGCCGCTCGACTGAAAGGAACAAACCCATGAGACATCTGACATCCATATTTGCGGCATCATTGGCGCTGTTCTTGCTGATTGCCGACCCTGCGCTTGCGCAAAGCATCGATCTCTCCCCGATCCAAAGTTTGCTACAGGGCATCGTCGATGCGCTGACCGGACCGCTTGGTGTCGTGATCGCCACGCTGGCTGTCTTAGGCGTCTTTCTCAGCTGGTTCTTCAACATCATCGATCTGCGCCAGGCACTCTGGGTCCTCGTCGGCATCGCCGGTGTTGCGGCTGCCCCCACAATCGTCGCCGCGGTTTTTGCCGGTGGCTGAACGCGCGCCACTCTTCCTCGGCCTTGTGCGCCCGCCGAAGCTACTGGGCCTGCCCATCATGTACGCCATGGTCTGGCTCTTTGGCTCGGTGCTGCTGTTCGTCTGGGTCCAGCACATCGTGATCCTTGGGGTTGCGATCGTGCTCTATCCCGTCTTGTGGAAAGCAGCCGATTGGGATCCGCGATTCATTGACGTGATGATGAAGGCGCTGCAGGAAACACCGCCCACCCGAAACCGGCAAGTTCATGGTGGGGACAGCTATGCCCCGTGATGAAACACTCGATACCCGCACCTTGACGCCAGACTGGTACGCCCGGGAAACGCGCCTCGCGCATATGTTGCCTTATGTCAGTTTGGTCGATGATCAAACGGTGCGCACGCGGGTAAACGAATTATTCCAATGCATCCGCTTGGATGGGGTCAACAGTTATACAACTGATGATGCCTACCTCGACAAGGTCACGTCCCTCTTTGCCCGTATCGTCGCCCAGCTAGGTCCAGAATTCAGCTACTATGTACATAAGGTCTCAAAAGCGATTGCGCCGGAGCTTGAACCAGTGCGCGACGAGAGCTTTGCAGGCGAAGTGGATCGCCAGTGGCGCGAGAAGCTGGCGACTAGCGGGCTGCGCGACAAAACACTGACTCTCACAGTCATGCACCGTCCGCCGTCCAAGAGTTTTCTTCCTTTTCTCAATCGCAGCGCACCAGAGCGCCTCAAAGAAGAAACTCAAAAACGCCTTCGCCGGCTGAATGAGGCCGTGAATGTCTTTGCCTCGGGGCTGGCCGATCTCAAACCGCGTGTGTTGCCTGCGAAGTCTGGCGAGTTGGTTGGGTTCCTCGGGGCGCTCAATACCGGCCAGGAGCTGCCGCTTTTTCCTGCCAATACCTACGGTTTTCTGTCGTTTAATGTCGCCAACACCCGCGTGACATTCCTAGAGGATCATTTTGAGCTGTCAGAAGGCGTCGTTGGTCATCGCTACGGCAAAAGCTTCACCATCGGCGAGTATTCCGAGGCCACATCTTGCACGATGTTCGACATGCTCAACCTACCGGTCGACATGATCGTCACCCATTCGTTCACACCAATCAATTCCAACCTCATGGCCGGACGGATCAAGCGCCAGAAACGACAGATGCAGGCGTCACAGGACGCTGCCTTGTCGCTGATGGAAGCGCTGGATATCGCCGCCGATGATCTTGAAGCCAAACGCCAAAGCTTTGGCGAGCACCACATGGTCGTGACGATCTTCTGCGACACGCTGGATGAGCTGCAGACGCTGAGCGCGGAAATCGTCAACGCTGCCGCTGCCGAAGGCGTGAAGATGATCGGCGAGCGGGTCGCAGCGAAAGCACATTACCTCAGCCAACATCCCGGCAATCAGCCCAAGCGCGTGCGCGCCAGTGCGATCACAAACCGCAACTTTGCAGATTTTGCAGCGTTTCATCGCACGCAACTCGGCAAGAAGGGCGATGACGTGCCATGGGGCAAGGTGATTACCATGCTGCCGACGCCTGAGCAAAGTGCCTATCGGTTCTCTTATCACGAGCAAGGCAGCCCAGACAAAGAGCCGACCAGCGGACATACCTTAATTATGGGACGGCCTGGATCTGGTAAATCCGTCCTTTCTGCCTTCCTCATGACCCAAGCCCGTCGAGCGGGCGCGCGGATCTTCGTCTTTGATTACCGCCTTGGGATGGAGATGGCGGTCCGCGCCAATGGGGGCAACTATGCAGCATTGAAGGCTGGACAAGCCACCGGCCTCAACCCGCTTTGGACCGAGGTGGACGATCGCGGCACGGCTTGGCTCTCGGACTGGCTGGCCACCCTGCTCTACCGCGCGGACAAACCGCTGACGCCCATTCAAACCAATCGCATCCAAGAGGTCGTGCGCCAGAACGCGAACGCAACGGATCCAGCTTTGCGTAATTGGAAAGACTTCGCCTCGCTCTTTGTCTCCACCGATGATGGCGGCGATTTGCACCAGCGACTGCTCGAGTGGACCAGCGATGGTCGCTACGGTTGGATATTTGGTCAGTCCTTGGAAGACACGTTTTCTCTCGAAGGCGATGTGATCGGGTTTGATCTAACGGGTATTCTGGATTCTGAGTCCGAGAAAGAACGCATGGCTGTCCTGAGCTACCTGTTCCGCCGCGTTGAACGTGAAATCGAAGACCGCCGCCCCACAATCATCGTCATTGATGAAGCCTGGAAGGCGCTGGACAACGCTTATTTTGCCGAACGTCTGTCAAACTGGCTGGTGACCGCGCGAAAGCAAAACACCGTTGCTGTGATGATGACGCAATATGCCAGCCAGCTCGAACGCACACGCACCGGGAAAACCATTGTCGAAGCGGTCCCGACGCAAATCCTGCTGCCCAATATCCGCGCCTATGCGTCTGACTACGCCATGCTGAACCTCTTCGAGAAAGAACTCGACGTGCTCTTGAACACGGGCAGCAATTCGCGGCTTGCGCTTATTCGCGACGACCAAGGATCGATCGTCGTTGACGCCGATCTCAGCGCACTTGGCCACAATCTCACCATCCTCGGCGGCATGGAGAAGGGTGAAGCGCTTGTTGGCGCTGATTATCGCGACCGACCTGATTTCTGGAGACTGACATGACACGACCACTGATCCTCATTGCCGCGCTCGGCATGCTTGCCTCCTGCGCACAATACCAAGAGCCGCAGGCCAATTGCTTTACGTTCCTTGCGGCAGTTGCGCCGGTTGATCCCGATTGCACCTTCACGCCTCTTGGCACTCTGGAGGGTGACATTGCTGTCTAAGCTCGCTTATATCCTCTGCGTGTCTTTGCTGCCCGGTCTCGCCTTGGCTCAAGGCGTGCCAACGGTCGATAGCGGTCTGACCGCACGCGACATCGTGGAAACCGGTGATCGTGAAGTTGATCTGGCCACACAAGCCGACAAGCTATCCGTGCGCGAACTCATTGCCGAAATCGAACGCCAGCAACTGGAAACGCTGACGCGTATTCTCGACGCCCAAACCAGCTTTGGAGGCCAAGGCCTACCCGCCATGGTGTCAAGTTTGGATTCTGGCAGCGGCGATCCTGCCCGGTCGGTGGAGGCCGTATATGGCTCAGGCGCGGTTGATCCCAATCCCGCGGGGACGCAGATGTTTGGCGACGCGGCCCAGAATATCGAACAACTCATTATCCGCGTCGCGCAAGAAACCAGCGGCTTTGCGGGTGTCGGGCGCGCCGGACTATCTGTGGTCCAATGGCGCGCCCTTCTACAGGCTCTGATTTGGCAAGAAAGTCGGTTTACAATTGGTGCGCGGTCTCCCGTTGGCGCATTTGGCCTGACCCAAATCATGCCGGGCACCGCGAGCGATCTAGGTATCAATCCGGAATACTACGATAGCCCCTACCTTCAGGTGCATGGCGGCGCGCGGTATTTGGCCACGCAACTCAACACCTTCGATGGAAACATCATCAACGCGCTTGCCGCCTACAATGCAGGACCGGGCCGCGTGTTTGAATACAGCGGCGTGCCGCCGTTTCGCGAAACCCAGCACTACGTCACCGTCATCCCTGAACGCTACAATCTCTATCTCAGCCGCATCGGCGGTATCGAAGCCTTGGGAACAATCGATCCAGCGCTATTGGCCAATGCCAACCTCTCTATCACAGGGCATGGCGCTGCTTTTTACGGAAACAACTCCCCTGCTGCGATCCGCCAGGCCGCCCTGCGCATTCGCGATATCGTTGAGCGGATATCTACGACCGAGGACGTGCAAGAAAGTGTTGCGCTCAACACCTATGCGCGGGCTGAACTCGTGCGTCTCGTCGCCGCTCGCATTCGGCTGCAAGCAACAAGGACCCGCGTCTTGAGTGCGGAAGAACTGGCCCAAGCCTCCGCTCGGATGGTCGAAGGGGATTTCATGGATTTCACAATCGAGGAGCTGGACTAATGCTAAAATCAAATTGGGCACTAAAGACTGCATTGGTTGGCGCATTAGTCGCAGGGCTCCACTTCGCGCACCCCGCCCCTGCCCTCGCCCAAGGCGTGCCCGTCGTCGACACCCAAAACATTGCCCAGAACATCCAGCAGCTCCGGCAGATGATCGAAGACGAAATTCTGCAAAACGAACAGCTGACCCAGTTGCGCGAACAGCTTGCCACACTCACGGACCAACTTGCAGAGCTGCAGCGCACTTATGAGGCCCTCACCCGTCTCGCCGAGTTGCCAGAAATCATCCGCACGCAGATGGAGGACGAGCTCAACGGCCTCCTCGATCAAGAGTTCGGTGACATCATCGCGACCATCGAAGCCATCAAGAATGGGGACTTTTCTGGTCTGTCCGGGTCGGGCGCAGGCGAGATCGAAACCCAGATGGACCGCGTTTTGGCCGATCTTGGGTTTGACGACGATACGCTCTCGGAAATGGCCAGTAGCGGGAACGCGAGCGCCAACCGGATTGCGACCCAAGCCACAACTGGCGCGCTGGTCTCAGCCGCAGCGCAAAACAGCTACGGCGATGCGGGACAATCTCTCGAACGCGTGGATCGGCTCGTTGGCCTGATCGATGACATGGATGAGTTGAAGGAAAGCGTCGATCTCAACACGCGTGTGACGGCAGAACTTGCGATTGCGCTTGTTGCCATGTGGCAGCTTGAAGCTATTCAAACCGTCGGTGACGGCACCGGTGGGGTGATCGATGCAGCAACCATCGCCGAAGAGCAGCGGTTCATGGATTTTACCTTGCCTGATCTCAGTGCAAATTGAGGTGTGATGCGTGGCGAGTGAACAAGAAATTATTGAAGAAGAGCTGGTGTACGGTGCGCTGCGGCGCGAACGTCTTTGGCAGCGGCTTGGCTTGATTGGCCTTATCTTTGGCATTCTCGGGTGTCTGAGTGCTGCCGCCGTCGCAATCCTCGATGTCGATCCGCCGCCTGTCGTGGTACCTTATGATCCCGCGACCGGCTTTGCCCTGCCGGAGGCCTCTGTTGGGGCAACGACCGTCACGGAAAACCAGGCGATCATTGAGGCGGAAGTCTTCCGTTATATTAGTGACCGCGAGGTCTACAACCAACTCGACAATGATGTTCGGGTCCGCAGCGTTTTGCGCCGATCAGACGGCGCGGCCGAAGCCTCCTTGCGCCAAATCTGGAACAGTGCCAATGCGGACTACCCACCAACGCTTTACGGCACGAGTGGACGCTTGGAGGTCGAAGTCCTCAGCATCAATCGGATCGGCATCAATCGCGCAACGGTCCGCCTGCGCAAACGCCTGAACTCGATCAACGGTGTGCAGACTGGGCTCTTTACAGCCACCCTCCTTTTTGAATTCCGTCCCGAGACCAGCCGATCCATCGATCAGGTTTGGTCCAATCCCTTTGGCTTCACCGTGCTGGAATATTCCATCCGCTCCGACAGATTGGAGAACTAATGCGTTTCTGGAATTCATCTCAAAATACCTTGTCGCCAATGTCCCGAGAGCGCGCAGCGCGGCAGGGTATTGGCGACACAACTCATTCCGAAAACGCATGTTTGCTTACAAAGTTATTCAGTATTCTCATGCTTGCCGTGATGCCGGGTTTGGCCATTGCTGAAGCCATCCCACGCGGCGGACCCAATGACAGCCGCGTCCGGTTCGCAACCTATCAAGAGGCCGAGGTCTATCGCCTCAACGTCTCCCTTACACATGTGACAACGGTGGAGTTCGATGAAGGTGAAAGCATCCGCTCCATCATCGCAGGTGACACAGAAGGCTTTGAGATCGATGGTGTTCCCGGCGGGCAAGCCTTTGCAATTAAGCCAGTTGCGCGCGGCGTCCATACCAACGTGACCGTCTATACCAATCGGCGCAGCTATTACTTCAACGTGCAAGAGACCCAAAGCCCCACCTTCTATGTGGTCCAGTTTCGCTATCCGGATGATGACGCGAGGCCAATCCGTGCCATTGCCCAACAAGCGCCCAACTATAATTATGGGGCCAGCACACAAACCGAGTTCACACCGACGCGGGTTTGGGATGATGGGACGTTTACGTATTTCGCGTTTGCCCGAAATGCGCCGGTGCCAGCCATCTTCCGATATTCCAGCGGCCGCGAGCGCACGGTAAACACGCAGGCCATCGAGGATGGTGTGATCCGCGTCTCAGGCGTGAACACGCAGTGGGTGCTGCGTCTTGGGGATGAAGTGGTTTGCATTCAGGCGACACCGCCGGCGGGGGCATCATCATGAGCGATACAGGGGACGCAGAGCTCGAAAAACGCCTCGCCGCACTAGAAAAGGGCGGAAATCGCGGAGATTCACTTAAGGCTAGACGCTCGCCTCTTCTGGCCCTCATTGTCGTCGCACTCGTTGGTGCAGGTGGCGCCGTTCTCTACATGGTTTCCGGACCAGTTGAGGAAACGGCTCTGCCAACAGCCACACCTGATGTGTTTCAAAATGAGGGTGACGGCTTTGGTGCGATCGAAGCCATACCTCCGCCCCCTGCCCCGGAAACCCAGATTGTCGTAGCGCCGGCCGCACCTTCTGAGCCCAACGCAGAGCTTCTCGCGCAATTGGCTGCTCTTCAGGCCCAGATCGAGGAATTGCGCAACGCGCCAGAACCTGTAGTCGAAGAAGATACGGCAGCCGCAGACGCCATTGATGGGCTGACAGCTCAGATCGCGGCCTTGCAAACTGCGTCCGAAACAGCCCAACAGCTGTTTCAGGACGAACTGGCGGCGCGTGATCGCGAACTGGAACAAATCCGTATGGACCTAGAGCTGGCCCAACTGGAGGCCAATCGGCCAGTGCCTGCGCCGGTTCCTATCGGACCGTCCGAAGAAGACCTCCTTGCGAGAGAGGCAGAACGGTTGCGCCGCGAAGAGGAGGCACGCCGCATGGCTGATCTTGAGCGACGCGCAGCAGAAGAACGTGCGTTTCAGGAGCGCCGCGTTACCTCCCCTACGATTGCATTTGGCGGAACGTCCGGGGCGAATGAAACACCGCTTGCAGAGCGCACATTCGGCGAAGTGACAGATTTTGTCCTGAACGGCGCGTTGCCGACCTCCGTCACCCAAGCCGAAGTCATCGCCAACCCATCCAACACCATCATTCAAGGCACGATGATACAGGCTGTCATGGAAACCGCACTCGACAGCTCCCTCCCCGGCCAGGTCCGCGCCGTTGTCTCAGAAGACGTCTTCAGCTTTGACGGATCGCGCCTTCTCATCCCACGCGGGTCGCGCCTGATCGGGCGCTATCGCTCGGGGCTAGATATTGCACAGCAGCGCGTCACCATTGCCTGGGACCGGATCATCCTACCGGACCATCAAGCCATCCAGATCAGTTCCTTTGGTGGGGATGAGTTGGGGCGCTCCGGCGTGACAGGGTTTGTCGATACGCGCTTTGCAGAAAGGTTTGGCTCCACAGCTCTGATTTCGCTCATCTCGGCGGCCCCGAGTGCGGCGGCAGCCTCTGTAGAAGACGAAGCCACAGCAGGTGTTCTTGAGGATGTTGGCGATGATCTGGCCGATGCGACTGACAGCGTGATCAGCGACTATCTCTCTATCGGTCCCGTCATCGACGTCGACCAAGGCGCGCGTGTCACCGTCATGGTCGACCGCGATCTGGAGATCTTTTGATCCTATGTCGCTGAGTTATCTTCAAACCTCACTTGATAAGCTGGACGCCGCGTCCCGCGACGATGTCATCGAGATTTGTATCAATCCGGACGGCACCTGCTGGGGTGAATTCCAGGGCGATCACTTCATGCGTCTTCTGGATCAATCGCTGACTGAAACGGAGGTCAAAGACCTTGGCAATCAGATTGCGTCCAGCGCAAATACCACTATGAGCAAGGACAGGCCTATTGTATCGGTCTCGATTGCCTACAAAGATCGCCCAATCCGCGCGCAGGTCATCACGCCGCCTGCCGTAATATCGGCCATGTCGATTAGCTTGCGGTTCTTCTCAAGCCTTTCCCTCGAAAACATCGAACTGTCGTTTCTGTTTGGCAAGGAACGCAAGCTTGAAGAGATGCGGCAGGAGAAGACCCAAGAATTGCGCGCAGTCGTGGCATCCGGCGTGATCGACGATGCACTGGCCTTTTGCGTTGCGAACCGGCTCAACATGATCGTCTCGGGTGGTACGTCGACAGGCAAAACCGTGGCCGCCCGCAAAATCCTCTCTCATGTCGGCGCTGAGGAGCGGATCATAACGATCGAGGAGGCCGCCGAGCTTCTGCCCGCTCAACCAAACGCGGTCACTCTTATCGCCAACCGCGATACAGCATTCCAAACCGCAGATGTTCTTCTCACCGCGACGCTGCGCATGCGGCCGGACCGGATCATCCTCGGCGAGGTGCGCGGGAAAGAGGCCATGACCTTTTTGGAAGCCATCAATACGGGTCACGGCGGATCAATGACCACGCTACATGCCGAAACCCCGCAATTGGCGGTGCAGCGATTGGCGATCGCCGCCCTCAAGACGGAGATCCCGATGACCTATGCGGACATGGTTCGATACATCGAAAACTCTATCGACGTGATTATCCAAACCGGGCGTCATAACGGCGCGCGCGGCATCACCGAATTCTACCTCCCCGGCATGGAACAGATTGGAACGATAGCATGACAACCTATGAATACGAAATCCTGTCGTTCCCGATGGATCGCAAAAACAGCCTGATCGAGATGCAGGCCGCGCTGAATGCGAAGGGCCAGGTCGGTTGGGAGGTGGTCTCAATCAGCTCGTCCGAATTTGCCAGTATCGGGCACACGGCTTTCCTGAAACGTGAAACCTCCGAAGGCGCCGATTTTGGAGGCAAAGGGTGATGCATCGTATTGTCCGCCTCACTTGTCTCACGATTGTTCTGGGCCTGATTGCACCGCCCTTGCTGGCGGAACGCAATCTGATCCCCAGCCTCGAGAGCAGTCCGGATGTTTGCACCGAACGCCCAAACGAGCCCGCTTGGATGGAAAACATCGCACTGCGAGACGCCTACCAGCGTGTCTTGGTTCAGGACATCTACCGAGCACAGAACATGGAGCGGATCGTAGAGACAGGATCCTGCGACTGCGCCACGCGCTTCCCAACTTGGGATTCAGCCGAAGACACCTTCCAAGAAAACCACTCCGATGCGGACCGTTCAGACATGCTGCAAGCCTCGGATCTTTATAACCGTCGTGCAAATGAACTTCGATCTCAAGCCCAAGCGATCTGCGAAGCCGCAGGCAATTGGTAGGGAACTCCTGAAATGAGCGTTGTCACCTACTTCGTTGAAACCTCCCAAGGCTATCTCGACACGGCCGCCGAAACTCAGTTCGGGTCTGTTGCTGCAACGGTGGGGACGCTACTCGTCCTTGGAACTACGGTTGTCGTCATCTTCGTCTTCCTGAACATGATCTACCAATACAAAGCGATGGACGGAAGAACGGCGTTCTGGCTTGCAGTCAAGATCGGGCTCATCGGGATATTTGCGACCAATTGGGTGCAGTTCAACGCGCTCTCGGGAGCCATCCTTGCGGGGATCGACAGTATTGCCGGGGCGCTCGTCGCGTCTGTGGGCGGCGGCGTGCCCGGCCCGTCTGGGACCTTCGCGGAGGAATTTGACAGGCTGATTGCCGAGCTAGGCGAGTATCTCAATGCTGCGGGGTCAGAGCTCAACTGGATGGCGGGGGCCATGCTCGACATTGTGGGCGTGCTCATGCTGTCGATTTTGGGCGGCTTAGCTGCCTTCATCTTGGTCGCATCCCGCTTAATGATCGCCCTGCTGATCGGGATTGCGCCGGTGATGATTTTCCTGACGCTTTTTGACGTGACCAAAGACTACTTTGCGCGGTGGCTTTCGGCGCTGGTTTCCTTTGCAATCTATCCGATTGTCGTGGCTGGTGTGTTCGCAACGATCACTGGCGTGTCGTCTGCACTGATCGGAGAGCTTGGCGATCCTGAGGGGGCGACGAACATTGGGGCCCTTATCCCGTTCTTTATGATGGTGTTGATGGCCAAAGGGTTCATCATCGCGACACCGTTCATCGTGCGGGCGATTTCCGGAAACATCATGATGCCAGCCTTGTCTGGCGGCTTGGGCGGAAGCTATGGATTTGCACGCGCGGCCATGGGAAATCAGCAAGCGTACAATCGCTATCTCGTTGGGAGTGCCAGTGGGGCCGAATACGCCGCACTCAGAGCGCGGCAGATGTTTGCGGTGCAACAAATGCCTCAACGGCCGGGGATGGCCAATGTGACATCCGCAGGGGGCAATCCATCGACCGGGACCGGATCGCAGATGTTGGCGCAACTCGCACGGTTAGGCAGATTGGGACGTAGATAAGTATGACAGACCCTGCAACCTCATGGATCAAGTTCGAAGATCGCCCGCCAACCGAAGCGGAACTGCACACCGACCGAGTCGTGGGATACTTTCGAATTCAGGGCCTCTCCGGAAAGTTCACAACTGACCACTTCGGCAAATTATTTTGGGATGATGATGAAGAGACTTGGGCTATTGAAATATTCAGCAACGCTCTGCGTCTGACAGCACCAGGTCAGTTCGAGCATGAACCCGTCAATCCAAGTCATTGGTGTATGGTTCCTCCACTGCCAAATCATCCAGATATTGATGGGCTGTCGGAGAGTTAGCGATTTCGGTTACCAACATAGTATAAAGCCGATGACCGCTTACTGCCTCAAATTGAGCGTTCGCTTCGGTCTCACTCAATGGGCGAACCGCGGGACGAAGCGGACTTGTGCAATTGTAGCTATTGCTGACGCAGCATTCTCTCGCAATTGCAGCATAGTTGCCGCTGTGATGCAGATGATATCATCAAAGCCGTCATTCAAACTTATGGCGTTAGGCCAGTCGGTGCCTTACCTGCGGATTCGCCATTAGCCGCTTTTCTAACAAACTCGGCCCACGGTGGGGTACGTCTCTTGGGAGGCACTTTGCCAAAGGGGTGGTTTTAGAAGTCATCCGTTTCCGGGACGTTTCCAAGCCTGACCAGAAAGCTCGGTGATCCAACCTCACCACTTTCAGGGTCTTCACCAATCATATAGGCATCCGCACCGGCACAATCCTCGGACAGGGCTTCCCGTTCTGCTCTGTTCTGAGCTTCTGCTGCGGTGGAATACTGAAACTGTTTTCCAATCTTCAGGCTCGCTTGCCCGTCGCGCCCGGGCTTCTGTTCCACATATGTCTGACAGATATAGTGAACTTTTGTTGTACTCTCGTCTGCGTGCGTCATGAGTAGTTCCTTCAATTATGTCCGATTGCTCCGCTGGATTGAAAGACGGAGACGAAACGTAAGTTGTTCCACTGCGGCCGCCCTGGTTGAAGCTACCCTATGCCCTAGCGCGACGGTTTTATCGGAGTGTTGGCTTCTCGTTCAAGGCGCGCGTTGCGGAGACGGTTCATCTTGGTTTGTCGCTGCTCGGCCTCTTCTTCGACCATTTTCCGAACGACACGGGTTGTCTTGTCCAATGGTGTTTCCGCTTTGGAGCCTTGCGCTTTGAATACGCTTGTTTTTGTCAGCTTTGCCAAGTGGCAATCTCCTCTTTGATTTCATCCAGGCGTGTCTGAACAGGACTGTTCAAACTAATGCCAGGTGTTTGCCTGGGCCATGGACCTTGTGTGCGTTTGACGCGGGTCTGTCATTGCGCCGATTTATCTCAATATCCGGAGCGGCCATGGCGCGCATCAATGCGCTATAGTTCATCCGAAACCGCATTTCCGATCCAACGCAGAGCGCCGCATCTTTCGTGCCAATGACCAGATGATCACTTGTTGCACCAATAAGTGTGTTTCCGGGGGGCATTGAAAGCCCTGCTGCGTCCGTGTCCTGATGCCCGATGGCAAGAATGATCCGCGTCGTTTCCAAGTTGGCGGATACAAGCCGAATTCTTGCTAAGGTATGGTCAGCATTGCTCATGGATGGGTGCACAGACTTGGCATCCGTCTCGATCACTTCGGCGACAAGCGTAAAAGCGTCCCGATACATGCCACCAATCTGATTCCCTGTGATTGGATCGACGCCAAGTAGTATGGCCTCGCCAATGCGCAGATCGTTGATCCGGCCTGTGGTGCACGCGCCAAACGCCCAAGGCAGGTTTGCAGAATTGCCGCCAGATACGGTCTCAATGAATGGGCCACACTGCCCCTCCACATCATTCGCGAGCACAGACAATGTCCGCATCTTTGCAGCCGTCGGGGCGATCCCGCTGAGACATGCGAAGTTGGCCCCAATGCCTTTCAGTGCCACACCGGGCATGTCAACAACACGCCGTGCCACGTCGCCAAGGTCGTGTGGCATGATCCCTTCACGCCGATCACCCATTTCGACCATCAAGATGATGCCGTGAACCTTGTTTTGCCGACGTGCAGCAGCGGCCAACGCTGCAATCACAGATAACTCTGTGTTGTAGCTCGCCTCACAGGCTTGCACGACGTCATCGACCTGACTCTGCATTGGTGTTCGGATCAACGTGATCGCACAAGTCACGCCAGCCTGACGTAACCGCTTCACATTGCTCAAACGCGCTTCAGCCAGGCCCGCAGCGCCGCCGTCGAGCATGGCGCGCGCGATAGCCGGGTGCCCACACACGGCTTTGGTCACCGCGGTCACGTGGATGCCACGTCTCTTCAACCGTTCAGCTATCGTCTGCGTGTTGTGGCGTATCTTGCGCAGATCAACTTCTATGCATGGGCACCTCAAACCGCGACCTTGGGTGTTCCTTGCTGCAGACCGGGATAGGCTGCAACAACCATCGCAAGTAAATGTGCCGTTGGTCGGCTGAGCGCGTCAGTCACAGGCAGACCGAGTTTTTCGCTTAGGGCAGCGATGGTACCAGTGATCTCGGCTACGGACATGCCTTCATGATTGAGCGTAACACCAATGACCTTGGTATCGGCAAACGCCTCAATCAAAGCGATCTCGCTTGCTGGTGTGGGCATTGGCATGTTGGGAAAATCGCAGCGATGTGCGCGTTTTGGGGCGTGCTGAAGGATAACCGCGTCGGGTTGGCTGCCGCGCAGGATGAACGCTGATGTACAGAATGCGGGATGGCTCAACGCGCCTTGGCCCTCGATCAAGATAACATCGGGTTGCTCGGCCTCTGAGGCCGCAACAATTGCGCCCTCAAGTTCGCCACAACAAAATTGGGGTGGAACGGCGTCCATGGCCACGCCATATTTTGCCCCCTGCATCAAACCCGTCTGGCCTGTTCCAACCAGCACGGTCTTGATGCCTTTCGCGTTCAACGCACGGGCTAAGACCGTCGCAGTGGTCCGTTTGCCTATGGCGCAGTCGGTCCCCAGAACGGCAATGCGAAGCGCATGAACACTTGCGACGCTACGATCGAATAAGCGCATGTCTTTGCTCAGCTTGGGTTTACGGATATCGCGGATGGCAACCTGCTGTTCCGATGCCGCTTGCGCAATTTCGGTGTCGTCGCTGAGGTACTCATGCAGGCCACTGACAATGTTCATGCCGCGCGCGATCGCGTCCAGCACAACACTACGATCAGCTTTCGACAGTCGCCCCGTTGAGGGAGCCATTCCATAGATGAAGGTATCAGGCATAGAGGTCGCATGGGCGACAGCGGCATCTAGGCTTCCGAGAATTGGTATGGTGTTGATCACGTCATCAAGAACCTGCCCGCTGTTCTCGCCACCGCGAGCGCTGTCGATGACGGAGATGATCTTGTAGGCCTCTGAATGACGCACGAGGCCGTTGGCCGTCTTGCCGTCAATTTTGGCAAAGTTGCCTTCGCAGTAGACAACCGCTGTTGGGATTTGAGTGAGCGAAGAGGATTGTACTTGTTTGTCAGGTATCATGGGGGGCGCCTGAACGCCCCTGACGGGGCGGCGAACGGTATCTACCGTCTGGATTTCGGTTTTCATCTTGTCATCCTTTTGATGCTGAGACTGTCGTTCGACGAGGTGTTGAGGCGGACGTCTTGGTGCGACGCGCTCAGTTATTGAGAACGCACAGCCCCTTGGATTTCTGGAAGTTTTGGTCGCATTCCCAACGGTTTCCCGACCGGTCGAGATGGGCGTTTGCGGGGATTTCGATTACTTGGCAGCCTGCACCGGAAGCGGCATATCCCCGCTGGCATTTCCACCCCTCACCGTAAGACGCATCGTCGAAATATGCGAACTCAGGGATGATCACGGCCTCGCACAGACCGTCCTGTTCGAAAAACCCACGTTCACATGACCAAGGCTGACCGTAGCGAGAACCGTTCAGATATCCGTTGATCGGAACCGTGATTGCCGCGCAACTGTCTTCCGCCTTATCAAACCCGCGTCTACATTCCCACGTGGACCCAAGGGACCCATCCACCAGATAGGCATTTTCAGGCACGATGACCTCTTGGCAGGTATCGTTGACCTTGAGAAAGCCGCGTAGGCAGCGCCAGCGTTCGCCAGAGGGGTCTAGAAAGCCACCATCGGGGACAATCACTGCAACGCAGGCCACCCCGTCAACTTTGCGAAATCCGTGATAACATTCCCATCCGGGTCCATAGGTGCGGTTTGTCGCATAGGCATTTTCGGGGACCACAATAGCTGCACAAGTTTCGTCCGTGAGCCGATACCCGACATTGCATTCCCAACCGTCGCCATAGCTCTTTGCGCTGGCGTTTTGTGGCATGGTCTGGGCCATGGCGGGCATTGCAAGGAGTAGCAGAACAATGATTGGACCTATGAAAACGACCCAAAGTGGTCGAGCGTCCGCCAACATCGATGTCCCGCAAACTGTCTCTGACGATTGCGGCGGTACTTTCGAATTATGATCCATCCAACTCAAGCCCCGCGAGGCAAGCAGCCGCTAGGTCACGATCTGGCGTATCTGTACCTGGGCGCGTGGCCCAGCCCGTTTCCATCATTCCATTGCGGCGGCCAAAACTAGAGAGATCCTGAAGAGTTGCGAGCTTCTCTGTGCGTTCCGGATCAGCCGCTGACATATTGAGGCAGACCGGCACCATCGCCAAAGTCACCTCTTCAGCAGCCAAGTCCTGTGCCATGGTTTGGGCACTGCCGCTTGTTGTCCAGCCCCCCCATGAGAAGCCCAAGATAGAAACCGCAATCGCGCCACCCAAAGCACCGTAGATGCCGGGTTTCGTCCATTCAGGAAAAGTCATTTTTGATCCTTTGACGGAGAATGCGCCGCCACGCTGTTTTTGCGCTGACAAAACATTTTGTCAGAGCCGTTTCGAGATCGTTTGACCGACGACACGCAATCTATGCTTGGTCGCAAATCGCTGGTCCGTCAGGCCGCCATAGCGGGTGCACATGACGCATGGTCGTGAGCGACAACATCGGCAACCTTCATAGGCGTCAGATTCCTGTCACGGCATGCGACAATCGAATTTTAATGATAGATAATTGCAACTGGCTCTGGCAGGCGATGCGCCTTTGCCGAAGAAGACCACAACTTTGTATGGTGTACGTAGTCGCTTAGCGCCTGATTTACAATGCTAGCTAACCTGACCATTTTCCCAACACCGTCCATGGGTCTACCATTTTTACCTGTTCTCGCCGCCTTCAGCGAAACGCGGGACCATGCGCCCAGACGGTCAGCGAACGCCGAATGCCCCGCTTAATCGGCGTTACTTGATGCAGTAGAAAGCTCGGAAACACACTTACAGATCCTTGCGCCCGATTGGCCATTTGGATTTGAGCACTTGGCCTGATCTCCAAGTCACCCCCGTCGTAGGTGTCCGGATTGCTCAATTGTAGCACAAGCGTGAGCTTTCTTTTGCCGGCGGCAAGACTATGACCAATGTCAGAATGCCAGGCAAAATGGCCACCTTTGGTTGCATCATATTTGGCTACTTGCGGGCTTTCCGCAAATTCGCGCACATCGAAATCAAACTTTTGCTTGTTGGAATGACTGACAAGCTCAATCAACCGGGTCATAACCCAGCTCAGGTCTCCGACATCGTCCATCCAAACGAGCTCCGCATGACGCAGATTGTGATCCCGACTGCGGCCCACAAGCAGCGCGTCATTGGTGGGGACGTTGGCAATTGCCGCAACGATGTGATCGCATTCTCGCGTGGTAAACGCATCGGGCACTGAGTACACAGCCATCATTCCGCCCACCATTTACAAATCGTGGATCGCGTATGCATTGCTGCGCGAAGGGGTTGCATCAATGCGCAGCCGGTTTCTCGGACCGATCCGATAGGTCTTTGAATACTTTTATGATTTCTGTCGGCTCCGCGCGATCAAGTGCCGCATTCGCGATTTCTTCTTCCGTCCAAATCCATGTCTTTGCAGGATCATGAAGCATTGCCCAACTTGCAAACAAGCGACTTTGTATCTTGTGGTTAACGAGTTCTTTGATCCCAGCATGACGGTCATCGCGACAAATCCGAGCATAGGCTGCGCGCACTGCATCTTCCGGACCTTCCAGCAGTTGAAGGTAGATGTCATGTCTACAAACAAGCGCACCGGTCACGTCATCCCGCTTATTACAGCGTCTGGCATCGAGCAAAATGCCTGCCAGTGTCGGCTCATTGTATCCAAACGGCTGTGACGCATAAACGATCTGAATGAGACTTGTGATGAATTGGCTCCCTGCGGGATTGAGCGATGCATGAAAGTACTATGGTAGAGGCACGATCACATCGCTTCAGATGAGGACCGTACGGCTTCGGCGGCGCTGAGTCTCGACCAAAGTGAACGAACGGCCAATTAAGAGATAATCATTTCAAATTGACGTTCTCTTCCTGTGAACTCACAGGATGTGCGCAATACGGCCCATCACCTCATGAAAGACAAATAATCCCTTCGAAATGGCGAACGGCGGAGCCGCTCGCCAAGGCAAGTCAGATGTCTATACGCTCTGAAATGGTAAGAGCATCTTCAAGCTCGACGCCCAGATATCGAACGGTACTGTCGATTTTGGTGTGACCAAGCAGCAGTTGGACAGCGCGGAGGTTGCCGGTCTTGCGGTAAATTTCCGCGGCCTTCGTCCGGCGCAAAGAATGCGTGCCGTACCCACTCGGTTCCAATCCGATCGCCGTCACCCAATCGCGAACAATCCGACCATACTGACGGGTTGAGATGTGCGGGCGATCGTGGAAGCGGCTCGGGAACATGAAATGGCAAGAAAACATCTCCGGCGCTTTGATCCAACCTAGGACAGTTTCGCGTGTGTTTTCCGTGAGTTCAAATTGAACGGGTCGTTCTGTCTTGGATTGGATGACGGAAACCCGCTCGCGCACGAGGTCATCTTTGATCAGATCTGACACTGCAAGTTTGACGAGATCACAGCCGCGCAATTTGCTGTCGATAGCGACATTAAACAAAGCCAGATCTCGTAGATTGTTAGCAAGTTCCAGCCGTGCCCGGATCGCCCAGACCTGTTTTGGAAGCAAGGGTCGTTTCTGACCGATGATCCGCCCCTTGTTCCAGGCTCTGCGTTTTGGGGTGGTTGCAGGAAGTTGGACTCTTGGCATGATGTGCCCTCCAATCCTCCCTCCGCGCCCATCATCAGCACCGTGCTGACCACGCGATCGTATCAGCAAATGCCAAGGTTCGTTCTTGAGCGTCTACTGAACGTACGGTTTGCACCAATGGCTGCTACTTTGGCTACGTTGCGGCATAGAATGTTTCGCGCATGCAGCGATTTTCACGCCGCGTGCGCACGCAGCGAAAAATCCGGATTCACAGAATCGGCTCTGATGACACCTTCGCCGCGCGACCCTCGAACGTCAGTTTCCAGAAACAAGGCTGCTCGCTATGTCCTGTTCGAATACAACAAACCCAGACAAAGTCTTCCGCTTCGTAAGACAACCAAATTTAGATCAGTCAATTGGGACAACTTCGAAATCTGTCAGGTCATCCCAGTGTGAAATCCATAGCTCAAGAAGCTCTGGGTTGCTTGTTTCCATAAGCTGGTAGCAAACGGAAATCTCCTTGTTTGGCCATGAATTCAAATAATTTAATCCCGGAGGCAAGAAACGGCCCTGTTCGTGAAATCTGGTATAAGCAGCGTCCCAACAACCAACCTTAATCCACTCAATCACCATGTACTTTTGCATGCGGGCATCTTTCGCCGATTTTAGATTCTAAGCCAAGGTAGCATTTTCCGACCCTAAGGCGACAGTAGGATTGGGCTCGAAGGAGGCCTTTACCGCAAGGCTATCCGATGCCTGCATCGCGGGACTGGAGCTACCTTCGGACCTTGGGGATTCGACGCCTGCTTTGGCTTAACGCCGGTCAAATGCCAGCTTTGCTGCGAGCCCAACAAAAATGAAGCTCGTCGCATACTGGAGGCCAGCCGCTATATGCCTATTTCTCGCCAATACACCGCTGATCCTGCCTGCGAACAGGCCGATTAGACCGTTTATTACAGTGCCGCCGATGTTTAGAATTGTGCCAAGTAATAAGAACTGGATCAGAACTGATCCGCGTTCTGGATCAACAAACTGAGGAACCAGTGCCAGCATGAAAATCGCAACCTTCGGATTGAGCAAGCAAACAAAAACGCCGTCTTTCCATGCTTTCACCGCGTGTGAACGATTAACACTCGTTGGCGCAACCTGATCAATTGGCGACGAGAGCGTTAGATATGCCAAGTATAGAAGGTATGCGACACCCGCCCAACGGATCACCTCAAAAGCGATTGGGTTCGCCGCGATCAACGCAGCAAGACCAAGACCGCCAGCAAGAGCATGAATAAACGATCCAGTAGCAATTCCCAACGAGGCAGACAGTCCTGCTTTTGGTCCGGATTTCGCCCCCTGACCAAGGCAAAAGAGCATGTCCGCACCGGGGGTCATATTTAGAGCTAAAGCGATTGGGATGAAAACGAGCAGGGTTTGAAAATCAATCATTTCAAGGCCTTTCCGAAACTGATCGCCTTAAAACTGACCTTCGTGCAACTCGCAGCATTGGTCAATACGGGCTCTTTAGTTGAATCCGCTGCGCTATGCACGAAAGGCGGCTTTGCCAAAAAAAGCTTAAAGGGGGATCTAGCACCTAGCCGCACTCGACCCCTGCTATGCCGTCGCTGAGAAAACAACCGGCGGATGGGCAACGGCGTTTCGACACGTGCCTTATGATCCGAGCCGAATGATACAGCTGGCGAAGACCGCCAACCATCCAAACTGGGAAGCACGATTAGCAACAAGATGGGTAGCTTAGGAAGGCCCGGACGCAGCCATGAGCGAACTCGCTTTGATCGTTGCAAGGGGTTCGAAATCGGGGCGTCGAGCATCGGGAGATCGACTGGTCACGCCTCTTCTTCCTCAAAAACCTCCAGCGCGGCGTTCAACGCATTGATCGCCGCCGGAAACCCACCGTATAGCGCCATTTGCCAGATCACTTCTGCGATCTCTTCTTGCGTCAAGCCAGCCTTGCGCCCGCCCGCGATATTCACCTTGAGTTGAGGCTTGGTCTGTCCTCCCAAGGCCGCCAAAGCGGCGATGGTCGCCAAATACCTGTCGCGAAGGCCAAGTCCCGGCCGCGCATACTGGCGACCATAGGCGAAATCGACCACGCCTTCAGCCATTCCGGGCAACAAATGCCCATAGCGCGCGTTCAGGGCGTCTTCCATCCCCGGGTTCAGCTGCTCGGACAGCTCTCGCCCAATGTCAGTGGTGTTCTCAGACAAATTGTCACCTCAGTGCATCTGATCAGCTATTTGCCATCTAACCAGTCATTTGATAGCTTTGAACGTCCAAAAAACGCCGCACCAGATAGTCCACGAATGCACGCGTTTTCGGCGCTAGGTTGCGCCTGTCGGCAAACATTACCACGATATCGGTGCTGGGCGGCGCATACTCTGGCATGACATGGACGAGTTCGCCGGTCTCAAACTTTCGATTTGCCATGTAGCAAGGCAGCCGTGCGACCCCGATCCCTGCAAGCGCGGCCCGAAAGACAACATCAGTGCTGTTGCCCTCAAAACTGCCCGTTGCTTCAAATCTGTCGCCGTTCGTCGGTTCAATACTGTTCCAGGCGTTCCTTTGGCTTTTACCCGCAACCCTGAGGCAGTTGTGTTCGGCCAGTTCGGCAAAATTTATTGGTACGCCAAACCGCTCAAGATACGTTGGCGAGGCACAGAGCACCCTGCGGCTCTGCATGATGCGCCTTACAACCATATCGGGATGCTTGCGTTGCTCGGCAAAGCAAATGGCCGCGTCGAACCCTTCAGCTGGAAGATCGATTTCCCTATCCGTCAGGTCCAACGAGACTTGAACCTCCGGGTTCTCTTCCATGAACTCAGGCAGCACAGGGATCAGTTGGGACTTACCAAACGCAACTGTGGATGCGATTCTGAGTTCTCCGCGCGGTACACCATCCAAGTTGTGTATCATCGCTTCGGCCTCTCTAAACTTTTCAGCCATGGCCTTGCATTTTTCGTAGAACTCTTGGCCCTCTTGCGTCGGCGATACACCGGTGCTCGTCCGATTGAGCAGGCGGTAATGCACCTGATCCTCGAGGAGTCCGATCTGTTTGCTGACGGCCGAAGGCGTCTGCCCCATTGATCTCGCAGCCGCAGAAATACTGCCGCGCTCGACAACTGTCGCAAAGATCAGCATTTGTGCAGAAATGTCCATGTCATGACCTTTGCTGTTCCAATCTGGCACGGGGGCTATGCCAAGTCGCCAGATTGTGAGCGCTACCAAACGCGCGTACTTCTGCAGTGCAGCATAAATACTGCGCTGCGGCAATAGACGAGGCACTATCATGGCAATCACACAATTAAACAGTGGGCTGGATGTCGTTTTCGATGCTGGCCGCACTTTCTTTCATCAGAAACTGGATCACTTTCGCAAGGCACAGGCCAAGCGGCGGGTCTATCGCGCAACCTGTCACGAACTCTCGGTCCTGTCCGACCGTGATCTCAGGGATCTGGGCATTCCGCGCAGCAATATCAAAAGACTGGCGATGGAGGCGGCCTATGGCCTTTAGCACCCATACAGCTGGACCTGAACGCGGTCACATCGTCGGTACATCAATCGCGTTGTTGGCGTGGATTGGAACCAAAGCGAAGGCGGCCTTGAAGGCTCTTCAAATGGCTCGAATGCTCTCCACGCTTTCGAATATGAGCGACTACCAGCTCGCTCAGATCGGTATCTCGCGATCCGAAATCCCGGCATATGCCGAGAAACTGATGGCTGACGAATAAGGGCGCACGCCTTCAAGTCAGAAGCATACACGAAAAGTGCTGGTTCTCGCTCCTCCCAGAGTAAGCCAGCACGGGCGGTGGCGAACACACCAACAGGGAGCGCCAACGCAAAAAGGGCCAGCATCTTCACCTCCTCCCGAGGGTGCTGGCTCGAACCAACCTGCCAAGCAGGAGCCCCGAAGGATGCGCGATAAGAGAACCCCACAGGACCTCGTGGTCCGTCGACTCCGTTCCGCCGACCAAGAAGATATTTGCGAGCATTTTCTTCGGCTGGATGTTCAGACGCGGCGGGCAAGGTTTTGCGGCGGCGCGAGCGATGAGTCGGTCCTGAGATACGCCCGAAACCTTCTTCGGCACGATAGCATCGCGTGTGGCGCATTTGTCTCTGGGCACCTGAGGGGAGTTGTAGAGCTGCGCGGCCTCTTTCATTCCTCGCCAACAAGGACCGAAGCCGCTTTCTCTGTCGAGGCAGAGTGGCAAAGCATCGGGATTGGCGATGCCCTCTTTGAACAGATGTTCGCAATGGCACGGAATAGGGGTGTGATGACGATTGAAATGATGTGTTTGAAGGAAAACAGCCACATGCGCCATCTCGCAGCGAAGCATAATGCGCGGCTCCTGGTTGACTGTGAGACTGTTGAAGCAGTCTTACACCCTAGCTGGCCGACACCGTGTTCCATTGCGAAAGAGATCATCGCGGAAACCAGGGGATACTCGTATCTGCTCATAAGGTAGGCGTTCATAAGTCTATCCGGACATCAACAGAGTTCAGTGGAACGGCGAGGATGTTCCACAACTTATGATTTGGGTCTGAGTTTCCCGCTGAGTAGAATACGAACGGCCGGTTTGTCCGCTGCATGACAGCGTCATGTTCGCTGCAACTGCGGCAAATTTTGTGCTGCGAGCGCACGCAGCGCGATAGTTGAATTCACAGGTTGGGCTCAAACCCATCATTCTCTGCGCCATGCCCGAACGGCCGCTTAAGCTAACAACGTCGCTTCGGTTTGCGCCACGTCCTTCATCTGTTCCTCAAGTTTATCCAGATCATCAAGTGCCTCTTCCACCTGCGCAACCTCACTTGTTGCAGGTGCATCAACTGAGAGGTCCGACTGGTTACTGAAGTCCATTTCAAACTGCCGCTGATCATCAGCCAAAACCGATGCCCGCGCAATTCGGCCAACAGTTTTTCGTGGCTTTGGTTGCTGCCCCTTTTGAGTGGTAGACGTGTGTGTGACGGAACCAACTTTCACATTCTCTCCGTTGCCCACAGGTTCTTTTGGCTTCGCTTTTCGACTAAGCGCTGTGGCGTTTCCAAGAACTGGGTCCTTGGGTGTCTGCGGAAATGGTAATTCCCCAGCCTGCGCACCATGAATCTTCTTAAAAAACGGGTCCTCAAAGTACACCACCCGCTTCGCGCGTACCGGCATCTGGGCGTCGACGACGACCACAATCTCATCAAGCGGCAGCCGCCTTGCCTCGTCCTCTGGCAAAAGCGGCGTCTCTTCCGTGCGCTCCGACTGACTGCGGCCTTCAAATGGGTTCTTCCCAACAGAGCGCGATCGCGTCACAACGGTCTTGGTGGTCTTACCGACGGCTTTACTCAATTCCTCAACGGTCTTCTCATCTGACGGCGTCAGGTAGAGCTTGATGCCCGCGTTACCCTGCAACGCGCGCCGCGTGTTCTCGCCGTAGAGTTCATCAATAGCGGGGATGGTCTGTGTGACCACCGCCAAGTGGCCATGATAGTGCCGCAAGACCTCGATGCTTTCCGCGACGATCGGCATCTTGCCGAGCCGGTTGAACTCATCGAGCATGATCATGACTGGCCAAGGCTCATCTGCGCCCGGTTCTTTGTCCTGCAATGCGGACAACAAATCTGAGAAGAACAGCCGGATCAGCGGTGCCAGCGGTTTCACCATCAATGGCTGAACAACCAGGTAAACACTGAACGGCTTCTTGCGGATGGTCCGGAAGTCAAAGTCCGACACCTCAGTCGCCTCATCAATCGCTGGGTTTTGCCATTGATCGAGGCCCGATGTCATCAAAAGCGAAACATAGGACGTCAGCGTGTCGTTGTTGGTCGAAGCAAGCCGCGTGAAGATCAGTTTTGCAGCCTTGTTCCCGACCTCGTGAGACCGTGCGAGATACTCCTTCTGCTTGTTCCCGCCTGAGGCAGAGATCCGGTAGATTTCGCCAAGGGTTGGTTTCTTACGTTGAAACGCCAGCAGGCCAGCGGCAACAAAGAGATCGATCCCACCCTTGAGAAGCCCCTGCACGCGGTCATTGTCGTTTTGAAGGAACAATGTCGCCAAGAGTTGCAGCTCCATCTGCTGGCGTGCCGGATCCGTCAATTCAAAGATGCGCAGAAGGGGATTGTAGCGGTGCGTTCGCTTGTCTTCCCAATCTGTTGGCGCAAAGCGAAACACCTCGTCACCTTGGGACGCCCGATGCCGCGCAGTGGCCTCAAAGCACTCGCCTTTCACATCCAAAACGACAGCAGACCCCTGCCAGGTCAGCAGGTTCGGAATGACAAAGCCTGTTGTCTTACCGCGGCCCGTCGGGGCGACGATCAAAGCATGCGGGAAGGTTTGCGAGCAGACAAGAGGCGCGCGACTGGACGGCTTGCCAAGCTTGCCGATGACAAAGCCTGTGCCGGGTTTTCCAAAGAAGCCATTGCGCTTCATTTCGCGTTGGGTTTGCCAGTGGGTGTAGCCAAACCGTGTCAGTGCTGAGCCAGACATGGCAAGGCTCATCATCAGACCCGCCACCCCTGCCCCGCCCATGATGAAGTTGATCAGCTGGAAATCATCGGGTCGAATGACTCGGATCGCGCGGTAATTCTCAGCGATGTAGAAGAAATCTATCTCAGCTTGGAACCCCAGATCTTTGAAGGTGAGAACGGCCGACGCCAGTGCATACCCCATTGCCACAGCCACAAGCGTGACCAAGATGACGCCGATGACCAGTCGCGCCTTACCCATGGGTTGGGCCGCGATCTGTCTCAGAGTCGATGGTATCGGCGCGGTGTAATTCGTATTCGCGATCTGCGATCTCTTCGACCACCGCGCGGGCGGCTTCAGAATTGGCCGTCGCTGCGTCGGATTGCAGATAGGACTTGGCGACATAGAGCCGGTCGAGGCGATCCTCTATCTGATCTTTCAGAACATCTGCATCCCCTGCCTTCAAACGATCAAGCTGGCCCTCGTCCAGCTCGCGCTCGACGGCGTCACGATAGCTTTGCCGATCTTCGTCAGCTTCGAACGGAGATGATAGATTGCCGTCTCGCTCGTGCGCTATGACACGCCTGATCTCGTCATCAATGACGACATCGCTGGCAATTGGCGCTTCCTCGGTGCGCTCTGCAGTCAAACTGTCCCGAATGTCTAGACGATCATCAACCGCATCATCGATCACTCCATCCACTCGCAAGACTTGGTTGCGCTCCAATATGATCCCAAGTTGGACATGGGCGCGGTTCAGAGCTTCTCGGGCGGTTTCTAAGTCTGCGCGCCGCTCCAGATTGAGATCATCCGTTTCAGCGACGCGAGCGAGGTCATCAGCGATCCATTGACGCTCAAGGGCCGCGTTCTGCGCGCCAGTTTCCATCCGTGCGATCACAACGCCCGAACGGATCCCAGTCCCGCGCAAAGCCGTGTCGATCTGCGCGCGCACCTCGGGCTCTTGCAACCGCTGCAATTGCTCTCGGTCGATATTGATTCCAGAATAGACCCCGCCCTCTGAGGGAGCCTCCGACAGCGTATGGGACCGCAGGCCAAGCGGCTGCATATGCGCAAGCCGTGCTTGGATGTCATTGAGACTGCGTTCCAACCGTGGACGCTCAGCCTCCGGTTTCTCCGCGATCATACCCTGAACGCGCTCCACCTGCTCGCCGTAGCGAACCTTCAGATCATCAAATGATTGCTCCTCAGCCATGTAGACCTCTCCTTCCATCTTCAGCAGTCCGCCCTTGGCCAGCATTTCTCCGGCACGCAGCAACGCATCGGCAATATCTTCGTGGTTCTCGCTCGAGGCCTCTGCAGCGAGGGACTGATAAATGATGCGGGTGTTCGCGATCTCTTCCAGCGCACAATCCAGATCTGCGCCGACGCGCGGACGCGGCTCAGCCTCCCGCCCTTCGGCTTTCGCGGCATAGACCTCGCGGGTTCTGGCTGGGTAATGGACAACACCACGGTCAATCCGCCGCGTTGCCTCTAATCGGACACCGTATTTCTCAGCCTCTTCAACCATGGCCAGACGGAAGTCGTCATAGTTGAATCGGTGATCCCGCGCCAAATAGAAGAACTCACCCTCTTGGGATCGGCGGTTCAGAACGATGTGTGCATGAGGGTGATCGCGGTCTTCGTGCACCGCGATGATATAATCAAAATGCCCTTCATCGTTCTGGAAGAACCGCTCGGCCACATCCGAGGCGATGTCGCGAACATCCTCTCCGCTGGTACCAATCGGGAAGGACATCAGCATATGCGTCGTCTGCCCAAGTTTGGGTTTGAACCCTGCACTCCAACGCTTTGCTAACCGTTCGGTGAGGTCCTTTATCTCTCGATTATCGAGCTTGGATTTGCCGTCCAAGAACCCACTGCTGTCGACGATATGGGTGGACTTCGTGGTGAGGTATCCAAGCTGATTGGACAGCTGCGATTTGGTGTGGGTGCCCCCACTACGGATTGCCTTGAAGACCGCCGCGCGATGACCTGCAGCAGCCCGAATAAGCTGCTTTTGTCGAGACGCATGCAGGCCCTGCATGGATCCCCGAATCCGGCTCCAGCCATCTCGAAACACTTCGCCCGTAACGGCATCAACTGCATCATTCAGCGGCATGGGCAAACTTCCTCAGTGTCGCGCTGGCTTCCAGCTGCATTGCATCCCGCCGGCGGCGCACAAGCAAGTCGATCTCATCAGCGGAATCCAGAATGAACCGCGCTAACCCGCGTATCTGCGCAAGCCGCAATTCAGAGAACTCGACATGCGAGATATCTGCAGGCCCCTGCCCCATCCGGTTGGCCTTCTGCATCTGTTTGGCGACCTGCGTGACGCCATTGCCCACCTCGTGCAGAGAGGCTCTGTAGCGCGCCATCTCGGCGGCAAGCTGAGCATCAGGCACGAATACCCCTCCAGTGGCCTGTATGAGCCGCCTCAGCCCCTCTGAGCGCGTTTCGATACCCACGGCGGCCAAGACCTCATCAAAGGCACTGAGCTCCTCTGGTGTCAGCTTGACCGTCACAGCTGCGGTCGGCACATGAGTATCCGCCTGCCGCTCAGCATCGCTCTTTAGCGTGTACTGGATCGTACGTGGCGTGACATCGAAACGCGCCGCAAGCTCAGCGCCAGTCACACCTCCCGCAGCTTCGCGAACGATCTCCATGCGTTGCGCACCAGTGAGACGTTTTGAGCGAGACATGCGAAGAAAGACCCCCTATTTCCTGCCACCTTCATACAAGGCTGCACCCAACATACGAAACTATACTAATTTGTCAATAATATACTTACGGTGAATTAGTGCGCAGGCAGCCTTGTATTCCGTTTCACGGCCCAAGCACCGCAGGTGCGAGGCCGCGCCCGAGAGGGCGCCAACCAACAACAGCCGCAGGCTCCAACATCAGCCACCCTCAACAGGACCCGCACCTGAGGTCTGTCTGAACATGTAATGTTCGGACAGAAGCGATGGGGCGGGACAGAACTCAACCGACAGGGCCGACAGACAGGGTCAAGGGAGGCCAGAATTGCTTGCCAATTCTCCGCCGCAAAAACCGTGAAGGCTCTTGCCGAAAGGTTTTTGGGGATGGCCCCCTTGAGGCTGGCTGGCGGCCCTGTCACCGCACAGGTACTGCGACAACAGGAACCATCAGGACTGCCCTGCAGTCCTGTCATCCGGAACCGTGACCACGGCCTATGGCAGGGGTCTCAACTGATCGCGAAGCGTTCTCTGCAAAAGAGATAGGGCCGCCTTCCGGCGGCCCATCCTCGGGGAGGATTTACTCTTGGGGTTCCTTAGAGCTTGGTGGGAACATCACCAGCTCTTGGACTCCGACGGGGAAGTCGAGCTTGAGGCTGAAGAACTCGGAGCCATCCCCGTTACGGGTGTTGCGGAACATGGCCCCGACGCGTTGGAAACGGGTGCGCTCCTGGCCTTCGCCATCGGTGTATTTGACGGGAACTGTTGCGACGTAGTGGTTGGTCATTTGGGTCTCTCCTTTTTGCGATGTGGATTTCTTGGCACGGGGGGACCAGGACCGGTCGCAAGCGCAAATGCGGAGGGTCCGCGCCAAAGGCGTGGAAGCCGTATTTGTTCTTGCCGCAGCTATGCTGCGGGCACGAGCGGTCCGACCCCGTGCGATCCACATCAATGAGCTAAAAGAAGAGACCCAAATGTGTGCCCCCATATCGCAGTCGCCACGGTTCTCGTTGATCTCGATAGAGGTGAAGGTCGGGTTCGCTGTGAGGTGACGTGTTGGGATTTGGTCCGTCACGCTCAACGAACAGCAGGGAGGGTTTTCAGCCTCGGGCGAAGTCCAGTTTCTCGGTGTTGAGATGGCTGCGACGTTATCGGCACCAAGCTTGAGGCCGCGGAGGGCAGCTTGTCCGACCGCACCGGTATGGCACGGCCAGTCCTTCACCAATCAGTGTGCGCCCCACATCCTGGCCGTCGACGAACAGCGAGCCACAAAGCCGGCCAAAATTACATTGATCTGTACCTTCGGTTCCGGGTCGACACGAACATGCCACGCGTTCAAATTCTATTGATGCCGCATTCCGCACCAGCTGGCTCAGACGCGCCGTTGCGCGTTCCCCGACCTGACGCTCTGCGGTGCAAGAAGGCCGCCATGTCTCGGGAGCATTGAAACCGACTAGGCGTACGTTGGGAGTAATCCCACGCACGTTTATCGTATCACCATCAATGATCCTGACATCGCTGGCACGAAGACCCCGATCCTGTGTTGTGGGTTGCGCCGTGGTCGGCCTATTGAGAGACAGCAAGCTAGAGGACATCCAGCCGGTTCCCAAGTCAGACCTAATTTGCGCCCATTGTCCTTGGTCACGAAGCAGCTGGACACGGGTGCCTTCAACCAAAACGCCCATGACCCGATCAGACGTGGACGGCCCGTCCCGTTGATTGACTCGTGTCCCCGTCACATAGACGTAAGCGGTGCTCGTTGTTTGTGGTGCGGACGTCGCTGGTGAGCCGTAAGATGTGGATTGCGATGATGTTGAATCGAAGAAGGATCCAATCAGCGCGAAGAACGCCACCGCAATAACGAGCGGCACCATGATTTGTCGCTGAGCCCTACGGACCGCCCGCCGCGGTGCAGTGATTGCGCGGGTTACAGACATCGGTCGGGTTTTTGGTTGGTAAGATTTGGCACTGCGCTTCGGGGCCGAGCGCGGCACGCGATCGTTGGCCGGCGCAGTGACCCGCGATGATGGCTCACGTTCCAACTTCAGGACTTTGTGCAAGCTGGCATATTGAGCCTTACTCAGACGCGTATTGGTTCCATACTTCTGAAAGCGCTCGGCCATGTTTGTGAGAAACGACACCTCCCAATCGTTTGCCTGACCAGACTGCAAACGCGCATCAATGCGCGATTGAATCTCTTTGGTGCGGTCTGGAGAAAAGGGCATCGACTGAAAAACCTGCGCGCGTGATATGCTGCACAACAAAAGTCATTTGCCGCGCGGACACAATAGACTGGGATTACATTGAGATAAGGTCAAGCTAATCGGAAAACTGGGAAATCGGACATCTACCGTCATGACCTAAATGAACCTTTACTGCAGATCAGCACCACGCATCTGAATGTCTACCCACGATCTTGAGAACGAAGAAGGGGCCACCCGAAGGTGACCCTGTCTGACTTATGCCTCGCCCGATGTCTTGGCCGGATCCGCGACCCGCATCACCGTCAGTCCTTTCGTTTCGGCTTTCTGGCCGAGGTTCATTGCGACCCCGTTGCCGCCGAAGAGAACAACTCCAGTTGCGGCGAACTTATCGTCCAGCATCTCGTCGTTGCACTTGAAGGGTGCTGCGCGTCCATGTGCGGACCAACGCGGATCAAAGCGCGCTTGATTGATACCTCGCGCACGCGCCCACCGCGCCGCGATCATTTCCGCCCCATGCTTGCCGCCTTTGTGGCAGATGAAGATATCTTGATTGCGGTTTTGCTTAATGCGGTCGCGCACCTTATCGAGTGTCTGGAAGATGACGTCGATGTCAGTCCAGTCCGTCGCTCCCGAGACAATCAGAGGAACTCCCTCGACTTTCGACTTGGCGGCGGTCTCACGATCATGCTGCTCCAGAAGCTGCTTGGCTTCGAAGACGGCACCCGTCTCTTGCGCCCGAACGCTGGCGCGCGATCCCGCTGCCGGGATGAAGGCATTGCCGGTCTCGACCTCGTAGCATTCCGCTGCCGCCTCCCCCATCGTCTCAATGGCGTCCACTATCTCGCGCAATTGCACGAAGCGCGCTTGTGCCTCTTCCAGAGCCGTCTCTGCGATCTCTGATCCATCGTGGCATTTTGCCAGTGCACCTATCTTGTCAGTTGTGCGGTCGGCTTCTTTGCCGAGGGCAACCTTGCGGCGCTGCAGGATTGTCGCCAACCCGTGCGCGAGAGGTTCGATCTCTCCTTCAAGTCCAGTATTCCGCAATTGCCCGAGCAGGGTCTCGAAGGCTTCGCGGATGATGCTGTCTTTCAGCATATCGTCCTGCGGGATTGGCAGGTGTGCATCTTTCTCCGTAAGGCCGAAGAGTTCGATTGTCTCGTATGTTGTCGCTTGATCGTAGGCCATGTGTTCATCTCCAGATGTTTGAGTTTGAGGACCGCCACGTGATTGTGGGGGCATGGCCGATTTCTGGTTCACCGAATCTGTCCGGGTCAGGGACGGCGCAGCCGCCAGCTTGCTGGGCGTAAAAGTTTTCCAAGCGCAGCTGCTCACAACAAGCGCAACCTCACGCGCGCGATAGACCTCGCAACCCGCATGACCCTCGCCGAAAAGTTTTGCGATCCTTGAGGCGGGCTGATTTGGGGGCCATCCGGAGGATATGCTTCCATACTCATGTGTGTGTGTTTTGACGCGAGGTTTGCCCGACGCGAGCAGGCAAGCGGCGGGAGCGGGACACGCAGGCGGATGGAGCGGCGGGATCGTTTTGCTTTAGCAAAACAGACCAGAGTGGAAACCGCAGGCGTGGCCGAGACCCGCCGTGCTCGTGAGACGGGCAAACCGGGACCCACGCGCCGACGCCGCGGTAAGGCCGCATGGCCGCATGCGCGACGGGCCGCAGGGCCGTTCTTACCCGCGACACGCGAAGCCGAGCAGGGTGGGGCCGTTAGGCTAAACTGCCGACAGACCTAATTGCGCCGCTCACATAAATGTCCGCTTCAAGTCCATAATTGCTGATGCTGGGGGGTGCACGATGGTTGAATTTGGGAGAAGAAGTGAAATCAATCGCAAAATTTCGGCTCATAGCCGAAATCCATATAACAACGAATGAAAGCCCGCTCTCTCCTTGTTTCGGAAATTTGACCATTACAGTGAAAATGCAGAAACCTGCATCTCCGATCAATTACAGTACATACACCCGTCAAATGCCGAAACTTGGGCGCATTAGGGCGCGCGAAGGAGCCGAAAGCATAGGCAACCGCCTTATGACCGATATAAATTAACCATGATATCGTTTGACCAGAACGGTGTCCCTGCTGAAGAGATGATGTTGCGCTCGTCCAACCACCTAACAAGTTCGCTGTTTTCATTCGTTCTCTTGAGAGTGGGACGAGCATATCCTGTTTGGATTTTCGAATATGGGTAAGAAAGCTGTCCCAAGACCTCACGAATATCGTTCGTGTCGAGTGTTTCATGGAGGAGATTGAGCAACTGGACCTGGGTGGCGACTGGCTTGGTATTCTTAACAACTGCCTTGACGATCTCAGGGGTGAGTGAAGGCAGCGCGCCATTTGCCCGCAAAAGGATTGGCCCGACAATGCCAGCGCGCTCTGGAAGGTTGGGAAGAGCGCTCAAGTCCATCAAACCAATGAGCGCCCGCTTTTCATCGTCCGAGATATCGGTGGCAAGCAATCTCTCGCGGAAGCTATCGTCAATCGAATACGAGCTGGGGTCGCGAAGATAGGAGGCGATATTCTGAGCGACGAATGCCGTTTGCATATCAGCCTCGCCGTCAAGCGTGGCCAAGTTCTCGGCGTTAAAGGTGACGCGTCGCTCTTCGATGAGTATTCGACGTTTGCCGGCGCTTACTGCATTGGGAAATGCCTTGAATTCCTTAGGAAGCGCCCGGATATAATCACGATAGACGCTATCGGGGAGACCTTCTGCATCGATGAGGAACTGACGGAGAGGGAGTGCTTCTTTTGGTTCTGGAACTGGAGTTTTCAAGAGAGCGGCACGGACCTCATCATCGCCAAGGAAAGCTATGAGAGCGTCGCCCTCGAAATTTTCAGACTGGACGAAGGCGAGACAGTTGGACCAAGTAGGAGCGATCTGTGTCCCACGGAGCACCATGGGCTGATAGCGCTCGGGTATTTCTTCCAGTGTTGGCAGAAGCTTGGTTTGTCGTAGGACGAACGCTTCGACATCGTCGGCATCGAGCTGATCGTGTGACATCACGGCCAATATCGCTTCGATATCCTCCTCATCGTCCTCATTCATCTCCAACAGTACGTTCGTGAAGTACGCTGAAAGATCGCTTTCCACCCGGTTGAGGAGCGGTTCGGCTCCAGAGTTTCGAACCCTCGAGTAATGTCGCTTACGCAAGTTTGGGCCAGTTTCTACTCCGAGGATAGAGCCGAAAATGTAGTCAAAGTTAGCAGCGTTCAGGCAGTAATGACCGAACTCGTACAGTTTGCGCGCAACGTTCGGATATTCATCGATGGCAGCAAGATCCTTCGTTTCGATCCGCAACTCTTCAAGCTTGCCCGGGTCCATCCCCTCTAACAGGTCGAGAAGGTCCCGGAGATTGTTGGCCGCGAACGCTCGCAGCTCGGGGTGCTCCTCGCGTTCCCGGGCCAGCATGGTTGGCGAAAGATGCTCGATGAGGCGTGATATATGCAAAATTGCGGAGGAATCCTCAATTGCCGCGGGTACGAAACCGCGCCAAGCGTCAATGAACTGCCTCATGAATTCGCTAATGTGCAATCCCGTCGCGTAGTAGGCCTCGAAGAACTCCTGCTGATTGGGAAACTCATTTGAAAGATATCCAAAAACCTTTTCCAGTAGGTTCTTATGCTCCCCGCTCTCCAAGAGCGCGTCGACAAGTCGAACGTTCAGCGCATAATCAAGGCCAAAATCGTCCTCCCTCATTCCGGCGATAACTTCATTCGGGTTGTCGATCGGAAACAGGGGTTCAGGTGTATGGAAAGCCCTTATCTGAATCAGGAACTTGTTGTCGTTCGGTGAAAGCCGTCCAGTGTGGAACAAGGAGGTATACTGGTAGTAACTATCATCGAGATGGCCTTCCAGAAGCAAAAACCGGGCGAGTTCGCCGCCCTCACCCAGATTTTCGAAGAGGTTCTCGATTTCTAACGCGCTTGAGCGCAGCAAGGCGTTAAACTTGCTCGTTCGAATAGTCTTGATCTCGCTTTTCAGAACGGAGATTCGCCGATGTGCAGCCTTCTTGTGTGCGTCCGCTTTCTGTTCGATGCTTCGCACCCGTTCACCATAACTTGCTTCGGAGTTTACGCTGTCTGCCAAGCTAGAATTGTCATGCCGCGCGCGACCATTGACACTATGATAGTAGAGGTTCGGTGTCGCGATAATTTCTTCGAAATTTGCGTGCTCGGATAAATTTGTGAGCGAAATGCGCTCTTGTACGGTCCTGCCAACGCCAATGGTATTGGCGGGAAGCGTTTCGAGGAGGGCCATCGCATAAATGCGGTTGAGCTCGCGCCGATCTTTCGGAATTTGCTGTTCAGCCGCTGCAATATCGCGTTCGAGTTCAGCGATCTCGGATCGATAGCCTCGTTCAAGAGTGGCGATGATCTCGTCCTTACGCCCCAAAATTCCAGCGAGATGCCCCTCGCCCCGATGAAGCTGTTCGAAATCCCTAGGATAGACATTCTTATAGATTAGCACCGCAAGAAGCTTTGTGGCGTCAAGTACGTTCTCACCGTCAGTTTCCAAGTTTGCGACGTAAATCGCATACTCGTTGAAAATGTTATGGATCAGCCGGAGATCGCTGAGGTAGCGAGACACCTCTCGCAGGAATTGCTGATCTAGCCTTCCGTCCAGTTCCAGCCGCTCACCTTGGGCGAGCACCATATCAATCGAGTTCGAGCTATTAATAATCGGAATAACGGGGATGATGAATTCAAAGAACTTGGTCCGGTCAGTGTTGGCGAACATGTCGTCGCGCAGCGCGTATAAGAATCGGATTTGGCGTTTCACGCCTACATTGCTGTTCACGAGACTGTTGATCTCGCGAAGTGTAACGAAGATGTCGGCATCTTCAAAGCGATCGAGATCTTCCACGACCACGAGGTCGTAGCGCGTAGATTGGAAGAAGTAGACGATCTCATCCAGATGACGATTGAGGATTGAATCTTGGTCTTCCGAAGACGGCCGCATCTCAATGTCCTTCAGCGAAATGCTCTTGAGAGACACACCGAAGCTGGCGACGTAAAAGTGATGGATCACAGACCAAAGGAAGATTAGAGCGAAAACGGCTGAGGATATATTGAACCAGTTCGTAAGATCGAAAGGCTCGAAATACGATCCCTCAAAAATTGCTGCGCGATTGTAGAACGTATGCCAAAGAGCGAGCAGTCCGGAAAGAATGTAGAAAGATCGGAAGATCGACCAGAATCCCGGTGATTGGATACGTTTAAAGCGCGAGAGGGGCAGTTTGTTTGAATCTGCGCCATATAGAAGTTGTTGAAGGATACTTCGCTCAATTTCCTGTTTGGTCACTGTGCGTCGCTCATCACCTGCTTCCGGCAAGAAGGCTGCGAGGGAGATATGCAGGGCTTCGCGAGGATAGGATTTCAGGAAAGATCGGATGATGCTGCTCTTGCCGGAGCCGTAAGGCCCAGTGAGCGCGATGTTTGACACGTCCGGACTGTCGGTCGCGAACTTCAAAGCAGCCGAATATACTCCTCCTTGGTCAGCCTCATCAGTCGGAGCTAAATCGACGAATTTTGATGGCCCTACGGGCGAAGCGGATTTCAAGCGCAGTGTTTCTGCTATCTTGATGAACTTGTTGAAGGCCCAGAGGCACAATTTAGTAAGATTAGTATTCATAGCTAACTGTTTAGCATGTTCGAAGTGATATCCCAGCCAAGTGTAGAATTTGGTCGTCCATGCACGTCTAAGACGAGAATTCTCTCGTCAGCAGAAACAAAAAAAGGGGAACCGCGTTGCCGCGGCTCCCCTGCCCTGTCTGTCGATAGTCACGATCTGATCAAGCAACCAGTGACAACCCACCGCTTGCGTCCGGCTGCTCATCCCCGCTCTGCACAAACGGAATGATCGAGAACGTCTGCCCACCCCGTTGCTCTTCGTTCTGCACGGCATTGACCCGCAAATCACCGTCAGGCGTGTTGATCAGCAACGACAGATAATCATTGCCGGTCCGGGTGCTTTTCGCCATCCAAGCGGAACCGACGCGGATCGCCTTGCCCTTCGGCGAGCTGACTTCGATCCGGTAGTCGGGATGAGTTTCTTCGGTCTTGTAGTCGTTCTCGATGAGCATGAAGTCCAGATCAAACATCATGTTGGCAATGTAACCTGCAAAGGCGTTGTCAGCATCCATCGCCGTCAGCTCACCTGAGATTGAGCCGGATTTCATCGTGCCGTTTGAGACCAACGGGATGATCTCGAAGTCTTCGCTCTTGGCTTTGCGGACTTCCTGCGTTTGCACCGCATTTACGCGGAACGGGCCGAGACCAACATCGATCTGCATCGAAATGTAGGGATTACCACTGGTGTTTCCGGTTTCGTTCCAAGCCGTGCCGACACGCACCTTGCGACCGGACTTATTGACGGCGGTAACGTCGAAGTCCGGGCTGCGCTCGGACATCTTCGGGCGCGTTTCCAGCTGGATCGCGATGTCGAACTTCGTGTTGTGGATTGTGCCGGTGAAGACTGCGGCTGCGGTGTCGGCGGCTTTGGTAAGGGTTCCTGCGAACATGGGATAGTTCCTTCTTTGGGTTATCGGGACCTGACATCTTGCCAGACCATCCGAGATTGCTTTGTTGACCCCTCATGGGATCACAGAACAGAAAGCCTGCTTTCAACTTTCTCCCTCGGTCTCCAAATCCACTGTCCCACGATGTGAAGAGGTAGCGTCGCCAAACGCGCTCCCCCGTTTTTGAGGCCATCTCATGTGGCGCATCCAGCCTCGATCACTGGTCATTGTTTGCAACCGCAACGAAAAATTCTGCCTTATCCCCGTTCAAGCGGGTTCCCGACTAATCCGTCAGACCGATGGTGCTGCCACCATGGCAATTAGTGATCAGGTATTGGCCGAGGACGTCTTTGTGCACGATGTAGCCCGTGTTCGCTCAGTGGACGGTCTGACCCGCATCCACTGCGGCTTTGATAGCTTCAATGTTCATAGTGGTCTCCGATACGTTTTCCGGTGGCATGAAGCCAAAGCCCGCGCACTGGAGCGGGCTTTGGGATTCTGGATTTGCTTAGGAAACGGGGCACTTGCCCCGCTGATCAGGCCGCGTTTCGCGTGCTGCCGCCGTTATCACCAGTGATGCGGGACAAAATGGCAGTGGTATCGACACCTTCACCGTGCGGCACGAACACCCGCAGCTGGAAGGCAATGATCTCCGTAAAACACCCAAGGGATTTGAGACCCTCAATCGAACCCTTATCCGCCCCGTTGATCTCCAGGCGCACATCACCCGCAACACGGCGGCGCGTCAGCGTCAGGCCGCGCCCCAGATCGACGGGTGCCGTCGTGCCAAGGGCAGCTGTCAGCATTTCACTCGGTGTTTTAGGCGTCCCTGTCATGAACCGCGCCCGAAGGGCTGCGGCCCCCTCTTCACTAAGTGTGCGTCCGATCATGCTCGCACAGCCCTCGGGCGTGACGCGATAAATACGCTCGTTGCTTGTCGGGATGGTCTTCCAGATCGGCAGCAACAGACCCGTGAGCAGGTAGAGTTTTGTCGTAGTGGTTTTGGGCAAGCTGTTGGCCTCTTCATCCCAAAGCCGGATGAACTCTGGTTGGTCAATCGCCTCCCAAGCCGAGGCTTCGAACTTTGCCTCCTCGAGGTAGGTTTTACCAGTTGGGCGCACCACCTTGCGCATGAGGGTGACAATGTCTTCGTCATACATTTGCATGGGACGCTTTGAGATCAGCCCTGCCCGCCCAGACGCCCGATTGACCATAGGGATTTTGTCGACGTTGTTGCGAAGGGCATCATCGGCGCGCGCAATGTGAACAGGATCTGTTACCTCCAATCCAATGATACGTGTCACTGCACCCGATTGCGGGCAGGTCCAAAGATCTTCCGCCGAAACCTGCTTGATCGTTTCGCCCCGCAGCGTTTCCACCCCGAGATCGAGCGTACCTGCGTCCCGCGCACGTTCAGTTTGGTCCGCGATGCGCTGCATAAATTCTGCAAAGAGCGCGTTCTGCATATGGATAGGCAGTGCGAGGACGCGATTGAGGAACCGCTGGATCGGCGGCAGTTCTTCCAGCAGCACGCCATCCTTGTCGATTAGCCGCAATGCCGTCCAATCGGTGAAGACCTCATAGCCCATTGCCTCCGCACGCCCTGCGGCAAGATCGGCGTAGTATCCGCGCAGTGCGGACCGCGCGATGGGGCTTTCGAGATTATCCTCCTCGCGGAACATGCCTTGCGAGCCTGTCTCACGCTGGCCCTTGGTGAGCGCGCCAAGCTGATCAAGCCGCTTGCTGATTGTGGATGTGAAGCGTTTCTCACCATGCACGTCAGAGGTGCAGACCCGGAAGAACGGCGCGCTGACCTGCGCCGAGCGATGCGTCCGCCCAAGTCCTTGAATGGCTGCATCCGCCCGCCAGCCAGGTTCCAGCAGGTAGTGCCGCCGCCGCTTCTGGTTCTTCGCCGTTTGTGCCGCATGATAGGACCGCCCTGTGCCACCCGCATCTGAGAAGATTAGGATGTTTTTTTCGCCATCCATAAACGCCTGCGTCTCGGAGGAATTGCTGCTGGAGCTGCGCTTTTCGATGAAGAGCGCGCCGTCGCTGGATTTGAGCGGGCGGATGGACCGGCCTGTGACTTCAGCGACTGCCTCATCCCCGAACGCCCAGAGGATTTGATCTAGTGCCGCGGGGATCGGGGCCAGCGCCATCAAATCCATCATCGCCTCGTCCCGCAATGCTAAGGCTTCACGGGAGACGACCAAGGCCCCTGTTTCATCCCGCAGCGGTTCGGCCACGACATTGCCGTCAATCTCGACAAGCTTCTGGGTGTGGATCGGAAAGGCCTGTTCGAGGTAGCCGAGCACGTAATCGCGCGGTGTTAGCGCGCCTTCGACGAGTTCATCGTCAGGGTCCATCATCTCCAAGCGGCGCTTCAAAAGGCTTTCGCCGGTTGAGACCACCTGGATGACGCAGGCATAGCCGTCAGATAGGTCCTGCTGAATGGCGCTGACAATTGATGGGGCTTTCATGCCCATCAGCAGATGATTGAAGAAGCGCTGCTTTGTGCTCTCAAACCGCGATTTGGCGGATGCTTTTGCAGCAGAGGCATTTGTCTCTCCCGATGCGTCATTGACGCCTGTCGCGGTCAGTGCGGCTTCTAAGTTATGGTGGATCGTGCGGAACGCGCCCGCATAGGCGTCGTAGATCTCTGTTTGGGCAGGTGTCAGTGCATGTTCCAACACATCGTATTCGACCCCGTCAAAGCTCAACGCCCGCGCCGTATAGAACCCAAGTGTTTTGAGATCGCGGGCCACAACTTCCATGGCGGCCACACCGCCCGCCTCCATCGCTGAGACGAAGCTCTCGCGGCTCGGGAAGGGATATTCGGACCCTTGGCCCCAAAGCCCAAGCCGGGATGCATAGGCGAGATTGTGGACAGATGTGGCCCCCGTCGCCGAGACATAGAAGACGCGAGCGCGCGGAGCGGCCAATTGCAGGCGCAGCCCCGCAAGACCCTGCTGGGACGGTTTTGCCCCCCTGCCCTGCTCCGATCCGGCCGCATTTTGCATCGCGTGGGCCTCATCAAAGGCGAGCACGCCATCGAAGTCGCCCCCCATCCAGTCGAGCAGTTGGTTCAGACGTGTCGTACCGCATTTGCCGGCAGACCGCAGCGTGGCATAGGTCACGAACAAGATGCCATCGCCCATGATGATACGCTGGTCGGGCTTCCATTTCGAGAGTGGCTGGATATCTGCGGGTGAGCCACCGAGGTCTGTCCAGTCGCGCACGGCGTCCTCAATCAGCGTGGCAGATTTGGACACCCAGACGGCTTTGCGCCGCCCGGAGAGCCAATTGACCAGAATAAGGCCTGCGCACTCACGTCCTTTGCCGCAGCCGGTGCCGTCCCCGAGGAAATACCCCAAGCGGTAGGCACGTGCCTCCGCATCCTCGTCACTGCGCAGCATCTTGGTCTGGTCGTCATCGATGGTGAACTTGCCGGGCAAATCACGCCCGTGGGCATCGTTGGCCATGATGATGGTTTCCAGTTGAGCCTCGGAGAGATGACCTTCTGCAATCAGTCGGTTCGGCAGGCGCAGTCCCTCGGCGGCCTGCAAGGACGGCACGGGGGGTGCGACCGACGCCATGGCAATGCTTTCCACCAGCGGTGTTGGGTGTTCCTGTGCGCCCGCAATGTCGATCCGCTGCGGGCGATAACGGGCATAGATCTCGGAGATGGGGGTGTTTTCGCGCGGGGTCTCGAGCGTAGTGAATGACAGCAGTATTGCTGCGTGTTTTGGCGTTTTGGCACCAGATGGATTTGATACTGCAGGCTTGTGCGCTTTGTGAGACGCGGGTCCCAACAGGGGGAGCCCGACGTGCAAGGAACGTGCCGCCTTCACTGGCGCTTCAATCGGACGCGCTTTGGCAATCTGGTCCACGATACTGACCGCCGCGTCGAGATCATCGACGGAGGTGCGGATCATCTCGACTCCCTCATCGACCTTATCAAAGACCATTAGTTGAGTATCCACGCTAGTGCCGAGCTTGCGATAAACATGGCCGGGGATGGTGAGGGCCAAGCGCGGCGTGAGAAGGCTCATCGCACGCGCCCAATGTGCTGCGTCGCGCTCGGGGGTGAAGCCCATCGGCAGGATCGCAACAAGACGCCCGCCGGGTGCCAATCGTTTCGCGGCGCCAATGAGATGTTTGGCCGCAATGTGCTTATCGCGGGATCGATCGACCGAGGATGCAAACGGCGGGTTCATCACGATAATGCTGGGGGCGGCTGTTGATGTCAGCAGATCATCGATGTGTTCGGCGTCATGCGCCGTCGCCTGCGCGTCGAACACCACATTGAGCAGCCGCTGGCGAAACGGGTCAACTTCGTTGAGCATAAGCTTGGCCCCTGCCCGCTTGGCAAACCCCGCCAATGAACCGATTCCTGCAGAAGGTTCCAACACAATCTCTCCGTTACGGATCGCAGCCGCGCGCACGGCGAGGGCTGCGTAAGGAAGCGGGGTCGAGAACTGTTGCAGGCGGATCTGTTGCTCGGACCGGCGCGTTTCGGTCAAAAGCCGCGTTGCGAGGTTTTTTGCGTCACCAATTGGGTCTGACCCGCTGGCGTCCGTTAGGATCGCTTGAACAGCAGCAGCCTGCATCATGTCGTAGGCCATGCGCCAACTCCATGCCCCGCTGGCATCGCTGCCGCCAAAGGTGTCGCGCATGATCTTTGAGAGAGAGGAGCTGCGCAGAGGACCGCGCGCGATCTCGGCGGCGATCAAGGACAGGGCTGATTTGAGCTGAGCGTTAGATGGAGTTTGATTGGAGTGCGTCGGGTTGGGATGGGCCATGATTTCTGTCCTTTGTGATCCGGGTTAAGGTCCACAAGACAAAAAGCCTCCTCTACGCTTTGCAGCGCGGAGGAGGCCCCTAGGGCCAGAATACGGCGAAGAACGCGCTGTGGGGCCTCCTATGGAGTCTGCTGGGCAAAAAACTCCGCCAAAACCGCACTGCCTTCAGCTATTTCGCGACTGTTGAGGGTCGATCCCGCCAGTGACGCCTTTGAGAGCCGCACAAGGCTGCCGGTTTCCTCAATGCGGTAGCAGCGGCGTTTTTGCCGCCCTCGCCCGTAATGCGTCGCGGTGACGATCTGACAGGTGCTGCCATCGCTGAGGGTCACAGGGGCAACCAACTTGATCTTGTCGCCCTCAGCGTAATCAGGGATCGCGGCCCAGTCCCGACACCGCTGCCGCCAAGCGTGGGCGTAGCTGTCGGAGTCTTTCAACTCGGACAAGAGATTGAGGATGCTTAGTGGCGCGCGGGACGCGCAAGGGCCAGCGCTTTCCTCCATGTCTTTGTAGCCCCAGCACCCGTTGTCGTACCGCGTCAGAAACACTGCACCGAAGGTGAACGACCCATCCTTGTCGATCACATATGTTTGATCCTTCAAAGGCGCGGCATCAAGGATCACAACTTTTGCTGCCGCATACCACGTCGAGCCAACCTTACTGGCTTTGACCAGTGTCGTGCGGCGCGTCTCTGTCTCGAAGGTGCAGAGACGTGTGATCTCTGCTTTCTCATCGGCGTAGGTCTGAACTCGCCGGTCGGTGTAAAAGAGCCAACCCATTACGCGGCCCTCCGGTCTTCAAGTTCGATGAGCGCATCGAGGGGCACGCGATACGGCTGCATGGCATCGAAGTCCTCACAGTTGCCGCAGTTCTGAACGATAGCAAAGGTGTCGCAGGCGTCCTTGATGACCACCCGGAATGTGCCACCCAAGCCTGATGGCACCTCATAGGTCCCACCGACCAGAAAGTCTGAGGCGCGGCGCACAAAGACGCGGATGGAATGCCCATCGGTGGCCAGTCGAATGGCCCCCTGCCCGCGATCAATGAGTGTCTGCACATCGTCAAGGATGTCTGTGTAGAACTGCCCGGTCAGATCGCGGAACGCCATTTGACGTTGTGCCATCCAATCGCTGTCCCGAAACGGATTGATACCGTTCGCAAAGGCAAAGGAAGGGGCAGAGTGTTCTGTGGTAACGATGCGCGTGGTTGATCCGTCAATGCCGTTGGAGCGCAGATGCACGCCGTTCCCAACGATGAGGATCAGGGCGGGCCTATCGACGAGCCCGTTCCAATTGGGCAGGAAGGTTGCACACGAGCGCGCGTGCGCGATTTGCGCCGCGACAGCGGACGCGGAGAATTTGAGAATAGCCATGGGGATGTCTTTCTTGGTGTTGCAAGGGAATGTCAGGATCTGACCCGCGCGTGGTTGGGTCCTCGCGCGGGCCATTGGGGCGATCAGGCGGCTTTCGCCTGAACGGTCTCGGCTTGAGCGGCGTCTTTCTGCGCATCGACAACCAAGCTGGCGTCCCCGGTCGTTTGCATCATCGGCGGGCACCACGCCGCAACCGCCCGCTGCTGCGCCTCCGTGAGGGTCGCAAAGGGCTCGGCGAAGAGCTTGTCGCAAAAGGCGACGATCTCCTTCTTGCTCATGGAGGCCAGTGTCACCGCCTCCTGCGCAAGGCCGAGCTCTTCACCAAGGATTTTGAGCAGCCATGCCTTTTTGAACCGGTTAAACAGCGCCGCATTCGGCGTCCAATGCGCGCGAAGGTCGGGCATCACCTCGATCTCGAAGTCATGCATTAGGCTGTCGCTCTGAACGCTGCGGGCAAAACAGGATTGCGTGGTGCTGGCCGTGGCATAGGCAACCAATTTGGCCTTCTCGCCTGCCTCAAGTGCACGGAACGCCGCAAACTGATCTGCCGGAGACTTCGCCTCATCCGCCCAAGACAGATCGAGTGCGTCGTGCGCCTCGGCGACCTGTTCCAGCGATGTGCCATCTATCTCGTCCATCTTGGCATGGCTGCGGTATTCTTTGCGGGCCTCGACCTTGACGGCGTGAGTTGTGCTGATGCCACCAAGCACGTCCGTGACCAGCTTGAACAAGGTCAAATCAAGCGTAGCCTCCGGATGCAGCGTCATGGCAGCGCCGAGGGCCATAGCCCGTTCGGTCTTGAGGTCTTGGGTCAGCGAGGCTGGGTAGACGATTGCGTCTGCGCCCTGCCCTTCTGTGCCGCCGGACGTGCCGCCGGCGCTGGTCGTCTGCGCCGGCGCCTCAGGCTTGTCCTCTGGCCGTACCAGACCGACATGCAGCGTGATCTTGCTGTTTGACCAGGATGCGATGACTCCACCCTGCTCAAGATCTTCGGCACTGTAGGCCTCCTGCAGATCCCGCGCCTCTTCCTCGAGCGCATCCACGCGGTCGTAGAGAGCATTGTAGGCATCCGTCTTTAGGCTCTCATCCTCCATCTCAATCTGCAGTTTCTCGAGCTCCTCGGTGATCGCATCGACACGCTTTTGACCAGTGGCATCGGGCTCGATCGGGCCGGGATAGACGCGGCCATATTCTGCCATCGTTGCATAATCGTAACGCACCAACGCCTCGGCCCACGCAAACCCCATTTGGGCCCGCGCCTCTTCGGCGGCGGCGGTGAGTTTTTCGACCATGATGGTTTCAACAAGCGCGATGTCTTCCAACACCGAATGCTCCTCGAGGAGATCGGCAGCGATGGGACCGCCCCGCGCCTCATATTCCTCGCGGACAAACGCTCCGATATCGTCGCTGACCTGCACACCGCGGGTTTTGAGCGCCTGACGCACCGTATAGGCCTGCACATAGCTATCATCGCTCGTCAGCGCCTCGTACGCTTCAAGCTGCACGGCCTGGCTTGGATGGTCCGCAAAGGCCTTCATCGTATCGAGGGTGATCGTCTTGGCGCGGGCTGCCGCGCGGATGTCGGGATGAATGAGACCATAGCGCAAACGGCCTTTGACAGCTGCGGTCGTTGTCCCGAAGGTCTTGGCGATGGTGTCTGGCGATTGCCCGTCGACTTCCATCATTCGCGCAAACGCTTCGAACTCGTCGATAGCGTTCATCGGGGCTTGTGTGATGTTCTCGGCCAGCGACAGGGCCGTGGTCACATCGCAATTGTCCGGCACCAAACGACATTCGATCTTGGTGTTCTTGGTAAAGCCCTTTGCGGACTTGTCAGCAACCAATTCGTTCAGCGCGGCATGGCGCCGACCACCAGCCAAAACGCCGAACTTGCCATCGATCTTTTGAACCAGCAGCGGTTGGATGATGCCGAGGACGCCGATGCTGGCTGTGAGGTGGGCGATAGCCTCTGTCTCGTAAGTTTCAGGTGAATTGCTGCGCACATTGGAGGGATGGGCGACAAGATCGCCGATGGTGACAGAAATGGATTTGAGAGCATGTGTCATGTGATATCCTTTTGAGATGTTGTGCCGCCCCGAACATTCGACACGGCCTGACCAATCCCCGGATTTGAGGATCACATGGAAAAAAGGCCCGCATTCCCTTTGGAGAGGGTCAGCGAGCCTTGGGATTGTAGTTGGGTCCCTGCCCTACCAGTCAGATGCCATCATGATGGTCAGTACGCGCATGGTGGTTGCAGGATTGTCAGGGGTCTCAGCGCCGTAGCGGAAATCGCTATCCGCCTCATAAAGATCGATCTTCCAAAAGACCTTTTGCCCCCGGATATCCACGGCCCCGAAGTCGTGGCATCTGTCTGGATCATTCTCGGGTTCAAAGACGTCGAACTCACCTGTTGCTTTGACCGCCTCAGCCATGAAGCCATCTTCGGCTTCAGCAAGAGACCGTGTGACATGCATACGGCCGGCAATGGACTGATCCGGTGCGATGCCAAGGCAGGCGAGTTTGCGGAAGGCATCATTCTGCGCCGCGATTGCTGCGATGTCGGGGTCTTCGGTTTGAGGGAGTGCGGAAGTGGTCATGGGGCTGTCCTTTCTAGGAAATTGAAAACACAAAACCAAAAGCTTGCTTTCACTCTTTGAGACCCGCAGGCAGCGACAGCACCAGACCTCTCAAGCGGCCTGATCGGTGGCCCCTGCCCTGCCCGCTTCCGACCTCGCGATCAGATAATCGCAGGCCTTCTGGGCGTCCGCCGCGTGTTTGAAGATCGCGGTTTTGTCCGAGCGCAGCACACGCAGCCAGTGATATAGATACGACGCGTTCAGCTCTAGCGTATGCGCAGTGAACCCAAGCTCCTGCCCCAGAAAGCAGGACGTCAGTTCTGCGACGATCTCTTCGCGGGAATAGGCTGTGTTGCCAAATCGGCTGAGACCGTAGTCTCGATTCAAGCGATGGGGCGCCTTGGTGGCATGGGCAAGCTCGTGCGCCCAGACCCCGTAGAAGTTCAGCGGGTTCTTGAAGCGGGAGATACCCGGCATGAACACCTTGTCGACGGGAGGACTGTAGCGCGCCTCATCCCCTGCAAAGACTGTCGTGATATCGATAGCGTCAAAGAAACTCTGCATATGCGGGATAGCCTGATCTGTTGCGTGTTCTGGCGTTGGCGCCGGATCTGGATGGAACGCCTCGGGCAGCCCTTCGATTTGGTCGGCATTGAACACGCGGTATGATTTCTGGAACCGAAACACGCGCGCTTCTGCGGTATCGCCATCATTGGTGCCTTGCTCATCGTCCGACCGCGTTCGGCTCTGGCCATAGTAAACAACAACAGACGATCGTTCGCCCTTCCGGATCTTAGCTCCAAGCGTATTCGCCTGCGGCACCGTCATCCAGAACGGAGAGGTATATCCTGCCACCACCGTGCGCATGGTGAGCAGGAAGTTGTTCACGCCCTGATAGGGTTCAGAGTTGTGGCGCAATGGACGCGCACTGCCGCCTGCGGTCCACGGCTTGCGCCAAGGGAGAACGCCGCGTTCGATGATGCGGATGAGTTCATTGGTGATGGCTTCGGATGCGTCGAATTTGGACGTGCGGGAACGGGCCATGGCTGGCCTCCTTTCGGTTGGGGTTGATTTGGAAGGTTGGGTTAGGTCGCGCGACCTGCGCACGGATCGTTGACGATACGAGCGCCGAGGCGTTCGGCAGCGTCGATATATGTCAGGAGCGATACACGGCTTGAGGCCGTCCAAGGCTCTGGATCGATCCGGCCGTCCATTGTGACCCTGGGCAGGTTTGCGAAAGCGATGATGTCGCGGACGGGACGGTAGTCGATCAGTGGCGTTCCAAGCCGGATGGCCAAGCTGGCGAGCGGGAAGCGTTCAACGGGGGCATAGAGCGAGACTGTTGCCAGCCCGAGGTGAATAATGGTCCCTCCCCCACCGCAGCTGACATAAGCGTTGGGGTTGTTGATCGCAGTCCGAAGGTAGCCAAGGTCACGTAGGATAGTTTGGCGTTCCAGCCGACAAGCCTCATCAAGGTCATCAGTTCTTCTAAGCTCTCGATGCCGCCACCACGACTGAGCTTCAGTTCGCAGCACGCGCAATACTTCTGTTTGCATGAGAGGTTCCTTGTCCGGACAGACAGGCCGGAAACCGACCCGGACCCGTCAGGAACACCCACAAGGGTTCCTTCAGACAGTCTCAAAACAAGAAGGAAACTTTCACTTTAAGATAACATCAGGTTGCATTTGAATTTAGGGAATGCAAAATATCTCAAGACAGGAAAGAATCTGCCTTCAGATAACTGTACCAAGAAACCATAGGCAATTTTTAGTTAACTCATTGATAATTAAATATTTTAAGTGAATCCCGCGTCTGGAAATCACCTCAGGGTAACTGAATTCGGCTCAATAGTGACTGAAACACGGTTTGCGCCTAAATGATGGGCGCAATGTATAGGCAAAGGTTCGTGTCAGGCTGTTTATAGATCAGTCCGCCATGCCCGATCTCATCTGAACGCAATGAAATTTGTACCGCTACCAACAGCAAGACTTGGCAGCTTTTCTATCGTTGAATGGCTGGCAGTCCATTAAAACTGGCGATGTTGCTTGGAATATTGTCCGCGGACAATTGTGAAATCAAGGCGCATGATTTTGCGCCAAAGCCAGACGCCTGATGAGTCTCTCTGGGCTAAAACCTTCGCTCTTTGATCCTGTGGTTAGTGATCTAAAATACGCACCAACTGTTTTGATTTTGTCATGGAACTGCATGATGGCCCAAACAGTTGCCGCTGCTCTTAACGCACCCAGTCGCTCATGAGCTGCTTCGTAGCTTTGAGGGCTGATCCCTATCATTGGCGCCAACGTTCGTGCGTGAGCTACGACGTCAGAAACAGTTTCTATTTTCCTCAGCAAAAACTCGGCTGCTTCCGGACATGCCGATAGCAATTCTGGTATTGTGATTGGAGCATCTGAAGGTATTGGAGTGTTTCGTTTTTTTTGTGGGATGTTCTCTTTATCAATATGTTCTTTATTTGACTTATGATGGTGCCGGACATTTTGGCCGTCACTGGCGGTCAATGTAGTCGTTAAATTAGTAGTTTGATCATCTGCTGACTCTGCCTCAACTTCTTTGATTGGCAGGGTTGAGAGAATTTTCTCACAGTCGTTAAGGGACAATTTCCGACGGAGGACACGAAAGACGTTCAGAGCCACCGCATCGTTTGGGTTGTTGACCAGGCTTGCATTGGCTGCCGCTCGGATTTTGGCACGCAAATAGTCAATTTGCTCTCGTTCCTTCATGACTTCAGCCGCCATTGAAGCAATTTCATGCAGACGCTCGAAAAGTGGTGATAGGTCAAAGCCAAAGCGAAGGGCTTGGCCGGCGTGGTTGTTGTGCTTTGTGAATCGTTTCCGATTGGGGCTGTCACGGCGAACGAGCAGGCCAATTTCTTGAAGCGTCGCTGCGTGGCGTCTGATTGTTCTGTCTGAGATGCCATTGCGCCGGAACGTGAGAGTTGAGTTTGATGCAAACACGGTGTGGTGGTTGCGCTTTGGGGCGAGGCACGAAAGCATCGCGTCCAAAGTCGAAATCACCGATGCACTGAGGCCGAGTCGCGGTGCTGCTTTTCGGAGCGTTGCGACAACGATGTGGCGTTCTGGAAAGGAATTGTCCGCGGACAATCTTTCACTGGTCCGCAGCCCAGTGGGTGCAGTTGCTTGTATAAATGCCATGTTTTTTCACGACAACCTGATGTGAAAGGCTCCGATATCTCTGAAAATCAGGAAAAAGGCCGCAAATCTTCGTCAACCGAATCGGTTGTTATTGACTGGCGCGGAGAAGCTGGTAAATCTGAAAGTGCAAAGAACAGATTGGGCTCTCCTAGGGAAACCTTGGGGGGCTCTTTCTTTTTTGGGTTGTTGGTCGTGCTCCTTTTTTAAGTTTTACTGCTCGGTCGATATCAGTCAGACTTTTCCTCTGACTGCCACGCCTCATAGAGGCGTGTAAGCTCAGCTTCTGCGTTGTTGCGCATCCACTGAGCAAATTCTGGTGCATCAGACTTTGACAGCTTAAATGTCAAAGCACGTGCCGTTTCCTTTACCTCGGCCAAAGCCGTCCCATCGCTAAGCTTGATGGAGAGGGTAGGGGGGGCAGCCGGTTTGTCTGGCGCTTGAGATTTAAGCGCCTGAGTAATGGCATCACTGACTAAGCCAAAGCGGTCGTCGGAGCTCTTGGCAGCATTAAACTGAAGCGTTGCGGTGACCTGTTCAAGATCGACGCTATCGCTGCGCGACTGGTCTGCCAGCTCTTCCCAGCGTCTGCGTCCAATGCCATGCGCGGAGCCAATCTTCTCGATGACTGACTTTGGAATAGACCGTGCAACTTTGGTCATGCGCGACAGCATTGGCTTGTCCACAGCGAGGGCATCTAGAATGATTGCTTGTTCGTAGCCGCTTGTAGCCAGCTCGGTGGCGAAAAGCGCTTTTTCAATGAAGCTTGGATCCAAACGTTGAGTGTTCTCTTGTCCCTGGGCAAGTATCGCCTCTTCGTCAGAAAGAGACCTAACGAGTGCTTTTGCTGGGAGGCCGAGAGATCGCAAGGCCCGCAATCTGCGGCGACCATAGACAATCTTGTAGTGTCCCGGTTTGTCCGCGATGGGGCGCACCATAATCGGCACTTGTTGGCCGTGTGACTTGATGCTCTCAGCCAATGTTACAACATCGGCATCGGTGAAAGTGAGACGGTCCTTAGGGCCGTCTTCTTCAATGACATCAACGGAGATTTCTCTCACTGCATTGCTCGCAACATCCTTCAGCGTGGATTTCACGCCGCTCATTGCGCCCGTATTTGGGAAACGCGACTTTTGATCTTCGGTCGGCGCCGCAGTGCTGGCCGCATCGGGTGGGGGAGGGGGCTGGAATAGGTTTCTACGGGCCATTAGTCAGTTTCCCTTCCCCAAGCTTGCTGGATCGTCTTTTCGAATTCATCCGCGACGCCATTAACAGACTCTAATATGCGGGTTAGTGTCTTTTTTACGACTTGCGAGGGATCCAGCTCATAGATGGTTTGCTGTGTCATGCCAGCGTCAGAGATCGCTGTGGATTTGAGCATCGGTGTGGTCAAAACCTGATCGAGGAGAATGGAACGTAAGAAACCCGCCATTTGTGACTGTGGTACGTCCGTTGGCTCATATCGAGCGACCAAAAACTTAAGGAAGTTCCAGTCGATAGGCCCCGCCGCCTCTTCGAGAGTTTGGACAGTTTCTCCAGCCATTTCAAGGAATTGCGCCATTGATGCAACATCCAACATGCTAGGAACAACCGTGATTAGAAGGCCGGTAGACGCCAACAAAGCTGTCATTGTTGTGAAGCCAAGCTGAGGCGGGCAATCGATGATGACGAGATCGTAGTCTGCTTCGACCTCGTCGAGAGCGATCGCAAGGCGTTGTGTGAATGGCGGGTCGATCTTGTGCTGAAGCGCATACGCAGTTTCGGTCTCGTACTCGGATAGCAAGAGACCTGCCGGAGCGAGGTCAAGGTTGTGAAAATATGTTTTTCGGATGACTTGGCTCAGCGGCACAGGGTCTTCGTATTTTAGCGCGTCGTAAACGGTGCCGCTCTCAGCAAACTCGATCTCAGGACGGTACCCGAACATCGTGGTCAAGCTCGCCTGTGGGTCCATGTCGATCGCAAGTACTCGATAGCCTCGCAACGCATAGCGTTGAGCCAAGTGGATTGCGCTGGTTGTCTTGCTGGATCCGCCTTTGAAGTTCACTATAGAAATAACCTGAAGGGCATCGTTCTCGCGCCGTCCGGGAAGGTATGTTTCGCCATTCCGACCGGTCTTTGCCATCACATGGCGGATTTGGTCAATCTCTTGGGCGGTATAGAGCCTGCGACCTCTGGAATCCGTCTCTACATCAGGGAAATCACCTTCTTGATGCCGCGTTCGAAGGTTCGACATACTGATGCCGGTGAGCTCTGATACTTCCGCAGGATGAAACTTACGTAGCGCTTTTCGGCTGTCCGGCTGGAAGCTATTGCGCATATGGTTGTTAAGCGCTTCGGATAGGCGGGCAGCGTTCGACGCAATAGATGCGGCGATAGAGCTGGTTTGCGCGATATTAGCGTTTGAATTCATGCTGCCCTCACGACCTCTTAGTGGGTCATCTGTGTTTCGTCGCTAAAAGGCGTGATTTACGTCAGATTGCGACAATTGAACTCATGACACGCAACTTATCCCCAGGCAACAATTTTTTGGCCTTTTCGGTGGCAATGGATTCTTCAATTCAGCCGTCATGCCCGAAGAACCTTAGGTAACATGTTGAAAAAAAACATTTTATCGGTTTTTGATGGATTGTCGCAACATGTTGTAGCTCTTAGGCACATGATCGCAATTGATAGCAAACATGTCTATGGCTCGAATCGGTCGGATGGTAGGAACTTATGTAAGTTGTTGCCGCGGACAAAAAATCGGCTTGGTGGCCTTGGGCTCTGTGGCAGATAGCGATTTTGCCTTGGATCAAGATTGAGATCCAACTTTCGCGCATCTTACATGCGCGAAAGTTGGATTTTTGATCGGCCCCGTGAAGAACGCGATATACTACCGAGTATTTTTTCTACTCAAAGCGTAAGTCTTATCGTGCGGTGTGTCGCGACATCTATTGTCTTTGTGAGTGGGGCAGGGGCGTCAGAATTTCTTCACTTTCTATCGGTCTGGCTTCGACTTTTCATCGGTGGCGAACGCTCCCGTTCAGTTGCGGGTCCCATGCGGGATCAGCATAAAACCCGTCAAGATGCACATCTAACTTTACGTGTGATTGCACGGCTTAAAAAACGTGTATACAAACGACACGCTTTACGTCTAAATGTACAGCTCTTAATACGCGTGAAGTACCGGCAACTTCTTTAGGAAGGTTACCTTCTTATTATGGCTACCCCAAATGAAAAACTTGCAGCCTCGCTCGAGCTTCTCAAGGAGCGACAAGCGGAACATGGCAACGTCCTTCGAAGCGGTGAGCTTAGCCGGACCCACCGAGAGAGGCTCAAGAAAAACGGTTTCCTAACAGATGTCATTCTGGGCTGGCTGATTGTGACTCGACCACAAGACAAGTCCCATGACTCGACCTTCTGGTACACATCATTCTGGGACTTCTGTCGTCGGTACTGCCACGAACGCTATGGCGTGGAGTGGTGCTTCTCGTCCGAGCAATCTTTACTTTTGCACGCCGAAAGCACCCACATTCCGAAGCAAGTGATCGTTTGGACACCCAAGGGGTCTGGCAACAACACGGCGCTGCCGTTCGACACGTCGCTATACGACCTCAAGAAGGACCTGCCTCCAAAGAGCGACATCGTCACAAAAGATGGGCTGTTCATTCTCACCGTTGAAGCGGCGCTCATCAACGTCCCCGAAGCATTCTACCGCTCCTACGCAATGGAAGCGCAAATTGTCTTGAGCGGTTTGAGGAATACAGGTCCCTTGCTTGTCAAATTGCTCGACGGCGGGCACGTTTTGGCCGCAGGGCGGATTGCGGGTGCGTTGCGTCGCGTTGGGCGCGACAATGAGGCCGACACAATTCTCAAGAAGATGAAGGCCGCTGACTACGATGTCCGGGAGAGGAACCCGTTCGAGGATGGTGCCCACGTAATACCCCTCGAAGTGGGCAGCTCGCCACTTGCGGCTCGGATCAATGCTGCGTGGGACACACATCGCGACGCCATTCTAGGCATATTTCCTGACGAACCAGGTATGCCTGCCGACAAAGATACGTATCTGGCGGTGATCGACGACATCTACGTCAACGATGCCTATCACTCACTGTCCATTGAAGGCTATTCCGTCACTACAGAGTTGATCGAGCAAGTGCGACAGGGGTCCTTCGACCCTCTTGGAAATGTGGAACACAAGAAGGATGTCGATGCGCTTGCGGCTCGCGGTTACTGGCAAGCCTTTCAATCCGTCCGTGCGTCGATTGAAAGAATACTAACGGGGGTGTCGGCAGGGCAGGCGGCCAAACAAGATCATGATAGTTGGTATGAAGAGTTATTCCGGCCGTCTGTGACGGCAGGTATCCTGAAGGCTGGCGCATTGGCTGGCTACCGAAATCATCCAGTGTATCTGCGGGGATCACGTCACACGCCGCCGCGCGTGGAAGCTATTGCCGACGGTATGGAGACCCTATTCAAAAGACTCGAGAATGAAGATTCCGCAGCGGTTCGCGCTGTTCTTGGGCACTGGCTACTCGGTTATATCCACCCTTATCCCGACGGAAACGGGCGCATGGCACGTTTCTTGATGAACGCAATGTTTGCATCCGGCGGCTACCCCTGGACAGTTATCGATGTTGAGCATCGAGCAGCATATATGTCTGCCTTGGAGTCGGCGAGTGTTGGGGGCGACATCGTTCCGTTCGCAAAACTGATGGAGGATCGAATGCAATGGTCAACTTCTCTTTCCCAGTGAGCTAATTGACCTGTTAGTTTGGGCACTTGGACAGAAAAGTGGGAAATTTGCACTGCCTTCGGGACCCCATGTAAATCGGATCATTGAGATGGTTATATCTCAAGCGCGGAAGTTTTTTTGAAGGAGAGCACCTAACCGAAGACATTTTCGAACGGTATTTGAAAATCGCTGAGATTTGCGTTTCTACTTTAGCGATAGTGATTGCATCGAAAACCTCACAAACTAAAGTAATTCGTAAGAGGGTTTTGTTAATGTCATCAATACTAAAGCTTTTTCGAATTCTATTTTTTTACGCGCTCTATTTTTTGTTGTGCATGGTTGCCGTAGTGACCGTGTTGCAAGGCTGGCCCGTTGGCGGTCAAATGCTCTTCGCCTTCGGGTTACCTATCGTTTTGGTCTGGTGGCAAGAAAAGAGACGATCCCGAAAAGTGGAAGCCAAAGTGCTTGCCGCGGAAAGCACAAACACAAGAGTAACTCAATCCGAGCCAGTGGCCCGCGTAAGTGCCCACGAAAAACGCTTCGAACGTGAGCGAGAGAGAACTCGCGAAGCGAATGCTATTCAATCATCGTCGACAGCGCCGCCCAAACCACCAAAACAGGACTACGCGGAAATCGTGCGTGCCGGCCAGTCTGCGGCACCAGCCCTTTCGGCCATTGCGAAGCGGTATGAGAACGCCCGGCCAACAGCACACAAGCCGCAATCAAATTCACGTAAAAATGGCTGGATACCAGCGGCAGAGACCGCGAGTGTTGCTGCGCGAGATATTGGTGGAATGGTTTATGTCGGCACGCCGCCTTTGCTCAATCACCATGGCTATCGCGACAAATGCAGGGCTTACATCGACCCTTCTCTCTCCGTCGCGAGGACAGGGGACGACAGGGCAGGGGAGGGCATGTCATACTGGCCTGGGTATTCTGATATTTCAGCACGAAGCAGGGCGACCTATCTTGAATGGTTGGCAAGTGGCCGTTCTGACCCATCCTATGATCCGGGCTACATGTTCTTGTATTTTTACGGGTTAGAACGGCGATTTTTTGTCGATCAATCCAACATTGATGCAAAGGATATCATCGCCGAAGTTCGGAGATTGATTTCCGTCTATCCCGAAAACCATTCGGTGAAGCGATACTTGGGAGAATTTCTTGATATCGCGACACTTGCCGAAACTGAGTTTGAGGCGCTGGAGCCGATCTTTGAACGTCAGGGTTGGGAGCTTCCTTTTTCGCTGAAGTATGCGATTGGCGCGCGTCTTGATAAGGGAGAAAACCTGAGCGTGGACTGGGTTCTGAGCTGGTTGATGTGCCATCCAGAAAGCCATTTGCGCACGCCAGCAACGCGGTGCCGTGATGAATTCCTGGCGTTGTTCAAAATCCGATTTGAGGATCGTTTTCCCAACGGCTTAAAGGTCAGCAAGCCGCGCAAGCACCTCAAAGCAACGTATCGTGCAGCCTCAAGCGAGTTCGAAGGGACTCTCAATCCGACAGCTGACGGCAAACCCGTTCCTGATATTTCTGGATTGCGAAAGCCGGTCGAGATTGCGCAGGAAGTTGCAGATGAGGTCATAAACGACCTTGATAAGCTGAGCCGCTATCTTGGTCGGAACCCCGAGGGCAGGGGAAGCATCGAAGCGCACGCCCTTTTGCCACTAGATCTGTGGACCTTGTTCCCGTCCACAGAAATGGAAGCGCTGAAAGAGTGGGCGCGGGGGATCATGCAGAGCGGTGGACTTATTCCGCTGGCCGACGTGATCGAAAAACTCGAAGGACAGCGCAGTACGAAGATTGGCAAGCGACAGCTAACAGGGGCGGCAGATGCTTTGGCGCGTCTTGGATTTGGGCTGGCACCTGATCCGCGCTTTGCATTGCGTTCACCGAAACCGGAAGAGCCTGTGGTTTTGTTTGAACTCGGCGAGCAGATCGAAAAGCTCGAAGATGTTTCGGCAAGCTATCAGACAGCGTTGATGGAGTTGGCCCTTGCCTCGTTTGTTGCCCATGCTGACGGGCGTATCGCTGACGCTGAACGCAAAGCGCTAGAGGCTCAAATCGCATCTGTAGAGGGACTGAGTGAGCAAGAGCGGCGCCGGCTTCGGGCAAATATGGAATGGTTTCTTGCCGTGCCGCCTGACATGACGCTGCTGCGCCGCAAACTCAAAGAAGTTGGTGTGGAAGATCAAACGGCGATGCGAGCGGCCCTGGTGGGTGCGGCACACGCTGATGGTGTTATCCAATCCGAAGAAGTCGCCAGCATCGAAAAGGTGTATAAGGCACTGGGCCTCGATCCGTCACTCGCCTATTCCGACCTTCACGCTGGAGAAATTGCAGACGCGCCACGTACTGTTCGCGCGGCGCAGCCGGGCAATTCTGGAGAGGCCATTCCTGAACTACAAAAGGCAGTTGGACCTGTTCTGGATGCATCGCGGATCGCGGCCATCAGATCAGATACGGCGCGGGTGTCTTCTGTCCTAGAGCAGATATTTGAGGCTGAGGAAGAAGCAGAAGAGGGCGGAGACTCCAAAGGTGCAACGCTGTTTACTGGGCTAGATGCAAAACATGGCGCTTTGCTGTCGGATTTAGTGGGTCAAGAGCACTGGACCGAGGAGGCGTTCGAGCAGCTTTGCGGACAGCATGGATTGATGCCGTCAGGTGCATTGGAGGTTGTAAACGAGTGGGCCTTTGAGACTCATGATGAAGCTTTGCTTGACGAGTATGATGGATATGACGTGTCTCCGGAGATCACGGATGCGGTAAAACAAAAATTAGAAGGGGAGGGGCGTCATGTCTAAATTGAAGCCACGTGAACGCGATGCAATTGTTCAGGCTTTGCGGGCGGGGGTCGTCCCAAAACTGGGCCTGCGTCATATCCAGGTCGGCCGGGTTCGCGAGATTGAAGAACTTGTGAAGGACATGGAACGCATCGCGGACGGCGGCTCTGCCATTCGGTTTGTCATTGGTGAGTATGGATCTGGCAAAACCTTTTTCATGAACCTGATCCGGCTGGTAGCTTTGGAAAAAGGGCTTGTAGTGATGTTCGCCGATCTTGCCCCTGATAGACGTATTCACGCGACGGGAGGACAGGCACGTGGCCTTTACGCTGAGATGGCGCGCAACTTGTCGACGCGCACAAAGCCCGACGGTGGCGCCCTGGCCAGTGTGGTTGAACGGTTTGTCAGCCAGGCGCACCGCGATGCAGAGGAAAAAGATGTGCCGACGGGCACCATCATTCGGGAGCGCTTGAGCCATTTTGAAGAACTCACTGGTGGTTTTGAGTTTGCAGAGGTCATTCGCCGATATTGGGAAGGTCACGAGAACGGGGATGACGAGCTTAAGTCCGCTGCACTGCGTTGGCTACGGGGAGAGTTCGCAACCCGCACGGATGCGCGCAAAGCCCTTGGCGTGCGCACGATTGTCGATGATGCGAGCGTTTACGATCACCTGAAGCTGATGTCGGCTTTTGTGTGCGAGGCCGGGTACAAAGGGCTGCTTGTCGGCCTTGATGAAATGGTGAACCTGTTCAAGCTGACATCGTCCCAAGCGCGCAATGCGAACTACGAACAAATCCTGCGCATTTTGAACGATGTACTTCAGGGCAGTGCCGAGAACCTTGGCTTCTTAATGGGGGGCACGCCAGAGTTTTTGATGAACACGCGCCGTGGGCTTTATAGCTATGAAGCCTTGCAATCGCGGCTAGCGGAAAACACCTTCGCCCGCGATGGGCTCGTCGATTTGTCGGGGCCGGTTGTGCGGTTGGCCAGCCTGACGCCGGAAGATCTGTTTGTTCTGTTGGCCAATGTCAGACGCGTGATGCAGGATGATGAAACTGCCTTGCCGGATACAGCGCTGGAAGCCTTTATGAACCATTGCTCTGACCGGATTGGAGAGGCTTATTTCAGAACCCCGCGCAATACCGTCACTGCTTTTGTGAACTTGCTGTCAGTGCTGGAGCAAAACCCGGGTGTTGAATGGAGTGACCTGATCGAAAAGATCGACGTTTCAGAAGACCTGGGCGAGGACATGAGCGAGGTGGAGGAGGCAACCGGCGCTCAACCGAGTGGTGACGATGATCTGATGAGTTTCAAGCTCTGAGGATGAGTAGCGCCTTTGATCAACTTGCACGCCCTGTCCAGAAGTGGATCAGGCAGCAGGGGTGGCGTGAGCTGCGGGATATTCAAGCGCGGGCTATTCGGACTATTTGCGAAAGTGACAACGATCTCATCGTGGCCGCATCAACAGCTGGTGGCAAAACAGAGGCCGCATTTTTCCCGTTGATCTCTCAGGTTTTGGACGAACCGGCAGAGGACAGCGGGTTCGACCTGCTTTATATCGGGCCACTCAAGGCGCTGATCACCGATCAGGCGGGGCGGCTGGAAAGCATCTGCCAAGAGGTGGAGCTTCCAGTGGTGCCGTGGCACGGCGATGTGTCGCAATCAGTCAAAACGCGTGCGATGAAAAATCCCAAGGGGATACTATTGATCACGCCAGAGTCGCTGGAGGCATTGTTTGTCCGTCGGGGCTTGGAAATCGCGCGTCTGTTCGGTGCAACCCAAGCTGTGGTGATCGATGAATTGCACACTGTGCTCGATAGTGAGCGCGGGGTGCAATTGCGATCCCTGCTGACACGTCTTGAGTTGGCAATCAAAAGGCCCATCCGCCGAATTGGACTATCTGCGACGCTTGGGGATATGGATCTCGCCTGCGCTTACCTGCGGCCCGACAACGCGGAACACGTCACATTGATCGAAGCAGACGGCGGAGAAGCGGAACTGAAACTTCAGCTGCGTGGATATCTTTCCGGTGGAGAAGACGACAACACCCCATCTGCCACAGACGCTGTCGCAGCGCATTTGTTCGAGCATCTCCGGGGAAGCGATAATCTTGTTTTTGCCGGTGCCCGTCAACGTGTTGAAATTTACGCTGACCGACTGCGCAATCTGTGCGAGCAAGAGCATCTTCCTCAAGAGTTTTATCCGCACCATGCTAGCCTTTCACGCGATCACCGCGATTTTGTTGAACGGCGCCTGAAAGACAGCAGCAAACCGACCACAGCTGTCTGCACGTCCACACTAGAGCTTGGCATCGACATCGGCGATGTGACCTGTGTCGCCCAAATCGGCGCACCCTTCACTGTCGCAGCCCTGCGGCAGAGATTGGGACGTTCAGGACGTAGGGAGGGCCAGCCAGCGATCCTGCGACAATACGCGGTAGAAACGAGGCTCTCTTCGGATAGCAGTTTTGTGGATCGTCTGAGATTAGGCTTGATCCGGTCTATTGCGATGATTGATCTGTTGCTGGAGGGCTGGTGCGAACCACCAAAGCCGCAAGCGCTGCATCTGTCGACATTTGTGCACCAGATCCTATCCGTAATCGCACAGCGGGGAGGGGCCCCAGCAAATGTTCTTTACAGCGTGCTGTGTCGCGAAGGTCCGTTTCGGCAGATCAGCACAGCAATGTTTACGGATGTGCTGCGCGCGCTCGGTCATCCTGAAACGGGTTTGATAGAGCAAACGGATGGGGGTTTGTTGCTCTTGGGCCAAAACGGAGAAAGGCTGGTTGAGCACTATAGCTTTTACGCGGTGTTCAAGACGCCCGAAGAATACAGGCTAGTTTCAAACGGGCGAGATCTTGGGACATTGCCGGTCGATAACATCCTTTCACCTGGGATGATGCTCATCTTTTCCGGACGCCGTTGGCTGGTTCAGGAAATCCATGATCGCGAGAAGGTAATAATGGTCAAACCCGCCAAAGCAGGTGTGCCGCCTGTGTTTGGTGGGGACCCGGGCGAGATCCATGACAAGGTGATCGCGCGCATGTTCGATGTGTTGGAGGGCGATACCAAGCCCCTCTACATGGACGCGAATGCGCTTGAAATGCTTGAGGAGGCGCGATTGAACTATGCGCAAATGGGTTTTGCTGCCGCATCCCTAGTTAACTTAGGGGAAGAAACATCAATTATCGCAACACGAGTAGGGACAATGAAAACGACAACCTTGGCGCTTGCGCTGAGAGCGTTTGGTTTTTCTGTCGAACAATATGATGGTTTCCTTCAAGTGGAAGCTGGGGAAGAAACCCCACCGCTACCCGAGGTTCTCAAGAGGATTGGAGAAGGCGAAGTCGTTGATCTATTTGCAGGCGCTGGCAACCTGTTGACCGAAAAGTTTCACCCTTATTTGACGCGCGAATTGTTGGAGCTTGATGCGATTTCATCGAGGCTGGAACCAAAAAGGCTAGCCGCAGTGGTTGGGGGTTTCGTTTTTTAACCGTAGGTTGATCTAATACTACTTCGCTTCGCTTATCGACCAGCTCATGCTTAAGCAAAGTTCTGAAACAGCCGCGAAAAATGCGGTTGAGATCATGCGTCGGTTGTTCAAATCGTGGGCAGAAAGCCCTAAAATATAGATCAGTGCATTCAGCTGCCGCCGACCAGATCACCGCCAAAAAATACGAACAACCCAGGCCATGCGACGCCGAAGATGAACGCACAGACCGAATTGGCCAATAGAATACGCGTTAACCACAACCAACGGACGCGTGCTTTCCAAGCCTCTTCGGCAAGGTCATGAGCAGCATTGCATTTAGCAACTATGGCGTCTTTGTTCCGGTTCGCTTCATCTGCCAACCGAGGAGGAGATGCTATTACAGTTGGAAGTGCACCTGCAGCTGTTCTGTACTCTTCCCGATTGAAGGCCGAAGCTGAGTGGCTCGATTGTGCCATTTCCTCCCTCGATTTCGTTGCAAAAGAAAGACCCGCTGCTGCCATGCCAAGCAGGAAAGCGAAGTATGCTGGCAGCAGCACCAGCAAAGTGTGGTTGGGATGCGCCATCCCTGTTGAAAACGATAACATCAGTGCAAGCCCACCAGCTGAAGCTAATGTTAGCCACGTCATCCACTGCTTTTCAAACTGGGCTGCGCGCGTACGTGCTTCCAAAGCACCTTGTTTAAGGTCCGAGTAATCAACCTGCATCCCCGCCTCCATTACCAGATTGATTGAGAATTTCCGGACGGTCGATGCCTGCAACCGGCATGAGAACCGCCCACGGATAAGCCGGCTTCTTTCCACGCTCGAATTGATACACCGCAACCTCTGGCAAGTTGCGCTTGTCGTAGCGACGACCAAAGGTGAACACGGCACTGTTTGGAGCGGCCATCACCAGATGGATGCGCTTCACGCCGGCCGCGCTTAAGCGCTTTACAACTTCGAGAAATTCCTGAGCCAAGCGATTCTGTTTCGCTTGTGACCAGTGAGCGTCCGAGGACATGCCATCAAGCGTGAGCCTCACAACCGGGTGAGGGAAAGTACTTTGCAGATCGTTGTCATCGACTGGATAGGAGAAGGCGACAGCCAAAACCGCTTCGTTTGAATTTGAAAGCGCATCGATGCCGTTTATTGCAAGCGACAACCCATCGTCGTCACCTTCAAGATTGCGCCAGGCTTCCTGTGTTCGATCCCAGTCATATGTCTTGATGTCTCCCTCATCGTCGAGAAGGAGGCCGGTCAGAAAAGTATAAGGAACGGATGTAAGGCCACCATAGACGACTGTAAGGTCGTTACGGTCAATACCTCTGCGATGCTGAAGCACGGACCTATGAGCCGCAGCGATATCGTCCAAAGCTCGTTCAGGCTCAATTACCTTCCCGTCCATTCTGCGCCGCAGATCGAGCAAAACGGGAACGATCTGGCCCTCAACCTGCTTTCCAACCGTTCCGTCAAGTGGCGCTCCATCATCATCTCGCAATCCTCTGCCCTCAATCACGATGATGCGTTTTTTGGAGCGAGACTTCACATCGCCGATAAACCGAGCAATAGCGATCCCAAGACCAACCACTATCATCAAGAAGCCTATCCCAAGGATCCAGCCAGCAACTGCGTCAATTTTGCCCTGCGCGTTGAGATACCC
>CANLOU010000006.1 GCA_947492995.1 uncultured Litoreibacter sp. | reverse complement strand
GCCTGCATCACCGCCTTGGAGACGATGTTCTCCGACGCAATCAGCTCAATCTCGTCACGCTGCCGCCCAAGCTCGGATGTGATCGAGGCAAACAGCTCTGGGTCACGCTGGGAAAGGTCTTGGGTGAAGAAACCGGTATCGCGGTGAGAGGCGTTCATGGGGCAGACTCCTGATGGGTGCACGTGGTGTTGCGCCTGCAATACGGGGAATCGCGGCCTTGGGAAAGCGTCTAAAACGACGCGGATTAAGGGAAATACGGCTGGGGATTATGAATTTGGCTCAGGCTTTGGGCTTGTGTTTTGACGTCCGCGCGGCAAACAATCGGCCAAGGAGTGCGCTAACCCATGCCCAAGACTGGAAAAATTGCCTTCATGGCCTCGGAGACGCATGTCGCTGAAGACGCATTGCGGGCGTTGAAGGAACGCTACGGGCAGGCCTCGCTGGACAAGGCGGAGGTGATCGTGGCCCTGGGCGGCGACGGGTTCATGTTGCAAACGCTGCACGGCACGCAGGCCAGCGACACGCCGGTATACGGGATGAATTGCGGCACCGTCGGGTTTTTGATGAACGAATACGCGGTGGACGACCTGTCAGACCGGCTGGATCAAGCGGTGGAAGAGGCCGTGAACCCGCTGCGCATGGTGGCCCAAAAGGCCGATGGGTCCACCCATGAAGCGCTGGCGATCAACGAGGTGTCGCTGCTGCGCGCGGGATCGCAGGCCGCGCGGCTGCGCATCACGGTGGACGGGCGCGAGCGGATGGACGAGCTGGTCTGCGACGGGGCGCTGGTCTCGACGCCTGCGGGGTCCACGGCTTACAATTACTCGGCGCATGGGCCGATCCTGCCGATTGGGTCGGACGTGTTGGCGTTGACGGCCATGTCGGCGTTTCGCCCGCGCCGGTGGCGGGGCGCGCTGCTGCCGAAAGCAGCGATGGTGCGCTTTGACGTGTTGCAGCCCGAGAAGCGGCCGGTGATGGCGGATGCCGATGGGCGGTCGGCGGGCAACGTGTTGTCGGTTGAGATCAGGTCGGACCCGTCGGTGACGCACCGCATCTTGTTTGACCCCGGACATGGGCTGGAAGAACGGCTGATCCGCGAACAATTCGCTTGAATTTGGCGTTGCGTATAACAGAAAAGAAAAAGTAGTTTAATATTAAACTACTTTTTGAAAGGAGAGAGATCATGGCTGACGATCGCAAGAAATCACTGAAACAGTCGGCCTTGGATTACCACAAATTCCCCAAACCCGGGAAGCTGGAGATCCGTGCGACCAAGCCCCTGGCCAACGGGCGCGATCTGGCGCGGGCCTATTCGCCGGGCGTGGCGGAGGCCTGTCTGGAGATCAAGAATGACCCCGCAACGGCGCGCGATTACACCTCGCGCGGCAATCTGGTGGCGGTGGTGACCAATGGCTCGGCGGTGCTGGGCCTGGGAAATATCGGCGGCCTCGCGTCAAAGCCGGTGATGGAAGGCAAAGCGGTATTGTTCAAGAAATTCGCCAATATTGACTGCTTCGACATCGAGCTGGACGAAAAAGACCCCGAAAGGCTGGCCGACATCGTGTGCGCGTTGGAGCCGACCTTTGGGGCAATCAACCTTGAGGACATCAAATCGCCGGACTGCTTTGTGGTGGAAAAGCTATGCCGTGAGCGGATGAACATCCCGGTGTTTCATGACGACCAACATGGGACTGCGATTGTGGTCTCGGCTGCGGCGACCAATGCGTTGCGCCTTTGTGGCAAGACATTCGAGGACATCAAGGTGGTGTCCACCGGCGGCGGGGCGGCGGGGATTGCGTGCCTGAACATGCTGCTGAAGCTGGGCGTGAAGCGCGAAAACGTCTGGCTGTGCGACATTGCCGGGCTGGTCTACGAGGGCCGGACGGACGAGATGACGGAGCAGAAGGCGGACTACGCGCAGACCTCGGACCTGCGGACATTGGACGACGTGATTGAAGGCGCTGACCTGTTTCTGGGCCTGTCGGGGCCGGGGGTTCTGACGCAGGACCATGTGAAGAAAATGGCCGACGCGCCGATCATTTTCGCGCTGGCCAACCCGACGCCTGAAATTCTGCCAGACCTTGTGCGGGAGGTGGCCCCGGACGCCATCATTGCGACCGGGCGCAGCGATTTTCCCAATCAGGTCAATAACGTGCTGTGTTTCCCCTTCATCTTCAGGGGCGCGTTGGATGTGGGGGCGACGGACATCAATGACGCCATGAAGATCGGCTGCGTGGAGGGCATCGCGGCCCTTGCGCGGGCCACCACCAGCGCGGAAGCCGCCGCCGCCTATCGCGGCGAAGAGATGTTGTTTGGGCCGGACTACCTGATCCCGAAACCGTTTGACCCAAGGCTGATGGGGGTCGTGGCCTCTGCCGTGGCGAAGGCTGCGTGTGACAGCGGGGTCGCGACGCGGCCCATCGAGGATTTGGAGGCCTATAAGGAGGAATTGGACGCCTCCGTCTTCAAATCGGCAATGATTATGCGGCCCGTCTTTGATGCCGCCGCGACGCAATCGCGCCGGATCGTGTTTACCGAGGGCGAAAGCGAGCGCGTCATGCGCGCGGCCAACGCGATGCTGGAGGAAACGACGGACAAACCGATCCTGATCGGGCGGCCCCGGGTCATCGCGGCACGGGCCGAAAAGCTGGGGCTCAACATCAAACCCGGCGTTGATTTCGAGCTGGTGAACCCCGAAAAGGACGCGCGGTATCGCGACTATTGGGAGACCTACCACAAGCTGATGGCGCGCAAGGGTGTGACGCCTGATCTGGCCAAGGCGATCATGCGCACCAACACCACCGCCATTGGCGCGGTGATGGTGCATCGCGACGAGGCGGATTCGATGATTTGCGGGACCTTTGGGCAATACCTGTGGCATCTGAATTACCTGACCCAAATTCTGGGCGGGGGGGATGAGACGCTGCACCCCGTGGGGGCGCTGTCGCTGATGATTTTGGAAGACGGGCCTTTGTTTATTGCCGATACGCATGTGCATGCCGCCCCAAGCGCGGAGCAGATTGCCGAAACAGTGTGTGCCGCCGCCCGCCATGTCCGCCGCTTTGGGGTGGAGCCGAAGATTGCGCTGTGTTCGAACTCGCAATTTGGCAATTTGGACTCGGCGTCTGGCCGCAGGATGCGCGAAACGTTGGCGATCCTCGACAGCACGACGCGCGATTTCCAGTATGAGGGCGAGATGCACGCGGACGCAGCTTTGGATGCCGATGTGCGCAGCCGCCTGTTCCCCGATGGGCGTCTGGAAGGGGCGGCCAATGTGCTGGTCTTTGCCAACACGGACGGGGCGTCCGGCGTGCGCAACATCTTGAAGATGAAGGCGGGCGGGCTTGAGGTCGGACCAATCCTGATGGGGATGGGCAACAAGGCCCATATCGTGACGCCGTCCATAACCGCGCGGGGATTGCTGAACATGTCGGCCATCGCCGGAACGCCGGTTGCGACCTATGGCTGATGTCATTGTGCGTGCTGGCGCCCGCGCGTGATATGTGTGCTCTTTGAGGACGCTCGCGTCCTCAGCCGCACGGGCAAACTCCTTGAGGATATTTTTGAACATGGGAAAAGGCTTGTCGCGCTGACCGGGCTTTGCCAAAACGGAGCCCAGATCGGGGAGGAACCACCATGAGTTACGCAGATGTTTACCAGTCCTGGAAGACGGACCCCGAGGCCTATTGGATGGCGCAGGCCGACGCGATTGATTGGGCCAAGGCCCCGTCCAAGGCGCTGTTTGCCGACAACGCCCCCCTTTATGAGTGGTTCAAAGACGCCGAGGTGAACACTTGCTGGAACGCCGTCGACCGCCATGTGGAGGCCGGGCGCGGCGACCAGACGGCGATCATCTATGACAGCCCGGTCACCGACACGGTGCGCCACATCTCTTATGGGGATTTGAAGGATCAGGTGGCGTCATTGGCGGGGGCCTTGGTGGCCAAAGGCATCACCATGGGCGACCGCATCATCATCTACATGCCCATGGTGCCCGAAGCGCTGGTGGCCATGCTGGCCTGCGCCCGCATCGGCGCGGTGCATTCGGTGGTGTTTGGCGGATTTGCGGCGAACGAGCTGGCGGTGCGGATTGATGATGCGACGCCCAAAGCGATCATTGCGGGCTCCTGCGGGATCGAGCCGGGACGGATTGTGGAATACAAACCCCTGCTGGATGGCGCGATTGAACTGGCGGCGCATAAGCCCGAGTTTACCGTGATTTTCCAGCGGGAGCAAGCGGTTGCGCCGCTAAAGGACGGGTTTGATTTCGACTGGAACGCGGTGCAAGAGGGTGTGACCCCTGCCGATTGTGTGCCGGTCTCGGGCGACCACCCCGCTTATATCTTGTACACGTCGGGGACCACCGGCGCGCCGAAAGGCGTGGTGCGGCCCACGGCGGGCCATCTGGTGGCGCTGAACTGGACCATGAAAAACATCTATGACGTCAACCCCGGCGAGGTCTTCTGGGCCGCCTCCGACGTTGGCTGGGTCGTGGGGCACAGCTACATCTGCTACGGCCCGCTGGTGGCGGGCAACACCACCGTGGTGTTCGAGGGCAAACCGGTGGGCACGCCGGACGCGGGCACGTTTTGGCGGGTCATGCAGGACCACCGGGTCAAAAGCTTCTTCACCGCGCCAACCGCGTTTCGGGCCGTCAAACGTATGGACCCGGAGGGGGAATTCTATGCCAAATACGACCTGTCGGAGCTGAACACCATCTACCTGGCGGGGGAACGCGCCGACCCCGACACAATTGAATGGATACAGAACCTTACCGGCAAGCCGGTGATCGACCATTGGTGGCAGACGGAGACCGGATACACCATCGCGGGCAACCCCTGGGGCATCGAGAAGATGCCGATCAAGATCGGCTCGCCCACCGTGGCGATGCCGGGCTATGACGTGCAAATTCTGGACGAGGGCGGCAATGAAATGCCGGCCGGAGAACTGGGCGCGATTGCCATCAAGCTGCCGCTGCCGCCGGGCACCTTGCCGACGCTGTGGAACGCCGAGGACCGCTTCAAGAAAAGCTACCTCAACACCTTCCCCGGCTACTACGAGACGGGCGATGCGGGCATGGTGGACGAGGACGGCTACCTCTACATCATGGCGCGCACCGATGACGTGATTAATGTGGCGGGCCACCGGCTGTCCACCGGCGGCATGGAAGAAGTGCTGGCAGGCCACCCCGACGTGGCCGAATGCGCGGTCATAGGCGTGGCCGACGCGCTGAAGGGGCAACTGCCGATGGGGTTCTTGTGCCTCAGCAACGGCGTGAACCGCCCGCATGATGAGATCGTGACAGAGGTGGTGCAACGCGTGCGCGACACCATTGGGCCGGTGGCCGCGTTCAAGCTGGCGCTGGTGGTGGATCGCCTGCCCAAAACCCGCTCTGGCAAAATTTTGCGCGCCACCATGGCGGCCATTGCTGATGGGCGGGACTACAAGATGCCCGCCACCATTGACGATCCGGCCATTCTGGACGAGCTGACCGAGGCATTGAAAACACTGGGCTACCCAGCGGCCTAGGCTTCGTTTTGGCAAAAATACTCACGGCGCGCCATTGAACCTTGGCGCGGCGGAGACCACTATGGGGCAACAGGCAAAGGAGCGCCCATGGACCTTATCGACCACGCCCGCGCCGTTCGCGAAAACGCGCATGCGCCCTATTCCAAATTCAAGGTGGGGGCGGCGATCAAGGCCGCCTCGGGCAATATCTACACCGGCTGCAACGTCGAAAACGTGGCCTATCCCGAAGGCACCTGCGCCGAGGCCGGGGCCATCGCCGCGATGTGCGCGGCGGGGGAGTATGAAATTGCCGAGATTGCGGTCATTGCAGGCAGCCCGACCCCGATCCCGCCCTGCGGCGGGTGCCGCCAGAAGATCGCGGAATTTGCCAATGCCGCCGTTCCCGTGACGCTGGCCACCACGCAGGGCGAAAGCTCGGTGACGAGCGTTGCGGCCCTGCTGCCGGGCGCGTTTGACGCGAGCCACATGGCCTGATGGACGCCCGAACACTCATTGCCAAAGTGCGGGCGGGATCGCCTGTCCTGCCAGAAGAGGCGCGCTGGTTTGGCGACGCGCTCAACACCCGTGCCGTCACCGACGCGCAGGCCGGGGCTTTTGCCATGGCCGTTTGCCTCAACGGTCTTGGCAAGAAGGCGCGGGTGGCGCTGACCGAGGGGATGCGCGACTCGGGCGACGTGTTGTCATGGGACCTGAGCGGCCCGGTTCTGGACAAGCATTCCACCGGCGGCGTGGGCGACCCCGTGTCGCTGCTGCTGGCCCCGGCGCTGGCTGCGTGCGGGGCGTTCGTGCCGATGATTTCAGGGCGTGGCCTTGGCCACACCGGCGGCACGTTGGACAAATTGGAGGCGATCCCGGGCTATGTCTGCGAGATGGGACCCGCGCGGCTGGAGCATGTCGTGCGCGATGTCGGCTGCGCCATCGTCGGGGCCACGGGGCGGGTCGCGCCCAGCGACAAACGGCTTTACGCGATCCGTGACGTGACCTCGACCGTGGAGAGCATCGACCTGATAACGGCCTCTATTCTCAGCAAAAAGCTGGCTGCGGGGCTGGGCGGGCTGGTCTTGGACGTCAAGACCGGCTCGGGGGCCTTCATGGACAAGATCGAAGACGCCACCGCGCTGGCAGAGGCCCTTGTCAGCGTGGCCAATGGCGCAGGCTGCGCGACCTCGGCCCTAATAACGGACATGTCGCAGCCATTGGCAAGTGCCGCGGGCAATGCGGTTGAAATACGCGCCGTCATGGCGGCGCTGACGGTGCCGAATGCGGAACGCCGGCTGCGCGAGGTCACCGTCGCATTGGGCGGCGTCTTGCTGGCGGATGCGGGCTTGGCCAAGGACGTTGAAGCCGGGGCGGAGATGATAAGCGACGCCATCCTTTCGGGCCGCGCGGCGGAGAATTTTGCCAAGATGGTCTCGGCCATGGGGGGGCCTGTGGATTTCGCGGAAAGCTGGAGCCACGTTCTGCCGGAGGCCAACGTGCTGCGCGAAGTGACGCTGCCCAAAGCGGGCTTTATCGCGGCCATGGACACCCGCGCGCTTGGCGAAATCGTTGTGCAGCTTGGCGGCGGCAGGTTGCGCGATGGCGACAAGATCGACCCCGCCGTCGGCCTGTCGGGCATCGCGCGGATTGGCGACAAGGTGACGCCCAAAACGCCGGTGGCCATGGTCCATGCCTCAGACGAGCAAAAAGCGGAACGCGCCGTCCGCGCGGTGCGCAAAGCCATCAAAGTGGCCCAAGACGCGCCCGAGGCGCGTCCGCTGATCCATGCGCGGGTGCCTGCATGAGGGCGTTCCTGGTTGTCATGGATTCGGTGGGGTGCGGGCGCGCGCCGGATGCTGCGGATTTCGGCGATGAAGGATCGAACACCTTGGGCCACATCCACGCAGAGGTGGGGCTGAGCATGCCCAATTTGATGGGACTGGGCCTTGGTCATGTGATCGGCCTTGGCGGGCCTGCAACGGGCCTTTTCGGGAAGGCGACCGAGGTGTCACCCGGCAAGGACACCCCGACGGGGCATTGGGAACTGGCGGGCGTGCCTGTGCCTTGGCAATGGCACTATTTCCCGGACCAATCCCCCTCTTTCCCGCAAGATGTCACAGACGCTGTCGCCGCCTTTTGTGGCACGGATGGCATATTGGGCAATTGCCACGCGTCGGGCACGCAGATCATCGAAGACCTCGGCGCCGAGCATCTGCGCAGCGGCAAACCGATCTGCTACACCTCCGTCGATAGCGTGTTCCAAATCGCCGCGCATGAGGAGGCTTTCGGGTTGGACAAGCTCCTGGACCTGTGCCGCCAAATTGCCCCCATGCTGCATGACCGGAAGGTCGGGCGCGTCATTGCGCGTCCGTTTCTGGGGCAAACCGCCAAGGATTTCGCCCGCACCCCCAACCGGCGCGATTTCGCGATCGAGACCCCATCGACAACCGTTTTGGATTGGGCAAAGGCGGATGGACGCGCCACGTATGCCATCGGCAAAATTGGCGACATTTTCTCGGGCCGGGGCATTGATGAGACCCGGAAAGGCACCGATGCCGCGCTGATGGATCACCTGCTGGATTTGACCAAGACAGCCGAGGACGGCAGCTTTACTTTCGCCAATTTCGTCGAGTTCGACACCAATTTTGGACACCGTCGCGACCCCGAAGGCTATGCCGGGCATCTGGAATGGTTCGACGCCGCCATTGCAGCCGTTCTTGCGCAGTTGCGAGAGGGCGACCTGATGCTCTTCACCGCAGATCATGGCAACGACCCGACCTGGCGCGGCACCGACCACACGCGCGAGCAAGTGCCGGTGATTGGCGCGGGGGTCGGGGTGAATGACATCGGTGAGGTCGGTTTTGTCGATATTGCGGCGTCGGTCGCGGCCCATTTGGGGCTGTCTGAACGCGGCCCCGGACGGAGCTTCCTATGATGTCGATCCCCTTGGTTGAGCTGCATTTGCATCTGGAAGGCGCGGCCCCGCCCGCCTTTATTCGCGGGCTGGCGCAAGAGAAGGGCGTGAACCTGGACGGCGTGTTCAACGAAGATGGGTCCTACCGCTTCGACGATTTTGTGGGCTTCCTGCGCACCTACGAGGCGGCGACCGCCGTGCTAACTGGGCCGGAGGAATTCCGGCGGCTGACCGAAGCGGTATTAGAACAATCCGCCGCCCAAGGCGTGATCTACACCGAAGCCTTCATCAGTCCCAATTTCTGCGGCGGCGGCGACCTTGGCGCGTGGAAAGAATACGTGGCCGCGATGCAGGAAGCGGCTGACGCAGCCGAACGCGACAGCGGCATCATCATGCGCGGCGTGGTCACTTGTATCCGCCATGAAGGGCCGGATGCTGCCAAACCAGACGCGCTGTGCGCGGCGGAAACCATGGGCGATTTCGTCACGGGTTTTGGCATGGGCGGCGATGAAAGCGTGGGCACTCAAGGGGATTTTGCCTATAGCTTCGACATGGCGCGGGAGGCCGGTTTGCGGCTGACCACCCATGCGGGCGAATGGGGCGGCGCGGCGTCGGTCTGGCAAGCCGTGCGCGACCTGCGGGTCGACCGCATCGGGCACGGGGTGCAATGCGTTGAGGACCCCGCGCTGGTGGACCATCTGGCGGAGCATGGCATCGTGTTGGAGGTCTGCCCGGGGTCCAACGTGGCTTTGGGCGTGGTCGCGGACTGGTCAAAGCACCCGATTGAAAGGCTGCGGGAGCGGGGGGTGGCGGTCACCGTCTCCACCGACGACCCTCCGTTTTTCCACACCACCCTGACCCGCGAATACGACATGCTGGCCGACACGTTCGGCTGGGACGATGACGTGGTGCGCGAGGTCAATATCGCCGCCGCCAAAGCCGCGTTTTGCGACGACGCGACCCGAGAGAAATTGCTGAAGAAACTGGAGCCCTGAGATGTCTGACCATTTGACCGTCGTAGATCACCCGCTGGTGCAACATAAGCTGAGCCTGATGCGCGAAAAGGAGACCTCGACCGCCGTGTTCCGGCAGCTTTTGCGCGAAATCTCGCAGTTTCTGGCCTATGAGGTGACGCGCGGGCTGGAGATGACGACCAAGCGCATCGAGACCCCGATGGAAGCGATGGACGCGCCGGTTTTGGCGGGGCGCAAGCTGGCGCTGATCTCGATCCTGCGGGCGGGCAACGGGCTGTTGGACGGCATGTTGGAACTGATCCCGTCCGCCCGCGTGGGTTTCGTGGGGCTGTACCGCGACGAGGAAACGCTCAAGCCCGTGCAATACTATTTCAAGGTGCCGGACGCGATGGACGAGCGGATGGTGATTGCGGTGGACCCGATGTTGGCGACCGGCAACTCGTCAGTTGCCGCGATTGATTTGCTCAAGGATGCGGGCGCCAAGAACATCCGATTCTTGTGCCTGCTGGCCGCGCCAGAAGGCATCGCGCGGATGAAAGAGGCCCATCCCGACGTCCCGATTGTGACAGCTTCGGTGGATAGCCACTTGAATGACAATGGATATATTGTTCCGGGGCTAGGGGATGCGGGTGACCGCATGTTCGGCACAAAATAAGGTATATCTAACCTTTACTAAATTGTGGTCCTGAGGCATTGTCCCTACCAGATTTGGTGGGGATCAATATGCGCGTGACGACGTTTCTTTCAGTGGCTTTGCTCTCATTCGGGGTGGGGATCGGTGCCGCACAGGCGCAAGGTTTTGACGGTCCAGCGGAGATCCCTCCGGCCTCGTTCAAGGGCAACCAGTATGTCGACAGCCGTGGCTGTCTGTTCATTCGCGCGGGCTTCAGCGGTCAGGTGCGGTGGGTGCCGCGTGTGTCGCGGTCGCGCAAACAGGTCTGTCAGGGGGGCGGCGCGCGCAGCGCAGCCAAAGCATCCGGCCGGACAACCACCCGCACGGCCCGTGCCCCGCAGGGCCAGATTGTTGACCCGCTGGCAGGGGCGCCAGTGATCGGCGGCCCATCGGCCGGTAAGGTCAGAACAACGACGCGGACCGCCGCTGCGGCCACAGCTACTGCGAGGGCCGCGAAACCGGCCGCAACCCAGCCTGCGACCCGCGTTGTGCGTCAGGCGCAACCGAAAGCCACCACCCGCGTTGTGCGGCGTCAGGCGCAGCCCAAACAGCAAACCACGACCCGCGTTGTGCGCCGTGCTCAGCCGCAAACGACGACCCGTGTGGTCCGCCGCGTACAACCAAGCACAACCACCCGGATTGTGCGCCAGCAGCAGCAACAGCAACGTGTCATCCGCCGGTCCCAGCCGCAAACTGTGACCCGCGTTGTCCGTCAACCACGGACCACAACAACCACGCGGGTTGTGCCGCAGGCACGCACGACCACCCGCGTTGTTCGCAAACAAGCGGGCAACTGCGCCAATGCCAGTGCCTTCAGCGCTCAGTTCATCAACAGCGGTGCGCGGTGTGGTCCGCAAACAGCGCCGTCGCGCACTGTGGTCGGGCAGGACGTTGGGCCGCAAAGCTCAAACACCCGCGTTGGCCCCGCCAGCGCGCCCCGCGTGATCGCGGAAGCGCGGGAGCTGACGCCACCCAAAGGCTACAAAACGGCCTGGAAAGACGACCGTCTGAACCCCTATCGGGGCGTCAGCCGCGTGTCGGGCAAGCAGGAAATGCGGCTGGTCTGGTCGGACACGGTCCCACGCCGGTTGATCGACCCCAGCACCGGCAAGCCGGTCGGCGGCAAACGCAAGATCGGCATTCTGGGGTTCTAGCAGTCTGGCGGTCTTGGGGCCGCTTACTCCGTGCAGATGGCCTGCAAGCTGATCCAGTCTCCATCCGATAGAAGCCGTGGCGCGTCGCTGCCGCGGTAAGGGTCGGCCTCAATAAGATTGAGCGTTCTCTCTCCGGTGACGTCGATTGCATAGGCAAAGGGCGTGGCCGAGACACGGGCCGATTTGAACGCGGCCAGCAGGGTGTCGGGCATCAGCTCCGGCTCGGCAGAGGCCAGCAGCGTTTCGGCGTAGGATTTCAGCGCGGCGTCATCAATTTGACCGGTTGTCAGCAGGCGGAACGTGGACTTGGTTCCGGCGGCTTCAAGCAGCGGGGTCATGGGGTCGGCGACGCGGCGATCGGTCAGCGCCTTGAGCATGAAGCCCGCGGCGACATCGGGGCTGTCGTGATCTTCCACCAGCGTGGCATCCAGCAGCAGCAACCGGCCGGGCAGAGTGAGCGTGTCGCGGTTCGCGAGTTCCGGCACGATATAGGCCTTGCGCAGCTTGCTTTGCAGCGTGCGGGTTTTCAGGCGGGAGAGCGCGGTGGTGCCCAATGTGGCGCGGCAGGTGTCGCCGGTCAGGCGGGTCAGGTGGCCCAGAAGCGTTGTGCCGATGGCCAGACGGGTGCTTTCGGGCAGCACGGCGACGGTGTTGCGCACCAAGGCCTGCGGCAGCCACATGATGCCGATGGCTGCGATGGCCGCGATGATGGCGGTGGACACCGCGAGGCGCAGGCGGCCCGTATGGGGGCGGCGCTTCTCGATGGTTTTGCGGATCTTTTCGACGGCGTCGATCATCTCGTCGTCGTCGATCTCCAGCTCTTCGTCGGCATCCTCGGCGGGCTTGAACAGGGCGGGGCGTTTGCCGGGGTTCACGCGGTGGATGGCGGGCAGGGACCAATGGGTGAGCGCGGTTTCGGTGTGGTCCTTGAGGATCAGGGAGGCGTCGCCGAAGGTGACGCCCACGTCCTTGCGCTGCGCCTCGGCGCTTTCGCGCCAGATGCCGGAGGATTCCAGTCTGTCGTAGTCTTTGAGCGCCGTCATTTGGTGCGGCTTGCCTGTTTTTACTTGTTATCGCGCTACGCTAGACGGAAATCGAGGCAGGCTCAAATGGTTTGAGCGCGACGCGTGCGTCGGAATTTGTAAGGCCTTGATAGGATTGAGTTTCCGCTGCGGCGTTAACCACTCATTTACCGGCGTTTCGGGGCCTAGTTTTGCAGCTTGTGCCACTCTTTGCTCCAGATGCGGCGGTGGAAGAAGGGGAATTTGACCAGCTCTTCCAGCAAGAACAGCGCGAAGACCCATGTGACGGAGAGGTCCAGGACCAGCACGCAGATGGCCGTGGCGGGGACCATGAAGACCCAGTTGCCGATCAGGCTGATATTCATCGAGGATTTGCTGTCACCCGCCGCGCGCAAAACATTGCCGCAAATCGCATTCGAGACGCGCGGGAAGGGGACCACCAGCAGCACCGGCAGGAAGCTGAAAAGGGCGGCGCGGGTCTGGTCGGCCAGATCGGCATAGATCCAGCCGGTCGACAAGATGATGATGGCATAGGCGGTCGACACGATGAGCGCCGCAACAAAAGCCCCCCGCCATGCGCGGCTGAGGAAGGCGTCGAGCGCAGCGCTGGACCGCGCCTTGCCCAGCGATTGCGCGACCAGAATGCCCGTGGCTTGGGTCCATGTGTAGCTGAGCTGCCCCGCGATGCGGACCCATGGCATGATGAGCGTGATCGCCGCGAATTCATAGACGCTGAGATTGGCATGGATCGCCGCGCAGGCCTGATAGGCAAAGGTCATGGAGATGAAGGTGGCCGCGATCGGCCATGAGAAGGCGAATTGTTTGCGGGTCGATCGGGGCAGGCTGTCATTGGCCCAGCCGGAGATGCCGAAGCTCAGCCCGTGGCTGTGAACCATCCGTGCCGACAGATAGACCAGCCGCAGCGCCGCGCCGATGAAGGACCCCCATGCGGCCCCTGCGAGGCCCATTTCGGGAAAGCCGTAGAGGCCGTAGATCAGCACGATGCTGGAGACGACATTGACGGGGCCGGAGATCAGGAAGCTGTAGAAGGCCAGCCGCGTGCGCCCGCAGCCATTAAAGAGGCTGGTCAGCGACGCGCTGACGGATTCTGCCAACAAGACCAGCGTGAAGATAGTGAGATAGGCGGAGGCGCCCGCCGCGATCCCGGGCGAATGGGCCAGCGCATTTATGACGGCGTTGCCGAACAGCAGAATGAGGACCACGCCAGACAGAACCAGCGTCACATTGATGGCCAGGCCCGCGTAGAAGGCGGTTTTGAGGGTGAGCGCGTCCCCGGTCCCGAAGGCCTGCGCCACCTTGATCTGCATCGCATTGGCGAAGGCCGAGGTGGTTCCGATCAGCATACCGATGATTACCGTTGCGATGCCAATGGCGGCCACAGCTTCCTCGCCCAGCGAGGAGACCAGATAGAGGTCGATGATGACGATGGAGAACATCATCACCGCCCGCAGGGCCATGGGCCATGACATGGCGAAAATGTCGCCGGTTGTGGGGGTGAGGAGGTCGGGCTTTGCGGTCATAGAGGTGACTAACCCGTTTTCACGCTGAGTGCGTTGTTAAAATGTGGGGCTTTGCCCCGGAGTCTTTATTTAGGGGGCTCTGCCCCAGAGTCTTTATTTGGGGGCTCTGCCCCCGTCGCTGCGCTCCTCCCCCGGGATATTTTTGGAACAATGATGGGGGGAGGGGCTGAACGTGTTTTGGCCTAGAATGACTTGGCGAGGGTGCGGAGTTCGAATTTCTGGATTTTGCCGGTGGAGGTTTTGGGAAGCTCCTGAAAGACCACCTGTTTGGGGGTCTTGAAGCCTGCAAGCTGGGCGCGCGCGTGGTCGATCAGGGCCTGCGCGTCTTCCTTTGCACCGGCTTTGAGTTCGACGAAGGCGCAGGGGACTTCGCCCCATTTGTCATCGGGTTTGGCGACCACGGCGCAGAGGTTGACGTCAGGGTGGGACATAAGCACGCCCTCGACCTCGACGCTGGAGATGTTTTCGCCACCGGAGATGATGATGTCCTTGGCGCGGTCGGCGATCTGGATATGGGTGTCAGGGTGTTGGAAGGCGATGTCGCCGGAATGGAAATGGCCGCCTTCAAAGGCCTCGTTCGTGGCGTCGGGGTTTTTCAGGTAGCCCTTCATCACCGCGTTGCCGCGCATGACAATCTCGCCCTGGGTTTGTTTGTCCATGGGGACCTGATTGTTCTGCTCATCCACCACGGTGACATATTCCATCATCGGGAAGGCCACGCCCTGGCGGGCCTTGAGGCTGGATTTCTCGTCTTGTGTGGCCGCGTCCCAGTCGCTGTCCCAGACGCATTCGGTGACATGGCCATAGGTTTCGGTCAGCCCGTAGACCTGCGTGACGTTGAAGCCCAGCGTTTCGATCTTGGCCAACGTGGCGGGGGCGGGGGGGGCGCCTGCGGTGAAGACCTCGACCGTGTGGTCGAACGGCTTGCGCGCGCTGTCGGGGGCGTTGACGATCATGTTGAGCACGATGGGCGCGCCGCCGAAATGGGTGACGCCTTCATCGGCGATGGCGGTGTAGATGGCGTCCGGCGTGATGTCGCGGCAGCAATGCACGGTGCCGCCAAGCACCGGCATCATCCAGGTGTGGTTCCAGCCGTTGCAGTGAAACAGCGGCACGATGGCCAGGAATTTGGGATGCAGCTGCATGCGCCACGAGATCACGGTGCCCATGGTCATCAGATAGGCGCCGCGGTGGTGGTAGACCACGCCCTTGGGGCGGCCCGTGGTGCCCGAGGTGTAGTTGAGCGACAGGCTTTCCCATTCATCCTCGGGCATCAGCCATTGGAAGGCGGGGTCGCCGCCGTTGAGCACGTCCTCATATTCGGGGAAGCGGCCGGTGGCAGGGTAGTCGGCCTGGGGGTCGGCCACCTCGATGATTTCGGGGCCGTCGCCCTCGCAGGCCTCCTTGGCGGCCTCGGCCAGCGGCAGGAACTGCGTGTCGCAGAGCACGATCTTGGCCTCGCCGTGGTCGAAGATGTAGGCCACCGTGCCGGTGTCGAGCCGCGTGTTGATGGTGTTGAGCACCGCGCCGCAGGCGGGCACGCCGAAATGCGCCTCGGCCTGCGCGGGGAGGTTGGGGATCAGGGTGGCGACCACATCGCCCGGCTTGATGCCGCGCTGATGCAGGGCGGAGGCCAGTTGGCTGACGCGGGCGTGGTACTGGGCGTAGGTGTAGCGGCGCTGCCCATAGACCAGCGCTTCCTTGTTTGGGAACACCGTTTTGGCGCGGTTGAGGTGGCTGAGCGGCGTCAGCGGCACGTAATTTGCGGCGCGTTTTTCGAGGCCCGCCTCGTCTGACATCCAACCCATTTCAGCTCTCCCAAACTGTCATTCGCTGGACTCGGATACTGTAGAAATGTCAGACATTTGGAAAGAGGGAAAACGAGGATTTCATGGCGGCATCACGGACCACCCAAGCGGCGCTGTTTGCGGTGACCGGCATGGCGCTGATGGGGTTCATCGACAATTTTGTGCGGGTGGTGGCGCAGGACATTGGACTGTGGCAGTTCCATTTCGCGCGGTCATGCTTTGTGCTGGCCCTGCTGGTGCCGCTGGCGCTGGTTTTGGGGTGGCAGGTCAGGCCGGTGCGGGTCGGCGCGGTTGCCGTGCGCAGCTTTTTCATCGCCACGGCGATGGTGCTTTACTTCGGGGCGCTGGCGGTGCTGCCAATCGCGCAGGTTGGGGCGGGGCTGTTTACGGCGCCGATCTTTGTGCTGGTGTTCTCCGCGTTGTTCTTCGGGCTGCCGGTGGGCAAGTGGCGGGTCATCGCGGTGGGGCTGGTCTTTGCGGGCGTGCTGGTGATGCTGAGGCCGGAGGCGGGGGCGTTCAGCGCGTTTTCCCTGATCCCGGTGCTGGCCGGCGCGCTTTACGGGTTCGGGGCGATTTGCACCCGGCAATATTGCGAGGGGGAGGGGACCATTGCCCTGCTGGCGGGGTTCTTCTTCGTGTTGGGCGTTTGGGGCGCGTTGGGAGTGGTCTGGTTCGCAGTCGCGGGCGATGTGACCGACCCGGCGGTCGACGGGTTTTTCGGCACGGGCTGGCAGGTCTGGACCTTCAGCGCGGTGTTCTGGACGGGGGCGCAGGGGCTGGTGTCGCTGGTGGCCATCGGGTTGATCACGCGGGCCTATCAAATGGCGGAGGCCAGCCGCGTCGCGGTGTTTGAATATTCGTTTCTGATCTCCGCGGGCTTTTGGTCCTACGTGTTATGGGGCGAGCTGCCGGACCTGATCGGGCTGGCGGGCATTGCGTTGATTATTTGCGCGGGCGTGGTCATCATCCTGCGCAGCGGGCAGGAGAGCACATGATTTATTCACCCAAACACGGCTACATCTTCATCCATATCCCCAAAACGGGCGGCACCTCGATGGCGCTGGCCCTGGAGAACCGGGCGGCCAAGGATGACGTGATGCTGGGTGACACGCCGAAAGCCATCAAGCGGCGTACGCGGGTCAAAGACGTGGCCGCCGCAGGGCGGCTGTGGAAGCATTCGACGCTGTTTGACATTGACGGGCTGGTGACGCGCCAGCAGGTGGCCGACGCCAAAGTGTTCTGCATGGTGCGCAACCCGTGGGACCGGATGGTCAGCTACTACCACTGGCTGCAAACGCAGAATTTCTACCACGAGGCGGTGCGCATCGCGAAACAATCGAATTTTAGCGAGTTTCTGAACCACGACCACACCAAGGCGACCTTTCAGGCCAATCCCTATGGGCGCTATGTCACCGGCGCGGATGGCCGCGAGCATTGCGATCTGTTCGTCCGGCTGGAGCATCTGGACGAGGACCTGCCAAAGCTGGAGGCCCTTATTGGCCTGAAGCTGCAACCCTTCCCGCATGACAATGCGTCCGACCGCGGCGCGGCCTATCAGGGCTATTACGGGCTGGCCGACAAGCGGCTGATGGGCCAGCTGGCGGCGCAGGATATTGAGCGGTTCGGCTATCGCTTCGACTGAGGCATTGTTCTCAATTCGGACACAATCTGCCCTGAAATGACCTTTTTGCCGCCGAACCAGCGGCCAGTTCCGACCGCATAAATCCCCCAATCGAATACAAACGACAGGTGGGACTGATGTTTTTCAAATCGAACCGTAAGGCTTCCAAAGCCGTTGCACCTTTGGTGCTGAACGTGGCTCCGGCTCCGGGGTTTTTCGCAGGCACAGAGGTGGCGACGCGCTACGCCTGGACCAAGGTGGAAGAGCTTAAGGTTGGCGACACAGTGCTGACGGCCGAGAATGGCGAGCAGAAAATCATCGGAATTGAACGCGGCGAGCTGAGCGTGTCAGCCCATGCCGCCGCTGCGGGCCAATGGCCGCTGCTGGTGCCGGAAGGCGCGCTGGGCAATGAGAAAGCCATGATGTTGTCCCCCGGCATGCGGGTGGTGATCGAAGACGACGCCGCCGGCGCGCTGTTCGGGCACGGATGCGTTTCTGTCCAGGCGGAGGCATTGGTGGGCTATCGCGGCATCGCGCGGGCACGTGTGGCAGGGCCAATGGCGCATATCACGCTGGTGTTTGACGCGCCACAAACCGTGGTGGCCGAAGGCGGGCTGTTTTTTGACGTTCCGGATGCGGCAGGCGTGAACAACTTCCTGCCGCTTGATGACCGCCAGTCGCGCTTGCTGATACGCAACATGTCCGAGGCCGACCGCAAGCAGCGCGGCCGCAAAATCAAGGCCGGCTGGATTTAAGAATTCTCTGTAAGACTTAGTCAGTACGACAGTTCCCAAGGAAAAGGCCCGCTCTGCTGAGCGGGCCTTTCTTTTTGGGCGTCTATCCGTCCTCAAGCACCCTGCGGGCGACCCGGAAGCATTCCAGGGCCTGCGGCACGCCGCAATAGATGCCGATCACATGGATGATCGCGCGCAGCTCGTCCTGCGTGACCCCGTTGCTGATCGCGCCGCGGCAGTGAATTTCCCATTCGCTCATCTTGCCCAAGGCCCCGATCATCGACAGGTTCATCATGGAGCGCGTTTTGGCGTCGATCACATCGTCGCCCCAGCCAAAGCCCCAGCACCATGCGGTCATCGCTTCCTGAAAGGGGCGGGTAAACTCATCGGCGGCGGCGAGGTTCTTTTCGACATAGTCCGCCCCCAAAGTTGCCTTGCGTTGCTCCAAGCCCTTGAGGAACAGGTCCTCGTCAAATGCGCTCATGGTTCGGCCTTTCGGTAAGATCAGGGGGTGGTGAATTGGTCCCACCCAGTGGCCGCGATGGTATTTTTGCGAGCCTGACCTGTCGAGCGAAAACCAGCGCGATAGGGGCGCCAACGCGCCCGCGATCTACCTGCTGACAGACGGGTCAGTTGCGTCGGGGCGGTTCAATGAAAAAGGCCCGCACTCAGATGCGGGCCTTTGTTTGGTGTGGTGTCTAGGGCGTTCAGGCCGCTTTGGCCGGGTCGAACCGTCCGTAAAATTCCTGACCCTTTGCGGCCATGTCTTCCAGCAGGTCGGGGGCTTTGAACCGCTCGCCATGTTTGGCCGCCAACGCGTTGGTGGTCTCAGCCGCCCAGGGTGTGCCGACCATGTCGAGCCATGACAGCGGCCCGCCCGACCAAGGCGCAAAGCCCCAGCCCAGAATGGCGCCGACATCGCCCTCGCGAATGTCCAAAAGCACGTTGTCTTCAATGGCGCGCACGGCCTCCAGCACCTGTGCGAATAGCAGGCGGTTTTGCACCTCGGACAGTTCTGGCTGATCGTCAGAGACCGGGTATTTCGCCTCCAACCCGTCCCACAGAAGCTGGCGCTTGCCCTTGTCGTCATAGGCGTAGAAACCTGCCTTGGCTTTGCGGCCCAACCGGCCCTCGGCCTCCATCCAGAACAGGATTTCGTCCACCGCATCGTCATAGTCGTCGCCCAAAGCGGCCTTGGTGGCCTTGGCGATTTTGACGCCCAGATCGACGGAGGTTTCATCGACCAGTTGCAGCGGCCCCAGCGGCATGCCGACCAGCTTGGCGGCGTTTTCGATCAGCGCGGGTTCCACGCCCTCGGTGACCATGCGGATGCCCTCGTTGATATAGGGGATGATGCAGCGGTTGGCGTAGAAGAAGCGTTCATCATTGACCACGATGGGCGTCTTCTTGATCTGGCGCACGAAGTCCAAAGCCTTGGCCGTGGCGCGGTCGCCGGTCTTGCGGCCCTTGATGATTTCCACCAGCAGCATCTTGTCCACCGGCGAGAAGAAGTGGATGCCGATGAATTGCTCTTCATCATTGCTGGCCTTCGCCAGCTCGGTGATTGGCAGGGTCGATGTGTTGGTGGCAAAGATGCAGTCTTTGCCCACGACGTCCTGCACCTTCTTGGTGACCTCGGCCTTGACGCCCACGTCCTCGAACACGGCTTCCACGATCAGGTCGCAGCCCTCAAGGGCGGCGTAATCCGTGGTGGCGTTGATGAGGCCAAGCACCTTCTCTTTCGTCTCTTCGGTGGCCTTTTTGCGGGCGATGCCCTTGTCCATATAGGCGGTGGTGTAGGCTTTGCCCTTGTCGGCGGCCTCTTGTTTGCTGTCGATCAGCACCACTTCGATGCCGGCCAAGGCCGACACCAGCGCGATGCCCGCGCCCATCATGCCCGCGCCGATGATGCCGACCTTCTTGACGGATTGGTCGTCGACGCCCTGCGGGCGGACTGCGCCTTTTTCCAAAGCCTCTTTGTTGATGAACAGCGACCGGATCATGTTGGCGGAGCTTGGGTTCAACAGCACGTTGGTGAACCAGCGCGCCTCGATTTTCAGGGCGGTGTCAAAGGGCACCATCGCGCCTTCATAGGCGGCCGAGAGCAGCGCCTTGGCCGCCGGGTAGACGCCCATGGTCTTGCCATGCACCATCGCCGAGGCCCCCACGAAGGTCATGAACCCCGCCGGGTGATAGGGCGCGCCGCCGGGCATTTTGTAGCCCTTTTCGTCCCATGGTTTGACAAATTTCGGCTCCGACAGGACCCATTCCTTGGCTTTGGCCAGCAACTCGTCTGCGGGGACGACCTCGTCCACCAGCCCGGCCGCCTTGGCCTTTTTGGGGTCGCTCAGCTTGCCTTCCAGCAGGAAGGGCGAGGCCGCCATTGCGCCCATCATGCGCACCAGCCGGGTGGTGCCGCCCATGCCGGGGAAGATGCCGACCATGATCTCTGGCAGGCCGATCTTGGCCTTGGGGTTGTCGGCCACAAAGATGCGGTGGCAGGCCAGCGGGATCTCGAACCCGATGCCAAGCCCGGTGCCCTGCATGGCGCAGGCAATCGGTTTGCCGCCCTTGTTTTTGTCATCCATGCCGCCGCGCTCGATCTTGCGCAGCATTTTGTGGGTCTCCATCAGCCCGTCCATCAGGCCTTTGGCGGGGTTGTCGCCTGCGGCCTCTTTCATCTTGGCGATGATGTTGAGATCCATGCCGCCCGCGAACGACCCCTCCTTGCCGGAGGTGATGATGACGCCCTTGATCTTGTCGTCGGCCAGCGCTTTGTCGATCAGCGCGTCAAGGTCGTTAAACCCCTGCTGGTTCATGACGTTCATGGATTTGCCCACGGTGTCCCAGGTGATGGTGGCGACGCCGTCCGCGTCGGTTTTCATGGTGAAGTCGGTCATGTGCGTGTTGTCCTTTCTTGGATGTCTCGCAGGGAGACCAGCGCGTCGCTGATCTCCGGGATGGAATAGGGGAATTGGTTATTCTTGACAGAGTTTGTGATGGATACGGCCCGCCAACTGGTGTCGGTGCGCCGCAGGATGTAGCGGCTGGAAATCGGGCCGATTTTGCAGGTGCCTTTGGAATACAGGGATGTTTCGTGGTAGCCGCAAAGCTGGGTGGCGCTGACGAATTCGGCCCGGTGGGCCTGACGACGCAGGTCGTCGACCTCGTTATCGGCGATTAGCTTCTTAAGCATGTCGAAAAACGGTCTGATCTCTTCGGGGCGCTCAATCACCTCGTCCAAACTGTCCATATGAACGGTGTGCGGGAAGTCGCAAAGCGCGCACCAGCCGTCAAAATCGTCTTCCATATTCGTGCGGCTCAGGGTGTCCAGATATTCCTGATACAGCGCCAGCGGCGAGGAATTGGTGCGCCTGATGTCGTTCTCGGTATCGGTTTTCGAGAAGATCGGCTTGGCGCTGGTATCAACACGCGGAATGGCGATCGGGTAGTGGTTGTTGACCAATGACGTTTCCAGCAGCGTCAGCTTCCATTCGCCGTCAACGCGGCTCAGGGTGGCGCGGTTCTCGTAGGACGGGATCATCGGGGTGGCGTTGCACAACGTGTGCGTGACATGCACGCCCTCGATGTAGTTTTCGCTGAGAAACTCGGCCCTGTTGGCCAGCCGGATGTAGTGGTTGATGCCCATCGCCTGCAGGCTTTGCTGCATACGTTTTATCATCAGCAGCCAGTCGTCTTCCGTCTCCAACAGCAGTTCGCGGGTCTGGGTGGTGACCCGCAATGGCAGCTTGATGCGGTGGGTCAGAACGTCGGCGTCGAACTCCATCACCGCAATGGACATATCATCCAGAAACTTCTGGTAGATCGCCTTTGCCGCGGTGTGCGACGCGGAGTCGTCTTGATATGTGCTGTTTTCAGTCAAGGGCCGAGCCGTCTTTGCGGGTGAAAGTGTAGGTGCCGTTGTCGACCGTCACCATCATGTCCTCATCGCTGTAATATGCAACCTCTGTCGGGGTTCGGGTGCCAACCACGACAAATGCCGCATCCGCCTTTGATTTGTTGACCAGATGATGCCCGTTGGGGTCACCAGCGGGGAAGGCGGCGCAGTCGCCGGCGGCCAGTTCGGTTTCGCCGCTGTCGTCGACAAGGGTGCAGACGCCCGCCGTGACAACCAGAAACTCATCCTGCTTTTCATGCCAGTGACGCAGCGATGACAACGCGCCGGGGGCTAGGGTGACAAGGTTGGCGCCAAATTGGGTCAGCCCGCCGGGGTCGCCCAGCGCCACTTGCGATCTGCCATCCATCAACGCGGCGCGGGCACCGGGGTAGCCGGACCCTGTCTTGACGGGAAGAGATGCAATATCAACTTTGGGCATAGAAATCTCTTCAGGCGCCTTTCGGTTCAAAATGAGGTTCATTCGGCAGATCGGGGATGGCATGGGTCGGCTGCGGCATCAGCATGCGGTTGCCGTCGCATTTCACCCCGTTGGCCGCCTTGGTTTCGTACCAACCACCATTGATACGATCCAACCGCACCCGGTTTGGATAGGGTTCAACCAGGCGCAGGCCGTCGCGCATAATATGCGTTTCATGTTCACCCACGATCACGTCCGGCGTTACAAACTCCGCCTTGGTCACGATGCGCGCCTGTTCGGTGACGCCCTGAGAGGTCAGGGTTCGATGATATGCGTTGAAAATTCGGATCATCTCTTCATGTGTCTCAACCACCGTATTGCTGTCTTCGCAGGAGATCGAATGCGGCAACGAAATTCCCGCTACGAAAGCCTTGGCATTTCCCGTCAGCAAAGCCTCGGACAACGCATCAAGATGCGCTTGATAAATGTCCTCTGCTTCGCGTAACGCCGCCAGTCTACTCATCCGAAATACCTTGTTCTGCTATGCCGTTTGGGTCGGTGTGACCCTTGTCATATACGGCGGTTGGGTTCCTCTCGTTCCAATATCAACCAGTGAAGCTGCGGGTTTAGACCCGCTCAATAATCGTCGCCGCCCCCATGCCGGAGGCCACGCAAAGCGTCGCCATGCCAACCTCTTTGTCGGTCCGCTCCATCTCGTCGAGCAGCGTGCCAAGGATGATCGCGCCGGTGGCGCCCAGCGGGTGGCCCATGGCAATCGAGCCGCCATTGACGTTCACCTTATCTGCGTCCACATCGAAGGCCTGCATGAAGCGCAGCACCACCGAGGCGAAGGCCTCGTTGACCTCAAACAGGTCAATGTCGCTGATGCTCATGCCGCTTTGCTTCATGATATGCTGGGTCACCGGCACGGGGCCGGTCAGCATGATGGTGGGATCCAGTCCGATCTTGGCGGTGGCGCGGAACTTGGCGCGGGGCTTGAGGCCGAACTGCTTGCCGAATTCCTTGGAGCCGATCAGCACCGCCGCCGAGCCGTCCACGATACCAGACGAATTGCCCGCATGGTGGATGTGGTTGATCTTCTCGAGATGCGGGTATTTCATCAGCGCGACCTTGTCGAAGCCGGGCATCACCTCGCCCATCGCCTGAAAGGCCGGGTTCAGCGAGCCCATCGACTGCATGTCGGAGCCGGGGCGCATATATTCGTCATGGTCCAAAATAGGCAGGCCGTTCTGGTCCTTGATGGGGATGATGGAGTTTTCGAACCGCTTGTCGTCCCAGGCCGCCTTGGCCCGCTGTTGCGAGGCCACGGCCAGCTGGTCCGCATCGTCGCGGCTGAACCCGTATTCGGTGGCAATGATATCGGCCGAGATGCCCTGCGGGACAAAATACGACTTCATCGCAATGCTCGGGTCCACCGCAATCGCGGCCCCGTCAGAGCCCATCGGCACGCGGCCCATCATCTCCACGCCGCCCGCGATATAGCCCTCGCCCGCGCCGCCACTGATCTGGTTGGCGGCGAGGTTCACAGCCTCCAGCCCGCTGGCGCAGAACCGGTTGATGCTGAGGCCGGGAATGCGCTCGTCAAGATCCGAGGCCAGAACGGCGGTGCGGGCCAGACAGCCGCCTTGCTCCATCACCTGGGTGGCGTTGCCCCAGATCACGTCCTCGACGGCGTGGCCTTCGAGCCCGTTGCGCTCTTTCACAGCGTTGAGAATTTGCGCCGACAGGCGGGCCGCGGTGACCTCGTGCAGGGAGCCGTCTTTGCGGCCTTTGCCGCGGGGGGAACGCACGGCGTCGTAGATATAGGCTTCAGCCATTGGGGAGTCCTTCCATCATGTTGAGCACCCCCACCCAGACCAGCACGCTGCACACCAGCGCGCCAATCCCGAGGGGCATTTTGTAAGGGGCAAGGGGGCAGAGTGCCTTGCCAAATGTCGTCGTTCTTAAAACCAGTACCACGGCGGCGATGAGGCCGGGGATCACAATCCCAAGACCCCATGTCCCGCCCATCAAAAGCATCCCAAAGGCGCACCAGGCGGCAAACATGGCCACGGCGCTGCCAAACTTGTCGCCACTGTCCTCAGCGTGGATCAGCGCCAGCGTCACGGCGCAGAGCGCCATGCCGATGAGGAACGCCACGAGGATCATGTGCTGGCCCCATATTCGCTAGCCGCCGCATGAGCAGACGTCGCATGAACACGCGTCGCAGCTGCCGCAGCCAATGTCGCCGTCGCAGGGGTTGAGGTCACACATCTTGTTGCTGCTTGCGCCACGTGCGGCCGAGCCGCCACAGCCGCCGCCGCAATCCCCGCATCCCAAGCAAAGGTCGCCCTTGCTGCATTTGCCGTCCTTCTTGCGCCGCCGTTCAAGCTCGGCGCGCTCGCTGTCATCAAGCGGCGCGTCGCGGCAGGTGCAGCTGGCCTTGATGTCGTCATAGGCCGCTTTGCAGTCGCGCAGGCGTTGGCGGATGATCGGGATGGCCCGCCAAATGCCGTGGTCGCGGATCGCATATTTGGCGTAGCCCGAGCAGCCCGTGCCGCCATGCGCGACCGCATAGGCGCAGCGGAAGCCTTTGTGGGGCGAGACATATTGCTGGTAGCCCCAAATCGCGCCAAGCGCCAGTTTGCTGAACATAAAATCTCCGTCCCGATCCGCGCATCATTGCGGGCAGGACGCTGAAAATCCAGCAAAATTTGTGGGGTTGCGCTCATGCGGGCAGGGCCCTTTGCATCAGGTCGTATGGGTGTTTCCAGCCGGGTGTGTCGCTGATGCGGGTCAGCCAGGCGTCGATATTGGGCCAGTCCTTGCGCACGAAGCCGAAGGGCTCGTCGTAAAACAAGTAGCCGCAATTCGAGATGTCGGCCACGGTCATGCCGTCACCCGCAATCCAGTCGCGGCCCGCCAGGTGATCGTCAAGCGTCTTGTAAGCCGCTTGCAAGCGCCCTTGAAGAAACGCAATCGCGTCTGTCGGGCGTTTCTCTTCGGGCAGGAAATTGGTCAGGAAGCGGGTCACGCCCGCCTGGCTCGACATTTTGTGGTTGTCCCACAGCACCCAGCGCAGCACTTCGTATTTTTCGGCAGCTGCGCCGCCCAGCTTGCCGGTCTGGTCCACGACATAGTGTTGGATCACCCCCGATTGGGTCAGCGTGACATCGCCGTCAACCAGCACCGGAACCTCGCCCATCGGGTTGATCGCGCGGAACGCATCCGAGCGGGCCTCGCCGTTGAAGAAGTCCACAAAAACCGGCTCCCACGCGACGCCGGCCAGTTCAAGCGTCAGGGCGGCCTTGTAGGCGTTGCCGCTTTCGCCAAAGCAATACAGTTTCATCATTGGGGGCGGCCTTCCATGTTGCGATCTGGGGAGTGAGTATTTGGACCAAAACGAAGCCCAAGAGCCCCTGATGGTTTCGTTTTGGCAAAAATACTCATGGCGGTCGGGGGCCGATGTCGGGACGTCATTTCTTGCGCGCCTCCAGCTCGGAATTGAAGATGCGCAGCCGGTGGGTCAGGTTGTCCTCGTTCATCACCGAGCTGAAGTTTTCAAAGAGGAAGGAGATGGCCTCCCCCTCGTCTAATCCCGCCTCGGAGCTGAATTTCTTGAGGTTGCGCCATCCACGTTCGGTCAACGCGAGGTTGACGCGACGGGTCGGTTTGAAACGCTCTGCCATGGCTCCTCCCAGAACAAGCGGCGGGGTAGGGCGGGGGTCTCCCCGCCCCTAGCTTAGAAGTTTGCCGCGTCCAGCGCCATGACCGTATCCGCGCCCGAATTGATGCGGGCCAGATGCATGGCCGTCGCCGGCAGTTGGCGCGCCATGTAGTAGCGGCCAGTGGCGATTTTGGCCTCGTAGAACGCAGTGTCCGACGCGCCGCCATCAAGGGAGGCCTGCGCGGCTTTCGCCATCCGTGCCCACATCAGGCCGAGGCAGACATGGCCCATCATATGCATGAAGTCATAGGAGCCTGCCAGCGCGTGGTTCGGGTTCTTCATGCCGTTTTGCATGAAATACATGCCGGCGGCCTGCAAGTCCTTGGACGCGGCTTTCAGCGGCTCAAGGAAGTCCTTGTCGAACGCCTCGTCGCCGGAATTCTCCTTGATGAAGCTTTTCACCATCTCGAAGAACGCCATCACATGTTTGCCGCCGTCCTGCGACAGCTTGCGGCCCACCAGGTCGAGCGCCTGCACGCCGTTGGCCCCTTCATAGATCATCGCGATGCGGGCATCGCGGGCAAATTGGGACATGCCCCATTCCTCGATATAGCCGTGGCCGCCATAGACCTGCTGCGCGGCGGTGGCGTATTCAAAGCCTTTGTCGGTCAGGAAGCCCTTGATAACCGGCGTCATCAGCGAGATCAGCCCGTCCGCATCGTCGTCGCCCGCGCGGTGGTGGCGGTCGATCAGGTTGGCCCCCCAGAACACAAACGCCCGCGCGCCCTCAACAAAGGACTTCTGGTCCATCAGGTTGCGGCGAATGTCGGGATGCACGATCAGCGGGTCGGCCGGCTTGTCGGGATATGCGTCGCCGGTGACGGCGCGGCCCTGAAGCCGGTCATTGGCGTACCATGCGGCGTTTTCATAAGCGACGGCGGCTTGCGCGTAGCCTTGCAGGCCCACGCCCAGACGCGCCTCGTTCATCATGGTGAACATGGCACGCATGCCTTTATGCTCGGTGCCCAGCAAATAGCCAGTCGCCTCGTCATAGTTCATCACGCAGGTGGAATTGCCGTGGATGCCCATCTTTTCCTCGATGGCCCCGACCGACACGCCATTGCGCGCGCCGATTTCACCGTCGTCACCGACCAGGAATTTCGGCACGATGAACAGCGACACGCCCTTGATGCCCTCAGGCCCGCCTTCGATCTTGGCCAGCACCAGATGGATGATGTTGTCGGCCATGTCATGCTCGCCCGCCGAGATGAAGATCTTCTGGCCGGAGATTTTGTAGGACCCGTCGTCCTGCGGGACCGCTTTGGTGCGCATCAGGCCCAGATCGGTGCCGCAATGCGGCTCCGTCAGGTTCATGGTGCCAGTCCATTCGCAGCTGACCATTTTGGGCAGCCATTTTGCTTTCTGCTCATCCGTGCCATGGGCGTGGATAGCGGAATAGGCGCCGTGGGTCAGGCCCTGATACATGTTGAAGGCCATGTTGGCGGACACCATCATCTCGCCCACTGCTGTGCCCATCAGGTAGGGCAGGCCCTGGCCGCCATAGTCTGGATCGCAGTCCAGCGCGGTCCAGCCGCCTTCTTTCATCTGCTCGAAGGCCGCCTTGAATCCGGTCGGGGTCCGAACCACCCCGTTTTCCAGCGTGCAGCCCTCGGTGTCGCCAACGGCGTTCAACGGTTGCAGCACTTCGGATGAAATTTTGCCGGCCTCCTCCAGAATGGCCCCGGTGAAATCTGCGTCGAGGTCGCTATACCCCTCCACGTCCTGTTCGCTGATCTTCAGCATCTCGTGCAGCACGAATTGCATGTCTTTTACTGGGGCGGTGTAGGTCGGCATGGGTTTCCTCCGGTCGGTCTGGTCTATAGGTCAGCCCGCAGCGGCGCGGGGCATGGATTGCTCTTCAAGCGAGGCCAGCATCTTTTCGCCCCAGCGCAGCTGGTTCGACAGATCGTCAATGGCTTCACTCAACTCGTCTCTCTGGCGGATCATATCGGCCAGACGGTGTTTTGCAATTTCGTAGGTCTTGGCCAGCTGCGTCGCCTGCTGGTCGCCCAGATTGTACATGTCCAGAAGCTGGCGGATTTCCTCCAGCGAGAAGCCGAAGCGCTTGCCGCGCAGGATCAGCTTCAGCCGGGCCCGGTCGCTTTTGTTGTACAGTCGCTTTTGCCCGTCCCGGACGGGAAAGATCAGCTCTTTTGCCTCGTAGAAGCGCAGGGTCCGTGGCGTGACGCCAAAAGCTTCGCACATTTCACGGATTGTCATTATTCCCTCGGTCATGGTGTGTCCTTCACGTTGCCGAAATCAAAAACAGTATCAGTGTCGATGATGGCGACGTGAGGGTGTTCGGCTCACCTTACAACCTTAGTTGACGTTTACGTAAACGTGACGTGGCGTCAAAATTGGATTGACGTAATGTCAGCAAAGGTCACCCTACGTCACGCGAAACATTCTATCGCGCCCAAAGCGCTTTAAAATGCGCATTTAGGGGGAAAACCGGCGATTTTTCGTCACTTTTAAGTGATAATGACGCATCGGCGGTGCCGCCCGGTTTGAGGGCAGCACGGCGGAAGGATGGCAAGATTTGGCTCAAAGCCCTTTGGCGACCTGATCTCTGAGAGCCTGCAATTCGGCAATCGCCTCGTCGATCTGGTCCCGACGGCTGGTGAGCTCTTCCATCTGCGAGTCGGCCAATTCAATCCACGCTTCCATCTGGGCGGAGTTCTTTTCGCTGGTGTCGTACAGATCAAGCCACTGCCGGATGTCCTCCAGCGAGAACCCGAATTTGCGGCCGCGCATGATGAGTTTCATGCGGGCAACCTCGCGGCTGTGGTAAAAGCGGGACCGGCCGTCGCGTTCGGGGCTCAGCAATTCAATGTATTCGTAATACCGCAAGGTGCGGGGCGTGACGTCGAATTCGGCGCACATTTCCTTGAATGTCAGGCGGGTCACGGACATAGAGCTACTTCATGCCAAGAATGGGGCTGGCGCGATATTGGCGCGTTTTCCCGCAATTTTCCAGCATTAGTGTAAAGTTTTGCGTATACATTGTTTTCGTTTCGCACTTGCGGGGCATCTCTGCACGGCCAATAACTGAACGCACGCAGCAAAAAGCAAGTGATGTATGGCCCCAACAGACCGAACCAAGATCGCGCGGCAGTTTATTGAGGCGATCCCGTTCTCGAAAGCGCTCAACATGAGCCTTGAGGAAATAGGCGAGGGCCGGGCGGTGATCTCCATGCCCTATAATGAGGCGCTGGTGGGCGACCCGCGCTCCGGCGTGATCCATGGCGGCGCGGTGTCGGCGCTGATGGACACCTGCGGGGGCGCGGCGGTGATGAGCCACCCTGACGGGCCCATCGCCACGGCCACGATTGATCTGCGCATCGACTACATGCGCGCCGCCGCGCCGGGTCAGACCATTCGGACGGAGGCTGGCTGTTATCACGTCACCAGGTCGGTGGCCTTTGTGCGGGCCACGGCATGGGATGAGGACACGGACCGGCCCGTGGCTGCCGCCACGGGGGCGTTTACGTTCCAACGCGCAAACGGGGGGGGCAAGCCATGAAGACGCCCGAACCCGTGCAGGTCATCAAGACCCGCCGCGACGCCCTGCTGGGCAAGCTGACCAGCGCGGTGCCCTATATTGGCTTTCTGGGCATCGAGTTCGACCGCCGCGGCGACGAGCTGACGGCGGTGCTGCCCTACAAACCCGCCCTTGTCGGCAATCCTGCGCTGCAGGCGCTGCATGGGGGGGCGACGGCGTCTTTTCTTGAGGTGACCTCGGTGGTGGAACTCACATGGGCCACGCTGTGGGCCGATCTGGAAGCGGGCCGCGTCGACCCCGAGGGCGACGTGCTGCCGCGCATCCCCAAGACCATCGACTTCACCGTGGATTACCTGCGCTCGGGCCTGCCGCGCGACGCCTATGCGCGGGCGCGGATCAACCGCTCGGGCCGGCGCTACGCCAGCGTGCATGTGGAGGCGTGGCAGGACAACCGGTCCCGCCTGTTCGCGCAGGCCACGGGGCATTTCCTGATGCCCGCACCAACCGACAGTGAATAGCACCCCGCAGGACATCACCCACCGCCGGGTGATGAAAATTGCGCTGCCCATCGTGCTGTCCAACGCCACCGTCCCTATTCTGGGTGCGGTGGATGTGGGGGTGGTGGGCCAGCTGGGCGAGGCGGCCCCGATTGGGGCGGTCGCCATGGGCGCGATCATCCTGTCAACGATCTACTGGATCTTCGGGTTCCTGCGCATGGGCACGGTCGGCATGGTCGGCCAGGCCGAGGGGGCGGGCGACAGCGCCGAGGTCTCGGCGCTTCTGACCCGCGCGCTGCTGATTGCGGGGGCCGGCGGCGTGCTGCTGATCGTGCTGCAGCCGCTGCTGTTTCTCGGGGCCTTCGCCCTGTCGCCCGCCACGCCTGAGGTCGAGGACCTCGCCCGCGACTATCTTTATATACGCATCTGGTCCGCGCCCTTTGCCATCGCGGTCTTCGCGCTGACCGGCTGGCTGGTCGCGATGGAGAAGACGTCGGGCGTCTTCTGGGTACAGCTGGTGATGAACGGCATCAATGTGGGGTTGGATTTCCTGTTTGTGCTGGGCTTCGGCTGGGGAGTCGAGGGCGTGGCCATCGCCACCGTGATCGCCGAATTTACCGGGGCCTGTCTGGGCCTCTATCTGTGCCGCGCCGCCTTCACCAACCCCGCATGGCGCGAATGGCCGCGCATTTTTGCGCGGGCGCGGCTGGTCAAGATGATGCTGGTCAATGTCGACATCCTGATCCGGTCCGCGCTGCTGATGGTGATTTTTTCGTCCTTCGTGTTCCTTGGCGCGGGGTTTGGCGATGTGACGCTGGCCGCCAACGAGGTGCTGATCCAGTTCATGTATATCACCGCCTACGCCATGGACGGCTTCGCCTTCGCCGCCGAGACGCTGATCGCGCGCGCCTATGGGCGCGGCCAGCCCGCCCGTGTCCGCCGCTCGGCCATCGTGACATCAACGGGCGCGGCGGTGCTGTGCGTGTCCATGTCGCTGTTCTTCGCGCTGTTCGGCCCGTGGCTGATTGATGTCATGGCCAAGGCCCCCGACGTGCAGGCCGAGGCGCGGGTCTATCTATGGTGGATGGTTGCAGCCCCTCTGGTGGGCTGCGCGGCCTGGATGCTGGACGGCATCTTCATCGGCGCCACCCGCGGGCGGGACATGCGCAACATGATGCTGCTGTCCTTCGTCATATATTGGGCCGCGATCTTCGTGCTGCTGCCTGTGCTGGGCAATCACGGGCTGTGGATGGCGCTGCTGGTCAGCTTTATCGCACGCGGAATCACGCTGGGCGCGAAATACCCGGCGTTGGAGCGGGCAGCCAAGGCCGGGAATTGAGTATTTTTGCCAAAACGAAACCTAGAGGATCGCGCTGACGGCCTCCGGCGGTCTGCCAATGGCGGCCTTGCCATTTGCAAAGACAATGGGCCGCTCGATCAGGATGGGGTTTTGTGCCATCGCCGCGACCAGCGCGTCGGGGTCGGTGTCCTTGCTCAGGCCCAGCTCTTTGAATGTCTTTTCGCCGCGGCGCATCAGGTGCAGCGGCGCGAGGCCGAGCTTGTCCAGCGCAGACCTGATCTCCGCCTCGGTTGGGGCGTCCTGCAGATAAAGGCGGATTGTTGGATCATCCAGCAGCGCCAGCGTCTGGCGCGATTTGGTGCAGCGCGGGTTGTGCCAAATCTCTACAGCCATGCGTCGCGCCCCGCGCCGATTGCATCCGCCACTGTTGCGTGGCCGTCTTGTTGCAGCAGCTGGTCCAGCCCGCGCGCGATGTCGCCCGCAAGCCCGACGCCCGCATAGACCATCGCCGTGTAAAGCTGCACGGCGGACGCGCCTGCCTTGATCTTGGCATAGGCCTGCTCTGCCGAGCCCACGCCGCCCACGCCAATCAGGGGCAGCTTGCCGCCGGTCAGCCGCGACAGCTGCGCCAGCACGCGGGTGGATTTCTCAAACACCGGCTGGCCGGACAGCCCGCCCATCTCGCCCTTGTGGGCGCTGCGCAGCCCGTCGCGGCTGAGGGTGGTGTTGGTGGCGATAATCGCGTCGATGCCCGCATCAAGCGCGACCTCGGCAATTTCGGCCAGCTCGTCATCGGTTAAGTCGGGCGCGATTTTGAGGAAGACTTTGCAGCTTGAGTGATCTGCCCGCGCCTCCATGACGCCGGCCAGCAGGGCCGACAAAGCAGCCCGCCCCTGCAGGTCGCGCAGCTTTTCGGTGTTGGGCGACGAGACGTTGACGGTGGCGAAATCCACATCCGCCGCGCAGCGGCGCAACACCGTGGCAAAGTCCGCCGCGCGGTCGGCGCTGTCTTTGTTGGCCCCGAGATTCAGCCCCAAAGGGATGTCGCGCGGGGCGGCGGCCAGCCGGTCGCCAATGGCGTCCATGCCGTCATTGTTGAACCCGAAGCGGTTGATGGCCGCCTGGTCTTCGGTCAGGCGGAACAGGCGTGGCTTGGGGTTGCCGGGCTGCGGGCGCGGGGTGGCGGCGCCGACCTCCAGAAACCCGAAGCCTGTGCGCGACAAGGGGGCAACCGCCTGCGCGTTTTTGTCAAAGCCTGCGGCCAGCCCCACGGGGTTGGGCAGTGTCAGCCCGGCCACATCCGTGCGCAGCCGGTCCGAGGTCACAGGCCCTGCGCCGCCCGCCAGCCCCATGTTCAGCGCCCTGATCGACAGCCCATGCGCGGTCTCGGGGTCGAAGCTTTTGAGAAGCGGTAGGCCGATGCGTTCCAGAAGCCTCATGTCATGTCGCCCGGAAACTGGTGGACGCCCGAGACCAGCGGCAGGTCGGCATGGGCCAAAACTTCTGCCATCTGCCAGTCGCGGTAGAGATGGGGGAACTCCGCCCCGCCGCGCGAGACCTCCCATTTCAACGCGTCGCCCAAATCGTCGCCGTCAGCCCAGGCCAGATGCAGGTCCGGCTGGCCTGCGAAATGCTTCGCGGCGGTCTCCCGGGCCTGTGCGGCGGTCGAGAAATGGATGTAGCCGTCCGAGACGTCTATCGGGGCGCCCGTAAAGACGCCGTTTTGCGCAAATTCTGCCCATTGGGCGGCGGTCAGTATCTTGTAAATCAGCATGGGGACCAATTGCCCCGCGCCGGACGCAGGGTCAAGGTGGATCGGCCTTTGACTCTTTGCAGGCCTGCGGCCAATCTGAGGGCAATGAATTCAACCGGGGGACTATCCTATGCTCAAGACATTTATGACATCGGCGGCGGCGCTTGCGCTGTCAGCGGGCGTTGCGGCGGCTGACTACAGCCTGACCATCCTGCACACCAATGACTTCCATGCGCGGTTCGAGCCGATCAGCAAATATGACAGCGGCTGCTCGGCCGAGGACAATGCGGCGGGCGAATGTTTCGGCGGCTGGGCGCGGCTGGTCAATGCGGTCAAGGAGGCGCGCGGGCGGTCCAACAACTCCATTCTGGTGGATGGCGGCGACCAGTTTCAGGGCACGCTGTTCTATACCTATTACAAGGGCAAGGTCGCGGCCGAGATGATGAACGGGCTGGGCTATGACGGCATGACCGTGGGCAACCACGAGTTTGACGACGGGCCAGAGGTGCTGGCGGGCTTCATGGCGTCGGTCAACTTCCCGGTGCTGATGTCGAATGCGGATGTGTCGGGCGAGCCTGCGCTGGCGGGCACCTTGATGAAGTCGCAGGTGATCGAGCGCGGCGGCGAAAAGATCGGCCTGATCGGCCTGACGCCTGAGGACACGCCTGATCTGGCGTCGCCGGGCAAGAACATCACCTTCTCCGCCCCTGTGGCCGCCGTGCAAGGCGAGGTCGACAAGCTGACCGCCGAGGGCGTGAACAAGATCATTGTGCTCAGCCACTCGGGCTTCGTGGTCGACAAGATGGTGGCGGCGCAAACCACGGGCGTGGACGTCATTGTGGGCGGGCATTCCAACACGCTGTTGTCCAACACGCAGGAGCGCGCCGTGGATGTCTACCCGGTCATGGTCGGCGACACGGCCATCGTGCAGGCCTATGCCTACGGCAAATTTCTGGGCGAGCTGAATGTCAGCTTTGACGACGCGGGCAAGATCACGCAGGCCAAGGGCGAGCCGTTGCTGATTGACGGCCAGGTGGCTGAGGACGAGGCGATTGTCGCGCGCATCAGCGAGCTGGCCCAGCCCTTGGACGAGATCCGCAACATGGTGGTGGCGTCCTCGGGGGCTGCTTTGGAGGGCGACCGGGCGGTCTGCCGGGTTGAGGAATGCACCATGGGCAACCTGATCGCCGACGCCATGCTGGCGCGGGTGAAGGACCAGGGCATCGATATCGCGATCATGAATTCCGGCGGCATCCGCGCCTCTATTGACGCGGGCGAGGTGACCATGGGCGAGGTGCTGACCGTGCTGCCGTTCCAGAACACCTTGTCCACCTTCCAAGTGTCGGGCCAGACGGTGATTGACGCGCTGGAAAATGGCGTGAGCCAGGTGGAAGAGGTCAAAGGCCGCTTCCCGCAGGTCGCCGGTCTGAAATTCACCTGGGACGCCTCCGTTGCGCCCAATGAAGGGCGGGTCAAGGACGTGATGGTGGCCTCTGGCGACGGGTTCGTGGCAATTGACCCCGCGGCGACCTACGGGCTGGTATCAAACAACTTCGTGCGCAATGGCGGCGACGGGTTCAAAATGTTCACCACAGCCGAAAACGCCTATGATTTCGGGCCGGATCTGGCAGATGTTGTGGCGGAATATATGGCCGCAAACGGCGACAACGCGGCCTCCATCGAGGGCCGTATCGTCAAGAACTAAGGGGTTTCGCCGCGGGCCTTGCCCGCGGCGACCGGTTGGGGGCCAGCCCCCAAACCCCCGAGATATTTTTGGAACAATGATAGGGGATGCCCATGTGCGGACGCTACGCGCTGACCTTGCCACATGAGGCGATGAGCCAGCTGTTTGGCGCGACCCTGTCCAACGACCTGCCCGCGCTGCCCAATTACAACATCTGCCCGACCAACCAGATTTGCACCGTGACCTCTGATGACGGGGTGCGGCATTTGCGGGCGATGCGCTGGGGGTTCATCCCGCATTGGTATGCCAAGCCCTCGGGCGGGCCATTGCTGATTAACGCGCGGGGCGAAACCATTGCTGAGAAGCCCGCCTTCCGCGACGCGGCGCGCGCCCGGCGCTGCCTAATCCCCGCGACGGGGTTTTACGAATGGACCAAGCAAGGCGAGGCGCGGCTGCCGTGGTATATTCATCGCGCTGATGGGGCGCCGATTGTGTTTGCCGGCGTCTGGCAGCACTGGGAACGGGACGGGGAGGCGCATACCGCCTGCGCCATCGTCACAACCGGGGCGGGGCAGAGCATGTCGGCGATCCACCACCGCGAGCCCGTGACCTTGGCGGAGGGTGATTATGCCAAATGGCTGGGCGAGGACGGCAAGGGGGCGGCGCTGCTGATGACGCCCAGCGCCGAGGGACAACTGGACTTCTTCCGCGTCGATCCTAAAGTCAACGCCAACCGGGCCGCCGGGCCGGAGCTGATCGAGCCCTTTGACGCCGCCAAATCGGCCTGAGACCTTGCGCTTGCCTGCCTGCTGCGGCAGGTCAGGGGGGCTGAGAATGAAGGAATTGCCATGCCGACCTACGCCTCCCTGATTGCCGATCACGACGCCGCCGCCTTTGCCATCGGAGCCCCGGGCCGGGCGTGGCTGAGTTATGGCGGGCTGCGCGATCAGGCGGGGTATGTCGCCAAGGCTTTGCACGGGTTCGGCATCGGGCGCGGCGACCGGGTGGCCATCGTGCTGCCCAACGGGCCGGAGATGGCCTCGGCCTTTGTCTGCGTGGCACAGGCGGCGGTGACCGCGCCGCTGAACCCCGCCTATACCGAGGACGAATACGCCTTTTATCTGGAGGACCTGTCGGCCCGCGCCCTGATGGTGATGGACGGCTATGACGGCCCCGCCCTGGCCGCGGCCCAAGGGCTTGGCATCGCCGTGATCCGCGTCGTCGTGGGGCCGGAGCATGCGGCGGGTGGCTTCACGCTGACGCTGGACAGCGACGCGCTGGAGGCCGCGGATGGGGCGGAAGGGGCGGCCCCCGACGCCTGCGATGTCGCGCTGATCCTGCATACGTCGGGCACCACGTCGCGGCCCAAAATCGTGCCGCTGCTGCATTCCAACGTGGTGGCGTCGGCGCATAACATCGCCGCCTCGCTGGCGCTGGGCACGCGGGACCGCTGCATGAATGTGATGCCGCTGTTCCACATCCACGGGCTGATCGCCGCCGTGTCGGCGACGCTGGCGTCCGGCGGGCAGGTCTGGTGCGCGCCGGGCTTTGACGCGTTGAAATTCTTCGCCCAGATGGGGGAGGCGCGGCCCACCTGGTACACCGCCGTGCCCACCATGCATCAGGCCATCCTGTCCCGTGCGTCGCGCAACGCCGAGGTGATCGCGGCCAACCCGCTGCGCTTCCTGCGCTCGTCGTCGGCCTCCCTGCCGCCGCAGGTGTTCGCGGCGCTCGCCGACACGTTCAACGCCCCCGTCATCGAGGGCTACGGCATGACGGAGGCCACGCATCAGATGGCCTCCAACCCGCTGCCGCCCCGTGCGCAAAAGCCCGGGTCGGTGGGCGTCGAGGCCGGCCCGCAGGTCCGCATCGCGCATGAGGCGGAGCCGAGGCTGATAGAGGGCACCGGCGAAATCGTCATCTCCGGGCCGAATGTCACCCCGGGTTACGAGAACAACGACAAGGCCAATGCCGACAATTTCTTCGAGGTGGGCGGCCAACGCTGGTTCCGCACCGGGGACCAGGGGCAGTTCGACGCCGACGGCTACCTCAGCCTCACCGGCCGGCTGAAGGAAATCATCAACCGCGGCGGCGAGAAAATCAGCCCGCTGGAAATCGACGAAATGCTGATGGATCACCCCGATGTGGCGCAGGTGGTCAGCTTCGCGGTGCCGCACCCCAAGCTGGGGGAGGAGGTCGGGGCCGCCATCGTGCTGACCAACCCGGACATCACTGAGCAGGACCTCAAGGCCTTCGCCGAAACCCGCGTCGCCGCCTTCAAAATCCCCAAACATATCGTCATCATGGACGAGATCCCCAAAGGCGCGACCGGCAAGATGCAACGCATCGGCATGGCCGAAAAGCTGGGGCTGGTGAAGCAATGAAAATCTGCATCTTCGGCGCAGGCGCCATCGGCGGCTATCTCGGGGCCAAGCTGGCCCAGACCGACGCGGAGGTCTCGATGATCGCGCGCGGCCCGCATCTGGAGGCCATGCAGGATAACGGCCTGACCCTCATGGACGAAAACGGCTACGTCAATGTCGACGTCATCGCCTCCGACACCGCGACCTTCCTTGGGCCGCAGGACTACGTCTTCATTACGCTCAAGGCGCATTCCGTGCCGCCCGTGGTCGACAAAATCGCGCCGCTGATTGGGCCGGACACCACCGTGGTCTCCGGCGTGAACGGGGTGCCGTGGTGGTACTTCCACAAGCTGGGCGGCCCTTATGAGGGCACGCGTCTGGCCTCCGTCGATCCGGGCAACGCGCAATGGGACACGTTCGGGCCGGACCGGGTGCTGGGCTGCGTCATCTACCCTGCAGCTGAGGTCATCCAGCCCGGCGTGGTGCGCCATATCGAGGGCAACCGGTTCTCGCTGGGCGAGCCGTCTGGCGAAAAATCGGAGCGCGCGCAAGCACTTTCGAAAGTGCTTACGGCCGCGGGCCTGAAGGCCCCCGTCCGCCCCAAAATCCGCGACGAGATCTGGGTGAAGCTTTGGGGCAATCTCAGCTTCAACCCCATCTCCGCGCTGACCCACGCGACGCTGGAGCAGCTTTGCACCGACCCCGGCACCCGCGCGCTCGCGCGCGCCATGATGGTCGAGGCGCAAGACATTGCCGAGGCTTTGGGCGTCAAATTCCCCATCACCGTGGACCGCCGCATAGACGGCGGCGCCGCCGTCGGCGCGCACCGCACGAGCATGTGGCAGGATTTGGATGCGGGTCGCCCGATGGAGATCGAGGCGCTGGTGGGCGCGGTGTCTGAGTTGGGGGCGTTGGTTGGGAAACCCACGCCGATGATCGACGCGGTGCTGGCGCTGATTAGGTTAAGGGCGGTGACGGCTGGGGTGGCAGGCTAGTCGGCGGGAAGGCCAAGTTCATTAAGTAAAGCTTCTCGATCTTGATTGCCCAACCAAATTTCAAAGCCGCGGTCCACAATGTATAACGCTCGATTTTGGGTGTCATAGTCGGCGACTATTGGCCTGACATTTTTCTTGGCTTGGAGTGAAGCGAAAGTTTTCAAAATTTGCGTTACATTTCCCGGGTTTAAAGACTCTCCATCTGGATGTTTCGTCTTTATCAGTTTTGATATTGTGACCAATCGCAGTCCGGAATTGAGCTCTTCAAGGGTGGATTTAAGTATCGCAAAAATCACCCATTTCGGCATTTCTTTAATAGTTTCCTGGAAACCTTCAGAAATATTTTGGAGGAAGCCCATATATCGGCCTCCTTGATCATCAACAATTGATTTAATAACAGATGCGGCATTCAGATCGTGGCTAACTTGAAGATGCTCTTTTTGAGTGCTCAAAATACCTAAATTTCGACATACGCGCCTACAAGCTTCTTGAACAAGATGGACACTTGAATAGGAGTTTGCGATTAGCTCATCTTTGAACTGATTATTGAAGCTGATGTTCATAAGCGCCTCACCGCTTGCAATCACCTCTCTAAGCTCTAATGGGCTCCAAGCATCAGCATCAACAGAAATAACCCGTTCTGTTAAGTCACCATTAAACCCAATTAGTCTGTTCTTTTCCCGCCAAACCCCGATAATCACAAAGCAAAACTTAGAATTCTCGTGGAAAGTCTTCAGGGCGAAGGCGAAGTCTCGTTGAGTTTCTTCTGGCAAGTAATGATAGTCTTCAATTACAACATACTTTTCGAATTTTACTTTAGAAAGCGCGCGGATAATATCGTTTGGATCTTCTGGGTCTAGCTCTAGACTTGCGGTGGTAATCTCAGTCTCAACTGAACCGTCAACCTCGGCACTCCCCTTTACGCTAGTTTGACCAATTAAAGGAATGCCCGCCTTAAAGTCTCCAGAAACGTTTATTTTTGCTTGCCCCGAAAGGGTTTTTGTTGAACTTACGTCGACCTTAAACCCAACTTCTTTGAGAATAGATGAATGGAGTTGTGAAATTGACCACTTGTTAGATGAAGAAACAACAATATAGTCGTTTTCTTGGAGGCAAGCCTTCCGTAATGATGTCTTTCCTTGTTTTGAGCTGCCAAAAACTACAATGTTATGCTTTTGCGCAAGGTGAACTAAGAATTCGCCATCGACCTTTTGTCTCGTGACATAATTCAACGGGAGGTCACGATTGACGCCATATACGTCGTCAACATTATGTTCTTTTTTCAAAATCATTACTTTCTGAGGTTAAAAACTCAAATATTTTAACGTGTTAATGCGTATTCGGAAATCACAAAAACAGCTTCACCACCGCCACAATGGCCAGCGTCATGGTGGAGGCGACAATCGCGACATACCAATCGGTCTCGCGTCTGATTTTGCCGGTTTCGGCAATCATCTTGGCGATCTCAGCGCGCATTTTGTCATCTGCAAGTTGCTGTTCGGCTTGGGTCATCATGCTCTCCGTCTGTCACGCAATATAAGTCGCACAGACTGCTTAATCAATTGTTGATGGAGGCCGCAGCCCTCTCACCAAAACCGCCACCACCTCCGCCGCGTCCCCTCCGGCTCACTCACCGGCGCATCCGCGACCTCAACCACCGCCATATCCTCCGCTATCAGCTCGCCGCCCGGCACCGGCTCCAGCCCGGCTTTCCGCAAGACCTCCCGCTCGACCAGCCGGTCGACCTGTAGCTGGCGGATGGCCTCTCCGGCCTCGGACGCGGTGTTCCAGCCGCCGCCCTTGCCAAGCGTGAACATCGCCGGGCGGAAGCCGATGGCGATCTCGTCAGTGTCCTGCGACTTCCAGATGCGGGCCAGTTCCTCTTTCGACACAATCGCGCCGACGTCTTTGCCGTGGCGGGTCAAAATGACGGTCCGGCGGGGGTCCTGGATGAAGGTGATGATCGCGGCCAAACGGTCGCGCGCCTCGGATGTGGGCATCCGCGTAACTTTAGAAAACATTAATAAAATCTGCCTCTGAAATTTTGTACAAAATGGGTTTGAGGCCTCGCAGGATGTCCCCAATTTGTACAAAAATCGTTACGACACCGTGCGGTGCTCGTAAGGCGTTAATTTTTCCCAAAGAAAGTCGACCCCGGTCCCGGGCGTTTGGGGCGCCACCGCCATGTGATCCTCGACCACCAGCGGACGGGTCGTGTAGCGGTCAATCGGGAAGGAATGCACCTCCAACCAGCCGGGGTTTGTCTGGGCCGACACAAGGGACACATGCAGCTCCTGCATCCCGTGCGAACAGATGGGAATATCAGTGTTTTCAAACACTTGCGCGGCTTGCAGCCAGCCCGTGATGCCGCCGCAATTGGACGCGTCGGGCTGAATAAAGCTTAAACGAGCCTGATCCCGCGCGTATTCGAACTCATGCACGGTGTGCAGGTTTTCTCCCATGGCCAGCGGCATGCCTGTGGCCTCCGCAATCCGCGCAAAGCCTTGATAATCATCAGGAATTATCGGCTCCTCGAACCAGAAAATGTCATAAGGCGCGAAGGCTTTCGCCGCCTCAATCGCCTGATCCACGCTCATGGAATAGTTCGCATCCACCATAAACCTATGATTTGGCCCGATTAATTCCCGAACGGCGGCGATCCGTTCTATGTCCATCGCCAGTTCCGGCTGCCCGATCTTGATCTTTACCGCGTTGAATCCATTGGCTAAATAGCCGCGCACCGAGTCCAGCAGCTTTGGCAAGGGGAACCCCAGATCAATCCCCCCGCAATAGGCGTTGCACCGGTCCGACACCCCGCCAGCCATGCTAACCAACGGTTTTTGCAGGGTTTTTCCGCGCAAATCCCACAGCGCAATATCCACCGCCGAGATCGCGAACGACGCCACACCGCCCCGCGCCACGTAATGCACATGCCACTGCATCGCATCGTATAATTGTTCAACATGTTCAGCATGTTGGCCGGTCAGGAACGGCGCCAGATCGTCGCGGATCATCGCCAAAATCGCCGTCCCGCCCTTGCCGCCGGTATAGGTGTAGCCCGTACCTTCCGACCCATCTTCCAACGTCACCGTCGCCGTAACCAATTGAAAATGCGTATGATCTCCGTGTTTGGCGTCAACCAGCACCTCGTCCAACGGCACGTTGAACAGCCGACCTATGACCGATTTGATCCTCAAAGATGCGCACATTCCGGTACCGGCGTCAGCACCGTACCGTCTTGTTTCCATTGCAAAAGATTGTCCACGGTCAGCTTGCCCATCGCGGCCCGCGTCTCATGGGTGGCCGATCCCACATGCGGCAACAGCACGACATTTTCCATCTTTTTCAAGGCGTTAGGGATATGCGGTTCCTTCTCGAACACGTCCAGACCGGCCTTGCCCAGCTTGCCAGATTGCAACGCGTCAATCAGCGCATCCTCGTCAATCACCGAGCCGCGCGACACGTTAATCACCATACCCTCAGGCCCCAGCGCTTCAAGTACTTGTTTATTCACAATTTTATTGGTCGATGGCCCGCCCGGAGTGATGCAAACCAGTACGTCGGACCGCTCCGCCATGCCGACCAACGTCTCGCAATACTCGAAGGGCAGGTCTTTCTTGGACCGCGTGTGATACAGGATTGTGGGGTTAAACACTTGCAAACGCTCAGCAATTTCCTGACCGATGCGGCCCATGCCCAGGATGCCAATGGTGCGGTTATCAGGCGAGTTCGACAGCGGAGCGTTGCCGCTGCTTTCCCACGCGCCGGATCGCGCATGCCGTTCATCTGAAAGGAAATTTCTGTAACACGCCAGCATCAGCAGCAATGTCGTGTTGGCCACTTCGGCGTTCAAGACATTCGGCGTGTGGGACACTTTGATCCCCCGCGCAACGCATGCGTCAGTGTCGATCGCGTCATATCCAACCCCGTAGGCAGAGGCGACTTTCAGGTTCGGACATGCCTCCATCACATGTGCCGGAACACCGTCATGACCGTTGGTTGCCAAAGCCTCAACCTTGTCCCCATGCTCAGACGCCCATGCAGAGAAGTCTTTGATTTCGCTCATTTTATGGAGCGCAAATTCGGCTTCCATGCGGTCGATCATGACGTCGGTGGCACCGCCAATCATCAGCAGGTCAGGCTTGCTCATGCGTCCTCTCCAACGGTCTGGCGCTGCTTGCCGAGGCCTTCAATTTCCAGTTCCATCACGTCACCTTTCTTCAGGTAAACAGGGTTTGGCTTGATCCCCATCCCGACACCCGGAGGTGTCCCCGTTGTGATGACATCACCGGGGTGCAGAGTCATAAGTGACGATAAATGCTCGATAATTTCGGTCACGGTGAAGATCATCGTGTTCGTGTTGCCGGTCTGCATCCGCTTGCCATTCACGTCGCAGGACATGGCGAGATTTTGCACGTCACCAACCTCGTCCTTGGTCACGAGCCACGGGCCGGTCGGCCCGAATGTGTCGCAGGATTTGCCTTTGGTCCATTGGCCGGTCAGCTTCGTTTGAAAGTGCCGTTCCGACACGTCGTTGACGATGCAATAGCCCGCAACATGGTCTAACGCATTGTCCAGGCTGGCATATTTGCACTCGGTCCCGATCACGACGCCAAGCTCGACCTCCCAATCCGTGTGGGTCGACCCGCGCGGCATGACCACGTCGTCATTTGCACCAACAACAGCGGAGTTCGCCTTGAAAAACAGGATCGGATGCTCAGGAATGTCTGCGCCTGTCTCCGCCGCGTGGTCGGAATAGTTCAGCCCGATGCACAGGAATTTGCCAATGCTGCCGACGCAGGCCCCCATGCGAGGGTTGCCATCGACCGCAGGCAGCGAGGCGGGATCAAGCGCCTTCAACGCAGCCAGCCCAGCGTCCGACAATGTCGCACCAGCGATGTCGTCCACCTTGCCGCTCAGGTCGCGCAGCGTCCCATCCGCGTCAATCATCCCGGGTTTTTCTGCGCCAACCGCGCCGTAACGTACCAGTTTCATTGTGTAATTCTCCTAGTGGTTGTCGCGCGGCATGTAGCGGCGGGCGATGTCTTGATATTTGGTGGACCCCTCAAGGGTCATGCCCTCGCTGAAGGGGCGGACCATGGCGCGGAAGATTTCCTGCCATGGGGTTTGGCTGTCTGGCACCTCGATAGAGCCGTCGACCAGCGCCTCGGCGCGGGTCTTCAGGGTTGCGTCGTCGACCAGTATGTCAGCGGTGCATTTCTTCAAGTCGATGCGCACCGTGTCGCCGGTTTGCACCAAGGCCAGCCCGCCCCCATCCGCGGCCTCTGGCGAGGCGTTCAGAATAGACGGGGACCCAGAGGTCCCTGACTGCCGACCATCCCCCACGCAAGGCAGGGCATGAATGTCCTTTTTCAACAGGTAAGCCGGTGGCCGCATGTTCACGACCTCTGCGCCTCCGGGGTAACCCTTTGGTCCGGCCCCGCGCATGATGAGGATACAATGCTCATCAATGCCAAGGGTTTCGTCGTCAATGCGGTGGTGGAAATCCTCCGGCCCGTCAAAGACGATGGCCCGCCCTTCAAACGCATCTGGATCGTCGGGATTGGACAGGTAGCGGTCTCGGAACTCCTTGGAAATGACCGAGGTTTTCATGATCGCGCTATCAAACAGATTGCCCTTGAGGTTGATGAATCCCGCGTCCTTGAGCATCGGCGCATCGGTTGACCGGATCACATCAGGGTTGCCCGTCAGCACGTGAGCACAATTCTCGCGCATGGTTTTCCCGTTGGCCGTCATAGCGTCCGGATGCGGCAACAAACCGGCCTTGATAAGCTCGCCAATCACGGCAGGAACGCCGCCTGCGCGATGGTAATCCTCGCCCAGATATTTGCCCGCAGGCTGCATATTCACCAGCAGCGGCACCTTGTGCCCGATGGCCTGCCAGTCGTCATTGGTCAGCTCAATACCAAGATGCTTGGCCACGCCATTGAGATGGATCGGCGCGTTGGTTGATCCCCCAATGGCCGAGTTGATAACAACCGTGTTTTCAAAGGCTTCGCGGGTCATAATGTCCGAGGGCCGCAGGTCTTCATGCACCATCTCAACAATGCGCTGGCCGGTGTGGTAGCTGATCTGCCCCCGCTCGCGATAGGGCGCCGGGATCGCAGCAGAGCCCGGCAATTGCATGCCCAAAGCCTCCGCCAGCGAGTTCATTGTCGTGGCAGTCCCCATTGTGTTGCAATAGCCCACTGACGGTGTGGACGAGGCCACCAGTTCCATGAACCCGTCATCGTCAATCTCGCCCGCCGCCTGCATCTCGCGCGCCTTCCAGACGATGGTGCCGGAGCCCGTGCGTTCACCATTGAACCAGCCGTTTAGCATTGGGCCCACTGACAAGGCGATGGCGGGAATGTTGACGGTCGCCGCCGCCATCAACAGGGCAGGGGTGGTCTTGTCACAGCCAATGTTCAGCACCACGCCGTCCAGCGGATAGCCGAACAGAGTTTCAACCAAGGACAGATAAGCCAGGTTGCGGTCCAACATCGCAGTCGGGCGCTTGCCGGTTTCCTGAATGGGATGGACCGGAACTTCGATCACCGTCCCGCCAGCCGCAATCACCCCATCGCGGACCCGCTTGGTAAGCTCTATGTGGTGGCGGTTGCATGGGCTCAGATCCGATCCGGTCTGCGCGATCCCGATGATCGGCTTGCCGGACTGCAATTCCTCACGCGTTAGCCCGTAATTCAGATAACGCTCCAGATACAGCGCCGTCATTTCCTGATTGTCAGGGTTGTTGAACCACTTCTGCGATCTCAGCTTCGATTTATCAGCCATGTCATCTTTCGTTAAGGTTAATGCGCCCGTTTTCGATTACGCATTGCAGGCTTCGTATTGGCAAAAATACTCAAATCCCGCGCTTAGCCAGACCAACCACCATCAATGATGTGCGGCTGCCCTGTCGTAAAGCCGCTCTCATCGCTTGCAAGGTAAACAACCAGGGCAGCGATTTCTTCGGCGGTTGCAACACGCCCCATAGGCTGGCGAGACACAAACTGCTTCAGCGCCTCGTCATAGCTGCCAACTTGCTCGCCCAGAGCCTTCACGCGGTCGTGCCAGCTAGGGCTTTCCACAGTTCCCGGGCAGATGCAGTTACAGCGGATGCCCTTGGTGATGTAATCCACCGCGATGGATTTGGTCATCCCAATCACGGCAGCTTTGGTCGTCCCGTAGATGAACCGGTTGGGGGCGCCAATCACGCTGGAACACGCCGAGGACATGTTCACGATCGACCCTTTGCCGCCGTCCAGCATGCCGGGCAGAACAGCGCGGATCATGCGGAACATGGACCGCACATTTAGATCAAACGCCATATCCCAGTCGTCGTCGCTGGCCTCCAGAACAGAGCCGTGATGCACGAAGCCTGCGCAGTTGAACAACACGTCCGGCCTGGCGCGCACGGCGCCGTCCTTGATCGACCCCTCGTCGCGCACGTTCAGCACGAACGTTTCCACATTCGGGTGGTCAAGACCTGCCAGCGCGTCTTCGTTGATGTCCGTGGCAAATACCTTTGCACCCTCGGCGGCCATCGCCAACGCACTTGCGCGGCCGATGCCTTGACCGGCAGCCGTTACCAACGCGCGTTTTCCGTTAAGTCTTTCCATCGCAGTCATATTCTCCCACAAGCGCTGCGCCGCCGTGACGTTCGTGGAACGGCGTTTGGATGAGGGGGCGGGGCAGCTTTGTGCCAAGACCTAAGGTCAATTTTCGGGATCGGCAATGCTTTTAAGTCCGCAAACCCTGATCTAGTGTTATCGCAAACAAGGGACGCCTAGCGGCGTGGGGGGAATGCGATGACCAGAGTTTTGATACTTGGCGGCGGCGGGATGGTGGGTCAAAAGCTGGCACATCGCTTGAGTGCAGATGGCTTGAATGGCAGGGCCTGCGAGGTCACGCTGCATGACATTGCCTTCCCGCCCAGCGGCGCGGAGGTCGCGCAGCAGAGGCAGGGCAATCTGGCGGATGCTGGCCAGATGGAAGGATTGGCGGCTGAGAAATTTGACGTGATCTTTCACCTCGCCTCCATCGTGTCGGGGGAGGCGGAGGCGGACTTCGACAAGGGCTGGCAGGTCAACATGTTCCCGACCTGGCGGCTGCTGGAAGGGCTGAGGGCGGAGCATGAGGCGGATGCCAGCTACTGCCCGCGTGTGGTGTTCACCTCGTCCATCGCGGTGTTTGGGGGGCCTTACCCTGACAAGATCAGCGACGACTACCTGTCCGCTCCGCAGACGAGTTATGGGGCGCAGAAATCCATTTGCGAGACGATGATCTCGGACTTCTCGCGTAAGGGGTTCATTGATGGGATCTCGATCCGGTTGCCGACGATCTGTGTGCGGCCGGGCAAGCCGAACCTGGCGGCGTCCTCGTTTTTCTCTGGCATCATCCGCGAGCCTTTGAACGGGGTGGAGGCGGTCTTGCCGGTGGCCGACACGGTCCGGCACTGGCATGCGAGCCCGCGGTCGGCGGCGGGGTTCCTGACCCATGCGGCGAGCATGGAGCTTGGGCCGCTGGGATCGCGGCGGGCGCTAAACTTGCCCGGCGTCAGCTGTACGGTGGCCGAGCAGATCGAGGCCCTGAGGGAGGCGGCGGGCAATGACGTGGTCAAGCTTATCAAGCCCCGGCGGGACGAGACCATCATGAAGATCGTGGAGGGGTGGCCCCGGAATTTTGACCCGCAGAGGGCAATTGATTTGGGGTTCGAGGCCGAGAGCTCTTTTGGGGAGATTATTCAGGTTTATCTGGAGGATGACCTGCCGAGGGCATAATCCGACGCATGCGTCGGACTGGGTTATCCCTTTGAAATAAAACGATAAGTCATTTTATTTTAACCACTTATTAACCCGCCAGAGCGTCCTCTTTGTAGTCGGGGTGCAGCACGCCGCTGGCGCCGCCGTCGCGCAGGTTGCGCTTCATGTGCTCGTAGATGGCAACGCGGCAGGCATGGGGGTCGCGCGCAAGGGCGGCGGCGACGATGGCCCGATGTTCGCCAATGTTTTCCGGGTGGTAGCCATATTCGGGCTGCATGATCTTTTGCTGCCGGAATTGGTCATAGGTGCGCCTGTAGCTGGAGCGCAGAAACGGGCTGTCGCAGGCTGACAAGAGCGTGTCGTGAAATTCCAGCTCGGCCAAGGACCATAGTTTCAATGTGGTGCCGCTGAGGCTGGTATCGGTCAATTTTCTTTCGATATGGCCGAGTTTGTGATGGGAGGCGGCCAACTGGGCTTCCCATTCCAGCTCGCCGCGTTGAATTGAGGCGGTGGCCCCTTCCTGCTCCAACATGATCCGAAATTTCGCCAGATAATGCAGCCGTTCCGGGTCCGCGGGGCGGGCGCGGAAGCCGCGTTGCTCCTCAAAGATGACTAAACCTTCCGAGGCCAAACGAAACAAGACCTCGCGAATGGTGTTGGCCGAGCAGTCATAGTCTTCGCGCAGGCGTTCGGAGCGCATCTTCTGGCCTTGTGGAATTTGTGCAGTCACCAACTGCATATGGAGATCGTCGTAAATCTGTGGCGTGGACAGTTTGGTTTTCAACATATCGGGTGCTGCATCCTGAGGATTTACGATTGCCCGACCTTAACCTAAAATCTCGTAATTTCCAGAAAATTTCAAAATTTCTGAAAATCAGGTTTGCTGTTGTCGGGTCGAGATTCGCTCGCTAGGCTCACCGATACGCGGCGCACACTCTGTCGAGAAACTAAAAGCGCCAGACGTATTAAACTGGGAGGAAACCAATGAGTTTCGTAAAAACCGCTGCGACAGCCGTCGCAGCAGCAGCACTTGCTGCAACAAGCGCCTATGCTGATGGCCACGCCACAACAAACCTGCGCATTCAGACGCACTACACGCCCGAGAACAACTCCGGCAAACTGATCCAAACCTTTGTCGACAATGTTCAGTCAATGTCCAACGGCGAGATCAACATCGAGATGTTCTGGTCGTCTTCGGTTGTGAAATCCGTTGAAGGCTTTGACGCCGCAGCAACCGGCATTCTGGATTGCGAAATGCACGGCGGTGGCTACCAAATCGGTAAAAACCCTGCGTTCCAATTCGTTGGCGACATCATGGGCGGCTACGACACGCCTTACCAACAGCTGAGCTGGCTGTATTACGCCGGTGGCCTTGAGAAGGCCCAAGAGCTGTACAACCTGTATGGCATGCAGCTTGTCGGCTGGTGGGTTTATGGCCAGGAGAGCTTTGCCTCGACCAAGCCAATCGCATCGACCGCTGACCTGAAAGACTGGAAATTCCGGTCCCCTCCAGGCATGGAAACAGACATCTTTGCGAAGTTTGACGCCAACCCAATCGTGATGGATTTCACCGAAATCTTCACCGCACTTGAAACCGGCATCATCGACGGCGCGGATGCGTCGGGCCTGGCCAACAACCAAGGCCTTGGTCTGTATGACATCGCCAAGCACGCCAACTACCCCGGCTTCCACTCGATGCCGTCTGACCACCTGACCTGCAACAAAGGCGTTTGGGATGGCATGCCAGAGCATCACCGTTCCATCCTGTCGGTTGGTATGGAAAGCCTCGCGTTGCGCACCGCGCTGCAAACCGAGATCGCCAACACCGAAGCGCTGGCGGAACTGCAGGAGCAGGGCGTAACCATCCACACATGGTCGCCTGAGGAACTGAAGAAATTCAGAACTGTGGCACAGGAAACCTGGACCGAATACGCGACGACCCCAGAAGCGGTCGCCCTTGTGGAGAGCCACACTGCGTATCTGAAGAAGCTTGGTCTGGTTGACTAAGGCCTGATTGGGCAGGCGCGCTGGGGGAAGACCCTGCCGCGCCTGCCTTGCTGAGGTCTTATCCGCCCCGGGGGAGGGGTGTGAGGGAAAGCGGCGCCTGAGCGCCGCACATGTCGGAGGGCACAATGAGCGAGCAGAGAAACGGCACCGCTATCGAATGGCTGGTGCCGATAGCCTTGGTGCTGGTGACCGGATGGGTCATCTGGCACATGCCAGCCTTCATTCTGGATTGGGGCGGCCACCAAGACCAGCTGGCAGCCCATTTTGCCCGCGTTGACGTGGCCCCCGACATGCCCGTCGTGATGGGCACCCATATCGACATTGTTGATCTGGCCGCGCTGCTTTTGATCCCTGTTCTGTTCGTGTTGGGCGTGCGCACCGTGCGCCGCGCACCCATGGAATTTGAAAGCTGGCGACCGCTTGACCGTCTGGCGGTCTTCATTGGCCGCATCACCATGATGCTGATCGTCGTGCTGTGCTGCGTCATGCTGTTCGAGGTCTTCGTGCGCTACGTGCTGAACAACGGCACCCTGTGGGCCAACGAGATGTCGCTGTGGCTGGCAGGCTTCATCTTCCTGTTTGCGGGCCTGTACGCCATGCAGCAGCGCAGCCACATCCGCATTTTCCTGATCTACGACATGTTCCCGCGCTGGCTGCAGCATGTGTGCGACGTGACTTCGACCCTGCTGATCGTGACCTTCGCCTTCTTCCTGATCTATGGCGGCTACGGCGAGGCATTTGCAAAATATGGCCGGTGGGAGCTGTTCGGCTCCGCGTTCAACCCGCCGATCCCGGCCACCCTGAAGCCCACCGTCCTGCTGGTGATTGCGCTTGTTGCCATCCAATCCATCATCAACCTGATCTCGGACTGGAACGAAGAGCCGGTGATCCACACCGCGGCCGACGACATTGACCAAGACGAAATTGAGCGGCTGAAAAAAGCCGTGGGGGCCGACTGACATGGACATTGGAACAATCTCACTGGTCCTGCTTTTGGGCCTGCTGGTGCTGCTGGCCATCGGCATGCCGCTGGGCTTTGCCTCCGCCATTCTGGCGGTGCTTGTGCTGGTCATGAAGTTCGAGCCGCAGCTGCTGACAGCGCCGTTTTCCGCCGACGTGGATTTCGGCTTTGGCCCGCGCCCTCCGACGGAAGGAGACCCGTCGTGGATAACCGCCGGCGACGGGGGAGGCATATTGACGGGACGGCCCGGGACAGGGCCTCTCAACATTCTGGCGCAGAAGATCTACGGGCTTTTGACCGACTACGTGCTGATCTCCATCCCGCTGTTCATCTTCATGGCGTCCCTGCTGGAACGGTCCGGCATCGCCAAGGACATGTACTCGTCGCTCAACATCTGGCTGAACCGCACCCGCGGCGGCATCGCCGTTGTGACGTCGATCATGGCCGTGATTATGGCCGCCATGTCGGGCATCATTGGCGGTGAGGTTGTGCTGCTGGGCCTGATCGCGCTGCCGCAGATGCTGCGGCTGGGCTACAACCAGAACCTGGCCATCGGGACCATTTGCGCGTCCGGCTCCCTGGGCACCATGATCCCACCGTCGATTGTTTTGATTATCTACGGGCTTATCACCGAGACCTCGATCAAGGCGCTGTTTACCGCGTCGTTCCTGCCGGGGTTCATGCTGGCCTCGTTCTTCATCATCTACATTCTGGTGCGCACCAGACTGCGCCCCGAAGACGCGCCGCTGCCCGCCCCCATCCCGGGCGAGCCGGAGGGTCTGGAAAAATGGATGCTGTTTGGCGGCTTCCTGTCGGCGGTTGTCGTGGGCGCGTGGAGCTTCTTCACCGTGCGGCTGCTGTTCTTTGAATTCTCCGGCCAGAACGCGTCCAACACGGGCGATCCCATCCGGTTTGGCACGATGGAATACTTGCCGTGGTTCCTTGGCACCATCGCGGTGGCGCTGGTGTTGATCTTCTTTGTCTTTGGCACCGAACGCACCAAAAAGGGCTGGGCCATGGGCAAGGGCCTTGTGCCGCCGATCATCATTATCGGCGTGGTGCTGGGGTCCATCTACATGGGCATCACCGGCATCACCGAGGCCGCTGGCATGGGGGCCTTCGCGGTCCTGATCATGGCAGCGCTCCGCGGCGAGGCGTCCTGGGACCTGCTGTGGGACTCGTTGATGCGCACGCTCAAATCGACCGGCACCATCATCTGGGTGACCATCGGGGCGGCTGCGCTGGCGGGGGCCTATACCATCGCGGGCGGGCCGGTCTTTGTGGCCGACCTTGTGGTGGGCTTGGACGTGCCGCCAATGGGCATCATCCTGGTGATGATGATTATCTTGTTGTTCATGGGCGCGTTCATGGACTGGGTTGGCATCGTGCTGCTGATTATCCCGGTCTTCCTGCCCATCGTGCTGCGCCTGCCGATCGAAGACATCGGCTTCTTCGGCCAGCTGGAGCCCAAGCACGTGGCCATCTGGTTCGGCGTGGTGTTCTGTATGAACATGCAGGTGTCGTTCCTGTCGCCCCCCTTCGGGCCGGCCGCGTTCTATCTGAAATCTGTGGCGCCTGCGCATATCTCGTTGACCGATATTTTCAAAGGCTTCCTGCCCTTTATCGCGATCCAGCTATGTGCGCTGTCGGTGCTGCTGATCTGGCCTCCGATCATCGCGATCTTGTTGCCTTAACGAGGATTGCCGATGCTCACCGACGATCAGATAGCCTCCTTCAACCGAGATGGTTATCTGATTGTCGGGGACGTGCGGTCTAACACGTCCGGCCAGCCAACGGGGCGCAGCCCCGTATCGACATTCACAGATGGCGATCGGATGCGCGTTATTGCGCCTGATTTTGGTGCGTGAGATCACGCACCCTACGGAAAGAAACGGATGAAAGACTATATTCGACTGGATGGTGACGACAATGTCGTCACTGCGACGCGGGCCTTGGAGGCCGGTGTTGAAGTCGCCGACGGCAAACGCACAACGCAGCTGATCCCGTCCGGCCATAAAGTGGCCATTCGCGCGATCCCCAAGGGCGACCAGATCCGCAAATACGCGCAGATGATCGGGGTGGCGTCGGACCATATTGCGCCCGGCGAGCATGTGCATGTGCACAATTGCGATTTTGTGGCGACGGATCAGGAATACGAGTTCGGCACGGATATGCGGCATGTTCAGCCTGCCTCTGGCGACACGTTTATGGGGTATCGGCGGGAGAATGGCAGCGTTGGCACGCGCAACTATATTGCGATTGTGACCTCGGTGAATTGTTCGGCCACGGCGGCGCGGCGGATTGCGGATCACTTCACCGAGGAGCGGCTGGCGGATTATCCGAATGTAGATGGCGTCTGCGCTTTTGTGCATGGCACGGGCTGCGGGATGGCCGATAGCGGCGACGGGTTTGAGGCCCTACAACGCGTCATGTGGGGCTACGCCAAACACCCCAACCATGCGGGCGTCTTGATGGTCGGTCTTGGGTGCGAGATGAACCAGATTGACTGGCTGGTCGAAGCCTACGGGCTGAAGATGTCCCCGACATTTCAGGTGATGAACATTCAAGGCGTGGCGGGGTTGCAGAAGACCATTGATATGGGTGTGGCCAAGATCGAAGCCATGCTGCCGATTGCGAACGAGGCCGTGCGGGTGGCATGCCCTGTGTCGGAGCTGAAAGTAGCGCTGCAATGCGGCGGGTCCGACGCGTGGTCTGGTGTGACGGCCAACCCGGCGCTGGGTTATGCCTGCGATTTGCTGGCGGCGCAGGGCGGCACGGGGGTCTTGGCGGAAACGCCGGAGATTTACGGCGCGGAGCATCTGCTGACGCGGCGGGCCGTGTCTGATGCGGTGGGCGAGCGGTTGATCGGGCTGATTGACTGGTGGAAGGACTACACCGAACGCAACCGCGGCTCGATGGATAACAACCCCTCGCCGGGCAACAAGAAGGGCGGGCTGACCACCATCTTGGAGAAATCGCTGGGGGCGGCGGCGAAGGGGGGGACCTCGCCTTTGACCGGCGTCTACAAATACGCGGAGCCGGTGACGGCGAAGGGGTTCACGTTTATGGACTCGCCGGGTTACGACCCGGCCTCGGTGACCGGGCAGATTGCGGGCGGCTGCCAGGTGGTGGTGTTCACCACGGGGCGGGGGTCGGCCTTTGGGTCCAAGCCCGCGCCGACGATCAAGGTGGCAACGAATTCGCAGATGTACGCGCGGATGACCGACGACATGGACATCAACGCGGGCGACATGCTGTCGGGCGGCGTGACGTTGGAGGAGAAGGGGCGCGAGATATATGAGCTGATCCTGCGCGTGGCATCGGGCGAGGTGTCGAAGTCAGAGGCGCAAGGTTTGGGCGACTATGAGTTTGTACCATGGCAGATCGGGGCGGTGATGTGAGGCTGCTGATTGCAGGCATTGGGCTGATCGGGGCGCGGCATTTGCAGCATGCCCTGGCGATGCCGCAGGTGGAGGTTGTGGGGTGCATTGACCCGCAGATTTCACAAGATGACGTGCCGCATTTTGCGACGATTGACGCGGTGGATGTGGCGGCGGATGCGATCGTGATTGCGACGCCGACCCACCTGCATGTGGACCATGCGCAGGCGGCCGCCGCCCGGGGCTGGCACATGCTGATTGAAAAGCCGGTGGCCCATACCGTTGAAGCGGCCGCGCGGATTTCCCTACTGGCGGAGGCCGCGGGCGTGCAGACCCTGATTGGGCATCATCGCCGCCACCATGCGTGCGTGGCGCGACTGAAAGAGATGCTTGTGGACGGCGCGGTGGGCGCCCCGATCCTGTCGTCGCTGATCTGGGCGATGAAGAAGCCAGACAGCTATTTTGAGGGCAATTGGCGGGACGGGCCGGATGGCTCCCCGGTGATGATTAACCTCGTGCATGAGGTGGACCTGCTGCGGCATTTGTTTGGCGAGGTTGCCGCAGTGCAAGGGCTTGGATCGAACGCCCGGCGCGGGGCCGCGCGGGTCGAAAGCGGCGCGGTGGGGCTGATGTTTGAAAACGGGCTGGCCGCCACCATTGCCTTCGCCGACAGCGCATTGAGCCCGTGGGGCTTTGAGGCGGGGACCGGGGAGAACCCCAACATTGGCACCACGGGCGAGGATTACCTGCGGATCACCGGCAGCGACGGGGCGGTGGCGTTTCCGTCCCTGACCGTGTGGGGCGGGGCGCAGGACTGGTCGCAACCGGCGGTGCCCAGCCGCCATGACGCCGCGCAGAACGTCCCGCTGGTGGCGCAGCTGGCCCATTTTGCGGATGTTGTGGCGGGGCGCGCCGCCCCGCTGGTCAGCGCGGCGGACGCGACCGAGACGTTGCGGGTGACGTTGCAGATCGAGGCGGCGGTGGCCCCGCGTGCGGAGGCGGCCGCGTGACATTGCGGGCGGGGTTGATAGGCGACCATATCTCGCGCACGCGGCTGCCGGCGGCGTTGGAGATTATGTGCGGCGCGCATGGCATCGGGCTGGAGTTTGAGCTGATTGACACGGCGCATGTGAAGAGGTTCGATTTTGACGCGACCGTCCATGGGTTGACCAGCCGCGGGTGGAGCGGGGTGACGGTGACCCATCCCTACAAGACCAATGCGGCGCGATATGCCGAAGAGGGCATGCATCCCGAGGTGGCGCATCTGGGGGCCTGCAACACGCTGGTTTTTGGCGAATACCTGATCGGGTACAACACCGACTTCACCGGCTTTTTGGCCGCGTTTGCGCAGATTGAGGACCGCGGCCCCGTGGTGATGGTGGGCGCAGGCGGGGTTGCGCGCTCGATCGGGGCGGCGTTGGTGCGCGAGGGCGTCCGCGATCTGGCGATTTCTGACAAGGACAGCTTGCGGGCGGAAGACCTCGCTTTCAGCATCGGCCCACCCGCCCGCGCCATCCCGTCTCGGGCCCTGAGGGAAGCGGTGCGCGGGGCGTCGGGACTGGTCAATGCGACCCCTTTGGGGATGGTCGAATACCCCGGCTCGGCCTTTGAGGCGGGCCTGCTGGGCGGACAGGTCTGGGCGTTTGACGCCGTCTACACCCCCACTGACACTCAGTTTCTCAAAGACGCGGCCGCGGCCGGGCTGCACTGCCTGACCGGCTTTGATCTGTTCCGGCACATGGCGATCCGGTCCTTTGCGGCCTATACCGGCATTGATGTCGACGCCGACGCGATCTTTCCAAAATTGGAGGCGCTGCGACCATGACGCTTGAAACCCTGACCCCTGCCCAAAAGGCCTTCTACGAGGAAAACGGCTATCTGGTGCTGGAGAACCGCATCCCTGAGGGCACCCTGCAAGACATCCGCGACGAGATCGCCAAGTACCAAAGCCAAGCGCGGGGGATGACGGAATCCAACGACCAGATCGACCTTGAGGACAGCCACTCTGCCAATGACCCGCGGGTACGGCGCATCAAGCTGCCGCATACCCACAATCAGGTGATGCGGGACCTGATGTATTCCGACCATGTGCTGGCCCCCGCCCGTGACCTGATCGGGCCGGGGCTACGGCTGCACACAACCAAGCTGAACATGAAGATGGGCGGCTACGGGGCCGCCGTGGAATGGCATCAGGACTTTGCCTTTTACCCGCACACCAACGACGATGTGCTGGCGATTGCGGTCATCATCGACGACATGGCCAGCGAGAACGGTCCTTTGATGGTGTTCCCCGGCTCGCACAAGCATCCGATCAACGACCACCATGTTGACGGCGTCTTTGCGGGCGCGATGGATTTGCAGGCCTGCGGCTACGACATGAAAGACGCGGTGGAGCTGACGGGGCCTGCGGGCAGCATCTCGATCCATCATGGGCGCATCGTGCATGGCTCGGCACTGAACGTATCCGACCGCGACCGGCGGCTGCTGTTCTACGAGATGATGGCGGCGGACGCCTTCCCGATTATGGGGTCGATGACCAAATGGAACGGGATCGAGGACTATAACACGCGGCTTTTATGCGGCGATCCGGTGCTGGAGCCTCGGGTCGCGTCCATTGGCGCGCGCATCCCCGCGCCACTGCCGACAGACGAGTTCACCATCTACGAGGTGCAAAAGCAGCTGAAGAACCGCAGCTTTAAGGTTGCCGAATGAAGGTCGCTGTTGTCGGTGCTGGCTTGATGGGCTCGGCCGCTGCGCGGCATTTGGCCAAGGCAGGCACGGATGTGACACTGATCGGGCCTGCGGAGCCAGAGAACAAGCGCACCCATCAAGGCAATTTTGGCTCGCATTACGACGAGGGGCGGATCACGCGGCACAATGCGTTGAAGCCATTTTGGGTGGAGGTCTCCAAAGCCTCCATCGCGCGCTACGGCGATATTGAGGCGCAAAGCGGCATCTCGTTCTTTACCGAGGCGGGGGCGTTGATGGCCGGCTCGGACGCCTGGATGGGGCGGGTGGACGCCGCCGCGCTGGCCTGCGGGGTTGAAAGCCATGCGCTGGATGCGGCTGCATTGGCCCAGACCTTCCCTTTTTTCAGTTTTTCTGACGGGTTTTGTGGGGCGTATGAGCGGCGTATGGCCGGGCATGTGTCCCCGCGCAGGTTGGTTGCCGCGCAGCAGAAGGCGGCTGAGCAGCATGGCGCGAAGCGGCTTGGTGTTGAGGTGAGCCGCGTTACTGACGGCGTTGTCGTGACAGCGGATGGCTTATTGGAATTTGACCGCGTGCTGGTGGCTGCTGGCGGCTGGACCGACCCGATTTTGGGAAGGCCGCCGACGCTGGATGTGTATGCCCGGACCGTCGCCCTCTTTGAGATCAGCGAGGCGGAGGCCGCGCGACTGGCCAAGATGCCCTCGCTGGTGTGGGAAGCGCCGGAGGACCCGTATCTGCTGCCGCCGATCCGCTATCCTGACGGCAAGATGTACGTCAAGCTGGGCGGAGATCCGGAAGACGTGCGGCTGGACGGGACACACGCGATTGGCGACTGGTTCCGCTCTGGCGGTAATGCGGAAGTGCGGGACCTGTTGGAGGAAATGATTTGCGACCTGATGCCTTCGCTGGACATTCTGGGCGTAAGCATGGATGCGTGTGTGACCAGTTGGACCCATGACCGTTTGCCGGAAATCCGGCGGCTAAGCGACCGCGTGGCGGTCTGCACAGGCGGCAACGGGGCCGGGGCAAAATGCAGTGACGAATTGGGCCGCCGCGGCGCGGCGTTAGTGTTGGAAGAAATAGGAGTGAGCGGGTGAGTGAGATCGGATTTATAGGCCTTGGTCTGATGGGTGACGCAATGGTGCAGTGTCTGCAGGGCAAGGGCCACGCATTGACCGTGATGGCCAATGTGTCCCGTGCCAATGTGGATGCGGCGGTGGCGCGTGGCGCCGCCGAGGTTGGCACCGCCCGCGAGGTTGCCGCGGCGTCTGACATTGTGATGCTCTGCATGGGAACGTCCGAACAGGTGGAAAGCCGCATGAACGGGGCGGATGGGGTCATGGCGGGCCTGCGCCCCGGCGCTGTTGTGATCGACTTCGGGACCTCGTTGCCCGCGTCTACGCGCGCGCTGGGCGAGGCGGTGGCCAAGGCCGGCGGCACCTATTTGGACGCGCCGTTGGGGCGCACGCCAAGCCACGCATTGGACGGGGCGCTGAACATCATGTGCTCGGGCGACAAGGCGGCGTTTGATAAGGTGAAACCGGTGTTGGACGATCTGGGGGAGAACGTCTTCCATCTGGGCGATCTGGGCTCGGGCCACACCATCAAGCTGATTAACAACTTCTTCGGCATGACCGTGGCCAACGCCATGGCAGAGGCCTTCGCCATGGCCGACACCCAAGGTGTGGACCGCCAGCAGGTTTACGACGTGATGAGCGCGGGGCCGCTGCATTCGGGCATGATGGATTTCGTCAAAGGCTACGGCGTGGACGGGGACCCGAACCAGCTGCAATTTGCGATCAAGAACGCGGCCAAGGATGTGGGGTACTACGCCCAGATGGCGGCCGATGCGGGAGTGGACAGCATCATGTCCAAATCGGCCCTGGAAGGGTTGAGCACCGCGCGCGACGCGGGCCGGGGCGACGACATGGTCAGCCAAATGGTTGATTTCTACGCCGACCACTTCAAGGCATAAGTGAGCCGCGTCGCCGTCCACGCCACCGAGGACCGCGCCCAGCTTGGCATCACGATGATGCTGGCGGCGTGGTTCTTCTTCTCGCTGATCGACACCTCGGTGAAGTGGCTGGTGCTGGCGGGGCTGCCCGCGTTGCAATTGGCCTTCATGCGCTATTTCGCGCATTTCTTCATCTCGACCGCGCTGGTGCTGCGGGGCGGGGCGGACTGGGAACGTTTCAAGACCGCCAAGCCCGGATGGGTGCTGTTTCGGGCCTATTTGCTGACCGCCTCGACCGCGTTGAACTTCATCGCCTTGCTCTATCTGCCGCTGACGGTGACGGCGGCGATCATGTTCACCTCGCCCATTCTGGTGTGCCTGCTGGCGTGGCCGATGCTGGGCGAACGTGCAGGCCCGTGGCGCATCTTCGGCATCTGCATGGGGTTCGTCGGCGTGCTGGTGGTGATGCGCCCCTTTGGGGCGGAGTTCCACTGGGCGATGCTGCTATCGCTGCACAACGCGCTGGCGCTGGCTCTGTATTCGATCATCACCCGCAAGCTGTCAGGCGTGGTCGCCACCGAGACCATGCAGTTCTACATGGGCGCATTCGGGACGGCGGTGCTGCTGCCCTTTGCCATCTGGCAATGGACCAACCCGCAAACGGCATTGGACTGGGCGATCATGATCTTGCTGGGCGTCTGGGGCTGGGCCGGGCACGAGCTGTTGACCCGCGCCCACCGCTACGCGGCGGCCAACACGCTGATGCCTTACGCCTATTCCTTCCTGATCTTCCTGACGATTTCCAGCTACGTGATCTGGGGGCATATTCCCGACCTCTACACCATGCTGGGGGCCGCGATTATCACCGCGTCCGGTCTGCTGATCTGGGCGCGTGAACGGCGGCGTCAGGTGGCGGTGTAGCCGATCAGCTTTGCCAAATCGGCCTTTGGCGTTTCGCCGGTACATGCAGCCTTGATCTCTGCCGCTTTGGGGTCGTCCAGCACGCTGCCGGCCCAAGTCTCGGCGATGGCAAACTCCATCCACGCCTCAACGGCGCGTCGGCACATGGGCGCATCGCCGCCACGCGCGTCCACAGTGCCAAGCAGGCGGACCGGTAGTTTCAGAGTGCCGTCCATCGCGATCTGGCGCAGCTGATGGTTCAGAGCGGGGTTTGCAAACCTGTCCAGCAGCGCGGCGGCGTAGTTTGCAAATTCCATTCCGTCAGGCAATGTCGCGCCCGCCTCCGCAAAGATGCCTTCGGCCAAAGCCCGCAGGTCAGGGTCGGCAATGGCTTGGTGCACGAACTGGTGCCCCGCCAAAGTCCCGGCATAGGCCAGCGCAGAATGCGCCCCGTTCAGCATTCGAAGTTTGCGCAGCTCGTAGGGGGAGGCGTCAGCGACGATCTGCACGCCCACATTGTCCCACGCGGGGCGCGGGGTGACGAACTTGTCCTCGATCACCCATTCGCTGAAGCGCTCCGTCTCGACGGGTGCAGCACAGGCCATGCCTGCGGCTTTGACGTGATCGCGCAACGCGTCGGTCGTTGCGGGCGTGATGCGGTCCACCATGGTGTTGGGGAAGCTGACCTTGGCGCGCATATTTAACTGCTTTGCATCGGCAAAGCGCTGCACCGCGTCCCTGAGTGTGTCTCCATTTGCGGTTAGGTTATCACATGAGATGATCGTGGCGGGCGTTTCGCGCAAATGTAGGGCGTGAAATAGGTAATAGTAGATCGTGGTAGGAATGCCTGCGAGGTCGGCCTGAATGTTTGGGTGGTCCAAGTCCAACGTGCCATCGGGTGCCAGATGATAGCCCTTCTCGGTGATGGTCAGCATAATGATCTCGGCCTCGCAGGCCGCTTTCAGGATGGCCGATTGCGCGACTGTGTCGCCGTCGCCGGCGAACAGAATATCGTTAATCACGCTGACCCGCTCCAACGCTTCGCCGTCTGCGTCGCGGATCGCCAGCGTGTAGTCGAAATTTTGCGGGCTGAGCGTGTCGCGTATCGCAGGGCTGCGCAGGGAGACGCCGGTAATGGACCAATCAGTCCCCTTAATTTGGTTTGCACGATGGGTGTACCACGCCTGATGGGCGCGGTGAAAATTGCCGATGCCAAAATGCAGAATTCTGGTCACGGCATGTCCAGCTTGTAGCTGTTACGGGCCAAATCGTAGCTGAGCTGCTTGGCCAAAACGCTTGCATCCGCCGCGTCGAAATATCCGCGGTCGACCTGACCCGCCAGATGCTGCGCCACACACCGACGCCAGACGTCATGGCGCGCGGGGATCGACATGAACGCCCGCGTGTCGTCGTTGAACCCGGCGAGGTTTTGGTACCCCGCCGTTTCCACCACTTGGTCGAAATAACGCGCGATGCCTGCTACGGAATCGTGGAACCACCATGGCGGGCCGATCTTCAGGCAGGGCCAATGCCCCGCCATCGGGGCCAGTTCGCGGGCATATGTGGTCTCGTCCAGCGTGAAGGCGATCAGCGTGAATCCGGGGGTGTTGCCGCAGCGGTTCAGCAGTCCTTCCAGCCCGCGCACCCAGTCAGTGGACACGGGAATGTCAGCGCCCATGTCGCGACCGTAGCTGTCCATAATGGCGGGGTTGGTGTTGCGGCGGCTGCCCGCGTGAAGCTGCATCACCAGCCCGTCATCGCAAGACATTTGCGCCATCTCGATGAGCATATGACCGTAGAATGTGGCGGCCTCGACATTGGTCAAATCCTGACGCCTTGCCTTGTCAAACAGCTCTTCAATATGGGTGCGACCGCACCAAACGGTGTAGAGGTCTTCGATGGCGTGGTCGGTTGCTGTTGCGCCCATTGATCTAAACAAGGCCCGCCGGTTGCGCAGCGCGTCCAGATACCCCGCAAAAGTCGAAATATCAGTGTCGCTGACCTTGGCCAGCTGCATTAGTTCACCGGCAAATCGGGGGTCGGCGGGGTCCAGCACAGCGTCGGGGCGGAAGGTCGGGATGACGCGGCCCTGCCAGCCGCTGTCGCGAATGGTTTGGTGATGGGTGAGCGGATCGGTGGCGGCATCCGTGGTCGCCAGCAGGTCGATGTTCATGCTCTCGAACAAAGCGCGAGGCCGGAACGCGTCGGACCTGAGCGCCGCGTCGATCTGGTCATAGACCGCCATCGCGTTGGCGGGTGTCATGGGCTCGGACATGCCGAACCCGTCGCGCAGCATCATGGACAGCCAAAGCCGCGACGGGGTGCCGTGAAACAGGTGCCAATTGTCGGCAAAAAGCTGGAACACCTTGCGCGGGTCGGTGCTGCCTGCGGGCTGCCCTATGCCCAGATCATCCAGCGACACGCCCTGCGAATACAGCATCCGAAACACGTAGTGGTCCGGCGTGATTATCAGCGCGGCGGGGTCGGGGAAGGCGGCGTCCTTGGCGAACCAGCCGGGGTCGCAATGCCCATGCGGGGACACAATCGGCAGGTCGGCCAGAGGCGCATAAAGGTCGGCGGCCAGGCCGCGCAGGGTAAGCTGTGTCATAGCCTGAACGCTAACCCGTTTCAAACTGGGCCACCAGTTCATTTCGCCCTTTCACCCGCGCCCATGCCCCGTAAGATGCGCCCCAGAAGGAGCACCTGATGAAAGCAGTTTTGATCGGCCTTGGCATGGTCGCCGACACGCATGCATTGGCCTGCCGCGACAGCGATGCGGTCACCTTGCACGGGGTCTGCGCACGCAGGCCCGCCTCGGCAGAGCGCTACGCTGCGCGGCTGCAGGCCGAACATGGCATGACGGTGAAAGTCTATCGTGACGTCCAAGAGGTTGCCAAAGACCCCGAGGTCGGCTTTGTGATCCTCGCGACCCCGCCCAACACCCGGTTGGAGCCGCTGGAGGTTCTGGCCCGGGCCGGCAAACCGGTTCTTCTTGAAAAGCCGGTGGAGCGGGATCTGGAGGCGGCAAGGCAGGTGGTGGCGCTTTGCGACGGGCGGATACCGCTTGGCCTCGTGTTTCAGCACCGGATGCGCGCGGCTTCAATCGCGCTGGCCGAAAAGCTGCCCTCGCTGGGGGCGCTGCAAAGCGCGATCATCACAGTGCCATGGTGGCGCGACCAGAGCTATTATGACGCGCCGGGGCGCGGCACCTATGCGCAGGACGGCGGCGGGGTGCTGCTGACGCAGGCCATCCACACGCTTGATCTGGCATTGTCGCTGACAGGTCCCGTCACCCATCTGCACGCGATGTCGCGGACCACCAAGACGCATCAGATGGAGGCGGAAGACTTTGTCTCCGCAGGGCTGGAATTCGAAAACGGGGCGGTTGGGTCGCTGACGGCGACCACGGCCAATTTCCCCGGCGCGCCTGAGACAATCACGCTCAATTGTGCCGAGGCAAGCGCCGTTTTGGCGCGTGGCGATCTGACCCTGCATTGGCGCGACGGGCGCACGGAAGCCTTCGGCGCAACGGCGGCAACAGGGGGCGGGGCGAACCCGATGGCGTTTAGCCACGAGTGGCATCAAGCCGTGATCGAGGACTTCGTGGAGGCGGTCAAACATGACCGCCCGCCCATTGTGACAGGCCACGAGGCCCTGAAGGTCCACGCCCTGATTGACGCCTTGGTGCGGTCCTCGGCGGACCAAGAAATGGTCAAGGTCAGCGATGTCTGACCCGCTGCGCATTGGCATTTTGGGCATAGATCACCGCCACATCTTCGGCATGGCGGCGGAGATGGAGAAAGTGGGCTGCGCGTTGGTCTGCTGGTGGACGGAGGGGGCGCCCGAGACGCTGGCGGGCTTCACCAAACGCTTCCCCGACCTGCCCCGAATGGACAGCGTCGCCCAAGTGCTGGACCACGATCTGGATATGGTCCTGATCTCCGCCATTCCCGCGGACCGGGCGGATCTGGCGATCCGTGCGATGCGGGCGGGGATGGACGTCATGACCGACAAGCCGGGCTGCACCTCTCATGCGCAGCTGGATGCGATCAAGGCCTGCGTGGCCGAGACCGGGCGCATTTGGTCGATTGATTTTTCGGAACGCTTCGAGGTCCCTGCGGTGACCCGCGCTGCCGAATTGGTGGCCGAGGGCGCGATTGGGAAGGTGATCCAAACCATTGGCATTGGCCCGCACCGACTGAACCTCAACACCCGGCCCGACTGGTTTTATGAGCGGGACCGCTTTGGCGGTATCCTGACCGATATTGCGTCCCATCAGATTGACCAGTTTCTATTCTTCACCGGCTCGACGGATGCAAAAATTACCCTCGCCAGCACCGGAAATTTTGGCAACCCCGCAACGCCCGAGTTGCAGGATTTTGGGCAAATCGCGCTCGAAAGTGAGCAGGGGCTTGGCTACATCCGGGTCGATTGGTTCACACCGGATGCGTTGCCAAATTGGGGCGATGGGCGGCTGATGCTTTTGGGCACGCAGGGCACGATCGAGCTGCGCAAATACGTGGACGTTGGCGGGCAGGATGGCACCGATCACCTGTTCCTCGTCAATGGCACGCGCTGCGAGCGCATGGATTGCAAGGCGGCGGGCCTGCCCTATTTCGCGCGGCTCGCCGCCGACATGCGCGACCGGACGCAAACGGCAATGCCGCAGGCGCATGCCTTCAAGGTGATGGAATTGGCGATCACAGCGCAGGACATGGCAGAGGCATGATCCGTGTCGCAATCCTGGGGGCGGGCATCGGCGCGGAGCACCTGCAGGGTTACCGCATGCTGCCCGACCTGTTCGAGGTGACGGTGATTTGCGATCTCGACCTGTCGCGGGCAGCAGACATCGCGGGCGATATTGACGTCACCGACAGCGCTGAACAGGTGTTCAATAATCCCGATATTGACCTTGTCGACATATGCCTTCCGCCGCATTTGCACGTGCCGATGACCCTGCGCGCGCTGGCCGCGCACAAACATGTCATCTGTGAAAAACCGTTGGCAACCTCCTTGGCGGAGGTGGATGGATTGGAGCAGGCGCAAGCCGCGTCGCAAGGCAGGGTCTTTCCGATATTCCAATATCGGTTCGGGCGAGCAATGACCCAGTTGACCGCCCTGAAAGAGGCTGGCCTGCTGGGCGCGCCGCAAACCGCAAGCCTGGAGACCCATTGGGCGCGCCGCGCCGACTATTACGCCGTCCCTTGGCGCGGCACATGGGCTGGCGAAAGGGGCGGGGTCATTATCGGGCACGCCATCCATGCCCATGATCTGCTGACATGCTTGTTTGGCGATGTGGCGCAGGTCAACGCACGGCTGACCACACGCGTGAACCCAATCGAAACAGAAGATTGCGCGGCGATAGCCTTTTCGATGGCCAACGGCGCGCTGGCCACCAGCTCGGTCACGCTGGGCGGGGCGGATGACACCACCCGGATCAAGCTGATCTACGAAAATCTGACCGCGACCAGCGGGCCAAAACCCTATGCCCCGATGGATCAGACGTGGACGTTCCAGGCCCGCGACCCTGTAGATCAGCCGAAAATCGACGCAGCCCTTGCGCAAGTCACCCCCGGCCATGCGGGGTTTGCAGGGTGTCTTTATGAGGTGGCGCAGGCCTTGGCCGGCCGTCCTCACCGCGCGGTCACCTTGCCAGATGGCCGTGCCTCGGTAGAATTGATGACGGCCATCTACGCCTCCGCCCGTGCGGATGGTGCGGCGGCCTCTTGCCCCATCTCCGCGGATCACGCGCTTTATGAGGGCTGGCAACCAACAGGAGAATCCAATGGGTAAGATCGCCGTTCTAGGTGTGTTTGTCGCCGATCTGGCATTCCGCGCCGACCGTTTGCCCGTTATGGGGGAAACGCTGATGGGCAATTCCTTTGCGATGAATCCGGGCGGGAAGGGGTCCAACCAAGCGGTGGCCGCAGCCCGGATGGGAGCCGACGTTACCATGATTACGCGGCTTGGTGCGGATGATTTCGCGGGTATGGCGCGCGACCTCTGGGCGGAGGCGGGGATCACCCCCTGTGTGACCGAAGATGCCGCCAGCTACACTGGTGCGGCGCATATTTTCATCAACGAGGCCAGCGGCGACAACGCGATCATCATCGCCCCCGGCGCGGCGGCCAACCTGTCGCCGGATGACATCGAAGGCGCGCGGGACGCGATCGAGAACGCGCAGGTGTTCATGACCCAGCTGGAACAACCTTTGCAGGCCGCGATGCGCGGTCTGGAGATTGCACGTGCCGCAGGGGTGTGCACGATTTTGAACCCGGCCCCCGCCGCCGAATTGCCACGCGAGATGCTGGAGCTGTGCGACTACGTCACCCCCAACGAGACCGAGACCGAGATGCTAAGCGGCGTCGCCGTGGCCAACGAGGCCGACGCGGCCAAGGCCTGCGAGGCTCTCAAGGCGCTTGGCGTCAAACGTCCGATCATCACCATGGGCGGGCAGGGGGCGTATCTGGATGGCCACGGGCTGGTCCCTGCGGTCAACGCGGGCAAAGTGGTTGAGACCACTGGTGCTGGGGACGCGTTCAACGGCGGCTTTGCCGCCTGTCTGGCCGATGGGATGCCGCCCGAAACGGCCGTGCGCTACGCCTGCGCCGTTGCGGGGCTGTCGGTCACCCGCGCAGGCGCCGCGCCTTCCATGCCAAAGCGCGACGAGGTGCTGGCGTTGCTTTAAAACGGACCAAGGCGGGCATGTTCGCGCTTTAGGGCTGCAAGGATGTCTTGCAGGGCCAGCTCGGATGAGGATCGGCTATGCGCTTCAAGCACCCCGCCCTCGACCACATTGGCGATGCTGCCCAGGCTCAGTTCGTGATCGGCGGCAAGCTGGATCGGGTCCACATCCGAGGCCACGGCCGGGAGGTGCTTGAGCAAACGATCCCACATCTGCTGCCGACTTTCCGCATCGGGGATGGGGAAGCCGACAAGCAATTGAAAACGGCGGGCAAAAACGTTGTCTATGTTGGACTTTAGGTTGGCCGCCAGAATGGCCAACCCGTCGAAGCCTTCGATGCGCTGCAACAGGTAAGCCGCCTGTTGATTGGCGTGCCGGTCCTTTGATCCGGGCGTCGCGGTGCGCGTGCCAAACAAGGCGTCCGCCTCGTCAAAGAACAAGACCCAACCTTGCTCTGAAGCCTCGTCAAAGATGCGCCCCAGGTTCTTTTCGGTCTCCCCGATGTATTTTAATACAAGCATCGACAGGTCGACGCGGTGGACGGGGCGGCCAAGCCGTTTGCCAATGAGCGCCGCGGCCAAGGTCTTCCCCGTGCCCGGCGCGCCGTGGAACAGCGCGCGATACCCGCCGGATGCAAAGTGTGGGCCAAGACCAGCATCGTTCGTCTGATGTTCGGCCCAGCTGACAATCAGGTTCAGCTCATGCAGAACGGAGGCGGGCAAAATCAGGTCACCCCAGTCCAGCGCGGTCTTCAATTCTGAGGACGGCAAGGCATCTACCATTGCGCAGGTCTCCGGTCGTTATGTGTCAATTGTCGGTTGGCACGGCCCGCACCGGCCCGCCCACGTCAATGGCCTTGTCTAAGTCGCCGAACAATCCGCGGATTTTGTAAAGGACGCAAGGCTTTGCGGGCATACCAAGCGACGCCCAGATATCCCTTATGTCCGCGAGGTCGGTGTTCGACAGCTCAATTGAAAGCCTATCGATCAGGTCGGGCAGATTTGGCGTGTTTTGGGGTGTCAGCACGGGGTCGGTCCGCAGGACAGTCATAGCAGCCGATAACAGCTTCAACCCGTCTGCGTAATTGCCGTCAAATTGCGCAGATAGCAGGACATACAGGTTCAGGTTCATTTGCAATGTGAGCGACTCTTGTCCAACACCGCGACTTTGTGTTTGCGCAGGGCTGGTCGCCGCTCGCTCTTCTTCGATATTCACGAGCGTCAGAACCAGCTTGTGGTAAAGCTCTGGTCTGGGGTTGCCCGCCGCGTCCAAAGGGTCACTTGAGACAACCCAGTTCTGGTTGGCTGGAAATCTACGGATTAATGCCGCATTCAGTTTGTGTTCGATGGCTGAAATCACGTCGTGAAGCATTGGCTGTCCTTGGTTTAGAGGTGCCGCCGTGCACTGAGCTTAAGTCCCTTTCATGCCAGCGCAAACTGTTTATCTTGGTGGGTGGAACTTGCATTGGGGAACGGCGGCATGGTGCGGCGCATTGATCTGAATTCCGACCTGGGGGAGAGCTTTGGGCCGTGGTCCATGGGCGATGACGCCGCGATGTTGCAGGTGGTGTCCTCGGCCAATGTCGCGGCGGGCGGCCATGCCAGCGACCCCGAAACGATGTTTGAGACCTTGAAACTTGCCGCCCAGAACGGCGTCACCGTGGGCGCGCATCCCGGCTATAACGACCGCGAGGGCTTCGGGCGGCGCGTCATCCCCATGTCGCCCGATGAAATCGCCCGCATGTGCGCCGCGCAAATCGGGGCGTTGCAGGCCGTCGCCAAGCTGGTTCCGGTGCACGTCGCTTACGTCAAACCCCACGGCGCGCTGGGCAATCTCGCCGCCCGCGACCGCGATGTGGCCGACGCAATCGCCGCGATGGTCAAGCAGTTGGGCGGGCTTTCCATTCTGGCCATCTCCGGCACGCAGCTGGCACAGGCGGCGAAGGCGCAGGGCGTGCAGGTCTTCTCCGAAATTTTCGCGGACAGGGGGTATCTGTCGACAGGCCAACTTGTCCCGCGCGGCCAGGACGGCGCGATGATCCATGACGCGGAGGAGGCCGCCGAGCGTCTTCTCAACATGCTCGACACCGGCCTGATGCCTGTCATCGACGGCGATCCGATCCCGCTGGACGCGCACTCCATCTGCGTGCATGGCGACAGCGCGGGGGCCGTCAAAATGGCGCAAGCCATCCGCGAAAAACTGACTGCCGCTGGCGTCACCATAGGATCATTTGTGACATGACCAACACCACCCATGACGCGCTGGAGGACCCGCGCAACGCCGACATCAAAATCTACGTGAACGGCGAGATTGTGCACCGCGACGACGCCAAGGTGTCGGTCTATGACAGCGGCTTCATGCTGGGCGACGGCATGTGGGAGGGGATGCGGCTCTATAACGGCAAATGGGCGTTTTTTGACGAGCATATGGACCGCTTTTTCAACTCCTGCAAAGCGGTGTCGCTGGATGTGGGCATGGACAAGGCGGGCATTGCCGAGGCGCTGGCGCGGACCGCTGAGGCAAATGACATGACCAACGACGTGCATTGCCGCCTGATGCTGACGCGCGGCACAAAGGTGAAGCCGTTCCAGCACCCCTCGCTCAGCCGCTCTGGGCCCACGCTGGTCATCATCATGGAACATTCCAAACCCGCGACGGCGCTGCAATCGCAAGGCATAAGGCTGGCCACCGTCCCGCAAGTGCGCGGGCTGCCGATGTCGCAGGACGCCAAGTACAATTCCCATTCCAAGCTGAACTGCGTCATCGCCTGCTTGCAGGCCGAACGAGCGGGCGCGGATGAGGGGCTGATGCTCGACCCCCATGGCTTTGTGAACACCACCAACGCGTGCAACTTCTTCATCGTGCGCAGGGGCGAGGTTTGGACCTCAAACGGCGATTACTGCATGAACGGGGTCACCCGCCAAAAGGTCATTGACCTGTGCCGCGCGGACGGCATTGCGGTCTTCGAGAAGAACTATTCCCTTTATGAAACCTACGGCGCGGACGAGGCGTTCCTGACAGGCACATTCGGCGCGCAAACCCCCGTGGCACAGATCGACGGCACGCCCATAGGCGACGGCAACAGGCCCGTCACCGAACGCATCCGCATGCTCTATAAACAGGCGGTGGCGGACAATACCGGAGCCACGTTTTAACCCTTTCGCGCTTGACCGCTTGGAGGGCAGCAAATATAGCCTGAGACCTCTGAGCGGGTATGGTGAAATGGTATCATAAGAGCCTTCCAAGCTTAAGGTGCGGGTTCGATTCCCGCTACCCGCTCCAGAGCCTCCTTCCCCCTCAACCCAATGCGGCAATTGGCTTCGTTTTGGCAAAAATACTCATTCAACGCCCACAATCCGCGCCCGCGCCGATACGCTAGGCGCCGCCCGAAAACTCGTCATAGGCTTCCAACGCCTTGGCCCCATATGCAATCGACGGCCCGCCGCCCATGTAGCCCACCATTTCGAGCGCCTCGCACAGCTCTTCTCGGGTCGCTCCCAAGCGCACAAGCGATTTGACGTGGAACCCGATGCAGCTGTCGCAGCGGGTGGAGATACCGATGCCCAGTGCAATGAATTCCTTGGTCTTTTCGTCCAGCGCGCCGTTCTTTTTGGCGGCTTTGGACATGGTGTTGAAGCCCGCCATCATCTCGGGTGCTTCTTTTTGTAACGCGCCAATGCGGCCCATCGTGTCGTTCAGAAATGCGGTCCAGCTCATCGCTTGTCCTTTCATTTAGCGGCTCTCATCCGAGCCCATTTTGCGCTCCAACCAGCGCACGAAGAAGCTGATGGCCAGCACCAGCACAAGGTATTCAAAGATCAGCAGCGTGTAGATTTCCAGCGGCCGGTACTCGGTCACCACCAGCTCGTTGGCGCGCCGCGTTAGTTCCTGCATCCCGATGACGGACGCAAAGGCCGACATTTTCACGATGTAGATGAACTGGTTGGCCAGCGGCGGCAGGATGCGTTTGATCGCCTGCGGCAAGATCACATAGCGCATGGTCTGACGGTAGTTCAGCCCGACCGTCTTGGCGGCCTCCGTCTGGCCCTTGTTGATGGACTGGATGCCGGACCGGTAGATTTCAGCCGTAAATGCGCTGTCGGAAATGGCCAACGTGATAATCGCCCCCCAAAACGCGTCGATGCTGACCGAAATCCCCATGGATTTCAGCACCACCGGCAGCCCGTAGAAGACCCAAAACAGCATCGGCAGCAGCGGGATCGCCCGCACAAATTCGATATAGATGCGCGAGGGCAGGCGCACCCAGCGGTTCGACGACATGCCGGGCAGAGCGACCATCAGCCCGATCACCATCGACATCCCCGCGGCAATCAAGGACAGCAGGATCGTGGCCCCGAACCCGTTCAGCAGGAACTTGATGTTGTTGGCGCCTTGCGTGGTGTTGGGGTTGATGACGTACCACCCCCAATTGCCCGCCGCGCCGCAACCGGTGAGCAAAAGAAGCGCCGTCAGGGCGAGGATTGGTTTCATAGCCGCGCCCCTCAATGCTGCAAAATCTGGCTGAGGAACTGTTTGGTCCGCGCCGATTTGGGGGCGTTGAAGAACTGGTCCGGCACCCCGCTTTCAATGATCTCCCCGTGATCCATAAAGATCATCCGGTCCGCCGCCTTGCGGGCAAACCCCATCTCGTGGGTCACCACGATCATGGTCATGCCGTCCTCCGCCAGATCCACGATCACGTCCAGCACCTCGGAAATCATCTCCGGGTCCAGCGCCGAGGTCGGCTCGTCAAACAGCATGATCTTGGGCTCCATGCACAGCGACCGCGCAATCGCGACCCGCTGTTGCTGCCCGCCGGACAAGGCGGCGGGCTTTTTATGCGCCTGATCGGGGATGCGGACCCGTTCGAGATATTGCATCGCGCGGGCGTCTGCATCGGCCTTTGACAGGCCGCGTGCCTTGATCGGCCCAAGCGTCAGGTTCTGCAAAATGGTCAGGTGGGGAAAGAGGTTGAACTGCTGGAACACCATGCCCACCTCGGACCGGATGCTGTCGACGGAGGCCGCGTCTTTCATTGCGATCCCGTCCACCGTGATGGAGCCGGAATTATGCGCCTCCAACGAGTTCACGCAGCGGATCAACGTGGATTTGCCCGACCCCGACGGGCCGCAGATCACGATACGTTCACCGTGCTCCACTTGTAAATCGATGTCTTTGAGCGCATGGTAGTCACCATACCATTTGTTCAGCCCGCTGATCTCGATTGCTGGGCCACCTTGCGCCATGGACCTGTCCTCAATGCTTATGTTGACCTCGTTAGTAATTGAATTATCTGCACATTCACACCGATAATTTGCTGAACAAACGCACTAATCCATCCACCAGAAACCGGAAATGAGACGTATGAAACTGATGAAATCCCTTGGCCTTGCCGCTGCCTTCGCCATGACGCTTGGCGCGCTGCCCGCAACCGCCCAATCCGCGCTGAACGAAATCCTCAGCGGCGGCACCTTGAAGGTCGGCACAACTGGCGACTGGAACCCGATGTCGGTACGCGACCCCGCCACCAACTCCTATGTGGGCTACGACATTGACGTCATGACCCAGCTTGCCGCAGACCTTGGCGTCGAGCTGGAAATGGTGCCAACCGACTGGAAAACGCTGGTGAACGGCGTGGTTGCGGGCAACTACCACATGACCGGCTCTGCCTCCATCAGCCCCGCGCGCCTGAAGGCCGCCGGCTATTCCGACAGCTACATCTCGGTCGAGATTTTCCCGTTCACGCTGGAAGAGAACGCTGACCGCTTCAGCGGTTGGGAGTCGATCAACAACGGCGACGTCAAGGTGGCCACCACGCTGGGCACCACTTTCGAGAAAAACACCAAGGAATGGTTCCCGAACGCCGAAATCGTCGTCGTAGAAGCGCCAGCCCGTGGCTTCCAAGAGGTCCTGTCGGGCCGCGCGGACGTGTTTATCACCTCGAACATCGAGGGCGCGACCCTGCTGGAAAAATTCCCGAACCTGCGCCAGATCGAGGTAGAGGCCGCCCGTGCCCCAACCCCCATCGCGATGCTGCTGCCCCAAACCGATCAGGTCTGGATCAACTACGTCAACAGCTGGATCGAGCTGAAGAAAGCCCAAGGCTTCTTTGAGGCCACCGCCGCGAAATGGGGCCTCTAAGGCGTTGAGCCAAAACCCGAAATACCCAAAGCGGCGTCCCACAAGGCGCCGCTTTTTTCTGGAGCATCCATGACCGACGACGACCTGACCCAAGGCCCCATCATGGGACATTTTCGCCGCATCGCGCTCCCGGCGGCCATCGGCATGTTGTTCTCGACGCTCTACAATGTCGTCGACACGTTCTATTCCGGCTATTTCGGGACAGAGGCCCAAGCGGGCCTTGCCGTGGGTTTCCAAGCCTTCTTCATTCTCGTCGCCGTGGGGTTTGGCACCGGCTCCGCAATGAGCGCCCTTGTCGGCAACGCCATGGGCCGCAAGGACACCAGCGACGCTCGCCACCTTGCCGCCCAAGGCCTTAGCTTTGCGGCGCTGGCGACGCTCACCATGATCGTCGTCGCGCTATTTGCAGGGCCGAGCCTGATCGCCATCGTATCCGAGCCGGGTGCCTACCGCGACGCGGGCCAGTCCTATTTCAATTGGCTGGTCTGGTCGCTGCCGGGCTTCATTCTGGCCTACGGGGCCAACGGCATCTTGCAGGCGCGCGGCGACACGGTGTCGATGCAGCGCGCGCTGATGGTGGCCTTCTGCGTCAATGTGGGCCTTAACCCGCTGTTGATGTTTGGCATCCCCGGCGTGGTGAATGGTCTCGGCTTCAACGGCATCGCGCTTGCCACGGTGCTCAGCCAGTCGGGCGTTGCCTGCTTCATCCTCTACCGCGTGTTCAGTCGCGAGATGATGAGCGACATCAGGCTGCCAGAATTTGTCCCGTCCATCGCCAAATACACTGAGATTGCCAAGCAGGCGCTGCCCTCCAGCCTGACGCTGTTCATCACCTTCGCAAGCGGCTTCATCGTGCAATACGCCCTGAAAGATTACGGTGAGGCGTCGTTGGCGGCTTACGGCATCACCATGCGGGTCGAACAAATCTTCCTGCTGCCTGCGCTGGGGATCACAATCGCTTTGGTCCCCATCGCCGCCCAAAACTACGGCGCGGACCAGCATGACCGCGTGCGGGAGGCGTTCAGCCTGTGCTGGAAAATGGGGGTCATCGCCATGGCGCTGGCCTTCCCGTTTCTGTGGTGGGGCGGGGGGCTGGCCACCAGCGTCTTCACCTCTGACCCAGAGGTGATAGAGATCGGCGCGCTGTTTCTTAGGGTGGAGGCCGTGATTCTGCCCGTTTACGTATTCCTCTTCTCCGCCAACTCGCTGTTGCAGGCTTTGAAGAAGGCCGTCTGGACCATGTGGATCGGCGTCTACCGCCAAATCATCGGCATGGCGTTCTTCATCTGGCTACTTACCTCGGTGTTCGACTTCGGATTGACAGGTGTGCGGGTTGCCATTGCATTAGCGGTGGTCACCGGATTGATGCTGTCCTTCGCGGTGGTCCACCGCGTCGCCCGCGACCGCATTGGCGGGCTAAGGGCCACCTAATCCACTTTCCTTGCGGGGCAAAATATGGTAGGTAACCCCTAGTGTATTGAAGTTATTTTATGGACGATTTGTTATGCTGACCCCTGTGACGCAGGCGGGCGATACTCCCGCTAAACCCGGAAATTTCATCACCATCGACCAACGCGTTTTGGCGCGCGTTGTCGGAACGGTGGCGTTAATGCTGCCTACGGTGATGATAATCGCGGCCTTCAACCCGTGGCTGGATACGTGCTACCGCGCCTCCATCAGCCACTATTATTACGCCCCTTTCATGGGCAGTTTCTTCATCGGGGCGCTGGTGTTCATCGGGGCCTATCTGCTGGTCTACCGCGGTAACAAACGCCCGAAGCTGGAACGCTACTTGTCCTCGGCGGCGGGTCTGTTTGCCATCGGGGTCGCGCTGTTCCCGACCTCTGGCTACGGCTGTGATGACACGGAATTTCTGGGCCGCGCCTTCACCGGCTTCTCGGTCCCCAATGGGGCCATCGTGCCCGCGCCCATTCTGAACGCGCCGCTGGCGAGCTATTTCCAGATGATCGAGTTCGACGTCTTCGGCAAAACCATTGGCTCTGACGCGATCCACTACACCTGCGCGGCCTTCCTGTTTGCGTTTCTGGCGTGGTTCTCCCTGCGGGTCTTTCCAGTGGTGGACCCCGAGCAACGCAACGCAGACGGCACCCTGACGCAGCAAAAGATCACCCGCAACGCGCTGTATTTCTTTTCCGGCGGGGTCATCATCGTCTCGATGATGGCGATGGCGGCGTCGGCCATTTGGGACATTCCGAATTGGGACGCCTACAAGGGTACATTCTGGTTTGAAACCTTTGCCCTTTGGGCCTTCGGGCTGTCATGGATGGTCAAGGCGCGGTTCTGGGGCAGCTGGCTGAACGACCAACCGACCTAACTCCCGCGACCTCTCGCCGCTTGCGACTGGCGGCGGGCTTGGGTATGCCCTTTCGGAACCAAACCCGAGGGCAAGATGGCCGAACCAAAAGGCAGCGAGGCGGAACGCGCGTCGTCACGTAAGATCGGCATTCTGGCGGCCCTTTGGCCGTTCATGCGGCCTTACACGGCGCTGATTGTTGCCGCTGTCATGGCGCTGACGCTGACCGCCATCGTGTCGCTGATTCTGCCGCTGGCGGTGCGCCGCGTGGTGGACGGGTTCGGCACGGAAGAAGCCGCCCTGCTGGATCAGTATTTCGGGGCCGCCGTCATCATCGCCGCCCTTTTGGCCATAGGCACGGGCCTGCGCTACTACCTTGTGACGCGCCTTGGCGAGCGCGTGGTGGCCGACATCCGCAAAGAGGTCTTCGACCGCACCATCGGCATGTCGCCCGCGTTTTTTGAGCGCATCATGACCGGCGAGGTGCTTAGCCGCATCACCACCGATACAACGCTGCTGCTAAGCGTCATCGGCTCGTCGGCCTCCATCGCCTTGCGCAACATTCTGATCCTCTTTGGCGGGCTGATCTTGATGCTGGCGACCTCCGCCAAGCTGACCGGATTGGTGCTGCTGATCGTGCCCGCCGTGATCGTGCCGATCATCCTGCTGGGCCGCCGTGTGCGCAATCTGAGCCACGAAAATCAGGACCATATCGCGGCCTCCTCCGGCAATGCGTCCGAGGCGCTTTTGTCCGTGCAAACCGTGCAGGCCTTCACCCATGAGGCGCCGTCAAAGCTGCAATTCTCCGACCTGACTGAGCGCTCCTTCACCGCCGCGCGCAAGCGCATCGGCGTGCGGGCGATCATGACGGTGATCGTCATTTTCTTGGTCTTTATCGGCATCGTGGGCGTGTTGTGGATCGGGGCCCGCGACGTGCGGGCCGATGTGATGACCGCCGGTGAGCTGGTGCAATTCCTGATCTACGCCATCATGGTCGCAGGCGGTGTCGCCGCCCTGTCCGAGATCTGGGGGGAGGTGCAGCGCGCCGCCGGGGCCACGGAACGCTTGGTCGAGCTGCTGACGGCGCAGGACGCGGTGCAGGACGTGGCCGCGCCCGTCAAAATGCCGAAGGTCGAGGGCCGCGTAGCGTTTGACAACGTCACTTTCCATTACCCCGCGCGCCCCTCCGTGGCGGCGCTGGATCAGGTGTCGCTTGACGTGGCGCCCGGCGAAACCGTCGCCTTGGTCGGCCCGTCCGGTGCCGGCAAAACCACCATCATCCAGCTGCTGTTGCGCTTCTATGATCCCGATACCGGCTCCATTTCCATTGACGGCCAGAACCTCAAAGATGTGGCCCGCGACGACTTCCGCAAATCTATTGCGTTGGTCCCGCAGGACCCGGTCATTTTTGCGGCCTCTGCCATGGACAACATCCGTTTTGGCAGGCCAGACGCTTCTGACGCCGAGGTGCAGGAGGCCGCGAAAGCTGCCGCCGCCCACGATTTCCTGAGCCAGCTGCCGGACGGCTACGACACCTATGTCGGTGAGCGCGGCGTGATGTTGTCGGGCGGTCAAAAGCAACGCATTGCCATCGCCCGCGCCATCCTACGCGATGCGCCGATCCTGTTGCTGGATGAAGCCACCTCCGCGCTGGACGCCGAAAGCGAGGCGGCTGTGCAGGGCGCGGTCGAAAAGCTCAGCGAAGGCCGCACCACATTGGTCGTGGCGCACCGCTTGGCGACGGTCAAAAAGGCCGACCGCATTATCGTCTTCCAGCAGGGCCAAATCGTGGCCACCGGCACCCATGACAGCCTTGTCTCAGAAGGCGGCTTGTACGCCCGTTTGGCCCAGCTGCAATTTACCGCCGGCATGGCGGCTGAGTAATACCCCTTGCCAATCCGTGCCCGGATTTGCATCGTCTGCCCAAGCAATAACCCCAAGGGAGACGAGACATGGGACTGTGGAGCTTTGTAAAGGACGCGGGCAAATCGCTGTTTGGCAGCGATGCCAATGCCGCCGAGCCGGAGCCGGAAGCGCTGAAGGCGGAGATTGAAAGCCTTGGGCTGGAGGCCCAAGATGTCGAAATCGAAACCGACGGCGACAAGGTCAAGATCAAGGGCAAGACCCTGACGCAGGAACTGCGCGAGAAGGTGATCTTGGCGGTGGGCAACGTCACCGGCGTGGCCTCGGTCGAGGATGAGCTGGAAGCGGGCGACGGCGGCGGCGAGCCGGTGTTTCACACCGTAGAGAAGGGCGACACCCTTTGGGGCATCTCGGCCAAAACGCTGGGCAACGGCGCGCATTACGAGAAGATTTTTGAGGCCAACAAGCCGATGCTGACCCATCCCGACAAAATCTATCCGGGTCAGGTGCTGCGCATTCCGCAAACCTGAGGCAGACGAAATTTAGACTAAATTTCGGGAAAGGGCGCTGCTTGAGCGCCCTTTTTCGTGTCTAGGTAAGATTTGCGTAGCGTCAGACTTGCGCCACGCCCCGTTTGCGCACATCTTTTTGCGTAAGGGATAGAGGCTGGCAAACGGCCACAGGGAGGAAGACATGGGAAAGACTTACGCAGGTCAAGCTGACCGCGACGCAATCGAGGCCGAAAGCAAGTGGGAGGACCGCGATCTTCCCAAGACCATGCGTGGCATGCTGGAAGATGTGAAAAACCGCCACGGCGCGCGGCCCGCGTTTTCCTACCAGCTGACCTCTGGCCCCACTGATCCAAATGAAACTTTGAGCTGGTCAGACGTCTATGACCGGTCCTGCCAATCGGCGAATCTGTTTCGCTCCCTTGGTGTGGGCGAAGACGACGTGGTGGCTTACGTTTTGCCAAACGCGACAGAGACGCTGGACGTGCTGATGGGCGGCATGATCGCGGGCATTGTGAACCCGATCAACCCGCTGCTGGAGCCCGAACAAATCAGCGCCATCCTGCGCGAAACCGGCGCCAAGGTCGTGGTCACCCTGCGCCCCTTCCCGAAGACCGATCTGGCCCAGAAGGTGGCCGAGGCCGTCAAAGACGCCCCCGGCGTCACCCATGTGCTGGAGGTCGACCTGCTGCGTTACCTGACGGGCCTCAAGAAATTCATCGTGCCGCTGATCCGGCCCAAAGTGGGCCACACCCACCACGCGAAGGTGCTGAACTTCAACGCCGAGATGGCAAAGCAGTCCAAGACGCTTGATTTTGCCGACAGCGCGGGCGACCGCGTCGCGGCCTATTTCCACACCGGTGGGACGACGGGCATGCCCAAAGTCGCGCAGCACAAATATTCCGGCATGGTCTACAATGGCTTCCTTGGCCACACGCTGCTGTTTGACGAGCATGACGTCATCATGTGCCCGCTGCCGCTGTTCCACGTCTTCGCGGTCCATGTGATCTTGATGGCGATGATCCGGTCGGGCGCGCATGTGGTCTTCCCGACCCCGCAGGGCTACCGCGGCGAGGGCGTGTTCGACAATTTCTGGAAGCTGATCGAACGCTATCAGGTGACCTTCATGATTACTGTGCCAACGGCCATTTCCGCGCTGATGCAGCGAGCGGTGGACGCGGATATTTCGTCTTTGAAAATGGCGTTCTCGGGGTCTTCGCCTCTGCCGATTGAGCTGTATAAGCGGTTCGAGAAGGCCTGTAACGTCACCATTACCGAGGGCTATGGCCTGACGGAGGCGACCTGCCTTGTGTCGATCAACCCGCCGGATGGAGAGAAGAAAATCGGCTCCATCGGTATTCCCTTCCCGTATTGCGATGTGCAAATTCGCGCCGTGTCTGATGGGGCGCAATGCGGGCCGGACGAGATTGGCGAGATTTGCGTGTCCAACCCCGGTGTCTATGCGGGCAACACCTACACGGAGGCCGACAAGAACGTCGATCTTTACCGCGACGACGTGTTGTTGCGCACGGGCGATCTGGGCCGGATTGACCCTGACGGCTATTTGTGGATCACGGGCCGCGCGAAGGATTTGATAATCCGCGGCGGCCACAACATCGACCCCGCCGAGATCGAGGAGGCGCTGGCCGGCCACCCTGATGTGGCCTTTGCCGGCGCAATTGGCCAGCCCGACGCACATGCCGGTGAAATCCCGTGTGTCTATGTCGAACTGGTTGCCGGATCGACCGCGACGGTTGAGGACATGATGGCGCATTGCAAAGAGCATGTGCATGAGCGGGCGGCTTGGCCGAAATATATCGAGATGATGGATGAACTGCCGAAGACGGCAGTGGGCAAGATCTTCAAGCCCGACCTACGCCGCGCGGCCATCACCCGCATCTACAATGCGGCTTTGGAAGAAGCCGGTGTCGAGGCGGAGGTGACTTCTGTTCTGGAAGACAAAAAGCGGGGCCTTGTGGCCCAGCTGAGCAAGAAAGGCGAGGTGTCTGACGCCGCCGTGACGACTGTGCTTGGCAATTTCACCCGCCCATGGGAATGGGCTGACGCAGCTTGATCGAGATGTGCGCCTTCGGGCGCGCATCTTAGTTTTGCGTTCTTGGGGGGCTTTGCCCCCCGCCACGCGGGCATCCCCCCAGGATATTTTTGAACATGGGAAGTTTGACCCTGTTTAAATTCAGATATAGAACAAAAGAAGAACATTAAGTTGGGATTCTCTTTTGTCGTGGATTGCTGCCCCTTCCACCAGACGCCGTTTGCAGCGCGACCCTGCCCCGCAAACCGCCGCACCTATTTTGTCGGAGGTCTTTGCCGAGACCGCCACCGACGCCAGTGTTGTGGGCTTCGTGTTGGCGCGATTGCCTGCGGGGCAGGGGCCGGTTTTATGGGTGCAGGACCGTGTCTCGGGCAAGGAAAGCGGGTTGAGCTACCTGCCGGGCATGCCCGACATGGCCTTGCTGCGAGTGGCCGTGAGCCGGCCTGTCGATGCGCTATGGGCCATGGAAGAAGGGTTGCGCTGCGGCGGGTTGCGGGCTGTGATTGGCGAGATCTGGGGCGACCCGCCTGCGCTGAGTTTTACCGCCACCAAAAGGCTTGCCATGCGGGCGGAGGGGGCTGGGGTGCCGTGCTGGTTGATGCGCCGCGCGGCGGAGACGAATTTAAGCGCGGCCCGCGACCGCTGGCGGGTGGGGGCGTTGCCCTCTGTGCCGCAGCTTTTCGATGCCCAAGCCCCGGGCGCGCCACGGTGGCGGGTGGAATTGTTCCGGTCGCGCAAGGCCAAGCCGGGTGTTTGGGTGGCGGGCCATGATGCAAAGGGTCACTTCCATCTCGCTGCCGAACCTGCCGATGGAGCGGTTTTGCCGCGCGATGTCGGATCAAGGAAACGCGCCGCCGGATGACATTCCGCTGGTTTTGGCGACGGAAGGCCCACATGGGCCGGTGGTACATGCCGCCAACCGCGCCGCCGCGCTGACCGGCATCGAAGAGGGCGGGCGCGTCACCGATATGCGCGCCTTTTGCCCCGACCTGCGGGTGGAATATGCGGATGTGGCGGGGGACGTGGCGGTGATGCAGCGTTTGATGCTGTGGGCGCGACGCTGGTGCCCGTGGAGCGTGGTCGACGGCCCGCGCGGGTTGATTTTGGACACCACCGGATCGGACCATCTGTGGGGTGGGGAGGCGGCCATGTTGGAAGACATGGAGACACAGTTTTCCGCCCTTGGGCTGACGGCACAGCTGGCCGTGGCACCCACATGGGGAGCGGCCTGGGGGCTGGCGCGACATGGCACGGGCCGCGTGGTGTGCGCAGACCCGTTGCGCGACATGGGCGCGTTACCGGCGCGGTCGTTGCGGCTGGATGCCGCCACGCTGCTGCTTTTGAACCGGTTGGGGTTGAAGACGGTCGGTGCCATTGCCGCCGTGCCACGCGCCACATTGGCGCGGCGTTTTGCGCGGGCGGAGTTTGGGGCCAACCCGTTATTGCGTCTGGATCAGGCGTTGGGGGGGCTGGCCGAACCCGTCTCCAGCGTCGAGGAGCGGCCCTATTTCCGGGTGCAGTCCCGCTTGGCGGAACCGGTGCAGGACCCGACGCCTTATCTGCCGGAACTATGCGGCGAACTGTGCCGGGTGATGGCTGCTGAAAATCACGGCTGCCGCGCTTTGCATCTGGCGGTTTACCGCACGGATGGGGAGGTGAGCCATCTGAACGTGGCGACCTCGCAGGCCACCCGGGAGCCCGCCCATTTGGTGGCGCTGTTTGATGACAAGTTGGTGCGGATCAACCCGGGCTTTGGGTTCGACCTCATCACCCTGGAGGCCCCGCAGGCCGAACCCATGCAGGACCGCCAAGTGCGACTTGATACGCGCGCCGATGATGGGGTGGAACTGGCGCGCTTGATTGATCGTCTGTCCGCGCGCCTAGGGCGGGACGCGGTGACGCGGCCCAGCCTGCATGAAAGCCATATGCCCGAACGCGCCGTGGGCTGGCGCGGGGCGCTGTCGGACACGAAAGAACTGGTGCGCCCGCAGGCCAAAGAGCGGCCCTTGCGGCTGCTGCGCCCGCCCGAGGAGGTGCGCGTGCTATACGCCGTGCCTGAAGGCCCGCCCGCACAGTTTGTGTGGCGCAGGCAGACGCACCGCGTGGCGAAATTTGCAGGGCCGGAACGCATCGCGCCGGAATGGTGGCAGGACCGTCCCGGGTCGCGCTTGCGCGACTATTACAAGGTGGAGGACGCAAAGGGTTTGCGCGTCTGGATGTACCGCGAGGGGTTGCATGAGGACGGGCGCGGGCAGGGCGATCCGCGTTGGTTTGTCCATGGGCTCTTTGCATGATGCGGGGGGTAATTTTTTTATCTAAAAAAATTACAATTTTCTTCGACGAAGAAAATTGCCAGGTGGCCAATGCCGCTTTCTGAAGGCCTGCCACGCAAGCGCCTGGAAGGCGCATTTCACCGCAATAAACGCAGCGCTTATGTGGAACTGGGCCTGGCCAGTTCCTTCTCTTTCCTGCATGCGGCGTCAGACGCATCAGACCTGACGGCGACGGCCAATCATCTGGGCTATGACGCGATCGGCATCGCCGATCTCAACACATTGGCGGGCGTCGTGCGCATCCATACGGAGGCCAAGACCGCGCACATTCATCCCGTCATCGGCTGCCGCCTCAAACTGCTTTGTGGCGCCGAATTTCTGGCCTATCCCACCGACCACGCTGCTTATGCGCGGCTGTCGACGCTCTTGTCCAAGGGCAAGATGGCGGCCCATGATGGCGCGTGGCAGCTGAAAGGTGAAACCGACCTGACGCTGGAAATGCTGGCGGAATATGCCCAAGGCATTCAACTCATCGCTATCCCGCCCGAGACGCTCACCCCGTTTGAAGCTGACCTCAAGCGCCTGACCCGGGCGCTGCCGACCCTGAAACATATCGCTGCCAGCCATCTTTACCGTGGTGACGACCGGGCGCGGATCAACCGGTTGGACCGCGCCGCCAAACGCCACAAGCTTGGCATCTTGGCCACCAATGACGTGCTCTACCATGCCCCCGACAGACGCCCCTTGCAGGACGTCATGACCTGCATCCGCGAGAAAACCACCATCGCCAAGGCGGGCTTCCTGCTGCATGCCAATGCCGAACGCCATCTCAAAGCCCCTGAAGAAATGATGCGCCTGTTCGCCGATTGGCCCCATGCGATCCGCGCCACGCGGGAAGTGGCGGACGCCTGCAGCTTCTCGCTCGATGACCTGAAATACCAATATCCCAGCGAGGTGATCCCCGACGGCTGCACGCCCATGGAGGAGCTGGAGCGCCTGACATGGGAGGGGGCCGCCGAACGCTACCCGCAAGGCATTCCCGACCACGTCACCCAAACCATCAAGAAGGAATTTGCGCTGATCGCCAAGAAGAACATCGCGCAGTATTTCCTGACCATCTACGACATCGTCCGCTTCGCCCGCCATGACGCCAAGCCGCCTATCTTATGTCAGGGCAGGGGGTCGGCGGCCAATTCTGCCGTGTGCTTCTGCCTTGGGGTGACCAGCGTTGACCCTAATGAGACCTCCGTCCTGTTCGAACGGTTCCTCAGCGAGGAACGCGACGAGCCGCCGGACATAGACGTCGATTTCGAGCATGAGCGGCGGGAGGAAGTCATCCAATACATGTACGAAAAATACGGCCGGCACCGCGCGGGGCTGTGCGCGACGGTGATCCATTACCGCCCGCGTTCCGCCATCCGGGAGGTCGGCAAGGCGATGGGGCTGAGCGAGGACATCACCTCCGCCCTGGCCAAGACCGTCTGGGGCAGCTGGGGCGCGGATATTCCCGATGAGCACGCGAAGGAGGCGGGGCTGGACACGTCCGACCCCTACCTGCGCATGGTGATGAAGCTGGCCAACCAGATGACCGGCATGCCGCGGCACCTGTCCCAGCATGTGGGCGGCTTCATCCTGACGGAAAAGCCTTTGACCGAGATCGTGCCGATTGGAAATGGCGCCATGCCCGACCGCAGCTTCATCGAATGGGACAAGGACGACATTGACGCCTTGAACATCTTCAAGGTCGATATTTTGGCGCTGGGGATGCTGACCTGCATTCGCAAATGTTTCGACCTGATGCGGGCGCATTACGATGATGACAAGACGCTGGCCACGGTGGCCCAAGACGACGCGGCGACTTATAAAATGCTGCAGGCAGGCGACAGCCTTGGCGTGTTTCAGGTGGAAAGCCGGGCGCAGATGGCGATGCTGCCCAAGCTGCGCCCTAAGGAGTTTTACGACCTCGTCATTCAGGTGGCCATCGTACGCCCCGGCCCCATTCAGGGCGACATGGTGCATCCCTATCTGCGCCGCCGTCAGGGTAAAGAAACCGTCAACTACCCCGCCCCCGGACCGGAGCATCCCCAAGATGAGCTGCTCAAAATTCTGGGCCGCACCCTTGGCGTGCCGATCTTTCAGGAACAGGCCATGCAAATCGCAATGGACGCCGCGCAATTTTCGTCCAAAGAGGCCAACGAGCTGCGCAAGGCCATGGCCACCTTCCGCTCGCGCGGCACGATCGAGCAATTGCAGGACAAAATGGTCGGGCGCATGACCGAACGCGGCTACGACCCGGTTTTTGCGGCGCGGTGCTTCAGCCAGATCAAGGGCTTCGGGGATTACGGCTTCCCCGAAAGCCATGCCGCCAGCTTCGCCAAGCTGGTCTATGTCTCAAGCTGGATGAAGTGCCACTACCCGGCAGCCTTCGCCTGCGCGCTTTTGAATTCGCAGCCCATGGGGTTCTACGCCCCCGCCCAGATCGTGCGCTGCGCGCGGGATCACGGTGTCGAAATCAGGCCTGCTGATGTGAATTATTCCAATTGGGACAACACGTTGGAACCCGTCAGCCCTGGGGTCTTCGCGCTACGCATCGGGTTGCGCCAGATCGACGGGGTGCGCAAGGACGCGATGGAACGCCTTGTGGCGCGGCGCGACGCCCCCTACACCAATTTCCGCGAGATGAAGAAACGCGCCCGCCTTGATGCAGGGTCGTGCCGCAAGCTGGCCGCCGCCGATGCGCTGCGGTCCATGGGGTTGGACCGCCGTCAGGCGCTTTGGGAAACCCAAGCCCTGAAAGACGCGCCCGACCTGCCGATTTTCACCCATGCCGACGCGGTCGACATAGGCGAGGAGCCCGAGGTCAAACTGCCTGAGATGCCCCGCGCCGAACATGTGGTGGCCGATTACCAAACGTTGCGCTTGTCTTTGAAAGCCCACCCGATGAGCTTCTTCCGTTCCAGCCTGACCGAACAGGGTTTCGTGCGTGCGTCTTCCCTGCCCAAGCTGCATCACGGCGCGCATGTGTCACTGGCGGGGCTGGTGCTGGTGCGCCAGAAGCCGGGCAGCGCCAAGGGGGTCTGCTTCATCACGCTGGAGGACGAAACCGGCGTCGCCAATCTGGTCATCTGGCCGAAATTGTTCGAGGCGTACCGCCCCACCATCATGACGAGCCGCGTCTTGGTGGTCCACGGGCAGGTGCAAACCGACGGCAAGGTCATCCACGTGGTGGCCTCCAAGCTGGTCAACCGCAACGATGCGCTAGCGCGGCTGTCGGAGGACCGCTTGCCGGATGTCACCACCCCCACCGACGAGGTCAAACGCCCGATCCCGTCATCGCCCAACAGAACCCACCCCCGCAACGTGCGGGTGATCCCCAAGTCGCGGGATTTTCATTGAATTCTAGAATTGCTCGGTCAGGTTGGGCGTGTAGTTCCGGTCGCTATGCGGTGTCACATCCATCGAGACATGGGCACTCGTGCCCGCGGGTGCGTAGTCATATGTCCCCATAAGCTCAGACTGATCGTCCAACACACCCCCACGATAGGTGCATTGCCAGCCACCCTTCCCACTGACCGTAGAGACAACGCGAAATGTTTTGTTGTTGTCGTCGCGATTGGCCTCAAGGAAGGGGTCGCCATGATACCACCAAGCAGTGAGCGGGTTGTCGGCGGCCCATGTATTGCCCTCGCTGTCGGTCCAATGCGACACAACCGTCTCAACGCTGCCGCGGAAACCACGCTTTTCAATATGCACAGGGCGCGGCGGCGTGCGGGGGCAGCGGTTGCACTTGTTGCGCTCGCGGTGAAGTTTGCTGCCCGCCTCAATCGTGTCGCCAACCTGAACGCTATGGCAGTCGGGTTCTTCTTCGGCGCAGTTGCCGGTGGGGCAGTCAAAATCCTGTGGCATCAGTTGGCTCCCTCCCAGAACTTGGAAATACGGGCGAAATGGGCGTCGAATGCGTCAACGTCCTTGAAGTCTGTGAACAGGTAGGCATGCAGCAATCCAACCCGTTGTTTCGGGTCAGCAGCTTCGGGGTTGGTGACAGTCACTTGGTCCCAGATGAACTCATCTTCCATAATGTCGGGCCGCAGCAGGCGGATAATCACAAGGTTCAGGATGGAGCCTTGCCGTTTGTCGCCCAGCGTCTCCCCGTCCTTGATGGATTGCGCAATCAGTCCGCGCACCTGCCCGTCGCTCATGTCCTTGGTTTCAAGCGCGTATTCGGTGCGCAAGAAGCGGAACAGGTCTTGTCTGAACGTGTCGGCCCGCAGGTTTGACAGGATCAGGTATTGCTCGGGCGTTATGCGGTACAGCCCACCCTCGCGCGGCAAAGGCTCTGCCACCACCCCGGCGGCGGCGGTCTGGGTGAAGGCCTGCGATCCGGCCTCGTCAACGATGGTGATTTCCTGAATTGGGCCAAAGAAGGCCTGCGCCTCGGATATGGTTAGCGTTCCAAGGAAGGCGGCCAAAATGGCGGGGTCATAGAAGCGAAACAGCACGGGTTTGTCTTCCGGTGTGCGTTCTGGGGCAGTCTCGGGCAGGCGCACTGACAGCCATTTCTTGAGATGGGTGCGCAGCATCAACGGGGTGACGTCCGAGCTAAGCGCGATGAACGGCTCCGGCGTGTCGCCTTGCTGCAAAAACACCAGTAGCGTGTTTGACCGTTCAAAATCGGAGCGGCTGAGTTGGGCCAGCCACGGGGCCTCGTCGGCCAGCAAGTTCAGGTCGGCTTGCCCAAACAGCGAATGGGTCTCCAGCCTGGAGGCCTCCATCCGCGCAGCCATTCCAACATAAGCCGCGCCGTCGATCAGCAAGGTGGGCGCCGGCACCGCATGGTTCAACAGCTTGCGCGTCTCGCCTGCGTCCAAGGTGCGGCTGGTCACGCCAAGGGGTGTGTCACCCAACAAAGGCCTGTTTCCCCTGCTTGGCTTTCTTCATGCAGTCGCGGGCGCATTTACTTGCCGCGTAAATTGGTCCTGGCGTCAGTTCGTCTGCATATACGTCGCTGGACGAGCCCGACATCGACCCGCCGCAGCTGATCCCGTCGCCCTTGCGGGCCAAGGGTTTACCATCCACGTAGACAGAGGGCGATCCCCCCGACACCGACCGGCCATGGGGCGGGCATTTTGGGCACCCGTGCGGAGCCACAGCGTCGCCTTGGCGCAGGGCTTTCAATCCGTTGATATAGGTCTTCGAGCTGCCTGAGATAGCGGGGCTGGGCGGAAAGCAACCGTGCCCAGAGGCTATGTCTGTTATGCGGCAGGTTAGTGGCATGGCAGTAGTCCTTTGATACCTAAAAGGGCAATATGTGTTTTATTGAAATGGGCTTCTGCCGCCTTCAATTCCGCGCATTCCTTCCCAAAAAGTTTCCGAAAGCTCTTGCATAAAGGTCGGGCCTTGTGGGGCCGCTGCCGGTTCAGCCGCTGGTGCGGGTGCCGCTGCTTGAGCAGGGGTAATCATCAAGTTAACAAAAAAGTTGAATGGACCCGGGTTGATCGGATTGTTGCAGGTCAGCCGGATTTGGGCGTGGGTGGCGGCGCCAGCAGAGGTGATTTCATAGTTGCCGCCACTTGCATATGTCCCTTTCCAAGTGTTGCTGCCATGATATTCACCAAACAGAACTTCCATTTCCAAGACCTGATCGATCGGCGCGCGTATGATCCCTTGGATGCGGTTGAGTCTGCTGATGCGGTCGTAGGCAGTGCGAGCACGGCCAGCACCCGGTTTCGGGTTGGCGACGCGTTCTTCATGCGACAGAATAGTGCCGGTACCCACGCGATTTGTTGATGTGTAAATCTGCAGAACGCTTTGCGCGGCTCCCATCATTGAAGGCCGCCAGTTCAGTGGCAGTATCGGCGAGGTGGCGAGATAGACCGTTGAATTTGTTCCGACCGTTCCACGAAAATTTTGTCGCATACCGGGTGCGCCGTTTGCATGTGCAACGGGTTGGGTGCGATTCAAATCTTGGCGTACCGGATCCATGTAGCTGGGGGTCGCGCTGACGAAAGTTCCATCTTGAGGCATATGTTACTCCGATCCGTTCGGGCACTGTTGATAGCGAGTGCATATAAAGGCATGCCTTGCGGCTTCCATCGCCGAGGTATCGTCGGCTTGCGCAATTGTTTGGTCGTTGACCAAGGGCATATCTGTACTGACCGAGGGACAAACGCCAGCCAGTCCGAAGAGGCATGTGGCTTCCGGTGCCAATCGTGCTGATTTACCGATGAGTGAAACAACACGTTCGCCGATGCAGGCAGCATCGCCGTTGCAAGGGTAATAATGCGCGTCAACCAATGGTAGGAGCGCGTTTATGTCCATTTCGGTCTGTGCCGCTTCGTAATCTGCCGCGTAGTTGGAAAGCAGAACATTGCGCAAAGCCGGAGCAGAAGGGGCAAGCCTTTCTTCTAGTAAGCTGTATGAGACGATGTTCAGCTCGACCCGGTCCACCATCTCGTCAAAAGCCTCCTGGCCAATTGGCTGGCAGTCAGATGCGTCTAATTGGCGAAGGTATTTGTATATCTGCGCCGTTTCAAAAAGGACATCCGGCGTGCTTTTCAACAAGTCTTCACACCGCTTCAAAGTTTCCCCTGCGTGCAATTCTGCAGGTTGCCGTGTCGTCGAAACCAATAAGATGGTCGCGACTACAGCAAACGTGGTGACTATGACCCACCTCAATTTAGGTCAATCCTTGTACCATTCACCTTGATGTTGGTTCCGGTGATCGTGATGTCGCCAGATTCCTGCAGCTCAATCGTGGCGTTACCAGTGCCGATGACTATCGTTTCACCCGCGTAAATCTCTGTATTTGCTCCAGCGACAGACGTCACAGACCCCTCTGTAGATGTCATGTTATCGCCTTCCACATTTATGTTCTGATTGCCTTCTACGGTTAGGTTGTGGTCGCGACCTACCGATGTTTGACGGTCGTTGCCGATGTTTTCGATGATAGATCCTTGCACCATCGTCACAGCTGAGAACGGGTCGACCCCACCTGCGCCGATCAGTGCCGCAACCTTTGAATTGTTCATCATTTCGACGACATCGAATTCACCCCAAGAGCTGTCCGTCTTCAAAGGAGACATCAGTTGAGTCAGTCCCGCCGACAAAGGAGATACCATCTTGAAATCGACAAATCCGATTTGTCTAATGCTGGTCGCTCCGACCTTTTCGTCCTTATTGATCCGGACGACTTCGGATTGGTTCCTTTCGACAATCTGGTAGTCGTTTTTGCCAACGATCCTGACATTGCTGTCCTCAATCGCGCTGTACATGTCTTTTTGGGCGTGTAGGTAAATTTCCTCCCGACCTTTTTCGTCTTCGAAACGTAACTCGTTAAAGCCGGGGCCCTTGTGCGTATCGGTTCTGAAGGTTGACCGGGTCTTATGCTTCGGAAGGTCATAAGGCACATCGTTGTGCCCGTTATAAACGCAGCCGGTCACGATGGGTTTGTCGGGGTCGCCTTCGAGGTGCTCTACGAT
>CANLOU010000005.1 GCA_947492995.1 uncultured Litoreibacter sp. | reverse complement strand
GTCCTCGCCCAGCGCTTCGGTGACTTTGGCGGTGTTCACGCCGATGCCAGTGGTGCCCCACATGTAGTTGATGGAGTATTCATTGCTTGGATCAAACTGCGCGGTGCGCTGGGTGATGACGTCCCAGACATTGCCCTTGTTGGGCAGCTGCGCGTTGTCCAGTTTCTGGAACGCGCCCGCCGCAATCTGGCGCTGCATGAAGGAGGCGGTGGGCACCACCACGTCATAGCCGGTGCCGCCTGCCAGCAGCTTGGTTTCCAGCACTTCGTTGCTGTCGAAGACGTCGTAGATCAGCTTGATGCCGGTTTCGTCCTGAAATTTTTGCAGCAGGTCCTCGTCGATATAGTCGGACCAGTTGTAGACGCGGACTTCTTCGGCGGAGGTGGCTGTGGCTGCGCAGATGGCGAGCGCGGACAGCGTGTATTTGAGTGTGTTCATTTCAGTTCTCCCAGTTTCAGCGGACAGTTTTGAGCAAATGGGCCGCGATGCAAGGCCTTTCTTGGCAAGAAGCTGCGCTTCACAAGGTGCAGTGCTTATGTTCAGGTCGTAAGGGCGCGAAATTAACCACAGAGCGACCTGCTATGGACCTGCTGACCGCGAACGACCGAGCGGGGGAATACCCCGATTCTTACTATGCGGCTGCGGCGGCTCCGTTGCCGCGGTTTGGCCCTGCGCGGGGGGCGGTGCGGTGCGACGTCTGCGTGGTGGGCGGTGGGTTCACCGGGCTATCAACGGCGCTGCATCTGGCGGAACGAGGCTATGACGTGCGGCTGGTCGAGGCGCAGCGCGTGGGCTTTGGCGCGTCGGGGCGCAATGGCGGGCAGGTGGGGCAGGGGCAACGGGTCGAACAGGACGATCTGGAAGCCCTGGTCGGCTTGGACCATGCGCGGCGGTTGTGGAAGATCGCGATGCAATCGGTGGAGCTGGTGCGCGACCTGGCGGCGCGGCCCGAGGTGCATGCGCAGTTTCACGACGGCATCATTCATGCCGATCACAAAGCGGGTTACGTCGCGCATTCGCGGGCCTATGTGGAGAAGATGCAGCGCGAATACGGCTATGAGCACGCGCAGTTTTTGGACCGCGACGCGTTGCGAGAGCGGGTGAATTCACCCGCCTATTTTGGCGGGATGATAGACACGCGGTCGGGGCATATTGATCCGCTGGAGCTGGCGTTGGGGCTGGCACGGCTGGCGGTTGGCGCAGGGGCCACGCTGCATGAAGGCAGCCGCGTGACCGAGATCAAGCCGGGCAAGGTCGCGACCGTTGTGACCGACGCCGCGCAGATTTCGGCGGACTTCGTTGTACTGGCCTGCAACGGCTATCTGGGCGGTCTGCAGCCGGACGTGGCGCGGCGGATCATGCCTATCAACAACTTCATTCTGGCGACCGAGCCGATGTCCGAGGCCGAACAAGCGGCGCTGATCCGGGACAATGTGGCGGTCGCGGACAGCAAATTTGTGGTGAACTATTTTCGATTTTCGGACGACCGCAGGCTGCTGTTTGGCGGGTCCGAAAGCTACGGGATGCGGTTCCCGTCCGACATCGAAGCCAAGGTGCGCCGCCCGATGGCGCAGATTTTCCCGCAGCTGGCGAATGTGAAGGTCGACCACGCATGGGGCGGCACCCTGGGGATCACGATGAACCGGATGCCGCATTTCGCGCGTTACGGCGCAAACGTGCTGAGCATGTCGGGGTTTTCAGGGCATGGCGTGGCGATGGGAACGCTGTCGGGCCAGATCGCGGCGGAAGCCATTGCCGGGCAAGTGGAGCGTTTTGACGTCATGGCTGAGGTCCCAAGCCCAAAATTCCCCGGAGGCGCGACCCTACGTCAACCATTGTTGGTTTTGGGCATGTTGTGGTTTGCTTTGAGGGACCGATTATAGCCGCGTGAATGGCCATAAAACTAGAATCAGATTGTAAAATATCTGCGTCCTAGCTATCCCTCGCGCGATCTAACCTGCAGAAGGGCAGCGAAAACATGAGCAGATTCTCGGTACTTGAGAAAAGGGGAGTCTCGGATTTTTCCGGCCAGGTCTGGCGCACAGGTGGGCCTTGGTTGTTCCATCACGTGCCAAAGACGGCAGGGACGTCGATGACGCGGGAACTGGCCGCGTTGCTGCCGCCCTACGCCAACATTTACACCACCAAAGAAGACGCGGACAAAGACGACACGGACGCATTGACGGCTGCTGTTGACCGCATTTTGGATGCTGATCCCGAGATCCGGCACGGCTCTTTCTCGGGGCATTTGCGCCTGCGTCATCTGCGTCAGGTGATCGCGCGCCGCCCTGACATGCGCTACTTTACAATCCTGCGTGACCCCGTTGCCCGTGTGGTGTCGGAATACCGCTACACCCGGACGCCGAAGCACCCGAATTACAAAGACTACATCGAAAAATACGCCTCGATTGAAGACTTCGTTGCGGACCCGATGCAGTGCAACAAAATGTGGGGCTTCATCGGCAACCGAAGCGCCGCGCCAGACGAAACCAAGCTGCAACAGGTCTTCAACCGTTACGCGTTCATCGGGTTGCTGGAAACGCTGGACCGTGACTTTCAGTTTTTCACCGGTCTGCTTGGATGCCCGAAAAAGCCGAAGGCGCGGTCCAACACCACGGCCGCAGCGACGGAAAACGAGGTCGTCATGACCGACGAGCTGCACGCGGAAATTTCTGCAAAAAACCAGTATGACGTTGTGTTGTATGATGCGGTGAAAGCAGTCCTGGACGCGCGCGCCGACGAGATGGAAACTTTTATTGAAGAGCGTCGCGCGGCTTTCTTTTGAAGCGTTTGCCGCCCCGACGCGGCGTTTATGAGTGACTATAGCTATAAGGAACAAACACATGGCTGATACCGAAAAGAAGACTATTGATCCAGCTGTTCTGCGCGCCATGGCGGTTGCGTTGCATCGCACGGACCCTGAGCTTGCCGATGCGGATGCCGAGGCGTCCAAAGCGGCCTGGGAAGCCAACAAGAACGCCTACCGCAAGCGCGCCCGGCGCATCATCTTGCGCGTATCGGCTGCTGGCCACATGTAATCGCCAGCCTTCGGGCTGCTTGGCATTTTAGCACGACAGGACAGGTCATCGCACAGCCGATCTACATAACCGGCGCGGCAGGAGTACTTGGCTATGAGTTCGCGAATTATTTCTCGACCAAGCCAGAATTCCTGACGACTGCGGTGTCGCGGTCGGCGTTGCCTATGCCCTTTGCGGGGCAGGTGGAGCATAGAAGAACCAAGTCCGTCTTTGACACCGACTGGTTCGACCCTGCGCATAGCGACGCCGTCATTTTGCATTGTGCCGGGTTGTCCAACCCGCGGGCGGAATTTCCCGATCTCAGCGCGCTTTACGCGCAGGAGATCGCGCCGCATATCCGGATGTATGAAGGGCTGCTTTCCGCAGGGTGGCGGGGCCGGATGGTCTTCATGTCATCAGGCGGTGCCGTATACGGCGAGCCGCAACAGCTGCCGATCCACGAAGACCACCCGCAAAACCCCAAAAGCGCCTACGGCTTTTACAAATCGATCCTTGAGCGTGGCTTTGCCTATCTGGCCCATCACATGGGCGGCGAGATTGTGAATTTCAGGGTTGCGAACCCCTATGGGTCTGCCGTCGCCAAAAAGGGTCAGGGCGTGATCCCGATCTTGATTGAGGCGTGCCGCAAACAGTCGGAATTCACCATTATTGGCAACGGCAATTCCATGCGCGACTACCTGCACATAGATGACCTGAACGCCGCCGTTCACAAAGTGGTCGACATGACGCTGCATGACTGCGAGGCCACGTTCAACATTGGCAGTGGCAAGGGCGTGTCGCTTAACAGTTTGATTGACCTTATCAGCAAGAAGCTGGACTGCCGCCCGAAGCTGATCTACCGCGAGGTTGAATCGGATGTGATCTCGAACGTGCTGGATATTGATGCCGCCAAGAAGTCGCTCGACTGGGCCCCGCAGGTCAGTCTGGCAGAGGGGCTGACGAAGACGATTGAGGTGTTGAATGCTGATCGTCCCTGAGGAACAGCTTGTTTCGGTCGACAAACTCGACCCCGGCAAAGGCTGGTGGGGGCCGATCTGCGTGTGCGGCAGCGGCCTGACGTTTCGTCAACGCTACCTTGCCGCCTCGGCGGAGCGGGACGATCTGTACCTGTTTGACATGCTCGACACCGAGATGGGCCTGCTGGCGCGGATGCGTGAAGTCGTGTTGAGCAGCCGCCGCCACCTGACCATGCCCTCAGACAAGCCGTTGATCTGCAGCACCCGCCCGATCCAGGACATTGGGTCGCGGCGCCTTTTGAAGACTAAACCCTACGAGGTCGTCTTAAAGCAAGACCGCAAACACGACTACCTGGCGATTGGCCACGGAATCACCCAGAACCCGCTTTTCATCACCTTCCTGAGCAACATGGCATCTGGAATGCCCGACAGCGAGTTTGGCTCGGTGCTGGGCGTCATCCAAACCCACCTTATACCGGCGAAAAAAACGTATGGATTTTGACAAAACATGGCGTGACTGGACGGCGGACCTGCAGCTGCCGCACCCGCGATCTGACTTCCGCTTTGACCCCGTTTTCTACGCGGCCAACTATGGGGACGTCACCATCTCCAAGCTCAGCCCGTCGGTGCATTACAACACAGTGGGGCGGCTCAAGGGCCGGAGCCCGAACCTATATACGCTGCTGAAGGCGGCGAGGCCAAACATTGATGTGCGCCTGAAGCGCCTTATCAATGACCCCGACCTTTTGCAGGCCATGCAGACCGGAGCGCCCGAGGCGTTCGAACTGGCTTTCGAGCTGGTGGCGCTTGGCGCGCCGGTGGATTTGAAGGTCTCGGATTTCTCGGAGAAGTTCTACAAAACCACCTATCCCGACATCGAGCAGGCCGGCATCCACGCGTTCCGTCACTATATGGAATATGGGCACCGCGAAGGGCGCAAAACGTTGCAGGTGCTACGGCGCAACTTTGCGCATGGCGACCAACCCTATGACCCTGACAAACCGACGATCCTGTTGGGCGTCCACCAGCTGAGCCGGACCGGCGCTCCAATGGTTGCGTTGCAGATGGCCCGCGAAGCGCAGGAGACCCATAACGTCGTGGTTGGCGGCCTTATGGGTGGCGAGATTTTCGAGGCGTTCCGCCGGGAATGCTACCGGCTGGTGGTGACCCCCAGCCCGCATGAAGAACTTGCCTATCTGGCTGACGACATTGACCTGAACTTCGACTTCGCGGTTTTGAACTCGACCGAGTCGATGGATTTTCTGAAATACCTCCTGCCCAACGACATCCCCTTCGCGATGTACCTGCACGAGTACACCGAATACACGCAGCCTTATAAGCCGCTGTTCCTGTCCAAGTTCTCGGACCTGCTGGTATTCTCGTCTGAGCCGGTCCGCGAGAGCTGGGCCAACGTTTTTGCCAATACCGGATTTGATGCGACCGCGGACACGATTGTCTTGCCGCAGCACAACCTGCGCATTGGGCAGGTTAAGCCTGATCTGATTATGGAAGCGCGCGAGACGCTGTCCAACATCCTTGGGACTGACGTGCGCGAGAAGCGGATCGTCTATGGCGCCGGGCAAGTGCATTGGCGCAAAGGATCGGACATGTTTGCGCTGACGGCGCAGCTGGCCAAGAAGCTGCTGCCAGATACGGTCTTCATCTGGATCGGCGACGGCGAGAACCACGAAGACCCGCATTTCGGGGTGTATTACGAGAAGCACCTGGTCGAGGCCGAGGCCAACCTGCCCGGCTCCAACTTCTTCACATTGCCTGCGGGCGACGCCTATATGCCGCTGGTGCGGTCCGCGGATGCGATGTTTTTAACCTCTCGCTTTGATCCGTTGCCCAATGTTGTGTTTGACGCCACCAAGTTTGGCAACGACGTTGTCTTTTTCCGCAATGCGTCGGGCTTTGACGACCCGGTCTACAAAGATGCGCCGCTTCTGCATCCGGTTGATTTTGGGGATCTTCGCGCCGCAGTGGATCAGATTGGGCAGATCCCGATTGCCGAGCGGACAGCGAAGCCGACACCTGACGTCAAGGATACCAACCTCTTTGCCAAGATCAGCGGCGCGCTGCAAAAGAAGATTACGCACAAAACAGAGTTTGTGATTGGCGACGCCCGATATGACGCGTCCAGCCTGTTCCCTGCGGGCCCTGAATTTGCCGAGGCTCGGCGCAAGGAACGCGCCAAAGCCGTGGCCCTTGGCCGCCGCCATGTCTGGCAGAGCCCCTACCACGTGTTCCAGCAGATTGAGAAGTCGGACAACTGGATTCACAAGGCGCTGGACATTCAACCTTACCAACCCATCGACACACAAAACGGCGGGCTGCCACCGTTTTCGATCCATATGCACGCCTTCCATCCCGACAGGCTGCATACCGATCTGCAAGTGTTTGAAGCGTTTGGTCACGCCCATAAGGTCGTTATCACGACCGATACCCACCAGAAGAGATCGCAGATTTCACGCACCTGCGAGGAATCGGGGTTGGACGCCGAGATTAAGGTTGTCCCCAACCTGGGTCGCGACATCCTGCCGTTTTTGCAGTTGCTGGCCGAAGATGATAGCGCCGACGATCACGTCTGGGCGCATTTGCACCAAAAGCAAGCGCAGGGCAGCGCCATGTCGGGGGAGACGTGGCACCAGTTTTTGACCACCATCTTGCTGGGCGGCACCGAGGCGGTGTCCAATGCAATTACAATCGCAGGGCAGCCCGATGTTGGGGTCGTTGCCCCGTTTGATCCGTTTGACACCAGTTGGGCGGGCGCGCGGCGTTTGCTGGACCGGTTCTCGGACCGGTTTGACCAGCCCTTGCCAGACCAACCCTTGCTGTTTCCTGCGGGCAATATGTTCTGGGTCAAAGCAGGCATTGCCCGCGACATGCTGAACTTCTTTGGCAAGGACTACCCATGGCCAACTGAGCCGATTGCGACCGATGGAACGGTTTACCATTTGATCGAGCGATTGTGGCCGGCCCTTGCGGCGAAAGCGGGCAAAAAGGCCGTGTTCATCGAGAAGCAAGACCAGCCCCGAGGATAGGGCTGCTTTCGGCTAATTTGCGCCTAGTGTGGCTCATTGTACCACAATTTGTGGCTGCGGGCGCAATTTAGAGGCCACAGTGCTGGACTTTTGTGCAGATTTTGGTTCTGTGGAACGCGACGGACGGGTCCTGCCACTCTTGATTCAAGAGACCCGCCGCACGATGGGGAAATAGCATGCCAACAAAATCCATTTTCATGGTGCTTGCCGTAGTTTCGACCGCCTTGTCAGGTTGTGCGCTGCCACGCGGAGCCGCTTTGCAAAGCGAGATCGTCAAAGAAGCCAATTCTGAGACCCCCGACATTGCGGTCTACCCCGTCACCAAAAATCTACTGCCGCGATTCGCCAAGTGGCCCCATACTGGCGGCGTTGCCCAATACAGCTGGCTGGGACGCAAAGCCGCTCCGATTGGGCGGGTGCTGCTGGCAGGTGACACCATCAACCTGTCGGTCTGGGACAGTGACGAGAATTCGTTGCTGACCTCGCGCGAGCAGAAAGTAGCGCAGCTGCAAGTTATGCGCGTGTCGACCAACGGGTCGGTGTTTGTGCCTTACGTTGGCTCCATTCAGGTTGGCGGGATGACCGACGCCGCCGCGCGTGAAAAAATCCAAAGCGCGCTTGAGGTGATTTCACCATCTGCGCAAATTCAGTTGAGTTCTGAGGCGGGGACCCGGCATTCGGTTTTCGTTGTCTCGGGCGTTAACAATCCCGGCCCGGTGCCGTTGGAAGAGCGCGACATGACTGTCTTGTCGGCGCTGGCGATTGGTGGCGGTGCGAAGGAAGGGTTTGAAAACCCGCAAATCCGCTTGCTGCGCGGCAAGTCCACTTACGCTATTGGGCTGGACCGTCTGCTGAAGTCGCCGAGCCTCGACACCACGCTGCGCAGCGGCGACAAAATTTTGGTGGCTGAGGACGAGAGCTATTTCCTTGCGTTGGGGGCCTCTGGCCGAGAAGAACTGATTACCTTCCCCAAATCGCATCTCACCGCATTGGATGCGGTGACCATTATGGGCGGCGTGGACGACGCGCGGGCCAACCCCGAGGGGGTTTTGGTGCTGCGTGAATATAGCAGCCGCGCCGTGCGCGCGGACGGGGTTGCTGGTCCCGCTAACCGCCGCGTCGTGTTCACGATGGACCTGACCACAGCCGACGGACTGTTCAGCGCAGGCAACTTCCACATCAATCCAAAAGATGTGGTTTATGCGACTGAAAGCCCTGTGAACAATGCCCGCACGATCTTCTCGATCATCGGGTCGGCGTTTGGCGTGTCCAACCAGCTGAGTAACTAAATCTTGCCAAAGAGTATTGCTGCCCAAAGGCTGGCCTGACCCACGAGGCCTTGCTTGCGCACGCCCAGCGCCCGCATCAATTTGATGCGGCGCATCAACGGTGCTTTGCGGGCCTCGCGCAACATGTCGAGCTGTGCGGCGGCGGTAGGCGTCAGCTGATCGCGCATCACCTCCAGCGCTGCGATATTGGTGGCCATCCAGTCCTTATAGGTGCCAGTGAACACCTCAAAGGCGCGTGCCGCGATAGCCGCAAGACTGGTGTTTTGCCCCATCAGGTTGCCGCTGTGCTGGCGGTATTTCACCAGCGGCGTGCGGTCGTAAAGAACCTCGCCGCCCAAGCCGAGCACGAGCTGGTACAGCCACCAGTCATGGGCCACGATCTGGGTGGTGTCCTTTGCTGCCCCTTTTGCCAAAGCCAGCCCTGCGTTGTTCAAAGCCAGTGTGTTTGCGCCCGCGAGGTTCTGCACCAACGCATGCGGGAAGGACGGCCCCACGTCGCGGTAGACCGACACCTGCCGGATGTTGAGGTTCTCGTCGGTGATCCAAGTACAACTGCCATGCAGTGCGGCCGCGTCGGCCTTGGCCAGTCTGGCCCATTGGGCGGCTAGCTTTTCGGGCAGCCAGATGTCGTCTTGGTCACTGAAGGCCACCATGTCGCACGGGGCGCATTCGCGGATCAGATGCAGGAAGTTGGCGGCAAAGCCTTGGCCGGGGCCTTCGATGACCTGCACCACGCCGTCCCAGTTGACGGCAAAATCTTCCACGATCTCAAGCGAGCCATCGGTGGACCCGTCATCGCTAATCAAAATACATGTGGGCGGCAGGGTTTGCGCGGCAATGCTGTCAAGCTGGGCGCGAAGATATGTCTCGCCGTTATAGAGGCCAAGCAGGACCGTTATGGAGAGCTTGTCAGCCTCCAAGGTCGGTGCGCCCGACGGAGACATAGGCGTCAAACCCTGCGCGTTTGGCGTCTTTGGCGGAATAGATGTTGCGCAGGTCGGCCATCCGAGGGGTTTTCATTTTCTTGGCCAGCTTCTTGAGGTCCAACGCGCGGAATTCGTTCCATTCGGTCAGGATCACCAGCGCATGCGCGTTCTGGGAGGCTTTATACGCATCCTCCGCCCAATTGACGCCTGGCAAAAGCGCCTCGCCCTCGTGATGGCCTTGAGGGTCCACAACCCGGACCTTTGCACCGCCGCCCACGAGGGCTGGCACGATCGTCAGGGACGGGGCGTCGCGCATGTCGTCGGTGTTGGGTTTGAACGTGACACCAAGCACCGCGATGGTCTTGCCGTTGAAGCTGCCTTCGCACAGATCGCGCAGCTTTTCGATCATACGGGTTTTGACGGCTTCGTTGACGCGGATCACCGTTTCGGTGATGTGCATTGGCACAGCGTGCTCTTGGCCGATACGTGCCAGAGCGGAGGTGTCTTTGGGGAAGCAGGAACCGCCATAACCGGGGCCTGCATGCAGGAACTTGTTCCCGATGCGGCCGTCCATCCCCATACCTTTGGAGACCAGTTTGATGTCAGCGCCGGTGCGTTCGCACAGCGCCGCAATTTCGTTGATGAAGGTGATCTTGGTGGCCAGAAACGCGTTGGCCGCATATTTAATCATCTCTGCACTTTCCAGATCGGTGGTCATGATCGGGAAGTCGCGCAGGTAAAGCGGGCGGTAAATCTCGTTCATCACCTCGGCGGCGCGGTCCGATTGCACGCCCACGACGACGCGGTCGGGCTTCATGAAATCCTCGATCGCGGCGCCTTCGCGCAGGAATTCAGGGTTTGATGCCACGTCAAAGTCGAGCTTGGGATTGGCTTTCTTGACGACCTGTTTCACCTGCCGGTTGGTGCCCAGCGGCACAGTCGATTTGGTGACGATGACGGTGTAATCGGTGCAGGCCTTGGCGACTTCTTCCGCAGCCGCGAACACATAAGTCAGGTCAGCGTGGCCATCGCCGCGTCGCGTGGGCGTTCCGACCGCGATGAAAACGGCGTCCGCGCCATCGACGGCCTTCATCAGATCACCGGTAAAGATCAAGCGCCCAGCTTCCACATTCTTGGCCATAAGCGCATCAAGGCCCGGCTCGTAGATTGGCACTTTGCCCGCTTCCAACATCTCGATCTTGGCGGGATCTTTGTCGACGCAGATCACGTCATGCCCGAAATCCGAGAAACACACGCCTGAGACAAGCCCGACATATCCGGTTCCGATAACTGCGATTTTCATGGCTGCTGCGCCTCGTGTTGTTGTTGCCTACGGGCCTACAGGCTCTTTCACGAGTGTATCAACATTTAATTGAAGTCTAGGCGAAGGTCACCAATTTGCCGTGTTTTTTGCGCCCTTCAGGCCTTGGGGTGCCCTAGTGCCTCTGACCGGACGCAGCAAACGAAGAGGGCAGCATGCAAATCACCCATCAAGGCACAATGATGACCGGCGGCAACAATGAGATACGCGGTATCACTGCCATGGAGGTCATGCAGATCGGTGGTGAGATCATGCTATACGCTCATTCCGTCGGGGCGGGCGGCACGATGAGCGGGCTTCAAGTGTTCAGTGACGCGGGAGGGGCCTTCACGGCCGAGGGTGCGGCCAGCGGGTCGTATAACTTCAACGCGAGCCAGGGTGTTCCGACAGGTATGATTTGCGTCACCATAGACGGTGTAGATCAGTTGTTGATGAGCGGGTCCGCCAATGGCGATGTGGCGGGATTTGATATCGGATCGGGGGGCCAGCTGTCTGCGATGGACACCGTGTCCTTGGCGCAGGGGCCGGGTGGATCGGTCGAAGCGATGGCCACCGTTACGATCAATGGGCAGGACTATATTTTTGCCAGCCACGACGGAAGCGACGGCGTGTGGGGGTATGTGCAAGGCGCAAATGGCGAGTTCACACAAAGCTACCAATCGGCTGCGAATACGCAGGGAAACGCGTTTGTAGCGGCGTTGGAAGGTGACGTGACAGCGATCACAGTGGCGTCGGTGGGCGGAGAAAATTTTCTTGCGACGGCCTCAAGATCTGACAACAGCGTCACGCTTTGGTCGGTGGATGAGACCGGAGAGCTGGCCCCGTTGGCGCAAATAGGCGCAGACACGGGGTTGGGTCTGCATGAACCGGTTGCATTGCAGACCGTGGAGGTTGGCGGCGACACTTTCATTATCGCGGCGGGTGCGGGCAGTTCTTCGGTAAGCGTGTTGGAACTGAGGCCGAATGGCGTTCTGATGGCCACCGACCACGTTATCGACGGCCTTTCCACCCGCTTCCAGAACATCACCGAGATGGAGGCTGTGACTGTTGGCGATCAGGTGTTTCTGTTTGTGGCGGGGGCCGATGACGGGATCAGCGTTTTCTCGGTTCTGCCGGGCGGCAGGCTGCTTCACCGGTCCACAATCGCCGATAGTGAGGCCACCAGCCTTGATGCTGTCTCGTCCTTGGTGGTGGTCGAAGAGGGCGGCTCGATGGTGATTTTTGCCAGCTCCGGCACCGAGGCGGGCATCTCACGGTTTGAATTTGCGCCAGATGTTGGTGGGGGCCTGCAACAAGGGTCAGATGCCAATGACGCGCTGACGGGAACGGGGCAGGGGGATATTCTGTATGGGGGTGCTGGCGCCGACACATTGATTGGCGGCGGCGGAGACGATATTTTGATGGATGGTACCGGACAAGACCTGATGCGTGGCGGCGGCGGAGCGGATGTGTTTGTTTTTGAAGCTGACGGCGAAGTCGATCATGTGATGGACTACAACTGGCAGCAGGACCGGCTGGACCTGTCTGGACTGGGCATGATTTACGACATGAGCCAGATCGAGATTATCCCGACCGCTAACGGCGCCACGCTAATTTTTGGTGATGAGCGGATAGAGGTCGTGTCGCATGACGGCACTTCGCTGACCGCAAATAATTTCTCAAACGCGACTTTGCTGGATGTGCAGCACACGCCGGTCACAAATGTCGTGGCAGATATTTCGGTTACCGGCACGGCAGGGGACGACACGCTGCGTGGTCAGGCGGGCGACGATCTGCTGGAAGGCGGGGCAGGGGCGGATGATTATGACGGGCGCGCAGGGTTTGACACCGTCAGCTACGCCTCCGCGGCGTCGCGGGTGATCCTTGATCTTGATGATTTGTCCCGCAACATCAGCGACGCGGAGGGGGACACATTTACACGGATCGAAGGGTTTGAAGGCAGCAGCCATCGTGACCACATGCTGGGGGCGGATGAAAACGATGTCTTCTCAGGCGGCGGCGGCGGCGACTTTTTTCGTGGACGTGCGGGTGACGACCGCATTGACGGGGGCATGGGCAATGACCGTATCTTTGGCGATCACGGGGCGGATGTACTGAGCGGCGGTGATGATACGCACCGCGATACATTTGTTTATGCAAGCGAGGCCCATTCGCGGCCCGGGGCAGGCGCGCGTGACATTATCACCGATTTCGAGCCTGACGAGGACATGATTGACCTGCGCCAGATTGACCCCGACGCCAGCCAAAATGGGAACCAATCCTTCACCTATGTCGGACAGTCTGCCTTTTCCGGCTCTGTGGGCGAGCTGCGCTATGAGGTTGGTACCGACATGACGTTGGTCCAGGCCGATCTTGATGGGGACGGGGTGGCCGATATGGAGATTGAATTGCGCGGCGTTAACGACTTAAGCGAGGGCGATTTCTTCTTATAGACGACAAGACCGGATTCTTCCCCGCATGTCCCCATTCAACTGCACAAAACTTGCTGCTATAGGTGATTTGAAAAACAAATCGGGACAGAAATTTCGTGTTGCATTTGAGCGAAACAGGACTCGAGGGCCTTAAGATTTTGGTCCCTCAAAGATTTGGCGACAATCGCGGTTATTTCCTCGAAACATGGAACGCGCGCGCCATGCGCGATGTTGGGCTCGACATTGATTTTGTGCAAGACAACCGCTCCCTTTCTGTCACTCGTTACACGCTGCGCGGGCTGCACGCCCAGCGTCCGCCACATGCGCAGACGAAGCTGGTTTCATGTACGCGGGGGCGTTTGCTGGATGTTGCGGTTGATATTCGCAGCGGTTCGCCCTCGTTTGGCGAACATTTCATGGTGGAGCTGTCCGAGGACAACGGCAAACAATTGCTGATCCCCCATGGGTTTTTGCATGGATTTGTTACCCTGACCGAGAACACGGTCATCAGCTACAAATGCAGTGATTTCTACAATCGCGGCAGCGAGATCTCGGTCAGATATGACGATCCTGATCTTGCCATAAACTGGCGATTGGGAGATACCGCGCCGGTCTTGTCCAAGAACGACGAGACAGCGGGTGCATTCACGGATGTCGATGGGATATTTGGCTTTGAGGCCGAAACAGCTTAAAGTTGGGGCGAAATACATGAAAATTCTTGTAACCGGAGGCGCGGGCTTCATTGGCTCGGCGGTTGTGCGCCATGCGGTCAGGGCGGGGCATGAGGTCGTCAATCTGGATGCGCTGACTTATGCAGCGTGTCTGGACAATGTCGCCTCGGTTTCCAACGCGCCCGGTTATGTTTTTGAACAAGCCGACATTCGCAACCGCGAGGCGCTGGATACGATTTTTGCCAAGCACCAGCCGGATGCGATCATGCATTTGGCAGCAGAAAGCCATGTGGACCGTTCAATTGATGGCCCCGGCGCTTTCATCGAAACCAACATCACTGGCACCTACAACGTGCTGGAAGCCGCGCGCAGCTATTGGACCGCGCAGGGCAAACCGGACGGGTTCCGCTTCCACCACATCTCCACTGACGAGGTGTTTGGCAGCTTGGGCAAAGACGGCATGTTCACGGAAGACACGCCTTACGCGCCCAACAGCCCTTATTCGGCATCGAAAGCCGCATCAGACCATCTGGTGCGTGCCTGGGGCGAAACCTACGGATTGCCGATTGTGATGACCAATTGTTCGAACAATTACGGGCCGTTTCACTTCCCCGAAAAGCTGGTGCCTGTGGTCATTCTGAACGCGTTGGCTGGCAAGGACATCCCGATTTACGGCAAGGGCGACAATGTGCGCGACTGGCTATACGTCGAAGACCACGCGGATGCGTTGCTGACCGTCTTGGAAAAAGGCGAGCTGAACCGCAGCTACAATATCGGCGGCGAAAATGAGGCGACCAATCTTGATCTGGTTCACATGATCTGCGCCATTTTGGACACCAAACGCCCCGGTGCCGCCCCTTATGCTGAGCAGATTAAGTTTGTCACCGACCGACCGGGCCATGATGCGCGTTACGCCATCGACCCGGCCCGCATTGTTGCTGAGCTTGGATGGCGGCCCTCGGTGACGCTGGAGCAGGGGTTGGAGAAGACCGTGCAGTGGTATCTGGACAACGAGGATTGGTGGCGGGCGCTTCAGGACCGTGACGGTGTTGGCGAACGGTTGGGCGCCAAGGCTTGAAGGTACTTGTCTTTGGTCAGACCGGGCAGGTCGCCCGCGCCTTGCAAAAGGTGGGACCCGTGCAGGGCTTTGAGATAGAGGCGCTGTCACGAAGCGACGCAGACCTGAGGGACGGCGCGGCATGTGGCGATAAGATTGCCTCCTCGGACGCTGACATGGTGATTAACGCTGCGGCTTACACTGCCGTTGATGCCGCAGAGGATGACCGCGAGACGGCTTTTGCTATCAATGGCAACGCTCCGGGCCATATGGCCCGAGCGGCGAAAACTGCGGGTCTGCCTTTCGTCCACATATCAACAGATTATGTATTTGATGGAAGTGGCAGCGGCGCTTGGGCGCCTGAGGACAGCCCGAATCCACAAAGCGTCTACGGGGCCAGCAAACTCGCCGGGGAGCGCGAAATTCAGGCCGCATGCGGCAAATTTACGATTCTGAGGACATCTTGGGTATTTTCCCCGTATGGCCAGAACTTTGTCAAAACCATGCTTCGCCTGGCTGAAACGCGCGACAAACTGACAGTTGTGGCCGATCAAGTCGGAGGGCCTACACCCGCCAAAGACATCGCAAACACCTGCCTGGCTTTGGGTTCGGCGCTGGTCGGCGGGAAAACGGCGATGGACCACATTTACCATCTTTCAGGTGCGCCAAATGTCAGCTGGGCCGACTTTGCACGCGCTATTTTCCGCCAACGGGGCTTGGATATAGAGGTTGAGAATATACCGTCGAGCGCGTATCCCACCTCAGCGGTCAGGCCTTCGAATTCACGGCTGGATTGCTCGTCCTTGCTGCGCGACATTGGCAGGGGCCACGCAGATTGGCATCTGGCACTCACGCAGATGCTGCGCGAAAGCGAGGATTGAACTATGGGCACTGCCCGCAAAGGTATCATTTTGGCGGGGGGATCGGGCACTCGGCTGTATCCGGTCACGCAAGCGGTCTCTAAACAGCTGCTGCCAATCTATGACAAGCCGATGATCTACTATCCGCTGAGCGTGTTGATGCTGGCTGGCATCCGCGAAATCGCGATCATCACCACCGTCGAGGATCAAGATCAGTTCAAGCGGCTGTTGGGCGACGGTTCCCAATGGGGGATCGAGTTGACCTATATCAAACAGCCGTCGCCTGATGGTCTGGCGCAGGCCTATATTTTGGCAGAAGACTTCCTTGATGGCGCTTCATCCGCGCTGGTCTTGGGGGACAACCTGTTCTTTGGCCATGGCCTGCCCGACATCTTGCGCCGTGCTGACGCAGAGCTGAAAGATGGCGGGGGATGCGTGTTTGGCTACCATGTCGCCGACCCGGAACGTTACGGCGTTGTGGATTTCGCCCCAGACGGCACGGCGCGTCAGATTATCGAAAAGCCTGATGTGCCGCCGTCGAATTATGCAGTCACGGGTCTGTATTTGCTTGATGGTGATGCACCCGCGCGCGCGCGGAAGGTTCAACCGTCCGAGCGTGGCGAGCTGGAAATCACCACCTTGCTGGAGGCCTACCTGAATGAAGGCAAGCTGAAGGTCGAACGCATGGGCCGTGGCTATGCGTGGCTGGACACCGGCACGCATGCCAGCATGTTGGACGCTGGCAACTTCGTGCGCACCTTGCAGGATCGGCAGGGTATGCAAACCGGCAGCCCTGATGAGATCGCCTATGAGGCGGGCTGGATCAATGATGCGCAGCTTGGCGAACGGGCCGAGAGGTTCAAAAAGAACAATTACGGCGCATATCTCAAGTCGCTGAAAAAGGGCGGGTAACGCCGTGGATGTCGCGGGTCGCAGCATACTGATTACTGGCGGTGCCGGGTTCATCGGCGCGCGACTGAGTGCGTCTTTGACAGAGGCCGGCGCGAAGGTCACCGTCTTTGACAACCTGCTTGACCAAGTGCATGGCGACAACTCCGCCAATCTTGACAGGCTTGCAGCTGCTCAGTTGCAGCCAGTGGTGGGTGACGTCCGCGACGCGGACGCGCTGCAGGCCGCATTTGACGCCAGCAAGCCAGAGATTGTCATTCATCTAGCGGCGGAAACGGGCACCGGCCAGAGCTTCGACGAACCCGACCGTTATTGCGCGGTCAATGTGCAAGGCACGGCTCACCTTATCAACGCCATTCGCAAAAGCGGCACTGTGAAAAGGGTGCTGTTGGCTGGATCGCGTGCTGTTTATGGGGAAGGGGCTTGTGTCGATGCAAATGGCGCGCATCAGCTGGCCCTGCCACGCGGAGATGCGGCACTTGCCGCCGGGCAGTTTGCGCCAAAAGACGCGCAGGGCAGGGACCTGACGCCGGTTCCGACCGCCGCTGCCAACACCGCTGTTCAGCCAGCATCTATTTATGCTTCCACGAAGCTGATGCAGGAATATCTGCTGGAGCAGGCGTTTTGGGGCACTGATATTGGTGTTGGCATTATCCGGCTGCAAAACGTCTATGGGCCCGGCCAATCCCTAAGCAACCCTTATACCGGCGTCCTGTCGATCTTCACCCGCCAGATCATGGAGGGGAAGACGCTCAACATTTATGAAGATGGTGAGATCACCCGCGACTTTGTTTACGTCGACGACGTGGTTGCCGCTTTTGTGGCGCTTTGCACCTCTGATGTGCTGCCCGCTGGTATTTGTGACATTGGGTCTGGCGAGGCCAGCACCATTATCAATACTGCACGAACATTGCTGGAATTGCTGGGCGCGGATACTGGCAAAACGGAAATAACGGGCGATTACCGACCCGGCGACATTCGCTATGGGGTGGCCGACATAACAGCCGCACGTGACGCTTTGAACTGGACGCCAAAGGTTGATTTGCAGACGGGCCTTCATGCATTGGTGGAGTGGTCCAAGACCCAACAGGCGGAGGGCGCGTTGTGAAGGCTTTCCTCTTTGGTCACGGGCATGCGCGCGCTTTGGCAAGAGCCTTTGCCCGCCGCCAGAATACCAAGAATATCTACGGTTTTGAGGTGGTTCCATTCCTGTTAACAGGCGAGAAATACACCCCGAATTTCCTGCCCGCGGTGCCAAACAATCTGTCCAGAGACGTGTCGCCTGCATTTCAACAGCAGCTGCAGACCGAGCTTGATGGCAAGACCGCCGATTTCGGTATTATTTGCGCCATGGACGTAAGGTTTCAGCGGCTGAGTATGACGCAGGAATCAGAAGTGGACCCCTCGCGGTACCGGCCCATTGCGCGCCGCCGCGCGCAGGTGGATGCGGCCCCGATGATGGCTGCAATTTGGAATGCCACCGAGGGGCTGCCCACTATCGTCTTGCCGCCGCCTCCGCCAATCGCGGACGAGGCCTATATGCTAGCCCAAGATGGCGCGGCTTCGAAGATGATTAACAAGCATGGGGTTGCCTCGCTGGAACAACGCGTTGGCCTTTGGCAAGCGTATTGCACCGCCTTGGAACGGATCACGGCAGATGCACCGGGGGCTCATTTCATGAAGACGCCCGAAGAAGCGTTCGACGGCGAAACCCTTGCCCGACAATACTGGAGCGAGGACGCATTGCTGGCCAATGACACGTTCGGGGCGGTGATGCTCGACAATATCGCGGAGATGGCCGAGGATCTTGGTTTGGTCACGGGGGACGCGCCATGATCGAGGGCAACGAACGCGCGCAAGTTGTCGGGCTGTATTCCTTCCCCAAAAGTGGCAACACGTGGTTGCGCGCCATTATCTGCGCCATGATCCGGATCCCGCAGGGGCCGGGTTTCATGCAGCGTTTTGTCAGCGACACACATTTCGGGTCAGTGCGCGACGAGGGATGGCATTTTCGCGGTGTGGATTGGTTCTTCTATAAATCCCACCACAAAGAAGTTCTGGACGCGGATAAAGACGGGCCGCTTCATACTGACAAGGTCATCTATATCTACCGCCATCCGTTGGATGTGTTCTTGTCCTACCTGAACTTTGTGTCTGGCAACGTTGCGGCCGAAACCGGAAAGGGCTTCCCGATCCAGTTCGACCGAGTTGAGGATTTGACGCCAGCGCAAATGGAGCAGGCATTCCAGATGTTTCTGGATCATCAGACGCTTTTTCCCCGCAACGATGCCTTCGGAGGTGTCTTTGAACACGCCGCCAAGTTCAAAGCGCGGCAGGCGGCTGGGGAGAAAATCCATATCCTGCGATATGAAGACCTGCAAAGTGATTTCAAAAATCAGGTGCGGGGGATTGCCGAGTTTCTGGAGATACCAGACGTTAATCTAGGCCGCGTTTTTGCGGCAGCCGACAAACGTACCGAGCAGAACGGAAAGTTCTTCTGGAAGCGCCAGCAAAACAATTACCTGAATTTTTTGACCCCCGAACAGGTCGCGCGTTTTTACGACACACATAAGGCGCAGATGATTGACCTTGGTTACGGCGACAAGCCGCAGGTTTGACGCAGATGACACAGCAGACCACCGCAATTTACGCCCTCGCCGCTGATGACCTGGGGATGGCGCATGTAGCAACCTTGCGTGACGCGCTGGGGCAGGCCTGCGACCGGGTCATCACCGTGCAATTTGGGACCGACGAGCAAGGTCAATACGCAAGCGACGGCACGTTGCCCGGACCCGGAACCGAGCCGGACCCGTTGATTGCCTTGGCCGCCGCGCTGACGGCTGATCCCGAGATTGCCGCTCACCGGATTGTTGTGACTGGCAGCAATGCCATCGGACCCCTTCGACCAATTTCCGAGTGCCTTGAAGCGGCAGCAGGAGCCGCGCTTTATTCAGCGTATTGGCATGACTTGTCGCTAGACCCGCGCTTCAAACATGACAGCGCTGATGGCCGCATCCCGTATTTTGATTTTGCCGTCTTTGGGCCGGGTGTTTGGGAAAACGCCGGTTTGCGAGAGATGCTGGATGGATTGCCCGCACCCCGTGATGACAATGACGCGCTGCGCCGCGTACAGATGCCGTTTGCGAAAGCGTGGTCAGATGCAGGCTATTCCGTCACCTATGCCATGGCCGCGGATCGACTAGAAACGTTTGAGCCGCACATAAACGAGGTTCACAAACTGGTCGAAGATCGCGCCCCGGTGATCCCGTTGGCTGTCTTGAAGCTGGACCCAGTGCAACACGACCTTCGCGCGATTTATATGCGGCAGGCCTTTGACCAATTGCGCATCGAACATCCGGCGATCTATGCCGCGATTGGGGATTATGCCTCGCGGAAAATGGCATTGCGCGATTTTTCCAGTATGGCGGACCAATATGCTGTCCTCCCGATGGAGGCGCAACGGGCTCCGCGCGACACTTGGGCTTTCGGGCGCGTTGCGGTGTTCATTCACGCATTCTACGCCAACATGATGCCGGAGTTCTGGGACCTTATTGAGCGGCTGCCCTGCAAATCGGAGCTTCATATCACGACCGCTTCGGAGGATGACAAAGTCTCGATTGAGGCGTTTCTTGCCGAAAAAGGCTGGGCGTCCAATGCGCGTGAGGTGCGGGTGGTCGAGCAAAACCGGGGCCGCGACATGTCCTCGTTGTTTATCACGTGGCGCGACGTGATCGCCGCCAATCGCTATGAGGTCGCGCTGCGGTTGCATTCCAAACGCACCCCCCAAGTGCCGCGTCAGGTTGGGGAGAGCTTCAAAGACCACCTATTTGACAACCTTGTGCCCAGCCCCGGCTATGTCGCCAACTTGCTGGATATGATGGAGGCCGAGCCGGATATAGGGCTGGTTATCCCGCCCGTTATTCATATGGGCTTTGGGACGCTGGGGCATTCCTGGTACACGAATAAGCCGCGCGTTCGTAAGCTGCTGGCGCAGATAGGGATTAATGTGAAGCTGGATGAGGCCACTCCGGTCGCACCTTATGGAACGATGTACTGGTTCCGCACCGCCGCGCTGGCCCCAATGTTTGAACATGACTGGCGTTGGGAAGATTACAACGCCGAGCCAAACCACGTGGATGGCGGTCTGGCCCATGCGCAGGAGCGGATGATTGGCTATGTTGCGCAGGGCACGGGCTACCGGGTCATGAGCGTGATGAACCCGCTTTTCGCGGCGCGAAGCTACGCCAAACTGGAATACAAATTACAAAAGCTCGCATCCTATTTGGCGGTGGGGTCCATCCAAGAACAGGTTGGCCAATTGGAGGCCGCAAACGCATCTTTCAAGATGCGGATGTATCACCGGATGAAACTGGTCTATGGCGCTATGCTGATCCGCTACCCCAAGTTGCGCGGCCCGCTTAGGCCGATCAAAAACCTGATTATCAAACTGGTATCGACTTGAAACGCTAGATTTCGGTTAGCGTTTTATGATGGCGATACAGCAGCATTAATCCCAACGTCCCCACCACCAAAGTGCATGTGAAAAAGTAGGTGTAGGACACGTAGGATGCCTCATAGGTCGGGTAAAACCCGCGACGGGCGACACCGGTGAAGTGGATCAACGGGTTGTACCAAAGGACTGACTGCAACTGCTGCGGCGCTGTCTCGTAGGTGATGATGACGCCAGAAATCAGGAACAGAGGCCGCGTGACGATGTTCCAGAACTGCTCCCAAACCGGATAGACTGTGGTCAGGTAACAGTTGAGCACCCCGACCGACAAACCGATTGAAGCGGCCATAGCCAAGGCGATCATGATCGGCACTGGGTCGATGACTGTGTTCAAATCCATCACCAAGTGCATGCCCACGATAACGATATAGAACACCGTGACCTGTGTCAGAAGCGACAGAAACAGACGCGCAAAAATGGTGTCTGTGTACCTAACGGCCGGGTAGTTTAACAACTGCCTTGAAAACCTGATTGACCTTGCCGTCTTGGCGGCCACGTCGGCATAAAGCACGAAGGCAAGGTAGCCGCTGGCAAAGAAAATCGGGAAATTGGTGCCCAACGAGGGAACCTTGAAGGCGTATGAAAACGCTACCGATAGCACCGCAATTGCGGCGACAGGTTCCAGAATGGCCCAGACGTAACCACCGGGAGAGCGCCCGTATGTGCTGACCATCTCGCGCACGACAAGCGCCGCTATGGTGCGGAGCGACTTGTAACGGCGGGGTTTGCCTTGTGGCAATGCATTGGTCGCCATGGCGCTTGGGTCACCCAATTGGTTGTGGAAATGCATGTTTAGCTAGACTATGCCTAATAATGGTAAATTAGCGCAACCACATGGGCAACGCAAAATAGTGGACCAAGACAAAACCCCGCCGCCCAAGGACCCGAAAGCAGGGCCTGACGTGGACCTCAAACCTTCTGACAGTGCGGCCAAGGAACTTCGCAAAGAAGAGCGACGGGCACGACGCAAAGCCGAACGCAATGGCGACAAGCCGGCTGGCAAGGTCAAGAAAGGATCCAAAAAACCGCCACCTGCCGTCGTGAACGTCATGCCAGCGGCGGGGCCCGCGCGTGCGCGCAGCCGGCATTGGGGGCTGATGGTCTACTTTGTGATTTTGGTCTTTCTGCCAGTCGCGGCGGCCACTTGGTACATGACCACGCGCGCGGCGGATCAATACCACTCAACTGTCGGCTTCTCCGTGCGCAAAGAAGAAATTGGCGCGGCTGTCGAGATTTTGGGTGGCATCACTGATCTGTCGAACTCCAGCGGGTCCGACACAGATATTCTGTTTGAATTCATGAAGAGCCAGCAGCTGGTGCAGCGTGTCGATGCGCGGCTTGATCTGCGGAAGATATTCTCCAAGCCTGAGAATGATCCTATTTTTGCGATTGACGAGGAAGGACCGATTGAAGACCTCGTCGACTATTGGCCGCGCATGGTGAAGGTTTTCTATGATGGCGGCACAGGGCTGATCGAAATCCGCGCGTTGGCGTTTACGCCAGAGGACGCTGAAATGTTGTCCACCGCGATTTTTGAGGAAAGCAGTGCGCTTATCAACTCGCTTTCAGACATATCGCGGGCTGACGCGACGCGATATGCGACGGAAGAACTGGAACGCGCGGTCGAGCGGCTGAAATCCGCGCGCGAGGCCATTACCGGGTTTCGGTTGCGCACCCAGATCGTGGACCCCAATGCGGATGTGCAAAGCCAGATGGGTTTGCTTGGGACGTTGCAGGCCCAGCTTGCTGAAGCTCTGATTGATTATGACCTGCTGCGGGAGACCACCCGCGACGGTGACCCCCGCATCAGCCAAGGCGAACGGCGTATCCAGGTGATCCGTTCCCAGATTGAAGCGGAGCGGCAGAAATTCGGTGTGGGCGGGGAAGGGCCGGGGGGCGAGGATTACGCATCAATCTTCGCAGAATTCGAGCGCTTGACGGTTGACCGCGAATTTGCTGAAGAAGCCTACCGGGCTGCGCTGACCAATTACGATATTTCGCAGGCGGAGGCACAACGCCAGTCGCGGTATTTGGCTGCCTATATCGAACCGACGCTGGCTGAATCGTCGAAATACCCTAAGCGCTTCCTTATTATCGGACTGATGGGGCTATTCTTGACGATGGCATGGGCCATTCTGGCGCTGATCTACTATTCCATCCGCGACCGTCGCTGACGCAGGGCCCTATGATCCGGCTCGTCAACATCACCAAGGTTTTTCAAACCCAAGGCAAGCGGAAGGTCATCGCGGATGATATTTCCATAGATTTCCCTGAAGGCACCGGGATCGGGCTTTTGGGTCGCAACGGAGCAGGCAAATCGACATTGCTGCGTATTATTGCGGGGACGGCTGACCCCGATTTTGGGCGGGTTGAAAGCACTGGCAGCATTTCATGGCCGGTGGGCTTTGGCGGCAGCTTTCACCCTGACCTGACGGGTTTGCAAAACATTCGCTTCATAGGGCGCGTTTACGGTGTCGACACGGATGCGTTGGTGAATTTCGTGGAGGATTTCGCCGAGCTGGGCGACCACTTTTACCTACCGACGCGGAACTACTCTTCCGGTATGAAGTCGCGATTGGCGTTTGGCGTATCTATGGGCGTGAATTTCGACACCTACCTGGTTGACGAAACCACATCGGTGGGCGACGCGACGTTCCGGGCCAAAAGTGAGGCGGTGTTTCAAGAACGGCTTAAGTACAGCACAGCGATCATGGTGTCGCACGGGACGGCGATGTTGCGGCGCAATTGCACTTGCGGGGCAGTGCTGGAGAACGGAAAACTGGAATGGTTTGACGACATAGAAGACGCGATCTCCCATCACGAGCAAAATATGGGGGTCGCGACGCTTGATGACGACGAATGACACTGTGTTGGGTAGGGGAAAACGGTGAAGATTATATTGCATGGCGGCATGCACAAGACCGGTTCCAGCGCCATTCAAAACGCGTTTGGCGCGGCGGACGACCCTGCCTATGACTATGGCACGGGCAATTCGCACAACCTGTCTTGGGCGTTCAAAACGATGTTCCCAGCCTCTGACAAGGCTGCTGCTGCTGTCGCCAGACGCACCAATTTCGACTTTGAAGACCTGCAAGCACGTATGCTGGCCCGTAACACCGATGCGTTGGTGAAAAGCACCAAGCCGACTATGCTCTATTCCGCTGAGGCTATGTTTTCTCAACGGGCCGTTGATCCCGCTGCGATCAAAGCGTTTTTGGAGCCGTTCGCTTCCCAGATAGATGTCTATTTTTACATTCGCCCACCCGTCTCTCTGGTGCAAAGCGCCTTTCAACAAAGACTGAAATCCTCGGGCCGGACGCCGCTGTCGATGGATAGTATTTGGCCGAGATACCATCAGGTCCTCAACAATTATAAGGTGCTGTTTGGAGCCGACCACGTACATCTGCGCCCCTATATTCGCGCCAATCTGAAGGACGGCGACATTGTCGCAGACTTTGCTGATTGGACGGGTTTGCCCCGCCCCATCAATCCCCCCAAGCGCAACAATGAGACCTTGTCGCTGGAAGCCACGGCTATGCTGTTTGTTCAGCGCAAGTTTGGTGACGGATTGCCATTGGGATTTGGCTCAGCATTGCGGATGAACCAAGCGTTCATTGCGGCGTTGCATGAAATCAAGGGCCGTAGACTGATCTTTGCTGCGAGTTTGCTGGAACCCGCATTGCAAAAATATCGCGGTCAGACAGTCTGGGTACAGCGACAGATGGGCGGGGTGGACCTGAGCGAAAAACTCCCAGCCGAAGGGGAGGGGATCTCGTGCGAGGACGATCTAATCCAAATTGCGTTGGAGCATTCCGCCCAATTGGGATTGCTGGAAGGCCACGATAAGCCAACTCACAAAAGCCCTGACGTCCAAGCCTTAGCCGACCGTTTGGACCAGATTAGAACCCGTTGCTACGAGGAAACCCAAAAGGTTTTGGACGCCGAACGACGCGGCCGGCTGCTCACAGAGCTTCGCAACATAAAAGGTCTGGGGGATCTGAAAAAGCTGGTGCCGGGCCGCCTCAGGAAAAAGTAGAGGCGACCGGCAGGGTTTTTTACAGGATGAAGTCGTTTGCGTGCAGGTTCATAGTGCCTGTCAGCTCGATCTCAAAGTCACGAACGCCGTCGCCATCAGTATCGGCTTGGATGATCGTGCGGCCATTTTGCTGAACGAAGCGCAATTCGCCGGCCGTTCCGCTGAAATCACTGTTGCCAATGAAGTCGAAGTCCTGGTTGCCGCCGGTGGTGCTGTCAGCGTCGAGCCTGCTTAGGTTAATCACGTCATTATGACGGTCAAAATCAATGATCCGGTCACGTGCCGCGCCGCCAACACCGCTGTCGAATTCGTTGTTGTAACGGAATTCGTCACGGTCGCTGTCATCCCCGCCGGACAAGAAGTCACGCCCGCCGCCACCGACAAGAAGGTCACGCCCTTCGCCGCCGTTCAGAACATCGTCGCCGTTGCGGCCAACAAGCTCATCCTGTCCGCCAAGACCGATCAGGATGTTATCGCCCGAGTCGCCCGACAGGTCATCGTTGCGATCGGTGCCGCTGAGGCCTTCGATGTTGACATAGATGTCGCCATTGGCGTCGCCGCGGTTGTTTGAGCTATCGTTGAGGTCAGCTGTGATGCCGTTCTCGGAGGACGCGTAGCTGGCAATGTCGGTGCCGCCGCCGCCGTTCAACCGGTCAGCACCGTCGCCACCATCCAAAATGTCGTCGCCGCCACGGCCATACATGAAGTCATTTCCATTGCCGCCAATGAAGACGTTGGATTGGTTATCACCCGACATGGTGTCACGGAAATCTGTGCCAATGACCCCTTCAATCGAGATGAAGGTATCTTGTGCTGCGTCGCCCGCATTTGCAGATGCATCGTTCAAGTCAACCTTCACACGACGATCCGACGTGGAATAGTCAGCCAAATCGAGGCCGCTGCCGCCGTCCAACGTGTCAGCGCCAGCGCCACCGTTCAGGACGTCATCGCCGCCACGCCCCTCAAGCCGGTCGCTGCCGCGCGCTCCGTGGATTTCGTTGTTCAGACCGTTGCCGATGACCCGGTCATTGCCGTCGCCCATGTAGGCGTTTTCAATGGCCGATGTCGCCGCGATGTCGCTCCAGAAAGTGCCGTCAACTTCGATGCGGCCCGATGCGCCGCCCATGACCAACAGCGCCCGCCCAGCGATGGCGGACATGTTGATCCAGTCCTCGCCTTGACCGTCGTCGATTAGATTGTTCCGGCCGCCTTCGGCGGATTGCATCATCAAGAAATCATCGGTGAAGTGGTAGACGTCATCACTGCTGATTTCAGTGCCGTAAAAGTCCAGATCCCAATCCGCAAGATTGCCAGTATCGCCACCTGCGCTGTCGGTGAATTGGATCGTCCAAACCCCTTCGCTAGCCATCCCAAGCGCGCCAGTGATCCCGAAGCTCCAAGTGAAGTCGATGTCGTTGCCGCCGCCTTCGCGGATAAACAACGTGAATTCGGTGCCATCAGGCGCAATCAGAACCACCGTGATGTCGCCTGGATATGTGTGGCTCACATCAAGGGTAACTGTGATGTCCTCGATCATGATGCTTTCGCCCGCGCCGACGGTAATCGACGTAGAAACGGTGCTTGTGTCGGCCAGAAACAGTGAGTCGCCGTCATACGTTGTATGCACTTCGTTTGCGCTGGTCTCTGCATCTTCGTGCATGACCAACCAGGCTTCAGCCATCCGAACCGCTGCAAAGGCGTCGACCATGCCGAAGCCGTAGCTGAGGTGAAACGTCTGGCCGCCACCGTTCCAGTTGTCCGCGCCATTCGAGAACCAGTCCCCGACTTCGTCGCCGGTACCAAGCCCGCCAAAGGCGGATCCTGTGTGAGATGCCGACATCGCCAGAATGTTCTGCACATCGCGCCAGCCAAGGCCACTTTCGGCCTCCAACATCAGCGCGACAACGCCAGAAATCACCGGCGTCGCGGCTGACGTACCGTTGAAGCCTTGGGTGAAATCGCCTGCGTCGTAGCCGTCAGAACCAGACAGGTCAGTCGTATAGTTGATCGCCGGGGCGGAAACCAGCATCGCGGCGCCCCAGTTGGAATAGTCCTCGACATTGCCGGTCAGATCAGTCGCTGCCACGGAGACGGTAAACCGCGTGCCATTCACGCCAGACCCGTTCAGGTTCAACGTCTCGTTGCCCGCAGCCTGATTGATGATGGTGCCCAGCCCGTCGCGTCCGTTTGCGGACGCATACTCAAAGGCGTCGACCGTAATTTGAGCGCTGCTGCCGGAATTGTTCACGTCTTGGAAGCTTGCATAAAGGGGATCAGAGCCCCAGCTGTTGCTCACAACATCAAAATTGACAGTGTGCTCCATCACCGCTTGCAGCAGCCCCGCGTTGAAGCCGCCGCCTGCAAAAATCGCGTTCTGGATTTCGACCAGATAGTCCACGCCTGTGAGGGTGACGCCCCATGCGACGCCCGCGCCGCCAATGCCGTTATTGCCGACCGCGCCAATAATGCCCGCGCAGGCTGTGCCGTGCCCGTTGTTCGGGCCGTTGGGTTCAGAGTCGTAGGTGACCCCGTTATATGTGAACTGAATGCTGTCGTCGTAATTTCCGGCAAGGTCAGAATGAGTCGATTCTACGCCGTCATCAAACACAGCGACGTGGACGCCGGCGCCATTATACTCGTCCCAAATTGTTTCGATGTCCCCGATGAGGCCATATTGGCCTTGCAAACCATAGTTTGGATCAGTTGGTGCAACCATTTTTTAATACCCTCTTGAATAAAAGCACGCGGGGCAGCCGCCGCGCTTAAACTAATTGTCAATACAGTTTAATGGCGAATACCCCATGAGTGCAAACCATCAAACGCGATAACAGCAGGTTCTTCCGCGTCTTGGTAAGCAGATTAAGCCTCAATTTAGACAAAGTTGTGACGGCTTATATCAGAATGCCGAAAGGTCAGCGGAAATCAGCCTGATAGCGCAGCCGCTGTTGCCTGGGGTGGCAAGAGCGGCTCAGTCAATTTGCGCCGATTGGAATCAGTTGGCCGGTGGAAAAAAGCGTGTGAGCGATCGCCTGACATTGTACGCACCAAATCAGTTTGTTGCGGGCCATATCGAAACCCGTCTGGCCAGCAATTTGGCCGATGCCGTGTGCGCGGAATTGAGGCCGGACATGCGGGTCAGTCTGAACGTCGTGTAACGAAGGCAACTAAAGGTCGATCCTGACCCCGTCATGCCCGACCACAAGCGGGCCGTCCCAATGCCCCTGAACGGCATCCTGCCAGTCCTGCGGGCCATAGTCTGGATCGTCCGACGGGATCAGATGCGACAGCGCAAGACGCTTGACCCGCGCCCGCGTGGCCGTCTTGGCGGCGTCATGGGCAAAGCTGTGCGACCTCAGCCAATGATCCATCAATTTGTCCGACCCGTTGCCCACGCGTTTCATCAAGGCGGGCAGGGCAGCCTCCAGCATGGCCTCATGGACCAACAGATCGGCGTCTCGGGCAAAGTCCTCCAGGGCGCTGATCGGGGCCGTGTCACCGGAAAAGACCACGCGGGTATTGGCCGTTTCAAACGCGAAGGCGAAACAGTCGACCAATGGGGGGTGTTCGGTGCGAATGGCCTGCACCGAGACGCCGCCGCTTTCCATCACGTCGCCCGCATCGACCACATGGATGGCCACCAGCCCGCGCAGATCGGGGCGCCCCTCGTCGTCAATGCGCAGGTCAATATCGGCCTTCATGGAGGCCAGAAAGCCGTCCCAATAGGCATCAATTCCGGCCGGGCCATAAATGTCGACCTCGGTTTTCAGCCCCGCGGTCCAGGCAGTGTGTAGCAAGGGGCCAAGCTCAAGATAATGGTCGGAATGCAGGTGCGAGATAAAGATCAGCGATAGATCCTTCAGCTGCATCCCCTGATCCACCAGCCCCTTTGTCACGCCCAAGGCGCAATCAAGCACAATCTGCTGCCCGTTGAGGCAGATCAGGTTCGATGTCGGCAGGGACGAGCCGGGCCGGATGGCCGGGCCGCCTTTGGTGCCCAGCAGGACCACGTGGTCATTTGTCATGTCTTGGCCTTTCCAGCAGCAGCGAAACCGGCGTCAAGCGCGGCCAGCACAGTGTCGGCGTCCCCTTCGCTGAGCACAAGCGGCGGAGACAGGATCAGGTTCGGCCCAGAGACGCGCACCATGGCGCCGTTCTGGTAAGCGACCTCCTGCACAGCGGTTGCGGCCCCCGCGTCGATGGGCTTTTTGGTGGCGCGGTCGCTGACCATTTCAATCGCGGTCATTAGGCCGTAGCCGCCCCGCACGTCGCCGATGATGTCATATTTTTCCATCAGTGCTTTGCAGCCGTCAAACAATTGCGTGCCGCGCGCGGCGGCGTTTTCGGTGACGTTCAGCCGTTTGGTTTCCGCCAGACAGGCCAGCGCTGCCGCCGCCCCAACGGGGTGGCCCGAATAGGTGTAGCCGTGGCCGATCTTGGCGGCGGGGTTGTCTTCGAACACCTCGATCATCTTGTCGCCCAGCATCACCGCGCCAAACGGGAAGTAGCCATTGGTGATCGCCTTGGCGGTCGCCATCATATCTGGCTGAATGCCCCAAAGCCGCGCGCCCGACCACGCGCCGGTTCGGCCATAGGCCGTGATAACCTCGTCCGTTATCAGCAAAATGCCGTTGCGGTTGCAGATGTCCTGCACTGCAGGCGCGAAGGAGGGGTGGGGCACTATAACGCCGCCGGCGCCAAGGATCGGCTCCATAATCATGGCGGCGATGGTGTTGGCCCCCTGAAACGCGATCTCGTCCTCCAGCGCCTGAATGCACAGCTGCGCCAGCGCCTTTGGGTCGGTTTCATTGAACGGGTTTCGGTATGTGTAGGGCGCGGGGATGTGGAAGCAGCCGGGCAGGAGCGGCTCGTAGGCGGTGCGGAAATTGGCATTTCCGTTGACCGACGCGCCGCCAATATGAGTGCCGTGATAGCCCTTCTTGAGGCTCAGGAATTTGGTGCGCCCCTCTGCGCCGCGCAGCTTGTGATATTGGCGGGCCAGCCGAAGCGCGGTTTCGACGCTGTCGGACCCGCCGGATGTAAAGAAAGCCCGCGACATGCCGTCGGGAGCGAAGAACTGGCCCAGCTCGTAGGACAGCTCAATCGCCACGTCATTCGAGGTGCCGCGAAAGGTGGAATAATAGGGCAGAGTGTCCAGCTGGCGGGCAATCGCATCTTTGACGGGCTGGCAGGAATAGCCCAGGTTGACGTTCCACAGTCCGCCCACCCCGTCCACTACGCGGTGCCCGTCAATGTCGGTGATCGACACGCCGTCGGCGCTGGTGATGATCTTGGGAGGCTGGTCCACGCTGTCTTTGGGCGAGGTCATAGGATGCCACATCAAGCGGCCATTATGTTCCTTCAGGAAGTTTGAGTCTTTCATGATGTGGTGTCCAATTCTTGCGGGTTTGTGTCGAGTGTGGCCCAAGCGGCCTCGATCGGGGTGGGTATGGTGCCGCCCCAGCTGCGGGTGATGGCGCGGGCGGCGATTATCAATTCGGATGTGATGGTCTGCTCCAAGGCCCGCGTGAACCGCGAGGCGACACAGGCGACCGCAACAGCCCCGGCATAGCGCCCCGTCTGGTCAAAAAGCGGCGCGGCGATCCCTTGTATCTCGGACTCGTAGCTTTGGTCGGCGCAGGCAAACCCGGTGGCGCGGATGCTGGCGATCAGCGTCTGCAAATCCGATTTGGACTGAGGCGTGGCGGATGTGAACCCCGTCAGGTTTTCAAGGGCCGTTTCCATCAGCGCGTCATGGCCAAAGGCCATTGCGCAAAGTCCGGAAGCGGTCGCGTGAAGCGGGAAGGTGGTGATGTCGATAACGGCCCGCGTGCCATGTCGCGGCGACAGGCAGTCGCATAACGCGTAGACGGTCGTCCCCGACAAAACGGAGACATGGGCCGTCTCGCCCGTGGCCTCCGCCAAGGTAGAGGCCGCAGCCAAGGCGGCGTCCTTTCGCGGCACGGTGACCTCCCGGAGGTGGGCAAGGTGCAGGACCGCAGGGCCAAGCCGGTATTGCTTGGTCAGCGGATTTTGTTCAACAAAACCCGTTGCTTCAAGGGCCTGAAGGTGGCGATAGGTTGTCGCCTTGTCGCGGCCCGCGACGCGACACATATGCGACAGCCCAATTTCGGGGCAGTCGGCCGAGAAATGGGACAGCAAGGTCAGCGCTTTGGTGGCAGAGGACATGCGGCGGCTTTCGTTTCATCCCGACTGCAACGGGTGTGACATAGGGAAATTCACAAGACAACAGATTTGTGAACCATAGGTTCAATATATGAACCAAGCCATTGGACCCAAGGATATGTCCGCCTTTGGCACCTGAAACGGGTTGCCGCCGCTGCTTTTGCGAAAGATGCTCAAAGAATCCCGTGCGTCTTAATGCGAAGAAGACCATGATCTGCACGACACCGACATAAGGGACCCCTGATGGACCAGACCAAAATCGACGCCCTGCGCGCGCAGCCTGTCCCGGCTTTCTCTCATCTGATTGAGGGGCGGCACGTCTCTGCCTCTGACGGGGGGGTGATGGACATTGTCTCGCCTATCGACGGGACGGTTCTGACGACCACGGCCAAGGGGACCGCCAAGGACATGGAGCGGGCGATTGCGTCCGCGCGTGCCGCATTTGAGGACCGCCGCTGGGCCGGGCAACCGCCTGCCGCGCGCAAGAAAGTGTTGATGAGATGGGCGGATCTGATTGACGCGCATGCCTTGGATCTGGCCGTGTTGGGGGTGCGCGACAACGGCACCGAAATCAGCATGGCCTTGAAGGCGGAGCCGGGATCGGCCGCCGCGACCATTCGCTACTACGCCGAGGCGCTTGACAAAATCTACGGAGAGATCGCCCCGACCGCGCCGGACGTGCTTGGCCTGATCCACAAGGAACCGGTGGGCGTCGTGGGCGCGATTATCCCGTGGAACTTCCCGATGATGATCGGCGCATGGAAGTTGGGACCCGCCTTGGCGATGGGCAATTCGGTCGTGGTCAAACCGTCCGAGACAGCGTCGCTGTCGCTGATGCGCATGTGTGATCTGGCGTTGGAGGCAGGCCTGCCACCCGGCGTTTTGAACGCGGTCACCGGCGAAGGCGCTGTGGTAGGCGAGGTGATGGGCCTGTCGATGGATATCGACGTGCTGGTGTTCACCGGGTCCGGGGGGACGGGGCGGCGGCTGATGGACTATGCGGCGCGGTCCAACATGAAGCGGGTCTATCTGGAGCTTGGCGGCAAATCCCCCAACATCGTCTTTGCCGACGCCCCCAATCTGGCGGAGGCCGCCAAAGTCGCGGCAGGCGGCATCTTTCGCAATGCAGGGCAGGTCTGCGTGGCGGGCTCGCGCCTGCTGGTCGAGGACGCCATCCATGACGATTTCGTCGCCGAAGTTGCCAAAGCGGCGGAGGCGATGCGGGTCGGCGACCCGCTGCAGATCGACACTCATATCGGTGCTGTGAACTCGCAACAGCAACTCGCCGCCAATCTTGGCTTCGTCGAGACGGCGCTTGCCGAGGGCGGTCAGCTCAAGACCGGTGGCACACGCATTCTGCAAGAGACCGGCGGCTATTACATGGCACCCACGATTGTGACCGGCGTGACCCGTGACGCGACGCTGGCGCAAAAGGAGGTCTTTGGCCCGGTCCTGGGCGTGACGCCTTTTTCGACCGACGCGGAGGCGGTCGATCTGGCCAATTCCACCGTCTACGGATTGGCGGGGGCGGTTTGGACCTCTGACCTGAGCCGCGCGCACCGAATGGTGCGCGACGTGCGCACGGGTGTGATGCATGTGAACACCTATGGCGGGGCCGACGGCACCGTGCCTTTGGGCGGCGTTGGTCAGTCGGGCAACGGGTCGGACAAGTCGCTGCATGCCATCGAGAAATACATCAACCTCAAGACCGCTTGGATCAAACTATGACGGACAAAACCATCCTGGTGATCGGGACCTATGACACCAAGGACGACGAGCTGTGCTTTCTGGCCGATGTGATCCGCCAACAAGGGGGGCGGGTTGTCACGGTGGATGTCTCGGTCCTGGGCGACCCCATAGCACCGACGGATTATTCCAAGCATGACGTGGCCGAGGCCGGCGCAAGCTCGATCAAGGCCGCCATCGCATCAGGTGACGAAAACACCGCGATGCAGATCATGGCAAACGGGGCGAGCCTTCTGGCGGCAAGGCTTTATGCGCAGGGCGTCTTTGAAGGGATGATCGTGCTGGGCGGCACGATGGGGACCGATCTGGCGTTGGATGTGGCGTCGGCTTTGCCGCTTGGCGTGCCGAAATACATTGTCTCGACCGTTTCATTCTCGCCGCTGATCCCGGCGGAACGGTTGGCGGCAGATACGCAAATGATCCTGTGGGCAGGGGGGCTTTATGGGCTGAATTCGGTCTGCAAAGCGTCGTTGAGCCAAGCGGCGGGTGCCGTGCTGGGGGCCGCGCGGGCCGTGCAGATGCCGGATGTCGACAAGCCCCTGATTGGGATGATGTCGCTGGGCACCTCGGCGCTGAAATATGTGGTGCCGCTGAAACCCGCGCTGGAGGCGCGGGGCTTTGAGGTGGCCGTGTTCCATGCCACCGGCATGGGGGGGCGCGCGTTTGAAAGCCTGGCAGGGCAGGGGGCCTTTGCCTGCGTGTTTGATTTCTGCACGCAGGAGCTGGGCAACCATATCCATGGCTCCAACATCTCGGCTGGGGCGGACCGGCTGACGGGCGCGGGGGCGCGGGGCACCCCGCAAATTGTGGCGCCGGGATGCTATGATCTGGTCGATGTAGTAGGCTGGCAGCCCATGCCGGACAAATGGCGCGACCACCCGAAGCACGAACATAACCGGCTGCTGACCTCGATTGTGCTGAGCGGCGAGGAACGCAAAATGGTGGCGCATGCCCATGCCGCGCAATTGGCCAAAGCAGCGGGGCCGGTTGCGGTTATCCTGCCCGAGGATGGTTTGGGCGAATGGGACCGCGCGGGCGCGGACCTACATGACAGCGCAGGTCTGGCGGCGTTTCTGTCCGAGTTGGAACGCAGCTTGCCCGCCAATGTCGCGCAGCACCGGATCGCCTGTCACATCAATGACGCGGCATTTGCGGACAAGGCTTTGGAGATATTTGACAGCTGGTGCGCAGACGGCACCGTGAGCCGCTAGTCATGCGCGTTGGGGTCAAGCAGGGCGAGAAGATCCAGAAGCGTTTCGTATTTCTCGTCCCCCAAGGTGGATTTGAATCCGGCCACGATCTCTGCCGCTTGCGCGGCCCGGTCATCAATAATTTTCTGCCCCTGCGCCGTGATCTTGATGAACTGCCGCCGCCGGTCCTTGTCGTCGCGGGTCTGGGTGACCAGCCCCTTGTCGCGCAGGGTGGCTGCGATGCGGGTCAGGCTCGGAAACAGCAGGCAAGAGCGATCCGCAAGCGTTTTGGTGTCCATGCGCCCAAATTCCGCCAGCACCCGCAGCACGCGCCATTGCTGTTCGGTGATGTCGGTCTCGGACAGCATGTCACGGATCGGCGACATCACACCTTCCCGCGCGCGGATCAGCGCAATGGGAAGCGAGCGGCTGGTCGAGGGGAGCGTTTTTGTCATAGGGGCCTCAGGTTGTGTCGCGCTGACCGTTTGCACCGCCAAACGGGTCTTGACAACTCAGCATACCATTAATTAACTTCGCAACAATTAACATGTTAAGGAAAATAGCATGCCGCATTTTCACATCGACTATTCCGCCAACCTTGAAGAGGTCGTGGACATAGCCGCCCTGTGCGAGGTGCTTCGGGCCACAGCCGCCGAAATCGACACGTTCCCGACCGCAGGCATCCGCGTCCGCGCAACCCGCGTCGATCATCTGGCCATGGCCGATGGCAGCCCAAAGCATGGGTTCATAGATCTGTCGGTGCGCTTGCGCGAAGGCCGGCCCGCCGAGGTAAAGCGCGACGCGATCGCCCGCATTTTTGCGGCCCTGGAAAACTTTGTTGCGCCGGCCATGGCAACGCGGTCCATCGCTTTGTCCGCCGAGATGCGCGATATTGACGCCGAGCTTTCGCCGAAATCAGGAAATGTCCGCGACCATTTGGAGACCCCCGCATGAGCCAGCTTGACGACAACATCACCAAATTGAACGGCTTCCTGAAACGGTTTCAGGACGGCGGCATCAAAAACCGCATCGCGGGCGCGGATCAACCGGGCGCGGGCGGAGTGTTCCAGACCACATCACCGGTGGACAAAAGCGTCATCTGCGACGTGGCACATGGCACGGCCGACGACATAGACGCGGCCGCAAATGCGGCCCATGCGGCGTTTGCGCAGTGGCGCGACATGCCTGCGACCCAGCGCAAGAAAATCCTTATCAAGGTGGCCGAGGGCATCGAGGCGCGGGCCGAAGAAATCGCGCTATGCGAATGCTGGGACACCGGGCAGGCCTATAAGTTCATGTCCAAAGCGGCCCTGCGCGGGGCAGAGAATTTCCGCTACTTTGCCGATCAGGTTGTGCAGGCCCGCGACGGCCAGCATCTGAAATCGCCGACGCTGATGAATGTCACCAGCCGTGTTCCGATTGGCCCGGTTGGCGTCATCACGCCGTGGAACACGCCCTTCATGCTGTCGACCTGGAAGATCGCCCCTGCGCTGGCCGCGGGCTGCACCGTGGTTCACAAACCTGCCGAGGCCTCGCCATTGACCGCGCGTCTGCTGGTTGAAATAGCCGAGGAAGCGGGCCTGCCGCCGGGCGTTCTGAACACCGTCAACGGGTTTGGCGAAGGGGCGGGTAAAGCGCTGTGCGAGCACCCCAAAATCAAGGCCATCGCCTTTGTGGGCGAAAGCCGCACCGGCTCGCTTATCACCAAGCAGGGCGCGGACACGCTGAAGCGCAACCATCTTGAATTGGGCGGCAAGAATCCGGTGATCGTCTTTGACGACGCCGATCTTGACCGCGCGCTGGATGCGGTCATTTTCATGATCTACTCGATCAACGGTGAGCGGTGTACATCCTCGTCCCGCCTGCTGGTGCAAGACACCATCCGGGAGGAGTTTGAGGCCAAGCTGGTGGAGCGGGTCAACAAGATCAATGTCGGCCACCCGCTGGACCCGGCCACTGAGATTGGCCCCTTGGTGAGCGAGGAACATTTCGATAAGGTCACCAGCTATTTCGACATTGCGCGCAAAGACGGCGCGACCGTCGCCGCGGGTGGCGAGGCGGTTGGGGACGAGGGCTATTTTGTGCGGCCAACCCTGTTCACCGGTGCCAACAACCAGATGCGCATCGCGCAAGAAGAAATTTTTGGCCCGGTTCTGACGTCGATCCCATTTCGTACCGAGGAGGAGGCGCTGGAGCTGGCAAATGACACGGACTACGGCCTGACGGGTTATGTCTGGACCAACGATCTGACGCGGGCCTTGCGGTTCACCGACCGTCTTGAGGCGGGCATGATCTGGGTCAATTCAGAGAATGTGCGCCACCTGCCGACGCCGTTTGGCGGGATCAAAGCCTCTGGCATCGGGCGTGACGGTGGCGATTGGTCGTTCGAGTTTTATATGGAGCAGAAGCATATAGGCTTTGCCACCGGCCAGCACAAAATCACCAAGTTAGGAGCGTTGTAGGATGCCAGTTCCCGCCCCCAACCTGTACCCCGACTTCAACACGATCCGGTTGAGCCATGTCTGCATGAACGTCAAAGACCTAGCCGCCAGCAAGACGTTTTATACCGATATTCTTGGGCTGCAGATCACCGACGAGAACGACACGCATGTCTACCTGCGGGCCATGGAAGAACGCGGGCACCACTGCATCATTTTGCAAAAATCCGACCAGCCCGGCACCGTCGAGGTGATGGGGTTCAAGACCTTTGACGACGCCGACATTGACCGCGCCGAGGCCTATTTCCAACGCAAGGGCCGACCCACCGCATGGGTCGAGCGCCCCTATCAGGGCCGCACTTTGCTGACCTCCGACAATATGGGCATTCCGCTGGAATTCTATCACCAGATGGACCGGCTGGAGCCGATCCACCAGAAATACGCGTTGTATCGCGGGGTCAAACCGCTGCGCATCGACCATTTCAACTGCTTCAGCCATGACGTTGACGCGTCGGTGGCGTTTTATTCCGATTTCGGGTTCCGCGTGACCGAATATACCGAGGACGCGGACAGCAAGAAGCTGTGGGCGGCCTGGATGCACCGCAAAGGCGGCGTGCATGACATGGCCTTCACTAACGGCACCGGGCCGCGTATGCATCACGTGGCGTTCTGGGTGCCGACGCCGCTTAACATCATCGACCTGCTCGATCTGATGGCGACCACGGGCTATGTCGGCAACATTGAGCGCGGGCCGGGGCGCCATGGCATCTCGAACGCGTTTTTCCTTTATATTCTGGATCCCGACGGGCATCGGATCGAAATCTATTGTTCTGACTATCAGACGGTGGACCCTGACCTTGAGCCCATCAAGTGGGACCTGAAGGACCCGCAGCGTCAAACCTTGTGGGGGGCGGCGGCGCCTGAAAGCTGGTTCAAGCATGGCACCACCTTCGTGGGCGTGGACACGCAGGACTCGCAAATTCAAGCCAGCCCGATCATCGCGCCATGAATTGGGACGAGTTCGCAGGCTGGAGCAAAGAAATCGCCGATTGGGGCGCGCAATATCACAAGACATTGCGTGACCGCCCCGTGCGACCCAACACCACGCCAGGAAAGATCGCCGCTCAGCTGGCCAGCGCCCCCCCTATGGAGGGCGAGGACATGGCCGCCATCATGGCGGATTTCGAGGCCATCGTGATGCCGGGCATGACCCATTGGCAGCATCCCCGGTTCTTCGCCTATTTCCCTGCCAACGCGGCCCCGCCGTCGATGCTGGCCGAACAGCTGGTCAACACGGTCGCCGCGCAATGCATGCTGTGGCAGACCTCCCCCGCCGCGACAGAGGTCGAAGGCGTTATGGTTGACTGGCTGCGTCAGGCGCTTGGACTGGCGGAGGGCTTCACCGGTGTTATTCAAGACAGCGCATCCTCGGCGACCTTGTCGGCGGTGCTGACGATGCGCGAACGCGCAACGGGCTACACGGGCAATCGCGAGGGGCTGGCCGGCAAAGGGCATTTGCGCATCTATTGTTCCGATCAGGTGCATTCTTCCATTGACCGTGCGTGTTGGGTCGCGGGGATTGGGCAAGACAATCTGGTCAAAATCCCGGGCACAGGCCCGCTGCATGGGATGGACGCAACCGCGTTGGACATCGCGATACGCAACGACATTGCGGCGGGCCACACGCCTGCCGGGGTCATCGCGATCACTGGCGGCACCGGCGTTGGCGCGTCCGACGATTTGGGGCCAGTGCTGGAGGTTGCGAAGGCGCATGATGTTTATACCCATCTTGACGCTGCATGGGCGGGGTCGGCGATGATCTGCCCCGAATATCACGCGGCCTTTTGGCAAGACGTGGACGGCTTCGACAGCATCGTGTTCAACCCGCATAAGTGGATGGGCGCGCAGTTTGATTGCTCCGTGCAGTTTCTGCGCGACGCCACCCCGCAGCTGAACACGCTCAAGATCGAGCCGGAATACCTGAAAACCAGCGGCGACGCGGTGACCAATTACTCGGAATGGACCATTCCTCTTGGCCGCCGGTTCCGCGCTTTGAAGCTGTGGTTCTTGATCCGGTCCTACGGGCTGGAAGGGTTGCAGCTGCGCATTCGCAACCATGTCAACTGGGCGGGCGAGCTGTGCGACGCCATCAGAGGGTTGGACGGATTTGAGATTGTGACCGAGCCGATCCTGAGCCTGTTTTCCTTCCGCTGTCCGGGCGACGACGCCACGCAACAACGGCTGGTAGACGCAATAAACGATGACGGGCGGGTGTACCTGACCCAAGGCGCGTTTGGCGGCCGCAAAATTATCAGGGTTCAGGTGGGCCAGTTTGACACCACAAGGGTAGACGTGATGGCCGTTCACACGGTGGTCCAAGAGGTTTGGGAGCAGATCAAATGAAATTCGCGACATACACATCTGGCGGGGCGACCCATTATGGCGCGGTTGCCGAACAGGGCATGATTGCGCTGGGCGACGCCTTTCCACAGTGGCCGACGCTGTTTGACGCCGTTCAGGCGGGTGGACTTGATAAGCTGGCGCGCGCGACGGAGGGCAAATCCGCAACCCACACCGATGTCGAATATGAAATGGTGATGCCCAATGCGCGGCGCATTCTATGCGTGGGCGTCAATTTCCCTGACCGAAACGCCGAATACAAAGACGGCAGCGACCAGCCCAAATTCATGTCCTTGTTCCCGCGATTTGCGAGCGGCTTTACCGGCCATGACCGCCCACTGATCCGACCCCCTGAAAGCCATATGCTGGATTATGAGGGGGAGGTTGCCATTGTGATTGGCAAGGGCGGCCGCCGCATCGCGCAGGCCGATGCCTACGACCACATCGCGGCGCTGACAATTTGCAATGAAGGCACGATCCGCGACTGGGTGCGCCACGCGAAGTTCAACGTCACGCAGGGCAAGAACTGGGACCGTTCAGGGGCGATTGGGCCGTGGCTGGTGCCCTTTACCGACGCCTCCCAGCTGGATGATGCCCGCATCATCACCCGTGTGAATGGCGAGGTGCGGCAGGATGATGTTCTGTCGCGGATGATGCACCCGATCCGTCGCGAGATCGAATACATCTCTACCTTTATGGCGCTGGAGCCGGGGGACATCATTGTCACCGGCACCCCAACAGGGTCGGGCGCGCGTTTGGACCCGCCGCAATTTCTTCAGCCCGGCGATGTGGTTGAGGTTGAAGTGAACGGCATCGGCACTTTGCGCAACACGATTGAGGACGAAACCCCATGACGCCTGAGGACCACACAAAGGCCGCCGAGGATCTGCTGGAAGCGGAGACGACAGGCACGCAGATTGGGCTGCTGACCAAACGCCACCCCGAGATGGGTATGGACGACGCCTACGCCATCCAGAACGCCATTTACCGCGCCAAGCTGGCGCAGGGCCGGTCCGTGGTGGGGTGGAAAATCGGGCTGACGTCGAAGGCGATGCAATATGCGCTGAACATCGACATCCCCGACAGCGGTATCTTGTTTGACGACATGGTCTTTGCACATGGTGCGACCGTGCCCGCAGGCCGCTTTATCCAGCCTCGGATCGAGGCCGAAATCGCCTTTGTGATGAAATCCGCACTTGGCGGTGCACAGGTGAGCCGGGCCGATGTGCTGGCAGCAACCGACTATGTCGCGCCGTCCATCGAAATTCTGGACACGCGCATTGTCCGCGTCGACGCGCAGACCGGCACTACCCGCACCGTCTTTGACACGATCAGCGACAACGCCGCCAATGCGGGCGTCGTGCTTGGGCCGCAAAAGCATGCCCCCGACGCGTTTGATTTGCGCTGGGTCGGCGCGATCACCTCAAAGAATGCCGAGGTCGAGGAAACCGGTCTTGGGGCCGGTGTCCTGAACGATCCGGTCGAGAGCGTGGTCTGGCTGGCGCGGCGTATGGCGCAATACGGGCAAAGCATCGCGCCGGGGCAAATCATCCTGTCAGGCAGCTTCATCCGCCCCGTCGAATGCCCGTCAGGCAGCCAGATTACCGCTGATTTCGGCGATTTTGGTGCGGTCGATATTGCCTTTGCTTGAACGCCGCTAGGCCAGCCGGTCTGACAGCGGGCTTTCATCCATCTGCGCAATCAGATGGTGGTTCAAACGCTCGGCCAAATGCGCGCGCATATCTTTGTGTTGTGGGCTGTCCCACAGGTTTTCGGTCTCGCTGGGGTCGGTCTTGAGGTCATACAGCTCACCCCAGTCCTGATCGCGGTAAACTGTGTAGCGCCACTCTGGCGTTACCAAGGCACGCACGCGGGCGGGTTGGTCAAACCCCAGACGCTTACCGCCGTCATTATATTCGATAAGCGTTTCTTGCCGGGGGCCTTCGCCACTTTGGGTGGCGGGCAGGAAACTTTGCCCTTGGTTGCCGTTGAACGGCTCCAGGCCCGCGCGTTCCAAGATGGTGGCCGCCAGATCGACGGTTGAACACAGCGCGTCGCTTGCGCCTGCCGCACGGCCATCGGGGTCGGACCAAATGAAGGGCACGCGGGTGATGCTGCGGAACGGCATCGCGCCCTTCAGGATCATGTTGAAATCGCCCAGATAGTCGCCGTGGTCGGAATTGTAGCAAATTACGGTATTGTCGCGCTGCCCGCTGGCCTCCAAAGCGGCGAGTATGTCGCCAACGGCATCGTCCACGCAGGCCATCATGCCAGCGGTCAGCGCCATTGCCTCTTTGATCTGCTGCTCGCCCAGCATCATTGCGGTTTGGGGCGTGGTCTGCCCGCCGCCATTTTTCCAGTTGTCGTATAGCCAGGCCAGCGGCTTGGGCGGGTTCTTATGGGCCTCGATCGGCAGGGACACCTCAAAGTCATCGGGGCTGTACATGTCCCAATACTTGCCCGGCGGATTGAACGGGTGGTGCGGGTCGGGGAAGCTGATGAAGGCAAAGAACGGATCGTCCTGCCCCGCGCGCGAGGTCAGATAGTCCACCGCGCGGTCCTTGATAAACGCGGTCGGATAAAGGTGTTCGGGGATCGGCGTGCGGTAGGCCTGCGGGCAGGAATAGTTGTGCGGCAGTTCGTTAGCCGGGTCGTGCAGGGCCTCCCAGTCGGGGGCATGTTCGCGGAACCATTGCCGGTAATGCCCGCCGCAGCGGTCGCCATGGGACGTGACCATATCGACATGCTGGTAGCCGTAATAAGGCGTCTCTATTTGGTAGCGGTCGGGGCCTGCGTAGTTTGGCGGCTCTTCCTGATAGGTGTCGGGACGGTCCACCTTCCATGCCTCGCTGTCATTGGCCGCGTCGCGGCCCATCGGGGACATGCCGGTGAACGGCTGCAGGTGGCTCTTGCCAATGGCGGCGGTGTGGTAGCCTGCGCCTGCCAGCACGTCGACAAAGGTGTTCGCGGTTTGCGGCAGCACGCAGCCATTGTAGCGCAGCCCGTGCAGGCTGGGGTAGCGGCCCGTCAGAAGCGAGGCGCGGTTGGGCATGCAGACGGGCGAGGCGGTGTGGAAATTGTCGAACCGCATGCCGCGTGCGGCGATGCTGTCGATATGCGGGGTCTTGAGGACCGGATGGCCGTAGCACCCCAGCCAGTCAGCGCGTTGCTGATCGGTAATGATGAACAGGAAATTCGGCTTCTTTGTCATGGTTTGGATCAGACCGGATGCGCCCGACGGGCATTGATATGGTGCCAGCCAAGCAGAAATGCGGCGCAGCCGACGGCAGTAAGGTGAATGACCTCGGGCCGTGCCATGACGGCTATGGCGACCCCCAGCCGAACGGCGATCCAAAGCGCCGAGAGCGGTCTGGCGTCATGCGCCGCCAAGGCGCTGGCCACCAGATACAGCGCCAGAACAAGGCGGGCGAGCAGCCACAAAAGCGTGCTGAGGACGACCCCGTTCTCATAGCCCGGCAGCGGTGCGCGGGACGGGCTTGACGGGTCGATGAGGGCCTGGTCGACCAGCAGCAGCTCGGGGTAGAAGGCGAAGACAAACGGGATCACGAACATCACAATGCCCGAGCGCACCGCGCTGAAGCCAGTGGCCATCGGTTCGGCCTTGGTGATTGTCGAGGCCGCGAAGGCGGCCAGCGCCACGGGCGGTGTGATGGCTGACGCAATGGCGAAATAGAAGATGAACATATGCGCCGTGAAGGTCGCGATGCCCAGCCCGATCAGCATCGGCCCCATTAAAAGCGCCACGTTGATATAGGCGGGCACTGCGGGCATGCCCATGCCCAAAAGCACCGCCAGCAGCATGGTGATGGCCAGCGCGAAGAACTGGAACATGACGGAGCCGCCACCACCCAGATTGAACCCTTGCAGGAACCGCAACACATCAATTGCGACGAAATCCGACAGGCCGGTGAAGTTCAGGCAAACGTCGATCACCGTCACCGCCAGCAGCATCAGGTAAAGCGTTGAGATGGTGATCCCGGCCTCCGCCAGCGCGTCAAGCACCTTGCGGGGCTTGGCCCGGAAGTCTTTGTCTAGGAACAAGAGCAACAGCACGAAGGCGGCGGCCCACCAACCCGTGGCACCCGCGTCACCGGCCGCGTTCTGGAACACCTGCAGCACCCATGGCAGCGAAGTGACGACACAGCGGTCGCCTTGCATAGCGGCATCCGCGCCAAGGATCCATGCCAGCGGGCCGCAGCCAACCACGTCTTTAGGGGTCAGCAGCAACACTAGGATAAGCAGAATTGGCAGAAAGATCTGGCTGAGATGCAGTACGTCAACGCGGGTGATCCGCATGTCGTCGGTCAAATCGCCTATGGCCTGGATTCCCTGTTTGCGGGACTGGAACGACGCGCTGAGGAACAGACACAGGAAGTAGGCAATGGCGGGCAGGGTCGCCGCGATAATAACATCGCGGTAGGGCACTCCGGTCATGGCGGCGAGGATGAAGGCGGCCACGCCCATGACGGGCGGCATGATGGACCCGCCGGAGGAGGCCGCGGCCTCCATCCCGCCGGCGAAGGTTTTGGAGAACCCCCGCTTTATCATCATTGGGATCGTCAGCACCCCGGTCGACAAGACGTTGACCACCGGCCCGCCGGTGATGGTGCCGAACATGGCCGAGCTGACGATGGCCGCATGTGCGGGGCCGCCGCGCAGCTTGCGGGTCCAGCGGAAGGCCAGCTTGATAAGCGTTTGACCGCCCGCCGATTTGCCAAAAAGCGCCCCGAGGATGATGTAGGGGAAGACCACGTTCATGATGACATTCATGAACCGGCCCAAAATGCCTGCAGCATTATTGACCAGCGCGTCATGGACGTTTGGCACCCCGTCGAGGAAGCTGCGGGGCTCGCCGCCCAGCTTGGTCATCAGATATTTGTTGATGTCGTCGGGGCCGTGAAAATACCACACCAACACCGTCCCAATGGTGTAAAGCGCCACAAGGATCGAGATCGCCACCAGCGGCAGCCCCCAAACCTTGATGTTGTAGCCCAGAAAGATCAGGATCGAGACGCCCACGATCGCCACCAGCCAGACGCCGGTTGTGGCCACGCATTTGGGGTCCTCGACCGTGTCAGGCGCGGGCAGTCCCATCGTTTCGGCAAAAGCAATCTCGGCCCTCAGGGTCTCTGCCATAATGCGGGCGCGTTCCCCCGTGATCGCGTCGATCAGGCAAACACTGTCAATCTCGATCAGATAGGTGCACGAGATGGTGGCGGCGGCTAGGACCAGTGCCACATCCATGAAAGCCCCGAAACCCGCGCGGCTGGTGCCTTTCCACGCCCGCCACATCGAATGTTTGAGCGCCACAATCAGCATCATGATGAAAAAGGTGATCGGGTAGAACCATTCCGTCGCGAAGGCGCGGACCTTGAGCTTTTCCAGCCCGGTCACGCTGCGCCACATGTCTTCCCAGCCAGGGATCGACGGCATGCTGTTCACCAAGCCGATGGCGACGAAGACCAGCGCAATCAGATACAACGAATGGTTGGGGAACAAGCGCGACTGCTCGTCTGTGGCCGGTGTCTTGGACATGGTGTGGCTCTATGTTGAAAAAGGGCGCCGCCGGTTTGGCGACGCCGATTGTTTCAGACCTGTGCAGGCTTATTGCGCGACAGCGCAGTCATCAAGCGTGTAGCCCGCGTCCCGCCATGCGCGCGCAGCGGCAGGGTGGTACTGCACCGGGTTCGCGCCACACATGCCTTGCATCGGCTCGTCGAAAGCGACGGTATTGCCGAACGGGGCCTTGGCCTTCAGCTCATCCATTGTGCCCACATATGTAGAGACCAGATCATACACCAGTTGATCGTCCATGTTCTTATTCACAACCATGCCACCAACCGTTGAGAAGGCGCGGAACGTGTCGTCTTCGGACACAAACGTCCAGTCTTCTCCCATTGTGGCGCTCAAATCTGCCACGGGGATGGTGAATGGCGCGGAGCCGGGTGCGACCATGTATTTCTGCATCGCCTCGCCCTCGTAGATGTCTTTGGGCATGGACCAGCCGGTCATCTTACCGGCGGCCGCGACGGTCGTCAGCCGGCTGCCCGGGAACAATTCCGGCAGCACCACCGCATCAGGTTCGCCACTCGCGATGATCGAAGAGGCCTGACCCCAGTTGGCCTGCATGCCTTCATAATCCTCGCCGTCTTTCAGGCCTGCAACAATCTGGATCATGCTGCGGGCGTTGGTCAGTGCGCCACCACGGGGTGGGCCATTGTAGATTTTGCGACCCTTCAGGTCGTCCCAGCCGCCAATGCCCTTGGCGTCATAGGCAAACAGGAAGAACACACCCAGTGTCACAGGGGTGATCGCGCGCAGATTGCCGGCAAGCTCCGCCCCCTTTTCAGCCCCGAGCGAGCCATATGGGCCAACACCGCGGTTCATCAGAAACGGCAGAATATAGGGCGTGCCGGCAATGTCGGTCTTGCCCTCGGCGACGTTCTGGATCGAGTTTGTCAGCGTTTGGCCATCCGCCAGCTGAATGTTGGCGATGCCGTTTGTCCCCGCCACTTCCGTCAAATGAGCAGGTGACAAATGCACCGCCCCACCGGGGCTTGCGGTCTCTGCCGTTAGGTTTGCCTGCGCGAATGCGCCTGCGGACATCATCATTGTCACTGCACTGGCAGCAATCATCTTCATCGGTTTCATATCTTCCTCCCTGAATTAGAAACGTTTGATCGTTGTGGCGCGCTTGCGCGCTGTCTTGTCCGTGCGGACCTTTTGCTGGCCTTTGTTCACACAGGTATTCTGGTATCCTCATGCATATCGGTTTTGACGACAGGTTTCGTGTCGTCTTGGTCAAGCAGCTCGGCGGATTGGTCGACCAACCCAAGCAATCGTTTGAAGTCCTTGAAGTCGCTGGCGTCGAGCTGGTCGGTGACACTTTTCATCTGGGCTTTGGCACGCGGCCAGATGCGGTCAAACACCGCTCTGCCGTCCGAGGTCAGCGAGATCAGCTTGCAGCGGCGGTTTTGCGGGTCCTCTTGCCGTTCAATCAATCCCCGCATTTCCAGCGCGGCGGCAGCTCGGCTGCCATGGGCGGGGTCAATTGAGGTCTTGGCGCTGACATGGGCCAAATGGCAGCTGCCAAACCGCGCGACTGAAAACAAAAGCTGCCATTCCAGCAACGGTAAATCTTCGTCCGCCAGAATATCGCGCAGGATCGCGCGTTGCACTTTGCGGGCAAAGGCACGCACGCGGATGATGACAAAATCATCAATTTCATCTGCGGGAATAAGCGCTGGGTGCAAGGGGGTCTCCGGGCATCAATCTTGATCGACTCGGAGGGTAGATGGCAAATGCAATATATGGCAAGCGCAACGTTGAGGGTACGCCGTACAATCATGGACCATGATGTGCGTGACCTGCGCTTCAAACGACCTCTACGATCAGCTATGCAAAGACGCGTGGGGGCAAAACGGTCCCCTGAAAACACCGGATGCAGTCTGGCAAGAGGTTGGCGATGCGCGAGAAACCCAAGAACATTTTGTTCATCATGTTTGACCAGCTTCGCTGGGATTATCTCAGTTGTGCCGGGCATCCGCATTTGCAGACCCCAAATATCGACGCGTTGGCGGCCGACGGTGTGCGGTTTACCCGCGCCTATTGCCAATCCCCTGTTTGCGGCTCCTCGCGGATGAGCTTTTATACCGGGCGCTACTGCCATTCTCACGGTGCCACCTGGAATCGGGTGCCGCTGCGGGTTGGCGAGCGAACGATGGGAGACCACCTGCGCGACCATGGCATGGAGTGCTGGCTGCTCGGCAAAACCCATATGAAGGCCGATGAGGAGGGGATGCGGCGTCTGGGGATTCCCAAGGACAGCATTATTGGCGTTCGAACCGAACAATGCGGCTTTGACGTGTGGGAACGCGATGACGGGATGCGGCCCGAGGGGCCGGCGGGCCTTTATGACGAACAAGGCGCTGCCCGCTACAATGACTGGCTGCGTGAGCGGGGCTATGTAGGCGAAAACCCGTGGCATGACTTCGCCAACTCTGCGCGTGACGCGGACGGCAATATCCAATCGGGCTGGCTTCTTGAAAATTCCCGCAAACCGGCGGCCATCTCGGACGAGGAGAGCGAAACGCCCTACATGACTACGCGGGCGATCGAGTTCATGGAGCAGGCAGGCGACACTCCGTGGTGTCTACACCTGAGCTACATCAAACCGCATTGGCCCTATATCGCGCCGCCGCCCTACAACGATATGTTCGGCCCCGAGCACGTGATCCCCGTCAACCGAAGCGACGCCGAATTGCAGGACATGCACCCGGTATTTGAGGCGTTTGCCAAAGGGAAGGTCGGAGAGTCCTTCTCCCGCGAGAAAGTGCGGCGGGAGGTCATTCCGACCTATATGGGCCTGATTAAACAATGTGACGACCAGATGGGACGGCTGTTTGCGCATCTCAAGCAATCCGGTCTTTGGGACGACACCCTTATTGTTCTGACGTCAGACCATGGTGATTATCTGGGCGATCACTGGATGGGCGAGAAAGAGCTGTTTCACGACTGCTCTGCCAAAATTCCTTTGATTGTGCGCGACCCGTGCAAAACCGCTGACGCGGCGCGTGGCACATGTTGTGAAGCCTTGGTCGAGGCGATTGACTTGGCCCCCACCTTCCTTGAAGTCGCAGGAGGCACACCAGCGCCGCACATTTTGGAGGGCCGGTCCCTGCTGCCGTTTTTGCGCGGGGAAACGCCTGACATGTGGCGGGACTTCGTGATCTCGGAAAATGACTACGGCATTTCACCGGGCACGGCGGCCTTTGCTGCTACGGTTGATGACCCTCGGCAGTTCATGGTCGCGACACGGCAATGGAAATACATCCATGCTCAGGGTTTCCGCCCCATGCTGTTTGATCTTGAGGCCGACCCCAATGAATTAAACGACCTTGGGTTGAGCGCGGCGCATTCTGACATTCGGGCAGAGATGGCCGGAAAGCTGTCAGACTGGGCCAGGCGTTTGTCGCAACGCACCACGATGAGCGCCGAAGACGTCTCGGCAGAACAGAAGCGGTCCCGTGTGCGCGGCATTGTGCTTGGCGCTTGGGATGAAAGCGAAATGCCGGAGTCCCAGCGCCCGTTTTACGGCAAACGACCCGGGCCGGAACAAGGGTAGGGGAAAGGGCAGGCGGCGGCTATCTTTCAGAGTCAGACGTCGCGTCAATGCGCATCGCATCCAAGCCAAGCGCATCCGTCATGTTGAACGCCCCCATGCCGCCATCAATGGCGATGTCAGCCCCCTTCAGCCAATTGCAGTCCGGGGACAGGGCAAAGGCCGCGATCTGCGCAATCTCTTGCGCTGTTCCGGGCCGCCCTGCACGCGCAACGTTGCGGGCCATCTGATCGCCAAATGCGCGCTGAAAGTCGCCCAATATCCCCGTCGAGACTCCGCCAGGGCTGAGGGAATTGATACGGATGTCGCGGGCGACCATCGTCTCGGTCATCGCGATGGTCCAAAGGATCACGGCCTCCTTAGACAGGTTATAGCATCGCGTAGCGTCAAGGCCCTCGGCGACGACGAAAGCCGCGACCGCGTCTTGCTGGTGCAGCGCCGCAAATGCTTTGACCTGCTCCAAATTGTCCCGCCAGCCATGACCGGCGCGTGACGCCATATTCACAATGGATGCGCCCGGCTTGAGATGGGGCAGCATCGCCTGCGTGAACGCCCGCGTGCCGGTGAAATTGACCTGCAGGATCAGCGCCTCCTGTCCGGGGCGGGGCGGCAGACCTGCGTTGTTGCACAGCCCGTCAATGGCAAGCGGTGTCCGCGCGGCGGCTGCCAGCAGCCCGGCGTCATCGCTGAGGTCCAATGCGATGTAATGGTCCAGCGCGACAGTGGGGGCGACCCGGTCAAAACCAATAACCGCGTGGCCCTGAGATTTCAGGAGGCTGGCAAGCTCGGCCCCGATGCCGCTTGCGACACCGGTCACTGCGTAGGTTCTGCTCATCTGTTGCCCTCGTCCAGAAGCCGCGGATTTTATAAACATGACAACCAAACGAATGTTACAGTCAAGGCAAGTCAGGCAGGGAGCAGCGCAGCATGGCAAACGAAGAACTGGTCGCCCATAACGCAACGCAATTCGAGAAGGCCATCATCGAGCTATGCCCCGGCATTTATACCGCTGTGGGTTTTGCGGCCTCCACCCAGCACATGATTGTGGGCGCGTCGTCGGTCACGATTGTCGACACATCTGAAAGCACCGCTGCGGCCACCAATGTGCTGAGGGAATTTCGAAAGATCACTGACAAGCCCATCGACCGGATCATTTATACCCATAGCCACCGGGACCATATCTCTGGGGCATCGGTGTTTGCCGAAGGCCGCGAGATCGAGATTGTCGCCCATGCGGACTTTTCGTCTGATCTGGTAGGGCAAGACGAGACCCGTATTGCACCGGCCAAGGCGCTTGGGCGCAGAACGCTGGCTCAATTCGGCCTCGGGCTGACCCCGCAGGAGCGGGTGAGCATCGGATGCGGCCCCGGCGACCGCCCGACGGAGGGGTTGGGTGCGGGTCACATACCGCCGAACCGCCTTATCGCAGGGCCATGCACCATGGATCTTGATGGGGTCGAGGTTGAACTGGTCTTCGCGCCCGGCGAAACCCCGGATCATATCGCACTCTGGTTTCCGCAAAGCGGTGTTCTGATCCCCGGCGACAACTGGTATCACGCCTTCCCCAACCTCTACGCCATTCGCGGCACGCCCTATCGCGATTTTCAGGCCTGGGCTGACACGCTGACCATGCTGGACGGGTTCGGGGCGCAGGTCCTGGCACCGGGCCACACGCGGCCCGTTTTTGGCAAGGACCGCGTGTCTGAGGTTCTGACCTCGACGGCGCGGGCCATTCTTCATGTTATGCAGCACACGGCCGATGGCATGGATGCTGGCCTGTCGCTGGATGACATCGCCGCCAGCATCTCGCTGCCAGCCGATCTGGCAGACAAGCCGTGGCTGGGTGAATTTTACGGCAAAGCCTCATGGTCGGCCCGCGCCTTCGCGGTTGGTACTTTGGGGTGGTATGATGGCAACCCGACACATCTTGGAACCCTGTCAGACAAGGCGCGGGCCAAGCATATGATCGTCCTTGCAGGCGGGGTCGAGGCGCTGAGCGCCGCCGCGCATGCCAGCACCGACCACCAATGGACGCTGGAGCTGTGCGACCACCTGCTGGCGGTCGGGGTTGATGTCAGGGAACTGAAAGCAAGCACATTGCAAGATCTGGCACACACTGAGATCAACGCCACAGCGCGCAACAGCTATCTTTGGGAGGCCAAACGCCTTCGGAGCCAGCCCAGCTAGCGCGGCTCAGCATTGACCTCCTTTGTATTGTATTTGTATACAAATAGTACAGGGAGATAATAATGGCGAAACACAACAAGGCGCATTGTGCGGCGGATCTGCGCGCCCGCATCCTGACGCAGGACATTCCTCCGGGCTCCGACCTGGACGAAGCAAGCCTTGCCGAGGAATACGGCATCTCCCGGACGCCACTGCGCGAAATTTTGCATCGGTTAGCGGGAGGCGGCTTTGTCAGGCTGGAAGAGAACCGCGGCGCCAAGGTCGAATCCATGGACTTTTCAACCATGCGGGTCTTTTTTCAGACCGCGCCGCTGATCTATTGCGCCATCGCGCGTCAGGCCGCCGAAAACCGCACCTCGCGGCAATTGGGGCAGCTCAAAACCGTTCAGCTTGCCTTTGCGCAAGCGGCAAAAGCGGGGGAGGCCGCCAAGGCCGGACTGCTGAACCACGAGTTTCACGAACACATCGGCGAAATGGCGCAGAACCCCTATTTGTTCGCCGGGCTGAAGCGCATGCTGGTGGACCACACGCGGCTGAGCCAGACGTTTTTTGCCCCGCAATCCGAGGCCGACCAAACCCGGGTTCGCAAAGCAATCGAACAGCATGACGCGATGATTTCCGCGATTGAGGCGCAAGAGCCCACGATTGCCACCGATCTGACGCTGCAGCACTGGGACCTGTCGCGCGATCAGTTGGAAAAATATGTCCGCCCCGACCCGCTCCCCTTGGATGTGATCTCGATGAAAGACCGACGCAATGCAGTTTGAAGGCATCTACACCCCGATCGTGACGCCCTACCACGACGACTTTTCGTGCAACGAGGAGGCGCTGGCACAGACTGTCGAGCATCTGATTTTCGCCGGTGTGCATGGCATAATCGTTGCTGGGTCAACGGGGGAGTATTACGCGCAGACGGAAGCCGAACGCATTTGGATGATGAACCGATGCGCCGATTTGATCGACAAACGCGTGCCGATGATCGTCGGCACTGGCGCGATCCGTACCGAGGACAGCGTTGGCTTCGCACAAGAAGCCAAGAAGGCGGGGGCCGATGCGCTTTTGATCGCAACGCCGCCCTACGCCTACCCCACGGGCCGCGAGATTGCCTTGCATGCTTTGGCCATTGATCGGGCCGCAAACCTTCCGGCGATGCTTTACAATTATCCGGGCCGGATGTCGGTCAACATGGATGAGGAAACGCTCGACAGGCTGGGGCGGTCGCCCAATTTTTGCGCCATCAAGGAAAGCTCCGGCGACATAAACCGGGTCCACATGCTGGCGCGCGACTATCCCCATATTGCGCTGTCTTGCGGTATGGACGACCAGGCGCTTGAATTCTTTGCATGGGGCGCGCGGTCCTGGGTCTGTGCAGGGTCCAATTTCGCCCCCGAGGCGCATCTGGCGCTTTATAAGGCCTGCGCGGTCGAAGGGGATTTCACCAAAGGTCGCGCCATCATGTCAGCCATGCTGCCCTTGATGAGCGTGCTGGAGCAGGGCGGCAAATTTGTCCAATGCATCAAATATGGTCTCACCTTGCGTGGCATTGACGCGGGCCCGCCGCGCAAGCCGCTTCAGCCCTTGAACAAGGATGACAAGCGCCAGCTGGCCGAGGTGATCCGCACCATGAACACCACCATTTCGAACATCACCGGAGAGGCGATATGAGCGATCTTTTGACCCATGGCGAATACAAGGCAATCGCCCAGGACCTCGACTTTCCGCGCACCCCCTTTATCGACGGCAAGTTCCAGCGCGGCAAAGGCGCGCCGTTCACGACGACAAATCCTGCCACGGGCGAGGCGCTTGTGGAAATTGCAGGCTGCAACAGCGAAGACGTCGATTTTGCCGTCACAAAAGCCCGCGAAGCGTTCGATCAGGGGCGGTGGTCAAAACTGCACCCGTCCGAGCGCAAGGACGTTCTGATCCGGCTGTGCAAACTCATCACCCGCAACCGGCGCGAGCTGGCCGTGATGGAAAGCCTTGAAAGCGGCAAGCCCATCCTGGATTGCGAGACCATCGACGTCCCGGAGACCATTCACTGCATCAAGTGGCACGCCGAGGCCATAGACAAGATCTATGACCAAACCAGCCCAACCGGCGACGACGCTATCTCGATGATTGTGCGCGAACCCATTGGGGTGGTCGGCGCCGTGCTGCCATGGAATTTCCCGCTGATGATGCTGGCATGGAAGATCGGCCCGGCGCTTGCGGCGGGCTGCTCGGTTATCGTGAAACCGGCAGAGCAGACGTCGATGACGGCCTTGCGCGTGGCCGAACTTGCCCATGACGCGGGCATTCCACGCGGGGTGCTGCAGGTCTTGCCGGGCGATGGTCCCTCCGTGGGCCAGCCGCTTGGGATGCATAATGACGTTGATATGGTCAGCTTCACCGGCTCCACCGAGACCGGCAAACGGTTCTTGCGTTACGCCGCCGACAGCAACCTCAAAAAGGTTGTGCTGGAATGCGGCGGCAAAAACCCAGCAGTCGTGTTTGACGATGCCGAAAACCTGGACCATGTGGCCGAACACGTGGTCAACGCCGCGTTTTGGAACGCGGGTCAGAACTGCTCCGCCACGTCGCGGCTGATTGTGCATCAGGCCGTGAAACCAGCGCTGTTGGAAAAGATCGAGGCCCGCCTGCGGAACTGGAAAACCGGCGACCCGCTGGACCCCGGCACCCATATTGGCGCGCTGATTGATGCGGAGCATTGCGCCAAAGTGCGTGGCTACCTCGACAAGGCGGACAAGGGTGACGGGCCATACGTCACGCCGGTGATCTATCACGTTGGGAAAGACGACCCAAAGGCGCGGGACGAGATCTTCGGCCCGGTTCTCAGCGTCATCGAAGTGGCCAGCAATGACGAAGCAGTCGCCGTGGCCAACCAGACCGAATACGGGCTGGCCGCCAGCGTCTTCACCGCCAACACGCGCAAAGCGATCCGCGCTGCGCGCGATATTCGCGCAGGCACCGTGACCGTGAATTGTTACGGCGAGGGCGATATCGCCACGCCATTCGGGGGCTACAAGCAGTCCGGGTTTGGCGGGCGCGACAATGGTGTCCACGCACATGACCAGTTTACCGAACTCAAAACGATCTGGATCGACCTCAGCGACCCTTGCGACGGGGATAATGTCGGATGAGCGTTGACGCCGTCGGAAAGGTCCGCCGGGGCCGCGGTGCGCGCAAAGCCGTCCGTCAGCAGCGTGATGTGAAAATGCTGCCGGCGCTCAAGCGCGGCATCCCGTTGGTCGAACCCATGAGCCCCGAGAAGATCGAAAAGATCGACGATGCCTCGATGTCCATCCTGGAAGATGTGGGCGTGGTGTTTCGCGACCCCATCGCCTTGGCAGACTGGAAGCGCGCAGGCGCTGATGTGCGCGGCGAAACCGTGCATCTGGACCGTGGCCTTGTGCGCGAGTTGATAAAGACGATCCCGTCGGCCTTCACCTACACCGCCCGCAACCCGGCCAACAACCTGCCCTTCGGCAACGATCATTCGATCTTTGTGCCCATGACGGGCGCGCCCTATCTGCGCGACATGGACGATGTGCGCCGCAACCCGACGCTGGAAGACCTCGCAAACTTCCACAAGCTCAGCCATATGCTGCCCGCGATCCATTCCTCGGCCCACCATATCGTCGAGCCCTACGACCACCCGATCAGCCAGCGGCATCTGCGGATCACCTATTCGTCGATGAAACATTCCGACAAAACATTCATGGGCATGACCACCAGCCCGAAAAACGCCGAAGACGTGATGGAGATGTGCGCGATCCTGTTTGGCCGCGACTTCATGATGAACAACCCGGTGGTGACCGGAAACTGCAACGGCAACTCGCCGCTGGTCTGGGACGAAACCATGCTGGGCGCGCTCAGGGCTTTTGCGAAATACAACCAGCCAATCCTGTGCTCTCCGTTTGTGCTGGGCGGGGCGAACACGCCGGCAAGCGTCGCGCCAACCGTGGCACAGGTGAACGCCGAAGCCCTCAGCTGTCTTGCCTACACGCAGGTGGTGCGACAGGGCACGCCCGCGATTTACGGGCATTATCTGGCGACAGTGTCGATGAAATCCGGCGCGCCCATGGCGGGGACTCCCGAAATCAGCCTGATGAACATGATGATCGGCCAGATGGCGCGGTTTTATGATGTGCCGTGGCGCACCTCGAACACGTTGGGCGGGTCAAAGACCTTTGACGCGCAAGCGGGGTATGAAAGCGCCAGCACCATGATGGCGGTGCTGATGTCGGGGGCCAATTACATCTGGCATTCCGCCGGATGGAACGAAGCCGGCATGCATTGCTCCATGGCCAAGTTTGTGGTCGATGCGGAACAATGCGCGATGGGTCACCGGATGGTGTCGGGCATCAAATGGGATGACTTCGACGCGGCGCTGCAGGCGGTGCGTGACGTAGGGCCGGGCGGTCATTATCTGGGCCACCCCCATACGTTGGAGAATTTTCAGCAGGCGTTCTTCATGCCCGAGATGTTCGACAACAACTCCATCGAGCAATGGCAGGCCGACGGCGCGGTCGAGATCAATGAGCGCGCCTTGCAACGGGTGCGCGACCTTCTCAACGAGTATGAGGAACCCAAGCTGGATGTGGCGGTGGATGAGGCCCTGCTGGACTACATCGCCCGGCGCGAACGCGAGATCCCCGCAGCAGATGCGTTAAATCAGGATCATTGAGATGCGCCCGACCCGCGTCAGCAAGCTTCCAATTGACCCCGGCCCCGCGGCTTGGAACTGCTTGCTAGCGGATGCCGCCCCGCCAAGGCTGCTTGAAGACCATGTCAGCGCGGATTGGTTGGTGATCGGCGCGGGCTTTGCGGGCCTCGCCGCTGCCCGACGCCTGTCACAACTGTGCCCCACCGACCGGATTGTGGTGCTGGACGCGCGGCGCGTGGCCGAAGGCCCGGCGGGCCGTAATTCCGGTTTCATGATTGATTTGCCGCATGATCTGGCGTCGTCCGATTATGGCGGTGCCTTGGATGATGACCTGCAGCTGACTTCTGACAACCGGCACGCCATTGCCTTCGCCGCCGAAATGGCGACCGAATTCGGGCTGGGATCGGATGTTTTCGCACTTAGCGGCAAGGTCAACGGCGCAGCCACGGCAAAGGGCGAAAGCCACAACCGTGAACACGCCGCGCATCTCAGCGCGATGGGCGAGGCGCACGAGTTGCTGGACGCCAAGGCCATGAAGGATCTAACCGGCACCGATTATTATCGCGGCGGGCTTTACACAGCTGGAACCGCGATCATCCAGCCAGCCGCCTTTGTGCGCGGGGTGGCCAATGGGCTTGCGTCAAACCGTGTGCAAATCTTTGAAAACAGCCCTGTGACGGGGCTGGCGTGTGATGGGGCGTGGACCGCCTTTTCGCCGAAGGGGTCGGTGACAGCCAAGAAGGTTATTCTGGCGGTCAACGGCCATCTCAACAGCTTTGGCTACATGCAGAACCGGCTGATGCATGTCTTCACCTATGCATCCATGACACGGGCGTTGACCGAGGCCGAGACCGCAAAGCTTGGCGGCGCGGCGGTTTGGGGGATAACCCCCGCCGATCCAATGGGAACAACCGTGCGCCGCATCCAAAGTGCTGAAGGCGACCGAATTCTCATACGCAACCGCTTCACGTTTGACCCAAGCATGGAGGTCACCGACCGGCGCATCACATCAGTGGCCCGCGACCATGACCGCGCCTTCCGGGCGCGCTTCCCGATGCTGGGGCAGGTCGAAATGCAGTACCGCTGGGGCGGACGCCTTTGCCTGAGCCGAAACAACGTCAGCGTGGTGGGCGAGCTTGAAAACAGCCTTTACGCGGCGTGTTGCCAAAACGGTCTTGGGACCACGCGCGGCACGCTGTCGGGCCTGCTCGCCGCTGAGCTGGCAACTCAAACGCGCTCCGCCCGCCTCGACCGCGCCCTTAGCGCACCGCAACCCACGAAACTGCCGCCAGCCCTCATCGCAAGGGCGGGCGCAACAGCCGTGCTCAAGTGGCAGGAAATGAAAGCGGGCGCGGAACTGTAAGGCGGCTCGCCAAGGTAGACCGGCGAAAAACCAAGCGCGTCGCGGCACCCCTTGCGTTAGCGGTTGCACCGCTTCTTCTTTCAACGTTCAATTGTCGGCAGCCAGAGCTCTGGCGCAGCCACAGGGTAAGACCATGAGCACCGACCATCTCGACCAAGCCGCAACGGACGTTCACACCGGCAACAAGGCCGTCATTGCCCAGCTGCGTCAGGCGATGGTGGATTTCCATGCGGACGCGGTGCGGGCCGCCCTGCTGCGCGCCTTGGCCCCCGATGCGGTCGTGCATATGCCCCATCCTCTTGGCGATTTGACTGGCCCAGTCGAGCTGTATGAGACCTGCTACGCTCCGCTTTTTGACGCAATGCCCGATCTGGAACGACGTGATTGGATTGTGATGGGCGGGCGCACGGAACAGGGCAACGACTGGATTGGATGCGGCGGGCATTATGTCGGCACCTTTGCGGGCCCATGGCTCGACATCCCGCCCACGGGGCATTTGACCCATATGCGCTTTCATGAATTCTACCGGTTTGAGGAAGGCCGCGTTGTTGAAATTCAGACCTTGTGGGACATCCCCGAGGTCATGATGCAGGCGAACGCATGGCCAATGGCCCCCTCTCTGGGGTTGGAATTTTGCGTTCCGGGGCCTGCGACACATGACGGTATCGTGCCCGGCCCATGGGACAAGGACCGGGCAGAGGCCTCGTGTGCGCATATCGTCGCCATGCTGGATCACATGACAAAGCACCCGTCGCAAGGCGGACCAGAGGTGATGGACATGCCGCGGTTTTGGCATGATCGGATGAATTGGTACGGCCCCGCTGGCATCGGCACATCGCGCGGCATTGCGGGGTTTCGCAACTGGCACCAGATCCCATTTCTAAGCGCCATGCCGGACAGGGGACAAAACGCGGAGGAGGTCACCACCCATTTCTTCGGCGACGCGTCCTATGCCGCCGTCACAGGCTGGCCCGACATGATCCAGACGGTGACCAATGACGGCTGGATGGGGATTGCGCCTGCGGGCAAGCGGATCACCATGAAGTCGCTTGACTTTTGGCGCATCGAAAACGGCAAGATTCGCGAAAACTGGGTGTTGGTCGACATCCTCGATGTCTATCGGCAATTGGGCGTCGACGTCTTTGCGCGCCTGCGCGAATTCAACAGGGCGCGTATCCCCGGTCGGGTTCCGTTCCCTGTCGGGGATAAGTAGCGCGCGCCTCAGGCTCAATACCGCGCTGATAAGGAAGATTATGTTGTTAATAGAGCTTTACAGGCAGTTAACCTTGACGTGAGGGCCGCTTGCAAGGAATGTTGCGCCCGTATCGCATTGCATTCGTTGAATTTTGGGTTGCCCCTTTATGAACAAAACAATCCCTCCCGGATCCCTGCATGGGTTAGATGACGCGGATAAGACGCGGCCTCCGGCGGGGGCATTGCGGTATGAAACGCCTCAAGACCTGTATGCAGCACTGCCCCAACTCGCGGAGCTTACACAGCATCGGCCTCGGGAAAACGAAGACGCGATGATCTATATGGGTCGGCTGCGCTCATCGACTACGCCCGAAGAAGCGGTGACTTACACAGCCTTTGCCGCCCTGCCGCAAATGGCGATCTGGTGGGCGCATGAATGTCTTCGCGGCATGCCAGACGTGCTGGATGGGCGGGACCGCGAATTGTTGGAGATGATTGGGGCATGGGTTTCGACCCCTACGCAAGACCTGCGGCATCGGGTCATGAAAGACGCGCTTTGGGCGCAGGCTCGGTCACCAGCTGTGATGTTAGGGCTAGCGGTTGGTTGGTCGGGTGGCTCCATCGCGCCCAACGATCCGGCCCCTGTGCCGCATTACCGTGCGCCGCGATCAATCAACTCAAGCGTGCTAAGCTGTCTGGCGCGAGCCGATTTGTCGCGGCGGCCGATCTTGTTGGCGCGGTTTATCGACATGGCGGAATCGTTGTATCGCGTGTATTAACGCCACTCCTGTTTTGAATGATTAAGAACCCATGTCGCTTGTACTGCAGATCGAAAACTACGACGTCCTGGAAGATGGCGGCCCGGCGCAGATTGCGCTGAACGGACAAGGTTGTCAGGTCGGGCGTGGCAGCGGGATGGACTGGGTGCTGCCGGATGCAAGCAAGCATATCTCAGGGCATCATTTTGACGTCAATTTTGAGGGCGGCACGTATTGGCTGCGCGATGTGTCGACCAATGGGACGTTCTTGCAAGGCCAGCGGTACCGCATTGAAGGCGCACATCAGTTACAACATGGTGAGCGGTTCCAGGTGGGGCATTATATCATCGTGGCCCATCTTCAGGCTGCCCAGACTCCGGACTTTGCGCCCGCGCCAACCACCGATGTTTGGGGCTCCGGGGGTGGAGCCGCTGGCGGGGGGTCAGACGACTCGGACCCGTGGGCCGTAGGCGGCACATATGATGCGATTGACCCGAATCCGCCTGACCCGGCACTACGGTTTGACGACTTTGCTGACGATTTTATTGCGACGCCTGTTCTGACGCCGCCCTCTACCCCGGTGGCGCCAACTGCTCCCATTGTTGCGCCGCCAAGTGCGCCGTCGCCATCAACAACGGCCCCGGTGCAAATGCCGCCACATACCACGCCACCCACATCAACGCCTGACCGGGTTGCCCCAGTTGCTCCGCCGTCGGTACCTATGCCAGTGCCCGTTGCGGCGCCGGTACAAGCACCGCCATCTGTCCGACAGCCCGCGCCAGCCCCGATCCATCCCGATGCAAACCCCGCACCAACCGGCGGATCCGAAATTGTCCGGGCGTTTTGTGAGGGGGCCGGGCTGTCGCCTGACGCCTACGGAGATGTACCGCCTGAAGACCTTGCACGGATGCTGGGTCAATCTTTGCGCGTTGTTTCGGCAGAGGTTATGGCAATGTTGCAATCGCGCGCGGAGGCCAAATACTTCACGCGCGGCGGCGAACGCACAGAACGGCGCGGGTCTGACAACAACCCGCTCAAATTTCTGCCAGATGCGGACCAAGCGATCGAAGCGATGTTCTTGAAGTTCCGTGCCGGCTTTTTGACCGGTCCGGATGGTTTGGCCGAGGCTTTGCGTGACGTGCGCATTCATCAGGCGGCCGTCTTTGCCGCGATTCAGCCGGCTTTGGCGCAGCTTGTGGGCGACCTTGCGCCTGAGGCAATTGAAGATGCGACGAAAGGCTCTGTGTTGGGCAGCGGCAAGCGTGGCAAGGCCTGGGACACGTATGTGGCGCGCTGGGATGCGAAGACGCACCCGCATGAAAATGGCATCCTGGACGAGTTTTTGCTCCATTTTGCCAAGGCATATGCCGACATGGTTGGGCCAGATCAGGGTTAACAGATTGCGGTGGAAACGGGTCGTTTCCACCCAACTGCTTGACTCAAAGGGTTAATCTTTGAAATATGGGTCTTCGTATTGAGGGCGGCTTGCGCGCAGGGGAAATTGGTTGATGGCATTGGACTGGCTGAAAGAGCCCGTTTCTGAGGACGCGCCTTGTGGGCCGGACCTCGACAAAACCAACGATGATGCGTTTGTCGAATACTACTTCGAAGCGGAAGGCCGTTTGCCAGAGCGGTATTTTACGCCCGGTATGCGCATTGGCCGCGAAGGCGAAGAAGGCAGCGATGACAAGCTGTTTGATCCCAAATCCGTCGACATCAAGAAAGAACGCGCCGCAATTGACGCGCTGCTAAAGCAGTCCCGTGATCTGCGCCTTCTGTCGCTGATGGCGCGGTGGGAAATCCTTGCCGGGCGCGTGACCGGATTTGCCGATGCGATTGCGGGCATGGCTGACCTGCTGGATACATTTCCTGACGATGTTCACCCCACCGTGGAAAAGTCCAACAGTGATCGACGCGGCGCAATTGACAATCTGACGACGCCGGTAACGACGGTTATCCCGTTGCAGTACCTTTCGCTGACTGGTCAGCCCGATGTGACCTTCCGCAACTATCAAGTGGCGACAGGGGCCGTGACGGCCCGCACCTCTGAGGCCGAGGCGAGCAGCTCCGAAATTCTGGACGAACTGAAGGCGGACGGGAACAAAGCGAAAGTGACCCAGACGCAGGCCGACCTGACCCGCGCAGCTGACGGGCTGGACCGCATCAAACGTGCATGCAAGGCGCATCCCGACAAGCCGATGTCGTTGAACTTTGAAGACTTGCTGGCAGTGATCGCTCAGATCCAAGATGTGATCCGGCTGGCGCGTCCCGAACTTGACGCTTGGGACAGCGCGGGGGCCGCTGCGGCTGCTGAGGACGAAGAAGAGGCCGAAGAGACAGTTCTGGAAGACGGCGCTGCGCCCGCGGCGCCAGTGGCGAAAGCCGCGGCGATTGGTGACGCGGTCCCTGCTGGCGAAATTGGCGGTCAAAATGCGGCGAAAGTCACATTGATGGCAGTTGAAGGGTATTTGCGCCGCCGCGAGCCCTCGTCTGCGGCATTGCTGCTGGTCACCCAAGCGCGGCTGTTGATTGGCAAACCGCTAATCGAGGCCCTTGAGACGCTGCTGCCTGAGGAATCCCGCCGCGCCGTCGTCGATTTTGGGCCAGCAACCGGATTTTCATTGAATATGGAGCGGCTGCGCAGCTTGTCACAAGAAGCGCCCGGCGTGGCCATCGAAGACGAGCCGGAGCCCGAGCCGCCGGTTTTGGCCACACGGGCCGATGTTGCTGGTCATATCAGGGCTGTTGAGAACTATTTTCGAGGCAACGAGCCGACCAGCCCCGTCCCTACTTTGCTGGTGCGCGCGCGCAGCTATTTGGACAAGGATTTCGACGCTATTGTTGCCGAGCTTATTCCAATACCACAGAAAGATGAAAACTAGCCCTCATACCGTTAAGATTAACCACAAACTGTTGACTTGACCCAGCGTCGCGGGTTCACTGAGCCCAACTAAGGAGATTGAATATGGCCTCGGATAAAGCCACTGATTTTATCAAGCGAAATCGCCCACCTCGGGTGAACATTTCCTACGAAGATCCCTACGATAGCGAAAAGATGGTCGAGTTGCCTTTTGTTATGGGCATCATGTCTGATTTGTCGGGCAACGCATCTGAAGTTGAAAAGCCCGAGGTCGAAGACCGCGAATTCCGCGACGTGACTGGTGCCACGCTGGACACTTTTATGGAAGACATCGCCCCTGGCGTGTCCTTCAACGTTGACAACAAGCTGGACGAAGACAGCGACACCAAACTGGGTGTCTCCCTGCACTTCAAAGAGATGGACGACTTCAACCCCGCCAAGATCGCGCGGCAGGTCCCGTCCTTGAAACAGTTGCTTGAGGCGCGCGAGCACCTCGCCAACCTGCAGCGCTACATGAACAGCAAGCCCAAGGCGCAAGAGAAGATCAAAGAGCTTCTTAACGACCCCGAATTGATGGCGGCACTGGCGGAACGCCAGAAAGCCGAGGAGGACGAATAAGATGAGCGATACCAGTTCACAAACAGCCGGTGGCGAACAGCTAACGGAACTTGACGAGTTCTCCGACATTCTGCGCCAGACCATCAAGCCGCGCACCGATGCTGCCGCCAAAGAGGTGGACAGCGCCGTTGTGGCTTTGGTCAAAGAAGCGATGGATGACCAGACGGTCATCTCGGAAGACATGATCGACACGATCGACGCCATTCTGGGCAAGCTGGACAAGAAGCTGTCCGACCAGATGAACGAGATCATGCATCACGAAGAATTCCAGAAGCTGGAATCGTCGTGGCGCGGGCTGGCCTACACGGTCAACAACTCGGAAACCGACAGCACGCTGCGCGTCAAGGTTATGAACGCGTCCAAGTCTGAACTTCAGGCCGAGATGCGCCGCTACCCCGGCGCGAAGTGGGACAAAAGCCCACTGCACCAGAAGATTTACGAACAGGAATTCGGCACATTGGGCGGCAAGCCCTACGGCGCGTTGATCGGGGACTATTATTTTGGCCCCGACACTGGCGATGTGGCTTTCCTGCGCGACATTGGCAAAATCGCTGCTGCAGCGCACGCGCCGTTCATTGCGGCGGCGGCTCCATCGGCGATTGGCATGGAAAGTTGGAACGAGATCGGCACCCCGCCAGATCTGTCCGAAATCTTCGATACGCCAGACTTTGCGGCTTGGAACGGCCTGCGCGACAGCGAGAACTCCCGCTACGTCGCGTTGACCATGCCGCGCGTGCTGGCACGTGAGCCCTACAGTCAAAATTCGACTTCGGTCGTTGAGGAATTCAACTTTGAGGAAGAAACCGACGGCCACCAGGGCGAGAAATACGCGTGGATGAACGCGGCGCACGCTATGGCGGTGAACATCAACCGCGCGCACAAGGAACACGGCTGGACCGTGCAAATCCGCGGCGTGCAATCAGGTGGTGAGGTTCTGAACTTGCCCTCCCACACCTTCGACACCGGCGACGGGTCCAAGGACCTGAAATGCCCTACGGAAGTGTCGATCACCGACCGCCGTGAGGGAGAGCTGAGTGCGGCCGGCTTTATGGGCCTCATTCACAGAAAGCACACCGACAAAGCGGCCTTCATTGGCGCGCAGTCGTTGTACAAGCCGAAGAAATATGTAGACGAGCTGGCGACCGCCTCGGACAATATGTCCTCTCGTCTGCCATATATTTTTGCGGTATCACGCTTCAGCCACTACTTGAAGTGCATGGTTCGGGACAAAATCGGGCAATCGCCTGACCGCAACCAGCTTCAGGCTGAACTACAGACCTGGGTGAACAAATACGTTTCCGCGAACCCAGAGAGCGCGAGCGAAAAGGAAAAGGCAAAACAACCTTTGGCTGGTGCGAAAGTTGAGGTGATTGAAGACGAGGAAAACCCCGGCTACTACGTCGGCAAGTTCTTCCTTAAACCTCATTTCCAACTGGAGGGGATGGATATCGGGATGAGCCTGGTATCTAAATTGCCAAATAATAAATAGGCGCAAAGCGCTACCCATTAAAACTACCCAATGCCGTAACAAGGAGCTTACCTAATGGCTGTCGATATTTTTCTAACTCTTTCCAATAAAATCAAAGGTGAATCGCAGGATTCCACCTACCGCGACGACATTGACGTGTTGGCCTGGTCCTGGGGAATGACCCAGTCCGGCACGACCCATGTTGGCGGCGGCGGCGGCGGCGGCAAAGTGAATGTCCAAGACATCACTTTGACCAAGTACGTCGATCTGGCATCAAATGATCTTATCAAGCGCTGTACATCCGGCGCTCACATCGACGACGGTAAGCTGATCGTACGTAAATCGGGCGGCGACGCACCGGTTGAGTACTTCATCCTGTCGATGGAAAACATCATGATTACGTCCTACAACACAGGCGGCTCGAAAGACGGCCTGGACCGTATCCAAGAGACACTGACACTGAACTTCCGCAAGTTCGAAGTGAAGTACACTCTGCAGGAAGAAACAGGCGCAACAGGCGCATCTTCCATGCACGGCTGGGACGTTGCAGAAAACAAAGAGTGGAGCGCGTAAGCCTCTCCCCTTTGGGAATAATTTTGAGGCCGGCGATTATTATTCGCCGGCCTTTTTTACATCAAATCTGACACTGCAGCTGCCGCATGCGTAAACCCTATGACCTAACTGTGCCTCCGAACCGTGACCCGTCGCGGACCAACCAGCGGCAAGTGTCATTAATGCATGTCTTTCGCGCCTCGGCCGAAAAAAAGGACGCGCGCAACGCAGGCAAAGACTACAAAGACGGCGACCGATCCATCAATGTACGGGCAAAACAACGCCGCGAGGGTGTCGATGAAAGCGAACTGCGCCGCCACTTGAATGCCGACTTAAACAACCTGATGAACACTATCCGGCTGGATGCTACCGTCGATCTGGCGGACCATCCACATGTCGAACGCTCGGTGCTGAATTTTGGCTTTGCCGACATGAGCAGCCTGTCGCAGTCGCACCAGACCGACCAAAAGATTGCCTTGTCGATCCGCAACGCGTTGATCGACCACGAACCCCGCCTGATCCCCGACAGTATCGAGGTCACACTGCGCAAAAGCGGGGCCCCCGCCACACAGCAGGTGGCTTTCGACATCGTCGCAGAAATGGTGGCAGACCCCGTCGACATCCCATTGGACTTTGTGGCCGAGGTTGATCTGGGTGCCGGCAAAATGGTGATGAAACGCCTACGGGTGCAGGTATGAAGAAGGCCTTCCGAGACGCCTATAACCGCGAACTCGCGTTGCTTTATGAACGTGCTGCGGAATTCTCGGCGGAATATCCGGGCATTGCGGACCGACTTGGCGGGTTGCTGCGCGAAAACGTAGACCCCGCAGTTGCCGGCTTATTGGAAGGCAGCGCGTTTTTGGCTGCTCGAGTACAGCTTAAGATGGACGAGGAGTTCCGCAGTTTCACCACCGAATTGCTGGAACAGGTTTTCCCCGACGCGCTGGCCCCGATCCCGTCAGTGATGCTGGTGCAGGCCAACCCGCCCTATGACAACAAGGATCTGGAAAACGGTTTGTTCTTCAAACCCGGCGATTATCTGGACGCACGGTTTGTCGACAGCGACCAGCGGGTGTCTTGCCGGTTCAGGTTAGCCGCCCCAATGAACCTCTGGCCCCTGAAAATTTCAAACGTCACCTACCATGACAGCCCCGCACCGGTCGCAGCGACCGGTTTGGAAATTGCGGGCGGCACCGTAGCAGGCCTCACCATTGGACTGGAACGCCCACAGGCCGCAAGTTCTGGCCAGTTATCAGAGCTTGCGATTGACGAGCTTCCGGTTCACTTCACAGCGGCAATGCCTGACGCAGTGTCGCTTTATGAGCAAATCCATTGCGATCTGTTGCGTGTGTCGCTGCGGTATCTCAACGGCCATGGCGACCCCGTTTTTGTACGACTTGCCCCACATCAGATCGAACAAATTGGCTTTGACGCCAGTGAACGTGCTTTCCCGCGTGCCACGCAGCTGTTTGACGGCTTCGCCCAGTTGCGCGAGGCGTTCGTCTTCCCGCGAAAATATCTCGGTTTCCGCCTGACCGGCTTGCGGGATATTCTGCGTAATGTGCAGACGGGCAGCTGCGACTTGATCTTTGAGTTCGACACCTCCAGCTCCACCTTAGCGGCACGGCTGAAGCCAGAACATCTAGGCATCCATGTTGCCACAGCGGTGAACCTTTTCGAGGAAACGGCCAGCCAGGTTCGGCTGGACAAGAAGCGCCATGAATTTGTGGTAACGCCTGACAGCAGCCCCGTGACGCATTACGAAATTCACCGGATCACCGAAGTATTCGCTCACTACACCGGGGCACAAAACAAGGTCAAAGTAGCACCGCTTTACGGACTGCCCGAGGACGCCACGAACCCACGATCTGCGCTCTACTATACGATGAAGCGCAAGGAGCGCCGGCTCACCGATCACGAGAAACGCTTCGGGCGCCGGCACAGATACCGCGGCACCGAGACCTTTGTGGCCCTGTATGAACCGCCCGACACTGAAAGCGGCGCGGCAGCCCAACGATTGCAAATCAAGACCCTCTGTTCCAACCGACATTTGCCAGAATACTTGCCAATCGCTGGCTCGTCAGACGACTTCTATATGACCGATGACACCACGGTGTCCTTGGCCTGTGTCGGTGGGCCGACCGCTCCGCGCGAGCCCATGACAGAGCTGGAAAAAGAAGCGCCACACCGCGCCATTCAGGGCGATGTGTACTGGCGGATCATCAGCTATCTTTCGTTGTCGCATTTCGGCTTGGACGACCGCGGCGGCGACGATGGCGGCGCGGCGCTACGTGAAGTGCTGTCATTATTTGCAGACCTGTCGGATTCATCGGTCGAAACGCAAGTGCAGGGCATTATCGGGCTGGCAACGCGACAGATCACCCGGTCCATTCAACGTGGCGACGGCTTTTTCCCTGCGCGCGGGGTCGAGATAAAGCTGACATTTGACGAAGAAGCCTATGAGGGCAGCGGGATCATATTGATGGGCGCGATTTTGGACCGTTTCTTTGCGGAATATGCCCACATAAACAGCTTTACGCAGACCGTGATCGTCTCTCGGCAACGTGGTGTCATCAAGACGTGGCCCGCACGCACTGGCAGCGGGCCGCTGCTATGAGGGATGAGCTGGAAACCGACGAGGCCTATGCAGGCCGGCACGGGCTTTTTGCTTTGCTGCGCCAACTTGAACGCGAGCATGCCGATCAGCCCAGGATCGGGCGCAGCCACAGCTTGCGGCAGGAATACGTGTCGATGGGGCAGGATCCGTTCCTAAGTTTCCCCGATGCGGACATCACCCATCTTGAGAAGGGCGAAACCACCGACATCCGCACTCCCGTCATGGGGTTCTTCGGGCCACATGGGGCATTGCCGCTCAACACCACAGAAGAGGTCGCGCGGTGGGTAAACGGTGGCGACGAAAGCTTCGTCAAGTTTTGCGACATCTTTACCGAACGCTTTGTGCAGCTGTTCTTTCGATCATGGTCGGATGCGCATGCAATCAGCCAATACGACATGCCCGAGAAGGACCGTTTTCAAAACTTTGTCGGCGCACTTAGCGGCATCGGGACAAGGGCGTTCCGTCAACGGGATTCCATCCCAGATGTTTTCAAAACCTCGATGGTGCCACTGCATGCCAACCGCGTAAAAAGCCCTGTGCGGTTGCGGCAGATGATTGAACACCACCTGCATGCGCAGGTCCGGGTGGAAGAACATGTCTCCACTTGGCTGGATTTTGAAGACAGCGATTGCAACAAGATGGGGATGCAGGGCGCCACACTTGGCCGCGACATGTTTTTGGGCGCAAAACTGCAATCAGTAAGCGAGCGGATTGAGCTGCATATCCAGACCCGCAGCCTTGCCGACTATCGACGTTACTTGCCTGGCGGAGATGCACATGCCAATCTCGCCGACATCGTTTTTTGGTACCTCGGCAAAACGATGGAAGTTGGGGTGGTATTGTCCCTACCCTCCTCCGAAGTTCCGCAAGCACAGCTTGGCCAATCGGTTGAGCTGGGCTGGATGGCCGCACTTGAACCCTCAGATGATCCTGACGGCCCGCCATACGTGGCCGTCGCCCGCTACACTTTAGACCCGAATACGCAGGCCAAAATAGCCGCTTAATGAATAGGATATTTTAAATGACCGAAATCAGCATTGAGAAATTTGCCGGAAAAATGAACCGCGCCGGCTACGACGCATTCTTGCAATCCATGCGTTACGCCCGCGGCGAGGGAAACCGCAATGTTGAATTGGCGCATTGGCTTTTCCATGCGGTGTCTAACCAAAACGCGGACATCTCGGCCACGCTTAAAGAGATGGAGATTGATCGCGGCGCGGTGCTGAAATCCCTCGATAAAGCGATGGCAAAACTGCAAAAGAACGTGACCGAAACACCCGGTATTTCGGACAGCCTGTCAGACACCCTGAACCATGCATGGACCTATGCTTCGCTGTTCTTCAATGAGGCCCAAATACGCACCGGCCACGTGTTGGTAGCAATCCTGAACGATGGCAACCTGAAGCGGGAATTGATGCAGGCCTCCCCTGAGATGCGGGAGCTGACGGCCGAATATATCGGTAAAGAGGCCCGCAACCTTTGGGCCGCTTCCGAAGAAGAACGGATGCAGCCAATGGATGGAACATCTGTTGGCGGTGCCTCTGGTGCGCCGGGGCGTGCAGAAGGTGGGGCTTCTACCGCATTGGGTCAGTACTCGGTCGACATGACGGCGGATGCGGAAAGCGGGACGATGGACCCGATCGTGGGCCGTGACGAAGAGATCCGGCAGATCGTAGACGTGCTGTTGCGCCGTCGCCAGAACAACCCGATCTTGACCGGCGAGGCCGGTGTCGGGAAGACGGCCGTGGTCGAAGGCTTCGCACAGCGATTGGCCGCAAATGACGTGCCCCCCAAACTGCAAGGCACACGGCTGCATATGCTGGACATCCAATCAATGCAGGCGGGCGCGTCGATGAAAGGCGAGTTTGAGCAACGCCTGAAGTCGGTCATTGACGAGGTGCAGTCCTCCCCCACTCCAATCATCTTGTTCATTGATGAAGCGCATACGCTGATCGGCGCGGGCGGCGCACAAGGAACCGGTGATGCGGCGAACCTGCTCAAACCTGCATTAGCACGGGGGACGCTCCGGACCATTGGGGCAACGACATTCGCGGAATATCGGAATTACTTTGAAAAAGACCCTGCACTGACGCGGCGGTTCCAGCCCGTCATGGTTGAAGAACCCAGCGTGGAGCGTTGCTGCTTCATGGTGCGCGGCATTCTTGGCCCGATGGAAGAACATCACAAAGTCCGCATCTCGGACGAGGCGATTGTGGCCGCCGTAAGTTTGTCAGCACGCTACATCCCCTCACGGCAATTGCCAGATAAGGCAGTGTCTCTGCTCGATACGGCTTGCGCACGTGTGGCGGTATCACAGGCCTCCACCCCTGCCCGCATCGCGGACCTGAAACAGGCAATCGCCGCACTGGAAAAAGAGATCGAGGGAAAGATTTCCCAACGCGATTTGGGTGAGTCCAACGAAGACCGCCGCGAGGAGGCCGAAGAAGCGCTCGCCAAAAAACAAGAAGAACTGGAAGCAGCCGAGGCGCTTTACGCCACTGAGAAAGGCGTAGTCGACAAAATTTTGGAGCTGCGTCTTGCGATTGCCTCTGAGGATGAAGAGGAAGAAATCGACGAAGACGCGCTGCGCGCCGAGATGGCCGAAAAGATGGATGCGCTAGATGCCACCGACCCGGATGACCGCATGGTCTACGCGCATGTGGATGAGCAGGCCGTGGCCTCCGTGATTTCTGATTGGACGGGCATCCCTGCGGGCCGGATGGTGACAGATGAATTGCAGCAGGTTTTGATGCTGGCGGATCATTTGAAGGAACGCGTGATCGGCCAAGACCACGGGCTGAAGATGATCGCCAAACGGATCGAAACCTCCCGCGCGGGTCTCTCGAACCCGAACAAGCCAATCGGCGTGTTCATGCTCTGCGGCCCGTCCGGGGTCGGCAAAACTGAAACCGCTTTGGCGCTGGCCGAAAGCCTGTATGGCGGCGAGCAGAACATCATCACGATCAACATGTCCGAATTTCAGGAAGCCCATTCCGTGTCGCTGCTCAAAGGGGCGCCTCCCGGTTATGTGGGTTACGGCGAAGGCGGAAGATTGACCGAGGCGGTGCGGCGTAAACCTTATTCGGTGGTCCTGCTGGACGAGGTCGAGAAGGCCCACCCCGACATCCATGAGCTGTTTTTCCAAGTGTTCGACAAAGGCATCATGGAGGACGGCAACGGCCGCGCCATCAACTTCAAGAACACGCTGATTTTGCTGACCTCGAACGTGGGCACCGACGTGATTATGGAGATGGCGGACGAAGGTAAAACCACGCCTGACATGGATGAATTGAACACGGCGATGAAGCCGTTTTTGACCGACGTGTTCCCGCCCGCATTGCTGGGCCGCATCGTAACGATCCCGTATTTCCCATTGGGCCAAGAGGTTTTGGGCGGCATCACCAAGCTGAAGCTGAACGCGGTGGTCAAACGCTTGAAAGACGCCCATGGCGCGACGCTCACCTACAGCGACGAGGTGCTGGCGCATATCGTCGATCAATGTCGCGACCCCGATAGTGGTGGGCGGATGATCGACAACATCATCACCAACTCTATCCTGCCCGACCTGTCGCGGCAGGTACTGGGACGCATGGTGTCAGGCGACGAGATGCAAAGCGTTGAAATCATTATGAAAGACGGGACTTACCACTACGAATTTTCTTAAAGGGGAGTATTTGAAATATGGCCGATCAGATTGAATGGGTTTCTATTACGAAATGGGGCGATGAACCAATCGGCGCGATTGGGTTTATTGGCAATGATGCCGTCGCTGTCGTTGCGTTTTTTGATGACAAAGACGGAAACAAGGACGGCAAAATCAGTGTTGGCGAACGGATAGGCGCCTTCTTGTCACCCGTCAGCATCGAAGGGTCGAATGTGGTAGAGGTTGCCATGCAAGCCCGCGTCGATATAGATGTGATCTTGCGCGATGGCAGCTTTCCGCAGGCGGCAGCCCAAATGTTTGCCAGCTTCGGGGCAGGACTGGTGATTGAAGGGGCTTACGCGGTCTATTTCAAGCCAGGCGTTTCGATGGTTGGTAAAGGCGTCGCCAAGAAAATAACGGAAGGCATGGTCAAGGAATTTGTGGTGCGCAAAGGATTTGAGGCGGCTGTCAAAAAGGCCGTTCTGTCCGGCGCAGGAATGTGACCTAGCTCGTTTCCCGCAGGATCTGGTCCACAATATCTTTGTACAGCTTTACCTCGGGCTCAATGGGCGCGGGCGGTGGAGCGGCCGCAACCACGGTCGTGGCCCCACTCCCGCGTCTGCGCATTTTTCGGTCAGCCCATGCTTTCAAATCCGCGACCGTGTATTTTCGCAGGAATGGGTTGGCCTTGACGACCCCCGCCCCCATGACATCAAGGATCGTGCGTTCATTGTTCGCACGCAGCACGGTATTTGCGCCCGCAGGCCCAAGGAAGTGGGCCAGATACAACCGGCCGGGCGTTGACTGATGGCCGCGCGCACGCAGGAACGCCTCGTTTTCCTGCGCCAGCTTTGTAACCATATCACGGCTGATCGTCGGGTCGCGGCGCAGGTTCAACAGATCCTGTCGCGACATGGTGGCAACCAGTTCTGGCCGGTAGCTGCGCATCATGCGCAGCCACGTGCTTTCGATGAATTGCCCAAGACCGGTCGCTGTTGACCGGCTGTTTTTGGCATTCGGATTGCCCGCACTTTCAACCTTGATGATTTGCTGGACCAGTGCGTCCACGGCACCTGAAGCCACCACCACCTGCCCACCCGACAGCAGCGGCATAGGGTCAATTGGTTTGCCATCTTGACGCGTTTCAAAGTGCAAATGCGGCCCGGTAGACCGGCCAGTGGTGCCGACGTAACCGATGACTTCACCCTGCGCGACCAAAGCTCCCTTTTTGGCAGTGGGTGCAAATTTATTGAGGTGGGCGTAACGCGTTTCCAAGCCGCCAGGATGCTTGATAATAACCAGGTTGCCATAGCCCTTCCCATCGCCTGCCAACGTGATTTGGCCCGGGGCAACCGCGTAGACTGGCGTGCCTGTTGGGGCCGCCCAGTCCACCCCGGCATGCAGCCGAACAACTTTGTGGATCGGGTGTTTGCGGGGCCCAAATTTAGACGTCAGAATTCCTGTGACTGGCGAGGTAAACGCCCCGCCTCCTTGCGGCGCTGCCCTGCCTGGCGCGAAACATTTAAACCCGCCCTCCGCCCGGTCTGGGATAAAATAGCACGGCAACGTGCCAGATGGTCCACGAATGCCTGCGAACATGACTTGCCCTGCCAGCGTCCCGTTGGGGCCGTGCTGGCGGGCGAAGGCGATTGTGACTTCGTCGCCCTCCACGGCTAACTTGTCCAAGTCATGGGTCTTGGACATCATTGCCACGATCTCGCCGACCAATGTTGTGGGCACCCCATTTCGGATCGCCGCAGAATAGACTGCGTCAAGCAGACGGAACTTTCCGTCCGTGGTCTCGATGTCCGTCCCGTCCCTGCCCAAAGTAGAAAGCGCCATCAGGTTGTCTTTCAGCCACGGATCAGAGGCAGGCAAGTAAGCCCCAGATTTTGACCGCGCAACGGTGCCGACATAACCTTCAGGCGTGTAATAAGACAGCTGCATCAGTTGCGCAGAGCTGCCGATGGGCGCAGTGCGTAACGCAATAATCGAACCGCGCTTCAAGTTTTCGGCCGTAGGAAACAACCCCAAAACCCCCTCAGTGTCGGCCTCTGACAACTTGTTCTCAGCCATTAGGCTCGCCAGTGTTCGGTCTAGTTCGATTTGCACGATCTTGTCTTTGAACAGCTCAATGCGCTCGCGTTCCGGTTTTACGTAAGTTACCGAGGTCGTGTTCTCGACCTCGGTTTTGGCAACTTCGTCAGCGTCGGCGGTCTCTCCTGTTTCAAGTGAGGCGCCGTAGCTGTCGGTCAGGTCGCCAAGCTCAACGGACCCATCAAGAGCTTCAAGCTCTTCTACGGCGGCGTCTTCCAACTGGCTCAGCGGGTCGGCCAACGCGCGGTTACGCTGGGCTTGGAAGAAAGCGAAATCCTCGCGCGAAGACGGCAAGGTCGTCATCAGCTGCGTCTCTTTGACCACCAGACTATCGCGCACAATAACCAGTCTTTCCGCCTGCGGGAGCCCGAAACGAGAAATGTCCAGTATGCCTGGGCCTTCCAATATCTTTTGGCGATCCTCGGCGTCCGGATCGACCTCGGCAAAGCGCAGAATGGTGGGATCTCCGGCAATATCAATGAACACATTGGACTGCACCACCGGGGCCACATCGAAATCCTGCTCGACCTGAACAAGGGTAAAATCGTCCTCAGACGGGCCAAACCATCCGGCTACCCGGCTGGGAAGATTTGTGAAAATTGCGACTGGAAACGCCACAAGGGCCACGACAAGCAGCCCGACACCAGATCGCGCAGCCAGGCGTTTATTCCGGCGCGCGCGCGCATGTTTGCGGGATTGCTGAAAGCTGGGATCGACCTTCATCACGCGTTTCCCCTACTAGCGGAAGACGCCAGTGCCCAGGCGGTTAGGATTGATCTTGCCAGTCGCTGCCGGTTTGGCAGCAGCCTTCGGTTGAGCGGCCGTTGTTGTACGACGCTGCGTGGTGGCGCGGGTCGTCGCTCTGGTCGTTGTCCGCGTCGTGGCGCGCGGCTGCGCGGCGCGGGCTTGGACAACACGAGGGCATACCACATCGTCTTTCATCGCGATTTGGCGGAAAAGATCAATCGTGGCGTCACGCGATGTTGGTGTTTCCCCGATCTGCTGGAAGTAACGATCAACGGAGCCCTGCGACCCTCTGCCCCAATCGCCATCAATGCCACCAGTATAGCAGCCCATCCGTTTCAGTTCCGTCTGCAAAGCAACGGCCAGCTGGGCTTGTGGCGGATCAAACGCACCGCTTCCAACAAGTTGGGCGTACAGCTCGCTGTCTTGGCTACGAATGGTCTGACGCGCCTCGAAACCAGAGCCATCAAGCGCGGTCCCGGTCAACGCACCGGTCTGTGTCGCGGTCGATGTAGATTCGTCAGATTGGATGCGACCCACAATAATCGAAGGCCGCGGCAGCCCCGCGGCGGTTGGGATTGCTGCCTCTTGTGACCGGGGTGCCGCGCTGAAAATCTGAACCCCCGTCGACGTTGTCGTGGTCGGGTCCGGCGTGAAAGAAACGGGTGTCACCGCAGTAACATTGCTGGGCGCAATCACGGCACCCATGTCAACGGGTGCCACCCGCCCGGTCAGAACGATGGTTTCATTCTGCACCGTGTTGACTGCAGTGGCCGTGTTGCTTCCGTCACCCATAAGCCCCGCGCTCTCCCACAGGGCGCGCATGCGGTCGCGGTCTTTTGGGGCTAGGCCGTCAAGAACGGCCATATCATCTTGGGACAAGGTCACCTTCTCATCCGACGTTTCCCAAAGCACAAGACTGTCTTCGAGCCCGGAAAGAACAATGCCCTCCCCCTCGGACGCGCTGAGGGCTTGCTCTATATCCATATCAGGCGTTGCCAGTGCCGCCAGAAGGCGGTCCGTGAAACGGGTCTGTCCATCAGTCACGCAGCCGGTCGCCGGATCCGTGGAAAGGGCAATGAATATACCATCCAAAGATTCATCTGGCAGAGGCGCTGTCGTGGCCTCCGCGCTGTGGCAAGTCTGCACAAACACGAGCACCTGGTCTGCGCCGGATGCGCGGAACTGCTGCGCTGTGTCGATCATCGACCAACCAGCGCCGCCTTGTCCCATCATCATGGTGCTGTCATCTTCGACGCCCGTTGGGCCGGAGAAATACAAAGCCACAGTGCGGGCCGCGCGGTTCCCCAAGGGCAAGGTTTGGGGTGTCACGTCTTGTCTTCGGATCACGTCAAAACCAAGGCCCAGCAAGGCGCGAGAGACCGATAAGGCATCCTCAGCAGGTGCGCCGGAACCATTGCCTATAACATAGGCCAAGCGTTCCTGCGCCGCCAAAGGCGTCGCGCAGATCAGGCAGGTGGCCATCGAAAATAGAAGGCGTTTGTACATAACCCTAAAACCCATAGGACGCATTATGCCAGATTCGCATACATTCGGCTACCGATCTAGGTGCGTCATTCCGGTCGCGCCGCGATAAATAACGTCCAGCGTTCAGTGTCTTGCGTGTCAACTTCGATGAATGGCGCGTCAAGATGCCCACGGATCAGGCAATCCGTTTCCCCGTCTATAACAAAGCGATCAGGTGCCACGCACATCGAGACCGCGCCGCCCAGGATTTCCTTGCCAAACACGTCTTTGGCGAAAACATAGATATAGCGGGTGTCCAACGGGTCCTGAATGACGTTGGCGCATTGGTTTGGGCCAATTTTCCACCAGCCCCGCGTCCGGAACGCACCACGAAATTGCTGCCCAACCGCGACATTGACCACGTCAAAAGACTGATTACAGACCGCAAACTGGGCCTGCGCAGGTGTGCCAATCGCAAAAAACGGCAACGCCGCGACGACCAGAAAGGCAAGTTTTTCGAACATGTAGTGAACCGAGAACACGATTTTCTAAGGGTGCGAGGATACAACATTCCCCCGCGATAGCGAGCGCTACAGTGTGTTTCGTTGATTATAAAGGCCAAAAGTCGTATTGTGCGCCAAGTTAGCCGTCAGACAAAGGAGGGCGCAATGTATACAAAAATCGCCCTTGTTTTGCTGGGTATGACTGTCTCGGTTGGCGGTGCCCTTGCGTTGGTTTTGGCCCAAAGCAGCAGCGTTAAGCGCCCTTTGGCCCCCCAGATCGCCCTCAGCACACCCGATGTCAGCGTAAAACCGCGCACCCAAACGACGTCGATACGACCCGTTTTGCCTGACGAAACTGTGGCAGCGCAGCCTATTACCCGCCCCGTCATGGCTGAGGATCAAACCTCCGTTGTTTCTGCTCCAACAGTCGAAATCGCACCACAGCGCCAAGCGGCGTCGCCCGCACCCGCGATCGAAGTTGCGCGCGCGCCGATCTCGGACAAGCCATTTGGGGCAGCTGTGTCACAGCCAATCATATCGCCCTACGCAGCGATCACCCAAGGGCTCAACCCTGCCCCGCTTCCACAGACCCAGGCTTTAGGGTTGCTCGAAGCGCCGCGATTGCAAGACGAAGCTCTTGGAAATACATGGTCTATTGGCGTTTACCGCTGATCCCCTGTTGACACTTCATAGCGAGATGGTCCCAACTGGCAACAACTGAACTGCCCGTGACGTGCTGAATAATTTGTCTTGGGCTCCTTGTATTTTTGGGGATGTGCTCATGGTTTTTCGAACCCTTTCCGCCGGCTTGATCGCCGCATCGCTTGCTGCCTTTGGGGCCGCCGCTCAGGATGCGGACGCGCGTTTCAGCCTAGAGCTGAACAATGCCGCCAACACCGATACTGGCGGATGCCGTCTGACCTATGTCGCGACCAACCGCAGCGGGCAAGACCTGTCTCAGACCGACTACCAAGTCGGCGTGTTTGACGCGAACGGCGTTGTGACGCGCATTCTGGTGCTGGGCTTTGGGGCCCTGACCGACGGAAAAACCCGCATTGTCCTTTTTGATCTCGCCGACCAAAGCTGCACCGACATCTCACGCATTATCGTGAACGACGTTGCCGCATGCAGCTTGGCCGACGGCCAGTCCGCCGACTTTTGTTTGTCGGGGCTGGCCACCAGCTCGCGCACGGATATCCAGTTCGGGACCTGATCCCGTCCTGCAAAACTGTCTGCAATACCTGAACATGGAGACCCCCCATGCTGTCTGCCTTTGACCCAACAACAATTGTCGTATTCGCCGCCCTCGCGGTGTTGTCGATCATGGCCGTGACCGTGACCTTCTACAAAATCATCCAGTTCGGCAAACTGGGGGTCGGGCGCAAGGCCAAGGCCGAAACCATAATCGACAATTGGCTCAACGGGCGGCCCGAGGAAGCCATCCGCGCTGCGGGCACCCGCGACTCCGTTCTGGCCCGCGTGTTGCAGGCGGTGTTGTCCGGGCTGCGCGCGCGGCCCAACGATCAGGACTACGCCGAAGAATTGGGCCGCCAAACGGCCCTCGTGGAACTGGCAGCCATGTCGCAACGGATGCGCCTGCTTGAAGCCGTGGTGCAGGCCGCCCCGATGCTTGGCCTTTTGGGAACGGTGATTGGGATGATTGACGCGTTCGGCACGCTGTCGACAAGCCAAGGCGCGGTTGACCCCGCCTTGCTGGCAGGCGGCATCTGGACCGCACTGACCACCACGGCTGTGGGCCTTGCGATCGCGCTGGTGACGTTCTTCATCGCCAACTGGTTTGAAAGCCGGATCGAGGGGGAGCGCCAATCCATCGAAACGTTGATCTCCGCCGCGATCCACGGCCGCGTCGACACCTCCGCCGCCGCGCGCTAGGCCAGCAATGGCCGCGCGGCGCATACGGGAGCTTCCCCGCTCCAAACGGCGCTATACGTTTGCGCTGACACCGTTGGCCGACGCGATGTTCCAGCTGTTGATCTTCTTTATGCTGACCTCGTCGCTCACTCCGTATTCGCTGCTCACACTGCAAAGCGGACCCGGCACCGGCCCCGCTTCAGGCAATGAAGAAACGCCGGTTGAGCAACCCGGCGAAGCCGCGGCAAGCTGGACCATCGAAAACGGCGAAATCGTCGCAAACGGGCAGCGATTTGGCTTCGAGTCTCTGCCGCAGCTGGCGCAGGCCTTGGTGGCCGCTGACACCCCTCGGGTGTTGCTGATCTCGTCTGGAAGGGCGCAGGTGCAAGATATCGTCACCGTACTGGAAATTCTGGCAGCGGCCAATATCGCCTCGGTGCAAATCGTCAGCAGGGGGGCACCATGACACAGCCCCTGCCCCGCCCCAAAAAGCCTATCCAGCTGGACGTGTCGCTGGCCATCGTGAACATCGTATTGCTGTTGATCTTCTTCTTTCTGGCAACCGGCAGGCTGCTGAACCCGGTTGGGCCCGATCTTGAACTCTCTCAAACCTCTGAATTGCCGTTGGACCAACTGCCTTCGCCCATATTGGTGATTAACAGCGACGGGTCGTGGGATCTCAACGGCAATGACGTGGCCCCCGACCTGCTGGATGTCGCGTTGCAAAACCTGCCGCAACCCGTGGTGCTGCACCTGCTTATCAACCGCGAAGCGCCAGCCAACAGCCTGATACAAGTGATTAACCGGCCCGAACTGGTGGATACCGAAATCCGCCTTGTCACCTTGCACAGGCGGTCGGGCCAATGATTTTGCAGCCGCATCCCGAACGAGCCAGCCATTGGGGCATGGCGCTGGGGTTGTCTATGGTCGTGCATGCAGGCCTGTTCCTATATGCGTTCGACTTGGTCCCGTGGCGGGCTTTGGCTCCCCCCCCGCCAATGGCGTTTCCTGAAATCTCGATCTCCAACATCGTGTTCGAGGAAGAGCAAGCGGAGACCCTTGTCCCCGAAACAATCCCGCAGGCCACTCCCGACGAGGTCATTGGCGAAGGGCTGGAACCGGAAACCCTCGAAGCGGCAACGCCGGAGGCCGAGACACTCACTCCAGAGCCCGAAACCATCGAGGCGGCATCGCCCGAACCCGAAACACTGACCCAAGAACCGGAACCCGAAGCCATCGCGGCGCTCAGCCCAACACAGCTGAACCCGATCACGCCGGACGCTGGCACCGTGTTGCAGGGCAGCGCGACCTTGGCGCCCGAACGCATAGCGCCCGTGTCCAGCGGTACAACCGCCGCCACGCAAACGGCGACCCGGATTGCGCCCGTTTCGGTCGTGCCCCAGTCTCAGGTACAACCTGCGATCGCTCCGCCTGCCCCACCGCCATCTCCCGAACAGCTGGAGCTTTTGGAGCTGGTTGAACGCATCCGAAATCGCCTTGGTGATCCGTGTTTGGTGGCTCTGCCGCAAAGTCAGGGCGCTCAGGGCAATCCTCTTGTCGTGCTGGTCTCCGACCGTGACCGCACGATGGCGAACTTTACCCGCGAGGTGTTGAACGACCCCGACCTGCAAGTCGATCAGCGCTCAATCGTCATCGACAACCGGCAATGCGCCGCGCTGGATTTTGTCCGCGCGCGCCCAAACTACCCGACGTTTAAGGTCCCGCTAAAGTTGCAGGCCACGCTCATCAATTCCGGCAATGAGCTGCGCGGCAGTATCGAAAATGTGGCTGGGTACTACACATCCCTGCTTTTGATTGATGACAATGGTGTCGTGCAGGATCTGCGCCGCTTTGTCCGTTTCGAATCCGGCCGCGCCGCGTTCGAAGTGCCTATGACCCGCGACGGGGCGGCACGTGATACCAGCCAATTGCTTGTGGCTTTGGCCACACAAGGACGACCGGCAGCTGTCACTCAATTTGCCGGGCGGTTGGCGTCGGACTTTTTCCCGGCGTTGGAGGCAGAAATTGGAACGCGGGCGATCATGGCTGTGGTGCCATTTGATCTGCGCTGACCTATTCCGCTTCGAGTTGCAGCCAGCCAATATCTGCGGCGGCAGTGCCGCCACGCCCAACAATTTCCGTAAGGACCAGGGGCAGGATTTCCGACGCATCAGAGCCATCCGTCGCCGCCGCAGCACTAAGCAATGGCGCCTCTGAAGCAAGCGTCACAATCAATTGCGGTGACGGCTCGGAGCCTGCACCAAGGCTCATACCGAACCCAAAAGTGTAGGACCCATCCGCCTGACCTTCCAGACGCGGCGACAGGTTATACACCCCGCCAGCCGTGGAGACGAGGAACATCCAAACCGTCCGCCCACGCACATCGCGCACGCGGCCAGCGACCGATCCTCCGCTTTTGACACTATCAGTATCCAACGTCAGAACTGGCGGGATCGCTTCGCGCCCCTGCAGGCTGCGCACCAAGTCCAGTGCCGCGCATTGCTCAGCGCTTACAAGCCTTTCAACCGTGGCAGGCTCCGCCCCAAAACTGGACTGATAGGCCTGCGGCAAGGCTGGCAACGCACCCTCCGAGCCGGCCAAAACCTCCAACTTGCCTGCGTCCAGACCAGATGAAATTCGGCTGGCATAGGTGCATCCGACATCCGCCTTGTAGCCCGCCAGGAACCCCTCACGCGTCGCCGCATCCGGCGCGGGCATCTGGGCCACGGGGTCCGGCTCAGTGGGTGTTTCCGGATCAGGCGGCGTCTCAGGAGTTTCGGCCACGTCGGTACCGCCAATCAACCCTTGCTGCATGGCGTACCAGCCGCCCCCTGCAGCTATTGCCACGATCAAACCAAACACCAGCAGGCCCTTGCCGCGCTTTTTTTCAGGCACGATCGGTGCGCCAATATCGGTCACCTCCGGTACAGGCGGCAATGTACCAATGGCTGCGGATGGTGGCCCGCCAAACGGGCTGTGAGACGCGTCCTGAAGGCCCGTCGCCGTAACCGGCGCGGCAGTGGCGGGCACGGCGGTCGCTGTCACCGCCCCTGGTGGGCGTTGCAACCCAGACGGCGCTTGCGAAAGTGGCGCGATAACAGTCTCGTCGACCGGCGGTAAAGGCCGCGCAATCATCGTTTTGTCGGGGTCTTCGCCCCGGTATTTCGCAGGAACCAGGTCGGGCTGATCCACCATGCGGGCAACATCGCGCATGCTCGCCGGGCGGGCATCGGGGTCAGGTTCCAACATATGCGCCAGCAACGGGCGCAACGCTGGATCAACATCGCTCAAGTCCGGGATTTCACGGCGCGCATTCACCGCCTCAACAATCGACGTCCCCATATCAATGGCGCTGCCGCGCACGGCCGCGGCCACCAGCAGCGCCATCCCGTAGACATCTGTGCGGGGGCTGATGACGCCGTCAAAATGCCCCAGCTGTTCGGGCGAAATATATTTGAACTTACCGGCAAATTGCCCGTGCAAGGTGCCTTCTGTCATCTCCGTCGATTTGGCGATGCCAAAGTCGATCAACACAGCCTTGTCTACATCCCCTTCCGGCAGCATGACGTTGTCAGGCGACAAGTCGCGGTGGGTCACTTCACGCTTGTGCGCCTTGTCCAAACCCCGCGCCAGACGGCGCATCAGCCGCTTGGCCTGATCCACGCTAATCGGGCCCTTGTCAGACACCATGTCGTTCAGCGGGATGCCGTCAATGAACTCCATTATCAGGCAATAACGGTCCAGCTCAGCGTCTCTGACAAAGTTGAAATATCGCACAATGGCGTCGTCGTTCAGCTGCGCCAGAATGCGGGCTTCGCGTTTGAACAGCGTCAGCACCTTCTCGTCATTGGCCAGCGTCTCAAGCACGATTTTGATCGCCACGGGGTCGCCCAACACGCCCTCGCCGCGATACACTTCGCCCATGCCGCCCGCGCTTATCAACTGATGGACGGTGTAGTTGTTGTTGATCATTTTGCCGACAAGCGTGTCGGTCTTCTCCAAACCCTCGCCCGCACCGTCAGGCTGCGGCACCGAGGTGCTTTCAGGGACCGGAACCAGGTTGTCGTCTTCCTCGTCGGCCATCAGTTAACCCTGCTCCTCGCGGGCCACGCATCGCACAACAATTGCCGTCACATTGTCTTTGGCACCTCGGGTGAGGGTCTCGCCGATCATTTCGTTGCAGATAATTTGCACGCCAACATCTTCACCAGCGGCCACAAAGGACGCAATGTCATGGTCGCCCAAATGTTCGGTCAGACCGTCCGAACACATCACAAAGGTGTCCCCCGCTTCCAACGTTCCGGTGACAACATCGCAATGCGGCACGTCCGAGACCCCAATGGCCCTCGTGATGACGTTCTTGCGCGGCCAGCTTTCAGCCTCTGACGGAGAAATCGCACCCGTGTCCAGCAGGTGCTGAACCTCGGTGTGGTCACGGGTCAGCTGCACCAATTCACCGCCACGCATCAAATAGATGCGGCTGTCGCCTGACCAGATGCAGGCATATTGGTCTTCATGGATCAGCAAAGTCACAAGCGTCGCGCCGACCGTGCCGGTTCCCAGCTCGGCTGCGTGCTGCAAGATCAGGCCATGCGCGCGCGTCAGACGCTCCATGAACCGCGCTTGAAGGTCTTGCAGTGATGACGACATACCGACCGAGGCCGCCTCCGCCGTGATCGTCTGGCTGGCAAAGTCGCCCGCGTCATGCCCACCCATGCCGTCAGCCACCAGCCACAGCCCGAAATCGGGGCGCGACAGATGGCTGTCCTCGTTGTGGTCGCGGACCTTGCCGGTGTCGGTGGCCTGCCCGGTCTGGAACCGGAAATATTCGTTTTCAATCACTGTCCGCGCCCTCTTTGATGGGGTCTGTTATCTGGTCTTCTTCGACCTTCGTACCACGCAATAACCATGCCAGGCCGTCTGCTTGCAGCGGCCCTTCGCAGGCCAGGACGGCAGAGGCCCGAAGCCCCGTGCCCGCCACCCACCAATAGCTTCGGTTGGCCGCCGCGCGGGCATGGTCGGTGGCCGCCGTGACCCCCAGCAATCCCGCCACATCAGTGCCGGGGTTCGTCGCCCAAAACATCGCCGGATCAAGCGGCGCTTCTTCTTTGCGATCATGCGACGAGGTCGCCATGATGTCGCGTGACAGCTCCGGGGTGCGTTCAACCGCAACTCTGGCAAAGGCCTCCGCCCCTGCGTGAAACGTCTGGTCCGTATCCAGCGGCGGCGGGGCCACAGGTGCGTTTTCCTGCACCAGCACAAACGGGTAGCGGCGGCCCACCTTGTCATGGCTGGGGCAGATCACGCCACGCAGGATCTGGGTGCCAAAGACGTCCGCCCCAACCCAAAACCGGATCGGCCGCGACGCGTCATAAACTGCCTGCCAGTCATCGCCCATGATCGCCTTGGCCTGCGCCAGCATGCCCGTCAGCCAGTCCTGCATCGCCATTTGCACAGTGCCAGACAAGCCATGGCCAACAAAGTCGCCAAAGGCCGGATGCTTGCCGAAGAAGCCAGCAGAGGGTTCGGCCACTTCAGACACGGATCAATCCAGGCTCTGCGGGCATTCGAACTCCCGCAATTCGCGCATGGTGAAGGGGTTGGTGATCGCATTGATGGTAAAGTCATAGGTCACCGACCGGCCACCCAATGCAAACACCGCGCGGGTGGTGTCACCTTGCTGTTGGCGAGAGACGGCTTTGCCCATGAATTCGATAAAGGTCCACGCCGAGCCCCGCACGTAAAGCGTGCTTTCGCGGTCCAGCGGCGGCTCAAACTGCAGCACGGTCGAGGTCCCGGTGCCCGGCCAGACAATGGTCTTGGGCAGCTGCCCGCGGACAGACCGGATTTGCTCGTCATTGATAATCAGCAGCACGCTTTCAATCGAGGAATGGTTGTCGCGATGCGCCACCGTGATCTCCACCTGCGGGGTCGTGCTGCCGCCTGCGAAGAACGCCTGCCGGATGCGCTCAGCACGCTCAAACTGCTTGAGTGTGTTGGTGGACAGACGTCCCGCCAGCGGGCTGTCAGGCCGGTACGCCAACCCGTTATTGGTGCGTTCCACATAGGGGTTCAGATACTCGGTGAAGAACCGGTCCATATCCCCGCCGGGGCCGAAAAACTTCCCGAAATTCGACATCGACAGGCTGCGCGACGACTGCGCAAACGGGAAGGATGGGGCAATCGTTTCGCGGCAGAAATAGGTGATCTGATTGGTCAACGCGCGGTTCATCGTTTCGATATTGGCGTCCGTCGCGCCCTTGCGGAAATTGCTTTCCGCGTCATTGACCAGCGAGGCCAAAGTCGGCGGAAGCTGCGAATTGTTCTGCGTCAGGTTGTTGAGCAGCTGCGGCATCAGCGCGGCGGATTGGTCAGGGTTAGAGGACGACAATCGCAAGTTCGACCAGATGCTGCCAAGGTTGCCCAAAAGCGCGTCGATGGGGCGCTGCCCCGCCTCGCCCGCCAGCAACTGGTGCCACATGGTGAACTCTTCTTCGATCCGCTCAATAGGCCGCGTCAGGCTGTTGTCTTCCCCGCCCCCACCGGCAGACGCCACACGGCCCCCCGATTTTCCACTGCCCGCAATGGCGTCAAACAAGATGCGCTGCACGCCACTGGTGCGCGACTTCATCCGCTGAATGGCTTGGCTGGAGACGTTCGCGCCAATGTCACCGGAGACCAACGCCTCCGGTGTCAGCCCTTCCAGACCTTCCAATTCGCGCGTCAGCTTCGTCTCGGCATCGACCTCTTTGACCAGCATCAACAACGGCGACGCCGTGGCAGAGGCCGCAGCCCCCAAAGCCTGATACCGCTGCGTATCGGCGGACATATTGGCAAGGCCAATCTGGCCAAACATATCAAACCATGCCGTGCGGAATTCACCACGATAGCGCTCCATCAAGGCACGGTCCAACCGATCAATCTGCGCATCGAAATCGACGCGCTCGCCGTCCTCGCCCAGCACCCACTGGTCCTCGCGCAGCTTGTTGCCAACCTGTTCAAGCTGCGGGAAGAAATAGCCCCAGAAGCCTTCATAGGTGAACACGGCAGGTACTCGCACCTCTTCCAGATTTGCACCGTTGCGCGTTGTAAATACCTGCGTGGAACTTGGCCCCGTACGCTCCGTCAGCACCCAATCGGGAAGGCCCGCTTGGTCCGCACCGTCCATAATCAGCGCATAGCCTTGATCGACCAGCGGCAGTTGCACGATCGCCTGCCGCGCAGCGCTCACTGTGGCCGCATCAATATCAACCAGCAACTCTCGTGTGTCGTCCAGCTCAAGCATGGCGGTCAAATGCCGGGTCAGCTGCTCGCGCGTATCAATGCCCGAGCGACCCGTGAACGCCGCGCGCCATTCCTCGTCGAAATAGGCCAGCACCGCAGCGTCGTCAGTCTTGCCGCCCTGCCCGCCCAGAAGCATGTAAACTTTCAAGGCGCGGTAGACGTCTGTTGTCTCCCCATCACGCAGAATTTGCGGCATCTGCCGCTCAAGCGCGAGGATCAATCGGGGTCGCAACATCTTTTCCAATGCATCGGAATAAGACGCCTCCGCCGCCGCAGAAACGCGTCTGCGCTGGCCAAGGCCAACGCCCTCCAGCAACGCGGCCTCTTGGCTGTCGCCGTAACCCGCTGGCATGGACCGCAGGTCCTCCAGATAGGGCAGCACGGCACGCAGGTCGGTGTCATCAATCAGCTCGCGCCGGATCTCGTCCTGCGCCTCGCGGGCGTATTCATCCGCCTCGATTGCCGCCGTTTGCACCAGCTCCGCGTTCTTCCAGTAGCTGTACCCAAACGCGCCCAAGAGGCCGGCCGTCGCAAGCACTATCACAGTCGTAGCAACGCCGCGCAAAATGGAGGACCGCCGCACAGCCTTGCGGTCATGTGAAACCCAGTCGCGTTCCTCAAAAATGACCCGCTTCAGCAGGTCATGGATGAAGAAGCTCTTGCCCTTGCCCGACATAAACCCCGGTTGGATGGATCCCACGCCCTCCCCAATCCGCGACATCGCGCCCAGCACTTGGTCAATGGGCGTGCCTTCTTGCGTTCCGGAGGTGAAATAGAACCCTCGCAAAATGGCGTTGGTCTTGTAGCGTGTCGGCTCAAACACGCGGCGCAGGAAGTCGCTGACATTGTCGCGCATCAGCGCCATCTGCCCCGGCAGCCCGAAAATCGCGATCCGCGCGATGCCGTCGGGCTCCTCGTTCAGGCGGTCAATAACCTCGTCTGACAGGCGCGACACCAGCAGGTCAAATTCCTGCGGCACGGCCTCATGGGTCAGCGTCTTGCGGTCCTTGGTCTGGAAGGTCACACCCCAAACGCCCTTGCGCCGGTTCAGGCTGAAGCTGCTGAAATACTCCCGGAACCCCGAAATCAGGTCGGACTTGGTGAACAGCACATAAACCGGGAAGTCGATCTTCAGCGTCTCATGCACCTCAGCCAGCCGCGTCCGCACGGTTTCCGCGTGCTGCGCCAAGGCCTCAGGCGAGTCCTTCATCATGTCCTCGACCGAAAACGCCAGAATGATCCCGTTGATCGGCTGCTTGGGACGCGACTTCTTCAGCAGCGCAAGGAAGCTTTCCCAGCTTGCGCTGTCCGCCGTGGCGTCGCTGTCCTGCGTGGTGTAGCGCCCCGCCGTGTCGATCATGATCGCGTCTTCGGCAAACCACCAATCGCAGTAGCGTGTCCCGCCAAAGCCTTCCAGCCCGGACATCGCGTCGCCCGCCAGCGGGAACTCGATCCCCGAATTGGCCAGTGCGGTTGTCTTGCCCGCCCCCGGCGGGCCAATGATGACATACCACGGCAGGTCATACAGGTAGCTGCCGCCGCTCGATTTCTTCAGCGTGGTCAGCGCCTCCGACATGCGTTCGGCCAAGACCTTGCCGTCGCCCTCAGGCTCAACCGGAATAACCGCTTCTTCCAACGCTTTCGCGGCTTTGCGGCGGCGGATGAACTTTACCAACCAGATGATGAAGAACAGCCCCAACACGGAGCCAATGACGGTTGCCCGCAGCCAAACCGTGGCCATCACGGCGATGCCCGTCATCGGGAAGCCGATCCAGACGGCGGCCACAAAACCAATGATCCCAAGCAGGATCAGCGGGATGCGCATCCAGCTATGATAGCGGATGCTGAAAAGCCCGAGCACTCTCAAAACGTGCCCTCCCGCGCGACAAGAATTTCAACGCGGCGGTTCTCAGCGCGGCCCTCGCGGGTGCCATTGTCGCCAATCGGATCAGCCGCACCTTTGCCTTCAACCGTCACCCGCTCTTTGTCGAATAACTGTTCGCGGATCACCGAGGCAACGCCTTCAGCCCTCGCAACGGAAAGGTCCAGGTTGGTCTTGTATTGTCCACGCCCGGAGGGCTGGATCGAGTCCGTATATCCCAAAATCTTCACTGGCCCCTGTTCGCCATTCAATGTCTCGGCAATGCGTCCCGCAAGTGCTGCGAATTCCGGTTTCACCGTCGCGGCCCCGCTTTCAAAAAGCAGCAGGTTGCCGACCCGCACAAAGATGAAATCCCCCTTGGAGCCGACCGCTACGCTGCCATTGGCAATTTCAGGGGCAAGTGCCGCCTGAATGCGGTCAAGCTGCGAAGACGTTGCCACGAATGCCGGCCCGGCGGAGCGTTCAAGCGCCACCTTAAAGTTTGTCGGGTGCATGGTATAAAGCGTGTCAGCCACGGCGGCGCCGTCGCGGTTCACCAAGGTCGACAGGGTCGCATAGAAGGCCACGACAATTGCCGCGGCGATGCCTGCGATGGCCCACACCGGGATACCGCCAAACCGCCGCCGCCCGCCCAGCAGAACCGGCAGCCAATTGATCGAGATATCCTCGTCAGGCCGCGCCTCGACTCGTCGCATGGTCTCGTAAATGCTCGACCGCCACCGGGCGAGCTGCACCGCGCCATTGGCTTCCGTTCTGAACCGGCCCTCAAACCCAAGCGACAGGCAGGTCAGCATCAGCTCAAGCAGGTTGTAATGCTGGCCCGGGGCCTGCATCGCCTTCTCAACCTCCTGGAAGAAGCCAACGCCGGAATCGCGCATGTTAAACACCCGCGCCACCATCGAGTATTGCAGCCAAACAGATTTGTCGGCGCCCGGCAGGTTCTGCACAATGTCGTCCGCTGTGCCGCACAGGCAATAGGTGCCAACCCGTGCAATATGGGGGTCCACTCCGCCCGCAATCGCGTTGCGTTCAAACGCATCCATTTCACGGGTCACGTGATCCATCAGCGGTGCGGCGTCCAGCTGCACCATACCGGTGCGCAAGCGGCCAAACAGGATCAGCAGATTGGCGGCGGCGGCGACCAGCGGGTTCGAAGACCCACCCTTGCCAAGCCCAGTGCCTTTGAGCGCCTGATGCAACGGGATTTGCTGCGTGGGAACTTGTTGTTGAACCGGCTGGTTCGACGGCGCTTCGGGGAAAAACCCCTCCTGCCGCGTGCCAATTGGTGACCCAATCGGGGACTGGCCGCCAATGGGCGGCTGGCCTGCTGGTGGCAATGCGCCACCAAGCCACGTGTCCCCTGAGGGTGCCGCGTGCGGTGTCGGTGCCACTGGCGCCGTTGGCGCGACGCGCCCGCCGGGTTGGGGCGGTGTTTGTGGAAACGGGTGCTGCCCTTGCGGCGGCAGCGCGCCGCCTATGACGGTCTTGTCCCCTGCCCCGCTGACCGGCGGCTGGCCTATGGGTGCCGGCGCGCCACCGGGTGCATTTGCGAACGGGCTGTCCGAGGGGCCCGGCGCAGGCCCGGCAGACGGGGATGTTGGCGGCGTGTTGACAGGAGGCAGCGCACCCCCAAAAACCGTTTTGTCGTCGTCGCCCTTGCCTGCCATCTACACCTTCTCCGGTATGGCCCAAAGGTCCAGCTTCAGCTCTGGCCAGTCGCCCGCAAAATGCATGCCGATGGCCGGAGCCTTGGAAAACTCCTGCCAAAGCGGCGTGTTCTTCTCCAACAGGAAGTAGACGTTGGTGGCCACCACCCTGATCTGGCGCGGCGGGTTCGGCAAATGAGCCAGCCCGATGCCCGGCAGGTTGTTCTTTACAATCTCGCTCATGCGGGTGGACGGGCCGACCTTGCACAGCTGCGGGAATTGCTGCTGCACTTGGGTCAGCTGCTTGCCGGCCTGTACCTCGATGACAAACGTGGCCTCGCGGAACAGGTTGCGGTCCTGAACCTGCGCCAGGTAACTGTTCTGGCGAACCTGCTGCAGGTCCAGCCGCACGGCGCGACCCACGTCGCGCGACAGAAGACGCTGGATGTCTTGCACCACAGGCGTGAAGGTCGCCTTCAAGTCCCCATGGTCATAGGCCGCGTAATTCGGCGCCATCCGCGTCGAGTCATTAAACGTGGACAGCTCGCCCGCCAGCGCAATCAGATGCCGGTACAGCATCTCAGGGTGCACCGCGTGCATGCTACCCAAATGGCGCAGCACGCCGATATTGCGGTTCAGCGTCATCAGCATCAGATAATCAGCGGCCTGCATGCCGCCGCCCGCCGAGGGGTCCGCCGCATAGCGCGCCAGATTTTCCAGCTTCGCTTCGATCCAGCCGACAACGCGGCTCAGGAAGCCTTCCAGCACCGGATGCACTGCCAGCACCAACCCCGCAGGCGGCACAGTGTCATCAAGAGAAATCACCCCGTCGCGCACCTCGTTGATGCGGGCGATTTTGATGCATTGGTAGCCGGGCTTGGCGGTCTCACGGATGGACAGCTCCAGCCGGGGCACCGCAATTTCCAACGAATGTTCGGTCCGCATGGAGGAGGCGTTGTCCGCCACGGTCTCTGTCGTCAACCGGTAGCGCGTTGTGGCCGAACTGGCGTCGTCCAGCCCCACATCGCGTCCGTTCTGGGACCGCTCCGGCAGCGTCAGCCAGACGCCCAGCCCGGCGGCGTCCTCAGGCACCTCAACGGCCACGGGTAACGGCCCTGCGCCGGGGGCTTCAAAAGGGGTGCCATCGGGGAAAGTTCCCGCCAATTTACGCAGCCCGATCTTGCCCTGCTGCGCCATGTCGCGGTCCACAACCAGCTCTTCCAGCCCCCACGGGTAGGGGTGCACCACACGAGTGCGGGCGTCGACCAGCTTTTCGACGTGGCGGTCCGCCTGTTGAAGGTGTTGGGGCTGCATAAACAGCCCTTCTTTCCAAGCGACTTTGCTGAACAAAGACATGGCATTCCAATCATTGCGGCCCGACCAAACACGCGGGCGTTTGGCAGATAGTGGGGCCCTGACCCCTGCGGGTCAAGGCGCGTGGTTAACGGTTAGAACTGCCAGCGAGCTTGTGCGGTGATGCTGGCACCAGACACGCTGCCCGAGAACCGCGCATCGGCCCGAACCGAGCCGCTGAATTGACGCGCAGCACGGCCACCGGTCTTGGGCGACAGGATCTTGATGTAGTTCACACCAAAGCTCAGTTCGCCATATGCATCCAAGTTATCAGACGTGCTCGTCACCGGCGTACCAACAGTGCCCGCAGTTGCGTCGCGTGGCGTGAAGACCGTCGTCAGTGGATCGGCGAAGTCTTTGTAATACGTCCCGGTGGCAAAGTAGTTCAGCGCCGACGTACCGTCCGCTCCAATCACAACCTTGGACACCGTACCGCCCACAAACCCAATCTCACGCGTGCTGTCAGCAATCTCCAAGGTAGATCCGTCATTGAAGCGCACGGTGTCCGTCGAGGTTCTCGAGTAGGAGAAACCAGCCGTTGGAACGATGCTCCAACCATTGTCCAAGGCAAAGGCGTAGCTGACCGCGCCCGACAATGTTGTCGTGGAGCTGGAGAACTCAGAGCCGTCAAGGCCAAGGCCCGTACCGGTTACCGCGACGTTGGATGCGGTGAAGTCCGTTTCCTCTTGGCGCAGTTGCAGATCAAGTGCCCACGGGCCTTTGGCCGCTGTGACATAGACGCCTGCATAAAGCTGGTCGAAGTCAGTGGTTGTGTTGCTCAACACTTGGCCGGTCGCCAGGCCACTGACCGGGTCAATCGCAAACACTGGCTGCGTGTTGGAACCGGAGTTCGCACCGCCGATGCCACCAAATGCCATGTCCCAGCCGCTGAAGTGGCCATTGAAGCAGGCGAAGTCACCACCAAATTGTAGGCCGTAGTAAGTCGAGTCGATCTCACTGCTGAAGGTAAACCCTTCACTGGTGGTCGCCCCGGATGCGGTCACACGACCGCCTACCGCACGGGTCCAGGCGCCAGCGCCACAATTGTCGCCATCATCCACGCCAAGGCCAACAACAAACGGGCTGGTCGGGCGGTTCACGATGGAGCCAATCAGGGACTGCGTCAGCCCGATGCTGCCCGCAAACGCGGCCAGACCCGGGTTCAAAGCGCTTGCCAGAACAAGGTCGCCTGCGCCGCCTTCGCGTTGCAGCAGATACACAAACCGCTCGTTGACCGGCAGGGCATTCTGCAGCTGGAAGGTGAAGTCGTTGGTCGCAGTTTCGTCAATGTCAAACAGCAGGATGTTCTCGCCAATGTCGCCAGAAATCCCCCCAATCACATTGATGTTCAACACGAAGTCGCCCGACACATCACCTTGGAAAACGATCCGGTCACTGTCGTTTGCAACGCCGGGGGTCCCGTCGCTCAGGTCCACATCCATCAAGACAAGCCCGCCACCAGTCGTATCGCCAGAGACGGTGACAATGTCGGTCGGAGTCGGCGTTCCGCCATTGTTGGACAGGTCGATTGTACCGCTATTGGCAAGGTCTCCGCCAATGGTGTTGCCGTTTACAAGGGTCAGGGTACTCCCGGCGTTGTTGGTGAAGCCGCCGGTCATCACAGCGCCCGTCCCAAAGGTTAGCGTGCCGTCATTGACCACGTCGCCAATCAACGATCCGTTCAGGGTCGCGTCGGCGCCGTTGTTGACCAACTGCCCAACAGTGTAGGTCGTACCGGTCGCGATGGTCAGGTCGGTGTCGGTGCTGAATGTGCCGCCAACCGTCAGGTCGCCCGCAATGCTCAGCAAGCCGCCACCGGTCGAGGTCAGGTCACCACCCACATTGCCACCAAGGGTCGCGTCGCCGGTATTGGTAAAGCTGCCAGTGACATCGCCGCCGACCTCAATGACATTCGTGTTCGTGACGTCGCCGCCAACATTACCGCCGACATCTGCTATACCGTCATTGGTCACGTTGCCGCCAACGTTGCCGGTGACGACAGCGTTGGAGCCTGCCGCGTTGGTCAGATCGCCGCCAACGTCGCCGTTCACGGTCAGATCAAGCGGTTCATTCAAATCACTGCCAGAGGAGGCGCCGCCGGTTGTCAGCGTGCCGCCCGTGGTCGTCAGGTTGCCACCAATGTCGCCGCCCACTGTGGCGTCGCCAGAGTTGGTCAGGTCGCCGCCAATGTCGCCGGCCACGATGATGGTATCGGTGTTCGTGACGCTGCCGCCAACATCGCCGCCAATATCGGCGAACCCGTCATTGGTCACGTCCCCGACCACATCGCCTGTAACGACCACGTCGGAATCTTCTGCGTTGATAAGGTTGCCGCCGACCTCGCCGTCGACATCCAGATCGCCAGAGGTTGTGACGTTGCCAGTGACATCCTCCACATCCGATGTGCCGTTATTGATGAGGTTGCCGCCGATGGTGCCGGTGATGTCCAGCGTGCCGCCCGCGTTGTTTCTGACATTGCCGCTGACGCCGCCACTGCTCGCAACGAAGGTGCCGGTGTTCGACAAGTTGCCGGTCATCCCGTTGGCAAGTGTCGCAGTGGACGCGTTGGTGAGGTCCGCAAACAGGTCCCCATTCACATCCAGATCACTGTCGCCGCTATTGGTCACTTCGGCCGCTGTCAGCGTCGTACCTGCGTCAACAGTGACGGTGCCCGTGCTGCTGAGCAGATCACCGGTCAATGTGGTGTCGCCATCCACTGTCGTGTCGCCGATGTTGCTGACGCCGCCGTCAACCGACCCCGCAAGGGTCAGGGTGTCGGTGTTGGTGATGTTGGCTTGCACGGTGCCGTTCACATCCAACGTGCCGTCATTGGTCACCTCAGAGGCAAGCGTCCCGTCCACAATCATGGTGCCGGTGTTGTCCACAACGGTCCCGCCCGCATCCAGAGTGTCAGTCAAAGCAATGGTCAGGTCACCTGCGTTGCTCAGGCCAGCAGTAGTCAGGTCACCCGACGTTGTCAGCGCGCCCGTGTCTTCGTTGGTGATCGCTCCGGTTGTTCCGCCAAGGGCCGCGATGCCTTGGTTCAGCACTGTGCCGGAAATTCCACCAGTGCTGGTCAATGTGCCACTGTCCTCGTTGGTGACGTTCCCGCCAATCGCGCCCGTCGCAGTGATCTCGCCGCCGCTCGCATTGGTGATGCCATCTGTTGTGGTCAGCGAGCCGGTCGCGTCAACGACAAGGTCGCCGCTGTTGTTGACCCCTTGGGCCGTGGTGTCGCCGTTGACGGTGGTGTCGCCGCCCGCGTTGGTCATCAGGATGCCACCCACGGTGCCGGCAAGGGTCAAATCGCCCGAGTTGCTGATGTCGCCCGTGACCGTCCCGGTCGAGGTAACGTCGCCCCCCGCATCATTGGTCAGCAGACCATCAATGGTGCCGGTGTTGCTCAGAATGCCGCCATTTTCGTTGGTGACATCAGACGTGATGGTGCCACCATTCGTCAGGACGCCAAGCGCCTCGTTGGTAATCAGGTCGGCTTCGACCGACCCGCCATCGGCAATATCAAACGCGCCGCTATTGGTAATGCCGCCCGCGTCGATGATCGCGCCAGTGGCGGTCACATCCAGGTCATTGGTGTTGTCGATGTCATTCTCAAAGAAGTCGGTATCGGCCGACACAATGGCGACGCCATTGTTGGTCAGGTTGCCGTTGGTCACCACGGTGCCGTCATAATTGATGGTGCCGTTATTGGTGACGTCGGCGTTGATGGTCACGCCATCTGATACGTCTGACCCAACGCTGTTGATAAAGTCGGTTGCTTCGATGGTGAAGGTACCGGTGCCGGTGTTGCTGACGTCGCCATTGTTGGTGAAGGTGCCAATACCGGAGAGCAACAGACCGTCGTTTGTGTTGCCGTTCAGCATACCGTCATTGGTCAGGTCGCCGGTAATTCTGGTGTCGGCCTCAATGTCAAACGTGCCTTCGTTCATGACGTCGTCACCAAATGTGCCGCCTGCGCCGGTCAAAGTCCCGCCGACTGCGTTGGTGGTGGTGCCGCCCACGGTGGCGTCGTCGGCCAGCGTCAGCGCGCCACCGTTGTTGTTCTGGATGTTGCCGGTAATTGTGCCGTCATCGACAATGTCCACGGTGCCGTCATTGATAAGGTTGCCGCCAACAGAGCCCGCAAGCGTCGCGCCGCCCTCATTGGTCAAATCGCCCTCGATTTCACCGGTGTCCGCTTGGGTTAGCGTGCCACCTGTTTCGTTGGTCACGTCGCCGGTTACCGTGCCGTCCAGCGCGGCTGTGCCGGTGCTGTCTACGTCGCCCGTTACCGTGCCGCCTTCGGCGACGGTGATGTCGCCGCTGTTGGTGACGTCGCCGGTGATCTCACCGTTGGCGTTCACGTCCAGATCATCAGTGTTGGTTACATCGGCAATGACGGTGCCATCAACATCCATATCTTCATTGTTGACCACACCGTTGTCGGTGGCATCCAAAGTGCCGCCCGCATCCACCAGCAGGGTGCCGTCATTGGTCACGACGCCGCCCACGGTGCTGTCGCCGTCGACCGTGACAGTGCCTGTGTTGTCAATGGTTCCGGTGATGTCGCCCGCGATGGTTGCGTCGCCCTCATTGGTCAGGTTGCCATCAATTTCCCCGGTGGCGTTCAGGTCCACCGTGCCGCCGCCGTCGTTTTGCACGTTGCCGCTGATGGTGCCGTTCACATTCAGGTCGCCGTCGGTTTCGTTGGTCAGAACGAAGGTGCCGGTCAGGTCCGCGCCCATGTCGACCGTCATGTCGCCACTGTTGTCGATGGCACCCGCAACCTGCGTGTCGCCTGCAATTGTCAGGGTCAGGTCGTTGTCCACGTCACCTGTGACGGTGCCTTCAAGAGTGGCCTCACCAGTGTTGTTCAGGTTGCCGATGGTGCCGGTGGACGACATCACCAACGTGCCCTCGTTGTTCAAATCGGGGTTCAGCGTGCCGTCTACATTCAGGTCGGCTCCGGCTTCGTTTTCAAACGCGCCTGTGCTGTCCAGAATGGCACCGTCTGCGATGGTGAAGGTGCCGCCATTAATGTTGGTCACCGCACCTGCAGAGGTAGTGCCCCCTTCAATATCCAGCGCGCCGCCATCATTGGTCAGGTCGCCAACGGTCAGGTTGCCCGTGATGTCTGTATCGCCTGTGCCACTGGTCCTCAGCGAGCCGCCAATGGTGCCCGCAAAATTGCCGATGCCGTCATTGGTCACATCACTGTTGATGATGCCGGTCAGGTTCAGCGTCGCGCCGTCATTGTTGGTCACGCCCGCGCTCTCGACGGTCCCGTCGATAGTGGCGGTGCCGTCATTTACGAAGGCGGCAACGCCCGTGTCCAATGTGCCCAGCGCATCAATCTGCAAAGTGCCGTTCTGGGTCAGCCCGCCAAGCGCGCTCAATGTGTTGGACGCAATTGTCAGCGACCCGTCATTGGTCAGCAAGCCGCCAACATCGGCGCTGCCATCCACCGTGATGGTGCCGGTTGCGTTATTGTCAATCGTGCCGTTGACGTTGCCTGTCAGGGTCACGGCGCCGTCATTGTCCAGGTCACCGTCAAGAACGCCCGCATTGCGAATTTCAACGGTGCTGGTTTCGTCGTTGGTAAGGTCGCTGTCCAGCGTGCCCACGACGGTCAATTCGCCGCCAAGCTCGTTGGTGGTGCCCGCGTCCGCGGTCAGTTCCTGACCCGAGCTTACGGTCAGCTCGCCCTCGTTGCGAACCACCCCGTCAACGGTCGCGTCACCCGAAATGCGCGCGATGCCCTCGTTGTCCACGGCGCCCGTCACCGATCCCGCAACGCGCAGGTCGCCGCCCTCTTCGTTGGTCAGGTCACCGTCAACGGTGCCCGTTGTGACAACTGTGCCGCCGTTTTGGTTTGTTACGTCGGTGGTCAGCGTGCCGCCATTGGTCAGCACCCCGCCGTTTTCGTTGGTAAACGCCGTCGCGGTCACGCTGCCGCCGCCAGCAATATCAAACCGGTCCGCGTTGTTGATCTGGTCCACGCCGGCAATGCTGCCCGTCGCGGTCACATCCAGATCGCCCACGTTCACAATGTCATTGCCCGCGCTGTAGGTGATCGCTGCGGAATAGATCACGGTGTCTTCGTTGCGCAGGCCGCCCATGATGGTCTCTGCAGTGGAATAGGTAAGTGTGGTCTGGTTAATCAGGTTGCCGATGGTGGCCACTCCGGCACCAATCACCGATCCGGCCTGGAAGATGATCGAATCCGCCATGATGGTGAATGTCGCGCCGGTGTCAGCCAGCGAGCCCGCCGCCGAGACGGTCCCGTTGCTGGTAAACGTCCCCGTGACGGACAGCAGTCTGCCGTCGTTACCATCAATGCGCTGGTTGTTGATAAGGTCGCCACCAATGCTTGCGTTTTCGCGGACATTGAAACGGCCGTCATTGGTAAAGCCGCCACCAAAGGTGCCGCCTCGTGTGTTCACAGTCGCACCGGCTGCGTTCGTTGTTTCGCCGCCAATGCTGCTTCCCGCCTGCAGGTTGGTTGTCCCCATCGAGTTGGTCAGATCAGTGTCGACCGTGCCAAACAGCGTCGTCGTGCCAGTGTTGGTAAGGCTGCCCTCAACCGTGCCGCGCACGGTGGCAATGTTCTGGTTGATAAGGTCCATTTCAAAGACGCCCGATGCGCCTTGGGTCAGGGTGCCGGTTGCCTCGTTGGTGACGATGCCTTCTACCACACCATCAAGTTCCGCGATGTTGTCGTTGGTGACGGCGCCGGTCACGGTCCCCCCGTCCGATACGGTGACCGTGCCACCGTTGTTGTCGACAAGCCCGTCGATGGTCCCGACATGGTTCACATCCAAATCAGCGGTGTTGGTGATCGCGCCCGTAATGGTCCCGTTCACATTCAGGTCGTCATTGTTGGTCACGCCGCCTGCGGTCGCCGTCAGCGTGTTTCCGGCAAGCACATTCATTGTGCCGTCATTGGTGATCGCGCCGCCAACGGTGCCGGACCCGTCAAAAACCAATGTGCCGGTGTTGCCGACGGTTCCTGTCACGTCGCCGCCCACGCGGGCAATGCCCGCATTGGTCAATGTGCCACCAATCGCGCCATCTGTTGCGACGTCCAGATTGCCGCCCAGCATGTTGGTGACATTGCCATCCAGCCTGCCGTTGATGTCCAGCGTCGCAAGGTTGTTGTTGGTCACGCCGCCATCGGCGGTCAGCACTTGGTTGCCGTTGACCCGCAACGTGCCGTCGTTGGTAATCAACTGATCCACGGTAGACGCGCCATCCACGATCAAGATCGCGCCAGCGTTGTTTGCAATGGTGCCCTCAACATCGCCCGCCAAGGTGGTGCGGTCTGCGTTGGTAAGGTTCCCATCCAAGGTGCCATCAACATCCAGCGTGTCGTTGTTGGTGATGTTGCCATTGGCGGTCAGACGGGTGCTGTCATTCACTGTCAGCGTGCCGTCATTGGTAATCAGTCCGGTGACCGTGGTGTCGGCCACAACGGTCATGGTGTCGGTGTTGTTGACTGTGCTTCCCAAGGTGCCCGCGATGTTTGCGGTTCCGCTATTTGTCAGCGCACCCCCGACAGAGCCAGTGGACGTCATCACCAGCGAACCCGCATTGTTCAAGGCACCGGTCAGCGTGCCGTTCAGGTTCAACGTCGCTGTCGCTACGTTCTGGGCAATCGCCGCCAGACGCAAGGTCACGGTTGCGCCGTCATCCACAGTCAGGGTCGCGTTGCTTTGGTTCGACAATGTGTCAACGGTCAAGATCCCCGCCTCCACCGTCATCGCGGCGCCCGCCTGGTTGACCAGGTCGCCGGCGCTCAGATCACCTGTGACGGTCAAATCGGCATCGCCGCCACGGTTGGTCAGCGCGCCGCTGACGCTGCCCTCTAGGTCCGCCATGCCAAGGTTGCTCAGCTCGCCCGTGACGGTCCCCGTCACAGTCAGCATCTGACCGGAACGGTTGGTCAGGGTCGGGGTGATGACCTCGCCCGCCACCGTCATCGTACCTTGGTTGGTCAGGTCGTTGCCGTTCATGTCGACCGTGCCGCCGGTCTCGACGGTTAGGGTGCCCTGTTGGCTCAGCCGGGTCGTCACGGTCAGCACGTCACGCACGGTCAAAGCGCCGGTGTTGGTGATGATGCCGCCAATCGACAGCGCGTCCACAACCCGGACAGCGCCCATCGCGGTGTTGACCAGTCGGCCGGAAATGTCGCCCGCCAGCCGGACCTCGCCGTCATTGTCCAGATCACCGGTCATGTCGCCCACAAGGTTAAAAAACCCTGTGTTGACGTTGGTGACATCGCCCGACAAATCGCCGCGCACAGTCAGCGTGGCCCCGGCATTGTTCTCGATCCCGCGGTCGGCGGTCAGCGTGTTGCCGTTGTCCACCTCAAAGGTCGCGTCGTTGCTGATAAGCCCGGTCACGGTCGTGTCGCCGATGACGTTGATACTGCCGGCGGTGTTGTTAATGACCCCGTTGATCTGCCCGGCTATGCTGGCCGTCATCGAGTTGTTCAACGCGCCCGTCAGGATGCCGTTGGCTCCCATCGTCAGAATGCCTTGGTTGGTCAGATCGCTTTCCAACGTACCGTTCAGCGTCAGGGTAGAGGGCGCATCTACACGGGTGGCTGTGGTGCTGGTATAGGTGGTGCCCGCGGAAATCGTCACCTCCGCATCTTCAAGACGCAGCAATTCAATCGACGCGGAATCGCCAGACAGGGTCACTGCACCGCCATTGGCAAAGACCCAGCGGCCAATCAATTCGTTATCGACAGTAGTGGAAATGGTATCGCCAATCAGAAAACGAGTGGTGCGCCCAGCTTCCCCAATGGCCGCCCCAGCGAAGCTGTAGCCGTTCGTTTCTACAGTGATCCTTTTAGGGATCACATTAACGGTGACGTTAATCGCAGCGGTCGAACCTAAGTTCAGGCCCCCAAATACGACTGTGTCGATGGCATTGCGGAACGCGACGGCAGTTGTGAACCCACTGCGCCACAAGGTTGTTGAGGTATCCCAGTCACCGCCGATCGGCTCGAAAACAGCAGGCCCGCTCGCCCGGCCATACCAATCAAGCTCGTCGGCTTTCACACTAAGTGGCGTTACAGCAGCCAACGTCGCCGCGGCAACCAGCGCGGTCGTTCTTTTCAAGGCGCCTATGTAAAGACCTGTGCCAGCACGTACTGAAAGACCAAGAAGCATTGAGTCACCCCGAAATTAATATGTGTAAATAAACTGATTCCATTCCCGTTAACTAGAATCGGGCCGCGACCATTGATAAGCAAGGGAAAAATGAACAAAAACAGGCCTACCGTGACCATTTGGCCAAGCCTATCCGCCGCCCAGAGGGCTATTGTTTCCGATCCTATCCGCCAACCTATGTGCAGCAGCGTCAGATGAAGGGCGATTTTGCCTCTGGTGGTGTCACGATTCCGGCGCACAAAATGCCCGCAACACCCCGCTCAGAACAAATACGCATATGCCTGAACGATTGCATCCGGCCTCCGCTTGGGGTTTGGCATCAGGCCGCGCCACGCAAGATCTTAAGGTGAGTATTATGTTGCCGACATGCAACACTATTCCTCTAGGCTTTCTAGGAAGGTTTCAATCCCGCGCTGCAACCGCTCCCGGTCAATCGACGAGAAATCACGCGGCAACCTGATCTCCACCCGACCGTCCTGCGCGATGATCCGGGCCTCGCCCTCGGGCCGCTTCAACCTCAAGGTCGTCTTCGACACGGAAGGCGGTACCGGCTTCGGCTCCAGCTCCGGCTTGGTTTGATCCAACGCCGACTTTAGGATCAACAGCTCCAACTCCGCGTCCCTCTTGTTGAGGGCCTGCAACGTTTCGGCCACCTCCCCTGCCCTCTCGGGCTCAGCATCGAACAATTTGCACAGGTCTGTGCCCAACGCGCGCGGTACCGCTTCGGGAAACCGCAGCGTCCCGCCAAGCGCTTCCAGCATGCGGGTGAACTGACGAATATAAGTCCGCTTCTGCTTCAACGCAGACGCATACAGCACCGTCACGGCATCGCCCGGGTCCATGTCCATGTCACCCGCATAAGACAGCGCCAGCTGCGCCATTTCCCCGAACGAGATGTCTTTGCGCACCAAATTCTCGTCGACCATCTTGCGATACAAATCCGCCAACGGTTCCCCGCGGGGAACCAGCGCGGCTGGAATTTTCTGGTACCGCGCATCGCCGGTTTCTTCCGCCAGCTCCCGAAATGCGTTCAATCGCCGGAAACCCTGGATCAGTTGATACCCGTCTTCCGTCTGCTCCACACGGATCGGGTTAGAGAGCCCAACCGCCTGTATAGAGTCTTTCAGCTCCGCCAATTCAGGGTCCACATTCGCGGACCTATCACGGGTCAGCTTTGTGATCACGACGTCAGAGACGTTGATAAGGTCGGTGATAAGCCCCAGCTTTTTCAACCGCACATGTTCATGCGCAAGCGCGTCATTTTCTTCCCTGATCGCAGCCTCGGCCCCTGCCCTTTCCGCCGTGGCCTCTGCAGCCTCGGAAATCGCGCTAGCCATTGGCCCCCGCCGCTGCGGTTCATCGTTTTGCCTGGGGTGACCCTGGACGTTGAACGATTTGGTTTCCGGTGCCGCCTGGTTCCCCGCGGGGAACCCTTCGTCCGCTTCCGGCTCAAAGTTGATATCGAATACGCTGCGTTTCTTGGCCATCTATCAGCCCTCCATCTTGTCCCAGGCCACGACCAACGTGTCCCTGAATTCTTCATATGCCCGATCAAAAGACGCCCTCGCCCGACGCCATGTTTCGCGGGTCATCTGGCGGTAATCTATCTCGTAAACCGACGACAAAAACCGCCCCGACTGCTCAACCGCGCGGGTCATTTCAATCGCGTGGTCGGCCACATGTCCCTTAAAGACCTGACCAAATGCTGAACGCATCGCGCGGTGCAAATCATTATTCGGCTCGTAACGGGTCAGTAAGAACTTCAAATCAAGGAACGCCTTATCCACCCCTGCGCCATCTGGCAGCTGGCCCTTGAAACGGCCCAGATCCTCCAGAGCCTCGGACAGCTGGCCAATAAAGCTCGTGGTGCTGTCATATTCCCAATAGCCCGGCCCGGACGGAATATAGAGCACATCGGCCGCGAAAACCGCATTCATCGACTGATAGCCAATCGCAGGCGGACAGTCGAAAATAATCAAGTCGTAGGCATCATCCGGCAGCTGATCCAAATAGCGCGAGACCGACGCAAAGAACGACCATTCAGGGTTAAGGTGCCGGTACTGCGCGGATGCAAATTCCACAAACGCCGCATTGGCGCAGCTTGGGATCAGGTCAATCGTCGGCCAGCTTGTTGGCTTGATGAAATCCGCGACGCGTAAATCCGACAGCCCCATATTCGTGACCGCTTGCGGTAAGCTGCGGCGGGGCAGGGCGGTGCCGCTTTCCGCACCCGCCGGAGCATTGTTCATCCGCTCCGTTTCCTTTATCAGATCACGCGCCATGATGCCCCAAACGGTAAATTCTTCCGCCACATCCGACAGCCCCATCGAATGGGAAAGCGTCGCCTGCGGGTCGAAATCGACGCACAAAACGCGGTAGCCATCCAACGCGGCGGCATGGGCGAAATGCAATGCAACCGTCGACTTGCCAGCCCCGCCTTTGAAATTCGCAACCGCCGCCCGCATCGCGCGCTTGCCCGCAGGGCGCGGCGGCATCAGGTTGCGGCCCTTCACTTTGATCTTGCGCCGCAGCGCGTTGATGTCATCGAGCGTGTACCACCGCTGGCGGCCATCTTCTTCGACCAGTCCCTCGGGCAAGGACGGGTCAGCGGCCAGTTTGCCACGCAAGGTAGAGGGGTTCATTTTGAAGATCAGCTCCGCCACCTCCCAGCTTGAGAAGCGGCGCAGGGTTTTCTCCATCTCAGGTGAGTAAGTTTGCTGCCGGATATAGCCCTGCATCTTGAGCGATTGCGCCTGCAATTTCGCCAGATCGGAATGGTCGAACATGGGTTGGGTCCTCATGGTGCGGTTCCCCGCGGGGAACCCTGTTTGGGCGTTACGGTTCCCCGCGGGGAACCATCACCGTGGTTTTGGCCGGAACGCTTTTTCCTGCTCTTTTCTGATCTACGCCTAATTTGCGCTTTGTGCAAAGGACAATTATTAAGGATGTAAGGCCCCGCCGCGCGTGCGGACCCTTAAGGATATAGCGCTCTACTTTGATTCCTTTTGGGCGAACCGGTTCCCCGCGGGGAACCATGGCCCCGCGACAACAGGCCCAGATATAGGGGGACGCCACGGCACTGCTCCCTGCATATTGGGGGACAAAAGGGCGTTATTAGGGGACGCCTATGATGACCCCTAATACCATAGATACCTAATTTCATTCTTAAATTGGGTTTCAGAAAGGTGTGATCGCAAACGAGTGCTTGACAGAATCGGTGCTTAGGACGCAAATCAATCACAGATCGGGAAAGGCGTTGCCTTGGAAGAACCCGGCAAGCAAACTTTCGGTAGTTTGCAACGAGCAGGCAGGCATCACCTCAAAAACACCCGTGATGCGCAATCGGGGAGCGGACATGCTTTCAACAAAGGCCGTGGGGCGTCAGGCCGCTGCGCGGAAATACGATATTTTGACAGCCCTTGCCACCTACGCGCTTGCGCGTGGGAAGCACGACCACCGCTTGGTGTTAAGGTTAATGTCGTTGATCACCGCCCGGTATAACTGGGCGCGGAATGAATTGGCTGTGGGGCAACGTGAAATTGCCAAGATGTGGTCTGTGGATGAGCGCACGGTCAAGCGTGAAATGGCTAAGTTGCGTGCGCTAGGCTGGTTGGTCGTCAAGCGCCAGGGCGCGCGGGGCAGGGTGACGGAATACGGGGTAGATTTCGGTGTGATCCTGATCGCGACGCGGGACGATTGGGCCAAAGTAGGGTCTGATTTCGACGTTCGGATGCAGGGACCTGAACAGGGCGCTGAGGCTCAGATTGTGCCGTTGCAGCCCAAAGGTGTGGTGCCTGTGCCAAAGGTGACGGACGGGTCGGACTGGGCCTTGGCGCAAAGGTTGCTGCATGCGGAAGACCCCTCGACCTATGGCAGCTGGTTCCACGCGTTGGAGGCTGTGGATAGGGCAGGGGGGCGGTTAACCTTGAAAGCGCCGAGCCGGTTCCATGCGACCTATGTGCAGTCGCATTTCGTGGGGCGGTTGCTTAGGGCCTGTCAGAGCATTGATGGCAGTGTCGCAGAAGTGGTGATTTCAGCATAGTTAGAGCCTATTTATCGGCCAATTGCTCTTCACGATGTTGGCGGACGATCGCGCGTTTTGAAGCTAGAGAGGCTGCGACTACGCCCATGGTGACCAAAGCGATAATGATCGTGGACAAAGCGTTAATCTCTGGGCTGACGCCGAGGCGGACAGACGAGAAGATTTTGATTGGCAAAGTCGTGGCCGATGGGCCAGCGGTGAAGGACGCAATCACCAAATCATCGAGAGACAAGGTAAAGGCGAGCAACCAGCCGGAGATAACGGCGGGGGCGATGATGGGGAGTGTGACGCTTTTGAAGGCGTCGAAGCCGGTGCAGCCGAGGTCGTAGGCGGCCTCTTCTAATGAGCGATCGAAACTGGCCATGCGCGATGAGACGACGACCGACACGAAGCACATTGAAAATGTTGCGTGGGCCAGCACGATGGTGAAGACGCCGCGGTCCAGGCCTATGGCGATGAAGAGCAAAAGCAGCGACAGGCCGGTGATGACCTCGGGCATGACGAGCGGGGCGTAGATCATGCCGGAAAAGAGCGTGCGGCCAAAGAAGCGTCCGGAGCGAACGAGGACGAAGGCGGCCATGGTGCCCAGGATCGTGGCGACGGTGGAAGAGATGACGGCGACTTTCAGCGTGACCCACGCGGCGTCGATGAAGGCTTGGTTGGAGAGCAATTCGCCGTACCATTTGGTGGAGAAGCCCGCCCAGACCGTGACCAATTTTGACGCGTTGAAGCTGTAGATCACCAGAATGACCATCGGGATGTAGAGGAACGCGAAGCCGAAGGTGAGGGAGATGGCGTTGAACCATGTGAAACGTCTCATTGGTCTGCCTCCCGCTGGGCTTGTTCGTTGCGTTGGAACAGGACGATAGGAACGATGAGCAGGATCAGCAGGATGATCGCCACGGCGGAGGCGACGGGCCAGTCGCGGTTGGAGAAGAATTCTTCCCACAGGACTTTGCCGATCATCAATGTGTCTGAGCCGCCCAAGAGCGATGGGATGACAAACTCGCCAAGCGCCGGGATGAAGACCAGAAAGCAGCCGGCGATGATGCCCGGCTTGGCAAGGCGGACGGTGACGAGCCAGAAAGCGGACGTGCGGGAGCAGCCTAGGTCTTGCGCGGCTTCCAGCAGCGATCCGTCCAGTTTTTCGAGCGTGGAATAGATCGGCAGCACCATGAAGGGCAGGTAGGCGTAGACGATGCCGATATAGACGGCCACGTTGGTGTTAAGGATCGTTAACGGCTCGGAGGTTAGGCCGATCCATTGCAAAAGCTGATTCAGGAAGCCGTCATTCGACAGGATTCCGATCCATGCGTAGATGCGGATCAGGAAGCTGGTCCAGAAGGGCAGGATCACCAGCATCAGCAAAGTGGGGCGCCAATGGTCGGGCGCGTTGGCCATGCCGTAAGCGATGGGAAAGGCCACAATCAGCGTGAATAGGGTCGAAAGTGCCGCGATTTGCAGGCTGGAGAGGTAGGCTTTCCAATAGAGGTCGTCTTCGGTCAGGAACCAGTAATTTTCCAGATCGAGGGCGGTGAAGAAGTCTTTCACTGCGGCCCAGCCGCCCGCGATGTCCAGTTGGGGCGTGTAGGGCGGGATCGAGATCGCATAATCGCTGAGAGAGATTTTCAGCACGATAATGAAAGGCACCAAGAAAAGCGCCGTTAACCATAGATAGGGGATCAGGACGAGGAGGCGGCGGCTCATGTCATCCCCTCAGCACGATGCCGGCGGTGTCGGACCATGACAGCCAGACTGGGTCCTCCCACGTGATAGAGCGTTGCGAGAGGCGGCGGTCATTGGCGGTTTGCGCCTTGATGAGAGTACCGTTCGGCAGGCGCACGAAATAGGTGGAGAGGTTGCCAAGATATGCGATGTCTTCAACGGCCCCTTGCACGCGGTTGTGGCGGTCGGGCTCGGTCGTGGAGATGGCGACTTTTTCGGGCCGGATGACGAAAGCGGCGCTGTTGCCGACGGTCAGGTCTGCGCTGGTCGTGGCGCGCAGGGCAGGGGTGTCGTCACCCCATGTGAGTTCCGCGTTCTCGCCAGAGATTGCAGAAACTGTGCCTTCGATCGTGTTCACGTCGCCGATGAAATCGGCCACGTAGACGGAATTTGGGACCTCGTAGATGCGGTCGGGGGTGTCGACCTGAATGATCTTGCCATTGTCCATCACCGCGATGCGGGAGGCGACGGTCATGGCCTCTTCCTGGTCGTGGGTGACGATGACGAAGGTGGTGCCGGTTTTCTCCTGAATGTCCATCAGTTCGAACTGGGTTTCCTGACGGAGCTTCTTGTCGAGCGCGCCCAAGGGTTCGTCTAGTAGCAGCAGCTTTGGGGCCTTGGCCAAAGCGCGGGCGAGGGCGACGCGCTGCTTTTGACCACCCGACAGCTGGTGCGGTTTACGCTTGGCGAATTTTTGCAACTGCACGAGGCGCAGCATCTCGTCAACGCGGCCCTGGATTTCGGATTTGGGCATGTCGGAGCGTTTCAGCCCGAAGGCCAGATTGTCGGCGACAGACAGATGCGGGAACAGCGCGTAGGATTGAAACATCATGTTCACCGCGCGCTTGTTGGCGGGGACGCCAGCCATGTTCTGGCCGTCGATGGTGATGGTGCCTTTGGTGGTTTCCTCGAACCCTGCAAGCATGCGCATCAGCGTGGTCTTGCCGCAGCCGGACGGGCCGAGCAGGGCGAAGAATTCTTTGGGGTAGATTGTCAGGTCAATGTCGTCGATGGCGGTGAAATTGCCGAAGGTTTTGGTGACACCGTCGAAGCGGATCAGGGGCTTGGCCTGCGGGTCGTCCCACGGCGCAAAAGCGGTGTCGTTAACCATTTGCTGATCCCCCCGGAAAAGAAACGCCCGGCCCCAAAAAGAGGCCGGGCGCGGTGGTTTAGAGCCTTAGGTGCCGGATTTTACCTTGGTCCACAGGCGCGTTGCAGTGCGCTGGACCTTCGGGGGGTAGGGCCCTTTGGTGTAGAGGTTTTCCAGCGCCTCGGGTGTTGGATAGATGGCCGGATCGGTGATCACGTCCTCTTCCAGAAACTCCTGCGAGGCGAGGTTGCCGTTGGCGTAATAGACGTAGTTGGACGCCGCCGCCATGTTCTGTGCATCCAGAATGAAGTTCAGGAATTTATGCGCGCCTTCGGGGTTCGGGGCGTCGGCCGGGATCGCCATTTGGTCGAACCACATCAGCGCGCCTTCTTTGGGGGCGTTATAGGCGATTTCGACGCCGTTCTCGGCCTCGTCGGCGCGGTCGCGGGCTTGCAGCACGTCGCCGGACCAGCCGAACGCCACGCAGATGTCGCCGTTGGCCAGCGCGTTGATATATTCCGAGGAGTGGAATTTCTGCACGTAAGGGCGCACGCCCAGCAGCACGGCCTCAGCCTTGGCAATGACGTCGGCGTCTTTGCTGTCAGGGTCCTCGCCGAGATATTGCAGGGCGGCGGGGATCATCTCGTCCGGGGCGTCAAGGAAATGCACGCCGCAGCTTTCCAGCTTTTCCATATTGGCGGGATCGAAGACCAGAGACAGGCTGTCGATGGGGGCGTCCTCGCCCAGCGCTTCGGTGACTTTGGCGGTGTTCACGCCGATGCCAGTGGTGCCCCACATGTAGTTGATGGAGT
>CANLOU010000004.1 GCA_947492995.1 uncultured Litoreibacter sp. | reverse complement strand
AATTTTCGGCCGAAAATTCTTACGATAAAACTCTTCGCAGAAGAGTTTTACGCCTCAGCCCGAAGCCTGCGCATGTTTCCAAAGCACAGAAAAATGCGGCTCGGTGTCTTTTGGTGCACAAGCCGTTACCGCTAACGGCGGATGCCTTGCCCCCATCTCCCGACCCGCCTATACCGTGCCGCAACGGCAACCTGACCTGAAGGACTCCCCTGCTATGAGCACCATTATTGATATTCACGCCCGCGAAATTCTGGACAGCCGGGGGAACCCGACAGTGGAAGTGGATGTCATTCTGGAAGACGGGACCATGGGCCGCGCGGCAGTGCCTTCGGGGGCCTCGACCGGGGCGTATGAGGCCAATGAGAAGCGCGACGGTGACAAGAAACGCTATGCTGGCAAGGGCGTTTTGGAGGCCGTGGCGGCCGTCAATGGCGACATTGCGGAGACCCTGCTGGGGGAAGACGCGACCGACCAGGTCAGCATTGACGAGATGATGATCGAGCTCGACGGGACCGAAAACAAGGCGCGGCTGGGCGCGAACGCGATTTTGGGCGTGTCGCTGGCAACCGCGAAGGCCGCGGCAGATTACACCACCATGCCATTGTATCGCTACGTGGGCGGGACCAGCGCGCGGGTGCTGCCCGTGCCTATGATGAACATCATCAATGGCGGCGAGCATGCGGATAACCCGATTGATATTCAAGAATTCATGATTATGCCGGTGAGCGCGGGCAACATCCGCGACGCGGTGCGCATGGGCGCCGAGGTCTTCCATGTGTTGAAGAAAGAATTGAGCGCCGGCGGGTATTCCACCGGGATCGGCGATGAGGGTGGCTTTGCGCCGAACATCTCGTCAAGCCGTGAGGCATTGGACTTCATTCTGAAGGCAGTTGAGAAGGCGGGCTACACCCCCGGCGAGGACATCTATCTGGCGTTGGACTGCGCGGCGACGGAATATTACCGCGACGGCAAATACGACATGAAGGGCGAAGGCTCGGTGCTGTCATCCGAGGAAAACGTGAAATATCTGGCGGCGCTGGCGGCGGACTACCCGATCATCTCGATCGAAGATGGGATGGGCGAGGATGACTGGGACGGCTGGGCCGCTTTGACGGCGGAACTTGGCGACAAGATCCAGCTGGTGGGCGACGATCTGTTTGTGACCAACCCAAAACGGCTGGCGGATGGGATCGCCCGCAAATCGGCAAATTCCATGCTGGTAAAGGTGAACCAGATCGGGACTTTGACCGAAACCTTGCGGGCCGTGGACATGGCGCACCGCGCGGGCTTCACCAATGTGATGAGCCACCGGTCCGGCGAGACCGAGGACGCCACAATTGCGGATCTGGCCGTGGCCACCAATTGCGGTCAGATCAAGACAGGCTCGCTGTCCCGGTCTGACCGGCTGGCGAAATACAACCAGCTGATCCGCATCGACGAGGCGCTGGGCGAAAGCGCGGTCTATGCGGGCACGTCGATCCTGAAAGGGTAGCCGTTGCTGCATTGAAGCCGCCCGGCGGGCGGGTTAGCCTCAAGCGATGAAGGTTTTTCTGTATATTCTGGCAGGCTTGGCGGCCGCCGCCTGCCTTGTGCTGGCGCTTGGCTATTGGGTGCTGATCGGCGCCCCCGTCCCCAGCATCCCGCCCAGCAAGACCCCGCCGCCAGAGGGCTTCGTGGCAGCCGAGTTTCAGGACATCGACGCGCTGCAAAGCGCGGGCGGGCTGGAGGTGATCGACCTTGACCAGCATGGCAAATATTTCGAACATATGCTGCACCGCGCGGACGGACTGATCGTGTTCACCTTTTTCGGTGAGACTGAAAACGACGATGTGACCTACGCCGCCTATGATACGGCCGGGGACCTTGTGGACATACTGAACCTACCGATCCCCGCGCATCGGATGGACCAGTTTTTCCTCAGCAAAGACACCTACCGCGCACTGAGCCCTGCCGGGTTCAGCGACGCACAGCCCTACGCGCAAATCGAGGGCGAGATAACGGCGCAGCAACTGGACCAGTTAAACAAGGACAGCGACTATTACTTCACCCTCTCCTGGACCAGTGCGCCGCGCGACAGCGAGGCATTCAAGACCCGTGCCGCCCAGCACATTTTTCGGGAGGCTGGTGTTTGGAAGACCCTGTCGACCAGCATCGAACAGCCTTACGACTACAAAGGCGGCGCCTTCGGCAACGGCCCGGATTTTGAACTGAAGACGCAATATTACCATGACGCCAAAAGGCAAAATAACGGCCAAGGTCTTCTGCCGGAAAAGGCGATTTTTCAGCTGACGCATTTTGACCAGCAGGAGTATTTTTCCCGCAAAAGCGCATCAATTGGCAGCACAACTGGCATCGGGCGCGCCGAGCATTGGCGCGGCACCGGGTATTACACCCTGACGATGGGGGACGGCGCATTGACGTTCAAGATCGACGACGACACCCAAAACCTAAGCGGCAGCGGGCGGCTGTTTTTGACCGCAGCGACCCATGCGGATGTGGATTACGTGTTCCTGAAACATCATAAGAGACATCAGACCTACCGCGTCTATCTGATCCGCCCAGTGGTGCAATGAGCCGGGCTGCCAGCATCCGCGTGGCTGCCGCCGCCGACCTGCCAGCAGTGCAGGCCTTGTGCTGGGACTACCGCGCCGTTTTGGTTGAGGCGGCCGCACCCCGCCCAGAGATCGTCGAAGCCTATTACGCGAAGGCCGATTACAGCGCGCTGATGGCCGTCCTGCCCCGAAAACATGCGCGCCCCGACGGCGAAATGTTTGTGGCCAAGCTTGGCGGCCACATCGTGGGATGCGGGATGACGCACCGCATTAATGCAACGACGTCCGAGATCAAACGCGTCTTCACCGCACCAGAGGCGCGTGGCAGCGGGGCCGCGACGGGGATTATCCGCGCGGCCATGGCGCAGGCCAAGGCCGATGGGTACACAAGGTTGGTTCTGGACAGCATCGTCACCCTGACGGACGCAGTCCGGCTTTATGACAGCATGGGGTTCACCCCTTGCACCCCCTATTACGACCCAGACCCGCGTTTCGTGGACCTTCTGGTTTTTCGGGAAATTGCGCTGTAGCCGGGCGGTTGCCTGAACCCGCCCAGCGGCATAGCGTTAGAGCAGCACATCAACAGAGGTCCCAAAATGCTGAGCGACAGATATGGCAACCCTTTGAGCACATCGTCTCAGGCCGCGCGCGACGCCTATGTGGACGGGATAGACCGCAGCCTGGCAGCCCATGGCGGCGGGGTCGCGGCCTTTGAACGCGCCATTGCCGAGGACCCCAATTTCGCCTTGGCCCATATCGCGCTGGCGCGCCATCATCAGATTTGGGGCAACCGCGACGGCATCAACGGCGCTTTGGCGGGCGCATTGGCCTGCAGCGGACTGTCAGAGGCGGAGGCCTCCCATATCAACGCGTTTCAACTGCTGATGACGGGTAAGGTGAAGGACGGCTACGCCGCCGTGCGCGCGCATATGGTGGCGCATCCGCGCGACGCGCTTGTGGCCTCCACCTGTATGGGGGTGTTCAGTCTGATCGGGTTTAGCGGCCAGCCCGGCCGGGAGGCCGAATATCTGGCCTTCACCACATCATTGGCGCCGGCTTATGGCGATGACTGGTGGTTCATGGCGCAGCACGCTTTTGCGCAGATGGAGGCTGGACAGGTTGGGCCGGCGGCGGCCTCCATCGAGACGGCGATTGCGGGCAACGCGCGCAACGCCAATGCGTCCCATATCCGGTCGCACCTGTATTACGAGAATGGCGAGACCGAGGCCGGACTGGCCTATCTGCGCGACTGGATGCCCGATTACGAACGCGAGGGGCTGATGCATTGCCACCTGTCGTGGCACGTCGCTTTGTGGGCGCTGGAGCAAGGCGATATTGATCTGATGTGGTCCGTGATTGACGCCGACGTGGCCCCCGGGGCCACCAAAGGCCCTGCGTTGAATGTGCTGACGGATATGGCCTCGATCCTGTACCGCGCCGAATTGCGTGGCGTGGACGTGCCCCCTACCCGCTGGGCGCAGGTCAGCCAGTTTGCGTCTGAGTATTTCCCTAAGGCGGGGCTTGCTTTTGCCGATGTGCATGCCGCTTTGGCGCATGCGATGGCCGGTGACGCGGAGGCTTTGAAACGGGTGATTGAGGGTGCGAAAGGGCCAGCGGGCGACGTTGTGCTTGTGCTTGCACAAGCGTTTGAGGCCATTGCCGCCCAGCATTGGGTAGAGGCCGAGGCCTATCTGGCGCTTGGCCTGCGCGACCATGCCCGCATCGGCGGGTCACGCGCGCAGCGCGACATGGTGGAGTTTGCGATGGTCAGCGTGATGCTGCGCCAGGGGCGCGGCGCGGACGCCAAGCGAATGCTGGGGATACGCCGCCCGATGGCCACCCATGCCGGGTCTGTGCTGCAGTGAACGCGGACGAGCTTATCGCACATCTGGGGCTGGAACGGCACCCCGAGGGCGGCTGGTACCGCCAAACCTGGGCGGCCGAGGGCGACGGACGGCCATCAGGGACCTGCATCTACTTTCTGCTCAAAGAAGGCGAAGCGTCGCATTGGCACCGCGTTGACGCGGGTGAGATTTGGCATTTCTACGCCGGAACGCCATTGGTTTTGTCTTTGTCCGAGACGGATCAGGGGCCTGCGGATGATTACCTGTTGGGGCCTGATTTTGCGGCGGGGCAACGCCCCCAGATCGTCGTGCCAACCGGCTGTTGGCAGGCCGCATCGGCACCGAATGGATGGGCTTTGGTGGGCTGCACCGTGTCGCCGGGGTTCCAGTTTGAGGGCTTTGAGCTGGCACCGGAGGGTTTTGACATCCCGCGCCGCGTCACGTCCGAGGACGTCTTTAAGGGGCTATTCTGACGGCCTGCTAATGATGCCGCCGCCAACGCTGGCGGCGACGCCGGTGGTGCTGGGACCGCTTGTCGGTAAGCCCCTTGCGACGCGCACGGCGAGGTAGGCGAAGGCCTGCGCCTCAAGCATGTCACCGTCGAGACCGGTGGCGTCAATATCTTCAACCTTTGCTTTAAGATTGTCTTTCAACATATTCATTATTAATTTGTTTTTACGACCACCACCTGTAACATAGACAGTGGTTACAGGCTCGGGTACGTGCTCCATTCCCTGCGCTACGGCGGCTGCGGCGCAGGCGGTCAGGGTTGCCGCGGCATCCGCGTCTGACAGCGCATCGACCATGGCTGGCAGGTCAGGAAAATCATCGCGGTCCAGCGATTTCGGCGGCATTTTATGAAAGTAGCCATGCGTTAGGAATTTCTGCACGATTTCAGCGCTAAGGTGTCCCTGCGCCGCACAGTCACCATTTTTGTCAAAGGGGAGGTTCAACCGCCGCATCATTAGATCGTTTATTGGGGCATTTGCCGGCCCCGTGTCGAAGGCCAGCAACGCGCCCTCCTCGTCAGGGGTATCGAAGCGAGGGTCTACATAGGTCAGGTTCCCAACCCCGCCAAGATTCAGGAAGGCAATTGGCTCGTCTGATTTGATCCATTTCGCGCAGGCGAAGTGGAAGAAGGGCGCCAGCGGCGCGCCCTGCCCGCCAAGTTCGACGTCGGAGCTGCGGAAATCCCAGATGACCGGGGTTTGCAACAGCTCCGCCAACAGCGCCCCATCGCCGGTTTGGTGCGTGCGGCGATTTTGGGGGTCATGGGCGAGCGTTTGACCGTGAAAGCCCACAAGGTCTGGCCTGGGATCAGCGGTCGTGAAACGGCTTAGCGCGGAGGCGTGGGCGGTTTCGACAACCTCCTGAGCTGCGGGCACATCTGCCCCGTCCTGCCACTGACCAAGAGCCGCGCGGAGCGTGGCTTGTTCGTCGTCCGCATAGGGCCGAAAATACGTGTCGCCAAAGGCGGTGATGGTCTCCCCATCTGTTTGAAGCATCGCGGCGTCGACACCATCGAGCGAAGTGCCTGACATTGCGCCAAGCGCCCAGATGGGCGCGGTGATGTTCATACGTTTGCTTGCCGTTGCTGCCACGCCTGTGTGCCCCGTTGTCTTGGCCCTTCCCCTTCACGTGGGCGAGCCTTATACCGATGCGCAAATACTGGCCTGACAACGGACATAAACGCAATGACCTACCACCCCAAATCAGACTTCCTACGCGTGATGATCGAGCGCGGCTTTCTGGCCGACTGCACCGATTATCTAGGCTTGGACGAGGCTTTGATTAAAGGCGTGGTGCCCGCCTATATCGGGTTTGACGCGACGGCGACGTCTTTGCATGTGGGCTCGCTTATCCAGATCATGATGCTGCGTTGGCTGCAAAAGACAGGCCATAAGCCGATTGTGTTGATGGGCGGCGGGACGACCAAGGTTGGCGATCCAAGTTTTCGTGCGGACGAGCGTCCCCTGCTGACCGAGGACCAGATCAACGCCAACATTGACGGGATCAAGCAGGTGTTTTCGCATTACGTTTCCTTCGGGGACGCGGCTGCGGACGCGATCATGGTCAACAACGCCGAATGGCTGGACGGGCTAAATTACCTTGAGTTCCTGCGCGACGTGGGGCGGCATTTCTCGGTCAACCGGATGCTGAGTTTCGAGAGCGTGAAGTCGCGGTTGGACCGCGAGCAATCGCTGTCCTTCCTAGAATTCAACTACATGATTTTGCAGGCCTACGACTTTATGGAGCTGCACCGCCGCTACGGCTGCCTGATGCAGATGGGCGGGTCGGACCAATGGGGCAACATTGTCAACGGGATCGACCTGACGCGGCGCATTCTGGATGACCAGGTGTTCGGGCTGACCTCGCCGCTGCTGACGACGAGCGACGGCAAGAAGATGGGCAAGTCTCAGGATGGAGCGGTTTGGCTGAACGCGGATTTGGTCTCGCCCTACCAGTTCTGGCAGTTTTGGCGCAACACCACGGATGCCGATGTGGGCCGGTTCCTGAAGCTTTACACCGAGATGCCGGTGGACGAATGCGAGCGGCTTGGCGCCTTGGAAGGCCAGGACATCAACGACGCCAAAATCGTGTTGGCCAATGAAGTCACGGCGCTGCTGCATGGTCGCGAGGCGGCTGAGGCGGCCGAGGCCACAGCGCGCGAAGTGTTTGAGAAAGGCGGCACGGGCGACGACCTGCCGACGCTGACCTTGGACGCGGGCGAGCTGGGCGATGGCATTTCGATTGTGCAGTTGATCGTGCGGTCCGGCTTGGCAAAGTCGGGCAAGGACGCCAAACGGCTGATTGCCGAAGGCGGCGCGAAGCTGAATGACGCGGACCTGACGGATGCGGGGCTGTTTATGACGCCCGACCAACTGGCTGAGCCAATCAAACTGAGCGCGGGCAAGAAGCGGCACGCGCTTGTGAAGCTCGGTTAATCCCACGTTAAGGTGAATGCATCAGGGATAAGGCATGCTCCGCCCTTTGCAACAGCATCCCCACTTTGCCGCATGTCTCAGGGCTGGCGGGCGTGAGGTTGTTGAAACGGGCGACGGCTCCATGTTGTTGCGCCGCTTTGCAGGGGTGCGCATCGGCCTGATTTCGCGTGGCAGCAGTGCCATGTTGAACGCCCCTACCCCAAAGCGGTGCCTGCGCATTTTCAATGCGGATTATCCGATGGACGCCGCGCTGGGCGATCACGGGTTTACCCGACTTCGGCCGCCCGTTGAGGTGGCGGAATGGGACATCGCCAAAGCGGGCGCCGGATTGCGATCCGGCATGCGCAAAACTTGGCGGCACGCGTTGGACCACGCGTCCGTGACCGGGGTCAAGGTCGCAGTGACCGCGATGCCAGCCGACACAAACCACTGGCTGTTGCAAGCAGAGCTGGCGCAATCGCGGCGGCGGGGCTACCGGTCGTTGCCCCTTTGGCTGGTATTGGCTTGGGCCAGTTTGCACCCCGACGATGCGGTCATCATCGAAGCGCGACTGCGCGGCGCATGTATTGCTGGCATGATTTTTCTACGCCACGGCGATGTTGTCACCTACCACATCGCGCATGGCACAGAGGACAGTCATCGGCTGGACGCGCATCGGCTGATGCTGTGGCGGGCCGTGGAACACTTTGCGCCGCGCGGCGTCTTGCGCATGGATCTGGGGACCCTTGATCGCAGCGCACATGAAGGGTTGGCGCGGTTCAAAACGGGGACCGGGGCGCATGTCCGAAAGCTGGGGGGCAGTTGGATCACTGTGCCGGGGCTGGCATGGGTCAAGCGACGGGGCTTACCCGCGAAAGAAAAAGCCCCGCTGCGTTAAACAACGGGGCTTTTTGTTAATGATACCTGTTTGGCGTCAGTCAGTGACGGTCACGTTTTCCATCACGTCCTGCTGGGCGTTGACGAAAGCGCCATTGGCCCCGTCGCCCCGTGTGATGGCGTCAACCACATCCATACCTTCGGTCACGCGACCCACGACTGTGTATTGGCCGTTCAGAAAGCTGCCCTCTTCGAACATGATGAAGAACTGCGAGTTGGCGGAGTTCGGCGACTGGCTGCGCGCCATGCCGACGACGCCACGGTCGTAGTTGATGTCGGAGAATTCGGAAGGCAGGTCATCGAATTGCGACCCGCCCGTGCCTGCGCGACGCAGATCGCCCTCGGCACGGCCAAATTCCACGTCGCCGGTTTGAGCCATGAAGCCGTCAATCACGCGGTGAAAGACCACCCCGTTATAGCCGCCGCCAGCCGCAATGTCGGTGATTTGTTTCACATGCTTGGGGGCCACGTCCTCAAGAAGGTCGATGGTCACTGTGCCTTTGCCCGCGACGTCGATGGTGAGACCCGCCGCAAACGCAGAGCCGGTCATCATCAGCAAAGCTGCAGCGGCCTTAAGCATCGGCGGCCACCTTCATGGAGATCATACGATCAGGGTTCATCGGCGGCTCGCCACGGGCGATTTTGTCGACATGCTCCATGCCCGACGTCACACGGCCATAGACGGTGTACTGGCCGTTCAGGAACGCGTTGTCGGAGAAGTTGATGAAGAATTGCGAGTTCGCGCTGTCCGGGTTGGCCGAACGCGCCGCACCGATGGTGCCACGGTCATGCGGCAGCTTGGAGAATTCTGCGGGCACATCCGGGTGCTCGGACCCGCCTGTGCCGGCCATGCGGATGTTGAAGTCTTTCTCCATGTTGCCGTTGGCCACGTCGCCTGTTTGCGCCATGAAACCGTCGATCACGCGGTGGAAACAGACGTTGTCATAGGAGCCAGCGCGCGCGAGCGTCTTCATGCGCTCGACATGCTTCGGAGCCACGTCCGGCAGCAGCGCGATTTCGACGTTGCCGTCTTTGAGTTCAATGATGATGGTGTTTTCGAGGTCTTTTTCGTCGGCCATTTGGCTGCTCCTTCACTAATCGTTGCCGCAACACTTAATGCGGGAACGCAGGAAGGAAAAGCCTAGCCGAGCCGTTCTTTCAACTGCGCCTCAACTGCTGGAGACACAAAGCCGGAAATGTCACCGCCCAGACGGCAGATTTCCTTGACCAGTTTGGAGGCAATCGCCTGATGCTGCGCCTCGGCCATAAGGAATACGGTTTCAACGGAGTCGTCCATGGCACGATTCATGCCGACCATCTGGTATTCATACTCAAAGTCAGCCACAGCCCGCAGGCCGCGAATGATGACAGAGGCGCCGACATCTATGGCGCAGTGGATCAGCAGGTTTTCAAACGGATGCGCTATGATTTCGCAGCCATTTTGATCGGCAAGCGCCTCGCATTCCGCCTCGATCATCGCCACGCGCTCTTCCAGCGAGAAGAGCGGGCCTTTGTCTCGGTTGATGGCCACCCCGATGACCAACCGATCCACCAGCGAGCAGGCCCGTCTGATGATGTCTGTATGCCCCACGGTAATGGGATCAAAGGTGCCGGGATATAGTCCTGTGCGCATGGTCGGGCCTTCTTTGTGAGACGCCGCATCGCACCATAAATGCCACCCCTATGACAAGCCGCTTTGTTTGCCTCTTTTTCTTGCACAAAAACCGCGTGACCTTTCCCAAGCACGGTTGCAATGTACCCCCAAGGGGGGCGACGCGCGGGGAAGATTCTCGTCGTATGAACAAAAACAAGCGCCCTCTCATTGTGTTTTGTACCTGCTGGAGGGGCGCCGATATGGCCGACGTAACCGAAAACATCACATTGGACGGGTTATCTGACTTTACTGCGTTTGGGTTCGATTTCTTTTGGAACAACGAATTCATCGACTTAGTGGATTTCTTCACTGGCCCCAACCCGCTGGAATTCGAAGCCAACATCACCTTCCAAGGGAACTGGTTCATCTACTCGATGGTCAATTTCAGCGAGGGAACGCTGGACATGAACATCACGGACGTCAATGACGGCGGCTCCCGCGAGATTGACTATCTGCTGCTGGGCAATGGCACCAACACCGTGACGCTGGACACGACCGAAGTTCAATTCATTCGGTCGCGCGACGACGCAGATACCACTCTTACCCTTGGCAGCGCCGGCGCAGGGGTCATCAATTTTGATGATGGAACAAATACGATCACGCAGGGCACCGGCACAGTCGGTATTATTTTTCTCGGCGACGGCGACAACACCATTAATGGCGGCGCGGGCGACATAGAGCAGATCCAAATCGGTGATGGCGACAATATGCTGAACCTTGACGCGGGTGAGATCAGCTTCATCAAGCTGGGGCACGGCGACAACACCATCAATGGTGGCACCGGCTACATTGAGTCCATCAATGTCGGCAACGGCACCAACACGTTCAACGGCGCGGCAGGTGGCGACATTGGCACCTACCGGGGCGGTAGTGGCAACGACACGGTGCACCTGCTGGGCAACGCCGACGCTGTCATTCTGTCGAGCGGCACGGATGTGTTCACCCTTGATGACGGGTTTGTCGGGTCACTGGTGTCCTACAGCGGCGACAACACCACCACCATTGGCGCCAACGGCGAGGTCCGATCAATCGGGTTTAGCGGCGGCTTGGACGACGTCACCGTGAACGGCCGGGTCAATAGCCTGACTGTCGGCAGCAACAACGACATCGTGACCATCAACGACGGCGGGGATGTCGATCTTGCCCGGATGGGCAGTGGCGACGACACTGTTGTTGTGAACGCGGGCGGACGCCTTGATATTGTCAACCTTGGCAGCGGCACCAACACGCTGAGTGCCACTGATGCGAATTATATCAGCGCGATCGTCGCCAGCGGCGACAATTCCATCGTGCTGGACAACACCGAAGGCGGCGCGGTTCGGCTGAGCACGGGGACCAACACCCTGACCATGCAAAATGGCGCACGAATGGACACGATCTATACCAGCGGCGGCGACGACGTGGTCACCATGACCTCGGGCGCACGGGCGGGCGTCATTTCGCTGGGCGGAGGCGTAAATCGGCTGAACGCCAACCAAGCGGGCTTTATCGACAGCGTCCTGAGCTTCGACGGCAACACGATCATCAACGCCACGGATAGCGACTTTGGCAGCATCCGTTTGGGAGAAGGCGTCAACAGGCTGAACCTGACCAACGGCTCGGCTGACGTTGTCCGGACGGGCAATGGACGAGACACTTTCACGCTGGACGAGTCCCAAATCGACCTGCTGGACATGCGCCACGGCAACAACACCCTCAACCTTGGCAATGATAGCTATATCGACGTCGTTCGGGCCGGAGATGGCAACGACACCGTCACGATGTCGGACAGCGCAGGCGCAGGGATGTTGAACCTTGGTGATGGCAACAATACGGTTTCGCTTGGCTCTGAATTTGTGGATGCCATCATAACGCAGGATGGTCGCGACACCATCACGTTGGACGATGGCGGCGTAGGCACAATCAATACCGGTGACGGGGCCGATACCGTCCGGCTGAATGGCAGCTATGTTGATCTTGTGAACACAGGCAACGACAACGACACCGTCATTGTCGGCACTCAAGGTGCAGGCACCATCTCAACACGCGACGGCGATGACCGCGTGTTTGCGATTGGAAGCTGGGTGGAGACCATCTCGACCGGAGAGGGTGAGGACCGGCTGGTATTGGGCCGTTTCGGGGCCGGCAACATTCGCATGGGCGATGGCGACGACCTTGTTGATATGCGCAGCATGAACGCGTTTTCGGCAGTTATCTTAAACGGCGGCAACGGCATCGACACGTTGAACCTTGGCAAAATCGACATTGGCGTGAGCCTGTCGCTGAACATGTCTGGGGCGTATCAAGACATTGGCGTGCTTAGCGGGACCAATATCGGCTTCGTTTCGGTGATCCGGTTTGAAAACCTTGCTGGCACCACGCAGGCGGATGTCTTCGAAGGCAGCAGCGGCGACAACGTTTTGCAAGGTCGCGGCGGTGCCGATACTTTGTCCGGGCTTGCGGGCAACGATACACTTGATGGGGGCAATGGCGCCGACACGATCGACGGCGGCGACGGCGCCGACATCATCATCGGCGGGCGCAGCAATGATACGCTAACCGGCGGCGCTGACGCTGACACGTTCCAGTTCGACACTAACGATAACAGTGACACCATCACTGACTTTGCAATTGGCGAAGACCTTATCGAATTTGACGGGATGACCGAGCTGAGCGATGTCACCTTTGCCACCTCCGGTGACGACGTCATCATGACCTACGGATCGACCTCCGTGACGGTCGAAAATGTTGTGATCGGTGACATGGAAAACATCGACAACTTCGTTATCTAAGCTGATGAAATCGAGGATTATGGGGCTCAGTGCCCCATAATCATCCCCTCCAGCGCGTCTTTCTCCATCGACAGCTCTGTGAGCCGCGACTTAACAACATCACCGATTGTAATGAGCCCGATCATCCGGCCGTCCTCAACGACGGGCATATGTCGAAAACGCCCTTCGGTCATCCGACTGAGCACTTCATCTGCAGTGTCATCTACCGAACAGGTGACCGGGTCAGCGGTCATCATGTCTGCGACCGCATCTGACAGGCAGGATGGCCCACGCTTGCCGATTTCGCGCACGATGTCGCGCTCGGACAGGATGCCTTGCGCGTGCTTTTCATCGGCCGTCACCACCACAGACCCGATGCGTTTGCTAGAAAGTAGATTGGCCGCGTCGGCCACAGAGGCTTCGGGTTTGATGGTCATCACGCCGCTTGCGGCCTTGGCTTTCAGTATCTGGCTGACGCGCATGTCGGGCCCTTTCCGTTATCATTAAATTTCTTAGCAATAGGCATAGTTTGGCCGCGAAGGCCGCGTTGGGTCAAGGCAGGCGCGTTTATGCGCGCAGAATTCTGCAACTTTGGCCTATTGCAACATTCTTGAAACTCGCGCTGTTACCCGCTGAAATGCCAAACTAAGGTGCGCGTAACGCATGACAGGGAGGATTCCATGCAAGAGCTGACCCATTACATCAATGGCGCGCATGTCAAAGGCACGTCTGGCCGATTTTCTGACGTCTTCAACCCAGCGACGGGCGAGGTGCAGGCAAAATGCCCGCTGGCCAGCAGCGCCGAGATGGATACCGCAGTGGCAGCGGCTGCCGCGGCGCAACCGGCGTGGGCAGCCGTCAATCCGCAGCGCCGCGCCCGCGTGATGATGAAGTTCGTGGACCTGCTGAACCGCGACATGGACAAGCTGGCCGAGGCCCTGAGCCGCGAGCACGGGAAAACCCTGCCCGACGCCAAAGGCGACGTCATCCGGGGCTTGGAGGTCGTTGAGTACTGCATCGGTGCGCCGCAGCTGTTGAAAGGCGAATTCACCGACAGCGCCGGTCCTGGTATTGATATGTATTCGATGAAACAGGCGCTCGGCGTCACCGCCGGCATCACCCCGTTCAACTTCCCCGCCATGATCCCGATGTGGATGTTTGCGCCCGCCATCGTGTGTGGCAACGCGTTTATTCTTAAGCCGTCGGAGCGCGACCCGTCGGTGCCCTTGATGCTGGCAGAGCTGATGGAAGAAGCCGGCCTTCCCAAAGGTATCTTACAGGTCGTGAACGGCGACAAAGAAGCCGTTGACGCCATTTTGCACCATGACGTGATTCAGTCGGTGGGTTTTGTCGGCTCGACCCCGATCGCCGCCTACATTTATGCCGAGGGCTGCGCCAACGGCAAGCGCGTGCAATGTTTTGGTGGCGCGAAGAACCACATGATTATCATGCCGGACGCCGATATGACGCAAGCCGCCGACGCTTTGGTCGGAGCGGGCTATGGGGCCGCGGGCGAACGCTGCATGGCGATTTCGGTCGCCGTTGCCGTCGGCGACGACACCGCAGACCGGCTGCTTGAGAAGCTGGTGCCCAAAGTGGAAGCTTTGAAAGTTGGCCCCTACACATCCGGCGATGACGTAGATTACGGCCCCGTCGTGACGGCCGCCGCAAAGCAAAACATCGAACGCTTGGTGCAGACCGGTATCGACCAAGGCGCCAAGCTGGTTGTGGACGGGCGCGACTTCAATTTGCAGGGTTATGAGGACGGGTTCTTTGTCGGCGCGCATCTGTTTGACGGCGTGACAACCGACATGGACATCTACAAACACGAGATCTTTGGCCCCGTGTTGTCGACAGTGCGCGCGGAAACATATGAGGACGCGCTCAAGATGGCGATGGACCACGAATATGGCAACGGCACCGCGATCTTCACACGCGACGGAGACACCGCCCGCGACTTTGCCAACAGGGTCAATGTCGGCATGGTTGGCGTCAACGTGCCGATCCCCGTGCCATTGGCCTATCACACCTTTGGCGGCTGGAAGAAGTCGGTCTTTGGCGACCTGAACCAGCACGGGCCAGACGCGTTCAAGTTTTACACTCGCACCAAAACAGTGACCTCACGCTGGCCCTCGGGTCTAAAAGAGGGCGGAGAATTCTCGATCCCCGTGATGGAATAACGCATCTCACACAATGACGTGAAAGGGACCAAATGGACAATTTGGCCCCTTAATTTGTTCTGTGATACGCTGTATGCACATCAAAACTTCGCGCAACGGAGACTTTGAGATGAGCAAGACCACACGCCGCGCCCTGCTTTTGACCGGTGGCGCCGCTTTGTTTACCCCCGCGATCGTGCGGGCTCAGCAAGCCGACAATATCGAGTTGATCCCGTCAGGTGTTGTAACATCGCGCAACGCATCAAGCTTTGTCGTGCCTGATTGGCGCGACCACTTCCCTCAATTGGGCGTAGCCACGATTATCGCCGACACCAAGTCACGCGCGCTGCACTTCTGGGACGCGACCGGCCGCGACTACCGCGTGTTCGCAACCTCCGTTCCCAAAACGGACGAGCTAACGCGCCGCGGCTACACCAAGATTGTGCGCAAACGCGTGGGGCCAACCTGGACCCCAACCGCCGATATGCGCCGCCGCGACCCTTCGCTGCCCGAGTTCATGGATTCAGGCGAGCCGGGCAACCCCCTTGGCACACATGCCATGTATTTGGACTGGCCCGCCTACTTGATCCACGGCACGCATGACACCCGCAAGATCGGTCGTCGGTCCTCTTCGGGCTGCATTGGGCTTTACAATGAACAAATTGCCGAGCTGTTTTCTATTACCCCGGTCGGCACCCAGGTGCGCCTGATCTAAGGCCACCCCAGTTTGAACATCACAGGCAGGCTTTTAGGCCTGCCTTTTTATTTGCATTGCCTCCCAAAACCCCCATAAATTGAACAAGCGTTTAATTCCCACCTGGGAGGATTGAGATGGATTTCGCCCTATCCGAAGAGCAGGTCGCCATTTTCGACATGGCCCGTGCCTTTGGTGAAGAACATATCGCGCCATTCGCCCTGCAATGGGAGAAGGACGAGAACATTCCCAAGGAGCTTTGGCCCAAACTGGCAGAATTGGGTTTTGGCGGGCTTTACGTCAGCGAAGACAGTGGCGGATCAGGGCTGTCACGGCTCGACGCGACGCTGGTGTTCGAGGCTTTGTCGATGTCCTGCCCCTCGGTCGCCGCCTTCCTGTCCATCCACAACATGTGCGCCGCAATGCTGGACAATTTCGGCTCCGAGACATTGAAAGATCAGGTCTTGCCAGATGCTCTGACCATGCAGACGGTCTTTTCGTACTGCTTGACCGAGCCGGGGTCAGGATCTGACGCCGCCGCTTTGAAAACACGCGCGGACCGCACAAACGAGGGGTACCAGCTGACGGGCACCAAGGCCTTCATCTCGGGCGGCGGCTATTCGGACGCATATATCGTCATGTCCCGCACGGGTGAAGATGGCCCAAAGGGCGTGTCTGCATTCGTTGTTGAGGATGGCACAGACGGGCTGACATTTGGCGGTCTTGAGGACAAAATGGGCTGGAGAGCGCAGCCGACGCGGCAAGTGCAATTGGACAATTGCAACATTCCAGCCGGCAATCTGCTTGGAGAAGAAGGTCAGGGTTTCACATATGCGATGAAGGGCCTGAATGGCGGCCGCTTGAACATCGCGGCCTGTTCTCTGGGTGCTGCACAAGCCGCGATGGACAAAACCCTGGCCTATATGGGCGAACGCCAAGCCTTTGGGCGCCCCATCGACCAGTTTCAGGCTCTGCAGTTCCGCCTGGCCGACATGGAAATTGAGCTGCAAGCCGCCCGCGTTATGCTGCGCCAAGCCGCCTGGAAACTTGACGCTGGTGCCCCTGATGCCATGCGCCACTGTGCGATGGCCAAAAAGTTCTGCACCGAAGCAGGGTCGCGCATCGTTAATGGATGCCTGCAGCTGCATGGCGGCTACGGCTATCTCGCGGACTACGGTATTGAAAAGCTGGTCCGGGACCTCCGCGTCCACGAAATTCTGGAAGGCACCAACGAGATCATGCGCCTGATCGTCTCCCGCGATATGCTGGCGCAGCGATGACTGACGTTTCCAATCGCGTTGAGGGCCGCGCCGGTCGCATCACATTGCAGCGGCCAGACGCGCTCAATGCTTTAACCTACGACATGGTGCTTGAGATCGAGCGGGCCATAGATGGCTGGCGCAGCAAGGCTGACGTCGACCTGGTCATAATCGACGCCATCGGTGACCGCGCCTTTTGCTCTGGTGGCGACATTTCCGAAATGTATGCCTCAGGACAGCGGGGGGACCTTAACTACGGCCGCAAATTTTGGCGCGACGAATATAGGTTGAATGCCAAGCTCTTTGAATATCCAAAGCCAGTTGTCAGCTTCCTTCAGGGCTTTACGATGGGGGGCGGCGTTGGCGTCGGGTGCCATGGATCCCACCGTGTTGTGGGCGAAACCAGCCAGATTGCGATGCCCGAATGTGGGATCGGTCTTGTACCGGATGTTGGCGGGTCTTTGATGCTGACGTTGGCGCCCGGTCGTCTGGGGGAGTATCTGGGGGTTACATCCACGCGGATGGGCCCTTCGGATGCAATCTACGCGGGATTCGCGGATCATTTCATACCGCAAGATCAATGGGACAGCCTTAAGACACAGCTTTGCGCATCTGGTGACGCCACATGTATTGAGCGTGCTGGCAAACCTGCTGAAGGTGGAACCTTGGAAAGCCTGCGGCCCCTCATAGACACGTATTTCAAAGGCGAGGATTTGGGTGACATAACCCGCAACCTTCGCGCAGATGACACCGAATTTACCGCGCGCGCATTGAAGGCATTAAACCGCAATGCCCCACTTGCAATGGCATGCACCATCGCGATTGTCCGTCGGTTGAGAAGCGCCAATTCGGTCCGACAAGCACTAGATATGGAATTTCGCTACACGTACCGCGCAGTAGAACAGGGCGACTTCATCGAAGGGATCCGCGCCGCCATCATAGACCGTGATCGCAGCCCAAAATGGGCGCATGACGGGCCGGACAAGGTTCCTCCCATTGAGGTTTCGAATATGTTGAAGCCGTTGAAGGACGACGCATTGAATTGGGAGGATATGCTGTGAAGATAGGATTTATCGGGCTGGGCAACATGGGGGCACCGATGGCTGCCAACCTTGCGGCTGCCGGGCACCTTGTGACCGGCTTCGACGTGCAAGCACCCTGCCCCGAGGGCGTCACAAGCGCGCCTTCCGCCGCACAGGCGGCCTCAGACGCTGAGGTGGTCATAACGATGCTGCCGAATGGTGACATTCTGCGCAAAGTGGCGGACGAGCTTATTCCCGCCATGTCGTCCGGTGCGGTCTTGCTTGATTGTTCGACCGTTGACGTTGAAAGCGCCCGCGCTGTGGCCACTCAAGCCCAGGAGGCAGGCTGTCTTGCCGCTGACGCGCCTGTTTCGGGTGGGATCGGCGGTGCCGCGGCTGGCACACTTACATTTATGGCCGGTGGAACCAACATGGCCTTTGCCAAAGTGGCCCCCCTCTTTGACGTTATGGGCCAAAAGGCGGTGCATTGCGGGCCGTCGGGCAACGGTCAAGCCGCCAAGATCTGTAACAATATGATCCTGGGGGTCACCATGATCGGGACGTGCGAAGCTTTCGCGCTGGCCGACAAGCTAGGGCTGGATCGCCAAAAGATGTTCGACGTGGTCTCGACCTCGTCAGGCTACAGCTGGACAATGAACGCATATTGCCCCGCCCCTGGCGTCGGGCCGCAGAGCCCCGCTGACAATGACTACACGCCGGGGTTTGCTGCTGACTTGATGCTTAAGGACCTGCGCTTGAGCCAGCAGGCGGCGACCGCCGTGGACGCGGATACACCAATGGGCGAAGCGGCGACCGCGCTGTATGAGATCTTCGTCGAAAACGAAGATGGTGCGGGAAAAGACTTCTCTGCGATGCTGCCCCGCTTTGTGTCGCGCCGACGGTCCTGAGCAAACGCTTGCCAAACGAAAAAAGCCCTAACCGTTAGGTCAGGGCTTTTTCAGGCAATGGTGGCGCGGTTGACGGGACTCGAACCCGCGACCCCCGGCGTGACAGGCCGGTACTCTAACCAACTGAGCTACAACCGCCCATTGCGCATTCTCTCACGAGAATGTTTGGCTGTATTATGACCCCAACTCTGCCCCGTCAAGCCGCATCAACGCTGTTTCTCAGGAATTTTTGCAATCACAACAAAACCAGTGAATGCGTTGCACAAATGGAACCGACGGGAGGGAGAATGGTGGGTCGTGAGAGGCTCGAACTCCCGACATCTTCGGTGTAAACGAAGCGCTCTACCAACTGAGCTAACGACCCGGTGCGCAGCGTTTAGCGCGAAAAACGGAGCGCGCGCAAGCCCTAGCTTAGAATTTCCTGCACGTCCTTAGACAGCCGGTGAATGACGCCCTGCCCACCCGGCAGATCCGGGATCTTTGTGTCATCCAGATCCAAATAGACCGCCCGCAGCATGCGTGACGTAATGCCATGCGTTACAAGGGCCGCGGGCCCCGTCAAAGACGCCAAAAATGACGTACAGCGCGCGCGCAGAGCCGCGAACCCCTCCCCCCCGTCAGCCTGTTCGTAAAAGGCGATGGGACCATCGGGCGTCATTTTGGGGTCGCCGGTGATGGTAAGCTCGTCGCGTAAGCGACCTTGCCACTTGCCGACATCAATTTCGCATAGCCTGTCGTCCGTACGGATCATGCCCGCATACGTCTGAAAGGCCAGCGCAGCCGTATGAAAGGCACGTGTTTGTGGAGAACTGATGATGGATATGTCATCGCGTGCCAGCCCCCTCATAATTTCGCCCTGCCGCCTTGCCTGTGCAACACCTTTGGCGGTCAAAGGCGAATGTAGCCGACCTTGCATGCGTCCAGAGGCGTTCCACTCTGTCTCCCCGTGACGAAGCACAAAAATCTCAGGGTAACCCAACGCAACTCTCCTAGAAAAAAGGCGCGACCGATTGGTCACGCCCTGCATATTCTGGTGGGTGATAAGAGATTTGAACTCCTGACATCTTCGATGTGAACGAAGCGCTCTACCACTGAGCTAATCACCCGTAGCCAGAGATCTACCCCTACTCGTCAGCCTTCGCAACTGGATCGTTTTTGTTGGCCGGGGCCGCGGACTTCCTGTCTTTCAGCTTCAGGCGTATGACAACCAGCTCACCGTTCGGGGTGTCCTTTTTCTTCACAATCTTCATCTTGCCCAAAGGCGCCGCTGAAATTTTGTCGCCCTCCGAAATAGCCCCGGCCAAAACGCTTAAAGTAGCGTCAAGAGCACGGCGCGCTTCGCCTTCTTTCATGCCGCTTTCGGTCGCCAGACGTTCGATCAGGTCTTTTTTCGTAACCTCGCCCGGCTCCGCCACCTTCACGACAGCCGGTTTCACCGCTTTGGTCCCAGCCGTCGGCTTGGTTACCACCGCTTTCGTGGTCGATCGTTTCGGAGCGGTCGAATTCGAGGACTTGGTTGGCTTCTTCGTGGTCATTGACTGGCATCCTTTGGGATTAAGCTTGATGTAAACTATCAATGTGACCAGTTTATTGCCAGTTGCATTGTTTCTAAACGGGAAATAATTGAAATTTAGGTCAAAAGCCGAGAATAGACCAAAAGCCCAAACCGCGTCAGATCCCTGTGAACGGGTTGCCAAATGGCGTTCCATGCCAGCGGATCAAGCCCACAGCCTGCGCGGATCGTACCTAGGTCACGTCGCCCGTCTATTCCAGACAACGCTTTGGCCGCAGCTTTTGCGATCGCAACCTGATGCTTCACACCATTCAACGTCACGGTGATGGTACCGTCTCGCGCAACCTTCTGGGCGAGCGCAGACGCGGCCATCCCTTTGAGATGTGGGATGTCCCGTTCAGAGCCGCCCGCCTTGACCGGTGGCTGGTCTGCGTGCCCGGCATACACCACGTGGGTCTTGATGGTTCCATCCAGCTTTTCTGCCACGACCATCTGGGCGATTTCATCCATCCCCTCGGCTGGCTCAATAAAGCGCGACAGATCATATAACGCCGCCTGCGGCGTGCCTGTTATGCTCAGCCCCGCTTGGCCAAGTGTTTCAGACAGCTGTGCAATCGTGTACGGGCGGTCCTGCGAATGCAAAAGCAGGTCAAAGAAACCGGCATCGCTGGCGTCGTGATCCCCCAAATGTGGATTACGTTTGAACGGGTGGCCCGCAGGTAATTTGTCAAAGACCCGCTGCGCTTGTTCAAGTTGAGCTTCAGGCAACAAATCACTGAAAAGGCTACGAAAGGCATCCTGCAAGGGATACACACCAGAGCGACCGTAGGGAGCATAAACCATGCACCCAAGTCCACCATCAGGGGCGAGTGCCGCACTGAGCGCGTCAAACCCAAGCTGCGGCTCAGGCAGGTGATGCAACACCCCGCAACAGTCAATATAGTCAAAAATCCCGAAATCCGGCGCATCCAAAAGGCTGCCGGTGACGAAATTGATATGCTTTAGGCCCCTCGCCTTTGCACGCGCTTCGGCGATGTCTCGCGATGCTTTTGAAAGATCAATATATGTGATGTCATATGGCTTGCCCGCGCTAGTCAGAACCTGCGCCAATTGGATAAGCGCGTCACCCGTCCCGCCCCCTGCCACCAGAATGCGCGTGCCCTTGGACCAATCACGACGGCCGCCAAAGACAAAGTGATCCACTTCCAAAGGATGCGACGGTGACCCGGTGATGAGCCGTTTCTTTTCGTCCGCTGGGTTCCGCTCGGGATAAGGATACGCCTCGTATTGGTCGCGCACGCTCATTGGCCGCACCGCAGCAATTGGCATTTATTGGTCATTTTACCCCGTTGCGACACCATTCATGACGTTTTTTGCCTAGCACGCGTAAAAATCGGCTTCCATCCTGAACTGACAGCAGGGAGGCCAAATCATGAACCAGCATTATCGTGACACCCGCAAGATCGACCCTACCAAAGGGGCTCATCTGGATGATGGCACTCCCAATGACAATGACCGCGTCGAGATTGGCCCGACGCTATTGGCCTTCGCCGAATGGGAAAAAGCAGGCCTGGTCATGCCCAATCTGGAAAAGATGCGCGCGTATCGCTGGAAGCGGTTGACCCAGCACATTGTGGACCGCGACCTTGGTGGCTTGCTGATGTTTGACCCGCTCAATATCCGCTACGCCACCGACAGCACCAATATGCAACTATGGAACACTCACAACCCCTTTCGGGCAGTTCTGATTTGCGCGGATGGCTATATGGTCATCTGGGACTACAAAAACTCGCCCTTCCTGTCAGAGTTCAATCCATTAGTGCGCGAGCAACGCTCCGGCGCGTCCATGTTCTATTTCTCCAATGGCGACAAGGTCCAGCGCGCGGCATCCGCCTTCACTGCAGAGGTGGACGACCTGATCCGGGCGCATGGCGGCAATAATCGCAGGATCGCCGTCGACAAGATCATGGTTGCGGGATTGAAGGCGTTGGAAGCCTCTGGCTTTGAGGTCCATGAAGGTGAGGAAGTGACTGAACACGCGCGCTCAGTCAAAGGGCCGGACGAGATATTGGCCATGCGCGCCTCCTGTCACGCCTGCGAGATGGCGATGTACGAGATGGAAGATTACGCCCGCGCCAACATCCCACTAGGCGGGATCAGCGAAGATGACGTTTGGGCGGTCTTGCATGCCGAAAACATCAAACGCGGCGGCGAATGGATCGAAACGCGACTGTTGGCATCAGGTCAGCGTACAAACCCGTGGTTTCAGGAATGCGGCCCGCGGACCATCCAGAACAATGAAATACTGGCCTTCGACACGGATCTGGTTGGCGCCTACGGCATCTGCTGCGACATCTCGCGGACCTGGTGGATCGGCGACGAAAAGCCCCGCCCCGACATGATCGAGGCCATGAAACATGGCGTTGAACACATCCAGACCAACATGGAGATGCTCAAACCGGGGGTGACGATCAAAGAATTGACGATGAACACGCATGTGTTGCACGACAAATATCAGGCCCAGAAATATGGCTGCCTGATGCATGGCGTGGGCCTGTGCGACGAATGGCCGTTGGTCGCTTACCCTGACAAACATGTCGAAGGCGCGTTCGACTACCCGTTGCTGCCGGGCATGGCAATCTGCGTGGAAGCATTGGTCAGCGAGGTCGGCGGCGACTTCTCGATCAAACTGGAAGATCAGGTGCTGATTACCGAGGACGGATACGAAAACCTGACCAAATATCCATTCGATCCCGCGTTAATGGGCGCTTAGCCCAATTTTTCTTCATCTATGCTCACCATCACGTGAGAATTGGCTACAGGACGTTGCTCTGTGTGCCGCCTGCCCCCATCGTTGATGTCAACGAAGGATAGGACCGTATGAACACCGAACGATTTACCTTTACCGGCCACTCTGGCGAGGAACTGGCGGCGCGTTTGGACCTGCCAGAGGGACCCTTGCTCGCGACCGCATTGTTTGCGCATTGCTTTACCTGTTCCAAGGACATTCCAGCGGCAAGACGCATTGCGGCGCGGTTGGCCAATATGGGCATTGCGGTGCTTCGGTTCGACTTCACCGGGCTTGGGCATTCCGAAGGCGAATTTGAGAACACCACATTTTCGTCCAATGTCGAGGATCTTGCGCTGGCCGCAGCCGAGCTGAAGAAGCGTGGCATGGGGCCTGAGCTGTTGATCGGACATTCACTTGGTGGCGCGGCGATTATCGCCGTTGCCGAGAAAGTCCCGCAGGCGCGCGGCGTCGTGACCATTGGGGCCCCATTTGACCCCGGCCACGTGACCCACAACTTTGGCGGCTCGCTGGACGAGATCAATGAAAAAGGCGTTGCCGAGGTTCAACTTGGTGGGCGTGGCATCAAGATCGGTAAGGGCTTTGTTGAGGACGTCTCGGCCAACAAGCTTGAGGGCGCGCTCAAAAACCTGAAGAAATCGCTGCTGGTCCTGCACGCGCCGATGGATGCGACCGTGGGCGTGGAGAACGCCACGCAGATCTTCATCCATGCCAAGCACCCCAAGAGTTTCATCACGCTGTGTGACGCGGACCATCTTATCACTCGCGAGCAGGACGCCGAGTATGCAGCGGATGTGATCGCGGCGTGGTCCTCGAAGTATCTTGACCTGAAGCCGCCCGCGCCGCCCATTGGTGCGCCCGAGGGCGTGCTGCGCGTGCGGGAGGCGGATGCCGAGGGCTTTTTGCAGGACATTCATCTGGGTCACAGATTTCATACGCAGGCGGATGAGCCTGTGGCCTATGGCGGCACCGATAAGGGGATGACGCCCTACGGGTTCCTATCTGCGGGGCTTGGGGCGTGTACGTCGATGACCATCCGGATGTATGCCCGGCGTAAGAAATGGCCGCTGACCCATGTCTGGGTGGACGTGAAGCATGATGCGATGCATGCCCAGGACGCGGATGGGGGGCATTCCAAGATCGACCAGTTTGTCCGGGAAATTCATCTGGAGGGCGATCTGGATGACACCCAGCGCCAGAGGCTGCTGGAGATCGCGGATCGGTGCCCGGTTCACAAGACGCTGGAAAGCTCGGCGGATATTGAAACGCGGCTGGTGGACTGATCCGACGCATGCGTCGGAAATTGTAACGCCTTGATCCCAAACCCTTTCCCTAATTCTGTTAGGGACTTATTAACCCGCGCACGGCCCGATTATTTGAGGATGCAGGGCGCGTCTGTTCTGTCGCCAAGGGGCGTCTGCTGATAGGCGATCACTTCCAGCAAACCGATGGTGCGGGAGGCTATGTCCTCGATCTCTTCCACTTCGACGATCAACTCGTTCAGGCGGTCGTCAGACAGGGCGCAGCCGTTGGGTTTCTCGGCCATCGACAGGCGCAACGCCGATACGGCGTCGCTGCTGATCCCCGTGCGTTTGCCCGACTTTTCGGCGCGCGCAATCAGGTCCAACGCGCGGGTCAGCCCCTCCGGCGGGACGGGGTCAGAGGCGGAGGCCGTCACCAAGTCTTCGATCATTGTCTCGACCCCCTGCCCGTCAGAGCAGCAAATCTTGAAGGGCGGGTCAAAGCGGTTGATGAAATAGTCGAGCCGGGTCGCAAGGTCTGAAGAGTAGCGATCTCCTTCGGCGCGGCGTTCCAGCGCCTCTTCCCAAGCGTAATCCATCAAATCCGTGATCCGGATGCCAAGTTCGACCTTCTTCGCCTCGCTATAGTCGGCGAACATCGGATGATCTTCGGCTTGTGCCACATAGACCGGTTTTCCGGCTTCGTCATATGCCAGCTCAACCGAGGCGGCTTTGTACTTTTCAAAAAGCGCCTTGGCGTCGTCAACGCGGCCTGTGTCGTTGTAATGGTAGCTAAGCGGCAGAACCACGTAGTCCATGACGTAGCGAATGCGCATGCCATCTATGCTCATCTTCAGGCCGCGATAGGTGATCGACTGGCCGGTTGGCACGCTTTCCAACCCGGCTTCGATTTCAGCCAATTCGGCAATGGCTTGTTCTTCCCCCTCACAGGCGAGGACGAAGGGGAAGCTGTTGACCAAGGGCAGAAAGGAGAGTTCGGGCGTATAGATTTGGGTTTCCGCATAGCTGTTGCGGAAGGCCATGATGTCTTTGCCCAGCGCGGTGTCGCCGTCACGGCAGGCCAATTCGGCTTCAAGCGCCAGCGGGGTCAGGCTGCTGAGAAGCGTGCGTTTGGGCATATCGGGATCGGCGGCGAAGTCTTTCAGCGCATCGAGATTGGACCGCGCCATATAGGCGATGATGGGAACCGATTCCTGTTCAGCATATTTGGCAAAGAATTCAGGCTCGCGCAGAAACAGGTCACCCAGCTTGTCCGCATCAGAGCCGTTGGCGGTCAAAAAGATCGCGTCGGAAATGAATACTCTCCATTTCATTTGGTCGGGATAACCGCGCCCTTCGACGGCTGACAAGATGCCCTCGTAATTCATCGACTTGCGCGCCTGCGCCTCGTTGGTGTCGCGGTTGTAGAGGCTCCAGAAATCTTCGCTTGGGGCAACGGCCTCGATTTTTGCGCGGGCGGCTTGCGCCTCCTCAACGGTGAGACGTGACTCCAGTTTGGCGTAGCGACGGCCCGGCCCGCTATGATTGCGCGGGTCGTTTTCTTTGATGTCAGTGAGGATCGAGGTCAGCGCAAGATCCTTGAGACAGGCCAGATCGGAGGCCTCGCAGCTTGGATCAGCCCCGAACAACCAATTGGCATGCGCGGGCGCGCTGACGGACAGGGCGACCAAGACCGCTGCAATAGCTTTTTTCATATCAGTCCCTTATGAAGCGCGGCCTATTCCTGCCAGTAGCGGAAATAGAACCACACGAAAAAACCTTCGACAATCAGCGCCAGCCAGATGCCCGGCCCCACGGCCCCGCGCAGCCATTCGACGAATCCAAGCACCAACAGCCCGGCCATGGCGACCACGATGACCGCGCTGACCAAGTGCTGCACCTCAAGGCTGGTCGAGCCGCCGCCCAAGAAGGTGAGCACCGCCAGCCCCGCAAACAACATCGCGGCCCGGCGCGACATGATGTCGGCCGCTGCCCCGCTGTCGATGGCGAACAGCCAATGGATGACCCCGGGCGCCACCAGCAGCGTCAGCGCGAGCGCCGCGAAAATGGCGAAGGTGAAACGGCTGAGCAGTTCGAATGTCATGGATGCTTGTCCCTGATGTTTGACCTTGTCGCAGGTTTGGGGCGCACGGTAGGACGAAGCGATTGGCGGGGGCAACGGCAAAGTGCTGAGGCTGGATCAGGGGGCAATTTCTCGACGAGAAATTGACCTCAAATCTTCGTCGAAGATTTGGTTACCGGGCTTCTAAGCTGTCTGTTTTGCCTTGCCTGACGCGTTGCGCAAGCGACCAGACCAAGGCCAGCTCCACAAAGATCAGCCATGTTATAAACAGCGTTTCGCCCAACGCCGTGGCGTTGTCGAACAGGGTCAGCGACATCAGGTCAAGGTCGTGGTTTTCCAGCTCCCGCTCCCATCTGGCGTTGCTGAGATTTGCGAAAAACCGCGCCGCGCCATCCAGCAGAAACGTCAGCACGCTCAGATCAAGCGCAATGAAAAGTGCCAGCGTGTTGTCTGACGCGCTGGCCTGCCAGCCCGCCCTTAGCCCCACGCCCTGCTCCTGCGCGGCTGTGACCAGCGCGACGGCGAGCCGGAAGATCAGCCAGTAGGACACGAAGGTCACTAGATTGGACAGCAGCAGCGACGGCTCCGAGGCCACCGCAAAGCTGTCGCTGGCGTAATCCATCCCATAATCGCCGAACATCAGCGGCAGCGCGCTGACGCCCGAGACCACCATCGGGATCAGGTAGATCAGCCCCACCCACCACACAGATTTAAGCGAGGCTTTGAGCGTGATGCCCCCGGATTGCGACCGCCACCAGATCACCATGCCCCAGACGATGAATGGGTAGCCTATGACCGCAAAGAGCAGGAAAAAGACGCCAATGCTTTGCGTCCCAGAGAGCAGCATTTGCGCCAGCACAGGGTCCATGCCGCCTGCGACCCCGTCCCCGCTGCCATAAAGCGCGGTGGTTGCCGCGTTCATGAGCAGCGCGTAGCTGAGCCACAAAACCGCCAGCGGCAGGTAGGTGACCAGCAGCACCACCAGCGCCAGCCGCCATTGCCTGAACGGCTCCGTGCTGGCCGCCTTGACCATGCGGTGGGCTTGGATGAAGGCGGAGAGGTTTTCCGGCACCGGGCTATTCCGCCGCGATGGGCTTTTTGGCCTTTTTCGGCGCCAGCATGTCCTTGAGGTAATGCCCAGTATAGGAGCCGTCGACCTTGGCGACCTGTTCGGGCGTGCCTTTGGCCACGATCTTGCCGCCGCCATCGCCGCCCTCGGGGCCGATGTCAATGATGTGGTCGGCGGTCTTGATGACGTCGAGATTGTGCTCGATCACGATGCAGGTGTTGCCCTGGTCGACCAGCTCGTGCAGGACTTCAAGGAGCTTGCGCACGTCCTCGAAATGCAGGCCGGTGGTGGGCTCGTCGAGGATGTAGAGCGTCTTGCCGGTGGAGGATTTTGCCAGCTCCTTGGACAGCTTGACCCGCTGCGCCTCCCCGCCTGAGAGCGTCGTGGCCTGCTGGCCCACCTTGATGTAGCCCAGCCCGACCCGCATCAGCGCGTCCATTTTGGAGCGGATCGAAGGCACGGCCTTGAAGAAGTCCTGCCCGTCTTCGACGGTCATATCCAGCACGTCGGCGATGGACTTGCCCTTGAATTTGACCTCCAGCGTTTCGCGGTTGTAGCGCTTGCCCTGGCAGGTTTCGCAGGTGACGTAGACGTCGGGGAGGAAGTGCATCTCGATCTTGATGACGCCGTCGCCCTGGCAGGCCTCGCAGCGCCCGCCCTTGACGTTGAAGGAGAAGCGCCCGGGCTTGTAGCCGCGCGCCTTGGCCTCCGGCAGGCCCGCGAACCATTCGCGGATGGGCGTGAAGGCGCCGGTATAGGTGGCAGGGTTAGAGCGCGGCGTGCGCCCGATGGGGCGCTGGTCAATGTCGATGACCTTGTCGAGCTGTTCCAGCCCCGCGATGGTTTCGCAGGGCGCGGGCGTCTGCCGCGCGCCGTTCAGCCGCATGGAGGCGGTTTTGAACAGCGTCTCGATCGTCAGCGTGGATTTGCCGCCGCCAGAGACGCCCGTGACACAGACAAACTTGCCCAGCGGGAAGTCGGCGGTCACGTTTTGCAGGTTGTTGCCGGTGGCCTTTTTGACGGTCAGCTTCTTGCCATTGCCCTTGCGCCGCTTGGCGGGCACCGCGATCTCGCGTTTGCCGGTCAGGTACTGGCCGGTGATGGAATTCTCGTTATGCGCCACCTCGTCCGGCGTGCCTTGGGCGGTGATCTGGCCGCCATGAATGCCCGCGCCCGGGCCAATGTCGAAGACGTAATCGGCCTCCCGGATGGCTTCCTCGTCATGTTCGACCACAATCACGGTGTTGCCCTGATCGCGCAGGTTCTTCAGCGTGGTCAGCAGCCGGTCATTGTCGCGCTGATGCAGGCCGATGCTTGGCTCGTCCAGCACATAAAGCACCCCCGTCAGCCCCGACCCGATTTGGGAGGCCAGCCGGATGCGCTGGCTTTCGCCCCCCGACAAGGTGCCGGAGTTGCGCGACAGCGTCAGATATTCAAGACCCACATTGTTCAGAAAGCCCAGCCGTTCGCGGATTTCCTTCAGGATCGCCTTGGCGATTTCATTCTTCTGGGCGGTCAGATGCTCAGGCACCGAGGTGCACCAGTCATAGGCCTCCCGGATCGACATCTGCACAATTTGGCCCACATGCAGCAGCTGATCCCCGCCGCCGATCTTCACCGCCAAGGCTTCTTGCTTCAACCGGTAGCCTTCGCAGGCGCCGCAGGGGCGGTTGTTCTGGTAGCGCTCAAATTCTTCGCGGATCCACGAGCTGTCTGTTTCGCGGTAGCGGCGTTCCATGTTGGGGATGACGCCCTCGAAAGACCGCGTGACTTGGTAAACCCGTCCGCCTTCGTCGTAGCGGAACGGGATTTCATCATCGGCAGAGCCATAGAGGAAAACCTGCTTCACATGCGCGTCGAGATCCTTCCAAGGCGTGTTCTTGTCAAACTCGTAATGTTTGGCGATGGCCTCGATGGTTTGCAGGAAATAGGGCGATTTGCCCTTGCGCCACGGGGCCAACGCGCCGTCATACAGTTTCAATGTCGCATCCGGCACGACCAGGCGTTCGTCGAAGAACAGTTCCACCCCCAACCCGTCGCAGCTGGGACACGCCCCAAAGGGCGCGTTGAACGAGAACAGGCGCGGCTCGATCTCAGAGATCGTGAAGCCCGATTCAGGACAGGCAAATTTTTCCGAGAACGTCATCCGCTCCGGCTCGCCCTCTTTGGGCGCGGTTTCGAGAATGGCGATGCCATCAGCCAAGTCCAGCGCGGTGCGGAATGAATCCGCCAAACGCGTCTCCAGCCCTTCACGGACCACGATCCGGTCCACCACCACGTCAATGTCGTGGCGGTATTTCTTGTCCAAGGTGGGGGCGGCGTCCAGCTCATAAAATTCGCCATCTACCTTGACCCGCTGGAAGCCCTGCTTGGCAAGTTCCATGAATTCCTTGCGGTACTCGCCCTTGCGGTCGCGCACGATAGGAGCCAGCAGGTAGCCGCGCGTCCCCTCCTCCAGCGCCATGGTGCGGTCGACCATGTCTTGCACCTGCTGCGCCTCAATGGGCAGGCCGGTGGCAGGGCTGTAAGGCGTGCCGACGCGGGCGAACAAAAGCCGCATATAGTCGTAAATTTCGGTCACCGTGCCCACGGTGGAGCGCGGGTTTTTCGAGGTGGTCTTTTGCTCGATGGAAATCGCGGGGCTGAGGCCCGCAATGTGGTCCACATCGGGTTTTTCCATCATATCGAGAAACTGCCGCGCATAGGCGCTGAGCGATTCCACGTAGCGGCGCTGCCCCTCGGCATAGATCGTGTCAAAGGCCAACGACGACTTGCCCGACCCCGACAGGCCGGTGATGACCACCAACTTGTCGCGCGGAATGTCCACGTCGATGTTTTTGAGATTATGCTCGCGCGCGCCGCGCACTTCGATGTTTTTAAGCTCGGCCATGGTCCACCCCAGATGCGGTCGCGCCACACTTAATGCGAATGACGAGAGGTTCCAACCAGTTTACAGAACATTACCAGAACATCCACAGATTTATTTGATCCGCCCCGCCAAGGCGCGGGTGCTCAGGACCCCGATGGCGCAAAACGCCAGCATAATGGCATAGACCAGCCCCAGCCCCCCACCGTCAAAGGCCAACACAAAGAGCGGCGTGCCCAGCGTGGTGCCGACATTGCCCAGCTGCGCGATGCCGCCCGTCGCCCGCGCCCGGTCCGGCAGCGTGGCGTTGAAATGTGGGATCGACGCGAAGGAGGCCGCAGGGATCAGCGCCATCACAAAGAACAAGATGAACAGCGGCCAGATCGCAGGGGTCAACGCCCATGCCAGCCCCGTCGCCAGCGCGGTCAGCACAAAGCCCGCCGCCACCAGCCGGTCGGGCGCGATGCGCTTGGCCAGAAACCCGCCCCAAAGCGTGCCCACGATGGAAATCAGCGGCAGGGCCGTGACCGCCCAGACCGGCAGCCGCAGCGCGATGGGCAGCACCGCCAGCAGCGCGATATAGAGGATCGTGTACCACACGAAGCCCGCCCCCGGGATCAGCAGCCGCGGGGTGGTGTAGATCGCCCGGTGTTCGGCCAGATAGGACACCGCGACGGCCCCGCCGCCCTGCGCCTTGGGCAGCAGCGGGTACAGCAGCGCCGCCATCACCACCATGCCGCCGCCATGCAGGGCGAAGACCAAAGGCAAACCGCCAGCGGCCAGAATGGTCGGCAGGCCTGCGGCCATGATCGCCATCGCAATCCCGAAAAACGCGGCCCATATGCCCATGACCACCGGGCGGTCCGCGTCGGTTGAAATCCCCGCCAGCAAGGTCGGGGTCGCCACCACAATGGCCAGATGCGCCAGCCCCTCGACGACCCGCAGCGCGGCAAAGACGCCGATGGGCGGCAGAAACGCCTGCATCAGGGACAACGCCCCGCCCATGACCAGCGCCCCCGTGATCGCCCGAGCCACACCAATGCGCGCCACCACCGCGCCGGCAACCGCGCCCAGCGCGATGCCCACCATGCCGACGATGGAGACCAGAACGGGGACAAGCCCGCCCCCCTTTGGGTAGGCCGCGCGCAGCGGCTCAAGGGTCAGCGTCAGCTTGCCAAATTGCGCGGCCGCAAACAGCCCCGCCAGCAGCAGCATAAAGACCAAAAGCCAATTCGTGCGCACAACACTCATCGACGCAGGTCCTTTCCTTCGTTCACAAATATCCTGTGGGGAGGAGCGTCAGCGACGCCGTCAGGCGGCACAAATCCTTAGAAATGGATGGCGCGCCCGTAAGCGTCTAGCACCGACTCGTGCATCATTTCCGACAATGTCGGATGCGGGAAGACCGTGTTCATCAGATCTTCTTCCGTGGTCTCCAAGGCGCGGCCGACCACGTAGCCCTGGATCAGCTCCGTCACCTCTGCGCCGACCATGTGGGCACCCAGCAGCTCGCCTGTTTTGGCGTCGAAAATGGTTTTGACCATGCCCTCAGGCTCGCCCAATGCAATCGCTTTGCCGTTGCCGATGAAGGGGAAGCGGCCGACTTTGATGTCGAGACCCATCTCCTTGCATTTGGCCTCGGTGTAGCCAACCGACGCCACCTGCGGGTGGCAATAGGTGCAGCCCGCTATGGCTTCGGGGCGCACGGGGTGGACGTGGTTTTTGCCTGCGATCAGCTCGGCCACCATCACGCCTTCATGCGACGCTTTGTGGGCCAGCCAAGGCGCGCCGGCGATGTCGCCGATGGCGAACAGCCCGTCGACGCCGGTGCGGCAATATTCGTCCACGACGACATGGGTGCGGTCGATTTTGACGCCCAGCTCTTCAAGGCCAAGGTTTTCCACGTTGCCCACGATCCCCACGGCGGAGATCACGGTGTCGAACTCGTGTTTCTCGACCTTGCCGCCGACCTCGATATGGGCGGTGACCTTGCCTTTGGCGCGGTCGAGCTGTTTGACCATCGCCTTTTGCATGATCTTCATGCCCTGCTTTTCAAACTGCTTCTTAGCGAATTTGGAGATTTCCTCGTCCTCCACCGGCAGCACGCGGTCCATGACCTCGACCACGGTCGTATCGGCGCCCAGCGTGTTGTAGAAGCTGGCAAATTCAATGCCGATTGCGCCAGAGCCAATCACCAGCAGCTTTTTGGGCATCCGCGCGGGGGTCAGCGCGTGTTTGTAGGTCCAGACCAGATCGCCGTCGGCCTCCAGGCCCGGCAATTCGCGGGCGCGCGCGCCGGTGGCCAGAACGATGTTTTTGGCGGTCAGCTCTTCGGTGCCTTTGTCGGTCTTGACCGAGACCTTGCCCTTGCCGGTCAGTTTGGCCTCGCCCATCACCGTGGTGATTTTGTTCTTCTTCATCAGGTGGCCAATGCCGCCCGACAGCTGCCCCGCGACGGAGCGCGACCGCTTCACAACGGCGTCCAGATCGTAGCCGATGCTGTCGGCCTTCAGGCCAAATTCCTTGGCGCGGTGCATCAGGTGGAACACCTCGGAGGAGCGCAGCATGGCTTTGGTGGGGATACAGCCCCAGTTCAGACAGATGCCGCCCATATGTTCGCGTTCAACGATAGCCACCTTCATGCCAAGCTGCGCGCCACGGATCGCGGCCACGTAGCCGCCGGGGCCCGCGCCAATTACAACAAGATCGTAGGATGCAGCAGCCATTTCATGTCTCTCCCGAAAATTAGTTTAGCGTTAAACTAGTTTTGCGGGCCGGACAAAGCAACCGGCAGGTTTGCGACCCCGCCATGAGCCAAATGCATAGCGCGTCTGGGTGGGTTAGCGGGTCGCCGCGTCCAGCTGCAGCAAAGTGGCGGCAAGATGCGCCCCGATCCGCTTTGTGCTGCGTTGCGAAGGGTGGATGCCATCAAGCGCAAAACTTGAACGTTTGTTGATCGCGATCACGTCACGGGTCGAGAAATAGCGAACGCCGCGGGCCTTTTGGGCCAAAAGTTTCTGACGGCGCACAATTTCCAAAACTTCGTCAGTACAGCCCGAAAACAGGTTGAGGCGTGGATTGCCGATATAGCCCACCATCATCACCTGCGCCCCGGTCGAGCGCGCACGACGCACCAGATCGGGCAATATGCCTTGCGAGCCATCGCGCGAGATAATCCCGTTGATAACCTTGTCGCACCGCCGACAGCCACATTTGGTCAGCAGATCATTGGCCCCACCATTGACGACGACCCAATCCCAATTTCCATCTTCAAATTGAGCCGGAATAACGCTGCGCGGATTTTCTTCGGCGCCGGTTAGATACATCTTTGCCCCAGACGCCGCCCGGTTGCGGACGTCCCAGCCCGTTTTGCGCGCCAAGACCTGCGGGATGGAGTTGCCTTTGAGGCTATGCCAATCCAGCAAACTGTCGCCAACCACCAAAACCTTGCGCGACTGTTCCGTCGCAAAGGCAGGGGCAGCCAAAGACAAGGCGACGATCAAGAGAAGGCGGGACCAGAGAGTTTTAAGCATGGGGCCAATCTACTGCTTGGCCACGCCACATCAAGCACGAACCTGAGAAACAGTTAATTTCGAGATGACCTTAGCCCGCGGCCTGCAATTCGCGCACCGTGGCCCCGTAGCCGCCCTTTTCAAGAAAGGCGGTTTCCGGCTCGGAGGTCCGACGATCCAGCGCTTCATTGCGGAACGGGAACCGGCCAAACTTGCGTATCACGTCGCGATGCGCCTGTGCATGGACCAGATTTGCGTCGCCCTCTTCAGGCATACGCGTCATGAACATGCGAATGCAGCGTTCCTGATCGCTGATGCATTCGGAATGCATCATTGGCATGTAGAAAAACTGCCGCGCAGGCTCATCAATTCTGAGATCCCAGTCCCGCTCAACGGCAATCTTTGCCATCGCCAGCGCAACCCTGTCCGTGTCAAAGGCTTCGGCAGAGCCGCGAAACATGTTTCGCGAAAACTGGTCGGTAAGGATAATATAGGCCAGCGCCCCGCTGGGATATGTCATCCAAAGCGACAAGCCGCCTTTTCTGGCACGTTCCCAAGTGTCGAAGAACCGCTCCCGAATTTCGGCGTCGACCTTCTCGTCGGCCTCGTACCAGCCAGATGGACCAACCTCGTCCAACCAAAACTCCAACACGTCTTCCGGCGTAGCCATAACGTCCTCCAGCGACGGTACAAACTCTACATTCCTCAAATCGTTACAACCATTTGACGGCCAAGCAAGGGTTTTTAACACCCGCCCCTTCCCCGCGAAACGATCGTGACTTTCATGACAAATTGTTGCGGCTATTCACGCAGATCGCTGCCCCAGCCCCAATTCTCGTCCTCATCATCGGCGTCGGTATAGAACTCCTGCGCCACCTCGGCCGCAATCGCCATACCGGCGGAGGTCACAGGCGCATATGGCACCGGCTCGTATTCGTCCGCCTCTTCGACATAAAGCGAGACCCGCTGCGTCATGCGGTAGCCCCCGTAGATCCCGATGGCCGACATCAGCACAATGATGACCAGCCAGAACCCGTCCGCCCCGAAAGTGGTCATGATCCAACCGATCAGCACCGGCCCGCCGACCGCCCCCAACCCGTTGATGAAGAGAAACCCGCCCGATGCCGCCGCCATGTCGTCGGGTTCCAGATAGTCGTTCGTATAAGCAATCAGCAGCGCATAAAGCGGGTTGGACATGCCCCCCAGCACAAAGCCCGCCACGCAGACCGGCCAGAACTGCCCGCTGAACATCCACCCGAACGCCGCCGCCAGCGCCCCCCCGACCGCGACCCCGATGATGAGAATCCGCCGGTCCATCCGGTCAGACATGATGCCGATGGGAAATTGCAGCAGCATCGCCCCCACAAAAATGGAAGAGATGAAGATCGAGATTTGCCCGACGCTCATGCCCACCTGCGTGGCGTAGACCGCCGACATGCCGAACTGCGCGGCAAAAATCGAGCCGAGCAAAAACATCCCGATGAAGCCCAGCGGCGAGAAATTGTAGAGCGTCTTGAGGCTCATATTCTTGGTGGTCTCAAAGCTGGGCGTGGGGGCCACCGACAACAGGATCGGCGCGAATGAAATGGACACCAGCACCGACGGGATCACAAACAGCATCCAACCGCCCGGGTCCGCCACGTTCAGCATGCCCTGCGCCGTCACGATGCCCAGCATCTGCACGATCATGTAAAGCGACAGCGTCTGGCCGCGCGTCTCGTTGCTGGCGGCATTGTTGAGCCAGCTTTCCGCCGTCACATAGAGGCCCGAAAAGCAGAACCCCACCACGATGCGCAGCAATATCCACGCCCATGGATACGTCACCGCCGGGTACAAGATCAGCGCCGCCGACACGAAAGAGCCCAGCGCCGCAAAGACCCGCACGTGGCCCACCCGCCCGATGAAATCCGGGGCCAGCCGCGAGCCGCCCAGAAAGCCAAGGAAATAGGCGGATGTAATCAGCGACAGCTCGAAGGTGGTGAACCCTTCGATGGCGCCGCGCACCCCCATCATCGTGCCCTGCATGCCGTTGCCGACCATGAGAAACATCATGCCCAGCAAAAGCGCCCAAGCGCTGCCAATCACTCGTAACATCTGTGCGTGCTCCTGCGGGGCGGCCTATTTGCGGCCCATGGGGTCAATTTTCGCCCCACTACGCCCGAACGTCGCGCCCCGCAACGACGAAATGGTGCCGTTTTTGAATTAGCTCACGGGATCAACAGGGAGCTGTCGCCGTAGGAGAAGAACCTGTATTTCCGCTCTACGGCATGGGTGTAGATGTTTTGCATACGCCCCTGCCCCATCAGCGCCGAGACCAGCATCAGCAGCGTCGACTTGGGCAGGTGAAAATTGGTCATCAGCGCGTCGGTCAATTTGAAGTCGAAACCGGGGTAGATGAATATGTCGGTGTCGCCGGTCCAAGGCGCGATTTGCCCCTTGGCCGTGGCCGCCGTCTCGATCAGGCGCAAAGCGGTGGTGCCCACCGGAATGACGCGCCCGCCCCGCGCCTTGGTGGCGTTGATCTTGGCCGCCGCATCGGCGTCCACCTGCCCCCATTCGGAATGCATTTTATGGGTTGTGACATCGTCGACCTTCACCGGCAGGAAGGTGCCTGCCCCCACATGCAGCGTGACTTCCGCAAATTGCACCCCACGCGCTTTCAGCGCGTCGAGCACCACCTCGTCGAAATGCAACGAGGCCGTGGGGGCCGCAACCGCGCCTTGGTGCTTTGCAAAGGCCGTCTGGTAGTCGTCCTTGTCCTGCGCATCGGCGGGGCGCTTGGCGGCAATGTAAGGCGGCAGCGGCATCTGGCCCGCCTGCGCCAAGGCCGCGTCAAACGCGTCACCCTCAAGGTTAAAGCACAACACGCCCTGCCCGTCGGCGCGACCCTGCATCTCGGCTTCGAGGCCCGCGTCAAACGCAATGACCTCGCCGTCTTTGACCTTGCGCAGCGGCTTGACCAAAGCGGTCCAATTGCCGGCGGTGTCAGGTGACAGCAACGTGACCTCTACCTTAGAGACGTTGCCATCGCGGTTGCGCGTGCCAAACAGCCGCGCCGGAATGACCTTGGTGTTGTTGAGCACAAGCAAGTCGTCCGGCCCCAACAAATTTGCCAGATCACTCACGGCCATATCCCGGATAGCATCGCCTTCGGCGACCAGCATCCTGGCCGCACGACGCGGCGAGACGGGGCGCACGGCGATCAGCTGCTCGGGCAGATCAAAGTCGAAATCATCTAGTTTCATGGGGTCAGTTCGTGGGCTGCTTGGGCGGAGGTCGCCGGAAAATCTCTCGGAAAATGCCGGGCGTAAAGACCGAAAGCGGGTTCACACCCACCTTTGGCGCATCTGCCGAGCCATTGAGCGTGTAGTTGAACCCGAAAAGCCCCTCACCCTTTTTGGCAAACAGGAAGCCAAGGGGGCGGTTCACCACATAAATCGGCGAAACCACGCCCTGCATCTGCATCCGCCTGCTGGTTGTCGAATATACCCCGTCCATCGTGATGCCCATGGACGGCCCGTTGGCCACCCCTTCGCGCAAACGCACACCGCCCGGCGAGAGGGTGAATTTGGCGTCCACCTCAGAAAACAGGATGCCATCGCCCGAAAGCTGTTCAAGCAATCCGACAACGGATAGTGCCGCGAGCAAGTCGGCCAAGGCGGGCGCCTTTTTGATGCGGGTGTTGGCGATTGTGATCTGGCCGTTGAATTCCCCCGGCCTGCCGGTTGGCACCAGCACGAGGTTCATATTGCCTCCGCGTGCGTTTCGGAAGATGCCGGTGGCTCCGATCACGCCGCCGCCATCGGCTGATTGAATGCGCACCGCAAGACCGTTGGCCGTTGGCACGATCGTGCCGTTGACCCGCGCCTGCCCGTTGATCTGGCCGGTAAATGTTCCGTCAAGGCCGCGCTCGTTGCGGAACTTTCCACGGAAGGAGTCAATGCGGATGTCATCGGTGACTTGCAGGCTATCAAGCGCCAAATCAAGCGGAGGACCACCGGTCGGTGCCCGACCGCTTCCAGAGCCAACCCCGAATTTGCGAATATCAATGGACCCGCCGCGCACCAGTATCTGCACCGGCCGCCCTTGCCCCCTGCCGACGACCTCAACACGACTGTTCAGCCGCCCCGCCACCCGCAAGGGGCTAAACACGGCGCGATCCAATCCGCCGCCCGGTTTCAATGTCAGTGACCCCGTCGCAGACAGACCCGCCCCAGAAATGCTGAGCCCTTTGATGTCGGGGGTATCGCCCAGCGTCAGCGCGACTTCAAATGCGCCCCTGTCATTGGCAGGTTTTGACCATCCAAGCGCGTCGATGCGCAGCCCGATGCCCCTGAGATCCGAGGTCAGCTTCAGATCGGGGCGTTGGCCCTTGCGCAAGGCCAGTTCAAATTGCCCCCGCCCTTTGCCGCGCACACTGCCATCTGGCAGCCCGATATTGAACACCTTCAGTGCCGCCTGCGACAGCTCGATTGTTCCCTTTACGGTCGAGCTGTCACCGGAGTCCGGCCCAATTGCGCGCGCCCATGTCACATCAATTGGAATACCGTCCAACGTGCCCGCCCCTTTGATGGACAGCTGCCCATCTGCGGCGTTCAGCACCATTGCGTCAGCCCTCAGGGCGCGGCCGGGTACCAGCTTGGTAGAGCGCACATCCGTCACCCGCGCGTTGACCACATAGGAGACGTCTTTGACCAAGACCTGCTTGGCCAGCGGCACGACCAGCCGCGCCGTTACATCCGCCTTGCCATCCGCCATGTCGGTGGAAAAGTCGGATTTGCTGAGAAAGCGAAACGGCTCTTCGTCCAGCAATGACATGGCGGCCTGCAACGGCCCGCGCGCGCGCAGCGAAATCTCTGCATCGGGGATTTTTCGGTCCAGATTGGGGATTTGCATCACCGAGCCCGCAACATCAAGCCGCCCGCCCGAAGGGGCCGTCACATATCCTTCATGCAGCGCCAGCGTCATTTCGTTTTGGGCAATGGTCAGGTAGCCGCGCCCCTGCTCCACCTTTGGCAAGGTTTTGAGATACCGCACATTGGCATCCGCGAAGTTGAAGGTGACAGCCGCGTTGGGCTTTTGGCCGGGGACCACCCGAATGGCCGCCGCCGCGTTGCTGAGTAGCCCCGACTGAATGTTGGTCGTCAGCCAGTTGCGCGTGTTGACCACTGCACTTGTCGGCCACAGCCCCAGCAACTGATCTTGGTCAATGCTGCCGATATTGGCATCGACCGAGGCCAGCCACCCCTCGTCATTCACCGACACCGCGCCGCCCGCGACAATTTCGGTTTCATCCTCGCGCAGTACGACCTGCCCGATGTCAAGTTTCAGATCATTGGGACGGTACCGCAGATCGGCCTGCCCCTCATGAAAGGTCACCGGCGTTTCAAAAATGCCTTCGGGGTCCAGCTTCAAATCGCTAAGCCGAATTTGCATCAGCAACGTTTGCGGAATGCCTGCCGTAAAATCCAGCAGATCGGCATGGCCTTGCCCCTTGAGACGCAGTTCCGGCGCGTCGATGTCCAGCCCCTCCATGTGAAGCCGTTGGGTGGCCGAGCTGTAGCGCACGGTGGTGGTCGCACTGTTGAGCGGTAGCGGCTTGGCCTGCGGGGCAGGCTGCAGGAAGCCTTTGCCGATATTGAGGCCCCCCGAAAAGCTGACGACCTCACCTTGCGCCCCAAATTCCGTGGTGAGTTTGCCGTCAATTGGGGCATCAAGCAGTTCCAGAAAATTGAGGGTGCTGACCTGTTCGGCGACGTCGCGCACGCGGAGCTGCGCAAACTCGGCCTGCACGCGCCCCCCCGCACCGCCCTTTGCCTTGTCGGCGGACAGGGTCAATGTGGCCGGTGCCCCGCCGTCCATCGAGAGGTCAAAGGCCACGTTGAGCCCCAAAAAATTGGCCCCGTTCACAAGGTTCAGCCGTCCTTCATCCACTTCAAGGTTGCGGCCCTCCCGCTGGTCATCGAGCACCAGGCGCACGCCGTCCACGGTGACGTCCTCCAGCTCTCGTAATGCGGGGTGCTCGAACGCGGTGTCGATCAGCTCCATGACTTCGCCGACCGAGCTGGCCTGAAACTCGCCCGCATTCATCCCGGGCCCAAACGCAAAGGAGAACTGCCCGTCCTTGTCACGCGTCAAGTTGATCTGGGCGGCGCTGATATTCAATGTCTCCAGCGCCACGCGCCCTTGGATCAGTTCCGACGTGTCCAATTTGACCTGTAAACTTGGCAGCGCCATCAGCGGCACATTTCCGGCGCTGCGCAGGCGCATGCCCTGCAGCTCGATGGTTGGGCGCAGTTCGTCATCCAGCAGGCCGACAGACACGCCCGCCAACACAATGTCGGGACCCTCGATCTGCGCATTGATGCGGTTTTGCACTTGTTCGGTGACCCAATCGGGCATCACCATAAAGCGCCCCATCACCGACAGCAGCCCGATCACAAGCACCACGGCGACAAGACTGACCATCGCAGTGAGGATCGACAAGAGTATCCAGCGTTTGCGCACCCAGCGCTGCTTTTTACGCGGCGGGGCATAGGACGCGCCACCCGGCAATGGCGGGGCTTCGTCGACACCGTCCATCTCGGGCCCGTCCATTTCGGGCTCCGGCTGGGCGGTGTCATCTATGGGCGCGTTGGACATCGGGCCTCTTGGTTGGCGGCCGGCACAAATCATGCGGCCGTGGGTTTATCTTTTCTTATAACGCTCTAGCTTGCGCCACACATCATTTTTGTATCAGCACCCGAAAGGACGCTCCATGATTTCCGAAGGCGACATGGCCCCCGACTTCACCCTACCCCGCGATGGAGGGGGCACCGTGACCCTGTCAGATCTGCGCCCCGGAAAAGCTGTGGTGTATTTTTACCCCAAAGACGACACGCCCGGCTGCACCAAGGAATCCATTGGCTTCACCGAACATCTGGACGCGTTCAAAGCGGCCGGTTGCGAGATCATCGGCATCTCCAAGGACACCGTGGCCAAGCATGAAAAGTTTCTGGCCAAGCATTCGCTTGGGGTAATCCTTGCCTCGGACGCAGACGATCAGGTCTGCGAAGCCTTTGGCGTGTGGAAAGAGAAAAGCATGTACGGCAAAACCTATATGGGGATCGAGCGGTCAACATTTTTGGTCGGCAGCGACGGCAAAGTGCTGAACGCATGGCATAGAGTCCGCGTGCCCGGCCATGTCGAGGCCGTGCTGGAAGCGGCCCAAAACGCATGAGCCCAAGTTTGCGGGACATGGCGGCGGAGGTTTTGAACACCGCCAACGCGCAGGACAAAGCCACCCTGAGCCGAGAACATGCCGCCACGTGGTTTGCCGCCCGCGCGGCGGGCCAGACGCTTGAGCTGGGTCGCACCCCACCGCCGGACAGCCCCGCCAGACCCGATCAACCTCAATTGCTGGCGCCGCGCGATGTTCCAAGCCGCAAACCCGGAACGCCCGAGGGCCGCACCGCAATGCTGCACGCGATTGCGCATATTGAACTGAACGCCATTGACCTGCATTGGGACATCATAGCGCGGTTTCCTGACGTCGAATTTCCGATGGGATTCTACGACGACTGGGTTAAGTCAGCTGACGAAGAATCCAAACATTTCAAGCTTCTATCGGACTGTCTTGCCAGTTATGACAGCCATTACGGAGCCCTGCCTGCCCATGCCGGGATGTGGCAATCCGCTGACGTGACCGCCCATGATATTTTGGCGCGTTTGGCCGTGGTGCCGATGGTCCTGGAGGCGCGCGGGCTTGATGTGACGCCGGGCATAATCAAGCTATTCAAGCAGGCGAAGGACACGCAGGCTGTTGCCGCGCTGGAGGTGATCTACGCCGAAGAGGTTGCGCATGTGGCCTACGGGTCCAAGTGGTTCCATTTCCTGTGTGGCCGCGAAAACAGGGACCCGAAAGAAGCGTTCCACACCCTTGTTCAAACCTATTTCCATTCCAAACTGAGACCGCCCTTCAACGAGGAAAAACGCGCCGATGCCGGCATCGCGCCTGACTTTTATTGGCCGCTAACCGATGCAGAGCTGCGACCGCCCGCCGCACTGACCTGATGTCAGGGTCCCAATTCTTTAGCTTTGGACCAGAAATACAGATACCATAAGCAAAAAACCGCACATTGGCCTAAATTTTAAACCAAAAAAGTTGCGGTGATTCTCGTGACCCTCTATGCAACACGAGCGCGGTGGATAACATGTGGGGACATGCTTGCCGCGCACGTTGGGGAACGGGAAAGACGGGACACACACATTGCGTAGAAAAATGCTAGATAAGCTCAACACGGCGCTTGAGCGGAAACTTCCTGAGCAACGGGTATTTCTGAAATCTGAAACCGGCACCCGGTTTGTCCGACTGCGGCCTTTGACCATGGCAGGGATCATGGCGGGTGGTGCTGTGTTGATGAGCTGGACAATCGTTGTCACCGCGATCTTCCTGATGGACACCATCAGCTCTGGCAACCAGCGCGAGCAATCCCAACGTGAACGCGCAATCTACGAAGCACGGCTCAACGCGTTGAGCAAAGAACGCGACGACCGCGCCTCTGAGGCGGCGGCCGCTCAAGACCGGTTCTTTGTCGCACTTGAAGAAATCTCCGACATGCAAAGCGACTTGCTGGCCTCGGAAGACCGCCGCACCGAGTTGGAAACCGGCATCGAAGTGATCCAGAAAACACTGCGCCATACCATCAAAGAACGCGACGCATCGCGCAGCGAACACGAAACCCTGCTCGCCGAGATGGAGGGCACTGACGGCAACGGCCCTGCCCTTGCCCGTGCGAAAAGCTCTGACGGTTCCGTGGCATTCCTGACAGCCGCGTTGGAGGCGACAGCCGCAGAGCGCGACAACGCGCTGAAATTCTCCGAAGAGGCTGAAACCATCGTTGAAGACCTGCGCTTCGAGATGCAGCTGAACGAAGACCGCAACAACCGTATCTTCCAACGCCTGGAAGAAGCCGTCACGGTCTCGCTGCAGCCACTGGACAAAATGTTCCGCGCCGCCGGCATGCCTACAGAGAGCATTCTCAACGAAGTGCGCCGCGGCTATTCTGGGCAAGGTGGCCCGCTGCTGCCGGTCACCAAATCAACCTCTGGCGGGGCGACGGTCAATGACGGCACCACTGCACGCGCCAACACGCTGTTGAAAGAACTGGACCGCATCAACCTGTTCCGCATCGCAGCCGACAAGACGCCCGTGGGCGTGCCAGTCAAATCCGCCTACCGATTCACATCGGGCTTTGGCTACCGCCGCGATCCAAAAGGCGCGGGTCGGCGGATGCATGCTGGTGTGGATTTTGCAGGCCCCAGAGGCACCCCGATCTATGCCTCAGCGGACGGTGTTGTGACCTTCGCCGGCTGGCAGTCAGGATATGGTAGATTGGTCAAGATTAAGCATGCTTTTGGCATCGAAACCCGCTACGCGCATAACTCAAAAATTCGCGTGAAAGTCGGACAAAGGGTCTCGCGCGGTGATAGGATCGGTGATATGGGAGCCACTGGCCGGGTGACTGGTGTGCATCTTCATTACGAAGTGCGGATCAACGGAAACCCCGTAAACCCAATGACCTATATCAAGGCAGGACGCGATGTTTTCTAAAAGCAAGATCAACGAACAGAACCCAACCTCTACCGACGCAAAGCCTGCGGTTCCGTCCGCACCGGCGTCCTCCTCTGCGGCTCCTGCGCCAAAGTCCGACATGACATCGTCCGCCCCCCGCCCCAAAGCCGCACCGTCGGTTTTGTCGAGCGACCTGACGGTGACCGGCAACCTGAAGACCGCCGGCGACGTGCAGGTCGAGGGCACCGTCGAGGGCGACATCCGCGCCCACCTGCTGACCGTCGGCGAGACCGCAGTCATCAAAGGCGAAATCATTGCTGACGACGTAGTTGTAAATGGTCGTATTGTTGGCCGCGTGCGGGGCCTGAAGGTCCGGCTCACCTCCACGGCCCGCGTTGAGGGCGACATCATCCACAAGACCATCGCAATTGAATCCGGCGCCCATTTCGAGGGCTCGGTCCAGCGTCAGGATGATCCGCTCAACTCCGGTGCCAAAACGCCTGTGCCCACATCCGCTGCCGCGGCTAAAGCAGAGGCCGCAAAAAGCTAATTGAATGACTGATACTCCGGCCCCGGGACCAATTACAGGTTCGGGGCCATACACCTTATGCGCACCAGCGGCGCGAAAATACATTCTCTTTGCGGCAATTCTGGCCTCGGGTCTCGGGTTTATTGACGGGTCCATGGTCGCAATCGCTATTCCCGGTATGCGCGACTCGCTAGTTGCGACGCTGGTGCAGGCGCAATGGATTTCGAATGCCTACATGCTCACATTATCGTCGCTCATTCTGGTCGGCGGTTCCATCGGTGATCGCTTCGGCCTGGCCCGCGTGTTTGCCGCCGGTATCGCGCTGTTCGTTGTAGCATCAATTGCCTGCGCGCTGGCCCCGACCCCGCAATTTCTGATCGCGGCGCGCGCGGTGCAAGGCATTGGTGCGGCCTTTATGGTACCCGGATCCCTCGCGCTGATTTCGCGCGCCTACCCCCCCGAGGAACGCGGCCGCGCCATCGGGATATGGGCCGCATCCTCAGCCATCACGGCGGCGCTTGGCCCGATCATCGGCGGGCTGGCATTGACGTATGGCGGTCAGGACACCTGGCGTTGGATCTTCGCGATCAACCTGCCGCTGGGTGGGCTAGCGCTATACGTGTTGTGGACAAAGATTGACCAGGACCCGACGCAGCATGAGCGCGGCATTGACGTCCCCGGCGGGTTGCTGGCCACCCTTGGGCTGGGCTTGATCGCCTGGGCTTTGACCGGAGCCGAGCATGGCAATCTGGTGGACGCCACGTCGCTTGCTTATGGCGGGTTGGGGATCTTGGCGCTCGGTGCCTTCCTTTGGGTGGAGGCCCGCAGCCCCCACCCCATGATGCCACTTGATTTGTTCCGCAACGCCCGGTTCTCAATCGCCAATATCGTCAGCTTCTTCGTCTATTTTTCCTTCTCTGCCATCTCCATGTATTTGCCCATGGCGGTGATCGGCGGCTGGGGCATCACCGAGATCGAGGCCTCGGCGGCCTACGCCCCCCTCTCCTTCTTTATCGCGTCGCTGTCGGGCCTGTCAGGGAAACTGGCGGACCGGTACGGCCCCGCGCCGCTGCTCATCACGGGGAGCCTTGTTCTGGCCCTTGGCTATGCGTCGCTTGCGCTTGTGATCCCCACCCAAAATTTCTGGGGCGCGGTCATGCCCGCAATGTGCTTGCAGGGCATCGGGATGGCGCTGGTCGTCGCCCCCCTGTCTACGGCAGTGATGGGGGCCGTCGAGAGCCACAAGACCGGCACGGCCTCCGGCGTCAATAATGCCGTCACCCGCATGGCGGGGTTGTTGTCAGTGGCTGCGATGGGCAGCGTCATTTCCGTCATTTATGGCGGTACGGGCGGTGGAGGCAGCTACGGCGAGGCCTCTGATCTTGCCAGCCACATCCCTGCCACCAATGCGGCCTTTTCCCGGGTGGCCTGGATCGCGGCGGCGTTGTGCCTGATAAGTGCGATTATTTCCACCTTCAGTGGTGGACACGCGGCCCACAAAACCAAGGGCGATCTGGCGGACGTATCAGCCTAGCTTAGCCCTGCGCGTCGGCACGGCTTTTGCCAGACACGTTCTGCGCCAGCGTTTCCGCCATGAAGCCGTCCAGATCACCGTCCAAGACACCTTTAGTGTCGGACGTCTCATAGTTGGTGCGCAGATCCTTGACCATTTGGTAGGGTTGCAAAACATAGCTGCGGATCTGGTTGCCCCAACCCGCGTCGCCCTTGTTCTCATGCGCCTCGTTGATCGCCGCGTTCCGGCGGTCCAACTCCATCTGGTAAAGGCGCGATTTCAGCGCCTTCATGGCGATGTCGCGGTTTTGGTGCTGCGACTTCTCGGACGAGGTGACAACGATGCCCGTGGGCTCGTGGGTGATCCGTACGGCAGAATCCGTGGTGTTGACGTGCTGCCCGCCTGCGCCCGAGGACCGGTAGGTGTCGATACGTATGTCGGATGGGTTCACTTCAATGTCGATATTGTCATCGACCACCGGATACACCCAGACAGAAGAAAAGGACGTATGCCGTTTTGCCGCCGAGTCGAAAGGCGAGATGCGGACCAAGCGGTGCACGCCGCTTTCCGATTTCAGCCAGCCATAGGCGTTGTGTCCACTGATCTTATAGGCGGCGGATTTGATGCCGGCCTCATCCCCGGCAGAGGTCGATTGAAGCTCCACCTTGAAGCCCCGCTTTTCGGCCCAGCGCACATACATGCGCGCCAGCATAGACGCCCAGTCGCAGCTTTCCGTCCCGCCGGCACCGGCGTTGATCTCAAGGAAGGTGTCATTGGCATCTGCTTCGCCATCCAGCAGCGCTTCCAGTTCTTTAGCGGCGGCTTTCTCGACCAAGGCGGCGAGCGCGGCCTCGGCCTCGGCTACGACGTCTTCGTCATCTTCCATTTCGCCAAGCTCGATAAGTTCGACATTGTCATCGAGATCCTGCTTCATCGAGCTGTAGGTTTCGATCGCATCAACAAGCGACTGGCGGTCACGCATCAGTTTTTGCGCCTTTTCAGGGTCATCCCAAAGCGTCGGGTCTTCGACGCGGGCGTTGAACTCTTCCAGCCGGTGCGAGGCGGTTTCCCAATCCATGCGGCTTTTCAGCAGATCCAGCGATTTGGTGATGGCCTCAACGGCGTTCTGGGCGTCTGCGCGCATGGGGTCGGTCTTCCTGTCTAAGCGTCACTGCGGTGATAAGCGTTGGGCGCGCCCGCGTCCAACACGATTTTTCGTCGAAAAATCGGCCTCAAACCTTCTGCGAAGATTTGGCTAGTAAAGCCCGCCAGCCGACAAGGTGCCAAAATTGGCCCGCTTCGGGATGACGGCCGTTTTGCCGGAAGATGTCGTGACCTTGGTCACAGCAGTGATGTCGCTATCCCCACGGATCAAATCAAGATTTGACCCCATTGCAAAGCCACCATCCAGGACCGCGCCAAGGCCGAAGGACGGCTCCTCGCCCTCACGGAAATACTCGCTGACCACATTGGGGCCAGAGGCATTGTTGGGCAATACCGCACCGGAGAACCGGTCGATCTTCACGAAATAGCCGCCCGGAGGCACATCAAAGTCGCCGCCACCATATTTGGCCGTGGCCTTTTTCATGAAGCTGTTAAAGACTGGGCCGCACATGCCGCCACCCGACGCGCCGCGTCCCAGCGAACGGGGGCGATCATGGCCAATGTAGCAGCCTGCCACGATGTTTGAGGTAAAGCCTACAAACCATACATCCTTGGCGTCGTTGGTGGTCCCTGTCTTGCCAGCGGTCGGCACGCCCAGATTGACCGTCTTTGCAGCCGTCCCACGCTCCACCACGCCCCGCATCATTGAGGTCAGCTGGTAAGCGGTGATGGCATCCATCACCCGCTCGCGGTTTGAGACGATGGCGGGCGCAAAATTGGCGTCCAGCGACGCCAGCTGGCAGTCTTCGCACACGCGTTGGTCATGGCGATACACAGTTCGGCCCCAGCGATCTTGTACCCGGTCCACCAGCGTCGGCTCCACCCGCTCACCGCCATTGGCAAACATCGCATAGGCGGTGACCATTTTCATCAAGGTCGATTCCTGCGCGCCCAGCGCATTGGACAGGAACGGGTTCATCTTCTTGTAGACCCCAAAGCGTTCCGCATATTGCGCCACGGTGCCCATGCCAATTTCTTCGGCCAGACGAATTGTCATCAGGTTCCGCGACCGCTCAATGCCAGTGCGCAATGGCGCGGGGCCGTAGAACTTGTTCGACGCGTTTTTGGGCCGCCACAAACCTTGCGGGGTGTTGATCTCGATCGGGGCGTCCACAACGATGGTGTTGGGCGCAAAGCCGCTGTCCAATGCGGCGGCATAGACGAACGGCTTGAACGAGGACCCCGGTTGGCGCGTTGCCTGCGTGGCACGGTTGAAGACCGAGCCTTGGTACGAGAACCCGCCCTGCATCGCCAGAACGCGGCCCGTATTAACGTCCATCGCCATGAACCCGCCCTGCACCTGCGGCAGCTGCCGCAGCGACCACGTGCCATCGTCGCGGGCGCGCACATGCACCACGTCGCCAACATCCAGCAAATTGTCCACCGAGGACCTGCGTTCGCCCAGCTTGCCGTCCGCCAGACGAGGCCGCGCCCATTTGACATCGGCCCCCTGAATAACGCCCACGCCCTGGCCTTCAATGCCGACATTTGCGTTGGCGCCGTCAAAGCTCAGAACCACGGCGGCTTTCCAGCCTGCAACGTCACGCGGGAAGACCGTGTTGAAAAGAGTTTCCTTCCACGCCTCGCCTTGCAAGGTCGCCGGGTCCAGCTTGGTTTTCACGCGGTGGAAAACACCCTGCCCCCGGTCATAGTTTTCCAAGGCACGGCGCAGCGACTTGGCCGCCTCGTCCTGCAATTCGCGGTCCACGGTTGCGCGGATCGACAGGCCGCCACCAAAGAATTCTTCTTCACCAAAGTTGGCCGACAGCTGGCGGCGGATTTCGTCGGTGAAATAGTCGCGGTCGGGGATCTGGCCTTTGAACTCTTCAAAGTCGCCATTTTGCACGGATTTGAGCGGGGCCTCTTTGGCGCGCTCGTATTCTTCCATGGCGATGTAGCCGTTTTCATACATTTCCCGCAGCACAAAGTTGCGGCGTCCCACGGCGCGTTCGACTTGGCGCACCGGATGGTAGCGCGAGGGGGCTTTGGGCAGCACGGCCAGATAGGCGGCCTCTTCTACGTTCAATTGGGACAGCGTCTTGTTGAAATAGGTCTGCGCCGCCGCCGCGACGCCAAAGCTGTTTTGACCCAGGAAAATTTCGTTGAGATACAGCTCAAGAATTTGGTCTTTGCTGAGCGTGGTCTCGATCCGCGCGGCAAGGATCAATTCCTTAACTTTGCGTTCCGCCGAGCGTTCGCCGCCCAACAGGAAGTTCTTCATCACCTGCTGGGTGATGGTCGACGCACCACGAAGCCGCCCACCTTGGGCCGCGTCCAACGCGGCCTTGGCCATGCCCAACGGGTCATAGCCTTTGTGCGTGTAGAAATACTTGTCCTCAGCAGAGATGAACGCCTGCTTGACCATGTCCGGGATTTCGTCTGCGGGCGCGAACAAACGGCGTTCCTGCGCAAATTCGTCAATCAGATCGCCCTGGCCGGAATAAATCCGGCTGATGGTCGGGGGCGTATATTGCGCCAACTCGTCGGTGTTGGGCAGGTCGCGCGAATACATCATGAAGATCGCGGCCACTAACATCGCAACCGCAAAGGCCCCGATGGTAATCAGGCTGAAGATCGACCCGAAGAAGGAAAGAATCGTGCGCAGGATCACAGCTGCCCCCATTTAAAACTTGGCGTTCTTATACGACTTGTCCGGCGCGGCGTCAAAACGCTGGCGCGGGGAAAAACGGCTGATTGCCGCCGGTTTTGTTCACTTTTAAGCGTCGGCCTCATTGTCCGGCCCTTGCCGCTTCTTCGAGGGACCATGTGTCAATGGCTTCAACGATCCCTTCGGCGGCTTGCGACCGCCAGACGGGGTCCATCAGATTGTCCAGATCGGAAGCCGAGGACATGAATCCCAGCTCAATCAGCACCGACGGTATGTCGGGCGCCTTGAGGACCGAAAAGCCCGCCTTCAACCGAGGGCGCTTGTGCAATTTGCCCAACCGGTTGCGCAGCCCGATGACCAGCTGGCTTGCCAGCATTTCGGTGCGCGGCGCCGTTTCCAGCCGCGCCAAATCCATCAACACGGTCGCAATCTGGTCGTCTTGGGCGCGTAAATCGACGCCCGCCAGAATGTCCTGCCGGTCCTGACGCTCCGCCAGAATGGCGCTGGCTTTGTCCGACGCCTCCTCTGACAGGGTGTAAATCGTGGTTCCCGTCGCGCGCCCCTCCGCCAAGGCGTCGGCATGCAACGAGATGAACGCGTCCGCCCCCGCCTTGCGCGCGATCGAGACCCGCGCAGGCAGCGACACAAAGCTGTCATCCGTGCGCGTCATAACGACCTCGTCGACACCGCCACGCAGCAGCGCCTCTTTCAGCTCGATGGCGAATTGCAGCATCAGATCGGCCTCGTCATGCCCATCACGCTGCGCGCCGGGGTCGACGCCGCCATGCCCTGGGTCGAGCACCACAACCATACGTCCATCATCGGGTTGGACCGCCTGCGCGATCACGTCCTGCGTATCGGGCGAGCCTGCCCCCGCCGCAAAGGCCTCTTCACTGACAGCGGCCAGTTCCAGCCGCACCACCGCGTCACCTTCATTCAGGTCGGTTTCCAACCCAGCGGTTTCAACCGCCATGGGTTCTGCAAGTTCAATCACCAGCCGCGACCAGCCGGGGCGGAAGGCCCCACCTGCCACAGCCGCGACCTTGTTGGACTGATCGAGCGCGTCGAGATTGGCATCAAACGCCACTTCACGAAAATCGACAACAACGCGCATTGGCGCGTCCAAGGTAAAGATGCGGTACGGCACAGCCTGTGTCAGCGCCAGCGCGACCTCCACCCCGTCCCGTGTGTCGGTGATTGCGGAACTTTCCATATCGACACGCGCCAAGGCGCGCAATTGTTGCGCGTCTGCTGTGCCTGCGCAAAGCGCCCAGCAAAGTGCTGTCGTCAGTAGCCTGTTCATGACCGCCCGGTCTTTTTGTTTATTGCGGCCAGTATAGCGGCTTCAAACCGGCTTGTCCCCTGTCCTTTCGGACATAAATTTTGCGAGCCGATCCAGCCCTTCGCGAATGTCTGCCGTGGCCCGCGCATATGAAAACCGCACGGTGCTATGCCCCCGCACCGGATCAAAGTCCAAACCGGGCGTGATGGCCACGCCGGCGCCCTCCAGAACCTCGCGGCAGAATGCCAGCGAGTCGTCCGTCAACTCGGACACATCCGCATAGACGTAAAACGCACCATCTGGTGGCGCGATGCGGTCAAATCCGGCCTTGGGAAGGCCCTCCAGCATCAAACGGCGGTTTTCGGTGTAGACCTCCAACATACCCTCGGTCTCGTCTTTGGCCTGCAAGGCGCCCAATGCTGCGACCTGCGCGGCGTGTGGGGCGCAAATGAACATGTTCTGGGCCAGCCGTTCGATCATGCGCACATGGTCTTGCGGGACAACCATCCAGCCCAGACGCCAGCCGGTCATCGAAAAATACTTGGAAAACGAGTTGATGACATAAACATCGTCGCTGAGTTCCAAGGCGCTGACCGCGCGTCCCTCATATTGCACGCCATGGTAAATTTCGTCCGAGATGAAGGACACATCCCGCGCGGCGCACTCAGCAATCAACCCGGCCAAATCATCCTTAGCCAACATCGTCCCAGTTGGGTTTGCAGGTGACGCGACAATCAACCCGCCGATGTCACGATCTGGCAACGCGGGGACGTGGCGGGCATCAGCGTGGGTTGGGATGCCGACCGGATCAAGGTTGAGCGACTTTAATATCTGGCGGTAAGACGGGTATCCCGGCTCGGTCACGCCCACGGCCTCCCCCGCTTCAAAAAGGGCTGTGAAGGCCAGCACGAACGCGGCAGAGGAGCCAGCCGTCACCACCACACGCGCCGGATCAAGCGTGACGCCGTACCAGTCCCGATACAGATCGGCGATCCCAGCACGCAATGCCGGCAAGCCCAAAGCCACAGTATAGCCCAGCGCGTCGTCGCCCATAGCCTTGCTCAAAGCCTCCCGCGCCTTGAGAGGTGCCGGAGTGCCGGGCTGGCCGACTTCCATGTGAATGATCGAACGCCCTGCCTCTTCAAGTTTTCTTGCAGAGTCCATCACATCCATCACAATGAACGGATCGACCTGCCCTCGGGTTGAACTTCGCATGGCTTCCTCGCAGTCTAACGGCATGTGGCCTCGCTTGAACCAGCGCCGGGGCGAAAGGTCAATGAAAGGAACGCCCCATGCTGCACCGCCTGCTTCCGCTGCTTTTGGCCCTTTGTCTGGCCTTTCCCGCGCATGCGATCAGCGTTATTCGCGACGCCGAGATTGAACGCTCCCTCAAAGAAATTGCCAAACCGGTTTTGCGCGCGGCGGGGTTGGGCGCCAATTCCCTTCGCATTTTGGTCATCAATGACAATTCAATGAATGCCTTCGTCGTCGACAGCCGCCACATCTTTATCCACTCGGGGCTGCTGTTGAGACTGAAAACACCGCAGGCCTTGCAGGCTGTCATCGCCCATGAGGCTGCCCATATCGCCAACGGTCATCTGGTGCGCCGCGCGGGCAATCGGCGTGTGGCAAGCCGCGTCGCGGCCATCGGGCTGGCCCTTTCTGTCGCGGCGGTCGCCAAAGGCGAGCGCGAAGCCGGCGTAGGTCTGGCGGCAGGCACGTTGCGGTCCGCCCAGAGGGTGTTTTTTGCCCATACCCGCGCGGAGGAAGCATCTGCCGACCAATCCGGCCTGCGCTACATGGCGCGGGCCGGTGTTGATCCATCCGCAATGAATGACGTGTTGGAGCTGTTTCGCGGACAAGAGGCGCTGCGCCCCGGCCGCCAAGACCCCTATGCACGCACCCATCCGCTGACATCGGACCGGCTGCGGGCGGTACGGGGCTACGTCGCCGCGCATAAGGCAAGGGCCCGGCCACCAAGCGCCGAAACGGTCTACTGGCACGGGCGGATGAGCGCCAAGTTGGAGGGCTTCCTACGCAATGCCAAATCCGTGCTGCGCAAGAGCAACGCCAAAGGCAACGGGGAGATTGCCACCCTGCGCCGTGCTGTCGCCTATCACAAACTTCCCAATGCCTCCAAAGCGCTGAAGGAGATGGGCACCCTGCTCAAGCTCCGCCCACGTGATCCCTATTACCACGAATTGCGCGGCCAAATTCTGCTGGAAAGCCGCAACCCGGCGGCGGCGGTGCAATCTTATCGCAACGCCGCATCGCTGGCGCGGGGCGAGCCGCTGATCCTGTCCGGCCTTGGCCGTGCGCTGATCGCGCTCAATACGCAATCCTCTAACGCCGAAGCGTTGCGGGTTCTCAAAACCGCCCATGGCCGTGACCCGGGCGACCCGACAATGTTGCGCAACCTGGCCTTGGCGCATGCCAAAAACGGGCAGAACGCCTTGGCTTCCGTCGCAACCGCCGAGCGTTATTTGGTGATTGGCCGCTTTGACGAGGCCGAACTGCACTCAAAACGAGCATTGGGCGCATTGCCTCGCGGCTCGCAGGGATGGCTCAGAGCGCAAGACGTGCTTGCCACGGCGCAGGCGGTGCCCAAAAACCGCAGACGTTAGCCGCGCATCACCGCCTCGACATTATGCCCGTCGGGATCAATCAAAAAACACGCGTAATACGCCGCGCCATATTCAGGCCGCTCGCCCGGTGCGCCGTTATCTTGCCCACCATTGGCCAGACCCGAGGCAAAGAAGGCATCCACCTGCTCTCGCGTCTTGGCCTGAAATGCCAAATGAATAGGTTCGACCTGCCCGCCGGACGGGACCAGCCCAAATGACCAGGCATCGGTGCCATATCCAACTGCGTCGCCATCCTCGGCAATCACACCAAAGCCCAACTGCCCCAGAACGCGGTCATAAAAGGCGCGTGACGCGTCGACATTTGCGACTGGCAGGTTGAAGTGATCAATCATGACGCGGCCACCATGGCCGTGCCCTAACATCAGGTCAACGCCCCGACACCGCCCCCAACGAAAAAGGGCAGGCCCGTCAGGCCCGCCCTCTTCACATCCGGTTTGGATCAAGCGTTAGCGGCCCAGCGACCACCACCCTTTGCGTTTTGATTTCGGCTTGTCCTCGGTCGCGGTTTCACCCGCGGGCTCAGATTTTGTTTCGACCATTTTGGTCATGCCCGATGTGCGCGTGCGCGTCTTCTTGGGTTTGGGCGCGGGGTCTGCCTCTGCTGCGGCGTCCGTTGTGGCTTCAACCACAACTGCGGATTCTGCCACGACTTCGGCCTTGTCTTCCTTCGGCTTCGCCTTGGCCCGCGACCGTTTGGGCTTGGTTTTTTCTTCCGCCGCTGGCTCTTCAGCCGCCGCGGCTTCCGCCACCTCTTCCTTGGGCTCCGTCTTCTTGCGACGGGTGCGTTTGGGCTTCGGCGCGTCTTCCGCACTCGTCGCTTCAGCTTCAGCTGGCGCTTCCGCCACGGCCTCCGCTGGCGCATCCTCGGTTTTCTTTGACCGCGAACGGCGGCGTGATTTGGGCTTCTCCTCGGCCTGACCGTCGGTTGCAGCTTCCGCTGCAGCCGCTTCAGCTATGGACGGACGCGGGTCGTCATCCTCGCCATCGGCCGCCTTGGGGGCATCGTTTTGATTGTCTGCGGTCTCGGCATTTCCACCGGTCTCGCCATCGCGATCCCTGTTGCGGTTGCGCCCACGCCCGCCACGCCGACGGCGACGCTTTTTCTTCTTCGGGTTGCCGTCTTCGTCGAGCTCAGGCTCGTTATTGGGCTGTTGTTGCTGTTCCTGGCCACGCGGTGCGGGCGCTTCTTCTTCCTCGGCTTCGACCACGTCTTCAAGGTCGGACATGTCAATCGAGTCCATCGAAATGGCAGAGGTCTTGGCCACAACCGGCGCAAGGTTGCGGGTCGCGGTTTTGAACTTCTCGATGTCGAAATCCGGGCTGACCTTATGCGGATCGGCCTCGATGCGCACGGCCATGCCGTAACGCGCCTCGATCTCGGCGATATGTTCGCGCTTGGCGTTCATCAGGTAGTTGACCACGGCCACAGGCGCTTTGAGCAGCACTTCTTTCGAGCGTTTGCGCGTGCCCTCTTCTTCCAGCTGGCGCAGGATGGTCAGCGCCAGCGAGTCGTCGGACCGGATCAAACCGGTGCCGTGACACGATGGGCACGGCTGTGTGGTCGCTTCCAGCATGCCCGGGCGCAGGCGCTGGCGGGACATTTCCAACAGGCCAAAGCCCGAAATGCGGCCCACCTGGATGCGGGCGCGGTCCGTCTTCAGCTTGTCTTTCAGCTTCTTTTCAACCGCGTTGTTGTTGCGGCGTTCTTCCATGTCGATGAAGTCGATCACGATCAGGCCCGCAAGGTCACGCAACCGCATTTGGCGCGCCACTTCTTCGGCGGCCTCAAGGTTGGTTTTCAACGCGGTCTGCTCAATCGAGCCTTCCTTCGTCGCGCGGCCGGAGTTCACATCGACCGCCACCAACGCCTCGGTTATGCCGATGACGATATAGCCGCCCGAAGGCAACTGCACCGTGGGGTTGAACATGCCAGACAGGTAGCTTTCCACCTGATGACGCGCAAACAGCGGCATTGGATCGGCGTAGCGTTTCACGTTTTTGGCGTGAGACGGCATAATCATCTTCATAAAGTCCTTGGCGGTGCGGTAACCGCCCTCGCCTTCTACCAGAACCTCGTCAATCTCGCGGTTGTACAAGTCGCGGATGGACCGCTTAATCAGGTCGCCTTCTTCATAGATGGGCGCCGGCGCAATGGATTTCAGCGTCAGGGCGCGCACCTGCTCCCAATGGCGCTGCAGATATTCGTAGTCGCGCTTGATCTCGGACTTGGTCCGCTTGGCGCCTGCAGTGCGTACAATCAGACCCGCCCCCTTCGGCACGTCGATCTCGTTGGCAATCTCCTTCAGCTTCTTACGGTCCGCTGCATTGGTGATCTTGCGGGAAATCCCGCCGCCACGCGCGGTGTTCGGCATCAGGACGCAGTAGCGGCCAGCCAGGGAAAGGTAGGTGGTCAGGGCGGCGCCTTTGTTGCCGCGCTCTTCTTTGACAACCTGCACCAGCAGGATCTGGCGCACTTTGACGACTTCTTGAATTTTGTACCGCTTCGGGCGCGGCTTGCGCGCCGGGCGCACATCGTCGGCGTCGTCTTCTTGGGCCACGGACTCGATGTTTTCATCTTTGTCCGTCGCATCCAGCGCCACATCTTCGCCGTCGTCGTCGCTGTCATCTTCGTCGGCTGACGGTGTCTCGACCGGCGTTTCCGCAACGGTCTCCATCGGGGAGGACCCCTCCTCGACGGTCTTCCCTTCATCCAGCTCCACGACATCCATGCCCGGAATGGCTTCTGCCACTTCCGCGCCGTCCTCGGTCGCGACGTCTTCGGTCACAACCACGTCGTCGGTCTTGGCCTTGGCGGCCTTCGAACGGGAACGCGAGCGCGAGCGTTTCTTCGGCTTCTCGTCCTCTTCCGCCTGCTGGCGGGCGTATTCGGCTTCTTCTTCCAGCAGCGCCTGACGGTCGGCTACCGGGATCTGGTAATAGTCCGGGTGGATCTCGCTGAACGCCAGAAAACCATGGCGGTTTCCGCCATAGTCGATGAAGGCCGCCTGCAGAGACGGCTCAACCCGAGTTACTTTTGCGAGATAGATGTTGCCAGCAAGCTGGCGTTTGTTTTCAGACTCAAAATCGAATTCCTCGATCTTGTTTCCGTCAGCGACAACAACCCGGGTCTCTTCCGGGTGTGTTGCGTCGATAAGCATTTTCTTAGCCATGGTATCCGTGCGCATCCCGCAAAGGCGGCCACCCCCAATACTGTCCCGGGCGGTGACCCGGGGGGAGAAGCTGCGTTGGCGAAATGACTTGTCTGGGCGAGGTGGTCCGCGCGGACGGATAAGCGCTGGGCGGGGCGAACTGCCCTGACCTTACGTGCCTGTCTGTCTCCTGCGCGTCTCATCGCGTTCTTGTCTCCGACAGCGCCGTTATCGGGCTGCCCGTTCGAAATGCCGTGGAGTGGTTCGGAACCACTTTAGGCTCTGGCTTCGTAAAGAAGCCGTTAATCCTGCCCAACAATCGCTTGTTTTGTCCTGCAAGCGGGGGTCAGTGAAACTCTACCGTCCAATGCGCCGTGAAAAGCGTCCACCGGTACGTGTTTCATACATAGGGGGTTTTACATCACATTTACAATGCGGATTCGGTGCCACACTCGAAATACCGCTGCCACTCATTGTTTCCACGCAAGAAACAAAGAGCAAAGCCCGCCCCCTTCCCATGTTCAAAAATATCCTAGGGGACGGAGCGGCAGCGACGGGGGGCAAAGCCCCCTAAACAAAGTCGCGCCGCAGGCACATTTGGATCACCTGACCCTACAGGTAGTCAGACCTCTGCAGGGAATATTTCGCCATCTTCTCGTTCAACGTTCGGCGCGGGAGGCAAAGCTCGTCCATGACCGAGGCAATGGACCCTTTGTGGCGCCGCATGGTGTTGTCAATCAGCATGCGCTCGAACGCTTCCACATATTCCTTCAGCGGCTTGCCCTCTGTGGTGACCACCGGCCCCATCTCGGCATTGTCGGCCATCAACAAAGACGCAATAGACCCCGAGCCACGACGGTTTTGCAGCACCGCGCGTTCGGCCACGTTGATAAGCTGGCGCACGTTGCCCGCCCAAGGAGCCTGCAACAATTGCGCCGCCTCCTGTGCGGACACTTCCGGCGCATCGGATCCGTAATCATCGGCAAACTGCTCGCCAAAACGGTTGAACAGCGTCAAAATATCCTCGCCCCGCTGGCGCAGGGGCGGGATGGTGATCTTCATCGCGGCAAGCCGGTAATACAGGTCGCCTCGGATCAAATCCTCGCAGGTCTTGCCCTGCTCCTGGGTGTTGCAAATCGCAATGATGCGCGTTTCCGCCGGGGTGCCTTGGTCATTGATGAACTGCAAAAGCCGCGCCTGCAGCGCGCTTGGCAGCGCTTCGACATCTTCCAGAACCAAGGTGCCGCCGCGTGCTTCTTCGACCAAAGGCAGCGCGTCACCGTCTTCCACCGGCTCAAACAGCTTCGCGGCCAAGGCCGCGTCATCAAATGCAGCACAGCTCAGCGCCACAAACTTCTTGCCCGCTCTTGGCCCCACGGCATGCAAGGCATGCGCGGTCAGGGTCTTGCCCGTCCCGGTCTCACCCTCGATCAGAACATGGCCATCCGCCTGCCCCAGGTCCAGAATGTCTTCGCGCAGCCGCTCCATGACAGGGGAGGACCCGATCAGCTTTTTCATCAACTTGGTGCCATCCGACAGCTCTTTGCGCAGCTCTCGGTTATCAAGCGTCAACCGCCGGTTGGTTGTGGCCCGCTTGGCCAATTCTGTCATCCGGTCGGGGTTAAAAGGCTTTTCCAGAAAATCAAATGCCCCCACCCGCATGGCTTCCACAGCCATTGGCACGTCGCCATGGCCAGTAATCATAATCACCGGCAAGGTGCTGTCGGCACTCATCAGCCGCTTCAGAAACTGCATCCCGTCCATACCGGGCATCTTGATGTCCGAGACCACGATACCGGGGTAGTCGGACCCAATGCCCTTCAGTGCTTCCTCGGCAGAGCCAAAGGTTTCGGTGTCATACCCCGACAAGGCCAGCCATTGGCTGATCGACTGACGCATGTCCTGCTCGTCATCGACGATGGCAATCTTCAAGGCGCTCGCACTTTTCATATCATTGTTCCTGTGTGCCACGCTCATTCGGCGGCTTTTATGGGTTCAGCGTCTACGGCTTCATTATGAGCAGAATTATGCATTGGAAGCTGCATTTCAAACACGGCGCCGCCCGATTGGCCGTTTCTTGCCGTTAGGGTGCCTCCCAGCTCGGTCACGATGGAGGATGAAATGGCCAATCCCAGCCCCACACCTTCGCCCGGCTGTTTGGTGGTGTAGAAGGGTTCAAACAGGTCATCGAGGTTCTCGATCCCCTCCCCGTTGTCGCGCAGCGACAGCGTGGCGGTTTCGCCCGCGTTCAGCATAATCTCGATCTGCGGCGCGTCTAAGGTCTTGGTCGCATCAAGCGCATTGCGAAACAGGTTGATAATGACCTGCTCCAGCCGGACGCGGTCAGCAATGACCGGCACCGGGTGGTCCGGCAAGGTCACCAGAACCTTGACGTCACCGCGTTTCAACTGCGGCTCCATCATCGACAAGGACCCCGACACTGCGTCACGCAAATCCACCTCCAACAACGTGTCCCCGCCCTTGCGGGCATAGGATTTCAGCTGCTTGGTGATTGCCCCCATCCGCTCAATCAGGTCGTCAATGCGTTGGAACGAGCTTTGCGCCTCTTCCGGCCGCTTGCGCTGCAACAGCAGCTTGGCCCCCGCCAAATAGGTCTTCATCGCCGCCAGCGGCTGGTTCAATTCATGGCTGACCGCCGCCGACATCTCGCCAAGCGCCGCCAGCTTCTGCGACTGCGCCAAGGACTGCTCTGCCACGGCCAGTGTTTCCTGCATCTTTTTGCGCTCGGCAATCTCGCGGCTCAGCCGGGCATTCAGCTCGCGCAGCTGCTCGCTTTCACGCCTGAAAAAGCCCGCCGCCGACTGCGCCCGGCGCGACAGCACATAAAATGTCAGCGCAAGAACAATGGCAAAGCCCATGATTTCCAACGCTAAAACCCCGTTTACCCTTTCGCGGACCGAGGCGTAGGTTGAAAAGCTAATCAGCCGCCACCCACGAAACGGAATGCGCCGGTCAACCTGCATCACCGCTTCGCCGCGCAGATAGGCATCCGGGGACCGGCCCAGATCAAAAATGCCGTTGGTGGCATCCATCGCCCGCTGAAACGCGCTGGCGGGCGAGCTGGCCGCCAAAGCCTCGTCCACACCCTGCCCGCGCCAGCGCGGGTCGGTCGCGATCACGATCTGGCCCTCGCTATCGGTAATCATCACGGCCTCCGACGAGGACCTCCACCGCCCTTCAAACTGGCGTAGGTCCACATCGACGACGATCACGCCAATGCCCTGCTTCTCGGATTCGATCCGCCGCGAGTAGTTGAACTGCACGGCACCGGTGTCCAGCTCGGTGGTGGTGAAGATGGTGTCGTTGGTCCGCAACGCGTTGACGAAAAAGCCCGCGTTGCGATGCGCCTCGCCGATCTGCGTCCGGTCAGAGGACGCCACCGTGCGCCCCTCCTCATCCAGCAGCCGCAACTGGGCTGCGCCAATCTCTTCCGAGAATGAAATCAGCCGCTGCGATGTTGCCGAAAAGTCGTTTGAATTCAGCGCGCTGACCATCAACGGGTCCCGCGACAACAGCAAAGGCACCACGCGGTTGCGCTGCAATTCAGAGATGATCGCATTGGAATACAGCGCAACCCGCAGCTCGGCGGAGGATCGCGTCCGCTCCGTGAAGCGATCCGTCAACCAGAGGTTGGACACCCACACGATCATCACCGCCAAAGCGATGGACATGACGGCGAAAAGCCGGATTTGCCATTTCGCGCCAATCGGGCGCGGCGGCATGTCTTTGGACGGCGTGGTTGGCAACATACTGGTGCAAACTACGGCGTCGCGCCGCGTTGCTCAATAGACGGGTTTGGGTGGCGTCGGCGGGATTACGCCGTCGCCATAGACCCGATCAACGCGGCAAACAGCTTGGCCCCATCAGTGTTGCCATGCGCGGCCTCCGTCGCCCGCTCAGGATGGGGCATCATGCCAAGCACGCGCCGGTTCTCCGACAGCACACCGGCAATATCGTCAACAGACCCGTTGGGGTTGTCCAGATAGGTGAAGGCCACCCGGTCTTCGCCCTTAAGCCGCGCCACGATCTCGGCGTCAGCCGAATAATTCCCATCGTGATGCGCAATCGGCACCGTGATCCGGGCGCCCTTTGCAAACCCGCTGGTGTACGGGCTGTCGGCCGTGCCGACCTGCAAACCCTGCTGGCGGCAGACAAATTTGAGCCCGGCATTGCGCATCAAAACGCCCGGCAGCAGGCCGGTTTCGCACAGCACCTGAAAACCGTTGCAAATGCCAATGACATGCCCGCCCCGTTTGGCGAACGCGACCACGGCCGAACAAATCGGGGACCGCGCCGCAATCGCACCGCAGCGCAGGTAATCCCCAAATGAAAACCCGCCCGGAATGCCGATCACATCCAGACCAGAGGGCAATTCGGTGTCCTTGTGCCACACCATGGTGACATCCGCGCCCGCTTGCTGGAACCCTTCTGCCAGATCACGGTCGCAGTTTGATCCGGGAAATGTCAGAACCGCCGCCTTCATGGTCACACCATCTCGATCGAGTAGCTCTCGATCACTGTGTTGGCCAAAAGTTTCTCACACATCTCGGCCACAGTGGCCTCAGACGTGCCGTCGGCCAGATCAAGCTCGATCACCTTGCCTTGGCGCACGCCGTCCACGCCCTCAAAGCCCAGCGTTCCAAGCGCATGTTTCACGGCCTCCCCCTGCGGGTCCAACACGCCGTTTTTCAACATCACATGTACCTTGGCTTTCATCGCGGCTTTCCTCCATTCATGGGCGCAACACCACCCATCATTGTTCCAAAAATATCCAAACCCGACGCTCAGTTAATTAGCTGCGGCTTGCCCGGCTGGGGGTTGTTTTGCGGCATCACGCCCAAACGTTTGGCCACCTCGGTATAGGCATCCGCCAAATCGCCCAGGTCGCGGCGGAACACGTCCTTGTCCAGCTTCTGGCCGGTCTCAATGTCCCACAACCGGCACGAGTCAGGCGAGATCTCATCCGCCACGATCAACCGCTGATAGTCGCCCTCATAGTGACGCCCGATCTCAATCTTGAAATCGACCAGCTTGATGCCCACGCCGTACATCACGCCCGACAAGAAGTCGTTCACCCGCAGGGCCAAGGCGACCATATCGTCCATGTCCTGCTGCGACGCCCACCCAAAGGCGATGATATATTCCTCGGGCACCAGCGGGTCGCCCAGATCGTCGTTTTTGTAGGAGAACTCAACGATGGGGCGCGGCAGCACGGTGCCCTCTTCCATGCCCAGCCGCTTGGCCATGGACCCGGCGGCATAGTTGCGCACAATCACTTCCAGCGGGATGATCTCAACCGCGCGGATCAGCTGCTCGCGCATGTTCAAACGCTTCAGGAAATGGTTCGGCACGCCGATTTGCGTCAGCCCTGTCATGAAGAACTCGCTCAGGCGGTTGTTCAACACGCCCTTGCCTTCGATGGTGGCGCGCTTTTCGGCGTTGAACGCGGTCGCGTCATCCTTGAAATACTGGACCAATGTGCCGGGCTCGGGGCCCTCATACATGGTCTTGGCTTTGCCTTCGTAGATTTTCTTGCGACGTGCCATAATGCGGTCCCCAAAGCGCGCGAGGGACTCACTGCGGCCCTGCGTTGACGCAGCCTATACGCCAGCCCGCCCCGCCACACAAGTTAAGCCACTATATCTAGCGTCTTCCCCTTGCGCGGAGGCCCGTCCATGGTCATATCTAAGGCAACACAACCCCTAAAACGGAGGCCCGAATGGCCAGCTTTGACGACCGCGCAGATGCTTTTGAAAACAAATACGCCCATGACGCTGAAATGCAGTTCAAGGCCGAAGCCCGCCGCAACAAACTGCTGGGCCTTTGGGCGGCAGGCCTGATGGGCAAATCCGGCGACGACGCGGCCAACTATGCCAAGGAAGTCGTGAAAGCCGATTTCGAAGAAGCGGGCGATGATGACGTGTTGCGCAAAGTTGCGGGCGATCTGGGCAGCAAGTCCGACAACGAGACCATCCGCGCCAAGATGACCGAGCTGATGATAGAAGCGAAAGCTCAAATCGTAAGCGAAGTCTGAGGGTTAAACCTCTTTGTTAAGACCGGAAGGCCGCCCTTGGGTGGCCTTTTCTTTGATTTGCGCCCAGTCGAATTCATAATCATTATGGATTTTATGAATTTGCCTCACGTCCGCCCCCGTGTCATGCGCTGCAGCGCATGACATCAAAGGACGCCCGACATGAGCAGCACCGACAACGCCCTGACCAAACTCCTCGCCAGCCGCGATTGGCTTCTGGCCGATGGGGCAACCGGCACCGAGCTGTTCAACATGGGGCTGCAGTCGGGCGACGCGCCTGAGCTGTGGAACGCCGATCACCCCGACCGCATCAAAGCGCTTTACGAAGGGCCGGTGAAAGCGGGCTCCGACATCTTCCTGACCAATTCCTTCGGTGGCAACGCCTCAAGGCTCAAGCTGCACGACGCCCAGTCCCGCGTGTTCGAGCTGAACAAACGCGCCGCCGAGATTGGCCGCGAGGTCGCAGACGCCGCAGGCCGTACCGTCGTAGTAGCAGGCTCCATGGGCCCCACCGGCGACATCATGGAGCCCGTCGGCACCCTGTCCCATGCCGCCGCGGTCGAGATGTTTCACGAACAGGCCGAGGGGCTGAAAGCGGGCGGCGCCGATGTGCTTTGGGTCGAAACCATTTCCGCACCTGAGGAAATGAAAGCCGCCGCCGAAGGCATCGCGCTGACCGGCATGCCGTGGTGCGGCACCATGAGCTTTGACACTGCAGGCCGCACCATGATGGGCGTCACCGCCCCTGCGCTGGCTGCGCAGATGGACCGGCTGAAACATCCCCCCATTGCCTTTGGGGCCAATTGCGGCGTCGGCGCGTCCGACCTGCTGCGCACGGTCCTGGGCTTTGGCGAGACGCCAAAACACGTGATCGCCAAGGGCAACGCAGGCATCCCGAAATACCATGACGGGCATATCCACTATGACGGCACGCCCGAACTGATGGCCGACTACGCAGTGCTGGCGCGCGACGCAGGTGCCACGATCATCGGCGGCTGCTGCGGCACCACGCCCGAGCATCTGCGCCACATGCGTGAGGCGTTGGAAACACGCACCGCGAACGGCAAGCCTTCGCTGGACCAGATCACCCAGGCGCTGGGCGGCTTCTCATCCGAGAGCGACGGCACTGACGGCAAAGGCCCCGGCGCGCGCAAAGCCCGCGCAGGCGGGCGCCGTCGCGCAACTGCGTGAGCTGCGAACGGTCGATTAAGATGTCGTAAATTTGGGCCAGCTATACCTGCCGCCGTTCGAACCTTCGGCGCGTCAGACACAGGCCCGCCGTCGTATCCATATGTGGCTCTTGGAGCGCCGCAGCCGGTTAAAGCCCGTCTCACGCGACGCACTCTGGCGCTACCGGTAGACCAGATGCGTGGGGGTGGCCCCCTGCGCAAAGGACACCGCTTAGAGCGGTCCGCAGGAATGGCGACGTCGCCACCTTTTTTATAACAGCAGCACCAAGACGCAGCACCCTCGGGCCCGTGCCCGGGGCTTCAATCGTGCCCGAATTTTAGTCTAAAATTCGCACTCAGAACAAACTCAGCTGATCCCCAGCCCGCGCCGGCACTTTGAACAGGTCACTGCGCAACGGCGGCAGCTTTTCTGCCAAGCCCAGCCGCTTGCACGCTTTGCGATACCGCTGCTGGATCAGCGCGGCATAGGTGCCAGAGCCGCGCATACGGGTGCCAAAATTTGCATCATAATCTTGACCGCCATGCATCTCCCGGACCCGCGCCATGACGCGTTTGGCGCGGTCCGGGAAATGCTCCGCCAGCCAGTCCTGAAACAACGGCGACACCTCGCGCGGCAACCTCAAAGGCGTGACCGACGCGCATAAAGCCCCCGCATCCCGGCCCGCCTCCAGCAGCGATTCCAGCTCGTGATCGGTCAGCCCCGGGATCAGCGGCGAGGCCATCAGACGAACCTCGACCCCCGCTTCAGCCAGCCGCTCAATCGTCTTCAACCGCCGCGCGGGCGACGGCACGCGCGGCTCCGCCTTGCGGGCCACATCGCGCTGCAATGTGGTCACCGAAATCCCGACCCGCACCAGCCCGTCTGCGGCCAGCTCGGTCAAAACATCAACGTCGCGCTCAATCAAAACGCCCTTCGTCACAATCGCCACGGGGTGGCGATGCTCTGCCAGAACTTCCAATAACCCACGCATGATTTTATGTGTTTTCTCAAGCGGTTGATACGGGTCCGTGTTGGTGCCAATGGCGATCACGCGCGGCGCGTAAGACGCCACAGCCAGCTCCCGACGTAGCACTGCCGGCGCATCTGGCCGCGCAATCAAACGCGTTTCGAAATCAAGCCCCGGCGACAGTCCCAGATAGGCATGGCTTGGCCGCGCGAAGCAATAGATGCAGCCATGTTCGCACCCCCGATACGGGTTGATGGACCGGTCAAAATGCAGGTCCGGCGAGGTGTTGCGGGAGATCACCTTGCGCGGCACCTCGACGCTGACCTCGGTCCTGACGGGCGGCAGGTCTTCGTCGCGCCCCCAGCCGTCATCAATGCCCACCGAGACCAGCCGTTCAAACCGGTTGGTCTGGTTCGACGCGGCCCCACGCCCACGCCGCAATGCGGCATCAATCTGAGGGTCTAGCTCCATCAAATCAATTTAGAACAAAATAAGAACACGTGCAATCACAAGTCGGTCATGGCTCCGCGCATGTCGTAAATTAAATTGCAACCGGAACGCGTTAGGGCCAACACTCGGAAAAAGACACACTCAAAAGGCGTTTCCCATGTCAGACCTAGAAGACGACATCATCCTAAGCGAGCTGAACGACGAAGACCTCGTCGCGCAGATGTTTGACGACCTCTATGACGGTCTGAAGGAAGAAATCGAGGAAGGCGTCAACATTCTGCTGGAACGCGGCTGGGAACCCTACCGCGTCCTGACCGAGGCCCTTGTTGGCGGCATGACCATCGTCGGCAACGACTTCCGCGACGGCATCCTGTTTGTGCCTGAGGTGCTGCTGGCCGCTAATGCGATGAAGGGCGGCATGGCCATCCTCAAACCGCTGCTGGCCGAAACCGGCGCTCCGCGTGTTGGCAAAATGGTCATCGGGACCGTCAAGGGCGACATCCACGACATCGGCAAGAACCTTGTCGGCATGATGATGGAAGGCGCAGGCTTTGAGATCGTGGACCTTGGCATCAACAACTCAGTCGAAGATTATTTCGCGGCACTCGATGAAGAAGAGCCCGACATTCTGGGCATGTCCGCCCTGCTGACCACGACCATGCCTTACATGAAGGTGGTCATCGACCAACTGGTCGCCAAAGGCCGCCGCGACGACTACACCGTGCTGGTCGGCGGGGCGCCACTGAACGAGGAATTCGGTAAAGCCATCGGCGCCGACGCCTATTGCCGCGATGCGGCCGTCGCGGTTGAAACAGCCAAGGAATTCATGGCCCGCAAACATAACCAGTTGGCGGCGGGCTAGCGCCACCGCACCCCACGGCCAAACACTGACCGACTTGACCTGACTGCTCTTTCAGGACGTAATGCCTGCATTATTTTTATGCGCATTGCTCTTGGGGGACGCTTGCTTTGGAATTTGACGTTACAAAACCGCTGCAGGGGCGCGCCGAAATCAAGGCCGCCGTCGATCTGTACAAAGACGCGCTCAGGCGCCCGGAACGGGAAACGCCTGCCAAGCTGCGTCAATCCTGCTGGCCGCTATTTGCGTTGTCGCTGCTGCCGGTTTTCTGCGTTCTGGTGGCCTCCCTGTTGGCTCCGTCGGCGCAGAGCCTTACCAAAGACACGCCTGCCACGACGTATGAGACAGAGATTGGCGCAGGCAAGGCCATCGTGGCGGCAGACTTGGCCGCCCGCATCAAGGCTTTGGACGGCGACGCCACTGATCCCGACGCCGCCCGCGCCATTGTTGAGGAATTGACCGCGCTTGACGCCGCCGCTGAAGTGGAGGCAACGAAGGACGCAGTAAAGACCCATGCCCGGTACCGCAGCCTCACCATTTTCATTGTCACCCTTACGGCCTTCAGCATCGGCTGCCTCATTGCGATTAATGCGCAATTGGCGGTCATCAAGCGGCATTGGAACACCACCGTCGCGGAACGCGCCACCATCATGGCGCTTAAACCGCGCGTGCTGGTCAACGGGTTTTCCGCCCTTGGCGCGTTGGCCATTGCGGCGATGCTATTGCTTATCGACCTCCCCGGCCCGCTTTCGGTCAGGCAAACGGCGGGCATCCTTTGGTCCGGACCGGAGGTCGCGCTTTATCTGGTGATGGGCTGCGCTGTTTTGATCCTTGGGCTGGTCACGTCGCTGATTTTTGCGACCGGGTTTGGCACCTTCCTGTTCGGCCGCTCCTACCCCTCAACCGCCAAGGTGGAGGAGATCGGCAACGCCTTCTACAAAGCCTCCAAGGAAAGCCAATTGTTACCCACCCGCGCGGTAACCGCCCTGTATGAAAAGGTGGCATACGAGGCAGAGAACCCGCCCAAAACGGACGCCACCTTGGAGATGGCAATCAAGCCCTCGCCCAAGACAAACCGCGGCCCGCGCATAGGCAGCGCGTCCTATGAGCCGCTGATTGATTGGGGGCTGCCCGCCTCCGACTGCATGATCGTCATTCGCCGCTTCAGCACAGTTGCGGCCATGGGGATGATCTTTGCGTTGCTTACACTGGCTTTGGGGATTGATGTGCTGGAGCTGAGCCTGACCGGCCCCGACAGCTACGTCACCGCGATCAAAGCCAGCGGTGACACATGGCTGATGGTGCTGGGCGCCGGCATGTCGGCGGCGCTGGTGGTGTTGTTTGGCTGGCCCACCTTGCGGCTCATGCCGATTTCGCAGGCAGAGCCCAAAGCGCCAAAGCCCTCCTCCAGCTGGAAGATTTCCGGGGTATTTGCCGGCCCCAATGTTGACCTGACCGCGGCCCATCCCAGCACCAACAAAAGCGAGCCGCTTTGGGACAATGTCACGCTGGAGCTGGGCTCGACGGAGGCGAAATTCAAATCCATCCTAGGCGCCCAACAAAAGGGCGGCGCATTTCATGAGCTGGCCGACCAAACGGCGAAGGATCAGATTTCGCGTGCCGCAGGGCTGCTGTCCCCCGCCATTGCGGGCGGGCTTCTGACGCTTCTGGGCTAGACGCGCGGCGGCAGGCATGGTGCAGTCCGCTTGAGTTGACCGAAAAAAGGCCCACCCCATGTCCGATCTTCGCCTGCATCTGGCCAAAGGCACCGTCGCCCTGGCCCCCCATATCGCGTTGATCGAGGCTGGCGCGACATTTGATCTGGTCTGGGTGGATTTTGCATCTGCGGCCCAAACCAAGCCCGACTATCTCGCCGTCAACCCAAAGGGCCGCGTGCCCGCTTTGGAAACACCCAATGGCGTCCTGACGGAAACGGCCGCCATGCTGAACTACATCTCGGCCCTGCACCCCGCCGCCGGTCTGACGCCCGACGACATCTGGACCCGCGCCAAGATGGAGGAGCTCTTCTTGTTCCTTGCCGCCACCGTGCATATCAACCACGCCCACAAGATGCGCGGGCATCGCTGGTCGGACGACCCCACCACCTACCCCGCCATGCAAGCCAAGGTGGCGCAAAACATCACCGAGAATGCGGCCCTGGTCGAACGCGACTACCTCGCAGGGCCCTATGTTCTGGGCGACGCTTTCTCCAATGCCGACATTTACCTATTCACGATCGCCCGTTGGTTCGCGGGCGACGGGGCGGATATGTCCGCCTTCCCCCGGCTCGACGCCTTCCTCGACATGATGTCAGCGCGGCCCTCGGTGGAAACCGCGTTGGCGATGCATATATAGGGCGAAAGGAGACCCCCATGCCCTTCACCCGCCTTGCCCTGATCTTGTGTTACGTTCTGGTCGCCGCCGGATTAACGGTTTTCCTGTTCGCGCAGCTGCAACCTCAGGGCCAGGCCTCCGCGGGCGTGGCCGTTATGCTGCCTTTGGCCATGCTGGCGGGCCTGTTGATCCGCGCCTTGCACAAACGGCTGAACCGCGATGATCCCTGACGACAAGACGCTGACCGAAGACGGGCTGGCCCCGGACAGGAAGGGCCAGATCTTACTGCTGGCCTGCGGGGCGCTGGCGCGCGAGATTATCGCGGTCAAAGACGCCAACGGGTGGGACCACATGACACTGGCCTGCCTGCCAGCGATCTATCACAACACCCCGGACAAAATCGTGCCTGCCGTGCGAGAGGCCGTCGCACAGCACCGCGACGCCTACGCCCAGATTTTTGTGGTCTACGCCGATTGCGGCACCGGTGGGCTGCTTCAAGCCGCCTGCGCCGAGATGGGGGTGCAGATGGTCGAGGGGCCGCATTGTTATTCCTTCTTCGAAGGCAATGCCGTTTTCGAGGCGAAGGGCGAGTTGACCGCGTTTTACCTCACCGACTTCCTGGTCCGCCAGTTTGAGGCCTTCGTCACCAAGCCGCTTGGCCTTGACCGCGACCCCAAACAAGCCGCCATCTTGCGTGACATGTATTTCGGTCACTACACCAAGCTGGTCTATCAGGCCCAAACCGAAGATGCGGCGCTTCAAGAAAAGGCCAAATCCTGCGCGGATGCGCTTGGCCTCGACTACGAATACCGCTTCACCGGCTACGGCGACCTTGCCACGTCACTGGCGCGCCTCTGATCCTTCCCATGTTCAAAAATATCCGCCCCGCAGGGCCGGTTTCAGGCAGCAGCCGCCACGTGTCTGATGCGCTCCACCATGGCGCGCAGCCCATTGGAGCGCTGCGCCGACAGATGGTCATTCAGCCCCAGCCGCCCCAGCTCAGCCCCCGCATCAACCTTGCCCACCTCGGCGACGGGCAGCCCCGCATATAAGGCATGCAGCACCGCAATCAGCCCGCGCACGATCATGGCGTCGCTTTCGCCGTCAAAGGTGAACACGCCGCCATCGGTGTTTGGGTGCAGCCAGACCTGACTGGCGCAGCCATCGACCTTGGTCGCAGGCACCTTCAGCGCGTCATCCAGGGGCGGCATGGCCTTGCCCATGTCGATCACTTCGCGGTAGCGGTCCTCCCAATCGTCGAGAAACTCGAACGTCTCGACAATGTCTTCAAATTTTTGCTGCGCCATGGCCCGCCTCGTGCATCAGGTGTTCCCGCGCAGATATAACGCGCCTGGCTGCGGCGTCCATCACCTTTGGCTTTTCAAATTCGCACCCATAGGCTACCCATGACGCATCAAGCGCCGACACAAGGTGCCAACAGGTGAGACCGCTCGTGACACGTATGACCAAACCGATTTTGGCCGCTCTGGCCGTGACCCTGACCATGACGGCCTGCGGGCGCGTGTCAGAAAGCCGGTTGAACCCGTTCAACTGGTTTGGCCGCGACCGGGCAGAGACGGTGGCGGTGGACGCCCAAGCGGCCACCAATGACGGTCGCCAATTCGTCGAACAGGTCACCGAACTTGCGGTGGACCCGACGCCGGGCGGCGCAATTGTGCGCGCTGTGGGCGTGCCCCCTATTCAGGGCTTCTGGGACGCAGAGCTGGTCCGGGTCGAGACGCAAGACCCGTCTCAGGTGGTGTTTGAATTCCGCGTCCTTCCGCCGCTGGAGCGGCGCATCGCAGGCACGGTCGGGTCGCGCGAAATTATCGCCGGGGCCTCATTGAGCAATGCTGCCCTGCAAGGCGTGCGGTCGATCACAGTGGTGGGTCAGCGCAACCGACGCTCCGTGCGCCGCTAGGCCTTTAAAGGGGCCAAAATTATTAAGTAATAATTTTCCACCGCGCCGGTCTTATCGCAGGTCGATGATTTTGACCTTATCGCCATCCGCCGTCAGCGCCACTTCGCCGCCGCACAGCCGCAAGGCGTCTGCGCCAAACACCTCTCCGCGCCACCCCGACAGGGCCAATCCGTCGCGGTCGCCCATGGCAATGTCATCAAGGTCGGACGCCGTCGCAATCAGCTTTTGCGCCACCCCGACCTCTTCGGCTTTTGCCTTCAACAACACCCGCAGCAAATCCGCCAGCGCCGCGTTGATGGTGCTTTTGTCGCGCGCAGGCGCGACTTTTGGCATCTCATCGGGCGGGCAATTCAGCCCCGCCTGCACCGAGGCCAGTATGCCTTCGGCAATGTCGCCCTTGCGCGCGTCGCGCAGCAAAAGCCGCGACTTGCCCAAATCCTTGATGTCCTTTGGCTTGGTCGAGGCCATCTCCAACAAGGCGTCGTCCTTATAGACCCGGCTGCGCGGCACGTTCTTGGTTTGCGCATAGCTTTCGCGGAACTGCGCCAGCTCGCGCACAATCGCCAGAAACTTCGGCGCGTTGGTGCGCACTTTCACCCGTTTCCACGCGTTGGCAGGCTTCACCACATAGGTCTCTGGCGCGCGTAGCACGGCCATTTCTTCTTCGACCCATGGCAGCCGCTTGGTGCTTTTCAGCCGGTTGGCAAGATATTCGTAGATCACCCGCAGATGGGTGACATCCGCCAGCGCGTAATTTTTCTGCGCGTCCGACAGGGGTCGGCGCGACCAGTCGGTGAAACGCGACGACTTATCGACCGAGGATTTGGCAATTTTGCGCACCAGCGTCTCGTAGCCGACCTGCTCCCCGAAATTGCACACCATGGCGGCAACCTGCGTGTCAAACAGCGGCGCGGGGATAACCCCGCCCTCGACGTAGAAGATTTCCAGATCCTGACGCGCGGCATGAAACACCTTGACCACGTCGGGGTTGCGGAACAGCTCGTAGAGCGGCTCCATCGACATGTCAGCGCCCACAATCGGGTCCACCAACACCGCATCCGTTTCCAGATCGTCACCCGCCACCGCCAGTTGGATCAGGCACAGCTTGGCGTAATAAGTCCGTTCGCGCAGGAATTCGGTGTCGACAGTGACGTAGGCAAATTTTGCAGCATGGGCGCAATAGGCGGCCAGCTCGTCCGTGGTGGTGATGGTTTTCATATGCGTCCGGTTGTTCTTTGTTCTTATGGTCAGGCGCCCCCGCTCAAGGCGTCATACGCTTATAGGCCAGAAAATGAAAGGGGATCAGCGTCACGTAGCGTCAATTCACATGTCCAACCGGGCTTTGTCGCCACTTGCGAAACGCCGCAGCGTGGCGGGATACAAAATATGTTCCAATTTCAAAACCTTGGCCGCCAGTGTTGCTGCGTCGTCTTCTGGCGCGATGGCGACCCGCGCCTGCGCCAGAATTGGCCCGCCATCCAGTTCCGCTGTGGCCTCATGCACGGAACAGCCTGCTTCCGAGTCGCCCGCCTCCAGCGCGCGGGCATGCGTGTTGAGCCCTTTGTATTTCGGCAGCAGCGAGGGATGGATGTTGAGCATCTTGCCCTGCCACTTCTCCATGAAGGACGGCGTCAGGATGCGCATGAAGCCTGCAAGGCAGATGATGTCAGTGCCCGCGGCCTCCAGATGGGTGTTGAGCTGCGCCTCGAACGCGGCGCGGTCCTCCCCGTAAGGTTTGTGATCGACCCATGCCGTTATGACGCCACGCGCCTCGGCCTTTGCCAGCCCGCCTGCATCCGCGCTGTTGGCCATCACCAGACAGGGCCGCGCGGGATGGTCGCCCACCATACTGTCCAGAAGGGCCACCATGTTGGACCCGCCACCCGAAATCAGAATGGCGACGTTTTTCAAAGCAGCGCGCCTGTGTAACTGACGCCCTCGGTCGCTGTGACCTCGCCCAGGCGGGAGACGGTCTCGCCCTGCTCTTCCAGCAATGCGGTCAGCGCGTCGGCTTGGCCCGCGTCCACGGCCAGCACCATGCCGATGCCCGAGTTGAAGGTCTTCAGCATCTCGGCCTCGGCAATGCCGCCCGCCTCTGCCAGCCATTTGAACACAGGCGGCAGGTCCCACGCGCCCAGATCAATCGCCACGCCCATGCCGTCGGGCAACACGCGCGGGATGTTTTCGGTCAGGCCACCGCCGGTGATATGCGCCAGCGCATGCACGCCCCCTGCCCGCACTGCCGCCAGCGCCTGTTTCACGTAAAGCCGCGTCGGCGTCAGCAACGCCGCACCAAGCGTCTCAGTGCTGAACGGGCTGTCAGAGGCCCAATCGAGGCCGGAATGGTCCACCACGCGGCGCACCAGCGAGTAGCCGTTGGAATGCACCCCGTCAGAGGCCAGCCCCAGCAGCACGTCGCCCACGGCCACATCTGCGGGCAGCGTCGCACCGCGTTCCATCGCGCCAACGGCAAAGCCTGCAAGGTCAAAATCGCCCTCGGGATACATGCCGGGCATTTCCGCCGTCTCGCCCCCGATCAGCGCACAGCCGGAGCGCACGCAGCCCTCCGCAATGCCTTCGATGATCCGCGCGGCCACGTCCAGCTCCAGCTTGCCGGTGGCGAAGTAGTCCAGAAAGAACAGCGGCTCGGCGCCCTGGCAAATCAGATCGTTGACGCACATGGCCACCAGATCAATGCCCACCCCGTCCACATTGCCGGTGTCAATTGCGATGCGCAGCTTGGTGCCGACGCCATCGGTGGCCCCCACCAGGATCGGGTCGTCATAGCCCGCAGCTTTGAGGTCAAACATCGCCCCGAACCCGCCAAGGCCAGACATGACGCCAGAGCGGTTGGTCCGTTTGGCGGCAGGTTTGATGCGGTCCACAAGCGCGTTGCCGGCGTCGATATCGACCCCCGCATCCGCATAGGTCAATCCGTTCTTCTTGGCGTCAGTCATGTGAGCAATTCCGGCAGCGAAAATGATAGGAGCGACCTAACAAGCAGGCCCGCCGGAGTCTATGGCTCCTTTTTGGCCGCCAGCCGTTCCTGCGCCTTGATGTGGTTCTTGGCCCCAAAGCCGAAGAAAAACCGGCCAGCCGCCCAATAGATCGCCAAAAGCACCGCCGTGATAACCGCCATGGTCAGCGAACTCACGCTTGCCAGCAGCTCCCAGATCTCTCCGAAAATATTGAGAACCGCGAACATCACAACCGCCAGCAGCGCACTAACGGCCACGTTGAGCAGCGTGAACACGCCCGAGACCTTCCACGCGTAGCCGTTCTCGGGCCGCTTGCCCCACCGCTTCGCATAGGCCTGCCCCGCATCCATCGCCGGCACCATCACCGCCACGATGCCAGATGCCGACCCCAAATTGATGCCTGCAAACACCTGCAGAAGATAGGTCAGAACCGCGAGAGCAATCATCGTCAGCGCGGCGACAAGGATATAACGTTTGTACAAAGAGACCGTGTGCATAGGGTGCTTTCATTCATGGGACTGTTACCGGTGATAGACCAGCGCGCAGCTTGCCTCAACACGCGGCTTTGCCCTTGACGCCACGCGTCGCTCTGGTAGCCACATATCACACCATTGGGGGCCTGTAGCTCAACTGGTTAGAGCAGAGCGCTCATAACGCTTTGGTTGCGGGTTCAAGTCCTGCCGGGCCTACCATCTTCCCGCCAAGCTGGCTAAACTTGCCGCTATGGATTGGTTGGATTTCGGACATATCTATACGACCTTTTTTGGTGCTGGTGTCATTATCGCGCCCGAGTACCTGCTTTGCGCCCTGCTGATTGCATATGTCATCTACAGGCTGCGCAGGACGGGCGGCGGGTTTTGGGCCTGGGTCGCGCCAAAATCCATCTACGCGCATACCTCGCACCGGCTGGACATCAAACTGTTCGTGCTGGGGCGCCTGCTGACGCTGTTTGGCGTGTTCAACAAAATTGCGCTGACCTCGGTCATCGCGGTTGTGGTGTCTGGTTGGGTTGCAGGCCAATCCTCCGCTACGCCCGTGTCGCCGAACCCTTGGTTGATCGCCTTGGCGGTCTTCACCCTGAACGACTTCATCGTGTACTGGGTACACCGCATCTATCACGAAAACCGCTGGCTCTGGCCGCTACATTCCCTGCATCACAGCGCCGAGGTTTTGACGCCTGTCACGGCCTACCGCCAGCACCCCCTGTCAGACATCGTGGTCACCGCCGCCACCAGCGTGTTTTTTGGGTTGGCGCAGGGGCTGTTTTTGGGGCTGCTGGGCGCGGAATTCAGCGGCGCGCAGATCGCCGGGGTCAACAGCTTCTTCTTCATTTTGAACGTGCTGATGGCGAATTTTCGTCATTCGCATATCTGGATCAGCTTCGGGCCGTTTTGGGAACGGTTGATTATTTCCCCCGCTCAGCACCAGATACACCACTCGCTTGAGCCGCGTCACCACAATAAAAACTATGGCGAGAATTTCGCGGTTTGGGATTGGATGTTCGGCTCGCTCTATATCCCCGACGCGCCCGAGGAATTTGGCGTCGGGCTGGCAGACGGCAACGGCCGGCTAATGGAGCAACGCCACACAAGCCTTGTGTCAGCCCTCGTTGTGCCCATCCGGGACATGTTCAGCGCGGCCCGAACCACCGAGCCACGCTCTAGGGATGGCGACTAGTACTCAGAGTTTGCCGACTTTTTGGTGCGCGTCTGCGTCTTGTTGCGATTGCGCGTGCCAAAGCCCTGACCAAAGATCAAAGCACCCAACGCCAGAACAACAACCGCGACGATGATCCCATCGTCATTGCCACTCGACGATGCAGGTGGTGGTGGTGCCGATGAACCGGCATGTGCCTCACCAATCACGCTGCCCGCCAAGGCTACGGATACGACGCTGGATAACAGTATTTTTCTCATAAAAGGCCCCTCAACCCGACGCGCCAAGCCACCATGACCAGAGGCGCAACACGCCCCAACCTCAGCCTAAGGAAGCCGGCCTGTCAAGCATGGGGTAAAATTGGCGTCTAACGCGGCAACACTAGGTCGGCGCTGAGGCCGCCCAACGCAACACTTTCCCCCAGCCGCAAGGAGCCGCCATGGCTGCGGGCAATATCGGCGGCAATGGCGAGACCAAGACCCACACCTGAGCCCTTGTTCTGGTTGCGAGACGCATCAAGGCGCGCGAATGGCTTCAGCGCCTCCTCCCGTTTCGCTTCCGGGATGCCGGGGCCGTCATCTTCGACGGTGATCCGCAGCGCTGTCTCCAACACCTCCAACGAGATCCGCGCATTGGTGCCGTAACGCACCGCATTGCCGGTCAGGTTTTCCAGCGCCCGCTTGATCGCCATGGGGCGCAGCTTCATCTCCACTCCGGCATCGGGCATTGTCCCAAGGGCGACCGCCTGCCCTGCCCGCGCAGCATTGTCGCAGATCTCGCGCACCAATTGGACGGGGTCGCAGGGTTCCAGCTCCTCCGTGGCGTCGGCGCGGGCGAAATCGAGAAAGGCGGTGATGAGGTTCTCCATCTCCCCCACATCGCCCATCAACGCGTCGACATCCTTGCCAGGGGGTTGCATAGACAGGCCAAGTTTCAGGCGCGTCAAGGGCGTGCGCAGGTCATGGCTGACGCCCGACAGCATCAAGGTGCGCTGCTGGGTCTGCCGCTCGATCCGCGAGCGCATATTCAAAAACGCCCCCCCGGCGGAGCGCACCTCATTGGCCCCTGAGGGGTGGTAGGTGACAACCTGCCCCTTGCCGAAAGCCTCTGCCGCGTTGGCGAGCCTGCGGATCGGGCGCAATTGGTTGCGCAGGAACAAGTACGCTATCAACGTCATCAACGCGCCAGTCGCCAGCATCAGCACCAGCAACTGGTGCGGGTTGCGCGCCGAGACACGGCTGCGCGGGAAGGTGACGTTCAACAGGCCTTGGTCGCTGGCGAAGGTGATGAAAACCTGCTTGCGGTCCTGCACCAGATCAACCGCCTCAAGCTCGGGAAAATTCAGCGCCAGCGTGTCGCGCACCGCGCGGCCCGACAGGTCATAAAACCGCACCCGGCTGCGCACCGTCTCTTGCCCGTGCCGGGCCTCCAGCCGCAACGTCTCGGCGGTCGCGGCCAGCGCGCTGTCTTCCGTGTTCAACAGCAATTCCAGCTGCGGCACCATGTTCGACGTCATCTGGACGGTGACGTCCTCGTAGAGCCGCTGAATGAAGCCGAATGACACGACGAGCTGGATGGTGATAATGGGCACCAACAAAATCAGCGCCGCCCGCCCATAAAGGCTGCGTGGCAGGTAACGTTTGATTGAAAATTGGCTCATGACGCGGCCAAGCTATGCCCTGTCGGGGCGGAGGGAAAGCCCAATGGACCAGCAAAGCGCATTCAACCCAACCCCGGGCACCCCAGAGCAGCTGGCCCCCGGCATCCGGCGCATTCTGGCGCCCAACCCGTCGGCGATGACCTTTCGCGGAACCAACACCTATCTGGTGGGCCATCGGGACATTGCCGTCATCGACCCCGGCCCCCCGGACGAGGCCCATCTCAAAGCGATCAACGACGCTTTGGAGGGGCATCAGCGCATCAGCCATGTCGTTGTGACCCATAGCCATGTCGACCATTCCCCGCTTGCGATGGTGCTGGCACAGTTTGCGGGCGTCAGGGTATACGCATTCGGCCCAAGCCGAGCGGGCCGCACCCCGGCCATGGACGCGTTGGGCGATCTGGGCGGCGGCGAAGGCGTGGATCAGACCTTTATGCCCGACGTCACGGTGCCGCATCTTGGGTCTATTGAAGGGTCCGACTGGACCCTGCGCGCGCTGCACACCCCCGGCCACATGGGCAACCACCTGTGCTTCGAGCTGGATTGGGACGGGGTTTTCAGCGGCCATGTGTTTTCCGGCGATTTGGTGATGGGCTGGGCCACGTCGATGGTCTCGCCGCCCGATGGCGACCTGACCGATTTCATGGCGTCGCTGCGTCTGCTGGAAGATCGGCCTGGCCACCAGACATACCTCCCCGGCCACGGCGCACCGATCAAAGACCCCGCAGCGCGGGTGGCGGGCCTGCTGGCCCATCGCCAGGCCCGCGAGGCCCAGATCCTTGAACAACTTAGCCGCGGCCCTGCCCGCGCGGACCAGTTGGCGGCGGCTATTTACACCGACGTGGACACCCGCCTGCTACCGGCGGCGACCCGCAACGTGCTGGCCCACCTCATCGACCTGACCACCCGAGCGCGCGCCCGGCCGGACGGCCCATTGAGCGAAGCGGCGGTTTTTTCGCTTCGGTAACGAATTTCGCGTCAAACCCACTTGCGGGGGCATAGGACCCTTGCTATATCGCCCAAACCGTTCCGACGTAGCTCAGCGGTAGAGCAGTTGACTGTTAATCAATTGGTCGTAGGTTCGATCCCTACCGTCGGAGCCAATTCCCCCCATATGCAAGCGTTTGACATAACGGGCTTTTGGGCGCCATGTCGACAGATCCCCCTGATCCGGCCTTATCAGGCATCAGCCAAGCGTGTGGACAATTTTTCGGACAACAAACTCCGCGGGCTTGACCACTGCGACGCCAATTTCGGCAATCAGCCTGCCCGCGTCGATATCTTGCTGCGACATCGTATCGGTCCCGCATTTGACGTAAAAGGCGTGCTCAGCCTGCGCGCCGTGCAACACCCCGTTGCGCCAAAGGGTGTAGAGGAATGCGCCAATGTCGCGGCGGACGGATTTCCACAGCGTCTCGTCATTGGGCTCGAACACCACCCAACGTGTCCCTAACTGAATTGACTGGGTCACCATCGTAACGGTTCTGCGCACGGGGGTGTAACGCATCTCGCTTGACGCGTCCGCCAATGTTCGTGCGCCCCAAATACGGATGCCGTTCTCATCCATTTTGATGCAATTCACGCCCAATGGGTTGAGCACCGCTTGGTCGGCGCTTGAGATTGCCTGTGTCAGGCCGGTAGCGCCGATTAATGGCGTGTTGGCGGGGGCTTTATGCACACCTTGCATCGCATCTGTACGGGCGAAGGCCCCGGCAATATGGCCAGAGGGCGGTTGATCCACTATCTCACCGGTCATCACGTCGGGTTCTCGTATCCAAGGGGCGTAGACCGCCGTGCTGCCATGCTGCGACCTTGGCGGCAACATACCGTCGCCACCAGCCACCATTGGGGTGGTCATCAGATGGATCGGATCAATCCGCGCGGGCGTATCCAAGATGGCGAAACAAGTGCGCTTTGTCTCGCAATGCGCGGTCAGGGTGTCGTAGCTTGTCAGATCATTAAAGCCCGGGGCCACAAGCAGGCTGATTTCGTGCAGTTGGTCCAGCGGCTCAAGATGGGCCGGCAAAACCGAACTCACCCCCGCGCCCAGATTGACAACATAGCAGCGCAACCCGCCATTGGACAAAAACCCGTCCACTGCATTGGTCAGCGTGTTTGCAGTTGGTTTGGCACCGGGTTCCTCCCCATCCATTGGATTAATGAACGCAGACTTGAATTTGGCCAAGCTGGTGACAGGAACCGGCTCACCAACGAACCTATCGACCCGAGGTGCCACGCCAAAAATGGCGGCAACCGACATGCCCACCATACTGATAGGCCTTGCCCCAGAGGCCGCATCATCGACATAAACGCCGGGCGCAAGGTGGTCTGGCATATCATCCACTCCAGTTGTCCGCGCCCCTAGAAGGCGGTTTTGTCGGCGCCTTTCAGCTGCAACATCTCCCGCGCCTCTGCGGGGGTTGCCACGTCATAGCCCAGCGCCTCGATCATGTCGCGGGCTTTAGTGACCTGTTGGGCGTTGGTTTCAGCCAGCTGACCCCGCCCCAGCCACAGGCTATCCTCCAGTCCGACGCGCACATGGCCGCCCAACATCACCGATTGCGCGGCGATCGCCAATTGGTTTTTGCCCGCCCCCAGCACCGACCATTCATAGTCGTCCCCAAACAGCCGGTCGGCGGTGCGCTTCATATGGGACACATCGTCAGGATGCCCGCCTATGCCGCCCAGCAGCCCAAAGACCGACTGCACAAAGAAAGGCGGCTTGACCAACCCGCGATCCGCAAAATGGGCCAGCGTATAGAGATGGCCAATGTCGTAGCACTCGATTTCAAATCGCGTGCCGGCCTCCGCGCATTTGGTCAGGATGTATGCAATGTCTTTGAAGGTGTTCTTGAACACGCGGTCGTCGGAGCCTGCCAGATAGGGTTCCTCCCAGTCATGCTGAAAGTCTCTGTAGCGGGCCAGCATCGGGTAAAGGCCGAAATTCATCGACCCCATATTGAGGGAGGCGACCTCAGGTTGGAATTGCTCGGCCGGTTTGACCCGTTCTTCGACCAGCATGGTGGGCGCACCGCCGGTGGTGATGTTGATGACAGCGTCGGTGGCCTGCTTGATGATACTCAGGATCGGCTTGAAGGCCTCGGGCGATTGGTCCGGCTGGCCTGTCTCGGGGTTACGGGCGTGGATATGGACCAACGCCGCGCCGGCCTCCGCCGCCCCGATCGCGGCGTCCGAAATTTCGGTCGGGGTGATCGGCAGGTGGGGCGACATGGTCGGCGTGTGGATCGCGCCCGTCACGGCGCAGGTAATCATGACTTTGCGGCTCATCGTGGCCCTCCCCTGATGGCTTGATGATAACCGCAAGCTGGCGCAGGCTGTCAAAGAGTTAAGCGGAGGGTTCATGATGGATATGGGGTTGGCCGGGGCCAAGGTGATTGTGACCGCCGGGGCGTCAGGCATTGGCCGTGAAATTGCGCAGGCTTTCGTCGAGGAAGGCGCGTCCGTCTGCGTGTGTGACGTGGACAAGGACGCCCTGAAGGTGTTGCAAAGCGATCTGCCCGAATTGAAGACCTGGGTCTGCGACGTAAGTGACGCAAGAACCGCGGAATGGTTTGTGCTGAAGGCCAGCGCCGCCATGGGCGGGCTGGACGCGCTGGTGAACAATGCGGGCATTGGCGGGCCGACCGCAAAGGTGGAAGACATAGACCCCGCCGACTGGTCGCGCGTACTGGATGTGTGTCTGACCGGACAATTCAATTGCACGCGGGCGGCCGTGCCGTTCCTGAAAGCCAGCGAGAACGGGTCCATCACCAACATGTCTTCCGCCGCCGGAAAGTTGGGCTTCGCAATGCGGTCCCCCTATGCGGCTGCCAAATGGGGCGTGATTGGCTTCACCAAGTCCTTGGCCATCGAACTTGGACCCGATGGCGTGCGGGCCAACGCAATCCTTCCGGGCCTCGTGGCGGGAGACCGGCAACGGCGCGTCATGGAGGCACGCAGCCAGGCACGTGGGATTTCAATGGCACAGGTCGAGGCGGAAGCATTTTCCTACACCTCCCTGAAGGACTATGTGACCGCAAGACAGCTTGCCGATCAGGTTTTGTTCTTGGCCAGCCCAAAGGGGCGCGCAATTTCGGGTCAGGCGATATCAGTGGATGGCGACCTGCAGATGCTGGGATGACACGCCGGTGTGGCCATTGCGCACCACTTCGATCTTGCCTCATTTCCGCCTCATTTCCGGCAGGCCGCTGACCTATTGCTTTGCTGAGCTGACAATCGAGGCACCAAGACCTCGTCAGATGAGGACAAGAGCAATGACCAATGCACCACAACCGCCGGTCACCACGCCACCGGTCAAATCTCCCCCTGTCAAAGCCGCCGATTGGCGCTTTACCGATTGGGCGAGCCTGTAAAGGCTTTCACCGACGGCCAAGCGCACCTATGTTTAGCGGATGTCAGACCCGATTTCTTCTATCCGCAACCTTGGCCCGGCCTATGAGAAAAGCCTTGGCGCGGTCGGTATTACCACGGCCAAGCAATTGCGCGAGATCGGCCCCGACGCGGCTTACGGCAAGCTGCTGGCGAGCGGCACCCGACCTCATTTCATCGGGTACTATGTCTTGGTGATGGGGCTGCAAGGCCGCCCTTGGAACGACTGTAAGGGCGCGGAAAAGAAAGCCCTACGAGCCCGTTTTGACGCGTTGAAAGACCGCCATTTCGACAGCGATCTCAGTGGCTTTGAAAGCGTTCTTGATACAATTGGCGTGGGGGTCCGCCGATGAACAACTTACCCGCCCCTTCGCGTCGCGAATTAGAGCGCGACCTGCAAAACCTTGATCGGTTTGCTGTCAACATGGATGCGCTAGTGCGCATCCCCGGCACCCGGCTGACACTTGGCCTGGATTCCGTGCTGGGCTTGGTCCCGGTCATTGGCGACACACTGGCCCTGGCCCCTGCCCTTTACGTGATGATCGAAGCAAGGCGCCTTGGCGCGTCGACTCATGCGTTGGGCCGGATGGGGTTCAATGTGGGGATCGACTGGCTGGTCGGGCTGGTCCCTTTGGTGGGTGATTTGTTTGACTTTGGCTGGCAAGCCAACATCCGCAACGCCCGAATCCTGCGCGAAGACTTGGGCATTCCAAAGGAAAACGCCGCTCTGACAGATCAGAGCGGCGCGGAGTCGTAAGAATTTTCGCCGAAAATTCTTGGCCAAAATTCTTCGAAGAAGAATTTTACTTTAGCCAACCAGTTCAAGGCCAGAGAAGAAGAAGGCAATCTCTTCTGCAGCGGTCTCAGGCGCGTCAGAGCCGTGCACCGAGTTTTCGCCGATGGACAGCGCAAATTCCTTGCGGATGGTGCCGTCTGCGGCTTCGGCAGGGTTGGTGGCGCCCATGACTTCGCGGTTTTTGGCAATCGCGTCTTCGCCTTCCAGGACCTGAACAACGATGGGCTCGGAGATCATAAACTCACACAGCTCACCAAAGAACGGACGCTCGGAATGTACACCGTAAAACTGCTGGGCCTGGGCCAGCGTCAACTGGATGCGCTTGGAGGCGACAATGCGCAGGCCGGCTTCTTCGAATTTGGCGGCGATGACGCCTGTCAAGTTGCGTTTGGTGGCGTCTGGTTTGATGATTGAGAATGTGCGTTGAACGGCCATTTCGGGCTCCTTTGCGTGTGAATTTGGCGCGGACCTAACATGGGCGTTGGCCCTTGGAAAGCGGTTCATTGACACTGGCTACGCCATAAGCGACACGGGCCACATGCTACGTATGACAGACCTCCGCTACGCCGTTGAAGGCCGCACCTTGTTAGAGGGCGCGACCGCGACCATTCCCACGGGCCATAAGGTTGGCCTGATTGGCCGCAACGGCGCGGGGAAGACCACGCTGTTCAAGCTGATCCGGGGCGAGTTGATCCTGGAAAGCGGCACCATCACCCTGCCCGACCGCGCCCGCATCGGCGGCATCGCGCAGGAAGTGCCCAGCAACGAGGTCTCGTTGATCGACACCGTGCTGGCCGCCGATCTGGAACGCGCCGAACTGATGGCAGAGGCGGAGACTGCCACCGACCCCGCCCGAATCGCCGATGTGCAAACGCGGCTGACCGATATTGACGCATGGTCGGCAGAGGCGCGTGCCGCATCCATTCTGGCGGGGCTCGGCTTCACGCCGGCGGAACAGTTGCAGCCCTGTTCCGACTTCTCGGGCGGGTGGCGGATGCGGGTGGCCTTGGCCGCCGTCCTGTTTTCCGCGCCCGACTACCTGCTGTTGGACGAGCCCACCAACTATCTGGACCTTGAAGGTGCGTTGTGGCTGGAAAATTACCTGACCCGCTACCCACACACGGTCATCATCATCTCCCACGACCGGGCGCTCCTGAACCGGTCGGTTAACGCCATCCTGCATCTCGAAGACAAGCAGCTGACCTATTACACAGGGCCTTACGACCAATTTGCCCGCCAACGCGCCGCCAAACGCGCGGTGCAGGCGGCAGCGGCCAAGAAGCAGGACCTCAAGCGCGAGCATTTGCAGGCCTTTGTGGACCGGTTCAAGGCCAAGGCGTCAAAGGCCAAGCAAGCCCAATCCCGCGTGAAGATGCTTGAGAAGATGGAAACGATCACCGCGCCCGAGGATGCCGCCCGCGTGGTCTTCACCTTCCCCAAGCCCGAAGAGCTGTCGCCGCCAATCATCAACACCGAAAACGTGTCGGTCGGCTATGACAATAAAACCGTCCTGAGCCACCTGAACCTGCGCATCGACCAAGATGACCGTATCGCGCTTCTGGGCCGCAACGGCGAAGGAAAATCGACGCTGGCCAAGCTGTTATCGGACAGGCTTAAACCAATGGGCGGGCAGCTGACCGCCTCCAACAAGCTGCGCATCGGCTTTTTTGCGCAGCACCAGGTTGACGAGCTGCATATCGACGAGACCCCGCTCGAACACCTGATCCGCGAGCGCGCCCATGAAGGTCAGGCCAAGCTGCGCGCACGCCTTGCCTCTTTTGGCCTAGGCGCGGATCAGGCTGACACCGAAGTCGGTCGCCTGTCGGGCGGGCAAAAGGCGCGGCTTTCGCTGCTGCTGGCCACGCTCCCCGCCCCGCATCTGTTGATCCTCGACGAGCCGACCAACCACCTTGATATCGAAAGCCGGGAGGCGCTGGTTGAGGCGCTGACCCGCTATTCAGGCGCGGTGATCTTGGTCAGCCACGACATGCACCTTCTGAGCCTTGTCGCGGACCGGCTGTGGCTCGTCAAAGACGGGCGCGTCACACCTTACACGGATGATCTGGAAGCGTATCGCAAGCTGCTGCTGGCCCCGCCGGACAAGGACAAGTCGGGCAACAAGATCGAAAAGCCCAAGAAGAAAGCCGCGTCACGCGACGAAATTCTGGCGATGCGGTCCGACGTGCGCCAATGCGAGGCCCGCGTTGAAAAGATCGCTGGCATGCAGGACGAGCTGGCCAAACGGCTGGCGGACCCGAAGATTTACGAGGATCAGAACAAGGCCAAGCGTGAGGTTTACCAGAAGAAATACTCCGAAGTGATGGAGGCGCTGGACCGCGCGGAATCTATGTGGATCAAGGCGCAGGCCAAGCTGGAGAAGGCAGAAAAGTAATGGAGCTGGCGCTGGCAGTCACCGCGTTCTTCACGCTGTTTGTGGTTATCGACCCCATCGGGCTGGCCCCGATGTTTGTCGCCATGACATCAGGCATGACGCAAAAGCAGCGCCTGCGGATCGCGGCCACATCTTGTTTGGTGGCGGTGTTCATTCTGACCGTGTTCGGGCTGGCCGGGCAGAAACTGCTTGATTTCGTTGGCATTTCTCTGGCCGCCTTCCGCATCTCGGGTGGCATTTTGTTGTTCATCACCGCGCTCGACATGCTGTTTGAGCGCCGCACCGCGCGGCGCGAGGACAAGGCGGATGACGTCAAAAACGACGTCTCCAACGATCCATCCGTGTTCCCGCTGGCGATGCCCCTGATCGCGGGCCCCGGCGCATTGGCCACCATGATCTTGCTGTCCTCGGGGCAAGGCTGGGATGTAACTGGGATGATAATTGCCGTAATGATCGGCGTTGTAGCACTGGTCTTTGCAATGTTCTTGCTGGCGGGGCCCATCGAAAAACTGCTGGGTGCCACGGGCGTTGTGGTTACCACACGCCTGATGGGGATGATCCTCGCGGCGCTGTCGGTGCAGTTTGTTGTCGATGGCATGCGCGACCTTGGGGTGCTGGCACCGCTGTAGCTGCGTGCCTATATAAAGCGCAGGAGGGCCCGCATCATGACAGGCGACGACACCGGACGACTGATATACCTCATCCTGCTGGGCTGCGTGGTCGGCAGCTATTTCTTTGTCTCGGGCCGCAAGAACCTGGGCGAGACCGCGCGGGCCGCCAGCCTTTGGGTGTTCATATTTCTGGGCGTCATCGTGGCTTACGGGCTTTGGAACGACGTCAAAGACACTGTTATTCCGCAGCAATCGGTCTCTATCGAGCAGGGCGTGATTGAAACGCCGCGCCGTCCTGACGGCCATTTCTATCTGACCCTGCATGTCGGCGAGGTGCCTGTAGAGTTCGTGGTTGATACCGGGGCCACGGATGTGGTGCTCAGCCTCGCTGACGCCGCGCGGGTTGGGATAAACCGCGATGAGTTGATCTTTAGCGGGCAGGCCTCGACCGCAAATGGCATTGTGCGCACCGCCCGGGTTCGCTTGACCGATGTCAGGGTCGGCGACATAGAGGAAGGAACCGTCAGAGCATCCGTCAACGAGGGCGATCTGGACACATCCCTTCTGGGCATGAGCTACCTGGAGCGGTTCTCGCGCATCGAAATTCGCGGCGATCAACTGCTTCTTGAACGCTAGTGTCATAAGGCACCGAATGTCATGGCATGCCGCCTCGCAACAGATTGCCTTACTTTGACGTTAACGTCCGCTTTACACCGTCCTGCCGTCCGACCATATACGCGGTGATCCAAACGCAACGCTGAGCCCGCCCCCCGTGAGAGACACCCCCATCACCAGACGCATAGACCCGTTTGCCCTGCTGGAAGAGGCGTTGAACGATGGGTGGCAGACAGTGGACACGATACCGCTGGCAGGCGAAGGCATGTTTTTGGCGCTCACCATCACTGGCATCCAGCGCGTCGTGCGCAACCGCAACTCAGAACGCCGCGTCAGACGGGCCGACGCCTACGGCCCTGCCCGCGCCAGTGTTATTGGTGTGGATAGCGGCAACTATTTGGGGGCCATTGCGTGGAAATGGCGCGACGACCCCGAAGAAGGCGCCCCCTAGGCCGGATGCTGGGCCTTCATTTCCCACGGGCCATTTTCCTGAGACCAGTATTTTGACGGGATGTCCGCAGTGGTCATCGCCTTCCATTGAGTGCGAGCATGGGCCACGGCCTCGCCTGAATTTCCATCAAACAAGATCATCGCGCGTTTCATCGACATGACTTCAGACGGCGTCAATTCCGCCCCGTCGATTGAGATAACGCAATCGGGCGCATTGCCCGCCTCGCCTTCGGTCAACAGGATCGGCTGATCCGCATCATGATCGCCGCCGGCCACCCCGTGCGGGACGAACCCATCCTCCTGCCAAAGCCGGTCATCGAGCCACTTGAGCCGCTCGGCAGAACTGCCGCGAATGGCAATGCGCCAGCCAGCCTTACGCGCCAACCCCAGCAGCTTGGGCAAGGTCTGCTCAAGCGGCTGAGTGGTCAGATGGTAGAAGAAGACTTCCGACATTTAGGGCTGCGGAGTCTCAAAATTGTCGGCGATCAGCCGGTTAAGCGCACGCACGCCCCACCCCGTCGCCCCTTTGGGGGCAAAATCGCTTTCGGTCTTCAGCGAGGCCACCCCCGCAATGTCCAAATGGATCCAAGGCGTCTCGGGCTTCACGAAGCGCTCCAGGAACTGCGCGGCAGTGATCGAGCCCGCAGGCCGACCACCGACATTTTTCATGTCGGCCACACGCGACTTAAGCTGGTCGTCATAGGCTTTACCCATCGGCATCCGCCACGCGCCCTCGTCTTCCAGCCCGGCGGATTTCAGGAACGCATTTGCCAGCGCGTCGTTGTTCGAGAAAACGCCCGCGTTTTCATGGCCAAGGCCGATGATGATCGCGCCTGTCAGGGTTGCTAGATTTATCATGCCAATCGGCTCGTACTGCTCTTGTGCATACCACAGCACATCGGCCAGCACCAAGCGCCCCTCGGCATCCGTGTTGATAACCTCGATCGTGTCGCCCTTCATGGACGTCACCACGTCGCCCGGGCGCACTGCGTTGCCGGACGGCATATTCTCGACAAGGCCCACAAGCCCCACCACGTTGGATTTCGCCTTGCGGGCCGCCAGCGTTTTCATCACGCCCGCCACGACGCCCGCGCCCCCCATATCCATCGTCATGTCTTCCATGCCGCCTGCGGGCTTCAGCGAGATACCGCCTGTGTCAAACACGACCCCCTTGCCGACCAGCGCGAAGGGGGCATCGCCGACTTCGCCGCCCATCCATTCCATGACCACAACTTTGGAGGGGCTGTCAGAGCCTTGCCCGACGCATAGCAGCGAGCCCATCCCGAGTTCTTCCAATGCGTCCTCTTCCAGCACCTTGACTGTCACGCCCAGCTTTTCCAGCGCGACCAGCCGGTCGGCAAATTCGGTGGTGGTCAGCACGTTGGCCGGCTCATTCACCAGATCGCGGGTGAAAAACACGCCATCCGCAACCGCGCCGTTGGCCGACGCGGCGTCGCGCACCGTGGCCACGTCGTTGACCATAAATTTGACGGCGCCGGGATCGGTCGCCTCTTTGGTGAAATGGTCGTTGAATTCATAGACCCGCAGCGCATAGCCCAATGCCACCTCTTCGGCACGGCGCAGGTTGCCACACAAGACCATCACCTCTTTGCTGCCAACCATTTTGGCCAGTGTGGCCCCCGCCTTGCGTGCGGACCCAACATCGGGACGGCGCGACAGCTTAATGACCACGACGCCCTCAGCCTCCATGTTGCTGGGATAGGCCAGCACCATGGCCTTGCCCTCATCAAGCTTGGCAAAGCCGTCCCCATCAACCAGCCGGGCAATCGCGCCACGAGACAGGCGGTTCACGCGCTTGGCCGTTGTGTCCAAAGTGCCCGCTTCGGGGACAAAAATGGCCAACATCCCCTGCGCCTCTTTGATGAGGTCGATGTCGGTGGTGATGAAGGATGGGGTCACTGGGGTGGTCATGTTGGCGCCTCTTGTGTGAATTCGTTGAACCATAGCTATCGCGCGTACCGCTGGAAGGCCAGAAGGCCCTTTTGACAGGCGCGTATTTCGGCTAGGTTTTCGAAAAAGAAACGGTGAGGAGTAGAGGGTGGCGCGATTCGACAGATATATGCTGTCGCAGCTCCTGCTTCTGTTCGGCTTTTTTTCCCTTGTTTTGGTGTCTGTCTACTGGATCAACCGCGCGATTTCGCTGTTCGATCAGTTGATCGGCGACGGCCAGACGGCGCTGGTGTTTCTTGAATTCACCATGCTGGCCCTGCCCTATGTCATCATGATCGTTTTGCCCATTTCGGCCTTTGTGGCAGCGGTCTATGTGACCAACCGTCTGTCCTCTGACAGCGAGATGGTAGTGCTGCAAACTGCGGGCGCATCCACCTTCCGCATTGGGCGGGCAGTGGTCTACTTTGGCACCATCGTGGCCCTGCTGGTGGCTATCCTTGCCCATATTCTGGTGCCCGCCGCCCGCACCGAGCTGGCCGGGCGCAGCGCCGAAATTTCGCGTGACATCACCGCGCGGTTCCTGAAGGAAGGCCAGTTCCTGCACCCTGCGACCGGCATCACGGTCTATATTCGCCGGATCACCGATCTGGGCGAAATGAAAGAGCTGTTCCTTGAAGATGAGCGCGATCCCGCAGCAGTTGTGACCTACACGGCAGAACGCGCGCTGTTGGTGCGTGGCGACACCGGTCCGCGCCTTGTCATGTATGACGGTCTGGCGCAAACATATCGCGCCGAAACCGGGCGGCTCAGCACGATCGAATTTGCGGATTTCGCATACGACATCGGGGCATTGATTTCCGGCAGTGACGGGCGGCAGCGTGACCTGCGCGAATTGCCGACCTCGGTCTTGCTCAACCCCAGCGCCGACGACCTCGACAGTGCGGTCGGCGATCTGGCAGACTTTTTGTACGAGGCGCACGACCGCGTGGCGCGCTCGTTACTGTCCATCATCGTGCCCTTGATGGGCTTCGCGGCGTTGATGGTGGGCGGATTTTCAAGGTTCGGCGTCTGGCGGCAGGTGGTTGTGGCCGTAGTGCTGATTATCTTGATACAGCTCATTGCCAATTCTGCAGAGGAAGTCGGGCGCGGCGACGAAACGCTGTGGTGGTTTGCCTATCTCGCCCCCGCCGTCGGCATGTTCATGACCTTGGCACTGATGGCGCTCTCGTCAGCGCGCAAGTTCCGCCGACCCGGGAGGGCCGCGGCATGAGGCTGGATTGGTATTTCATGCGCCGCTTCTTGCGCGCCTTCCTGCTGGTCTTTGGCGTGTTTTTCGGGATCGTCTACCTGATCGACATGGTCGAGCAGATGCGCCGCTTTGACAGCGACGCCGTCGGCATGATCGAGGCAGGCGAGCTGGCGCTTTTAAAAGCACCCGCCACGATGTACCGGATGCTGCCTTTGCTGACAGTGTTGGCCACGATCATGCTGTTTCTGGGGCTCGCGCGCACATCCGAGATGGTTGTGACCCGCGCCTCTGGCCGTTCCGCGATCCGGTCGTTATTCGCGCCGGTCCTGACCGCCTTTGCGTTCGGGGTGCTGGGCGTTGCCGCGCTCAACCCAATCGTCGCCGCCACCTCCAAACAGTTCGAAATTGCCTCCGCGCGCTATGCTGGCAACTCCAGCACTTCCTCGATCAGCGAGGGCGGGGTGTGGTTGCGTCAGGCCAGCGCAGGCGGGCAAGTGGTGATCCGCGCCGAACGGTCCAACCTGGATGGCACCCAGTTTTTCGGCGTGACGTTCTATGGCTTTGATCTGGGCGGGGCCGCGACCTACCGCATTGATGCGGCCGAGGCCGTCCTGCTGTCTGGCGAATGGGCCTTGAGCCAAGCCAAGCGTTGGACATTCGACCAAGACGGGAATGCCGAACAAGGCGCGGTCCAGCTGGCGCAACTGGCGGTGCCCTCTGATCTGACCCGTGACCAGATCCGCGACAGCTTCGGCAGTCCGGCGGCTATCCCCATTTGGGAACTTCCCGCCTTTATTGCGCAGCTTGACCGCGCGGGCTTCTCGGCGCTGCAACACCGGGTCTGGTTGCATATGGAATTGGCCAATCCGCTGCTTCTGGCCGCCATGGTTCTGATCGGCGCAGGCTTCACCATGCGCCACACCCGGTTTGGGCGGACCGGCTTAATGGTTCTCTTTGCGATTTTGATGGGATTCTCCGTGTACTTTTTAAGAAACTTCGCGCAAGTTCTTGGCGAAAATGGACAAATTCCGATCATCGTCGCCGCCTGGGCACCGCCGCTGGCTGGCATATTCATGTCGCTTGGCCTGCTGTTCCATATGGAGGACGGCTGATATGCGCGCGCTTCTTATCGGCATCTTGTTGCTGGTCCTGCCCGCAGTTGCGGCAGCGCAGGTGAAAACCGCGTCACTGGTGGCGGATAATGTGGCCTTCGATCCGCAGGCGCGCCAGCTTGTTGCCTCGGGCAATGTGGAGGTGCTGCAAGACGGCATCCGGCTGCGGGCCAGTTCGATCCAGTATGATGGGGCCAAGGACCGGCTGACGGTCACGGGTCCGCTTTACCTGATTGACGGGCAGGATGTGGTGATCGTCGCCGATTTCGCGGAACTGTCCGGTGATTTGCAGGATGGCATTCTTGCGCAGGCCCGCGTGGTCTTTGCCCAACAATTGCAGGTTGCCGCGAACGAAGTCCGCCGCAGCGACGGCCGGTACACGCAATTCTACAAAACCGTCGCGTCAAGCTGCAACATCTGCGCCGACAACCCCACCCCGCTTTGGGAAATTCGGGCCCAGCGCATCACCCATGACGCCGAAGAGCGCCAGCTGTATTTCGACAATGCCAGTTTCCGTGTGCTCGACATCCCGGTGTTTTATTGGCCCTACCTGCGCCTGCCGGACCCAACGGTAAAGCGTGCCACCGGCTTCCTGCTGCCAGAGATCAATTCTGATGGCGACCTGGGCATCGGGATCAAGCTGCCCTATTTCATTGCACTTGGTGACCACGCCGATCTGACGTTGACGCCTTGGCTGACCGATCGCGGCTCGCGCACCTTGGAGGCGCGCTATCGCCAGAAACTGTCCTTTGGCGAATTCGAAATCAACGGGGCCATCACCGACGATAATCTGACGACCACGGAAAATATCCGCGGCTACGTCTTTGCGGACGGCACTTTCGCCCTGCCCCGTGGCTTCACGCTGGAATTTGACGTGGAGGCGGTGACCGACAATGGCTATCTGCTGCAATACGGCTTTTCCGACAAGGACCGTCTCGACAGTGCAATCGACGTATTCCGGGCGCGGCGCGACGAATATATCGGCGTGGAGCTGGTGCATTACAAATCGCTGCGCGACGGAGATAACAACCGCACGTTGCCAACACTGGTGGGCGATGCAATCTACAAACGCCGCTTCACGCCCCGCTGGCCCGGCGGAATCGCCTCGCTGCAGCTCGAAGCGAGCGGCCATTACCGGCGTGCAGATTTTGACGTGACCAATACCGGCCTGTCGCGGGATGTCGCACGGCTGTCGGCCGTTGCCGATTGGCGACGGGACTGGGTCATGACCAACGGGATGATCTTTGCGGCCGCGACCGAAGTGCGGGCGGACTGGTATCAGGTCCGCCAGGACGCCCGGCTGGCCTTTGATGACACAACCGAAATCACCCACTACTCGATGGCAGAATGGCGTTGGCCAATGCTGCGCCAATCCGCCGGGGCCACCCATCTGATGGAACCGGTGGTGCAGCTGGTCTTTGCCAAGGACGCAAACCGCAATCTGACGGATGTGGCCAACGAAGACAGTCTGCTGGTCGAATTTGACGAGGCCAACCTGTTCTCTTTCTCCCGCTTCCCGGGCGTTGACGGGCAAGAAGGTGGCCGGCGCATGAATGTCGGCGTCACCTACACGCGCGAGGACCATGATGGTTGGGCTCTTGGCCTGACGGTTGGGCGGGTTATTCGCGAACGCGACCTGAACCAGTTTTCGGTGTCGACAGGGTTGCAGGGCAAAAGCAGCGACTGGCTGGTGGCCGCGCAGCTGAAGGTCGGCGAAAATTTTGACGTCATCAACCGCGCGGTCTTTGATGATGGGTTCTCTTTGTCACGCAATGAAATGCGTCTAAACTGGACAGGCGACAAGTTCCGCCTTGGGTCGACCTATGCGTGGCTGGAAGCCGATGGCGCCGAGGGCCGCCCGATTGATACATCAGAGTTTGCCGTAGACGGGGCCTATCGCGTCAGCCGCCATTGGACCTTGTCGTCCAACCTGCGCTACGATTTTGTGGATGATCGCACCACGCGGGCCGGTTTCGGCGCCAGCTACCAAAACGAATGTGCGAAGGTCGACCTTTCCCTCTCGCGCCGCTTCACCTCTTCGACTAATGTAACACCGACGACGGATTTCAATCTGTCGGTCCAGCTGGCGGGCTTCGGCGCGCGCGGGATCGGCGGAGAGAGCTTCGCCCGCAAGTGCAGTGGATAATAAAAACGAGCAGACCCCATGACACTCTTACGCGCACCTTTGTTTTTGGCCTTCTGGATGATGTCGGCATTGGCCCCGCTTTCAGCGGCGGCCCAAGGCCTTTTCGAGACGGTGATAACCGTCAACGACATGGCCATCACGCAATATGAAATCGACCAGCGCGCCGCGTTCCTGACGCTGCTGCGCGCGCCCGGCGACCCTGCGGAACAAGCCCGCGAAGGGCTGATCGAGGACCGCCTGCGCCTGAGCGAAACACGCCGCGCAGGCGTCATCCCCTCGCCCGATGAGTTGCAGGTCGGCATGGAAGAATTTGCAGGCCGCGCCAACCTGTCGGCGGACGAATTCATTCAGGCCATCGGCCAGGCAGGCGTCGCGGCGGAAACCTTCCGTGATTTTGTGGCCGCAGGGCTGGCATGGCGCACCTTTGTGCAGGGCCGCTTTGGCCCCCGTGCGCAGGTGACCGAGGCCGAGGTGGATCGCGCCCTGTCACAATCCACCAACACCGGCACGTCCGTGCGCCTGCTGCTGGCGGAGATAATCGTGCCCGCCGCGGGCCCACAGGCCGAGCGCAACCGCGCTTTGATCCAGCGCTTGTCTGACACAATCAAAACCGAAAGTGCGTTCAGTGCGGCCGCGCGCCGGTACTCTGCGGCTCCGACAAGGGGACGTGGCGGACGTTTGGAATGGCTGCCTTTGGGCCAGATCCCGCCCGCGCTGCGCGCCGCCGTTTTGGTGCTTGAACCCGGAGAGGTGACGGACCCCATCAATCTGGGACCCGGCATCGGCATCTTCCAATTGCGCGCCCTTGAGGAAACAGAAGGCGAAGCCGCTGAGACCTTGGCGTTGGAATACGTTCAAATCCTGATCCCCGGCGGCAATTCCGACGCCGCACGCGCCTCGGCGCAGAAGCTGAAGAACGATTACGACACATGCGACGACCTGTACAAACCGGCGCAATCCTTGCCGCCGGAATATTTCAGCCGCCCCGTTCAAGCCGCGGGAGAGGTTCCGGGGGACATTGCGCTGGAACTGGCCAAGCTGGATGATAACGAAACCTCCAGCACGCTGACCCGCCAGGACGGCGCGTTCAAAGTGTTCCTGATGTTGTGCGGGCGCACGCTGGATACGGGCGACGAGGCAGAGCCCGAGCTTGACGCAGACGGCGAGCCGCTGCCGGTCGTCGACGACCGTGAACAAGCCCGCAACAATCTGTTCAACCAACGCCTTGGGTCCTACGCCGACAGCTACCTTGAGGAGTTGCGCGCCGACGCGATCATCATCGACACACAAGCCCAATGACCCCGATCTGCCTGACCTGCGGGGAACCCGCCGGTGTGGGTCTGGAAATTGCGCATAAGGCGTGGGATGCGCTGCGCCACGAGGTGCCGTTTTTCCTGCTGGGCGACGAGGCCCATGTGACGGGCGATGTGCAACTGGTCGGCTCAGCGGGCGACATTGATCCAGCGGGCCCCCTGCCGATGATGCAGCATGATTTTGCTGGCGACGCCGTGGCTGGCGTGCCCGATGCGCGCAACGCCCAGGACGTGATCGACGTGATCGCACGCGGCGTGGATATGGTGCGCGACGGCAGCGCCTCGGCGCTCTGCACCCTGCCCATTCATAAAAAAGCGTTGATGGACGGCGCGGGCTTTGCCTATCCCGGTCACACCGAATATCTGGCAGCACTTGATGGCAAGGACACCGTGGTAATGATGTTGGCCTGCCCCGAGCTGCGGGTTGTACCGGTCACCATCCACATCGCGCTGGGCGATGTCCCAACGACACTGACACCTGCGCTTCTGACCCAGACCTTGCAGATCACACAAAGCGCGTTGAAACGCGACTTTGGCGTCAGCGCCCCGCGGCTGTCTGTCTGCGGGCTGAACCCGCATGCGGGCGAAGGGGGTGCTATGGGGAAGGAAGAGCTGGACTGGATCAACGCGTGCCTTTCCGGGCTGGCGGCAGATGGGATGGACGTGACCGGCCCATGGCCAGCAGACACCATGTTTCATGCAAAAGCGCGCGCAGGATATGACGTGGCCATTGCCATGTATCACGACCAAGCGCTGATCCCGATCAAGACCATTGATTTTGCGGGGGGCGTGAATGTCACCCTGGGGTTGGATTTTATCCGCACCTCCCCCGACCACGGCACGGCGTTTGACATTGCGGGGCGTGGAATTGCCGACCCGACATCGACCATCGCCGCGTTACGCATGGGCCGCGACATGGCTTTGGCCCGTGCGACATGAGTATTTTTAACCAAATGGAAACACGTGCATGGCGCAGATAGATGGGTTGCCGCCCCTGTCCGATGTGATCCGCACCCACGCGTTATCGGCCAAGAAAAGTCTGGGCCAGAACTTCCTGCTGGACCTGAACCTAACGGCCAAAATTGCGCGCCAGGCCGGAGACCTGACAGGATGTGACGTGCTGGAAGTGGGCCCCGGCCCCGGCGGTTTGACGCGCGGGCTCCTCGCAGAGGGCGCGCGCCGCGTTTTGGCCATTGAAAAAGACGCGCGTTGCCTGCCGGCGCTGGCTGAAATTGGCGTGGCCTACCCTGACCAGTTGCAGGTCATCAACGGCGACGCGTTGGACGTCGACCCCCTGGCGCATCTGACCCCCCCGATCCGTGTGGCGGCAAACCTGCCTTACAATGTCGGCACAGAGTTGCTGGTGAGGTGGCTGACCCCGCCCGAGTGGCCGCCGTTCTGGCAATCGCTGACCTTGATGTTTCAGCGCGAAGTCGCCAACCGGATCGTGGCACAGCCCGGAGGCAAGGCCTACGGGCGGCTGGCGGTGCTGGCGCAATGGCGCAGCACCCCACGCGTCGTGATGGAATTGCCACCCGAGGCTTTTGTGCCCGCCCCCAAAGTGCATTCGGCAGTGGTCCATCTGGACGCCCTGCCCGCGCCGCGTTTCGAGGCGGACGCAGCCACATTGAACCGGGTCGTCGCCGCCGCGTTCAACCAACGACGCAAGATGATGCGGTCATCGCTGAAAGCGCTGGCCTCGGATATTGAGGATCGGTTGCTGGCGGCCGGGATCAAACCCACCGAACGCGCCGAGCAAGTCTCGCTGGAAGCCTTCTGCGCGCTGGCGCGGCAGTTCTAGGCGTTACTCAGCCGCGGGCGTGTCGTCTGCCGCTGGCGCGTCCACAACTGGCTTTGGTTTGCGGGTGCGCGGTTTGCGGGCTGGCTTTGGCGCCGCCTCCACCGTTTCGACCAAGCCGCTATCGCCGCCCTCACCCAGATCAATCACGTCCGGCTGGTCGCCGCCGCCCAAGACGCGCTCCAACCCTTCGCGGTCGCCATCTTCACGCGGTTTGCGCTCGCGGCGCGACCGCGCTTTCTGCTCAGCCGGCTGACCGCCATCATTGCCGTCCTCCGACCGGCTGTCGCCGCCTTGTTGCTGGTTCTTTTGCTGCTGTTCCTGTCGCTCTTCGCGTTCGCGCTGCTGGCGCTCGCGTTGGGCGGCTTGCTGGGCTTCCTGCGCCTCGCGCTTGGCTTCCTGTTCTTTCATCGCATCCGCCAGAATCCGGGCGTAATGTTCGGCATGCTGCTGGAAATTCTCCGCCGCGACCCGGTCACCCGCCAATTGGGCATCCCGAAACAGCTGTTGGTATTTTTCAATGATTTGCTGCGGGGTGCCACGCACCTTGCCCTCCGGGCCGGAGCTGTCGAACACACGGTTCACAATGTTCACATTGGAGCGGTTGTTGTTGTTACGGTTCTTGCCGCGCGAACGGGATTTCTGAGATCTCATGTGGGTTGGGTTCCAGCCTGGTTAAGCAGCGGTCTATCTTATGATCCTGTCCGCATTCAAAGCGGTGTCCCCATGACTTAGGATCGAGACCTTATTTTTGGCTTAAGCGTAAGGGGCCGTGAAGGGCCTGCGTCTTACTGCAGATAGTAAAACAACGCGTGGCCACCCATTGCAAGGGGATTCGTGCGCCCAACGGACGTTTTCAGCGCAAAATGGCCGTCACGACGCGGTCTTTTCCGTTTATGTCTTGCACAAGCGCAACATCGGCAAAGCCCGCTTGTTCAAACAGGTCCTGCACCACGTGGCGCTGATCGAAGCCAATTTCGACCATGACTTGGCCCTGCGGCGCCAAATATGCGCCTGCCTGCGCCGCGATAATGCGGTAGGCTGCCAATCCGTCGCCCCCGGGGGTCAGCGCGATTTTGGGCTCGTATAGCCGCACTTCCGGCTGCAGGTCCTCATAGACGTCCGCGGCAATGTAGGGCGGGTTGGACACGATCAGGTCAAACCGCCCCGACACCTCGCCAAACCAGTCGCTTTGCGTCAGCTCTGCACGGGTATCCAGCCCCAATTCCGCGCGGTTGATCCGCGCAACCTCCAACGCGTCGGCGCTTTTGTCGACGCCAAGGCCGCGTGCCTCTGGTCGCTCGGACAGCAGGCTCAGAAGGATGCAGCCCGAGCCGGTGCCCAAATCCAACACACTGCCAAAGGACTGACGCAACGCCGCGTCCACAAGGGTTTCGGTGTCGGGACGCGGGTCCAGCACGTTTCTGGTGACGTGAAAGTCATGGTTCCAAAACGCCCGCCGGCCAATGATCTGGGAGATGGGGATGCGCAGCTCGCGCTGATCCACCGCGTTAAGGTACCGCGCAAGCTGGGTCGCATCCAACACCTGTTCCCGCTTCATTGGCAACGCCCCACGCGCAACGCCCATGGCATAGGCCAAAAGCCGCTCCGCATCTGTAACAGGGTCAGCCAGCCCGATCCGCATAAAGGTGTCGATGCCGCGCTGCAGGGCCGCCTTGGCGGTCAGGCTCACAGCCCCTCATCCGCCAGCATCTGCGCCTGTGCGTCGGCTGTCAGCGCGTCGATGATTTCATCCAGGTCGCCCTGCATGACCTGATCCAGCTTATAGAGCGTCAGGTTGATCCGGTGGTCCGACATGCGCCCCTGCGGGAAGTTGTAGGTCCTGATCCGCTCCGACCGGTCGCCGGAGCCTACCTGCGCCTTGCGATCAGCAGAGCGTTCATCATCAATCTTCTGCCGCTCGGCATCATAGAGCCGTGCGCGCAGCACCTGCATCGCAATCTCGCGGTTGCGGTGCTGCGATTTTTCCGAGCTCACCACGATGATCCCCGTCGGGATATGGGTGATGCGCACCGCCGAATCCGTGGTGTTGACGTGCTGCCCGCCTGCCCCGCTGGCCCGCATTGTATCAATGCGGATGTCGGTGGCCGGGATGTCGATATCCACCTCCTCGGCCTCCGGCAAAACGGCCACGGTCGCCGCAGATGTATGCACCCGCCCGCCGCTTTCGGTCACCGGCACGCGCTGCACGCGGTGTACCCCACTTTCATATTTCAAACGGGCGAATACGCCGTTGCCTTTGACATGGGCGGTCACCGCCTTGATGCCGCCTAGCTCGCTCTCCTGCATCTCGATGATGTCGAAGGCCCAGCCCTGATCTTCGGCGTAGCGGCGGTACATGTTCAACAGGTCGCCCGCAAACAACGCCGCCTCGTCACCGCCGGTGCCGGGTCGGATCTCGATCATCGCAGGCTTGGCGTCGGCGGCGTCTTTGGGCAGCAGCGCCAGCCGGATCGCGGCCTCGGCCTCGGGCAATTGCGCCTTCAGCTCCGACAATTCCTCCTGCGCCAACTCTTTCATCTCTGGGTCGGCCAGCATCGCCTCGGCGCTTTCGATCCCGTCCAGAATCGCGCGAAAGCCAGCAACTTGCTCTGCGACCGGCTTCAGCTCCGCATATTCCCGGCTAATCGCGGCAATATCATCTGTTTCGCCCGAGGCCAATTTGGCCTCAAGGAATTCAAATCGTTGCGTAATTTGCGCGAGTTTTTCGAGTGCTACCATATATCCCGTGCTGCCCGATTGGCAGGGAGGCGTCAACTGTGCTAATAATATAGTATGAAGAAAGCTATGTTTGTATTGGCGCTTCTCGGTGCCGCGATAACAACCCAGTCTGTTGCGCAAGCGCGCAAAACGGTGGACTGCTACTGCACCGACAAAAGCGGCGCACGGGTCGAGCTTGGGCAAACCAAATGCATGAATGTGGGGGGGCGCGTTTTCATGGCCCGCTGCGAGATGTCATTGAATTCGCCCATGTGGCGGGAACAAAAGGAAGACTGCCTGATCGGTTAGTCAAACTTGATTTCGTCCAACCACCTTCGGATACGAGCCTCGTTCACGCCTAAATCGTCCACGCCGTAGACCAGCCTGCCCGTTATGCTGAGCAATAGTCCGATATTGGCTGTCTCCAGCTCGACCGTGGTCATATCTGGAAACCCCCACAATGCAGAACGTGTGACATAGGTCGCGCGCCATGTGCCCGGCCCGTCGCCAGCGTCCAAGGAGCCCGCCAGCATGGTGGTGCGTGGTGTGGCCTCGATCACCTCCCGCACTCTTTTTGCGGCTTCCGGTGCAGACAGATTTACGGGCTCAAAATATGGCGACGCAATATCGCCATTGCGTCCGACACTAAATTGGCCGCGCAGCTCTTCGCCCTCGATGGATCGCAGATCAACGTGGTATTTTTCGGCACTCAAAGGCGCAAAGCGCACGTAAAGCGCGGCTGCCACCGCCAAAAGGACCAAAGCCAAGGCCACATATTTAAGTGTCACGCCACACCCTTCCCATGTTCAGAAATATCCCCACCGGAGGTGTAAAACTCTTCGATCGAAGAGTTTTAAAGAATTTTCGATCGAAAATTCTTGCTACTCCGCAGCCACGTCAGTCTCGGCATCCAACTCAGCCGCGCGCTGCTCCACCAGCCCCACGATATGGTCTACCATACCCTCGTTGCTTTGCTTGTGGTCTTGCTTGCCAGCCATATAGATCATGCCCGACCCCGCACCGCCGCCAGTAAAGCCGACATCAGTCATCAACGCCTCGCCCGGCCCATTCACAACACAGCCAATGATCGACAGCGACATCGGCGTCTTGATATGTTCCAGCCGCTTCTCCAGCTCGGCAACGGTCGCAATCACGTCAAACCCCTGCCGGGCACAGGATGGGCAGGAGATGATATTCACGCCACGGTGCCGCAGCCCCAGCGATTTGAGTATCTCATACCCAACCTTCACCTCTTCTACAGGGTCTGCAGACAGGGACACGCGGATGGTGTCCCCAATGCCCATCCACAGCAAATTGCCCAGCCCGATGGCTGATTTGATGGTCCCTGACACCAGCCCACCGGCCTCGGTGATCCCAAGATGGATCGGGGCGTCGGTGGCCTCCGCCAGCCCTTGATAGGCCGCCGCCGCCATAAACACATCCGAGGCCTTGCAGCTGATTTTGTAGTCCTGGAAATCGTTGTCTTCGAGGATGCGGATGTGGTCCAAACCGCTCTCAATCATCGCCTCGGGGCAAGGTTCTGCATATTTATCAAGCAGGTGCTTCTCCAAAGACCCCGCGTTGACCCCAATACGGATCGAGCATCCATGGTCTTTCGCAGCTTTGATAACCTCGCGTACGCGGGTGGCGTCGCCGATATTGCCGGGGTTGATCCGCAGGCAGGCCGCCCCTGATTCAGCCGCCTCAATCGCCCGCTTATAGTGGAAATGAATATCCGCCACGATCGGCACCGGGCTTTCGGCGCATATCTCTTTCAGCGCGCGGGCCGAGGCCTCGTCCGGCGCCGACACCCGCACAATATCCGCGCCGGCATCCGCGCAGGCTTGCACCTGTTCAATCGTCGCCTTGATGTCGGTGGTGATGGTGTTGGTCATTGTCTGCACCGTGATCGGCGCGTCGCCGCCCACAGGCACGTTGCCCACCATGATCTGGCGCGATGTGCGGCGGTCAATCTGACGCCACGGACGTATGGAATGGAGAGACGACATTAGGCCCTACCCTGCAATTACTGCGTTCTCTTAGATATAGGCCGCGCGGTGATGCCCCGCAATCAAACTGTCAGGTCTTCGGCGGACAAGTGTCAGATTATTCTGACGCGACGCCCGTGTCCTCGGTGGGCAGTGGGGTGTTGGCCATTGCCGTCAGCACGTCCGACAGGACCGGGTCGGCATCCAGATCGGCCTCGACATAGGCGGTGGTGATTGCCTCGACGCCCAAGGCCACGTTTTTGGCCACGGATGTGCCCGGGCCCGCAGGGCCGTAGGTCTTGCCCTGCACATTGAAGAACAAGGACCCGGAATTGCCCGCGCGCAGCAAAGGCTGCTCGTCGGATTGCGGAAGGACGTAGCGTTCCCCCGCGTCCAAGATCTTTTCAAACAACACCGTTCCATCAGCGGAGGCGACCCGCACCCAAGCCGGGCGCACGGCGAACAGCACAACATCCGGCGCGGCCTCCGCGATCACCTGAGGTGTCGCGGGCGCATCGACGGCGGTGCCGGTCAAATTCGCAGCAATCCGCCAGCCGTCAGGGTTCAACGCCAAGGTGCCGCCCGAGTTGGGGTCAAGCGATGCAATCGGCCCATCCCGCGCGGTCAGAACAGGCGCTTCAAGGGCTTGCGGTCGGTAAAGCCGGTCCAGCGCGTCTGTCGACGGGGCCACCAATCCGGTGGAGGCATCCGCAAAATCGTCCGGCGCGGGGCCGGTCTGCAGGTTGTCCACATCGGCCACGATACCCGGGGCCTGCTCAATCGGCGCGAAGTCAACGCGCTGGATTTCCTGCAAAACGGTCCAGCCGCCGTAACCAATGATGCCGATCAATGCGACCATGACCGAGATCGAGCCGATAGCACCCGGTTCAATCCGCGAAAACAGCCCTTCACCCACTGGTGCGTAGGGGGCCACGGGCTTGACGATAAGATCCTCGCCCGGCTTGCGGATCGCGGCCGATGCGGTTGCGGCTTTCGGTTTGTTGCTGGTGCCAGCCGACAGGCCTTCGACGCCGGCAAATCCGGATTCGGTGCAGAACCGCTCGAACGCCCATTCGGGGTCAAGCCCAAGGAAACGCGCGTAGGACCGCACATAACCCGCAATGAAACCGGGTGTCTCGAACACAGAGGGGTCGGAATTTTCGACGGCCGCAATGTAGGTGGCTTTGATTTTCAGCTCGCGCTGCACATCCAGCAGCGACTTGCCAAGCGTCGCCCGCTCGCCGCGCATGATGTCGCCCAAGCGCAAGTCGAACGCGTCGAAGCCGCGTTTGTCTTCTGCCTCTTCGGCTTTAGGATGTGACTTTCGCCCCAGCATTAGCGTCTGCCCGCTACTCAATCAGTGTACGTTTTTCGTTCCCTTAAGGGCCGCGATTCGTCCCCAGACGGCCCTAATATCCAATTGCATAGCACACTTAGGCCCGATGATGCACGTGCGGAAACGGCTAACCGGCCATCTCGGCACGATTCAGCGCACATTGGCCCCAAAGCGTATCCAGTGCCGAAACAAGCGCGTCGACCCTGGCCGCATTGTGCACGGGCGACGGGGTAAATCTCAGCCGTTCCGTGCCGCGCGGGACGGTTGGAAAGTTGATGGGCTGTACATAGATACCGTGCTCGTCCAGCAGCATGTCGGAAATCATCTTGCATTTCACCGGGTCGCCCACATGGACCGGCACAATGTGGCTGCCATGGTCGATCAGCGGCAAACCCAATCCTTTGAGGCGCAGCTTCAACGCCGCCGCGCCGTCCTGATGCGCCTTGCGCAGGGCTTGGTCGGTTTTGAGATGTTTCACACTGGCGGCAGCACCTGCCGCAACCGCAGGCGGAAGCGACGTGGTGAAGATGAAGCCCGGCGCGTAAGACCTTATGGCGTCACACATTTTGGCGGAGGCCGCAATATAGCCGCCCATCACCCCATACGCCTTGGCCAGCGTGCCATTGATGATGTCGATACGCCCCATCAGCCCGTCGCGTTCCGCAACCCCGCCGCCGCGCGGCCCGTACATGCCCACCGCATGCACCTCGTCGATATAGGTCAATGCGCCAAATTCATCCGCCAGATCGCAGATCGCTTCGATCGGGCCAAAATCGCCATCCATGGAATAGATCGACTCAAACGCAATCAGCTTCGGCGCATTGGCCGGCAGCGCCTCCAGCTTGGCGCGCAGATCGGCCAGATCGTTATGGGCAAAGACCTGCTTGGCCCCGCCATTGCGGCGGATGCCTTCGATCATCGAGGCGTGGTTCAGGCTGTCAGACAGAATCACCAGCCCCGGAAACAGCTTGGGCAGGGTCGACAATGTCGCGTCATTGGCGATGTAGGCGGACGTAAACAGCAGCGCCGCTTCCTTGTCATGCAAATCCGCCAACTCCGCCTCAAGGCGTTTGTGATACACGGTCGTGCCCGAAATGTTGCGCGTCCCGCCGGAGCCCGCGCCCGTGGCGTCCAGCGCCTCGTGCATGGCGGCCAAGACGACGGGGTGCTGCCCCATGCCCAGATAGTCGTTGCCGCACCAGATGGTGACATCGCTTTGGGTGCCGTCTTCACGGGTCCAGACCGCGTCGGGGAAGTTGCCGCGCGCGCGCTCGACGTCGATGAAGGTGCGGTAACGTCCCTCTTCGTGGAGACGGTTCAATGCAGTGTCCAGCGCGGTGTCGTAACTCATGTCAGGCGGCCTTTATACTCTTTGGAGGTCATATAGACTGACCCCGTGCTTGCGGCGAAGCTACAATTTGACGCTCCCACGCAGTTGTGAGGTCGGACGCTCCGCGGGGGATATTTGTGGAACAATGATGGTCTGAGGTCAGTCCACCACGACGATGCGGCAGTCCTTGGCCCCTTTGCCAGCCACGGCACAGGCGTCCAACGCGCGGCCGCCGTCCCCACGATCAAAGCCAAAATTGCCTGTTTTTGCGGAAATGGCAAAAGCCTTTGGGGATTTCAACTTGCGGTAGGCCCCGCGCAGGGCGGCGTTCGCTGGCCCGCTGAGCGAGAACACATCTTCCTCGGAGGACCCCCTCGGCATGACTTCGACCAACAAGACGCATTTGGCCGAGCCGCCTTTGCGTTTGCCATTACAATAGGCCAAAGCCGCCGCCCGTGCGTCACCGATGCTGTGAAACTGCCCTGCCCCGTTCAGCCAGTCCACAAACAGCCCCTCGCTGGGAGAAATCGCCAGCGCACCGTAGGCCGGGATGGAGGCCCCAAGCTGGCCCAGCAGTTTTTCCAGCGGCTGGCCGCCAGCTTCGATCTTGGCGCGGTCAGCGGCGGGAACGGCCGCTGCGTCGAATGTGATGGACGCCTTCGCGTTGGCCCGCGGCAAGGCCTTGCGCGCCTCTTTGAAGGACAAGGTTTCGGCGGCGGCAGGCAGGCACATCCCCGCCACGCATGCCAGCGACATAAGTATTTTCATGATGTTATCCCCCACAATTCCGTCCAGTATCGGGGTCATTATCACCCGTCTCAGCGTCAGTCACAAGCGCCGGACCGTCATTGTTTCCGCCTATGTCGGTTTGGCTTTACAGCCCCCCCAGCGCTGCTAGGGTCGACCGCGGTTGGCTGTAGATTGGGGGCTCAATATGTCGGTGGAACAGGTATTAGCGCAGGTCGATGCCGATCTGGACAACGCGGTTGACCGGCTGCTGGAACTGCTGCGCATAAAATCCATCTCCACCGACCCCAAGTTCAAAGCCGATTGCGACAAGGCCGCCGATTGGCTGGTCGCGGACCTGCAATCGCTGGGCATGGACGCGTCCAAACGCGAAACGCCCGGCCACCCAATGGTGATGGCCCATGCCGAGGGCACCGGCACCCATGTCATGTTCTACGGCCATTATGATGTGCAGCCCGTGGACCCGATCAATCTGTGGGACCGCCCGCCTTTTGATCCGATGTTGGAGGACACCGAAAAGGGCCGCGTGATCCGCGGTCGCGGCGCCTCCGACGACAAGGGCCAGCTGATGACATTTGTGGAGGCCTGCCGCGCGTGGAAAGCCGTGCATGGCACCCTGCCCGCCAAGGTCTCCATCTTCTTCGAGGGCGAGGAGGAATCCGGCTCTCCCTCGCTGGTCCCCTTCATGGAGGCCAACCGCGAAGAACTCACCGCCGATGTGGCGCTGATCTGCGACACCGGGCTGTTTGGCGACAGCACGCCCGCCATCGTCACTCGCCTGCGCGGGCTCTTGGGCGAGGAAATCACCATCACCGGCCCCTCCAAAGACCTGCATTCCGGCATGTATGGCGGCATCGCCCGCAACCCGATCCGGGTCCTGGCCAAAATCATCGCCTCCCTGCATGACCACACGGGCCGCATCATGGTGCCGGGCTTTTATGACGGGGTGCAGGAGCTGCCCAAGGACATCGCCCAGCAATGGAACGATCTGGGCTTCGACAATGCGCAGTTTCTGGGCGAGGTCGGCCTTGGCGTGCCTGCAGGCGAAGACGGCCGCACCGGCCTTGAAATGATCTGGTCGCGCCCCACCTGCGAGGTCAACGGCATCGGCGGCGGCTATCAAGGCTCGGGCTTCAAAACAGTGCTCCCCGGAGAGGCTACCGCTAAAATCAGCTTCCGCCTTGTCCCGGGCCAGGACCCGCTGAAACTGCGGGAGAGCTTCCGCAAATTTGTCGAGGACCAGCTGCCCGACGATTGTAGCGTCGCCTTCACAGGCCACGGCGCGTCGTCCGCCTCCGAGATGTCCACCGCCCACCCCGCCTTCGAAAAAGCCCGCGCGGCGCTGTCAGACGAATGGCCGAACCCCGCAGCCTTCGTGGGCTGCGGCGGTTCGATCCCGATCGCGGGCCATTTCAAGGACATTCTTGATATGGACGCGATGCTGATCGGGTTTGGCAAGGATGACGACCAGATCCATTCGCCAAACGAAAAATACGATCTGTCGAGCTTCCACAAAGGCATCCGGTCATGGGTCCGCGTGCTCGACGCGTTGTCGAGTTAGCGCCGCCTCCTACCCGCTGAAAACGCCCTGCCCGCGCCGGATCACGGTTTTGCGGGAATCGGAATATTGTCCTTTTTCGAAAACCGCGCAGCGTTAACCTTTCATGTGTATGGAATACATATGAAATACACATGAAATACATATTTCGGTTTTGGCGCCAAAAGCGCTATGAAATCGCCCGCCATAACAGCCCCGACGCCAGCACAACAATCACCGCGCCAGCGGTCATTTCGACCACGGGAACGATCTTGGCCGCCATGTCTGATCCCGCCAATCCGCCCATCAATCCGCCCCGCAGGCTGACGGCTGCGATCCCGACCCCCACAGTGACCGTTGCAGTGCCCAACGCCATCGCAAAAGCAGCCGCGACGCCGGCCATGCCAATGCCCATCTGCCAGGTGATGATAAGCACGAACAACGCGCCCGTGCAGGGCCTGATGGCGATCCCGCCGATCAGGCCAACTGCCTCTCTCAACGTTCTGATATTGTTGACTTCTTCCAACGTCGGACCATGGCGGTGCCCACATTCAGAACACGCACCATCATGGTCATGAGTGTGGACATGGTCATGCCCATGATGATGATCGTGGTCATGATGATGCCCGTGATGATCCCCGTGCGCCTGTCTGGGCTGAAGCTTGCGCAGCCCCCGCCACACCAACCAAAGCCCGATCAGCGCGATGGCCCCATAGCTTGCCGGGGCCATGACGTCTTCGGTCACGCCTATCATAGCGTCTCGCGTGAGGTTCAGCAGCCAAACCCCTGTATATACGACCAAAACCGCCGTTACCGCCTGCCCCATAGAGGCCAGAAATCCAATCACGGACAGCCGCACCACCGGCACTTTGCGGCCCAGGCCGTAGCCCCCGATCAGCACCTTCCCGTGCCCCGGCCCCACCGCATGGAAAAACCCATAGGCAAAGGACACCGACATCAGCACCCAGAACGCCCCGGCCTGCCCGCTGCGCAAGCCACGCAACGTGCCGGCAATCTGGTTCTGAAAATCGCGCTGCTCGCCGGCCGCGAACCGCGCCAACTGGTCAAATCCGCCGCTGGTCCAGAACCACAACAGCAGCCCGCCGACGCAAAGCGCCGCTATGCTTATGGCCCTGCGCATAGGATCCTCACATCTGTTGCAAATTTTTCGCCTATGTTGGGAAGGCCTGCATCCTCGGGGTCAGAATTTGCATCTAATTCAGCGAGTTGCGCCTGCATCGCCTCCAGCTCACTATCAATGTCGGGTTCGAACTTGGAGATCAGGCAGGCATCCCACCCCGTCACTTTCACCGGCAGAGTTACATCATAGGCGGAGTAGAACGTCTCGTCATAGGGGCGTAAAACCAGCTCGGTTCCCACCACCTTTGGTGCCCCATCGACAGCGCGCAAATGGGTGGTAATCACCTGACCATTCACCATCTGCGCGGTAAAATCCTGAGGGCGCGACAGCGCCAAATCGGTATCGCCCAATATCGCCACCAGATCCCCGTAATACCCGGCGTCCCAATTCATATCGAAACCGCTCAACGAGGCTTCCTCTGCCGCGGTCAAAACCCCGTCATAGTCTTGATCTAATTGCATATCTTCGGTGACAAGCAAGCTGTAGAACTCGTCATATTTCCACGTCACACGAACATGGGTCAGCCGCCCCTGCGCATCCACAATCGCCTCCAACCCCGTCTCAATGAAGATATGGGGATGCGCGGCGGCGGTTGATGGAACCATCAAGGCGGTGCAAAGCAGCAAGCGTTTCATGGCCGCAACCTATCGCTCACCGGTGCGCGGCACAATCAGACAAGTGGCGCGTCGGCGGAAATCACGCAGGGCGAAACCACTTGAAATACCTCACTAAATCAGCACAAATCCTGCCAACCCGTAACACGTACACAAAGTTTTTAGATGCCCGCCACGGACAGAAAAGCAAAATTCGAAGCCAACCTCGCCAAGCACGAGCACCTGATGGACCGCCGCCGCGCCGTGGTGAAATCCTTTTACCGTGTCAGGCAGGCATTGGGATGGCTGGGCTTCATGCTGCCGGTGTTGCTGATCTTCAGCGGCTTGGTGGCCCGCACCGGGGTCGAGCCTTCTATCAGCGACTTTTTCCACACCGTGTCGCGCGACATCTTTGTGGGCATCATGTTTTCCATTGGGACCTTCTTGATTGTCTATGAAGGCTACGACCGCCAACCCGATGAAACCATTGCAGATAATTGGCTGGCCACAGTCGCGGGCATCTCGGTATTCGGGGTCGCACTTTTCCCGAATGAAAGCCCCACGGGCGAGGTTGCATCCGTCGTCCAGCAGACCGTCGGCGTCGGCCTCAGCCCGCTTTTCCACTACACCTGCGCCTTCGTATTCTTCTACTGCATGGGGCATTTCTGCATGTTCAAATTCTCCAAAACCAAGGACAAGCCCCGCCGCAAAATCTACCGCGCCTGCGGCTGGGCCATCATCGCGTCCTGCGCCATGTTGTTTGTGGCCTCTATTGCCAAGAATGCGGGCGGCCCCGCCCTGTCTGCGTTTGTGGTCAATTTTGACGTGGTGTTCTGGGTCGAAGTCCTTGGCGTCTGGGCGTTTTCTTTGGCCTGGCTCGTCAAAGGGCGCGCCGATCAAGAGATGCTGGCCATCGTCCCAGCAGCCCCGCCCCCACCACGCTAAAGCGGCAAGGCCGTCGTCGACTTGATCTCTTCCATCGAAAGCAATGCGGTGACGTTGAAAATCCGAACCTCGCTGATAAGGGACTGGTAGAACACATCATAGGCCCGCGCATTCGCGACGCGCACTTTCAAGATGTAATCAATGTCCCCGGCAAGCCGATGCGCCTCCAACACCTCCGGCCGCGCCTGAAGTGTTTTCAGGAACCGATCCTGCCAATCAGCCTCATGCTCCGACGTTCGGATCAGCACAAAGAAACACGCCTCCAGTCCCAGTTTTTCCGGATCCAGCACCACCGTGTCCTGCCTGATGACCCCGTTCGCCCGCATTTTCTTGATTCTGTTCCACACCGGCGTCTTCGAACTGCCTGTTTTCTTGGCAATTTCATCAAGACTTTGTGAGGCGTCGCGCTGTAGCTCGCCAAGGATATTCCGGTCCATTGCGTCTATACGGTCTGCCATTCCTGAATTCCTTCTTTGTGGAAACATACGTTCCCATTTTCCAAATTTACGGAACAATATTCCTTATCTTCGGGAAAGCATAGGCTTTATTAGGATTATTTTCTAATATTAGGGCAACTCAAAACAAGGAACGCTCTCATGAAGCACTTTCCTATCTTTATGGCCCTCGAAGGTCGCCGCGTTGTTCTATCTGGCGGCGGCGAAGCGGCACTGGCCAAATTGCGCCTGCTGTTGAAAACAGAAGCCAAGCTGACCGTTGTGGCGTCAGACGCAGCCCCTGAAATCGCAGCTTGGGCGTCAACAGGCCGGCTGACACTCATCAACCGCGCGATGGAACCAGGCGATGCGATTTGTGCATCGCTGTTCTACGCAGCAAACGAGGATGCGGCCGAGGACGCACGCGTCGCAGACCTTGCGCACCGCGATGGCGCATTGGTCAACATTGTCGACAACCTTGCGGACAGCCAATTCATCACCCCCGCTATTGTTGACCGCGACCCGGTCACCGTTGCCATTGGGACCGAAGGGGCCGCACCTGTCTTGGCCCGCTCCATCAAGAAGTCGCTGGAAGAACAGCTGTCCCCGAACCTGGGCCTTATGGCGCGGGTCGGCAAAGCGTTCCGAGCAAAGGTCGAAGCCCTGCCCTTCGGCGCAAAACGCCGTGCGTTCTGGTCCGAGTATTATGCCGCTGATATCGGCGACACAGGCGTTGCGCAGAACCGGTTGGAAGGCTTGCTGGACAAGCACCTGAACGCACCTGAACGCGAAGGCTGGGTCGATTTGGTGGGCGCAGGCCCCGGTGATCCCGAATTGCTGACCCTCAAAGCCCGCAAGGCTTTGGACAATGCAGACGTGGTGATCTACGACCGCTTGGTGGCCCCCGAAATTCTGGAACTCGCCCGTCGCGAGGCCGTGATGCTGTCGGCCGGCAAAGAAGGTTTCGGCCCTTCGGTTACTCAAGACGCCATCAACGAGATGATCGTCAGCCACGCCCGTGGCGGCGCGCATGTTGTGCGGTTGAAATCCGGTGATCCGACGGTGTTTGGGCGTCTCGACGAAGAAATCGAGGCCTGCGACGCATCCGGCGTGAAGTGGAACATCGTGCCCGGCATTACATCCGCGTCGGCTGGCGTTGCCGCTTTGGGACAATCGCTAACCAAACGTGGCCGCAACTCGGGCGTGCGGTTCATCACGGGCCATGACACCAAGGGCTACGCGGATCACGACTGGAAGACGCTGGCAGGCGAAGGTGAGGTTGCCGCAATCTACATGGGCAAGAAATCCGCCCGCTTCATCCAAGGCCGCTTGCTGATGCACGGGGCCAACCCCGCCACGCCGGTGACCGTCATCGAAAACGCGTCCCGCGCATCGCAACGCATCTTGTCGACGACACTGTCGCAACTGGAACCGAGCCTGACGGACGCCGCGTTTGACGGCCCCGCTTTGGTGTTCCTCGGCCTCGCCCCCCGCGAAGCCCTGCAGGCGTCCGAAGAATTTGAACAGAAGGAGGCCGCATCATGAGCAAGCCTTTCACCCCCAAAGTTGTCACCGCAAACGCGCTGCTGGAAGGCGACGTGATTTACCTGACCAAAGATGACCAATGGTCCCGGTCTTTGAAAGACGCGGAAGTCATCGAAGACGAAGCCCATGGCGACCTGCGGGTCCTGTTCGGCCAGTCGCAACGCAATGATGTGGTTGGCGTCTACCTGATCGACGTCACCGTCACCGAAAACGGCCCCGAGCCCACGCATTTCCGCGAGGAATTTCGGACCAAGGGCCCATCCAACTACAACCACGGCAAACAAGCGGAGCTGGCGTAATGTATCAATATAACTCATTCGACCGCGACTTTCTGGCAGAACGCAACGCGCAGTTCCGCGCCCAAGTGGAACGCCGCATCGACGGCTCGCTGACCGAAGATGAATTCAAGCCGCTGCGCCTGATGAATGGCCTGTATCTGCAATTGCATGCCTACATGCTGCGCGTGGCCATTCCCTATGGCACGCTGAACGGCGAGCAGATGGACACGTTGGCGATGATCGCCGACAAGTGGGACAAGGGCTACGGCCATTTCACCACGCGCCAGAACATCCAATACAACTGGCCTGAATTGCGCGACGTGCCTGATATGCTGGACGCGCTGGGCGAGGTTGGCATGCATGCCATTCAGACCTCTGGCAACACGATCCGCAACGTGACATCTGACCACTTTGCAGGCGCTGCCGCGGATGAGATTGAGGACCCGCGCCCAACAGCAGAACTGCTGCGTCAGTGGTCCACAGATCACCCGGAATTCCAGTTTCTGCCCCGCAAGTTCAAGATCGCAGTCACCGGCTCGCCCAATGACCGCGCCGTGACAAAGGCCCACGACATTGGCCTGCGCATGGTGCGCAATGACGCCGGAGAGCCGGGTTACGAAGTCATCGTCGGAGGTGGCCTTGGCCGCACGCCCATGATCGGCAAAGTGCTGCGTGACTTCCTGCCCAAGGCCGACCTGTTGCCCTATGCAGAAGCAATCGTCAGCGTCTACAACCTGCTTGGCCGTCGTGACAACAAGTACAAAGCACGGATCAAAATCACCGTGCATGAGAACGGCATCGACACCATCCGCGATTTGGTGGAGCAGCGGTTTGAATTGCTGCGCCCTCAGTTCGGCGGCGTGGATCAGGAGATGCTCAAGAACATCGAGGCGCAGTTCACAGCACCCGATTTCCTGACATCCTCGGTGGCTCCGTTCAAGGACGCCTATCACCATGATCCAGTGTTCCGGTCCTGGGTGGACACCAACATCGAAAAGCACCGCAATGACGACTACGCCATCGTGTCGATCAGCATCAAAAAGCAGGGCCAGACGCCCGGCGACGCCACCTCCGAGCAGATGCGGGTCATGGCCGAAATTGCCCGAGAGTTTGCCCATAACGAGCTGCGCATCAGCCACGAGCAGAACGTGATCCTGCCGCATGTGCACAAATCCCACCTGCCCGAGATCCATGCGCGCCTGAAAGCGGTGGAGCTGGCAACCGCCAATATCGGCCTGATCTCGGACATCATCGCTTGCCCGGGCATGGATTACTGCGCGCTGGCCACAGCCCGCTCGATCCCCGTGGCGCAGCAGATTGCCACCCGTTTTGACGAGCTGAAGCTTGAGCATGATATCGGTGAGCTGAAGATCAAAATCTCCGGCTGCATCAACGCATGCGGGCACCACCATGTCGGCCATATCGGCATCTTGGGTCTCGACCGTGCGGGCGTGGAGAATTACCAGATCACCCTTGGCGGCGACCACACAGAAACCGCCGAAGTTGGCCAACGCGCGGGTCCGGGCTTTGCCTATGACGAGATCGTGCCCGCCATTGAGCGGATCATCGACACTTACCTCGACCTGCGCACCGACGCGGATGAGCCCTTCATCACGGCCTATCGCCGTCTCGGCATGGCCCCGTTCAAAGCCGCGCTCTACCCGGAGGTCAAAGCCGATGCCGCTTAAGGAACTCGCCGAACGCCGCGTATTGTTGCACCGCAAAAGCGATGCGCAGACAGTGCTGAAACATGCTTTGGATGATGTGCAGATCGGCAAGGTTGCCCTTGTCTCCAGCTTCGGCGCGGAAAGCGTCGTGCTGCTGCACATGGTCAGCCAAATCGCGCCGGACACCCCCGTGCTGTTCTTGGACACCGAAGTGCTGTTCCCGGAGACGCTGGATTATCAACGGCAGGTGGCAACGCAATTGGGCCTTACGGATGTTCGGATCATCACGCCGTCCCGCGCCAAGCTGATGGAGCAAGATGTCGACGGCATATTGCACACTGTTGATCCCGATGCCTGCTGCGCATTGCGGAAAACGCAGCCCTTGGAAAAAGCGCTCGCCGAATTTGGCGGCTGGATCACAGGCCGCAAGCGCGTGCAAGGCGGCAAGCGGGCGCAAATGCCCCTGTTTGAGAAAGACGAAGGCCGTCGGATCAAGATCAACCCGCTCGCCGATTGGGACCATTCAAAGCTGGATGCCTACATGACCGAGCACAACCTGCCACGTCACCCATTGGTCGCGCGCGGCTTCAAGTCGATCGGATGTGCGCCTTGCACAACGAAGGTCGCTGAGGATGAGGATCCTCGTGCAGGCCGTTGGCGTGGCGTAGAAAAATCAGAATGCGGTATCCATTTTGTGGATGGCAAACCCGTAAGACAGGAGAGCGCGGCATGAGCGTGATCGTACAAGATAGCGGCTTCGTCGCCGATGATTGGGACCGCGGCTTCACCCCGCTAGACGACCTGCCAGCCAATGACACGGCCTGCTGTGTCGATGTCCCAAGCGACGCTGATCCCGCAGGGCTGGCCAATCGCCTGAGCAAGATCGACATGATCCGTGTGGACTTCCCCTCCTCGGCTGACGGCCGTGGTTTCACCATTGCGCGCCGGCTGCGTCTGATGGGCTATGAGGGTCGTCTGCGTGCGCATGGCCACGTCATCGCCGATCAATACGCAATGGCGCGGCGGTCCGGTTTTGATGAGGTCGAAATTCCGGACGATCTGGCGGCCCGTCAGCCCGAAGAGCAATGGCTGGCCCGCGCAGATTGGACCGCGCATGATTACCAGTCACGGCTGCGCGGCTGAACCGCACTTCCAGAACCCAAATTTCCAAGCTAATAAGAGGGCGAGGTGTCAACCTCGCTAGACAGTAATGAATGAAGTGACCGCTATGAATGCACCCGTAAAGGCCGTGCCAACCCTGCCCGACGCGCAAACCGTGACCGAGGTAAAGCACTGGACTGACAGGCTTTTCTCCTTCCGCGTAACGCGCCCGGCGTCCTTGCGCTTTCGCTCCGGCGAATTTGTGATGATCGGCCTGATGGGGGATCCGCATCCCGAAACCGGCAAACAAAAGCCGCTGCTGCGCGCCTATTCCATCGCTTCGCCCAGCTGGGACGAGGAGCTGGAATTCTACTCGATCAAGGTCCAGGATGGCCCGCTGACATCCAAATTGCAGCACATCCAACCGGGCGATCAGATCATCCTGCGCCCAAAACCCGTCGGCACCTTGGTGCATGACGCGTTGCTACCGGGCAAACGGCTTTGGTTCTTCGCCACGGGCACAGGCTTCGCCCCCTTTGCGTCCCTTCTGCGCGATCCTCAGACATTTGAGGATTACGACCAGATCATCATGACCCATACCTGCCGCGACGTGGCAGAGCTGGAATATGGCAAACAGCTGATCGAAAACATCCGCAGTGACGAGATGATGGGCGAAATGTTGGGCGAGGAGAACCTCCAAAAGCTGGTCTACTACCCTACAACGACACGCGAAGAGAGCCCTGTGATGGGCCGGATCACGACACTGCTACAAGACGGCACGGTCTTCAAAGACCTTGGAATTGACGGAATTTCGGCGGACACCGACCGGGCGATGGTCTGCGGCTCGATGGGGCTGAACACCGACATCAAGGAAATCCTCGAAGGCTTCGGGTTGGAAGAAGGCGCGAACAGCGACCCCAAACACTACGTCGTGGAAAAAGCCTTCGTCGGCTAAACGACTACATTACATAGAAAAAGCCGCGCTCTGGTCACCCAAAGCGCGGCTTCTTTTTGTCTTGTCGCGCAGGTTTACTGGCCCATCGCGGACTTCACCGCGTCGAGTGCTGATTTAAGCAGCTCCGGGTTGTCACGCGCCGCGTCCAGACCCGTTTTCAGCGTTGTGCTGAGGATTGGGTTAGACACGTTCTCGTCGATCATGCCCACAACAGTGTCATAGTCGAAACCAGCGACGGTCAGAGCCTCATCGGCAGCCCCTTCGGTGGCAGCAGCCGCTTCATCAGTTGCGGCGTCTGTGGCCTCTTCGGTGACCGCAGCAGCAGCTTCTTCTGTCGCTGTTGCCGTCGCCTCTGCAGCTTCTTCGGTCACAGTTTCAACTGCTTCTGCTGCTTCTTCCGTTGCGGTCTCGGTCGCTTCAGCAGCAGTTTCGGCGGCGGCTTCCGTTTCAGCTGCAGCTTCTTCGGCAGCGGCAGCCGCAGCTTCTTCAGCGGCTTTTGCCTCTTCTTCCAGCTTGGCGGCTTCTTCAGCCGCAGCGGCCTCAGCTTCTTCGGTAGCCTTTGCAGCGGCTTCTTCGGCGGCTTTGGCTTCTGCAGCAGCGGCTTCTTCAGCGGCGGCGGCCTCGGCGGCGGCAGCTTCTTCAGCGGCTTTTGCTTCTTCTTCCAGCTTGGCAGCTTCCTCAGCCGCAGCGGCCTCAGCTTCTTCAGCGGCCTTTGCAGCGGCTTCTTCGGCGGCTTTCGCTTCTGCAGCAGCAGCTTCTTCAGCAGCCTTGGCTTCTTCTTCCAGCTTCGCGGCTTCCTCAGCAGCGGCAGCTTCGGCTTCCTCAGCAGCCTTCGCAGCGGCTTCCTCGGCGGCTTTGGCTTCTTCTTCGGCTTTCATCTTGGCTTCTTCAGCGGCTTTCGCGGCTGCTTCTTCCGCGGCCTTCAACGTCTCGGCAGCTTCATCGTCGCCCGAAAACCAGCCCATGGCAGAGGCCGGTGCAACCGAGGTCGCGCCCAGAACGGCTGCAAGAACAAGAGCAGATACAACGTGCTTACGCATTTTCAAAATCCTTATCTTTTATTGGGCAAACCGCCCTGATAGCGCCGACATATGGTATGTTATGCGGATGAACAACGCCTCAAAGCGGGGAAACCATCGGAAATCGCGCCAGATGCGCCAAAACCCGCTTGAACCGTCCGTCGGGGACCACTACCTTCCGCACTCGTAAGATACCAACCATTCAAGGAATATTTGCTATAGCCCGCAGACCTCATAACGCGCCTCCACAGCGCGAAACCGGACCTCGCGTCAACGACCGTATCCGCTCCGACGAAATTCGCCTCATTGGCGCAGAAGGTGAAAATGTTGGCGTCGTGACGCCCGCCCGCGCCATGCAGATGGCAGACGAGGTCGGACTGGACCTAGTGGAAATTTCACCAAACGCCTCCCCGCCCGTCTGCAAGATTATGGATTTCGGCAAATATAAGTACGAAACCCAGAAGAAAGAGGCCGAGGCGCGCAAGAAGCAAAAAATCATCGAGATCAAAGAGGTCAAGTTCCGTCCGAACACCGACACCAACGACTACGATGTCAAAATGCGCAATGTCTTCAAGTTCCTTGAGAACGGCGACAAGGTAAAAGTCACTTTGCGCTTCCGTGGCCGCGAAATGGCACACCTGAACTTGGGCCGGGAGCTTCTTGAACGCGTTGCAGCCGACACCGAAGGCAAAGGCAAAGTTGAGAACTTCCCGAAAATGGAAGGTCGGCAGATGATAATGCTGATCGGCCCGCTTCGGAACTAGAGCCTCACCAGCCAAGAACGCACAAAGCCCCGCAATCGTGGGGCTTTTTTTATTGCTAGGACTTGCCGCGGCGCGGCTGTGGGCGCTGAGGAATTTCCTTCAAAAGCCCCCCAACCCCCATGGCCGCAATATCGGCGTCGGTCACCGAGACGCCACAAGCGACGCGTTCAAGAACCCAGTCTGCCCCGTTGAGCGCCGGTGAGCGCGCGCAACCCGGCAAGCCGATAACCGGCGTTCCGGCCAAATCCCCGATGAACAGCAAGTTGCCCGGATCGACGGGCATACCAACGCGCGCAATCGCGCCCCCCGCACACCGCAGCGCCTCAGGGGCAACATCGGCGGGGTCTGAAGTGGCCGACGCCGTCAGGATCAGTATCAAATCCTCATCCCCGGCCTTGATTGCCGCTGACAGGTCCTTTGTGCGGTGCGGCACAGACACGACGGTGTGCAGGTCCATCCCAAGCGCCTCCAGCCGCTTTCTGACGGCATCAACCCCTTTGTCCTGACGCGGCTCAGCGCCGGTCTGCGTGACAATCAGCCTCGCAGTTTTGAGCTTTGCCGGATGCAGCCCAAGCGCGTCAAAGCCAACCGTTTCAGCCGCCGTGACCGCCCCTTCCGGGACGCCGTAAGAGATTATCTTGATGGTCGCGATCATGCCTCCCGGCTCCATCCTCGCAAAAGGCGGCACGGTGGCGCAGGTTATCATCGCGTCGCCCGCGTTTAGCGCGTTGATCCGGTCCGCGTCGATGCGCGCAACGCCTGCGGACTTGGCAATGACGTTCACTCTGCCCGTGAAGGCGGCGGTCAATTCCACGTCACCACGCGCCTCAGCCACCAAAGCATCCGCGATTCGAGCAGCCGCCCTGTTCTCGTCAATATCGGTGGGTGCAAGTTGCGCAACAACAACACGCCCGACCCCGTGCTGGCGAAGCAAGTCGATGTCGTCGGCCGACAGCACGCGCCCTTTTCTGAACCGCAAATCCCCGGCTTGCAATGAATGGGCCAATACGCCGCCTGTGGCGTCGTTCAATGGGACTTCGCCAAAAGTCATGGCTGTGTCCGCTTGGGGCCGCGCAGTTGCAAGATCACTTGCGCCATGATCGACACAGCGATCTCTGCTGGGGTCTTGCCCCCGATATCCAAACCGACCGGCGCGTGAATGCGGGCGATCTGTTTTTCGGTAAACCCTGCCTCGGCAAGCCGCGCCACACGTTTGGCATGGGTGCGTGTCGACCCGAGGCTTCCCAGATAGAAGCAGTCACTTCCAAGCGCAGTCGCAATGGCCGGGTCGTCGATCTTTGGGTCATGGCTCAGCGTGACCACCGCGCTGCGATGATCAGGCGCAAATTTGGCCAAGGCCTCGTCCGGCCAATCATGCACCAAGACCTCATCGGGGAAACGCACTTCGCTGGCAAATGCGACGCGCGGGTCGATGATAACGGGGTCGAAGCCCGCCAGCCGGGCCATTTGTACCAATGGCTGGGCGATGTGGACGGCCCCCACGATGGCCATACGCAGTGGCGGGTTGTGGATTGCGACGAATATATCGCCCTCGAAGCCCGACCTGTCCGACAGGAATCTGTCCTCGTGATCTTCTCCCAGGGACACCAATCGGCGCGACCAGGTTTTCGTGTCAATTTCATACGCCACGGCGATCCGGGCGTTTCTGCGGTTCACAAGGTCCGCCAGCATCTGTTCCGGCAACGCACGACCAATGGGTTCCACCAAGACCCGGATGGTGCCGCCACAGGCCAGCCCAACGGCAAAGGCCTCGTCGTCGCTGACCCCATATTCCAGCAGGCGCGGTTTGCCGTCTTCCAAAGCCTCTATGGCCTCGACGACGACCGCGCCTTCAACGCAGCCGCCGGACACCGACCCCATAATGTCCCCGTCTGCGCTGATGGCCAATTGGCTACCAACGCCGCGTGGCGCGGAGCCCCATGTTTCAACAACGGTCGCCAAGGCCGCACCTTGGCCGTCCCGGTGCCAGCCAAGTGCAATTGCCGGTATGTCGTCAAGATGGTGCGTCACGGCAGGTCCTTGTCAGGAAGCAATTGTTTCGGGCAGAGCGCACGTCAATGTAGGCGACATCGTCTCGCGCGAAAAGCGTGTTTGCATAGCTGGTGATCTCGGCAGTTGGGGTGATTGCTCCGGTGCCGTAGATGATCCGCTCGTCAATGCTGTAGGCCTTCATCAGGTAATCAGGCGAGGTCGTCAAAATTGGTGGCAGCCCGTCATGTTGCCATGCATCGCAGTCTTCTTCGCACAGAAAAACAGGTCCGCATTCGGCATAGGGGTGAAGGGCTGTGAAGGGGCGAGCTGCGAAAATCAACATGCCTTTGCCCTCTGCAATGTTGCAAAGGCATGACCGGCACGGCTTGGCGACGCCATCAGATACCGCACGTTCAGCGGTCTGCCCGTTCGCGTCTGCGCCGCCTGCACGGATGTGGTCTACGAAGGTCTGGTCATAGGGTTGGTATTTCATGTCACGGTCCAATCTGTTGGGGTTTGTGACATCAAATCTATCGCGCCCATTGCGCTGCAGGCGACCCGAACCCTGCGCATGTGTCAAAGCAAGGCCATCAGCCGCCGCTTCTCGCCGCGATCCTCGGGTCTGCTAATGGCTTGGGCAAGACCTTCCAAAGAGGCGACGTTATGCCCGGCACGGAAGCTGTCGACATGCGGCAGCATCGCGGCAATGCCTTTCGCCTTTGGCGCAAACCCGTCCCAACGTAGTAAGGGGTTCAGCCATATCACCTGTCTGGCCGACAAATGCAGCCGCTCCGCTTCTTTGGCCAATTGCTCCGGGTCATCGCGATCCAGGCCGTCGGTAATCAACAGCACAACCGCGCCTTGCCCAAGAACCCGCCGCGACCAGTCCCGATTAAATTCGCGCAAACATTCCCCGATGCGCGTGCCGCCTTCCCAATCCTGCGCCTCGGCTCCCGCCGCAGCCAAAGCGGCGTCCACGTCACGGGTCGCCAAGTGCCGCGTAATGTTGGTCAGCCGCGTGCCAAATGTGAAGGCATGGACTTTGGACCACCCCGCCCCTTTTTCACTGCTGACCGCGTGCAAAAAATGCAGCATTGCGCGGGAATAATGCGACATAGATCCAGAGATGTCGCAAAGCGCCACAAGGTTCGGCCAGCGGATGCGCCGGTCTTTGGTCGCCAGCTCCTTCAACTCGCCGCCGTACCGCATCGCAGAACGCTGGGTGGCCCGCCAATCCACAATCTTGCCACGGGCTGCGGCCTGCATGCGCCGCGACATCAAAGGCCGCACCGGCAGGCTGAGATTGGCAAGCATGCGCTTGGCCTGCGCCATTTCCGCAGTGCTCATCTGTTCAAAGTCCAATGAACGCAGGCGTTCCTCCGACGACATCGTTTTGGAGGCGTCTATCTCAATCTCGGTCCCGTCCTCATCGGTTTCGGACTGTTCGATGTCGTGGTTTACACCATCCAGCAAAGCTTCGGCTGCACGCTTTTCCGCGGGCTTCGCTTTCCGTTCCTCCTGCACACCCCGAATGGCTGGCGTCAGTGCCGCAATCATGTGTTCAAGATACCGAGGGTCCCGCCAATATAACCGGAATATCTGCGCAAACACTGTGCGCTGCTCGGGGCGGGATACGAAACAGGCCTGAAGCGTGAAGTAGAAGTCTGCCTTTCTTGAAAAACCTGCCGCCTCGACAGCGCGGATCGCATCTATGACACGTCCCGGCCCGACGGGGATGCCTGCTGCCCGCAACGCGCGGGCGAACCACGTGATGTTATCCGCAAGTTTGCCGTCGTCAGGTATATCAAGTGGAAGATGTTCAGCCATAGGCAAAGGGGGCCCTAGCCCCTACGCTCCCCACAAAGATCGACAGAACCAACCCTCATGCCGGGGCCAGTTCGGCGCGGACTTCATCAAGGATGCGCTTGGCCTCCGAGCCTTGGATTTTCTGAATGTCGTCTTGGTATTTCAGGATCGCACCCATCGTATCAGCGATGACCTCAGGGCTCATGGTCAACGCGTCCAAGGCCAGCAAACATTTTGCCCAATCAATGGTTTCCGCCACGCCCGGCTTTTTGAACAGGTCTTCGGTCCGAAGTTTTTGGACAAAGGCCACGATCTCGCGGCTCAGCGTGTCTTGGGCTTCCGGCGCGCGCGCGGCGAGAATTTGCATTTCCCGCTCAAAGTCAGGGTAGTCCACCCAATGGTACAAACACCTCCGCTTCAGCGCGTCATGAACTTCCCGGGTGCGGTTCGACGTCAGGATCACGACGGGAGGGGCCGGTGCCTTGATCGTTCCCAGCTCGGGGATGGTCACCTGAAAATCAGACAGCGCTTCCAGCAGGAAGGCCTCAAACGGCTCGTCTGTTCGGTCCAACTCGTCGATCAACAAGACCGGTGGCCCGCCCTCTTGCGGCTGCATGGCTTCCAACAGCGGCCGCGCCGTCAGGAATTCGTCGGAAAACAGGTCCTTTTGCAGGCTGGCCCGGTCTGCGCTGCCGGACGCTTCTGCCGCGCGAATGGCGACCATTTGGGCGGGGAAGTTCCACTCATAGACCGCAGATGACGCATCCAGCCCTTCGTAGCACTGCAATCGGATCAAACGCCGCCCCAAGGCTGCGGCGATTGCTTTGGCAATCTCTGTTTTGCCGGTGCCCGCCTCGCCCTCCAGGAAAAGTGGCCGCCCAAGCTTCAGGGACAAAAACACAACCGTCGCCAGGGCCCGGCCACAGACGTAGTCCTGCCCTTCTAACATGGTGATCGTGTCATCAATGGATTGCGGCAGCTGCGTCATAGAGTCCTCCGGTCCGCTATAGCTGCACCTCATCGCATCAACGTCAAGGCTACCAATTGCCTAGTGGTCGCAAGCGGCGTAGATATTGGACAAACTTCATCGGAGAAGATCAATGAACGTGAACACCCCTATCAAGGCTCCATTGAAAGCCAAAGACGCGCCCGACATGGGCCGGTTCGATTGGGAGGACGCGTTCTACCTTGAAGATCAGCTCAGCGAAGATGAACGCATGTTGCGCGACGCGGCACGGATGTTTGCGCAGACAGAGTTGGCACCAAAGATCATCGAGGCCTATTCGAATGAGGTATCGGACCCCTCCATTTTCAAGAAAATGGGGGATGCGGGCCTTTTGGGACTGACCGTTCCGGAAGAATACGGAGGCCTTGGCGCCTCCTATGTCACCTATGGTCTGGTCGCGCGCGAGATCGAGAGGGTGGATTCGGGCTATCGTTCGATGATGTCGGTCCAATCCTCATTGGTGATGTACCCGATCTACGCCTACGGCTCGGAAGAGCAGCGGCGCAAGTATTTGCCCGGCTTGGCCGCCGGTGATCTGGTGGGCTGTTTTGGGCTGACCGAACCTGACGCGGGCTCTGATCCTGCCGGGATGAAGACCGTCGCAAAGGCTGATGGCGACGGGTACGTCTTGAGCGGGTCCAAAATGTGGATTTCCAACGCGCCTTTCGCGGACGTGTTTGTCGTCTGGGCAAAATCCGAGGCGCATGACGGTAAAATTCGCGGTTTCATTCTGGAAAAGGGCATGGACGGGCTCACGGCGCCAAAAATTGACGGCAAGCTGTCGCTGCGCGCCTCGACCACGGGCGAGATTGTCATGGATGGTGTCAGAGTCGGCGCAGACGCGCTGCTGCCAGACGTGCAGGGCCTCAAAGGGCCTTTTGGCTGCCTGAACCGCGCGCGGTACGGGATCAGCTGGGGCGTGATGGGCGCGGCAGAGTTCTGCTGGCATGCCGCGCGGCAATACGGGCTGGACCGCAAGCAGTTCAATAAGCCAATCGCGCAGACTCAGCTTTTCCAAAAGAAGCTGGCCGACATGCAAACGGAAATAACGCTTGGGCTGCAAGGCTCGTTGCGGGTGGGTCGTCTGATTGACGAAGGCCGCGCCGCGCCGGAAATGATTTCGCTGATGAAACGCAACAACTGCGGCAAGGCGTTGGACATTGCGCGCCATGCCCGCGACATGCATGGCGGCAACGGCATCTCCGAGGAATTTCAGGTCATCCGCCACATGATGAATCTGGAAACCGTGAACACATATGAGGGCACGCACGACGTGCATGCTCTCATTCTTGGACGCGCCATCACGGGATTGCAGGCCTTTTTCTAGGCCGAACCCCTACCCCAGCCCCATCAGCAGCGGCAGAAGCAGTCCAAGCAGAAGCGCCTCGACCGGGAACCCACCGCCGCCGTCGTCGCCGCCATCGGCGTCTTCTTGCGGCTCATCGGCGTCCGGGTCTTCCCCGGGGTCTATCGGGGTGGGGTTTGGGCCAATCGGCACAACACCGTCAAGTTCGGCAGGCGTCCCGTCATGCCATGTCTCAATTTCGTCCCGCCCCTCTTCCGTGCGGGCGAATGTCAAACGGACCACTTCATTGGGTTGGGTGAACGTGATTTGGATGTCGTCGCCACGCACATCAGGCGTGAACTCCTCTCGCGTCGCAACGGCATAGGTCTCGGCCTCAGGCGATTGATCCACCCCCGGCGTCACTGGGACGTCAAACAATTCGTTCCAATTCTCCGGTGTCTCGGCGGTGAGGCTTTCCCCCCAGACAGCGACTGTCTCGCCCAAACCGTCCATCGCCAGGGATGTGGTTAGCGACTCCCCGTCAAAATCCGGCGCCGTGACAAAGATCACCAGTTTATCGGCGCTGTCGAAACCAAAGAGAGAGACCTCGTCATCTGTCCGATGATCGTTTTGCTGGTACCAATCCAGCGTGTGGGTGCCGATCAGACTTTCGGCCATCATGTCCTGCGCGGCCCCTCCCGCGAAGACGTAAGGCTCCCCGTCCGTGCCATTAAGGCTGGAGCGCGCGGCGTGGATGGTATCCCAGCCATATGTTCCCGCCGCTTCGACGCCGATGGGTTGGTATTCGCTGAAAATCTGGAGCAGGTTTTTGCCATGCTCCAGGCCATGGTCCCTGACATCCAACTGGTCTTGGTAAAACTGTTCAAACTCAAGATTTGTGCGCCCCTCCAGGTCGACCTCCTGATCGGGGTAGTCGTCAAGGAACTTCGCCTCTGCTTCCTTGCGGGTCAGACTGGCCGTGTTGTAGGCGGACAAATACAAATTGGGCGCGTCCCCACCTGCGTCGTCGATAGCGTCAGACCAGTCATCGACTCCTTGCTGGGTGGTCTCCACGTGATTATCCGCCCCATTTGCGAAAAACGGAAAGCGGTGGTGGGTCAGCAAATCGGTCATCAACAAAGCATCGTCAGAGACGAGCTCAAGCATCGCCTCGTTGATTTCGTCGGTCTTGCCCAGTTGGATGCTGTATTTGACCTGATCCGGACTAACCTCGTAGCGGTTTTCGACGCTCGCGATGACTTCGGCATAGGCGTTTACAACTTCGATGTAGTCGGTGGCCTGCTGCATGTCGTTGCCTTCGAACACGGCGTCAAACTCGTTGCCGATCTCGAAAATCAGTTTATCCGGCAGCGGACCGAACTTGCCGGAATACACATCGTCAAGAAAGCTCAGCGCGTCGGCTTTCAACGCATCCGGGTCATCTTGGTATGGCCGCGTCGGCAAAATGATGGAAACGGCCATGTTGTTGGCCGCCGCGAATGAGAATAATTCGCTCAGCTCGGGCCTGTTCCCACCGGCATCTGGGTCAAACAACCCCTCATGCTGAAGGCCATAGACCCCATTATTGACCTCGGACAAATAGCCGTCCGGCCAAATAATCATGCCAAAGCTTGCATCTTCAATTTGCTCTGAAAAATTGTCGAAGTTGCGCCAAGCGTTATAGCGCGCTCCGAACATGTTTTCCGTGATTGTCATCGCGTCGCCGGTCGGACCGGTGACGTCTAAGTCTCTGAGTTGTAGCACCTGTTTTACCCCCATGTAAAAACACGAGGGATTGTTTGAGCCACTGGAACTTAATTATTTATTTTCAGGATATTACAGTTTGATTTTAATTCTTCTGACTTCGAGGCAGGACACCGTCCAAACCCCTTGTTTTGTTGAAACAACGCCGCAGGACTTTATTCAAATACGATCAAAAGAGATGAAACAGTCTGACAGTTTCGTCTTTGGAAACAGTCAGTGAGTCGTCTTCGCGCGCTCTACGGTGAAGAAGAAATCGGGCTCGACCTCCTCTTGTAGCGCAATTTCGTCGGGCACTGATTCCGGTCCGACCAGAAAAACATTCGCGCCAAAATAGTTGTGCATGCGAGACAGGTTCTCCATCCGCTCGCCCGTCAACTCAGCATAGAATTTGGAATAGTTCTCCGTCGCCTTCAGCTCGGCAATCTTGGATTTGTGCTGGGCCACCGAATACTCATGCGCCGCCCGCAGCTCCGGGTCTGCCATCAGCGTGTCGAACTCCGCTTTCAAAAGGTCGCGCTTGGTCTGGATGGATCGGTCTTCCTCCCAGTTGTTGTTCATGCGGAACCAGTAGCTCAGACCCTGATCGCGGTCGACATGGTTCACGCGCCCTCGGTCGCGCTTGACCAAAAAGCTCTCGGCGGATCGCACCGCATAGTGGTTGAGTGTCACAAGGTCATACCCATAGCTGTCAGTGGTCGAGCGCCAGCCGTTGCGGATCAGCTTCTTGGGCATCGGTTTGCCTGACCCATTCACCCAACGGATCTGGTCCCACAGGTCAGGCTTCAGCCCTTTGGGGCGATGGACCCCCATTTTCTTGTAGATACCCACATTGCGGAACAAGGTCTTGAAGCCCCATGCCTGATGCGGTTTGCGGCACAGTTCCGGCGCGCAACGCACAAATTGGTCGATCAGAAAGTCATCCCGGTATTCATGGACGTCGCCATTCCCAAACAGCCGCCAGGTGCAGGAAATCATGTTGGCATCGCCAACCGCCTTATACAGGTCGTCCAAACGCCCCTCGCCCACATGCACGTTGATAAACTCGTCCACGTCCATCGAGATCACCCACCCGGCATTCTTCAGGATCGGCTCTTTGTCGGACGCGGCCAGCGCCCAATGCTGCGGCTTCAAATCGGTGCCATGAAACTTGTTGTCGCGGCGCTGCAATATGCCGCGATCCATCAGCAGGTTCAGCAACTCGTCCGTGCCGTCGTTGCAATCGTTGGTATAAACCAAAAAGTCGTCCACGCCGATGGCGCGGTGATAGGCGATCCATTCCAGAATGAAGGGGCCTTCATTCTTCATGCAGGTGACAATCAGCGTGCGCCCGCCTTTGATTGCGGCGGCTGGCGCGTCTTCCATGCGGCTTTCCGGTGCCCTGACCGGGTTATGGCCCCACACGTCATCGGCCATCTCCAACAGGCGCTCATCCTCAATCAGCGAGGTTTTCGGCACAATTTCGGCTGCCGTATTCTTAGGATGGCGGATCGCCATGGCGCGCCAGAAATTGGCGGTCTCTTCGGGTGCGGGCGTTGCATCGACAATACGCACAAACCGCCACACTTTTTCCGAGCCAAGTCGCGCGGGGGCCACGCACCAGCGCCTGTTCGCCCGCGGGTTTTCAAACTGTCGGCAGATGTGGTCCCCAAACATAGGTGTCTTCGACGGCCTGACACGCCACGGGTAAATGCGCTGCCCCATCAGCTGGATCACCCCGACCGAGCTGTCATGCACGGTCTTAAAAGGGTTCTGGCCCGGCTGCAGCAGGTCGGTCAGGTCCAAATTCATGACCGCACGTGCGCGGCCAAGAAACCGCCACTTCAGCAACTCGTATATCTGCAAATCCACCAGTGGCGCGGTCCAGGGGTCCGTCGGCAATTCCTCCATGCGGTCTTTGCCCGGCGCGTCAGGCGCGTTGAACGGATGGGAGGCTGGCGGCAGGTCCTCACGGCCAAGCGGCACCTCACATTTGAGGTGAACCAAGGCAGATAAACCCGATTTTTCGGCAAATCTTGCAAGCTTCTTTTCAAACCCGCGCTCGGACTTTGGTGGCTCTCGGTCGATCAGGATCAAGCCCTGCAGCCCCACTTGGCTGACATGGTAGGCCACCCATTCCTCGATCACTTCAATCGGCTCTCCGTTGCGCTCTGCGACACAGACATTCATGTCCGCAAACATGTCGGTCTCTGGCGCAGTCACAGGCAGCCGCAATGCGCCGTCTTTCAGCGCCATCGTAATTGTGTCGGACATGGCGGCATCACCGCCGATGAACATCAACCCACCATTGATGCTGCGGGCCTCGCTGAATTTTGCGCAGCCGTCGCGGTTTTTGGGATCAAACAGGGCAAAATCGGTGCCAGCTTTGAAGAACACTCTTAGCCCCATGCCCCCCACCGGATCTTCCCATCCGATGCACTCCAACGCGGTAAGCCCTTGGCGCTGAGAAACGTTCAGCTCGCGAGACTGGTAAACATCAACCTTTGGCATTGAGCCCCCTATAGGCGTTGACAAGCTGCAATGAGGCGTCGCGCGGCAGTGAGGCGCTGCCGCCTGCCAGCAGCAACCGACCAAAAAGTTTAAGCGCGGCTTTGTCGCCCATCAGCTCAGCGAAGCGGTTGCGCATCCATGCACGGCATGCCGACTGTGCCTCCGCCACTCCGGGAATATCCATAAATTCGGCCAATACCTGTTCGGTCCCCGCCCGCATATGCGCGATGGATGTATCCTCCACCGTGTTAAAATTTCGTTCGACCCAGTAGGTCAGGTCGATCTGTTTGTCTTGGTGGTTGGGCAGCCCGCGCGATCGTTTGACCATGAACTCCGCCGCCGAGCGTAAGGAATAGTGGTTCAATTGCACCAGATTGCGGGCAATTGGCTGGCCCCAATGCATGATCTGACCGTCATTTTCGACCACGGCCCCGGACAGCGTCTTGCCAGAACCGTCAGAAATGTGAGGCAGGCCATGGCGCGCCGCGTTCTTTTGTTTGGGGCGATGCACGCCCAATTGCCGAAACGGGCCCTCGCGGCGAAACAGCGTTTTGAAGTAGCTGGAAATCGCTGGGTACAGCATGTCCTCAGACGCCGCCCGCGTGAACCGCTCTGTCGTTGGCGCATCGCTCAGATCCGCCATCCCGTTATGCCCGTACAATCTCCAAGCCAACAAAATGGCATCGCCGCCAACGCGCTCTATCAGATCAGGAACGCCTTCTAGGTCACTGTTTAAATTGACAAACTCATCGCAATCAAGGCAAGCCAACCAATCCGCCTCCGCCACCAACGGATGATCCCAGGCCGCCTTCAACGCGCGCCACTGGGGTGGCTTGCCACGCCCATCTTGCTGGATAACCGCGACGCCCGGCAGCAGATCCAAAAGGGCCCCTGTCCCGTCTTCGCAATCGTTCACATACACCAAGAACCCGCTCACACCGGCAGCGCGGTGATGGGCGATCCATTCCAGCAAATGCGCGCCTTCGTTGCGCATCGTGGTGACAATGGTGATCTTCATGCTCAACTGGCCTCGAACGCAGGTTACCCCGCTGTTTTCGATCCGCTTTTTCGTCAAAAACGAATCACCTTTTCCTTGCTTTCTAACCCGCCCTTTGCGAGAATCGAAACAATCATAAGCAACAAAGCGGGGAAAACCCGCCCTTTGCGAGGCAGACAAGTGACCAAAGACTACGCGATCGCCCAATTGTGGATTGGCGGCAACCTTACCTATATGGAACAGCTTTGCGCGGTGTCGTTTCGTGACGCTGGTCACCACGTCAAGATGTACACATATGGCGAGGTTGGAAACATTCCCGATGGGATCGAGGTTTGCGATGCGAACGAGATCATGTCGATGGATCACGTCATCGCCCATAAACGCACTGGCTCTCCTGCCCCGCAGGCAGACAAGTGGCGCTACAACATGTTGGCCAAAACGGATGACCAAATCTGGGCCGACACGGACGCCTATTGCGTCAAGAAATTCACCTCGCCCAACGGCCATTTTCATGGCTGGGAATCTGAGCATCACATCAACAATGGCGTTGTAGGCCTGCCCGCCGACAGCGAGACGCTTGCAGGGTTGATCGACTTTACCTCTGACGAATACGCCATCCCCGATTGGTTCAAGCCCGAGCTGCGCGAGGAAATGGCCCAAAAGAAAGCCGCCGGAAACCCCGTCCATGTGGGGGAGCAATCCTGGGGCGTCTGGGGTCCGCAGGCGCTCACTCATTTCCTGCACAAAACCGGCGAGCAAAAATACGCCATGCCGATAGAGGCGCTGTTTCCGATCAGCTTCAAGAAGCGCCGTTTGATGCTGAAGCCGAACCTCGACCTCAGCAATCATGTCACCGACAACACGCTTTCCATTCATTTCTGGGGCCGCCGCATGCGCATGCGCATCATCGAGCGCGAGAATGGCGAGCCGCACCCCGACAGCCTGATCGGCAAGCTCATCAAAAAGCACGGCATTGTCCCCTCCGACGCGCCAATGCCCAAGTCCAACCCGCACAAGCCCAAAGAACCCACGATGGTGCCGGGCACCTCGATCCCTGTTGTCACCAATGCAGACAAGAAGGGCCGTGGCGGGGTCAACCTGACCGACATCGCCGACGAAATGTCCCTCGATCAAGGCAGCCAGAAACACGGCTTCACGGAGCTGTACCACATGCTGTTGCAGCCCAGCCGCCTGAAGGCGCTCAACATGGTGCTGCTTGGCATGGGCGATCCGTCGGATGCGGAAACCGGCAACAGCCCCACGCTCCCTATGTGGCTGAAATACCTTACAAAAGCCAAGATCACCGCAATTGACGAGGCGGAATACGCCAACGTCAAAGACGCCCGCGTCACGCCCATCCACACCACCTTCAACACCCGCGAGGCGCTGGCCAAGGCCACCAAGAAGCTCGACAAGGTCGACGTGGTTCTGGACGATGCCAGCCACCTGTCGCACCACCAGCAGCACGCCTTTGCTGAACTTTTCCCCAAGCTGAAATCAGGCGGCCTCTACATCATCGAAGACCTGCGCTTTCAGCCCAAGGCCCGCGAAACCAGCGGCTTTCCCAAAACCGCGGCCCTGTTTCAGGGCTACCTGCGCGAGGGGGCGTTCAAGCACCCCGATGACGCCATGCAAGACGCATTGAACGCGATGCGCGAAGACATCTCCGGCTGCTTCATCCATCAGGCCAAATGGCACAACGACAAGCGCGATCAAGTGCTGATCGTGCATAAGCGCTGACGCATGCCCGACCGTTACCTGATCCTGACCTGCATGAAGAACGAGGGGCCCTTTATCCTCGAATGGGTGGCCTACCATCTGTCCATCGGGTTCGATCACCTGCTGGTCTATTCCAACGATTGCGAGGACGGCACTGACGCCATTCTTGACCGGTTGGCGCTGATGGGCGTGCTGACGCATCGCGACAATGCCTACGCCGAAGGGCAGCGCAAATCGCATCAGGTGCGCGCCTACCGCGCAGCCCCAAAGGAACAGGCCTACCAAGACGCCGACTGGGTCGCGGTGATCGACGCGGACGAGTTTATCAACGTCCACACCGGCGATCATTCGATCCGGGCGTTGACCGCCGCGGTGCCACAATCGCAATGTATTTCAATGACATGGCGGCTGTTCGGCAGCGGCGACCAGACCTTCTTCAACGATGACTTCCTGACCGAAAAACTGCGCCGCGCGGCCCCGCATCACTGCCCCTCGCCCATTCAGGCATGGGGCATGAAAACGCTGCACCGCACCAAGCCCATCAAAGTGGTCGGCTGCCATCGCCCCAAGAAGGCGCGCCATGATGACTGGGATGCGCTGAACTGGGTGAACGGGTCCGGTGATCCGATGCCCGCCAGCTACCACAAGGGCAGCTGGCGCATGAACCGCCACACCGCAGGCTACAAGCTCGCCCAAATCAACCATTACGCCCTGCGCACCCGCGAAAATTATCTGATGAAAGTGGTCCGCGGCCGCGCCTATACGCCCGACATTCTGGGCGCAGACTATTGGCACAACATGAACCGCAACGAAGAGGCAGATCACTCGATCCAACCCCGCCTCCCCGCCGCGAAAGAGGCCTACGAGGCGCTCCTCGCCGACCCGGTTCTGCGCAAGCTGCACAAGGCCTCTGTCAAATGGCACCGCAACGCCATCGACAAGGTCGCAGCCTCCGAGATGGGCCGCCGCTTGATGGAAGAAATTACGCCCAAAATGGAACTCTTTGGGCGCAAACGCGCGGAGGTGGCCGCATGATTGAACTGGACGCGAACCCTGACGGCATGGACCGCGACGCCTGGGACAACGAGCTGCAGGCCATGGGCGACAAATACGGCTTCTTCGAAAAGATCGGCGACGACCACTCCGCCCTGTTCGTAAAATCCGGCAAAACGCTGATCGTGACCTTTGAAAACCTCGACCACGTCTATGAACACGGCAACCGGCTGCCATGGGGCTTCGGCTTCGTGCAAAAGCAAGGCTGGTCCATCCTTGGCATGATGGCCCATGATTGGAGCTGGTACCGCGACGAAGACGTCTACGCCTTCTTCGACCGCCTCAAGAAAGAGAAGTTTTTCGACCAATTCGACAAGGTCGTCTTCTATGGCGCATCCATGGGCGGCTATGGGGCTTGCGCCTTCTCTGCCGCCTGCCCCGGTGCATCCGTGGTGGCCATCAGCCCGCAAGCGACGCTCGACCGCGACCTGTGTTCATGGGAACGCCGCTACCAAGTCGCATGGATCCGCGATTTCAGCGGCGATTACGGCTATGCGCCCCACATGACGGAGAAGGCTAAAAACGTCTTCATCCTCTACGACCCGCTCGAACGCCCTGACGCCATGCACGCCGCCCTTTTCCAAGGCGCAAACGTCAAAAAGCTGAAATGCCGGTTTCAGGGGCACCGCATCGCGTCGGGCCTGATCCAGATGGGCATCCTTCAGCCCATCGTGTCGGGCTGCGTCGACGGCACCATGACCACCACCGAATTTTACAAGCTCTTGCGGGCAAGGCGCGGTTTTCGCCGCTACCTGCGGGACTTCCTCCTTCGAATTGACGACAAGAAGCACCCCCTGATGGTGGCGCGGCTTGCCGAATTTGTGTTGGCCCAAGGCAATGGGCCTGTTTTCCGCCGCAAGTTGAATGCGGCCAACGAGCTGCTGAAAAAACGCGGCATAACCCCGCCCGGTGAACGCAAGAAAATTGCGACCGGGAAAACCGGGGGCAAATAATGAAAAACATTGGCAGGACAGGCGGTTACCATGGGGCAGATTTGGCTGCACATAGGATCTCCTAAAACGGGGACAACCTCGTTACAGGGGTTCTTGAACGATAATCAGGACCGGCTGCGCGCCGATGGCACCGTCAATTTTGTCGAGGCCGGGCGCACGCATATTGCCCATAATCAACTGGCCGCCGCCGCCCGCATGGGCGAAAGCGACAAGCTGTTTGACGCCATCCAGCGCGAAGCCGATACCATGCCTGACGCCAAGCACGTCGTCACCTCCGAGCTGCTGTTTAACCCCCACACAACCCGCAAACTGACCCAAGTCGTGCCTGACAGCATGAAAGACCGCACCAAGGTCATCTGCTACGTCCGCCGTCAGGACAGCTATCTAGAGGCGCTCTACAAACAGTTCCTAAAAAACAACCGCATCGACCCAGACCGGCAGGCCTTTCTGGCCGATAGCCGCAAGCTGGTGCGCTATTACGACGTGGCCAATGCCTATGCCCGTGCCTTTGGCGCGGAGAACATCATTCTACGCCCCTTCGGCCCCAAAACGCTTATTGGTGGCGACGTGGTTCTGGACTTCGCCGATCAGCTCGGCATCGAAATCTCTCCCGGCATGAAGCTGCAAAAAGACTTTGCAAACAAGACTTTCTCCGCCGAGATGTCCGAGACACTGGCCACAATGGGCGAGCATACCGACTTCAACGTGCGCGAGGTCATCCGCGAGCTGATCGCCATCGACCACCCCGGCACCATCAAGTCCCGCGACGTCTTCACCCGCTCTGAGCGCCGCGAGTTGATGGAAATCATGGCCGCCGAGAACCAAAAACTGGTCAAACGTTTCATGCCCGACCACGAAGCCTTCTTCTCCGCTCAGGATTTGCAGGGCGATGGCAAAACGGCACAAGACGAAAAAGCCGAACAGCTTCAAGACCGCGCCGCCGCGACCGAGGCCATGTTCAAGGCCATCGGCAACCTGCAACGCCGCCGCAAGCAAGAAGCCGAACTGGTCGCCGAAGACGCCCCCGCCCCGGAACCCGCAAATGAGCTGGAGCAAGAATTCACGCCCCCCTCGTGGTACCGCGAAATCTACCCAGCGGGCGAGCGCGACGGCTGGTTCCGCAAATTTGGCGATTACAGCTGCTCCTTCGTCGAACGCTCCCGCGACCAGCTGGTCGTCAGCTTCGACAATCTCAGCCAGGCCGGCAACGAGGCCTATCAACGCGAACCATGGGCGCAAAAATTCTGCGAAGATCGCGCCTTCTCGCATCTGGGCATCTACGCCCAAACCCCCACATGGTTCCGCAATGCCGACCTGATTGACCAGCTGGAAAAACTCCGCGACGACGGCTTCTTCCGCGGCTTCCAAAAGGTGGCCTTCGTCGGCACCTCCATGGGCGCGTTCGGCGCCCTCACCTTCTCGTCGCTGGCCCCGGGCTGCACCGTCGTGGCCTTCAGCCCGCAAACCACGCTCGATGAGGCGGAGGTCCCTTGGGAAAACCGCTTCGGCAAAGGCCGCGCCGCCGATTGGTCGCTGCCCTATTCCGATGCCGCGCTAGAGACCGGCACCGCCTCCAAAATCTACCTGATCTACGACCAGTTCCACGAAGGCGACCGCAAACATGTCGACCGCCTGCAAGGCAAGAACCTGATCCACCTCAAAGGCCCTGGCATCGGCCACAAATCCGCGCTGGTGCTCAACCGCATGGACGCGCTGAAACCCATCATGGAGGACGGCGTCAAAGGCCAGTTGGACCCGTCAGACTTCTACAAAACCATCCGCGCCCGCAAAGACATCTACCTCTACCGCCAGGCCATGGAAGGCTATCTGAAAGAGCGCGGCCAGGACGCAAGGCTGCAACGCTTCGCCAACGCCTTCAAAAAGCGCCGCAGGCTGCAAAATGCGGGCTAATGTCGCAAAAGGTCAAGAAATCAGTCAATCCTAGCCCAGAACCGCCCCCAAAAGTTGCATATTCACAGGCAAATTCCGCCCGTTCAGCAGGTGTAGGCGGTCCCTTCGACCTGATACACGGTCTCTCCGGCAGGGATCTCGTCGAACACCACCGTGTTCGCGCCCTGCTCCAACGCGGTCCGCTTCGCCACGTTCCGCGCGTCGTTCAGGCCCACCTTGGCCAGCGGGCCATACACCCCCGGCACCCCGGTGACGCGGCCCAATTCAGCGCAGCTCACAACCTCGGACGGCACCGCCTCGCGCACGGTTTTCACAGCGATTGCGGGTGGGGTGCAGGCCGCCAAACCAACACATGCCAAGCTAAATCCAATTGCTCTCATCATACCTGCTCTCGTTTTTTCTTTTCAGCCTACCCCAAGGACGCGGCACCTCACAGCGCAATCGCTGCGGGCCGCAAAATCAGCAATTTCCGGCCCGCGGCCTCTCCCCTCTGGCCACCCTGCCCCGAACCCGCTAAATGACCCTGAAACGCTGCTTCGGGGGACGCATATCATGACCACACTGACCATACGCCGCCCCGACGATTGGCATCTGCACCTACGCGATGGCGAGATGCTCAAAGGCGTGCTGCCCGAAACCGCCCGCCATTTCGCCCGCGCCATCATCATGCCCAATCTGGTGCCGCCGGTGGTCACCGCCAAGGATGCCGCCGAATACCGCGACCGCATCATGGCCGCAAAGCCCGACAATTCCGACTTCCAGCCGCTGATGACGCTCTATCTGACCGAAGACACCGACGTCAAAGACCTGCGCGCCGCCCATGAGATCGGCCTCATCACGGCCGTCAAACTCTACCCCGCGGGCGCCACCACCAACTCCGCCTCCGGCGTCAAGGACTTCAAAAACGTGCGCCGCCAGTTGGAAACCATGGCCCAGATCGGCCTACCACTTTGCATCCACGGCGAGGTCACCGACCCCGATGTCGACATTTTTGACCGCGAAGCCGTCTTCATCGACACGGTCCTCGATCCGCTGCGCCGCAACATCCCCGGATTGCGGGTGATCTCAGAACATATCACTACCAAAGACGGCGTCGATTACGTCAAGGAAAACAACGACATCGCCGCCACCATCACGACGCACCATCTGGTCATCAACCGCAACCACATCCTCGTCGGCGGCATCAAGCCGCATTACTATTGCCTGCCCGTCGCCAAGCGTGAACAGCACCGCCTGGCGCTCGTCGCGGCCGCCACGTCAGGCGATCCGCATTTCTTCCTCGGCACAGATTCAGCCCCCCATACTGACGATCTGAAAGAACATGCCTGCGGCTGCGCCGGCTGCTTCACGGCCACCAACACGCTCTCCATCCTCGCCGAGGTGTTCGAGCAGGAAAACAAACTCGAGCATTTGGAAAAATTCACCTCTCTCAACGGACCCGCCTTCTACAAGCTACCCGCGAATGAGGGCACGATAACGCTCACCAAAGGCGACCCCGTCCCTTACCCTGCCAAAATCAATACAGGCGCAGGCCCAGTTACCGTGTTTGACCCGCAAATGCCGCTCCACTGGCGCGTCACGTAACCATCATTGTTCCAGAAATATCCCCGCCGGAGGCTCCGACGGCCGCAAAAAGGACACCGAAATGATCCCCTCCAGCTACCCCACCGCAAGCGAAATCGCCCGCCTCTCCGCCGCCATGCTGCTTGAAATCAAGGCCGTGAACTTCAACACCAAGGACCCGTTCATCCTTGCCTCCGGCCTGCCCTCTCCCAGCTATATCGACTGCCGCAAGCTGATTTCCTACCCGCGCATCCGCTCCACCCTGATGGATTTCCTGACCGTCACGATCATGCGCAATGCGGGGTTTGAAACTTTCGACAACATCGCCGGTGGGGAAACGGCTGGCATCCCCTTCGCAGCCCTCGTAGCCGAACGCATGGCGCTGCCCATGACCTATGTGCGCAAAAAGCCCAAGGGCTATGGCCGCAACGCCCGGATCGAGGGCGAAATGAGCGAGGGCCAAAACGCGCTGCTGGTCGAGGATATGACCACCGATGGCGGCTCAAAGCTCAGCTTCGTTGACGCTATCCGCGACACCGGTGCCACCTGCGCGCACACTGCCGTCATCTTCTATTACGACATCTTCCCGGAGACGATTTCAAAGCTGGGCGATCACGGTGTGACGCTCCATCACCTGTGCACATGGTGGGACGTGCTGGCCGTCGCAAAGGAACAAGAAGCCTTTGACGCGGACACGCTGGCCGAGGTCGAAACATTCCTCAAAGCACCGCGCGACTGGCAGAAGGCCTGGCAGGCCGCCAACCCGTCCTGATCGATTCGACGCCGTCGCGCCAAGACGCGTCAAACGACTCAGACGCGCTCAAACAGGCCCCCAGATCAACCCGTCTGACCAAAAATAAACTTGCAGCGGCGATCCGCCGCCAAACCACCACATCTTGACCAACACCCCCCTTTCAACGCAAGATGCACCCCTAATTCGCCGAAAAAACCAATCCCCAAACGATCCACAGGATTCCCACATTGATCGGTTTCCCCAGATCGGACACATCCATCATGGGGCCAAAAGTTACGAGTAGGGGACGCGCGACATGAACGATATGAGCAATATGCAGGGGGAACCCGCAGCAGCCGAAACCGTGGCCGCCCTCCCCCATAACATCGAAGCTGAACAACAGTTGCTTGGTGCGATCCTGACCAACAATGATGTGATGGACCGCGTCGCCTCCATCGTCAGCCCCGAGCACTTTTTCGACCCCGTGCACCGCCGCATTTTCGAGACCGCCGCCGCCCGCATCCACAAAAACCTGCTGGTCTCTCCCGTCACCCTGAAACCGTATTTCGAGGAAGATGACGGGTTAAAAGAACTCGGCGGGCCCGCCTATCTCGTCCGCCTGCAAGGCGCGTCCATTTCCGCCTTCGCGGCCCGGGATTACGCGCAAATGGTCTACGACCTCGCCATCCGCCGCGAGTTGATTGAACTTGGCGAAGAAATCTCGGCCAAGGCCCAGACCGTCGACACGGAAAGTGATCCCAAAAGCCAGATCGTCGACGCCGAACAGCGCCTCTATGCGCTCGGCGAAGAAGGCAAATCAGATAGCGGGTTCCAAAGTTTCCTCAAGGCCGTCACGGACGCCGTACAGGTCGCCAACAACGCGTATATGCGCGAAGGCGGCATGGCCGGCACCTCCACCGGCCTCACCGATCTCGACAAGAAACTCGGCGGGCTGCACCGGTCTGACTTGCTGATCCTCGCCGGCCGCCCCTCCATGGGCAAAACCTCGCTGGCCACCAACATCGCCTTCAACATCGCAAAGGCCTACAAAAAGGGCATGACCGATCAGGGCGTCGAAGGCGCTATCGAAGGCGGCTCCGTCGGCTTCTTCTCGCTGGAGATGTCCGCCGAACAGCTGGCCGCACGGGTGCTGTCTGAGGCCTCCGAGGTCCCCTCCGAGCAGATCCGCAAAGGCGACATGACCGAAACCGAATTCCGCCGCTTCGTGGAAGCCGCGAAATCGCTCGAATCCTGCCCCCTCTTCATCGACGACACGCCCGCGCTTCCCATCTCCCAACTGGCCGCCCGCGCCCGCCGGTTGAAACGCACCTACGGCCTCGACGTCATCATCGTCGACTACCTGCAACTGGTCCGTCCCGCGACGGCCAAAGACAGCCGCGTCAACGAGGTCTCCGAGATCACCCAAGGTCTCAAAGCCATCGCCAAGGAGCTCGACATCCCCGTCATCGCGCTGTCCCAGCTGTCGCGTCAGGTCGAAAACCGCGAGGACAAGCGCCCGCAGCTCTCCGACCTGCGCGAATCCGGCTCAATCGAGCAGGACGCCGACGTGGTAATGTTCGTCTACCGCGAAGAATATTACAAAGAACGCGAGAAACCCGGCGATCACGACCTTGAAAAAATGGCCGTATGGCAGCAGGAAATGGAAAACCTCCATGGCAAGGCAGAGGTGGTCATCGGCAAGCAGCGCCACGGCCCCATCGGCACAGTCGAGCTCTCCTTCGAGGGCCGCTACACCCGCTTCGGCAACCTCGTCAAACCATGGCAAAACGACGGTGGCGGCGGCGAGGGATTTTAGGGGCTCTGCCCCCGTCGCTGACGCTCCTCCCCCGGGATATTTTTGAACGAAGGAAGACCAAATCCGCTTCCCATGTTCGGAAATATCCTCAAGGGGATGCCCGCGTGGCGGGGAATGAAATTCCCCAAGAACGCAAAACCCGTCGCGCGCGTCAGCGCTCATTCAATCAGAACGCTTGCCCTCAATATGCTTGCGCAGCCGTGATGGCGTGGATTTCTTGCGCCCCTTGAACGGGTTCGCCTCCGCCTGCGAGCGCAGGAAAATCCGGATCGGCGTGCCGGGCATGTCGAAATCCTCGCGCAACCCGTTGACCAAATACCGCGAGTAGCTCGCGGGCAGCAAATCGGGGTGCGAGCACATCACCACAAAGCCCGGAGGCCGCGCCTTGGCTTGCGTCATATAGCGCAGCTTGATGCGTTTGCCTTGCGGTGCGGGCGGCGGGTGCTGCTCCAGCATGCCCACCAGCCAGCGGTTCAGCTGCGAGGTCGGCACCCGGCGGTTCCACACCTCATGGGCCTCCAGAATGGCCTCGCGAAGCCGCTCCAGCCCGCGCCCCGTCAGCGCGGATACCGTAATCAACGGCGCGCCTTTCAACTGCGGCAGCAGCCGGGTGAATTGTTCTTTCAACGAGCGCAGCTTGTCCTGCTTGTCGCCCTCAAGGTCCCACTTGTTCACCGCCAAAACCACGGCGCGCCCTTCGCGTTCCGCCAGGTCTGCAATCCGCAAATCCTGCTGCTCAAACGGGATGTCCACGTCCAGTAGCACAACCACCACTTCCGCAAACTTCACCGCGCGCAGCCCGTCGGACACGCTCAGCTTCTCCAGCTTCTCCTGCACCTTGGCCTTCTTGCGCATCCCCGCCGTGTCAAAAATCCGCGTCGGGACGCCGCCCCAGTTGGTCACCACCGAAATGGCGTCCCGGGTGATCCCGGCCTCAGGGCCGGTCAGCAAACGCTCCTCGCCGATGATTTGGTTAATCAGCGTTGATTTGCCCGCGTTGGGCCGGCCGACGACGGCAATCTGCAGCGGCTTGGCCGCAGAGGGGCCAACATAGACATGCTCCTCGTCGCTGTCTTCCTCAACCGATACCTCGACCTCGGGCTCCGCATCTGGTGCGGTGTCGGCATGGGCGTCCATCAGGGGGCGCAAGGCCGCGGCCAGATCGGCCATCCCTTCGCCATGCTCGGCCGACAGGCCAATCGGCTCCCCCAGCCCAAGGGAATAGGCCTCCATCATCCCCGCCTCGCCCGCTTTGCCCTCGGCCTTGTTGGCCCCAAGGATCACATGCGCGTTCTTGCGGCGCAGGATGTCGGCAAAAATCTCGTCGGCGGGCAACACCCCGTCGCGCGCATCCACCAGAAACAGACAGGCGTCGGCCATGCTGACTGCGCGTTCGGTCAGCATCCGCATGCGGCCCTGCAGCGACTCGTCGGTCGCCATTTCCAGGCCGGCCGTGTCGATGATGGTGAATTTCAAATCCCCCAGCCGCGCGGCGCCTTCACGCAGGTCGCGCGTCACGCCAGGCTGGTCGTCAACCAGCGCCAGCTTTTTGCCAACCAGCCGGTTGAACAAGGTGGATTTGCCCACATTCGGGCGGCCAACAATGGCAAGGGTGAAGGACATCTTGAAAGCCTCATTGCGTCAAGACGCAGGCCTTACAGGCAAACGCGTCTAACGGAAAGCGGCGAGTTGCCCTTTGTCGGTGATGATGTAGAGCGTTCCATTGACGATGGCGGGGTTTGACGCAGCACCGCTTCGGACCTCGGTCGTGCCAATCAACGCGCCCGTCGCCGGGTCATAGCTGCGCATCAACCCGTCATTGGAAGCCACCAGCAAACGGCCCCCTGCAAGCACGGGTCCATAATGGGCATATACCGCCTCACGACGCTTGATCTTGCGGTTGACGAAGTAAGGCAGGCGTTCGCCCCAGATCTTCTGACCCGTTTCACGGTCCAGCCGCAGCAATTCGCCTTGGTCCGAAATCATGAAGACCGAGTCGCCGGATGGCAGCACGGGCGAATAGGCCCCTTCGTTTGCGGTCCAGATACGTTCGCCCGAAGACGGCTTCAGCGCAACGACCCGACCGCCCGCATTGGCTGCGTATAAAACGCCCTCAGCCAGAACCGGGTCGCCGGTGATGTCGGAAATGTTGGAATAAGCCCGCCCACGGCGCTGTCCCGCAACGGCGGAGCCCCAGACCCGCAGGCCGGTCGATTTCAATGCCGCCACCAGATCACCCGACCCAAACGGCATGATCGCCACGCGGTTCGCAATCACGGGGCCGGAGCCGCCGATCAATGTGGCCTGGCTCGGCGCGCCCGCAATCTGCCACTCAATCCGGCCGGTCTTGGCGTTCAAGGCCCAGGCGCGGCTGTCGCGGGTGATGGCGTAGACCGTGCCATCGGACACGGTCGGCGATGATGTCACTGGCGCGTCCAGCTTTTGACGCCAGATCGTCCCACCCGAGGTCGGCTCAATCGCGATCAGCTCGCCAAAGCCGGTTGCCGCAAACAGCACGTTTTCGCCAAACGCCAACCCGCCGCCCGAGGCGTCCTTGTCCTTGTCTGAGGCCGGAACCAATTGGCGCGCCCACAAAACCTGCCCATCCGAGCCGGTCGCCTGCACGCGGCTGGCGCTGTCCATCGTGAAGATGCGCCCGCCTGCGACAATGGGATCAGAGGTGATGCGCGACTTGCGACCATTGCCCTGCCCGATATCAACACTGAAAATCGGGGTCAGGGTCCGGTTCAGCGCAGGATGGGCTACCGTGTGGGCATTGCTGCCACCACGATGCGTCCATGACGCATGATTGACGGTGGGGGGCGCCCTGAAAGCACGCGCAGCGGGCGCGGGCGCGGCAGCGTCGACACGTCTGCCCTGCGCATCGACCTCCGGCAGGCCCGCGCGGACATCAAATCTTTCGCCGTCCAGAATAAGCTCGCGGTCGCCACAGGCGGCAACGCCAAGTAGCAGCAGACCTAAAAGTGCCTTGGTTGAGGTTCTCACTGCGCCCAGCCCCTTCTTTTGCCCCTGTTTGACAGGTGCTGCCGGTTGCCCCGGCTATTTGACGACAGGCCCATGGCCTAGCCGTCGTTTCCGTCGTCTGACGCAGTATCGCTTATATCCGCGCCCAATGCCACAATCATCTCAGAGGCGCGGCGTTGCAACCCCGGTGTGGCGTCTGCGGCCTCAATGAGGCCACGCAGCAGCGCCACCGCCCCCTCCGCATCGCCCGCCACGATCATTGCCATGGCTTTTTGTTCCTGCGCCAAGGGCCGCAACGGGCCGGAAATCGCGTCAAAAGCGGAGATACGCTCAGCCGCGTCGGTTTCCGGCGGCAGCGCCAGCGCCGCTTTGAACGCGGCCAGCTCCCGGTAGATGGAGGCAATCTCGGGGTTGTTTTCTATGTCGCGCAACTCGGCCAGCCCGGCCTCGGTGTCCCCTTCGCCCAGCGCGGTTGCAGCGGCCAGATGGCCTGCAATCGCCGCCTGCGCGGGGGATGCAGGCTCAACGCCGCCAAGTTTGGCGCCGGTGTACTCGCCGTCAATGCTGGCCAAAAGCTGGTCGCCAAACGATTGCGCCACCTCGCGCTCCTTGGCCTTGCGCCACTCGTTATAGGCGGCGCCGCCCACGATCAGCAAAACCAGGACGCCGGCGACCCAGCCCCACTTCTTCAGAAGGGCGAAAAGCTTGTCGCGCTGCACCTCTTCGGTGACTTCCTCGATAAAGCTGTCGGTGTTACTCATGCTGACCCCTTCACGCGCATCCGCGCGCCTGTTTGCGAGGTCTTACCCCGAAGCCCTAATCCTTGCCAAGGGGCATCGCACACCTGCTGTGATCTGGCGCAGACCGTGGGGGGAATCCTGACCTTGCGCCGCGCTGCGGAAAAAAGTAATCTGAACTGGTTAGTTTAGCGTATGAGTCTGTAAGTTCCGGTCACACATTTGCGCCGGGGCGGGTTCTGCGACACAGATATTGGGACGATACAAAATGCGCGTGACACCGGTTCTCATCTCTATTCTTGTGGCTGCCGCCCTGTATTTCTTGGTCTTCGAGCGCGACCGGCTCTTGTCATTCGCGTCCTCCGGCGCGCAAGACGTGGCCGCGCCAGAGGTGGCCGAAACCACGCAAGACGCGCCCCAGGAAGACCCCGCCTCCGGCGAACGCGTTGTGTCCGTCGTCGCTTTGAAATCCACCGCTAGCGAAATTGACAGCGCGGTGCTGGTCCGCGGCCGGACCGAAGCCGCCCGCCAAATTGACGTGCGCGCCGAAACCTCGGGCCTTGTCGAGTCCGAGCCGCTGCGCAAAGGCGCCTATGTCGAACAAGGCCAGCTGCTGTGCGAAATCGACCCCGGCACCCGCCAAACCATGCTGGCCGAGGCCGAGGCCCGCGTCCCCGAAGCGGCAGCCCGCCTGCCCGAAGCACAATCCCGCGTCCCCGAGGCCGAAGGCCGTCTGGCCGAGGCCGAAGCCCGCCTCGAAGAGGCTCTCATCAACGACAATGCCGCCCGCCAGCTTAGCGAGGACGGCTTCGCCTCCACCACCCGCGTCGCAGGCACACGCGCCGCTGTGTCCTCTGCCCGCGCAGGCGTTCAAACAGCCAAAGCCGGCCTTGAGGCCGCAAAAGCAGGCATTCAATCTGCCCGCGCGGGCGTGCAGGCCGCCGAAGCCTCTGTCGCCACCGCCAAAAACGAGATCGACCGGCTCGACGTCAAAGCCCCCTTCTCCGGCCTTTTGGAAACCGACACCGCGGAACTTGGCTCGCTGCTGCAGCCAGGCTCGTCCTGCGCTACAATCATCCAGCTCGACCCCATCAAGCTGGTGGGCTTCGTCCCCGAGGGCGAGGTCTCCAAAATAACCACAGGGGCCATGGCCGGGGCCCGCCTGATCTCGGGCCGCGAGGTGCAGGGCCGCGTCACCTTCTTGTCGCGCTCCTCCGACCCCGAAACCCGCACCTTCCGGGTCGAGGTTCAGGTGCCAAACCCCGATCTGGCCATCCGTGATGGCCAAACCGCCGAAATCGTCATCGCCTCTGAAGGCAAAACTGCGCATCTCATCCCCGCCTCGGCCATGACGCTTAACGACAATGGCTCGCTCGGTGTCCGCTTGGCCGAAGACGGCAAAGCCATCTTCAAACCCGTCACCATCCTGCGCGACACGGTGGACGGCGTCTGGGTCGACGGCCTTGGTGAACAAGCTGATATCATTGTTGTCGGGCAGGAATATGTGATCGACGGTGTCTCCATTGATGTCACCTACCGGGAGGCAGAGGGATGACCGGCCTCGTCGATTGGGCGGGCGAACGCGCCCGCATGATTATCGCCTTCATCATCATGTCGGTGGTGATTGGCGGATTTGCCTATGTCGGCCTGCCCAAAGAGGGCGAGCCTGACATCGAAATACCGATCCTCGTGGTCTCTGTGCCCTTCCCCGGCATCTCGGCGGAAGACAGCGAGAAGCTGCTGGTCAAACCGATGGAAGCCAAGCTGCAGGATCTCGACGGGCTGAAATCCCTGCGCGGCACAGCAGCCGAAAACTACGCCAATATCGTGATGGAGTTCGAATTTGGCTGGGACAAAACCCAAATCCTCGCCGATGTGCGCGACAAAATGGGCCAGGCCGAGGGCGAATTTCCAACCGGGTTCGAGCAATACACCGTCGAGGAAGTCAATTTCTCCGAATTCCCCATTCTCATCGTGTCGCTGTCCGGCGATCTGCCTGAACGCACATTGTTGCGCGTTACCAAAGACTTGCAGGACACACTTGAAGCCCTCCCCCCTGTCTTGGAGGCGGGCATCGCGGGCAACCGCGACGAGATGCTCGAAGTCATCATCGACCCCTTGGCGCTTGAGGCCTACAACGTCACCGCCAGTGAACTTATCAACGTCGTATCCAGCAATAACCTGCTGATCGCGGCGGGCGAAGTTGACACGGCCCAAGGCTCTTTCGCCGTCAAAATCCCCTCCTCCTTTGATGAACCGCGCGACGTCTTTGACCTGCCCGTCAAGGTCAACGGGGACCGCGTGGTCACACTTGGCGAGCTTGCCGACATCAAGCTGACATTTGAGGATCGGGTCGGCACCGCGCGTTACAATGGCAATGACACCGTCGCCCTGCAGGTGGTCAAACGCAAAGGTTTCAACATCATCGACACCGCCGCGCTGGTGCGCGAGGAAGTCGCCAAAGCCCAGACCAATTGGCCCTCTGAACTGCAGGAAGCCATCCGCGTCGATGTCACGCTTGACCAGTCCAAAACCGTCAACAACATGGTCCAGCAGCTCGAAGGCTCGGTCTTGACCGCCATTGCGCTGGTGATGATCGTGGTGCTGGCCTCGCTCGGCATCCGCTCGGCCTTGCTGGTGGGCTTCGCCATCCCCACGTCTTTTCTTCTGTGCTTTATTCTCCTTGGCCTGATGGGCATCTCCATTTCCAACATCGTCATGTTCGGCCTGATTCTTGCGGTCGGTATGCTGGTCGATGGCGCAATCGTCGTGGTGGAATATGCCGACAAACGTATCTCCCAAGGCTCCGGCCCGATGGAGGCCTTTACCGCAGCCGCCAAACGCATGTTCTGGCCCGTTATCTCGTCCACCGCGACGACGCTTTGTGCGTTCCTGCCCATGCTGTTCTGGCCGGGCGTGCCGGGCGAATTTATGGGCATGCTGCCCGTCACATTGATTTTCGTGCTGTCGGCCTCGCTGATTGTGGCGCTGATCTACCTGCCCGTCATGGGCGGCGTCTCGGGCCGCATCTCGCGCACCATCGGCAATCTGTCTCAGGCCGCGCGCGCGATCCCCTATCTGGTCCGGCTCCCCATCGCGCTTGGCTCGATTCTGCTGCTGTTCATCGCAGCGATGCAATTGCTGAACCCGAACTACATCCTGCCGCTCGGCGGGCTTGGCGCAGCAACACCCATCATCGCCGGGCTTTGCTTCATGTTCGCCGCCATGTTCGCGTCCATCATGATGGGTTCTGTGGCGTGGCGGAAGCAGGAACAGCGGGTCAATGCGGGCTATCGCCGGTCTGCCTTTGGCAAGTTCACCTCTCTGATTGCCAACAACCCAATCATGCCGCTTGCGGTCATCGGCGCGGTTGGCTTCTTCGTCGTCACCACCTTCTCGTACTTCGGGGCCAACAATAACGGTGTCGAATTCTTCGTCGAATCCGAGACCGAACAGGCGATCATATACGTGCAGGCGCGCGGCAACCTGTCGCTCGAAGAAAAAGACGCCATGGTCGCCGACGTGGAACAAGCCGCCCTGTCCACCGACGGCATCGTGTCGGTCTTCGCCTTCGCAGGCGGCGGCGGGCTGAACACAAACAATGGCGGCGCGTCGGGTCCGCTCGACACAATCGGTCAGGTCCAGATCGAGCTGGCCGAATGGGGCACCCGGCGCGACGACACCGAAATTCTGGGCGAGCTGCAGGCCAAGATGGACGCCATCCCCGGCATCCGCACCGAGGTGCTGAGCCAGGACCGCGGCCCCGCCTCCGGCAAGCCCATCAACCTGCGCCTGATGAGCGACAATTGGAACGAGCTGCGCGAGGCCACCGCCATCGCCCGCGCCTATTTCGAAACCATGCCCGGCCTCATCACCATCGAGGACACGTTGCCCCTGCCCGGCATCGACTGGCAGATCGACGTCGATGTCGAACAGGCCGGTCGCTACGGGGCGGATGTCGCCACCGTGGGGGCCATGGTGCAGCTGGTGACGCGTGGGCTGCTGCTCGACACCATGCGCGTGGACAGCTCCGACGAGGAAATCGAGATCCGGGTCCGCCTCCCCGAACAAGCGCGCGTGCTGTCCACCCTGGACAACCTCAAGGTCCGCACGCCCCAGGGGCTGATCCCGCTAAGCAATTTCATCACCCGCACGCCCGTGCAAAAGCTGGGCCAGATCGACCGGATCGACCAGTCCCGCTTCTTCGACGTCAAGGCCGATGTCCGCCCCGGGCTGATTAAGCTGGTTGACGGCGACACCCCCGTGGCGGTGCTCAGCGCGGACCCGTCCGGCCCGCTGGCCAATGCCGAAGGTGACCGTTTCGTTTTGGTCCAAATACTCACTCCCGACCTCAGCCAAAACGCCATCGCTGACGCGTTTCAGGCCGGCGATTACAACGTCGCCGTGGTCGACGCCAACGAACGGATCGCGGCGCTCACCGACTGGATCGAAACCGAGGACCCCTTCGGCGCGTCCCTCACCTATGAATGGGCGGGCGATCAGGAGGAGCAGGCCGAATCCCAGGCCTTCCTGTCGTCGGCCTTCGCCGCCGCGCTGGGCCTGATGTTCGTCATCCTGCTGGCGCAGTTCAACAGCTTCTACAACGCGACGCTGGTGTTGCTCGCCGTGGTGCTCTCCACGGCCGGGGTCTTGATCGGGATGCTGGTCATGGACCAGAAATTCTCCATCATCATGACCGGCACCGGCATCGTGGCGCTGGCGGGGATTGTGGTGAACAACAACATTGTGCTCATCGACACCTATCAGGAATACTCCAAATACATGCCACGCCTAGAGGCGATCATCCGCACCGCCGAGGACCGCATCCGCCCCGTGCTGCTGACCACCATCACCACGATGGCGGGCCTTGCGCCGATGATGTTCGGCCTGTCGCTGGACTTCTTCGGCGGCGGCTACTCGGTCGACAGCCCCACGGCGCTGTGGTGGAAGCAGCTGGCAACGGCTGTGGTCTTCGGCCTTGGCATTGCGACGGTGCTGACGCTGGTCTTCACGCCCGCCCTGCTGTCCCTGAGGGTCTGGGTCTCGATGGGGGCCTATGCGTCGCTCAAAGGGCTTATGGCGCTTGGCGGGCGCAACTCGCGGTCGCGCCATGACCTGCTTTTGCGCCGTCAGGCCGCCAAGGTCCGCGACCCGATCCTTTTGTGGTCCGACCCCGACGCGCCCGAGGATGACACCCAAGCCGAGCAGGTTGAAGACGCCACATCAACGCTGGACGCCGCCAAAAAGAAGCTGGCCAAGGTCACCGACAAGCTGGAACGCCTCGCGCCCAAGGATGACGGCCAGCAAGGCCCGCAAAAGCCCCTTCGCGCGGCGGAATAACGCCGCCGCTACCCCGAATGCGCGGCCAGAACATTGTGCGCAATCGCGATGTCCTGCGCCGCGATGCCGGTCAAATCCGCGATGGTAATATCGGCGTCGCAGACCCGCGCCGCCACCGTGCCGCTCAATATCGCGCCCATTTCGCGCAGGTCGCCCGCCGCGATCAGGCCTGCTGCGGCGGCGTGGGAGACTTCGCCATGGTCCAGACATTGCGACGCCAGATCGACCGCCAACAGCTCCGCCCGCGCCACCAAGGCCACCTCCAGCTCCTGCTTGCCCGGCGCGTCCGCGCCCACGGCGGTGATATGCGTGCCAGCTTGCACCCAATCCGACATCACAACCGGGCGGCTCGCGCCTGTCGCCGTGATGATAATATCCGCCCGCCGCGCGGCCTTTGCCAAATCCACCACTGGCTGAACCGCCACATCCGCGGCCAAATCGGCAATCAATCCGTCCCGCCGCACAGGATCGCGCCCCCACAGATAAACCGTCAGATGCGGCATCAACGCGGCATGCGCCTCTATCTGGCGACGTGCTTGCGCTCCGGTGCCAATCACCAGCGCCACCCGGCTGTCCGCCCGCGCCAAGGCGCGGCTGGCAATCGCCCCGCCAATGCCGGTGCGTATGTCGGTCAGCATCATCTCGTCATGCAACACGGCCTCGACCGCGCCGGTCTCTGCCGACAGAACCAGCACTAGCCCGTTGCCGCTGGGCAGCCCTTTCGCGGCATTGGCGGGAAAGCCGGTGGCGATCTTGATGACAAACCGCGCATCGCCCATCACATGCCCGTATTTGATGTGGCAATCGGCACCCTGCGGAAAGGTGATATGGCCCACGGGCGGGATGTTGACCTCTCCTGCGCTTGCCGCGCGGTAGGCCGCCTCAATCGCGTCGGCGGCAGCAGGAAAATTGATAAGCGCTTCGATTTCAGACCGCGTTAGGCTAATCATCCCTGAACTCCGTAAATTGGTGGCCCAACCATATGCCGACATTGCCCGACTTTCGACTGGAAACGCATTTCTCCAAATGGGAATTCAAGGCCCGCTACCACATGACCGCGTCAGACGCACAAGCCATGTCGATGCGTGATCTTCTGGCGATGGCCACGCCAGAAGAACGCGAGGGCTTTGAAAACATGTGGCTGGGCTATACCGAAACCTTCGGCGCCCCCGATCTGCGCGAGGCCATCGCCGCCACCTATGCCAGCCAATCCGCGTCCACCATCTTGTGTTTCGCAGGTGCCAGCGAGGGCATCTTCGCCGCCAATCAGGTCATCCTAGACGCCGACAGCCATGCCATCGTGGTCACGCCCAATTACCAATCCCACGAAACCCTGCCCGCCGCGATCTGCGCCGCAACTGGCGTGCCGCTCGACCCCGATGACAATTGGTCGCTGGACATTGACCGTGTGGCCGCCGCGATCCGGCCCAACACAAAGCTGGTAACGATCAATTTCCCCCACAATCCCACCGGCGCAATCCTGCCATTGGACCGCTACCAAGCGCTGATTGATCTGTGCCGGACGCACGGCATCTACATTCTGCATGACGAGATTTTCAACGGGCTGGGTGAAACCGGCGCGCGGCATCTGCCCTTCATTGCGGACGTATATGAACGCGGGTTGTCTCTCGGCGTTATGTCCAAATCCTACGGCCTGCCGGGCCTGCGCGTCGGCTGGATCGCCTGTCAGGACGCCGCGATCCTGTCCAAGATGGAGCGCCTCAAGCATTACCTGTCCATCTGCAATTCCGGCCCGTCCGAACGGCTGGCTATGATTGCCCTGCGCAACAAGGACCGCATCCTTGCGCGCAACTGCGCCATTGTGGATGAGAACCTGCCCAAATGGGACGCCTTCTTCGCCCGCCACGCGGACCTGTTTGACTGGCAACGCCCCGACGGGTCCTGCATGGCCTTCCCCCGGTACAAAGGCGCAGACGGGGTCGAGGCGTTTTGTCAGTCACTGGTCGAGGAAAGCGGCGTGCTGTTCCTGCCCAGCACGATCTATGCCTCCGATCTCGGCCCAACCCCCACCGACCGGCTGCGGCTGGGCTTTGGTCGCGCCAATCTCGACGAAGGGCTGGCCGCCCTAGAGGCGCACCTGTCGCGCAACGCAAAATGAGGTTTGGCCAAATGAATATTTGGTTAATAAAAATCGGATAATTGTTTTTTATCAATGCGCTAACCCATTGCGACGCATGCGTCGCAAAACCGTTTCCCCCTTGACCACGGCCCTCACCCTGTCAAAAACAGGCCCATGGCCACCGGAACCCTCTCGATTGATCTCACCGCCCTCCAATCCAACTGGAAGGCCCTCGACGCCCTGTCCGCCACCGAGACCGCCGCCGTGGTCAAGGCCGACGGCTACGGCCTCGGCGCGGGCCGCGTGGCCAAGGCCCTGGCTCAGGCAGGCGCCCGCCAATTCTTCGTGGCCGTGGTCGAGGAAGCCGCCCCCCTGCGCGCCGCCCTCGGCCCGGATCCGGTCATCAATATCTTCTCGGGCCACATGGCAGGCGACACTCAGATGATCGCCGACCTCAACCTGATCCCGATGCTCAACTCGCCCGAACAAATCGCCCGCCACAAACAGGCGCTCCCCCACCAGCCCTACGGGCTTCAGATCGACACCGGCATGAACCGCCTCGGGATCGAGGCCTATGACTGGTCCCCCGAGATGGCCGCCGAGGCCACCCTCGTGATGTCCCACCTCGCCTGCGCCGACGAGCCCAACCACGCCGCCAACGACGCGCAGCTGAAAACCTTCCTGTCCATGACCGCCGGCCTGCTGTGCCACCGGTCGCTGGCCGCCACCGGCGGCGCGCTACTGGGCCCCGACTATCATTTCGACCTGACCCGCCCCGGCATCGGCCTTTATGGCGGCCTGCCCTTCGCAGCCGCCCAGCCCGTCGCCACCATCGACCTGCCCGTCATCCAGACCCGCACCCTGCAACCCGGCGAATCCGCCGGCTATGGCTGTGCCTTCATCGCCGAGCGTGAGACCACCATCGCCACCGTCTCCGCTGGCTACGCCGACGGGCTGATCCGCGCCATGTCCGGCACCGCCACGCTCTACGCGGGCGACACCCCCGTCCCCCTCGCAGGCCGCGTCTCGATGGATTTGCTGACCGTGGACATCACCGATCTCGACCACACGCCCGAGACGCTGCAAATCCTCGGCCCCCACCAGACCGTCGACCAGCTGGCCGACGCCGCAGGCACCATCGGCTATGAAATCCTCACCTCGCTCGGCCCGCGCTACAAGCGGATCACCAAGTGAGCATCCTCGCCGCCATCGGCGCCGCCACGCTGGCTTTCCTTGCCTCCATCGGGCGCATCGCGATCTTCGCAGGCCAAACCGTCAGCCACCTGATCCGCCCGCCATTCTACTTCAAGGAATTCGGCCAACAGCTGCTGCAAATCGGCTACTTCTCCCTGCCCGTCGTCGGCCTGACCACCATCTTCACCGGCGGGGCGCTTGCCTTGCAAATCTACGCAGGCGGGGCGCGCTTCAACGCCGAGGCTGTCGTCCCCCAAATCGTGGCCATCGGCATAGTGCGCGAGCTTGGCCCCGTGCTCGTGGGCCTGATGATCGCTGCCCGCGTCACGTCCTCCATCGCGGCTGAGATCGCGACCATGAAGGTGACCGAACAAATCGACGCGCTCGTCACGCTGTCCACCCACCCGATGAAATACCTCACCGTCCCACGCGTCCTCGCCGCGCTATTGGTGGTGCCCCTGCTCACAGGCATTGGCGACATTATCGGCATCTTCGGCGGCTTCCTCGTCGCCACCAAAACCCTCGGCTTCAACGAGGCCGCTTACCTGCAAAACACCGCCGACTTTCTGCAATCCACCGACATCCTGTCGAGCCTCGCCAAAGGCGCGGTCTTCGGCACCATCGCCGCGCTTATGGGCTGCTATTACGGCATGAATTCAGGCCGCGGCGCGCAAGGTGTGGGCGGGGCCACCAAGGCCTCTGTGCAGGCCGCCGCTATCCTGATCCTTGCGGCCAACTTCATTCTGACAGGGGTGTTTTTCTCAGCATGATCCGCCTCACTGATGTCAAAAAATCCTTCAGTTCAAACCATGTGCTGCGTGGCATCAATCTGCATGTCCCCAAGGGCGAAAGCATGGTGGTGATTGGCGGGTCGGGCACCGGCAAGTCGATCCTCATCAAGTCCGTTCTCGGTCTTGTCACCCCCGATGCGGGCGAAATTCTGGTCGACGGCAAGGACGCCACCAAAGGCGACCGTGACGCGTTCCTCGCCCGCTTCGGGATGCTGTTCCAAGGTGGCGCGTTGTTCGACTCCCTGCCCGTCTGGCAAAACGTGGCCTTCCGCCTGATGCGCGGCTCCCTCAAACGTCCCAAGGACGAGGCCCGCGAGATTGCTATCGAAAAACTGCGCCGCGTGGGCTTGAAACCCGACGTCGCCGACCGCTACCCCGCCGAGCTATCGGGCGGCATGCAAAAGCGCGTCGGCCTCGCCCGCGCCATCGCCGCTGAGCCGGAAATCATCTTCTTTGACGAACCGACAACCGGCCTAGACCCGATCATGTCGGGCGTCATCAACGATCTGATCCGCGAGATCGTGGTCGAGATGGGCGCGACCACCATGACGATCACGCACGACATGTCATCGGTGCGCACCATCGCCGACAAGGTCGCCATGCTGCATGATGGCGTGATCCAATGGACCGGCCCCGTGGCCGAGATGGATGCGTCGGGCGATCCGTATCTCACCCAATTCGTCTCCGGCTCCGCCAAGGGGCCGATTGAGGCCGTCCGGTGAGCACATTTCCCATCCTCTTGTTGGCTTTGCCCGCTCTTTATTTCAACGCTGTACTTATGAGCACAATGGTGCATGCGTTTGGGAAGACGGGCGTGATTTTCAATCCGGTCAAGGCGTTCCGCGCGCATTGGCCGTGGTTCAAATACTTCGCCGCGTTGCTGCCCATAGGCGTCGTGGCCAGCATTTTGATGATGTTTGCAGCCGATGCGCCTTGGTTGATGATCCTCGGCATTGCGGTGATTTGGGTGGGCGTTCTGGTGGTGTCTTTCTTGATGCATGCACATGTGTTGCGGGGTGTCGCGTCGCCACTCCCTTGGAATGTCGCGATTGTGGTCATGGTTGGTCTGCAGCTGGGCCTTGTCGTGGTTACGTCGTTGGCTGGTTGAGCCCACCCAAAGCGGCGGCGCGGCAACAAGAATCATCCGGCCCGCGATCTGGCGCACCCGCGTCAGCTATCTCATCAATTCGGCGCAATCGTTTCCAGCCGCGAAACAATACCCCAAAAATACCCCACATTTAGTAGGTCACGGGGAATTCTCTGCCACATTTCCGCCAAATTTTGATTTTGAAACAGGCGGTTAATCGCTTATCCTAACAGTCCATTAACGCGTGAACCTGGGGTAGGTATTGTCATGACGGGTGCAAGTCGCACGTGGCTGCAAGTGCAGCAGTTTTTTCAGAAAGTGGCGCTCGTCGCTGTTGTTGGTTTCTCGATTGTTGTGCTGGGGGCCACATTGGCCGCGGCATTGGGGTTTGCGCCCTGGCTTAGCTTCACGGCAAGCTATGGCGAGACGGTTGTCCCCTACGCAGGCATGGTCACACAGCTGTTCCTAGCCGCTTTGGCGATAAGCCTGTGTTTCTATCTGCCCTCAAACCGCCGCATCCTTGAGCTGGAGAAGTCGCATCGCAACTTCCACATCTCCATGGAAGATGTCGCACGCGCCTACGCGCTGGCTCACAAGGCCGACCGCGAAGAGCTGTTCTCCATGTCGTCCGAATTCGACTCCGTGCGCGAACGTATCATGTTCATGCGCGAACATCCTGAGCTGGAAACGCTGGAACCCTCGGTTCTGGAAGTCGCCGCCCAAATGGGCCGCGAAGCCCGCGAACTGGCCGAAATCTATTCCGACGAGAAAGTGAGCCGCGCCAAGACCTTCCTCAAGCAGCGCCAGGAAGAGATCGAGCAATACCGCGACCGCCTGAGCGTCGCGCAGCAAACGGTTAAGGACCTCAAGCGCTGGTCGCAGCAGGTCCATGTCGAAGACAGCGTGGTGCAGGCCCAAATGAACCGTCTGGAAGCTGATTTGGCCGAAATCCTGCCGCTTCTGGGCTACGAGATGATGGCCGAGGGCGCGATAGAGCCTGAAAACGTGGTTGCCCTGCCCAAGCCTCAGCCCAAAGTCCAGGACGGCCCCGTGCCGTTGCCCAAAAAGGACATGGCCGCCGAATAAGGTCTTGCCAACATTGCGCGGATTGAAGAACGGCTTGCACAACTGGGCGGGCCGTTCCTATGTCTAGTGCATGTTTTTGAAACTTCTGAACCTGTCCCTGCTGATCGCTTTCCCGGTTGCATGGACCGCCCCACTGCTGAAGGCGGGGCTGCTGCCGTTTTTCAAACTCTCCGAAATCTCGGTCCTGTCCGGCCTGCAGTCGCTTTGGGAAAAGGACATCCCGCTGGCGTTGGCCGTCACCTTCTTCGCGCTGGTCGCCCCCTATCTCAAGACCATCGGTTTAGGGCTGATCCACTTCAAACTGGCGTCGCCCAAACTACTGCCGCCCATCACGCTGATGGGCAAATTGGCCATGGCCGACATCTTCCTGATCGCGCTGTATATCGTGGTCGCCAAGGGGGTGGGCGTCGGACGGCTGGAAACCGGTTGGGGGCTTTACGCCTTCACGGGCTGTGTGTTGGTGTCGCTGTACTGCTCCGTTATGACGAAGCCTGCGCCACAGCAGGCAATCGCGTAATGGTGGTGCTGAAACTTATTCCTGTCACCCTGATCGGGTTGGCGCTGCTGGCAAATCTCGGCTGGCAGAGCTACCGCGTTGCCAAAGCCGAAGGCTTATGGAAATTGAACGCCCTCGCTATTCTGGGGACCTCGGCGCTTTTGCTGATGCCGCCCTATGATGGGTATGACAGCCTTGTCACCGCTTTCAACCGCGGGCTGTTTGGGCTTCCGTTTCTTGTGATTGCGGTGATCGGCGACCCCGGTTGGTTCAAACTGCTTCCATTGGCGCATCTCGGGATCATGTTGCTGTTTCTCGCCATCTTCGCGACGGCATCGCCATGATGGAGCTGACGCTATACCTGCTGCACCCCGTGCTGTTTTATGGGCTGGCGCTGGTTGTTGTCGCGCAGCTGGGGTGGCAGGCCTACCGAATGCTAACCGCGCAGCCGACCTTGCTGCGGTTCAACGCCTTCGCGCTGATCGCCCTCACTCTCGCCGCAACCTCCGCCCTTTGGAGACCTTTCGACTACCAAAGCCTCACCAATTACATGTTGCTGACCGCGTTGATCTTGCCTTTCGCAATCTCGGCCATCATCTCCGAAAAGCGCTGGTTCAAACTTCTCTCTATCGGTCATGTCGTCTTTGCCTGCAGCTTCTTTTATGTTCTGATCCAGGCCGCGCGTTAAACACTCTGAAGGATCTTGAAATGGCAGCCCTGCTGATTGGTATCGTCATCGCCGCCGCCGTTTTTGCCGCGCTTCTGTGGTCGCTCTACCGCTGCTTTATGACGACGGGCAAGCTGCGGGTGAGCTATGGGGTGCTGACTATCTCGACCCTTCTGGTGGTCGCGGGCATCACTTGGAACCTCGCAGGCGTCACCTTTGCCGCCTCAGGTAGCCTGATTTTCACGGCGATTGTGGGCGTCTGGGCCGATACACGATGGTCCAAGCTGCTGCCGCTGGTGCAGCTGGTCCTAGGGGTCCTAGCTTTCTTTGCGGCGGTCGATACATTGATCCAAGGCGGATTGAGCACGATATTGCAGAACGGCTTGTAACTCGCGCGCCACTCCGACACATACTCAGCCATGGCCAAACAACCCTCCTTCACCTGCACGGAATGCGCCGCGTCCCATACCAAATGGTCCGGCCGCTGCGAGGCATGCGGCGCGTGGAACTCGATCATCGAGGAAAAGCCGCTCTCCGCCGCAGGCCCCGGCAAAAAATCCCTGGGCAACACGCGCGGCAAAGCGATCGAGCTGACCGACCTGTCCACCAAGGACAACCCGCCCAAACGCACCGTGTCAGGCGTGGGAGAACTGGACCGCGTCCTTGGCGGCGGTCTGGTTGACGCCTCAGCCATCCTTGTGGGCGGAGATCCCGGCATCGGCAAATCGACACTTTTGCTACAAGCCGCAGCCCGCTTCGGGCGCAACGGCATGAACGTGGTCTATGTCTCTGGGGAGGAAGCCGCACAGCAAATTCGTATGCGTGCTCAACGGCTTGGGCTAGAAAGCTCACCTGTTAAGTTAGCGGCAGAGACCAACTTGCGCGATGTGCTGACCACCTTGGACAAGGAAGATCCCGATCTGGTCATCATCGACTCGATCCAGACCATGTGGGTCGACAATATCGAGTCAGCCCCCGGCTCCGTCTCCCAAGTCCGTGCTGCGTGTCATGAGCTGGTCACCTTCGCAAAGAAACGTGGATGTTCGGTCATCATTGTGGGCCATGTCACCAAGGAAGGCGCCATAGCAGGTCCGCGTGTGGTCGAGCATATGGTCGACACTGTGCTTTATTTCGAGGGCGAGCGGGGCCACCAGTTCCGTATCCTGCGCGCCGTTAAAAACCGCTTCGGCCCCGCCGACGAGATCGGCGTGTTCGAGATGACAGGCCGCGGCCTGACGGAGGTCAAAAACCCCTCCGCCCTGTTCCTCAGCGACCGTGACAAGCCCGCGCCGGGCTCCATCGTCTTTTCCGGCATCGAGGGCACGCGCCCCATGTTGACCGAGATCCAAGCGCTGGTCTCCCCCTCCCCCCACAGCCAAGCGCGGCGCACCGTCGTGGGCCTTGACGGCCAACGTCTCGCCACCATTCTGGCGGTGCTGGAAGCCCGCTGCGGCATCCCTTTTGCGGGGCTGGACGTCTACCTAAACGTCGCCGGAGGCATGCGGGTGCATGAACCCGCCGCCGATCTGGCTGTTGCCTGTGCGCTACTTTCCGCCCGAGAAGACCATGCTTTGCCGGCAGATACCGTGGTTTTTGGTGAAATTAGCCTCTCTGGTGCGCTAAGACCTGTCACGCAGGCCGAAAACCGGTTGAAAGAGGCGTCAAAACTTGGTTTTGCATCCGCCATAACGCCGGTTCAGAAGAAATTGCCCTCCGTGGATGGCATGAGCTTGCGGATGACGGACGATCTGGTGTCCGTGGTAAATGATATATTCGGCGCAGATTAGGCGCTAACGGAAAGAGAGACGGCACATGGAAGGTTTCACAATAGTCGACGGGGTGGCTGCACTTGTCATCGTGATCTCGGCAATCCTTGCCTACTCGCGCGGCTTTGTGCGGGAATGCCTGTCGATCCTTGGCTGGGTCATTGCGGGCATCGTGGCCTACACTTTCGCTGCGCGCGGCGTGCCGTTGGTCAAAGAAATTCCTTATGTGAACAGCTTCCTTGAGGGCTGCGAGCCGGCCACCATCTTCTCTTTCGCCGTGTTCTTCGCAATCGTCTTGGTGATTGTGTCGATCTTCACACCGATCTTCTCGGGCGCGGTGCAACGCTCCGTCCTTGGCGGGTTGGACCAAGGCCTGGGCTTCCTGTTTGGTGTCGCACGCGGCGTGTTGCTGGTGGTCGTGGCCATCGTGATCTACGACCGTGTCGTCGCAGAAGAGGCGATCCCCATGGTCGATGACAGCCGCACCGCCCGCGTTGTGGGCGAGATGTCCGGCCCTATTGACGGCATTGTGCCCGACGATGCGCCTGACTGGGCGGGCCGCACCTACGAAAACCTAACCTCGCATTGCGTTGCAGGCCGCACACCGCCCGCAGGCGAAGCGGCTCCCGCAGCCTCCGACGGCTAAGCGCGCAGCGTCTCCGCCGCGGTTTCCGCCAGAAAACCATCCTTCGCGGCCAGCAGCGTGGCCTGCAACGGAGCCAATGCGGCCTCTATCTCTGACTTGTCTGCGGAGGGTGTGACCACCAACTCGGCAGCGGCAAAGATCGCGCCGCGAAACATCGGGTAGTGCCGCGCCGCTATATCCGCGCAGGGGTAGATGTCGCGGGTATAAGCCCCCTCCTCCCGCATGATGCTTTCAAATAACGCGCGCACGACGCGCTTCATCAGCCACACGCAAATCCGCTCCCGCTCCCGCGCATCCGCGGCCTCGGCAAACATACTGGGCCATTGCGCCAGCCAGGTGTCAGCCGATTTCAAATGCCCCACCGCCGCGCGGTCGAGCATCGGCTCGGGCAAGTCGGCCACGTGATCTTTCCCCCAGACCGTGTGCCCGCAATAGGCAAGGTTGAACCGCAGCCACGCAAAGCGCGGGTCATTCAGCAATTCCTCCTCTGTGGCCAAAGCCACCTCCACCTCCAGGTGCGGGGCTGCGATGATATGGGGCACCTCAACCTCCGCCACCTTGCGCGCCGTCACCACCACCATGTCCAAATCCGACACGCCAATCACCGCCGTTGCCCGCACGGTTGATCCGCGCAGCGCGACGCTTAGCAGCTCGTGCCCCAAGGCCTGCGAAAAGGCGGTGCAAATCTGGGTCACGTACCCGTCCCAAGGTGCTGTCGGGGCCATGCCAATACGTGGAAGCTGTCCGCTGGGGCGCACGGGATGCGCCTGTCCTATGGCTCGCAACATCGCGGTGCCTCCTGCTGAAATCATTCAGCAACTTTTAGCACGTGAGATCAGGCCACCCAAAACGCGAGGGGCTCGAAAACCGGCAATCCCCCGCCTAAATCGCGTGGTAAGCCCCCGTCTCCAAGCCGTTCAGCGACCATTCGCCGATGGAATAGCGGATCAGCCGCAAGGTGGGGTGGCCTACCGCCGCCGTCATCCGCCGCACCTGCCGGTTGCGTCCTTCGGTGATGGTGATCTTCAGCCAGCTGTCGGGCACCGTCTTGCGGAACCGCACAGGCGGCGTTCTGGGCCACAACCACTCAGGCTCTGCCACCTGTTCCACCACCGCAGGCGCGGTCTTGCCGTCCTTCAGCACCACCCCGCGGCGCAGCGCCACCACGGACCGCACCTCAGGCGCGCCTTCAACCTGCACAAAATAGGTCTTCGGGGTCTTGCGCTTCGGCTCCGCTATGCGGGCCTGCAGCTTGCCGTCATCGGTCAGCACCAGCAGCCCTTCGCTGTCGCGGTCCAGCCGCCCCGCCGCGTAGACGCCCGGCACGTCAATATAGTCCGACAGGGTCTGCCGATCGCCCCCCTCATTCCCCTTATCGGTGAACTGGGACAGGCAGTTGAACGGCTTGTTGAATAAAATGATGCGCGACATGGCCCTCCCCTGCCACATATGGGGGTAAAGGTGCAATTGTGACCGATCTCTGGGGTGACTTTCTCGGGTCCCTGCCCTATCTGTTGTCACAAAGCTGTCACGCGGATTCGGAGCTGCCATCCATGTCGCATTCAGACGCCCCAACGGGCGACGTTACGAGTGATCCCATAGAAGACGAGAATTGGCTGGAAACGCCATTCGACGACGACAAACTTAAAGAAGAATGCGGGATTTTCGGCGTGGTCGGCGTGGCCGACGCTGCCAATTTCGTGGCCCTTGGCCTGCATGCCCTGCAACATCGCGGCCAGGAGGCAGGCGGCATCGTCAGCCATGACGCAGATGCCGGTTTCCAATCCGCCCGCCGCTTCGGCTATGTGCGCGACAACTTCACCTCTCACAAAGTGATGGAAACGCTGCCCGGCCCGCTGGCCATCGGGCATGTGCGCTACTCCACCGCAGGCTCCAAAGGTCAGACCGCGATCCGCGACGTGCAGCCCTTCTTTGGTGAGTTTTCCATGGGCGGGGCGGCGATTGCCCATAACGGCAACATCACCAATGCCGACGCCCTGCGCAAAGAACTGGTCGAGCGCGGCTCGATCTTCCAAAGCTCGTCAGACAGCGAATGTATCATTCACCTGATGGCGCGGTCCATGGGCCGCTCGATCCCCGACCGCATGGAAGAAGCCCTGCGCAAGGTCGAAGGCGCGTTCTCCGTGGTGGCCATGACCCGCACCAAACTGATCGGCGTGCGCGATCCGCTGGGCGTGCGCCCGTTAGTGTTGGGCAAAATCGGCGACGGCTTCGCTCTCAGCTCGGAAACCTGCGCGCTTGATATCATTGGCGCCGAATTTGTCCGCGAGATTGAGCCCGGCGAGATGGTCGTCATCAATGACAAGGGCGTGCAGTCGCATTTCCCCTTCCGTCCGCAAAAGTCGCGCTTTTGTATCTTCGAGCACGTGTATTTTTCTCGCCCCGACAGCATTCTGGGCGGTCGCTCGGTCTACGAGACCCGCGAAAACATTGGCCGCGAGCTGGCGAAGGAAAACCCGGTGGAGGCCGATCTGGTCTGCCCGGTACCAGATAGCGGCACCCCTGCCGCCATTGGGTATGGGCTGGAAAGCGGCATCCCCTATGCGATGGGCATCATCCGCAACCAATATATGGGCCGCACCTTCATCGAGCCGACGGAGCAGATCCGCAACATGGGCGTGCGCCTCAAGCTCAACGTCAACCGTGCCCTTATCAAAGGCAAACGGGTGATTTTGGTGGATGACAGCGTGGTGCGCGGCACCACGTCGCGCAAGATCAAGGAAATGATCCTCGACGCAGGCGCGGCGGAGGTGCATTTCCGCATCGCCTCCCCCCCCACGGCATGGCCTTGCTTTTACGGCGTCGACACCCCCAACCGCGAGAAGCTCTTGGCCGCCACCATGTCCGAAGACGAAATGCGCGACCATTTGGGCGTGGACAGCCTGAAATTCATCTCGCTCGACGGTTTGTACCGCGCCGTGGGCCAGGCCAAACGCGACAATGACAGCCCGCAATATTGCGACGCATGCTTCTCCGGCGAATACCCGGTGGCCCCGTCCGACCAGATCACCAAGGGGTTCGAATTGAAGGCGGCCGAATAACATGCTTGGACGGCTCAAACGGCTGCTTGGCAAAAACGAACCTGATAAAACAACCTTTCCAACAGATCTGATGTCCGACCCGCGTTGGAAACGCCTCCATGACAGCTCCTACAAATGCGCATGTTGCGACGCGTCTTTGACCGGAATTTATGACATAACTTTCGATCACCCCGATCATTGGCCCCACGGGAACCGGCACGAAAGCGGTGAAGAGGTCCTGCAGTGCGGTACCGACCGGCTCTCAAGCGAATTGTGCGAAATGATCGATGACGACTACGCTGTCAGATGCGTTCTTCCGCTGCCAATCCAAGGGTCAGACGAAACGTTTCATTTTGGATGCTGGGCAAGCATGTCGAAGGCCAGCTTCGATCTCTATAGGACAGCTGTTGCTACGGGTGACTACACGAATTTTGAAGGGTGTTTCGGCTGGATCGTGAATGACTTACCAAGCTTCCCCCGGCTTGATGTCGCGGCCTTCATTCCGTCCGACATTTATTTTATCGACAATTTGGTGCGACCAAAAGTCTGGGTCCATCAAGGCAGCCATCCTTTGGGCGTGGCACAGCGGGAAGGCATAAGCTTCGACCGCCTTCTCGACATATACGCGGCCAGTGGCAACGACATGCGCCCGCATCTACTTGATAGCTAATACCCCACGCAAGAAACGCACTGTTTCCGCCGCCACGCTTGAGAACCCGCCCCAATTCCGCCACATTCCGGCATCGGTTATGTGTGGGGCCCGTTTAGCTATGCGACTGTTTGGATTTACCCTGCCCCTGCTGGAGCTGATCTTCTTCGCCATCCTCATCGTTGCGACAATGCTCTAGGACCGCGCGGTCCGGTTACATCTCGCTAACGAACCCGCGCTATACCCCACATCGCTAGCAAAGACGGCAATAGTGATTGCAAACGGGGCGATGGGGCGCAAATCAATGCGTATTGGCAGCCGACCCCCGTATTTCGCAAATCACCGGTGATTTAACTGAAAGCGTGGGGCTGAACCGCCCTGCGGACGGGCAATCGCGTTCCCTCTGGCGGCGCCGCCTCTTTACCTTCCGTGAGAAGACGCAACAGCAGGCCGGATGAAACACACCGCGACCGGCCCCGATCCGCATCCCCATCATTGTTCCAAAAATATCCAAACGAAAAACGCCGCCCCAAATGGAGCGGCGTCAACCTTGTGGCGATGTGGACCCAATCAGGTCTTGCGCAGCGCCTTCATCCCGCCCGCAACAACAAGTGCGGCCACAACGGCCTTCACTGCGTCACCGATCAGGAACGGGCTGACCCAGCCAGCCCACAGGCTTGCAGCCGATGTGCCAACCCAGCCGGCCTCTACACCGAACAGGCCCGCAACAGACATTGGCCAGGCAACGCCCGGGATATACAGAGCAACCGTTGCCAGCAACGCGCCCGCCGCCATGACAACAACCGACTTGCTGCGCTCAGCGAACAGACCGGCGATGTAGGCCAGCGCGATAAAGCCGAACAAGAACCCGGCCGTTGGACCGACCAGCGCCCATGTGCTTGCGCCACCCGCAAACACCGGCAAGCCAGCCGCGCCTTCCAGCAAATAGGCCACGACCGTCAACGCGCCCATGCGCGATCCGAAGGACAAGCCCACAATCAGGATGGCCAGCGTCTGCAGCGTCAACGGCACCGGGATAAACGGAACGCTGAATTGCGCGGCAATTGCGATGAACATAGAGCCCAGAACTACCATCAGTGTTTTCTTGAGCAGGGTGTCGGCGCCAGTGGCGGCTTGCATAAATGTCATGTCTGTTCCCTCAGCATGTTTGATTGCCCCCGTTTTCGGCAGTGCAGCATGGGAAGTCAAGCAAACCGCCCTTGAAATAGCGCTAACACGGTGCAAAACACTGCTATGCCTGCGCCCATCCGCTACCGCCCCCATCATTTCCTGTGTTCCCTCGGGTTCGAGGGGAAGGGCTATTCCCCCGAATTCGCCGCCAATATGACCGCCATCGTGATGGGGCAACTCAGAGCGAAGGGCGGAGATGACACGCTGATCGAGGTTGTCCCCGCCACCGACGACATCTGCACCCCCTGCCCCAAACGGCGCGGGACGCTTTGTACCAAACAGACCAAAATCGACCGGCTCGACACGGCCCACGCCGCCGCACTCGGCCTCACCGCAGGCGACCGGCTGACATGGGGCGACGCGCAGGCCCGGATCCGGGCCAATGTGCAGCCGGGCGATCTGTCCACACTTTGCAAAGGCTGCTCGTGGCAAGTCTTCGGCATGTGCGAGGCCGCGCTGCAGCGCCTCCACGATGCCCCCTTGCAAGACGCCCCAACCAATGAGACACCCCGCACATGACCAAAGACACATCCAAAACGGCGCTGGTGACAGGCGCGTCCCGCGGCCTCGGTGCTGCCGCCGCTGAATTCCTCGCAGCCCATGGCTACCACGTCATAGCCCTCGCCCGCACCACGGGCGCGCTGGAAGAGCTTGACGACCGCATCCAAGCCGCGGGCGGTTCCGCCACGCTAGTCCCTGTCGATCTGACCAATGACGACGCCATGCGCCAAATCTGCCGCTCGATCTTTGACCGCTGGGGCAAGCTGGACCTCATGGTCCACGCCGCCATCCACGCGGCCCCGCTCTGCCCAACGGCGCATATGGACGAGAAGGACATGGACAAATCCATCGCCTCCAACATCCGCGCCACCTCGCGGCTGATCGTCAACACCGAACCGCTGCTCAAAGCCGGGAAAGGTCAGGCGGTGTTCTTCAATGACGCCGTCAAATCCAATCGCTTTCACGCCACCTACGGCATGACCAAGGCGGCGCAGATGCGCATCGCGCGCAGCTGGCAGGACGAGGCCGCAGCCTCTGGCATCACGGTCCACATCAAGGACCCCAAGCCCATGCCCACCGCCACCCGCGCGCGCTTCTACCCCGGCGAGGATCGCGACGCGCTGACCCCTTGCAAAGACGAGGCGGAGCGGCTGTTATCCGACCTGATCTAAATCAGCGAGGCCTCCCCCATGAAAATCCGCGAATTCGGCGTCGAGATGTGGATGAACGCCTATGAAAACGACTGCGAGCTGAACTTAGCCGAGACCTGCGTCGCCTCCATCACGCTTGAAGAGCTGACCCAGCTTGCAGGCAAAAACGACACCGTTCTGCCTGAAATCATGGCGATGAAAATGACCTACGGTGCCATCGAGGGCGCGGCTCGCCTGCGCAACGCCATCTGCACGCTTTACGAGACGCAAACCCGCGCCAACATCGTCACCACCCATGGCACCATCGGGGCCAACGCGCTGGTTTACAAAACGCTGATTAGCGCGGGCGACCACATGGTCGCGGTGTTGCCGACCTATCAGCAGCATTACTCCATCCCTGAAAGCCAGGGGGCCAAGGTCTCGGTGCTGCACCTCAAGGAGGAAGACGGCTTCCTGCCTGATCTTGGCGCGCTCAAGGCGCTGATCCGCCCTGACACCAAGCTGATTGCATTGAACAACCCCAACAACCCCACCGGCGCGTTGATGGGCCGCGAGATGCTGGAAGACATCGCCGCGATGGCCCGCGCGAGCGGGGCCTACATCCTCTGCGACGAGGTCTATCGCGGCACCGCGCAGGCGGGCGACGGCATGGGCCCGTCCATCGTGGACGTCTATGAAAAGGGGATTGCCACGGCCAGCATGTCGAAGGCGTTTTCGCTTGCTGGTCTGCGCCTTGGCTGGATCGCAGCACCTCAGGACGTGATTGCGCAGGTGATGATTCACCGCGACTATGACACGATCAGCATCGGCCAGCTGGACGAGTATTTCGCGACAATGGCCCTTGAGGCCAAAGATGCGCTGCTTGCCCGCAGCCGCGATCTGACGCGGCGCAATCTCGCCATCCTCGACGCGTGGGTCGCCACCGAGCCGCGCATCTCTTACGTCAAACCCCAGGCGGCCACGATCTGCCTGCTGAAATATGACATGGACCTGGACAGCCACCCGCTAGCCGTCGACATTCTGAACGAAACCGGCGTGCTTCTCACGCCGGGCCATGCCTTCGATATGGAAGGCTACCTGCGCATTGGCTACGCCAATAGCTCCGAGGTGCTGCAGGCCGGGCTTTCAAAGCTCAGCGCATATCTAGAGCGCTACGGGTAAAAGGATTTTCGAAAATCCTTTCCAAATTTCTTCGAAGAAATTTGCCCCGCGCAAGGCTCACGCCGCCTGCTCTTCTTCTTCTGACAACTGCCGGTGCCACAGCGCCGAATACCGCCCGTCTTTAGCCAACAGATCCTCATGCGTGCCACGCTCCGCAATCACGCCGTTTTCCAGCACCACGATCTGATCCGCATGCGCAATGGTCGACAGACGGTGCGCGATGGTAATCACCGTCCGACCCGCGCCAAGCCCCTGCAGGCTGTCTTGGATGTCGGCCTCGGTCTCGGTATCCAGCGCTGAGGTCGCCTCGTCCAGCAACAGGATCGGCGGGTTCTTCAACAGCGTGCGCGCGATGCCCACCCGCTGCTTCTCGCCGCCTGACAGCTTCAAACCGCGCTCGCCCACCGTGGTTTCGAACCCGTCCGGCAGGTCCATGATGAAGTCATAAATCTTGGCGTCTTTCGCCGCCTGCTCGATCTCCGCGCGCGAGGCGTCTGGCCGCCCGTAGGCGATGTTGTAAAGCACCGTGTCGTTGAACAGCACCGTGTCCTGCGGCACCACGCCAATCTGGGCGTGCAGGCTGTCCTGCGTTACGTCCCGCACGTCTTGGCCGTCAATTGACAGCGCCCCGTCGCCGACGTCGTAGAACCGAAAAAGCAGCCGCCCGATGGTCGACTTGCCTGACCCCGACGGCCCCACAATGGCCACCGTTTCGCCGGCCTTCACCTTCAACGACACGCCCTTCAAAATCGGCCGCGCCGCGTCATAGCCGAAGAACACGTCCCTCAGTTCTACCTCACCCTTGGACACAGCCAGTTCACCTGCGTCGTCGTTGTCCTGCACCTCCGCCGGTTGCCCCAGCAGTTCAAACATTTCGCTCATGTCGACAAGCGACTGCCGGATCTCGCGGTACACGGTGCCAAGGAAATTCAGCGGCAAGGTGATCTGGATCATGTAGGCGTTTACCACCACGAACCCGCCCACGGTCATCGCCCCCGACTGCACGCCAATGGCGGCCATCACCATCACGGTCACCAAACCGGCAGTGATAATCAACGACTGCCCAAAGTTCAGAAAAGCCAGCGAGTAGGAGGTTTTCAACGCCGCCGCCACGTATTTCTCCATCGCGCCGTCATAGCGCTCCGCCTCGCGGCGTTCGGCGCCAAAATACTTCACGGTCTCGAAGTTCAAAAGGCTATCGATAGCCTTTTGGTTCGCGTCGGTGTCCTGGTCGTTCATCTCCTTGCGCTGCTTCACGCGCCATTCGGTCACCGCAAAGGTGAACCACGTGTAAAGCACGATGGTGACCAGCACGACGACCAGATACCAGGCGCTGTAGACAAAGGCCAAATACCCGGCAATCAGCAGCAGCTCCAAAATCAGCGGCCCGATCGAGAACAGCAGGAAGCGCAGCAGAAACTCGACCCCTTTGACCCCGCGCTCGATAATCCGCGACAAACCACCCGTTTTGCGGGTGATGTGGTAGCGCATCGACAGGCGGTGGATATGGGTAAAGGTCTCCAGCGCCAGCATCCGCAAGGCGCGCTGCCCCACCAGCGCGAACACCACGTCGCGCATCTGCTGGAAGCCGACATTCATCAGCCGCGCGATGCCGTAGGCCAGCGTGATGCCCACAGCGCCCGCGCCCAGCAGCCAGCCTGCGCTGACCTCCTCGCCGCCAAGAACATCGACCGCCTGACCCATCAAGGGCGCAGAGATCAGCGCTACCACTTTCGACAAAACAAGAAACGCCAGCGCGATCACCACGCGGCGTTTTACCCAGCCCTCTCCGTCGGGCCACAAATAGGGGATCACCCGTTTGACAACCCGCCAGCCGTCTTTGCGCAAATCCTGATTAAGGCGGGCGTCGGAAACTTCGGTGGGCATGAAGGAAAGGTCCGGAAATCATTGTGGAGCCTTTAGTTAGTGCGCCACGCCACCAGTTGCCAGCCAAACCACCCAGATTTCTGCATCCGCGCGCAATTCTAGTAGCTTTGCAGGATCATCCATGCCTTGTCGAAATCACGCGCTCTAAGATCCTGCTTGCGGATCCAGATATACAAAATACCAGAATCCCCCCACATCCAGACGCCGTCATCGCTGCCAATCTGGGCCAACATCACCCAGTCCTTCGAGGCAGGCCTCAGACGCTGAGCCTCTGGCGAGGTGTAGCCATCGCCGTCCCCAAGATAGATGCCATTGCTCAGCAATTCAGCCTCAAACCCCATGTCGGGGTTCTGGACGTCTGACGGCCAGCCGCCCACCTGCGTGTCATGCGTGCTGGGCCCCAGCTCTTCGGTCCATCGGTCGTAATGTGCGTCCGTTTCGTCACCCGGCGCATGTTTTTCGGTCAGCTCGGGCACCATATCGGACAGCTGCCAAACGCTGGGCATGGTGATATGCGCGAAAGCCGTTAACGCATGAGCTGGCGGGATCAGCCTTTCGCCTTGCTCGGGCGGCACCCAAATGTTGGCCTGTTCGCCGCTGCCAAAAAGCCGCTGCAACAGGCTTGGGGTCTTGGCCGCCTCTTTGGCTGCAATCGCGGCCTCGCGCGCAGCTGTGTGGCGCTTTTGGCTGTCCGCCTCATAATCACTCAGCTCTGCCGGCAATGCTTGCCGTTCCAGATCGCCCTCTGACCAGATCAACCGGAACCCGACCTTGTCCAAAGGGTCGTACCCCCAAGGCATCTCGATCAGGTCAAAAAACACCGACAGAACACCGCTCTGCGGCATCCAGTCAGTCAGGTCCGCAGTGGCAGCCGCAACTTCGGCAAAATTGATCTGGCCCACGAAAAACAGCGGAAACGGTTTCTGAATGATCGCGGAATGCGCTGCGTGGTCAGCCCGCATGCTTGCCACGACATGTTCGGGGAACAGCGCGCTGTCATAGGTGGAGAAGCTGTCAGAGACATCCTCCATCCGCGCCAGTTTGGCATCCAGATTTTCATATACGGGGCGTATGGGCCAAGTCTGGCCCTCCCCTAAATCGGGCAAGCCGGACAATTTCGACGCCCCAATCGCGATGGCATCATCTTCTGCGGGTCGCGCCTCAAACCGCACGGCGGGGCGGGAAAAATCGGTCAGCTTCTGCGCCTCAGCTTGTGTGAAGCCCGCCTTCTGAAAGGACGCTAACAACCCCTCGGCCGTGGTGGTCTCGGCCATGTTTCTACCCTTCCGGAAGCTCGAAAATCTGGCCGGGGTAGATCAGATCAGGGTCACGGATCAGGTCACGGTTGGCCTCGTAAACCCGCACAAACTGCGTGCCATCGCCAAAGCGTTCGCGCGCAATGGCCCAAAGGGTAAAGCCCTCCTGCACCGTCACCGCGTTGGGCTGCTGTGCGGCCTCGGCCACCACTTCCGGCTCCTCGCGTTGGAAAGGCGTTTCCACGCGGCTGGTCACGGTGCCCTCGCTGGTTACCTCGTCGATGCGCAGCCGGTACACGCCCGCATCAACATCCGGCAACGGGGTCCGCCATGTGCCATCATCTTCAATCCGTACCGTCTGCACCGCTATGTCATTGAGGTAGACACGGGCAAAGCTGGCCCCCTCCCCGCGCCCCGACAGAGCCACATCGCCAGCGGTATCATAGGTGATGGTATCGATGACCAAGTTGGCCACCACCTCTGGCGCTGTGTCAGAGACCACATCTTTCACCGGAGCCGCCGGTTGCGGCGCGGGTTGAAGGACCGTGACGCCGGTCTCGTCCGCCAGGACAATCGCAGGGCTTGCAGGTTCGGTGTCGGGGTCTGGCACCGTGGTTTCCGCAACGTCTTGCGCAGGGGCGTCCTGCGCATCCGCGACCTCCGCCACTGGATTGGGATCAGACGCAGGCGCCGCTTGCGCGGTGTCCTCAGCGGGTGGGTCCTCAGTTTCAGTTTCAGCCTCGGTCTCAGCAAGTTCGGTTGGCGCATCTTGTGTCAGCGGGGCCTCCGCCTCAACGTCCGGCTCGGGTGCTGCCTCGGGTTCAGCCTCAGCCACTTGCACGGGTTTGGTCGGGGCAATCAAAACAGTCCCGCTGGACGGCACGACATTGCCATCAACGGTGGTCATTTTAGCCGACAGGGCCCGCGGGTCGGCGGAGGCAGGCAGATCAAACAGCGCCACGTACTTGCCGTTGCCATCCGCAATGGCATCCGCGACCGGCGTCCCGTCCGCCGACAAAACAACCGTCGCCCCGGGGGCCGCAGTGCCTGCAATGACAGCCGCCCCAAACGGATCAATCCTGACCACGTCAAATTTCGGGCCCTCCAATACGGGGGCCGCTACCGGCGGCTCTTCTGCCTCGGCGGGGGGGTCAGCGACTTGCGGCTCGGGCGCTTCGGCCTCTCCACCGTCCACCCGAGCGGTGTCTTCGACAGACGCATCGGCGTCAGCCGGCGCTGGCTCGGCGGCGGGCTCTTCTTCGGCAAGCTCGGGCGTAGGGTCCGGCGGATCGGCCTGTGTCACCTGAGTATCGGACAGGTCAGCAGCTGGCGTGTCAGCCTGCGTGCTATCAGCTGTCCCAGTCTCAGGCGCTGGTTTAACGCGTGCCTCGGGCGCTTCCAACACAGCCGTCTCGGGCGCGGGGTCGGGCGTGTCGCGGTCCTGCGTCACCACGCCGATCACCACTGCACCCAAAACAAAAACACCAACGCCCAGCACAGCGCTTGATCCCGAAAATCCTGTTTGCGACTTGTTCGTCATCGCTCTGCCCTTTTTATCCCCCAACCGGCGCGTTTCAGCGCCCAGCTTGTGCGACCCTATCAGGCCCTTTATCACATGGCAAAACAAGTCACCTTCCCTTGATCGGAGCCTGTCATGACGCCATCACATCCCAAATCTGTCTGCGTCTTTTGCGGCTCCCGGTTCGGCAAGGCCCCGGCTTACAAGGCGGCGGCACATGCAACAGGCACCGCAATCGCGCAAAACGGCTGGCGGCTGGTCTACGGCGCGGGCGATGTGGGGCTGATGGGCGAGGTCGCAAATGCGACCCAAGCGGCGGGCGGCGAGGTCTTCGGCGTCATCCCCGTCCATCTGTTCGACCGCGAGGTCGGCAAGCGTGACCTGAGCACATTCGTCATCACCGAGAACATGCACGAGCGCAAAAAGGTGATGTTCATGAATTGCGACGCCATCGTGGTGCTGCCGGGTGGCGCGGGGTCGCTGGACGAGTTTTTCGAGGTGCTGACATGGCGTCAGCTGGGGCTGCATGACAAGCCTATCTACCTGCTCAATACGGATGGATATTGGGACAAGCTCGCCGACCTGATCCATCACGTCATTTCGCAGGGCTTCGCCGATGCCTCCATGCTCAACTTCATAAATGTTGTGGCAACCCCGCAAGATGTGGTGGACGATCTGCAAGAACTCTGGGGCTGATTGACCATTATGTGATGCGGGAAAATTCGGATTTCTTGTTACCGTGGGGCAAGAATCAAAACCAACAGGAGTCTCCCATGTCCATCAGAACCGCCATTGCGGGTGCTGGTGTTGCGCTATGCGCAGCGCTTCCCGCCGCAGCCGCCGAGGGTGAGCGCGTCACCGTCACCGGCGAAATCATCGACACATGGTGCTACTTTTCTGGCGTGATGGGCGGCCCTGACGCGGTGACGGGCTCGGCGCATCACACATGTGCGCTGTGGTGCTCCGCCGGCGGCATCCCTGTGGGCCTCTTGGCCGAGGACGGCACGGTCTACATGGTCCTCAAGATCGAGGGCGACGACCAATCCGCATCCGGCGATACGCAGCTCAGCCTCGCCTCCCATGAAATCGTGGCCGACGGCATGCTCTACAAACGCGATGGGCTGAACTACCTCGTCGTTGAAAAGGTGGTCGAAGACAAAGGCATCACCAAGCTCAACCACGAAGATTACGGCGTCGTGCCGGGCTTCGCCATTCCAAAGCCGAAAGGGTAAATCATGAAGAAACTCGCATTTCTGTTCGCCCTGATGGCAACCCCGCTCGCGGCTGAGGACTTCTCGGCCAACTCCACCGCCAAGTCCTGGAACCTCTATGCCGAAATCCCCGCAACGTTCGAGGCCAAGGTTGTCGACATCCTGTGCACCGTCGCGGGCGACTGCGCAAATGAATGCGGCGTTGGCCGCCAGCTGGGGTTGGAACGCACCGCCGACAACGCGTTGATCTTCCCCAACAAAAACAGCCAGTCCGGCTTCCAAGGCGCGGCAGTGGACCTGCACCCCTATTGCGGCAAGATGGTCGATGTGGACGGGCTCATCATCGAAGATGAGGACATCGCGGGCGCGACCAACATCTACCTCGTACAAAAGATCAAAGAAGCAGGCGCGGATGAATGGGCCAAGGCCAACACATGGTCCAAGAACTGGGCCAAGCTGCACCCCGAGGCCAAGGGCAAAGGCCCGTGGTTCCGCCGCGATCCGCGTGTGAAAGCCATCATCGCCGAAACCGGGCATCTGGGCCAGGGCCTCACGCCCGAGGAAGCCTATGAGATCACCCGGTAGGCCTGCCTTGATGATCCGCGCCGCGTTCATGTCTCTGGCCATGGCAACACCCGCCTTGGCCGAGACGCCCCTGCCCTTCGATTTGGGCGGGGACTACACGCTGACCAACCAACACGGGGAGCGCTACACGCAAACCGACCCGATGGGCAAACCGCAATTGCTTTTCTTTGGCTATGTGAACTGCCAGGAAATCTGTTCCGCCGTGTTCCCGATGATGGCCGAGGTGGTCAGCGAGATCGAGGCTCAGGGCATGGAGATCACCCCCGTTATGATTACCGTGGACCCCGTGCGCGACACGGTGGACACGATGGGCGACAGGCTGGCGGCCCATCACCCCGACTTTGTGGGGCTCACGGGGACCGAAGCCGAGTTGCAGGTCGCCTATGACGCCTACTCCATCGAGAAGGAGGAGGTTTTCGTCGACCCCGAATTTGGCCCCGTCTATGCGCATGGCAGCTTTGTCTATCTGCTGGATGCGGACGGCAAGTTTCTGACCCTCGTGCCGCCGATTGTCTCGCCCCAGCAGGCTGCGAGCATCGTCGCCAAATACACGAAGGACCTCGGCTGATGGCCTCCAAACTCACCCGCCGCGCCTTCATTGGCGGCGGCGTAGCGGCCTTGGGCGTCGGCGGCTTTGTAGCGCTGGGCGGCCGGAACCTGTTCTATGACGTCATCACCGAGGCCTCCGCCGCCGAGACCCTGGACCCACCAACCGCGCATCAATTGGCGGCAGAGGGGAAGATCACGCTGGTCGACATCCGTCGCCCCGATGAATGGGCCAAGACGGGTTCGGGCGAGCACGCGGTGCGCCTTGATCTGCGCCGCGACGACTTCATCGCTGAATTGACCAAGCTGGTTGATGGCGACCTGAACGCGCCTTTGGCGCTGATCTGCGCGCGCGGCGTGCGGTCCGCGCGTGAGAACAACAAGCTGATCGCGGCGGGCTTCACCAATGTGATCGACGTGCCCGAAGGCATGCTCGGCAATTCCAAGGGTCCCGGTTGGATCAACCGTGGACTGCCGCTGAACACATCATGATAAAGCGCATCATCGCGGCGCTGCTGTTGTCAGTCGCCCCCGCCCATGCAGGATGCGCCGATCTGGAAGACACCTGCAAAACTGAGATGGGCGAATACCATATTGCGCTGCCGGACGGCGTCGACACCCCGCCTGCCCTGCTGTTTTTGCATGGCGCGGGCGGCAATGGCAAAGGTGCGCTGCGCATGAAAGCCGCGCTGGATCGCGGCTATGCCGTCATCGGCCCCAATGGCCTGAAACGCCCCAACTCGCGCTTCGGCCCCGGCTGGTCCTTCCACCCTGCCCGCCCGCAGCAACGCGATGAGATCGCGTTCATCCGCGATGTCATCGCGGATGCTGCCGACACGCATGGCATTGACGCAGACAGAATTCTGCTTGGCGGTTTCTCCATCGGCGGGTCCATGGTCAGCTACATGGCCTGCGACGCCCCCGATCTGGCCGCGGCCTATGCGCCGGTGGCAGGCAGCTTCTGGCGGCCCCACCCCGACATGCAGGCCTGCCAGGGACCGGTGAAGCTGCTGCACACGCATGGCTGGAAAGACAAAACCGTGCCGCTGGAAGGCCGGCCCGTCAGCGTCGCCGACATCCAGCAGGGCGATGTCTTCTACGCCATGCAAATCTGGCGCGAAACCAATGGCTGCACCGGCATGCGCGCCGACACGTTCGAGATCACCGAACGCTTCTGGCACCGCAAATGGGAGACCTGCGACACCGGCGCGTTGGAATTTGTGATGCACCAAGGCGCCCACGGCATCCCGCGCGGCTGGACCGATATGGCGCTTGACTGGTTCGAGGGGCTGGACGGCTGACAGGGTCGGGATTTGGATATTTTTGAACATGGGAAGACATGAGCGTCACCGCATCCTCTTCCCATGTTTATAAATATCCAGACGGAGCGGCTATTCCGCCGCGATCCGGTCGGCCTCTTCAAGCACCTGACGGAGCCGTTTGCGTTCCAGCTTGGCGCTGCGGATAATCTGGGGCGCGTTAAACACCTCTGATGTTCCCATCTGCCGCGCCGCCCATTTGTAATCCGTCAGCTTCACACCCGAGAGCATCGACAATGGCACGGCGCCTGCAAGGCTCAGCGCAATCGGGGCCAGCCACAAGGTGATGATGCCCTCCCACATGCCAAAGACCAAAGCAGCCCCCACCAGCGTTTCGACCGCGTGAAATTTCACATGGGTCAGGACCGAATATTGCCCGCCTGCGCGGGGCTGCGGCACCCATTTTTCCTTGAAGCCCAAATAGGTGCGCGCCACCGCGATCGTCTGCTGCACCATCAGGATCGGGGCGTAGAGCACCGACACCACGATTTCCGTCAAAAAGCTGACCACGAACTGCACCGGCCCGCCAAGGTCGCGCATGGACAGGCCGGTGCGGCTGATCGCGGTTGCGCCCAGAAATTTGGGGGCCAGCAGCATGCCGTACATGAACAAAAGGATGAAGATGTTGTTGATCTGGCTCATCTGCGGCCAGGCCACCTGCGGGTTATCGCCGGTGAAGTAGCTGATGACGTTCTGATCCTCGCTAACGCCCATCACCGCCCAGACAGTCAGCAGCGCAAACCACGCGGGGCTCAGCAGGTAGCTCATCGCGCCATGAAACAGATGGAACCGCGTGACGGTGTGAAAGCCCTTGGACCCCAGAATGTTGAGATGCTGCAGGTTGCCCTGACACCAGCGCCGGTCGCGGCGGGTATAGTCGATCAGGTTGGCGGGGACTTCTTCATAGCTGCCCTTGATGCGCGGCAGGAAGCGCACCGACCAGCCGGCGCGGCGCAAAAGCCCGGCCTCGACAAAGTCGTGGCTGAGGATCAGCGCGCCCTTGGAGCGGAACGTGTCGAGCTTGGGCAACCCCGCCGAGGCCGCAAACGCCGCCGTGCGAATGATCGCGTTATGGCCCCAGTAGTTGCCTTCGCGGTCGGCCCATTTCGCCAGCCCTTCGGCCAGCACCGCGCCGTAGACCGTGTTGGAGAACTGCTGGACCCGCCCAAAAAGCGTATCCGCCCCGAACAGCTGCGGCACCGACTGAATGAGGCCCGCAGACGGGTCTGCCGACATCTCGTCGGTCAGCGCCACAATCGCCTCCGCGCTCATCAGGCTGTCGGCATCCAGCACCAGCATGGCGGCGTAGCCCCCGCCCCAGTTTTCAACCCAGTCGGCCAAATTGCCGACCTTGCGGTCGACATTGTCGGGGCGGCGGCGGTAGTGAATTTGCAAATTCTGATCGCTGCGGGCCTGCAAATTTGCAAAAGCATGCAGCTCGTGCTGCGCAATTGCCTCGTCGCGCGTGTCGGACAGAATGAACAACGTATAGTCATGCGGGTGGTCCGTGGCGGCCAACGCCCCAAGCATCGCAGCGGCGTTGCCGAACACGTCCGAGGGGTCCTCGTTATAGACGGGCACCAGAAGCGCTGTTTTTATCGGCGTCACCGCGCGCGCCTTCTGCGGCGGGCGGCGCAGCAGGTTCAGCACGCCCACGGTGACGGTGCTGACCGACAGGGAAATCCAGAAGAAGGTCACCGCGATCAGCGCGATCAAACCGGTCTCGAACCCTGTCAGCCCGTCCATCGCGAAGAAATCGGTGAAGGCTGCGATCAACGCCAGCGTCGTCAGGATGGCGGGCACAAAGGTCAAGACCCGCCAGATCGACACGCCAGAAGTGGTGGGCAAATCGGGGGCCTGCCCGTCATGGTAGCTGCGGCGCAAATCCTGCTTGGGATGCGCCAGCGGCTCGCGTGGGGGCATGTAGGCCGTCAAACGGTCCACCTATAGAGCCAGACTTCCGTTAGCGAGACGCCGTCTTTCACCAGTTGCACCCGCAGTTCCGCCCCTGTGACGTCACCGGGATCGAACTTGAACGCCAGTCGCAGGCCACCGGTGCCCGGATTGCGCTGCAACACACCATCCGACACTGTGCCGCGATTGGTGGAGATGAAGCGCGTGATATTATCGAGGTCTTTGCCGGTGCCAAAATCGGGGTGATCGGCGAAATCCACCGCCACGATCTGATAGGGCACTTTTTTGTCGTAGCCCTTGCCGATGCGGGTGTTCAGCACGGCCGCCACATCGCGGGGGCGCGGTGGCTCACCGCCCCATGCCATCGTGTAGCCAAAGCTGTGTTCCGAGCCCGCCGCCATCGGCTCGCGGGGCCGCCAATAGGCCACGATATTGTCGTAGATTTCCTTGTCAGAGGGGATCTCAACAAGGGTCACAGAGCCTTTGCCCCAATCCTCGGACGGGGTGATCCAAAGCGACGGACGTCGGTGGTAAAATGCCTCAAGATCCGCAAAGTCTTCGACGTCCCGGGCGCGTTGCATCAATCCAAAACCGCGCGGCCCGTCATCTACGAAGCTGGAAATCTCCAGCTCGCGCGGGTTGGCCAAAGGCCGCCACAACAATTCGCCGGCCCCATTCCACACCATCAGCCCCTCGCTGTCATGCACAGCGGAGCGGAAGTCGTCGAACTTCGCGCGGTTGGTCTGATCGAACAGGAACATCGAGGTGAGTGGCGCCATGCCGACATGCGGCAGCTCCTCGCGCGGGAAAAGCGTGGCCTCAACCTTCATCTGTGCGGGCAAGCCCGGCGTGATCTCGAATGTGTAGGCCCCCGTCACGGAGGGGCTGTTCAAAAGCGCATGCACCTTGGTCATGCGGTCGCCGGGGTCGGCGGCCTCCACATAGAAATGGGTGAATTCGGGGAATTCCTCCCCGGCGCTGTCGCCGGTGTTCAAGGCCAAACCGCGCGCAGAAAGCCCGTAATTTTGGCCCGTGCCGATGGCGCGGAAATAGGACGCGCCCTGAAAGACCAGAAACTCTTCGAAGATGCCCGGCGTTTTCAGTTCCGCGCGCAGGCGGAAGCCGGAATAGCCCATCGTATCATCGACGGGCAGGTTCTTGGGAAATTTGTCGGTCTGGTCGAACAGGGACAGGTCAAAGCCCAGCGTTTTGGCGATGCCGCCCTCGACCACGTTGATCTCGACCGCGCGGGGGAAGTAGAGGCCGGGGTGGAAGAAATCCATCTGGAACGGGCGCTTGGTGTCGGACCAAAGCGCCTTTTTGGTGTTGAACCACAATGATTTGTACTGGTCATAGCTGAGGTCGCGCCATTCCTGCGGAACCTCCTTCATGGGCGCGTATGGCACCGAGGCCATCTCCCGCGCCTTGTCTTTCAGCCACGCTTGGCTGAAGGGCTGCGGCTTACCTTTGAAAACCGGCAACGCATGCGCGGTCCCGGCCCCATGGCCCACCAGAGCGGCGGCTCCAAGCATCGTCAGAAAGGCGCGGCGCGACAGGCTCATTTAGGCTTCACCCTCCAAGGTTGCTGTTTGATATAGGCCACGAAATAGGCCACTGCCACCAACATAGCACATCCGATCAGATTGCCGATGGTGACCTTCAACGTGGACCGCTCCAACTGGTCATAGGCAAATCCCAGCACGCGGGCGAAGACCATGGAGAACACAAAGACCGCCAATGACTGCTGGCCCACCTTCATGATGATCGTGACGACCCAGTCCCACGCCTTGGACAGCCCACCTGCCCCTTTGGCAATCAGGCGATGCCCGCCCACGCCTGCGGCCACCCATGCCAGATAGGCGACGGACAGGAAGTGGACGTAGCGCAGCAGACCAAAGTCAGATTTGGAGATCAGCGGCTTCATCGCCACGCGAGCTTCAATGACGGGGTTGCCCTCAAAGGCCAACCCGAACCATTCGCGGTTCACAGCGCGCACGCCGATATTTGACAGCGGGATATTGACGATGACGATCACGGCGGCCAACGCAATAAGCCACCATTTGACCGGCGGCGCCGGTATCCAGCCGCGCATGAAGGCGAAGCCGGTGAAGAAGACCAATTGCCAGCCAAAGGGGTTGAAGAACCACTCGCGCTGCGACCAAGGCTCTGCAGGGAAGTTGATCGTCGATGCGTCGGCTCCGAACCACGCCAAGACGCCTTCCTGCGCGAACAGCCAGACCACGGCGAGACAGGCGAACATCAGGTAGATGTTGACGCGGCTCAGCGCCATGACGATGGGCATCATCACGAGGATGACCATATACATCGGCAGGATGTCGAAATAGTTCGGCACATAGGTCAAGGTGAACAGGCCGACCATCTGGTCGGCGGTGGTCGACACGACCTCGCCCGCGCGGGTCACGCCCTCGAAGAACGGGATCAGGTTCAAGGTGCCGATATAGCGCTTGTCAAAAATGCCGAAGCTGTCCCAGAAGGCCAGCATCATGGCAATAAAGAAAAACATGCCGATATGGGCCCAGTAGACCTGCCACACGCGGTAGCCGACCCGGGCGGTGCCAAGGGTCCAACCGGCGCGGTCAAACGTGCGCCCAAAGGCGATGGCCGAAGCCATGCCGGAGCAGAACACGAAAATCTCGGTGGCGTCCGAGAAGCCCCAACGGGCCGGGATCCAGCTTGTGAAGAAGTTGCCGGGCGTGTGGGCGAACAGGATGATGAACATCGCGATGCCACGGTAGAAATCAAGGCGCGGGTCGCGGGTGGTCACCCCCGATGTGCCAGAGGCATTGGCCGCCACAGGGGCGGCTCCGACATTGGTATGTGTGACAGCCATGGTCATTCCGCGCAGCTATTCCAGCCTGCTTATTCCGCAGGGACGCGGTCAGCGCAACCTGCGGCGTCGCGGCCCTCGGAAATCAGTGACATGCGGGCGCTCGCGTAGCCGTCTTCTTTGCCGGCCCGTTTGGCGGTGCGTTCGCGCAGGAACGTTTCGGCCTCATCGAGGAAACCGGCGCGGATGCCTGCGTCAATCGTCAGCCGTTCAAACACGTCGCGTTGCGCATGCGATCCACCGGCCAGCTGCATCGTGCGGCGGGCGCGGGCAAGGTTCAGGAAGGCGGTTTTGAAGTCGCTCTCGCCAAAGGCTTCAAGGCCGGCGGCGGCCGACAGGCCCGGTGTCTCCATCCGCGCGTCCATCTCAGAGGCTTTCGCCTTGGCGTCGCGGTGCAGGCGGCCCATCATTTTTGTGATCGCATCCTTGCGCTCCCCACCGATAAGCGCCAGCAGGTAATGCAGGTCCGCAAAGATCAGTTGCCCGTCTTCGGTCCGGTTTGCGGACAGCTCCGCCAGCTCTTCCCAGCGGTCCCCCACGTCGTAGCCGTCCAGCTCCAGCCGCGACAGCAGCGAGGTGGCGTTGGAGATGTCGCGGTAATCGTCGGTCTTGTCCTGACGGATTTCGGTATCATAGAGCGCCAAAACCGTGTCGGCCTCCCCCAAATCCAAATGCATCAGGGCCTTGTGCCACCACACGTGGTAGCGGAAATTGTTGCAATGGGACCAAGCCGCCTCGCGGCCAGTCAGCCAGTCGATGCCGCCCTTAGCATTGGCGGTCATATCAAACACATGCGCCACGGCATGCAGCCCCCAAGCGTCATCAGGCGAGATTGTCAGCCCCATACGCCCCACCGTTTCGGCGCGGCCATATTCACCGGTTTCTTCCAATGTGAAGGCGTGACAGCCCATCATGTACCCGCGCCCCACATGATCTGGGCCATAGGCGTGCATCACCCGCTCGATCGAGCGGCGCATGCCGGCACCATCACCCAGCACGAAGCGGATGGCGTGGGACAGCTTCATCGCCAGCGTGTCACCGGGATGGATTTTCAGCACATCTTCAAGATGCTCGATGGCCACGCTGGGCTTGCCGCCCAAAAAAGCCTTCAAAGCAGATATGAAGGATTGTTCGCGCGCAGTCACCGGCGACGCCATGGCCGACGCTTCGGCCAATCCAAGCGCCTCTTGCGCCGTTGGGATCAGCTCGGAGCGGCCAAGCAGGGTGTAGAACATGCCTTTGACGGCATATCCCAATGCAAAATCGGGTTCCGCGTCAAGCGTCGCGACCAAATGCGTGGGCGTCGATGCCCCATGTGCCATAAAGGCCAGTAGCGTCTGGTCCCAGCTCTCGCCTGCTGCGCGGGTTTTGAGGCTGGTGTCCTGCCCGAATACGTCCTGATACATCTGCGTTCCGATTCTGCTTCAACGGCTTAAGGTGCCGTTAATGGTGAATACCTATGCTCAGCGCGTCCGGTAAACGTTTGAAACGCTGCAATAACAGACATGTGAGACGGATCACGCAAACAGTGAACAGTATAGTGAAATGAGAGCTTGGAATCGGCAGAAGACCGCCCAAACGGTCTCAGTTTTTGACCACTTGCACGGCTGCGGGCGGCGCTGATGGGAAATTGTGCAGAATTTGCTCCGCCAGCCTTTTAGCCCATTCCGCATAGACCACCGGTCCCGGGTGGAAACCGTCACGCGCCATCAGCCCCTCAAGCGGCAGGTCGGCGGGGATGTGGAATGTGTTGGGGCGGTTTTGGATCTTTTCGACCAGTCCTGCATCATAGCGCATCCCCTGCTTGCCCAACAGCCAGCGCAAAAGCGGCGGCAAGAGCGGGAAGTCCCCGATGCGCGGGATGCCTGACACGTAAACCTGCCGCACGCCGAACTTGGTTCTCAGCAAATCCAGCATCAGCTCCGTGTCTTCGAGCCAGTTTTCGCGTGACGCCCGTTTGGTGATGTCATTGACGCCCAGCGCGGTGACCGCGATGTCAAACGGTTCGGGGTGCATTTTGACGAGGCGTTTGAACATTTGCCGCGTGGTACGGCCGGTTTTGGCTTCCAGGTGCCAATGCACCTCGTAATGGGGGGCCAGCAGCATCTGCAACTGCCCACTGAGCGCCTGCCTTTGGTGTTCGGTCCCTACCCCCGCCGCCGAGCTGTCGCCCAGGATCAGGATCCGCAACGGCGCGCCCTGCCCGGCGACGCCGCTGCGCGCGCCTTGGGGTTCTGGCAATTCAAGCGCCTTATGGCGCAGCCACGCCCCTTGGGCGATCAAATAAGGGAAGAGCACGAATTTGACAGCGATTTCAGGATGGACGCGGGCGTGGAAGCGAGGCAGGTTCATGATGAAAAACGCTGGATACGGTGAACTGATTGGATTGACGTTAACGTAACTTCGTTTTCCGATTTGTCACCTAAAGACCTTGCGTCACATCCCTTAAGGGCCGTTTCATGCCACATGCAGAGCTCAAATTCTCCTCCGACCTGATCTTCGACGCCCCCGCATTGTTGCGGGAGGTAGAGGCCACGGTGCAAGCGATGGACAGCGACGCTGGCGCCTGCAAAGGCCGCGCCTACCCCACCGACCAGGCCCACCACCCCCATGTGCTTCTGGAAGTTTGCATGCTGCCCAAGACGCACCGCGACGCCGCTTTTCAGCAAGCTTTGTTGGCCGACCTGCGCGGCGTTTTGAAATCCCATATCGCACAGTCCTGCCATATGTCGCTTGGCATCCGGTTTTCCGACGATGCTTATATCACCGGCACGCATGTGGTGAACGGGGTCGAGCCCGACTGACCTTCGTCAATCGGGCCACATCGCTAAAGCGGTTTGCGGAAGATCACCTTGTCGATGCCGGGTGCGTAATAGTCGCGGATCGTGGCCTCTTGAACGTAGCCCCGCGCGACGTAGAAGCCCCGGGTGTTGTCGAAGTCGTCACCGCTGGCCGTCTCGATCAGCAGCAATCTTGCTGGGGACGCTTTGGCGAGCCGTTCAACCTCCGCCAGCAATGTGCTGCCATGGCCTTTGGCCTGCGCCTCTGGTCGGAACCCGATGAACCACAGGTTCCAGACATCATCCGCCAATGCCTCAGGAGTGACGTAAGCCGCCCCGATGGGGATTGTGGTTTCTGCCAGAAGCCAATGGTGATCGGGGGGCAGGTCGGCGAAATGGCCTTGGGTCATGTCAGCAAAGCCTGCCAGCTCCTCCGCTGCAAACAGGCCGCAGGCCTCGGCGATGTCCATCAGGACGGGTATGTCGCCCGCCTGCGCGGCGCGAATGGTAAGTGGTGTCATTGGATCAATCTCGTTTAGGTTGCGTTTTTGGGACGCCAAACGCGGATGCGTTGGCCTCGACCGAAGTGCCGCCGGAACTTGAAATCACAGTTCTTCTAGAGGACCTATCCGCCGGTTTCCAGCCCTGTATTGGAGACCGACCGGATCGCTGCCAGCAGCTTGTCATTGGTCGATCCAAAGCAGCGAAACCGCAACAAGTTGCCTGCGACATCGCAATCGACGGTCTTGGCGATCTTCATCATCTTGCCCATCTCAACACCCAAAATCATGGCGGTCGGCACCACCAGATCCGAGCTGTCACGCTGAAACGCCTTGTTCAGTGCGTTGGTAGAAAAGGTCACCGTGTCTTGGGAGACGTAGACATGCCCGCCAACCCAATTGCCCATCCGCTTCACATTGGTCATGACAAGGTCAGACGTCAGCCCAAATCCCTTCAGCCGCCCGGTCAAATCAGCAATGAACTCGGTCGAGACATTGTCCGTACTCATCAAGCAATTGCATCTCGCATCGAAGATGTGGTCCATTTTCGCCCTCTCGCGGTCGCCCTTACGGTTTCTTCAGCTTCTCCATAACCGCATCGGTGTCCTGCCCGAACCGCGGCGGCGAGCGGCGGTAACTGACGGGCGTTTTGGAGAATTTCAGCGGGTTGCCGATCAAGCTGACCTTGCCGTCTTCGACGTCGTCGCGCGCCATGTCGATCTTCATCTCGCGGGCCTCAACCTGTTCGGTCGCAAAGACCTGCTCCAACGTATTCACCGGCCCCACAGGCACCTTGCGGGCCTCAAGCCCTGCAATCACCTCGGCCATTGTGTGTTTGGCCAGCTCCGCCTCGTAGGCGGGGATCAGCATCTCGCGATTGGTCACCCGGTTGGCGTTCACGGCGTTGTCGCCGTCGCACAGGTCAGGCCGGCCAAGGAAGTCGCAGAACCGCGCATATTGGCTGTCATTGCCCACGGCAATCAGAACGTGGCCGTCGCTGGTCTTGAAGGTCTGGTAGGGCACGATGGTGGCATGCTCGTTGCCCCGGCGCGGGCGCGGTTGGTTCGTGGTCAGATGCGCCACACCTTCATTTATAAGCCAGCTGATTGTGGCGTCGACCAAGGCCAATTCCACATGCTGCCCCTCGCCCGTCTGGTCGCGATGCCTCAGCGCCGACAGGATGCCGATGGTCGCATACAAGCCGCACACCACATCCGCGATGCCCACGGCGACTTTCATCGGTTGGCCCTCGGGCTCCCCTGTCAAGGACATGATCCCGCTATAGCCCTGTGCCATCAGGTCGTAGCCCGGCTTGTCGCGGTTCGGCCCGGTCTGGCCGTAGCCGGAGATGGAGCAGTAAATCAGATGCGGATGCGCCTTCAGCATCGACGCATGGTCCAGCCCGTATTTCACCAACCCGTCCGGCTTGAAGTTCTCGATCACAACATCCGCAGTGGCGGCCAGCGCCTTGACGGTCTGCTGACCTTCCTCGGTTGCAATGTCGATGGACACCGACAGCTTGTTGCGATTGGCGCACATGAAATAGGCGGAGAGGTCGGTCTTCTCTCCATCTGTCCCATGCACGAATGGAGGCCCCCATCCGCGCGTGTCATCGCCACCGGATTTGGGGTTTTCGATCTTGATGACCTCCGCCCCGAGATCGCCCAGCAGCTGTGTGCAAGTCGGCCCCGCCAGAATGCGGGAGAGGTCAAGGATGGTCAGCCCATCCAACGCGCCTTTGGGAAACATCTATCTCCGCCCTTAAATTCTGCCGTCATAGCCCTGACGATCGATGACCGCCGCAATCACGGTGAATGTGTCGGCTTGTTGGGCCGCCGTCAACGCGGCTTCCAGCTCCGCACGGTTGCTGACCGTGTGGCCATGCCCGCCAAACGCCTCGCCGATGGCCGCAAAGTCGTGCCTGCCGAAATCCACGCCGCGGTTGGCCATCTGACGGCCGCGCTGCTTCAGCTCGATCAGGGCGAGGCTTGCGTCTACGAAGACCACGAAGATGGTGTTGTGCCCGTGTTCTGCCGCCGTTGACAGCTCGCCGGCCACCATCAAAAAGCCCGCATCGCCCGAAAAGCTGACCACGGTGCGCGCGGGGTCGGCATATTTCGCCCCCATTGCCAGCGGCACCGCGCAGCCCATCGTGCAAAGCGCCGAGGATTGCAGCAGCCCTTTGGGGTGGTGGCAGGTCCACATCTGGCTCAGCAAAATGCGGTGCGCGCCGGAGTCTGCCGTGGCAATCGTGTCATCGGGCAAGACCTCGTTGCAGACCGCAACGACCGCCGCAGGTCCCCAGGCATCGTCTGTCGGAAAGGCCTGGCCAAGGGCGGCTTTCACCGCAGCCACCTCGCCACCCGCCCAAGTGTCAGGGCGGCCTGCCGCGTCCAACGCGTCCAGCGTCGCGCCGGTGTCGGCCACAAAATTCAACGTCGCCTGGTGCATGTAATGCGTATTCGGCACGGCGGCGATGTCGATGACATTGGTGGTCGAGGCGTCCCAAACCTCGCGCCAGCCGGGCCGCATCTCGATCGGGTCGTAGCCCACACACAAGATCAGGTCGGCAGCTTTAACAAAGGGCAGCAAGTGCTTGTCTGCCAACGGCGAAAGCCCCGCGCCGCCCAAGGCCATCGCGTGGGTTTCGGGCAAGACACCCTTGGCTTTGTAGGTCGTCACAACCGGAATACCCCGCGCCTCGGCGAAGGCTTGCACGCGCGCGGCGCTGCCGTCCTTCAAAACATCGAGGCCCGCGATAATGACGGGGCGTTCCGCCTGCCCCAGCCAGTCCCGCGCGACGGCCAGATCATCGCCCACCGGGGCCACGACCGACGCCGCAGGCCTGCGGCGCTGCACGGGCGAGACCACCTCATCGGCCACAGAAATCGGCACATCAATATGCACCGGCCCCTCGCGGCCTTCGCGCGCAATCCCGATCGCTTTGTCCACAATAATATCCGCCCCCTGTGCCGTCAGGGTGAACGTGGCCTTGGTGATCTCATCAAACACGGCGCGGTGGTCGAGCACCTGATGCGTGTAGGTCAGCGCTTCGTCGGCATCCACGCAGCCCGTCAGCACGACCATCGGCACCCGGTCCTGATGGGCATTGGCCACCACATTGACCCCGTTCATGGCCCCCGGCCCAACTGTGGCCACCAGAATGCCTGGCGCGCCGGTGACGTGATGGGCACCTTCCGCCATGAAACCTGCCGCATTTTCATGCTTGCACAGCACAAACTCGATCCCCGCCTGCTCCAGCGCATCAATGATGGTCAGCACCTCACCGCCCGGCATGCCAAACGCATGGCGGCAGCCAGCCTCGTAAAGTCGTTGAGCCACCAAATCGGCGGCGCGCATAGGCTTGGTCATGGGGGTCGGTCCTTCAAAGATGGGCTCGCGCCGTTATTGCACAGCCGCTTCGGCAATCGACAGGAAAATCGCGTCCAACTCGGACGCGGCCACAGCCAGATCAGCGTCCGCCTCGGCCATGTAGGGCGCAAAAACCGTGGAGGGCATCTTGTAAGACAGGCTCGCTGTGCCGTCCGCGTTCTCGGTGACGTAAAGCCGGATCGGGGCCTCGATCATCGCCGCCGTGGACAGGCCCAAAATGCGCACCGCATATCTGTTGTTGAACACGCCAATCACGCGGTTGCCTGGAATGGTGATGCCACGGTTCTTGGCCGCTCCGGTGGGGCCTGCCTGCGTCACGACCCCCATTTTGTTGGCCTTCACTGCTGATTTTACGTCGTCGACCAGTGCGTCGTAAGGTTTGGAGGTTGGCATCACGATCCAGCCATCTCGCGGCGCCATCTCGGCCTGCGCCGCCATCCCCCAAACAGCCAGAACAAAAATCAAAAGCGCGCGCATGGCCGTCTCCATTTGGTCAAAAATACTCCAGCACAGATTTGCCAGAGACGCCGTCCCCAGACCAATCACGTCTGCGCCAGCCAAAAGTAACAAAGCCCCGAAACCCGTCAGGGCTTCGAGGCTTTGCAAATAATCATGCGCCGCGTAGCGGCACAATCAGGTCACATGCGCGACGCGACGTTTTCCCAGTTCACCAGGTTATCAAGGAAGTTGGTCAGATACTTTGGACGCGCATTGCGGAAGTCGATGTAGTAGCTGTGCTCCCACACGTCGCAGCCCAAAAGCGCTGTCTGGTTGAAACACAGCGGGTTCACGCCGTTCTCGGTCTTGGTGATCGCCAGCGACCCGTCAGCGTTCTTCACCAGCCATGCCCAGCCAGAGCCGAACTGGCCCGCGCCTGCGGCAGAAAACTGCGACTTGAACTCGTCAACTGACCCGAAGCTGTCTTTCAACGCGGCCTCCAGCTCGGACGGCATGGACGATTTGCCTGGGCCCATCATTTCCCAGAACTGGTTGTGGTTCCACAGCTGCGAGATGTTGTTGAAGATGCCGTTCTGCGCCACGGCCCCAGCGTCATATGTTCCGACAATGATTTCTTCGAGGGTCTTGCCCTCCCACTCGGTTCCTTCGATCGCCTTGTTGCCATTGGTGACATAGGCGTTGTGGTGCAGGTCGTGGTGGTATTCCAAGGTTTCCTTGGACATGCCGTTATCGGCCAGCGCATCATGCGCGTAAGGAAGTGCGGGAAGTTCAAAAGCCATTTGGGCCCCCAGTCAGTTGGTGTTCAGATTACTACGCCCTAACTGAGCGCGATGCGACGCGTCGTCAAGTGTCAGCGCTCATAACGTCGCATCGCAACAGGTATGGGGGCCTCAAGCGCGAGGCGGCACCTTAAACGCGACGGCAGGTCCCGAAGCCCTGCATATTGATGCCTGAATTGGCGCTGGAAACCCGGGTCACAAAACTGCCGCGCATTGAAAACTTGCCCGTCCGCGTGTCTAGCCGCGCGCGGTAGTTCACGGTGGGTTCATAGAACTTGGTCTCTGTTGTGGGGAACATGCTGCGCGGTACGTTGGACAACTTCCAGTTGAACAGCTGTACCCGCCCAATTTTGCGGCCCAACCGGCCATCCACGCTGCGCCGGCCTGTTTTGCGCATCACGTTGTCGGATACCTGCACCGTGCTGCCCGACCCAATGACCACCCGCAGCCGCGTTGGCGTCACGCCTGTGAATTGTTGAACGGACTTTTTCGGCGCGATCTTGCAATCATATGTCGCGGCGGAAAGAGTGCTTGCTGTGGTCACCAACCCAATGGCAGCAGCAGCAAGAAGCTTTAAATGAGTCATTAATATATCCTTAAGGTTAAGTTACCCAAGGTCAGTCAAGTGGAAGCGTGAGAAGATTACAAGTTCGCTCGCTCATTTTCTCGGCCCCGCAAACCAGCACACCTAGCCGCGCTTGCACAGGCCGGTAGCTCTACTCAGCTTGCCTTTTGATGTTGCTGCCGACCCAAGTATCATTTGCGAAACCAATCGCCCCTCATTGGAGCCGTTCGAAATTGTAAGGCTAAAAATTACAGTATTGCGGGATGCCGTCCTTTGCCCCACTGGGATCAGTCTTGTTGGAATTTCCGACAAAATCCATTTGAAGCGCCGAGAGTTCGTTCGAATGCCGTCCTCTTCGCCCGTCAACAAAGGGCGGCCTAAAGAAGCTGTAAGGCTATCCTCCACAACAACCTCTCCTGAGTTAGGTCGGGTCGAGATCGTAACTTGTTCCGGCAATAGCGGCTTGTGACCTTGGAATTTGGTGAAGCTACAAGTGAAAACATCCGCAAGAGCCGGCGAACTTAAAAGGAGTAAGCAAACCGTCAAGCACGCCCCGAACCATGGCAGACCTGTCATGAAACTGAGCACTTTCCGACAGTTGGCTTATCTATTCTTTGGGTTAAGCCCCCAAAAGGAATTCCTAATTTTGCGTCACCTATCTCGACCTCAATAGACAGCCTGTATCTGACACCCTTCCCTGGAAACGGACACTGGGACCGTCCACAGCTTCGAGCTACGTTACCAATTACCCATTTATACATTGTCCATCCTCTCACGACGCCAGATGCCTAATCATTTATCGCTATGAGCCCTATTTCGGCTTGGAAACTATCGGTGATGCGACCCCTTTTGTTTCCATTAAAGAAATCGGCAAGAGCGGTTCGGGTACCGGGGTCCGAGCAACCTTAAATGTGCATGCCTACAGCGCCGCGTTTATAGCTGAAGTTAAACACCCAAAGGCTACCACAGTACGCGGCAAGCGAAGACCTACTTAAGCTTACACTTACCACTGCCTTGAAAGTTATTGGTGTAACCGAGCGGTTTGCCGGAGATAGTCAGCTTATTGGACCCTTTCAGAACCGTCGCCCGGTAGCGCAGATTGACATTTTGTTGTGCCCCGGCCTTGGTGCCGTTGATCGACCATTTGAAGGTAATGCGCTTGTTATTCTCGGTGACAACCTCACCATTGGTTGCCCGTCCCAAGAAGTGCTTGATAACCGGATCTAGCACCGTCACCGCACCAGAGTTGGTATTGTAATCGATGATAACAATTGTGGGGATATAGTCCGCATTGCTTTTGGTAACATTGCATTCATAGACAACCGCCAGTGACGGTGTTGAAAAAGCCAAAAAGGCTGCAGCGGCAATGGCCGCGCGGGTAAGTAATTTCAACTCAATACTCCAATATAATCAGGTTGTTGCAGCGCCAATTCTCGATCTGCTTTCAATCGAACGTGCCATGGCTTTTTTGAGACCACAAGGCGAATAAGCGCCGCCTAGGGACATCGGACCACCCGCTAACTGCAGCGCCCCCGCCCTTTTTGGACATTAAGTGAGCCGCCCGCACCGCCTCTGGTCACAAGCGTGACATTCAGTCCGCCATCGCGCGTGTTGAGCGTTGCATTGTAAATCCAATCGAGACTTGTCCAAACCTTACCCGCAGCGAGCGCTGCTTCTCTGGAGAAGTCGTCGGTACTCCATTTTATTTTCAGGATATCGCCATTTACTCTATAGTCTCGCGCTTTCTTTGGAGCCAATCCGCCAGATTGCCGAACGCTGTCACTGACGAAGACGGCGCGAGCTTCCTCATTAATCCGAAAAGAAATTGTCTTTGGGATTGCCCTGTCATTGGATCGAACTTCGCAATTATACGTCTTTGAGAACGCTGGCGCGGCGAAGACCATTGCGACTAAGGCGACAACGGCCATTTCCTTAATATTATTCACTTACTCTATCCTGCCATCTGGTCAATAACGACCAAACAACCCTGTTTGCAGGCTGCAAGCAAGGTCTAAAGGCAAAGTAATTGATATGACCGCACCAGCCGAACTGTCGTCAATTTATCGGTAGAAATTCACCTCTGCGCCTTCGGTCCCTGCCCGTTTCAGCAGATCGAACACGTAATCGGCCACGGACCGGAAACAGATCAGCTCGACCGTATCGGTATCCGGCATCCAGAAGGCAGCCGGGGTTTGCGCCAGACGGGTTCTGCGAAAATGCCCTTGAGCGAAGGCCTCAGGCGACATGTCCACAGGTGCGAGCTTGGCAATGACCTCGCGCGCGCCCTCCCCCTTCACCTGAAAAGCCGCGCGGGCGTCAGAGACGTTGGCGACAAGGAAATGCTCGTCCCGCAGCGCATCGGCCAGCTTCGCGACATCGCCGTCAGCCTCGCCATGCGGGCACAGTATCAGCAACTCATCAGGGCTCATCCAAGCAACCCCACGATCATGCCGCGTGGTGCAGGTGTTTACGGCCGGCAGATCACAATGCGTGATCTCATTCACAGCACGTGTGAGCACAGTTGACCCGAAATCGCCGCGCAGGGTCAGCATGCCGCGCAGCCCCATTTCGGTGACCGTGACGTAGCCTTCGAAAGATTTGCCCTGCAAGGCGCTGACCGCATTAGACATTTTGCTTCTCCCCGTCCTTGTCATAGAAGACCGGATCGCAGATCCGCGCTTGCACCTCGGTGCCATCCACCTTCGGGAAGGTGATGACCTCGCCCATGCGGTCCGGCCCGTTCAGCACCAGCCCCATAGCGATGCCCTTGCCCAGATTGGCGGAATAATAGGTCGAAGTGACGCGGCCTTGCGTTTCGCGCTGGCCATTCTCGTTGGTGCCATCGGCGACCGCATAGGCCCCGTCTGGCAACACGCTGCCATCAACTGTCTCAAGGCCCACCAGCTTCCAGCGGTTGGGATCGGTCATGTGGTCCCGCTGCTGGGCGCGTTTGCCAAGGTAGTCGTCCTTCTTTTTTGACAGCGCCCAATGCAGGCCAAGATCTTGCGGGATGACAGTGCCATCGGTTTCGTCCCCGATCATGATGAAGCCCTTCTCGGCCCGCAAAATGTGAAGACATTCAGTGCCATAGGGCGTGACGTTGAATTCCTCGCCCACCGCCAACAACGCGTCCCAGAAGGCGCGGCCTTGGGAGGCCGGCACGGCAATCTCGTAGCTTAACTCGCCCGAGAAGGAGATACGGAAGGCCCGCGCGTCGAAGCCGCCGATCTTGCCCTCCTTCCACTCCATAAAGCCCAGCGCGTCTTTGGACACATCCATGCCGCCCAGCTTTTCAAGCACCTTGCGGGCGTTGGGGCCGACCACGGCGATTTGGGCGTATTGCTCGGTCAGGTTGGCGGTGTAGACCTTCCAGTCCCACCATTCGGTTTGCAGCCATTCCTCCATATGCGCGTGGATGCGCGCAGCACCCCCGGTGGTGGTGTGGCAAAGCCATGTGTCATCGTCCATGCGGGCAACCACCCCGTCATCGCTGAGGAACCCGTTTTCCGAGCACATCAACCCGTAGCGACATTTGCCGGGTTTCAGGTTGGACATCATATTGGTGTACATCATGTCGAGGAACTTGCCCGCGTCAGGCCCTTTGACGATGATCTTGCCAAGGGTCGAGGCATCCAGCAGGCCAAGGCTTTCGCGGGTGGCCTTCACCTCGCGGTTGACGGCTTGCTCGACGCTTTCACCATCGCGTTGGTAGCAATAGGCGCGACGCCAGTGGCCGACGGGTTCCCAATATGCGCCGTTTTCCTCGCCCCACTGATGCAGCGGGGTTTTGTCGATGGGCTGGAATATCTCGCGGCTGGCCTCGCCCGCAATCGCCCCCATTGATATAGGGTGATATGGCGGACGGAACGTGGTGGTGCCCACCTTGGGGATTTTGGCGTTCAGGCTGTCAGCAAGGATCGCCAACCCGTTGATATTGCTAAGCTTCCCTTGATCTGTCGCCATGCCCAATGTGGTGTAGCGTTTGGTGTGTTCAACGCTTTCAAACCCCTCTTGCGCGGCCAGTTGCACGTCCGACACTTTCACGTCGTTCTGATAGTCCAAAAACATCTTGGAGCGCAGCTTGTAGCTTGCTCCTTGCGGCATTTTCCAAACAGCGGCCATTGGGTTTTCCGGCTCTTCCGTCGCTTGCGGGGCCGCCGTGCGCTTGGGGGAGATGCCAATACCCTGAAGCGCCGCGTTCGTGCCCTTCACGGCATCGGTCAGGCAATCGCCCGTGCTCATTGCGCCATTGGCAATGCCCACGACGCTTACAAAGCCCTGCCCGTCGGCGCCCGTCGGCGCTTTTGCCGGATCGGGGCGGAAATGCGCCTGCGCGTCATCCCAGATCAGCTTGCCGCCGCAATGGGACCATAGATGCACGACCGGGGACCAACCGCCGGACATGGCCACCGCATCGCAGGGGATTTCCTCAAGGATTGCGCCCTCACCCGCTTGGGCACAAAGCGCCACGCCTTCGACCCGTTTGCCGCCCTTGACCTTCGCGATGGCCTTGCCGGTCTCTACGCGGATGCCTTCGGCCTTGGCGTCTTCCATCAGCGCACCGCCACCATGGGGGCGGGCATCAATGATGCACGGCACATCCAGCCCTGCGTCTTTCAAGATCAGCGCCGTGCGGTAGGCATCGTCATTATTGGTGACCACGACCGTGCGGTCGCCGACGGAGGTGCCGTAATTCACCACATAGTCGCGCACCGACCCCGCCAGCATCACGCCCGGAACGTCGTTGCCGGCAAAGCTGAGTGGCCGCTCAATCGCGCCCGTTGCCGTGATGATGTGCTTGGCGCGGATGCGCCAAAGGCGGTGCCGAGGGGCAGCCTGCGGGGCCAAATGATCGGTCAGCCGCTCGTAGCCCAGCGCATAGCCGTGATCGTAGACCCCTGCCCCCATACAGCGGTTGCGCATCGTAACATTGTCCATGTTTTCCAGCGCATCCACGGTGTCGGTGACCCAGGCATCCGCTGGGCGGCCCTCGATCTCGGCGCCGTCTACCGGCGCGCGCCCACCCCAGTGGGCGGATTGCTCCAGCAACAAAACCTTGGCACCTGCTTTGCCCGCGCGCTCCGCGGCCAGAAGGCCCGCAACGCCGCCGCCGACAACCAGCACATCCACGAAGGCATAGAAATGTTCATACGTGTCTGCGTCGCGCTCTTTGGGGGCTTTGCCCAGACCGGCGGCCTTGCGGATGAACGGCTCGAACACGTGTTTCCACGCGGGGGCCGGATACATGAAGGTTTTGTAGTAGAACCCGGCGGGCATGAAGCGCGACGCGTAGCTGTTGACCACGCCCACATCATAATCGAGCGAGGGCCAGTGGTTTTGCGATTGCGCAGTCAGCCCGTCGAAAATCTCGGTCGTGGTGGCCCGCGCGTTGGGTTCAAAATGGCCGTTCTGCCCAAGGTTCATCAGCGCGTTAGGCTCTTCCGGCCCCGCCGCGACGATGCCGCGCGGGCGGTGGTATTTGAACGAGCGCCCGACCAGCATCTGATCGTTGCTCAGCAAGGCCGAGGCCAGCGTGTCGCCCTTAAAGCCCTTCAGCTTACGCCCGTTGAAATCGAAGGAAACAGAGGTGGCGCGGTCAAGATGCCGGCCGCCGGTGGCCAATCGAGTGCTCATGACAATGTCTCCAACCATTGAGAGAACGACCAGCCGGGCCGCTTGCCGGTGATGTGGGTCAGCAGGTCCTGCGGGGGCCGCAGCGTTTGCGCACTGTAGGTGCCGAAGACCTCCAGCGTGGTCGTGCAGCGGGCCGCGTGGAACCACTTTCCGCAGCCATTGACGTGCCGCCAGCGTTCAAAATGCACCCCGCGCGGGTTTTGCCGCATGAACATGTATTCCTCAAAATCGCCGTCCGAGGACCCGACGGTCTCGCGCTTGATATGCGCTTGGCCCCCTGCGGCCAGCTCGGTTTCGTCGGCGTCCACGCCGCAATAGGGACAATGTAGGATCAGCATGGCAGCACCTTTTGGACATGCAAAAAGGCAGCCGCTGAAAAGCGACTGCCAGTGTAATCGAGAGAAATAGATGTGGTGGTGGCGTCAGTCTGTTGCTGGCGCCAATGCGTTGGGATCAACCGCTGGAGCGGTGCCCTCCGCTGCCCCTTCAAGTGCTGCCGGATCGGTGAGACCCGCTGGCAAATTCGGGGCATCGCCCGCGCCCATGAAGGCGAGTGCAAGGATAAACAGGCCAATAAGTACAGCGGCAACAACCAGGGCTTTGCCGCCCAGACCTTCGTCATTCGTGGTGTAGTCAGACATTGGTGTTCCTCCGTTTGTGTGAGGACAGATTTGTCTGAACGGTGCCGCGGCTCAACGCTTTGCGCTGTTGGTCGCGTGTTTGGGCCTGTTTCGGCCAAACGGGCATCAACAGGCGAGCAAAAGACCGCGCATTCCTGAGGTTTTGCGACGAAATCAGCCATCCAGGGCCTCCATCCGGGCATGCTCAACAATCACCTGCGCCGCCAACATGGTGCGAAAATGCAGGTCCATGGCGGCCTCTTCCTGGCTTTCGGTCAGTTTGACATAGCCGTCTTCGGTCTTCTGTTCCGTGGGCCAACCAAGGATGCGGTGAATGTCGAGTTGGAAATAGGACATGTCGCCGTAAGGACGCTTGGGGTCGACGGTCGGCCCCGCGATCTCGCCGCGATACAGCACGTCGCCCATATCGTCTTCGTCCGGCCATTCCCACTGCATGTTGCGCACCAGCGCAATAAGATCATCGGTCAGATCAAACGAGCCGTCAGCGTTTTGCCCAAACCAAGCGGTCCGCTCTTTGTCATTGCCAGAGGCAATCGCCACGTCTTCAACAGAGACATTGTTGATCTGGTAGGTGCCCGCCTCGATCTTCGCATTGGCACAAAAGGTCGAATAGGCCTGCACCATCGCAATCAGGAACTCCGCTTTCTCCATGTCGTGCGCGGCGTCACCAAGAATGTCGGTCAGATGCTGAGGCGTGGGTCCCCCCACATAAGGCTGTTCCAGATTGAGCTGCGGTGCGCCGATCTCGGTGATGTTCCAGTTCAGACGCGCCTTGCGGATCAGCATCAGCTGGCCTTGGGTCAGCTGGAAGTCGTCGCGCCAAAGATCGTCCCAGTCGGGGGCCAGTAACGCGTTGATGGCCTCGTCATCCAGCGCAGGGGCTGTGCCACCGTCCATGCCCAAATCACCAAGCGTGTTCTGGGTCATGCGCAGCACGTCAGCATCCGTCCCGTCGGTCCCAAGCAAAGACCAAAGGTTGCGAAAGATCGCCCACATGTCACCCAGTTTCGACATGTTAATGCGCCACCCCCGCCGCCACGCTTTCGTCGATGAAGCGGCCCTCTTTGAAACGGTCGAGGCCAAACTCGGCCGTCAATGGCGAGTGGCCTTTGGCCATCAGCTCCGCAAAACCCCAGCCGGAGCCTGGGATCGCCTTGAACCCGCCGGTGCCCCAACCACAGTTGATGAAGCAGCCTTCAAGCGGGGTTTTCGACAGAATGGGGGACCGGTCACCGGTGACATCCACGATCCCGCCCCATTGGCGCAGCATTTTGAGGCGCGACAGCATCGGGAAGGTCTCGATCAGCGCGCGCACGGTTTCCTCGATATGATGGAAGGACCCGCGCTGGGTGTAGTTGTTGTAGCTGTCGGTGCCGCCGCCGATAACCATCTCGCCCTTGTCGGACTGGCTGAGGTAGCCATGCACGGTGTTGGCCATCACCACGATGTCCATGCAGGGCTTGATCGGCTCGGAGACCAGCGCCTGCAGCGCCACGGATTCAAGCGGCAGCCGGAAGCCCGCCATCTCCGCCACATGGCCGGAATTGCCCGCCACCACGATGCCCAGCTTGTCGCAGCCAATGTCGCCGCGCGAGGTGGTCACGCCGGTGACCTTGCCATCCTCGGAGGTCACGCCCGTGACCTCGCATTTCTGCAAAATGTCCATGCCCATGTCGGAACACGCCCGCGCATAGCCCCACGCCACCGCGTCGTGCCGCGCCGTGCCGCCGCGCGCCTGCCACAAGCCACCCAGCACGGGATAGCGCGGGCCTTCGATATTCATGATCGGGCACAGCTCTTTGACGCGGTCAGGATTGATCCATTCAGTCTTCACGCCCTGCAAGGCGTTGGCATGGGCCGTGCGCTGGTAGCCGCGCACCTCGTGATGGGTTTGGGCCAGCATGATGACCCCGCGCGGGGAGAACATGACGTTGTAGTTGAGGTCTTGGGACATGGTCTCGTACAAGGACCGCGCCTTTTCATAGATCGCCGCCGACGGGTCCTGCAGGTAGTTCGACCGGATGATCGTGGTGTTGCGGCCCGTGTTGCCGCCGCCCAGCCAGCCCTTCTCGATGACCGCCACATTGGTGATGCCGAAATTTTTGCCAAGGTAATAGGCCGATGCCAGCCCGTGCCCGCCTGCCCCGATGATGATCGCGTCGTATTTCTTCTTTGGCTCGGGCGAGGCCCAGGCCCGTTCCCACCCCTGGTGATAGCGGGCGGCTTCCCGGGCAATGGCAAAGGCGGAATAACGTTTCATATCGGCAGGTCCAAACGCGTTGAATTCTGGAGTGTTTTGCGACAGCACAGGTCCCCCCGTCGCAACTTGCGCGACATTACATGCTGGCCTTGCGACATGCCAGCTTGGCAGGTGCGGTTTTATGTCCCCTGAGGAAGGTGGACTTTGCCGGTCGCGCATGAGTATTTGGGACCAAATGGAGACAAAGCGTTTGGGCGAAATTTTCGACGATATGGCCAGTTTTGCAGGGGCGGTCGGTGCCATGAGACCTCTGGCCGGGCTCGATCTGGGCACCAAAACTGTGGGCGTGGCGGTCTCGGACGTGATGCAGTCGGTCTCCACCCCGTTGGAGACGGTGCGGCGGACCAAATTCACCAAGGATGCGGAGGCCTTGCTGGCGATTGCGGCGAAGCGGTCGTTGGGCGGGTTCGTGTTGGGATTGCCGCTGAACATGGACGGATCAGACGGGCCGCGCGTGCAGGCAACGCGGGCTTTTGCGCGCAACCTGTCGCGGTTGACCGACCTGCCGATCACCTTCTGGGACGAACGCCTGTCCACCGTGGCCGCCGAACGCGCATTGTTAGAGGCGGATACGTCACGCAAACGTCGCTCGGAAGTGATTGACCATGTCGCCGCCGGGTTTATCCTGCAAGGCGCGTTGGACCGCATAAGACATATAAGGCAGAGCAGCTGATGGACGACATTTGGAGCCGCGACGAGGTGCAAAGCCCCTGCATCAAGATCTGCGTTGTGCACCCGACGGAACGCATTTGCACCGGCTGCCTGCGCTCCATCGACGAGATTGGCGCGTGGTCGCGCATGTCCAACGCGGAACGCGCGGATGTGGTCGCTGATCTGCCGTCACGGGCGGGCCGTTTGCAAAAACGGCGCGGCGGGCGGGCGGCGCGTCTGGGGGCGGGACCGCCGTCACTTGGTACCAAATCATAATCGTGGGCGGCGCTAGCCGCTCAATTGGATCACGTCAACCACCGAGAAATGTCGCTTAACTCGGGGCGGAAATACGCAATCATCCGCCCCTCAGGTGGGGCAGTTGCCCCGTCCTGCCAAGGTGCCACCCCGTGCAGCGCCAGCCGGTGGATCAGATAGGCCTCGCCCGGCCTTGCATGCACCGCAACACGGCGGCATTGCTCAAAACACTGGCGGCGGGTGATTTGGTAGAGCTCAGTCAGGGGGGCATGCGGCCAGTTGACCGATTCAATGCCGCGCAGCCCTGCGCGGAAGGCCTGTTGGATGATGGTGTGGCTGCCCTCCCACACGACCATCGGGCTGGCCGCAGCGGATGTGTCAACCAGCGGAATGCCCAGCACAAAGCTATGAGGCTCGTGCAGATGGCGTTGCTTGTCAGGCCCAACCGGCAGCAACCCGTCCACATGCGCAGCGTCACGATCGCGGCGGAATTTGAACGCGGCTGGCGTTTCGCCCTCCATTGGCTGCGGGTAGCCGGGGTAGATCACCGAGACCTGCGCGCGGTCCCATGTCTGGGGGCCATGCAACACGTGGACGAAATCGATGGCCTCCCCTTGCAGGGCCGGGCCGTCCTCCACCCTGCCCTGCTTATCATTGGGCAGGATGTTGACGCCCGCGAACCACGTGTCCCCGCAGCGCAGCCAGTCTTTGATGTTTTGCGCATCTCGTGACGCCGCGAGGGCGGCGGGATGGGCGGCGGCAACCCACTCCGCAAGCTTGGGATCATGCGCGAAACGGCACCAGCCGCGCGTGGCCAGATCATCGGCCTGCGTCATTGCGCGGCCTGGATATGGGCGTCCACGCCCTCAAGCGCTTTCAGCACCAACGACGTGCCGGCACCTGCTTTTGACACGCCTTCGGACATGGTGCGCCGCCATGTGCGCGCGCCGGGGCGGCCCGCAAAGAGGCCCAACATGTGGCGCGTGACCTGATGCAGCTTTCCGCCGCCTGCCATATGCGCCTCGATATAGGGCAGCATGGCGTGGACCGCCTGCTGCGGGGTCTCAAACGGGTCGGCTGCGCCAAAAATCATGCTGTCCGCGCGGCCCAGAATGTCCCATGGCTGATGATAAGCTGCGCGGCCAATCATAACGCCGTCGACTGCATCCAAGTGAGGGACTGCCGCGGGCAGCGTGGCGATGCCGCCGTTGATGGAAATGTGGAGCTGCGGGAACTGCTGTTTCATCTCGTGGACCAGCGGGTAATCCAGCGGCGGGATGTCGCGGTTTTCCTTGGGGCTCAGGCCTTGCAGCCAAGCCTTGCGCGCATGGATAGTAACGCGGCGCACGCCCGCATCTGCGATGCGGCTCAAGAAATCGGGGAGCACCTGCGCGGGGCTTTGGTCGTCCACGCCTATCCGGCATTTGACCGTCACCTCGACAGGTTGCGCGGCGATCATCGCGGCGACGCATTCGGCGACCAGCGCGGGGCGCTCCATCAGCACCGCCCCAAAACAGCCCGACTGCACCCGGTCAGAGGGACACCCGACGTTGAGGTTGATTTCGTCATACCCACGTTCGGCCCCGATTTGGGCGGCCTGCGCCAGCTCTTGCGGGTCCGAGCCGCCCAGTTGCAGGGCCACGGGGTGCTCCTCACTGTTATAGTCCAGGAGATGCGTGGCTCCGCCGCGCACCAGGGCCGGCGCGGTGACCATCTCGGTGTAAAGCAACGCGTGCCGCGACATCAGCCTGTGAAAGAAACGGCAATGGCGGTCGGTCCAATCCATCATCGGGGCAACGGACAGCAGGGCGGCTTGGGTGGCGGGGTTCGCGGTCATGGAGGGCAGATAGCACCGAGATGATTGCATTGAAAGAGCGGGGCTTGCTGAGGGGGCGCTGTGTGTGCAACTTCGCGGAGAGTTGAAAGGACCTGCCATGCCACATGCCTTGCTGAGCCAAGACCAGATCGAGACCTTTCAGCGCGACGGGGTCGTGCTGATTAGGGGGCTGTTTGCGGGCCATGTCGACACGATCCGGGCTGGCATTGATGTGAACATGGCGGACCCCGGCCCGCATGCGGCGGAGAACCTGAAGGACGGCGAGCAGGGGCGGTTCTTTGACGACTACTGCAACTGGCAACGCATCCCGGAGTTCGAGCAGGTGATCCGCGACAGCCCGGCGGCGGAGGTGGCGGCGGATTTGATGAGGTCCGACACGGCTCAGCTGTTTCATGACCACGTGCTGGTCAAGGAGCCGGGGACCTCGAAGCCGACGCCCTGGCATTCGGACGGGCCCTACTACTTCGTGGAGGGCCGCCAGAACGTGTCGTTCTGGGCGCCGGTGGACCCGGTGCGCGAGGCGTCGCTGCGCTGCGTGGCGGGGTCGCATCTTTGGGCCAAGCCGGTGCTGCCCACGCGGTGGTTGGCGGAGACCTCGTTCTACCCCGATGAAGACGCGTACATGCCGGTGCCCGACCCGGACGCGGAGGGGATGGATATTCGGGAATTCGAGATGGAGCCCGGCGACGCTGTGGCGTTCAACTACAATGTTTTGCACGGGGCCCGTGGCAATGAGGCCAGGGCGCGGCGGCGGGCGTTTTCGCTGAGACTGGTGGGCGATGATGCCCGCTATGTGGAGCGGCCAGGGCCGACCTCGCCGCCCTTTCCCGGACATGGGATGCGGCCGGGCGAGCGGCTGCGCGAGGACTGGTTTCCGGTGCTCTACACGCAATAGCGACGCATGCGTCGAATCTTGTAAGGCCTTGTTATACCAGTATTTCAAAAAATAAATTTACCACATATTTACCCGCATCTCAGCGGTAGAGATGCACGGCACCAATCGAGACATCGGCCTGAAATTCACGGCCTATCGCCACCACGCCGATGCGGCGCAGCTTGGTGATATCAAGGGGCGTGTCCGTCTTATGCGTCTCGAATGCGGCGAACGGAAATGTCAGCCGGTCCCATGACGCAGGCGCGGTGAATTCAGTGCGGTAGGATTGCCAAGGGCGCGTCAGATCGTCGGTGCGCAGGCGCAGATCATAGACCTCGCCATTGCCCGTCACATCAAGAGCCACCCCGGTCCAGTCGCGCAGGTCCTGAGACGTCGCCACATCGCCTGCGACCTGCACAAAGCCGCCATTATTATCGAGCGAGACGCCGCCTTGCAGCCGGACCGCGTCACGCCCCCGCACGCGCCCCCTGCTCAGCGCGCCCGTCGAGACCCCACCCATCACCGTGTCGGCCACAAATTCCCAGTCAGGGGTCAAAGGATGCAGTTCCATAGCGGTTTGTCCAAAGCTCGGGCGCGTCACCGGCAGTGTCGCGAGGCTGGCAAGGCAGGTACGGCGCGTTATCATCATGGTTCAGCAGATAGCACTGGTTTGCGGTTTGGCCACGGATAGTGCGGGCTCTACCCCAGACTCTTTATTAAGGGGCTCTGCCCCCGTCGCTGCGCTCCTCCCCCGGGATATTTTTGGAACAATGATGGGGGTGGGGGTGCGGATTGGGATGGGGATGCGGATTAGGATGGGGATTGAGATGGCGGTGGGCACGGGGATGGGACATGGGCGATGCGCCCGCGTCATGGCGAAGGCGGGAGGGCGCGTTTAGCTGCCGCGATAGGTGGCGTAGCCGAAGGGCGAGAGCAGCAGTGGGACGTGGTAGTGGGACGGCTCGGACATGCCGAAGCGGATCGGGATTTGGCCCAGAAAGCGCGGGTCTTCGGCTGGGGTTTGGGTGGCGTCGAGATAGGATTGGGCGTCGAAGACCAGCTCATATGTGCCGATTTTGAAAGCGTCCTTGGGCAGGATGGGCGCGTCGGTGCGACCATCCGCATTGGTGACCGCCTCAGCGATCTTTTTGTGACTGTTGCCCGAGACGCGAAAAAGCGTGATGGTCACGCCTTCGGCCGGACAGCCACGTGCAGTGTCAAGAACATGAGTGGTGAGATAGCCAGACATTGCGCGCGTCCTGCAGTTATGCGGAGATCTATTCCGCGATTTTAATGTTGAGATCAGGCAGACCTGTGATCCCGGCGGTGACCTCGTCACCGCGCTGTAGCGCCGAGACGCCAGCAGGCGTGCCGGTCATGATAAGATCGCCCGGCGCGAGTGCGACAAGCCCCGACAGATAGGAGATGCAATCCGCAACGGGCCAGATCATATCCGCCAAATCCGCCGATTGACGGGTGGTGCCATTGACCGACAGCCAAATCCGGCCCTCCGTCAGGCTGGCGACATCGCCAATGGGCACCAGCGGCGCGATGGGCGCGGATTGGTCAAACCCTTTGCCCATATCCCAAGGCCGGCCCCGCTTTTTGGCCTCGCCCTGTATGTCACGGCGGGTCAGGTCGATGCCGACAGCCGCCCCCCAAATCAGATCAAGCGCATCCTCAGATGCCACATCGCTGCCCCCTGCCCCGAGTGCGACGACCAATTCAACCTCGTGATGCAGGTCGGACGTGGCTTTGGGATAGCTCACAGACGCATGGTTTGGCACCACCGCATCGGCGGGCTTGCAAAAGAAAAACGGCGGCTCGCGCAGGTCATTGCCCATCTCGACGATATGGGCCTCGTAATTGCGGCCAACACAGAAAATGCGCCGGATCGGGAAATCTGTGTCATCGCCAAAGACCGAGAGGCTGGCTTGCGGGGCTGGTTCAATCACATATTGGGTCATGCGGGCCTTCATGTCTGATCCCTGGGAGATGTGAGAGGTTTTGACAGACCCGCCCGGCGGCGCATAGGATTTTTTGAAGACAGGAGCGAAAGAAAGAGCAGCCCATGACCAAACGCATTCTCTGGATCGGGCTGGCCCTGTGCCTGGCCTCCCCCGCGCAGCCGCAAGATGCGGAGCTGATTGAGGCGGCGCGCACCACATTGGCCGGCATCCAGAGCAATTCCTTTGCCGCGGATCGTGAGTATTGCGGCATGATCGGGCGCAACCGACAGGGCCATATCGTGATAACCCGGCCCCGCAAAGGCCGCCGCGACAGCTGCTTGCCCCGCCCGTTCCGCACCAATGACGTCGACGTGCTTGCGTCTTACCACACCCATGGCAGCCATGACCCGGGCGCCGACGCCGAAGTGCCGTCCCTTGACGACCTGCGCGCCGACCAAAGCGAGGGGGTGATCGGCTTCGTCTCCACCCCGGGAGGTAAATTCTGGGTGACCGAGCCTGACAAAGACGCCGTTCGTATGCTATGTAATACGGGATGCCTGCCAATGGACGCGGATTACAACGCCGCAGATGAAGGCCGCGTGAGACAACGATACACTGCGGCACAACTGCTTGATCGAGAGGAAGGTATTGACGACTAAGCCCCTGTTGGGCGAGGTTGTTCCAGTGATTATGGGGATGAGCAAAGCGATGATAAGACTGACACTTGCCGCAGCTTTTGGCGCGGCTTCGATAAGTGCCGCAGCCGCAGCACCCGACATCTACGACATGACGTCGGTTGCGCGCAAAAGCCTGAAGTCCCTGCAACACCAATCCTTCGCCAATGACCGCGAATACTGCGGCATGATCGGCGAAACCGCGGCCGGCGAGCTTGTGGTCACCCCCGCACGGCGCGGCAGCCGAAGCGGCTGCGACCCGCGTGGCTTCACCGACCGCACCATCAAAACGGTCGCCTCCTACCACACCCATGGCGCGTTTCATCCGGACGCGGACGCGGAGGTCCCCTCGGTGATGGATCTGGACATGGATTACGCCGAACAGGTGTTCGGATTTGTGGCCACCCCCGGCGGGCGGCTGTGGATCACCAACTTCCACAACAGAACCGTGACGCAGGTCTGCGGCCTTGGCTGCCTGCCTTCCGACCCCAACTTCAAGCCGGGCGTTGCCGGCGACATCCCCAAGACCCTGACCCGGCGCGAACTGACCAAGCGCAAGGGCGCGGGCGGGCCGAAATACCTGCGGGCGCGCTCCGAAGCTGAGAATTGATCGCAACTAGATTGACTTATTGAGAATCGTTCTCATATTGTCTCATGTCCCTGAGATATGAGGTGTTTACGATGCGACTGCTGCTGACATGCGCGCTTTTATGGGCCGGCCTGCCCGCCATGGCCGACGACCGGTTCAAGGCCGTGACCACCTTCACCGTGATCGCCGACATGGCCCGCAACGTGGCGGGCGACACGGCCGTGGTGGAGAGCATCACCAAGCCGGGCGCCGAAATTCACAACTACGCCCCCACCCCGCGCGACATCCTGAAGGCGCAGGACGCCGACCTGGTGCTGTGGAACGGGCTGAACCTGGAGCTTTGGTTCGAGCAGTTCTTCCGCAATCTGCGCGACGTGCCCTCAGCGGTGGTGTCGGAGGGCATTGAGCCGATGGGGATCACCCAAGGGCCCTACAGCGGCAAGCCGAACCCGCATGCGTGGATGTCGGTGGACGCGGCGGTGATCTACGTGGACAACATCGTGGCGGCGTTCTCAGAGCATGACCCTGAACACGCGGATGTTTATGCCGCCAACGGCGAGGCCTACAAGGCGCGGATTTTGGCGGAGCTTGGGCCGTTGAAGGCGCAGATTGAGGCGGTGCCTGAGGCGGATCGCTGGCTGGTGACATCCGAGGGCGCGTTTTCCTATCTGGCGCGGGATCTGGGGCTGAAAGAGCTGTATCTGTGGCCGATCAACGCGGACCAGCAAGGCACGCCGAGCCAGGTGCGCACTGTGATTGATACGGTGCGGGCGCAGGGCATCAAGGTGGTGTTCTCGGAATCGACGGTGTCCTCGGCCCCGGCAGAGCAAGTCGCGCGGGAGACCGGCGCGGCCTATGGGGGCGCGCTCTATGTGGATTCATTAAGCGGTGAGGATGGGCCAGTGCCCACCTATATTGACCTGCTGCGCGAGACGGTCAGCATCATTGCGGCGGGTTTGACCAAGTGACGGGCCTGTCGGCGGCGGGTATCACGGTCACCTACCGCAACGGGCATACCGCGTTGCGGGATGCGTCATTCGAGTTGCCGACAGGCACGATTGCGGCGCTCGTGGGCGTCAACGGGTCCGGCAAATCGACCTTGTTCAAGGCGATTATGGGCTTCGTTCCAACGGCTGCGGGCGAGATATCCGTGCTGGGCGGCAGCGTCAAAGATGCGTTGAAAAGCAACCTTGTAGCCTACGTTCCTCAAGCGGAAGAGGTGGATTGGTCCTTCCCCGTTCTGGTCGAGGATGTGGTGATGATGGGCCGCTACGGGCATATGGGGTTTTTGCGGATTGCCAAACCCGCCGATCACCGCGCGGTAGAAGACGCGCTGACGCGCGTGGGCATGATCGACTACCGCAAACGCCAAATTGGCGAATTGTCCGGCGGGCAAAAGAAACGCGTGTTTCTGGCCCGCGCGCTTGCACAGGATTCCAAGGTTATTTTGCTGGATGAGCCGTTCACCGGCGTCGATGTGCAGACCGAGGACGAGATCATCAAGCTGCTGCGCGAGATGCGCGATGAGGGCCGCGTCATGCTGGTGTCGACCCATAACCTTGGCTCGGTGCCGGAATTTTGTGACCGCACCATCCTTATCAAGGGGACGGTGCTGGATTACGGCCCGACGGAGACGATTTTTACTTCTAAAAATCTGGAACGCGCCTTTGGCGGCGTTCTGAGACATTTCGTGATGCAAGGCGCAGACCTGCATGATGATGACGAGGATAAGCGCCGCCTGACCGTGATTTCAGACGATGAGCGGCCTTTCGTGATCTATGAGGACCACGACGACGGGGATCACAGCGATGCTTGAGCCCTTCGCCTATACCTACATGCTGAACGCGATGTGGGTGTCGGCCTTGGTGGGCGGTGTCTGCGCTTTTCTGTCGGCATATCTGATGCTTAAGGGCTGGTCCTTGATCGGCGATGCGCTGTCGCATTCCATCGTGCCGGGCGTTGCGGGTGCCTACATGCTGGGGCTGCCCTTCGCGTTGGGCGCGTTTTTTGCGGGCGGTCTGGCGGGCGGCGCGATGCTGTTTTTGAACCAGCGCACGGGGCTGAAGGAGGACGCCATTATCGGGCTGATCTTCACCAGCTTCTTTGGGCTGGGCCTGTTCATGGTGTCGCTGTCGCCGACCTCGATCAACATTCAGACGATCATTTTGGGCAATGTACTGGCAATATCGCCGTCCGATATTTTGCAATTGGCAATTATCGGCTTCGTGTCGCTGGCGATCCTGCTGGTGAAGTGGAAGGACCTGATGGTCACCTTCTTTGACGAAAGCCATGCGCGGTCCATCGGGTTGAACCCCGACAGGCTGAAGCTGCTGTTTTTCGTGCTTTTGAGCGCTTGCACCGTGGCCGCTTTGCAGACGGTGGGCGCGTTTTTGGTGATTGCCATGGTGGTGACGCCGGGCGCCACGGCCTATCTGCTGACCGACCGCTTCCCGCGATTGCTGGTCGTGTCGGTGGCGATTGGGGCGTTAACCTCGTTTTTCGGGGCTTATATCAGCTATTTTCTGGACGGCGCGACCGGCGGCGTGATCGTCTGCTTGCAGGCGACGGTGTTTGGTTTGGCCTTCCTGTTTGCGCCGAAACACGGAATGCTGGCGTCTCGCCGCCGCGCCACGAAGGCGCTGTGATGGAGGAGCTGTTATTGCCATTTCAGTTCCCGTTCATGCGGGACGCGTTTTTGATCACCGTGATGCTTGCGATGCCTGCGGCGCTGCTGTCGTGCTTTCTGGTCCTAAAGGGCTGGTCCCTGATGGGCGACGCGATTTCCCATGCGGTTCTGCCCGGCGTGGTGCTGGCCTATGTCGTGGGTATCCCCTTGGTTATAGGGGCTTTTGTGGCAGGCATGGCCTGCGCCTTGCTGACGGGGTGGATTGATGAAAACAGCCGCGTGAAGCGCGATACGGTGATGGGCGTGGTGTTCTCGGCCATGTTTGGGCTTGGGATTGTGCTGTACACCAAGATCGAGAGCGACGTGCATCTGGACCACATCCTGTTTGGCAACATGCTGGGCGTGGGGCCGTCTGATTTGTGGCTGACCGGCGTGATTGCCGTGGGCGTGACCGTGTTGCTGCTGGTGTTTTGGCGCGACCTGCTGCTGCATGCCTTTGACGAGCAGCAAGCCCGCGCCCTGGGGCTCAACGTGCGTTGGCTGCATTTTGGGCTTCTGGCGGTCATCTCGTTAACCGTGGTGGCGGCGCTGAAAGCGGTTGGGATCATCTTGGCGATTGCATTTCTGGTTGGCCCCGGCGCCGTGGCCTTCCTGGTGACGCGTCAATTTGGCCAGATGTTGATGGTGGCCGTCGCAGTTGCCGTTTTTTCAAGCATTGCAGGCGTTTACCTGAGCTTCTTCATAGACAGCGCCCCCGCGCCGACCATCGTTTTGATCCTGTCCGCGCTATTTGTCTTGGCTTTCTTAAACACCATCAGGAAAACCCGAACGGTATAGTCCTTGGCGGACCTGCCCCTTTTGCCTAATGCTTGGCGTATGAACAGATACCCCAGAGACATGCGCGGCTACGGGCCGCGCTCGCCCGACCCTCAGTGGCCAAATGACGCCAAGATCGCGGTGCAGATCGTGCTGAACTACGAGGAAGGCGGGGAAAACAACATCCTGCATGGCGACAAAGCGTCGGAGGCGTTTTTGTCCGAGATCGTGGGCGCCAGCGCGTGGGACGCGCAGCGGCACTGGAACATGGAATCGATCTACGAATACGGCGCGCGCGCCGGGTTCTGGCGGCTGCACCGCCTGCTGCAGGACCTGCCCGTGACCGTCTACGGCGTGGCGACCGCATTGGCGCGCTCGCCCGAGCAACTGGCCGCCATGAAAGACGCGGGCTGGGAGATTGCATCGCACGGGCTGAAATGGATCGAATACAAGGACTTCACCGAGGACGAAGAGCGCGACCATTTGCGTGACGCCATCGCCTTGCACACCGAAGTGGTGGGGGAGCGCCCGCGCGGCTGGTACACGGGGCGCTGCTCCGAAAACACCTTGCGCCTGGTGGCAGAGGAAGGCGGGTTTGCCTACTGCGCCGACAGCTACGCCGACGACCTGCCCTACTACGCCCGCTTTGACGGCCGCGACCAGCTGGTGGTGCCCTACACGCTGGACTGCAACGACATGCGGTTCGCCACCCCGCAAGGCTTCAACGCGGGCGACCAGTTCGAGGCCTATCTGCGCGACACCTTTGACGCGCTTTACGCCGAGGGGGCCGAGGGCGCCGCCAAGATGATGTCGATCGGGCTGCATTGCCGCCTGGTGGGCCGACCCGGCCGCGTGCAGGCGCTGCGGCGGTTCCTTGACTACGCCAACAGCCATGACGGCGTGTGGTTCGCCACCCGCGAACAGATTGCCGACCACTGGGCGCGGGTCCACCCCGCCGCCCCCAAAACGCGGCCCAGCCTGATGGACAAAACCACCTTCGCAAACACCTATGGCAGCGTTTTCGAGCATTCGCCCTGGGTCGCGGAGGCCGCCTGGCATCTGGAACTGGGCCCCGCCCATGACAGCGCCACCGGGCTGCACGGGGCATTGGTGAGGGCCTTTAGGGCCGCTTCGCCCGCGCAACGGCTCGATGTGTTGGATGCGCATCCCGACTTGGCGGGCAAGCTGGCCGCGGCAAAGCGTTTGACTGCGGAAAGCACCGCCGAGCAGGCCTCCGCCGGGCTGGACGCGTTGACCGACGAGGACCGCGTGGCCTTCACCCAGATGAACGAGGACTACACCGCAAAGCACGGGTTCCCCTTCATCATTGCGGTGAAGGACCATGACAAGGCCTCCATCATGGCCGCATTCGACCGCCGTATCGGCAACACCAGCGAGGCCGAGTTCGACGAGGCGTGCAAACAAGTGGAACGCATCGCCTTCCACCGCCTCACCGACATGCTGCCGGAGACCTCCTGATGGCCTATGCAACGCCCATGGGCGGCCTGCCCAAACAAACCGATGACCTGACCGGCACCGCCATTTTCACAGAGGCCTACGCCCTCCTGCCGGCCGGCACGATGCGCGATATTGTGACGTCCTACCTGCCCGGCTGGGACGGGATGCGCATGTGGATGATTGCCCGCCCCCTGTCCGGCTTCGCGGAGACCTTCTCGCAATATATCGTGGAACTGCAGCCCGGCGGCGGGTCGGACGATCCGGAAAGCAACCCGCACGCGCAAGCGGTGCTGTTTGTCACCTCTGGGACCATGGCGCTGGACTGCCCGCTTGGCCGGTTCGATCTGCGCGCCGGAAGCTATGTGTTTCTGCCCGCGGGCAGCGGCTGGCGGCTGCGCAACACGGGCGACGACCCTGCCACCTTCCACTGGATCCGCAAGGCCTACCAAGCTGCGGCCAATGTCGCGGCGCCCGACTGTTTCGTGACCCATGACGACGAGGCCCCGATTGTCGAAATGCCCGAAACAGGTGGCAAATGGTCCACGACCCGCTTTGTCGACCCGGCCGACCTGCGCCACGATTTTCACGTCAATATCGTGAATTTCCAGCCCGGCGGGGTGATCCCCTTTGAGGAAACCCATGTGATGGAGCACGGGCTGTTCGTGTTGGAGGGCACCGCAGACTACCTGTTGAACCGCGATTGGGTCAGCGTCGGCCCCGGCGATTTCATGTGGCTGCGCGCCTTCTGCCCGCAAGCCTGCCGCGCCACCGGCACTGGGCCGTTCCGCTACCTGCTTTACAAGGACGTCAACCGTCATGCGGCGCTGTAGCCGCCGCCATCATCGCGTTGAACTGGCCCCGGCGTCGCTGTAGCAAGGTGGCATCCCAAAACGGAGGGGCAAGGCCCATGCTGACCTGTTTCAAAAGCTACGATGTGCGCGGAAAACTTGGCGACGAGCTGAATGTCGAGATCGCCTACCGCATTGGGCGTGGCTTTGCCGTGGCGATGACGCCCGGCACCGTGGTGATCGGGCATGACATCCGACCCACCTCCCCCGATCTGGCAGCGGCGCTGACCGAAGGGCTGCAAGACGAGGGCGTCCATGTCATTGATCTGGGCCTATGCGGCACGGAAGAGGTGTATTTTGCCACGTCCCATCTCCGCGTTGGCGGCGGATTGATGGTCACCGCCTCCCATAACCCGATCGACTATAACGGCATCAAGATGGTGCGCGAAGGCTCGCGCCCGATCTCGGCGGCTGACGGGCTGGCAGAGATCAACGCGCTGGCCAGCGCCGATGCATTTGGCCCGGCCAAGCCGCGCGGCACATATGAGACGCGCAATCCGCGCGACGCCTATGCCGACAAGGTGGTGGGCTTCGCAGATCTCGCGGCCCTGACACCGCTGAAAATCGTTGTAAACGCGGGCAACGGCGTCGCAGGCCCCTCCTTCGATGTCATCGCCGACAGGCTGGCCAAGGCAGGTGCCCCGCTGGAATTCATCCGCCACAACCACGACCCTGACGGCACATTCCCAAATGGCATCCCCAACCCGTTGCTGGAAGAAAACCGCGCCATGACCGCAGAACGCGTCCTTGCGGAGGGGGCCGATCTGGGCGTGGCGTGGGACGGCGATTTTGACCGATGCTTCTTCTTTGACGAAACAGGGGCGTTTGTGGACGGGGAATATGTGGTGGGGCTGCTGGCCTCCGCCTTTTTGCCCAAAAACCCCGGCGCGAAAATCATCCATGACCCTCGGGTCGTATGGGCTTTGCTCGACCTCGTTTACTCCGGCGGCGGGGAGGCTGTGGCCTCCCAATCCGGCCACTCCCATATCAAGGCCAAAATGCGCGACGTGGACGCCGTTTATGGCGGGGAGATGTCAGCGCATCATTATTTCCGCGACTTCATGTATTGCGATAGCGGCATGATCCCATGGTTGCTGGTGGCTGAGCATATGTGCCGCACAGGGCAACCGCTCTCGGCGCTGGTCGCGGATATGAAAGCGCGCTTCCCCTCATCGGGCGAAATCAACTTCAAGCTGGCCGACAAGCAGCCGGCCATCGACGCCTTTGAGGCGACCTACACGCCACAGGCCCTGCAGGTGGACCGGTTGGACGGCGTGTCGCTGGATATGGGGGCGTGGCGGGTGAACCTGCGTCAGTCCAACACCGAACCTGTCCTGCGCCTCAACGTCGAGGCGAAAGGTGACACCGCCCTGCTTGCCGAAAAGGTTGCAGAGATAAGCACGCTCATCGAAAGCGCCTAGCCGCTTCCCATGTTCAAAAATATCCTGGGGGTCTGGGGGTGAAACCCCCAGCGGATCGCCGCCAAAGGCGGCGAAACCCTAGCCGCGCAGCTGCTCGATCAGCTCTTTCATCTGGCCCAGCTCAATCGCCCCCGGCACCAGTTGATCGCCAAACACAAAAGCAGGTGTCCCATTCAGCCCCAACGCCTGGGTCAGCTGGCGGCTGGTTGCGATATGGGCGTCGACCTCTGCGCCCTCCATGTCAGCGCGCAACTGATCTATATCAAGCCCCAGATCCTGCGCGATGCTCAGCACATTGGCCTGAGAGGCGCGCCCTTGGTTTTCCATAAGCGCGTCGTGAAACTCCGCGTATTTGCCTTGCTTGCGGGACGCCAAAGCCGCCCGCGCCGCAAAGACGCTTTCCTCGCCCAAAATCGGCCATTCGCGCATCACAACGCGGATATTGCTGTCATCGGCGATCAGCTCTTTGACGGCTGGAAAAACCCTGCGGCAATAGCCGCAATTGTAGTCAAAAAACTCGACGATGGTGATATCGCCGTCGGGATTGCCCATAACCGGCGCATTGGGGTCGTTTTGAAGCGCCCCCTGCTGGGCCGCCAGGGCCGCCGCCGACGCCGCCGCCTGCGCCTCGCCTTCACGCGCTTGCAAAATCTCGATGGCTTCCATCACGATCTCGGGGTTTGTCCGAATGGTTTCCAGAATAAGAGCCTTGATCGCCTCCTCATCCATGGTTTGCGCGGAGGCGGGGACCGCCAAAGCAAGGGCTGTCACAGCGGCGGATGTCAGTCGGAACATTTGGGGCCTACCTTTTGGCGCAAGCGCTTGGGAAATCTTGTCCGACCCTGCTGTCTGGCCCCGCGATTGTCAAACGAGACGCGTTCACAGACCGGTGAAAACAGCGCCCTCACGCTTGCCATCACGGTGTTGTTGATTGAACCTGCCCCGATATCGGCCAAAAGAGGCCCTTAACAGCCCCCGCCGGAAGCCACCACATGCCCTTGCTGCGCCCCTTTTTGATCTGCCTGTTCGCACTGGCGGCCTTGTGCAACCCGGCCGTCGCGGGCAGCTCCCCCGCCTATGTCAGCGACCGCATCACCGCGCGGCTTATCACCGCAGAAAACGGCGTGCCGCCGCAGGGCAAGGTGATTTCGGCAGCGCTGGAGGTGACGCTGGCCGAGGGCTGGAAGACCTATTGGAAATCGCCGGGCGCCGTCGGCTACCCGGTCTCAATTGAGTGGGACGGCTCCGCCAACCTAAACGACCACGAATTGCTGTGGCCCGCACCGACCCGCTTTGAGGCCTTTGACATTGAAAACTACGGCTATGAGAAGGCCGTCACCTTCCCCATCAGGCTGCAGGTGCAATCGCCCGGTGACGTGTTGGTGCTGTCGGCCCATGTCAACATGCTGGTCTGCGCGGAGCTTTGCGTGCCCGAAGACTTCAACCTGAGCCTCGTATTGCCTGCGGGGTCGGCCATCGACCGCGCCTCTGCCGCCCTGATTGCAGAGGCGGCCAACAAGCTGCCCGTGGCGGGCGTGCAATCCGACATAACGGTGAGCGCCGCCGCGCTGAGCCTCGACGACAACCGGCTGGATATATCGCTGACCACGGCCAGCCCGTTCTCTGATCTCAGCGTGATCCCGGACCTTGGTCCGGATGCCGCCTTTGGCCCGCCGCAGATCACCCTGTCTGACGGTGGTCTGGCTGCGGCTGTGGGCTTTGACATTCTGTCCGCACCAGATGCGCCGCCGCCGTTGGAGCTTGTCATCACAGACGACACGCGAGCGGCGGCCTTCGCCCCCGACACCACCGGCACCGTCCCCACCGCCGCGTCAAAGCTGGCTGAACTGGCGTGGTTCTTTCTGCTGGCCTTCATTGGCGGGGTTATCCTGAACGTCATGCCTTGCGTGCTGCCAGTGCTGAGCATCAAATTCTCATCTGTTTTGAAAGCGGGCGATCAATCCGCCGCCCGCGTGCGGTCTGGCTTTGTGATGTCGGCGCTGGGGGTCATGGCCTTCATGTGGTCGCTGGCGATCATCCTGATCGCGATCCGCGCAGGCGGCGGCTCAATCGGATGGGGCATCCAGTTCCAGAACCCCTATTTCCTGACCGTGATGGCCACCATCATCACCCTGTTTGCCGCCAATATGTTCGGGCAGTTCGAGATCGCCCTGCCACAATCCTGGAACACCAAACTGGCCGAGACAGGCAAGGAAGGCAGCTTGGGCGGCGATTTCGCCATCGGCGCGCTGGCGGCCGTTCTTGCGACGCCCTGTTCCGCGCCTTTCCTTGGCACAGCGGTCACCTTCGCGCTGGCAGGCACGGCGGGGCAAACATTGGCAATCTTTACAGCGCTGGGGCTTGGGCTTGCCCTGCCCTATTTGGCGGTCGCCTTCTGGCCACAAACCGTGCGCGCCCTGCCAAAGCCCGGCGCTTGGATGAATACCGTCAGATGGATTATGGGGCTGCTTCTGGCCGCAACTGCGTTGTGGCTGATTTCGGTGCTCATAGGCGTCATTGGGTGGACCGCTACGCTTCTTATCGCCGCGTTCCTGGCGGGTGCTGTGGCCGTCATTGCCTTCGCCCCGAAGTTCAAAGCGGGCGCTGTTGCCGCGCTGATTGCCTTTGCATTGATCGTCCCCGCTGTCATGGAACGGCCAGCACCGCCCATCCCAGAGGTGTCTTCGACATGGCGCGGCCTGAGCCCCAACAGTATCTCTGGGTGGGTGGTTGAGGGCCGCGTGGTGTTTGTTGACGTGACCGCCGACTGGTGCCTCAGCTGTAAGGCCAACAAGGCGCTGGTTCTCGATCGTAAGCCGATTGTCGATATGCTGTCCTCGGACCACATCATTGCCATGCGCGGGGACTGGACGCGCCCCGATGACACCATTCTTGCCTATCTCAAAAAGAATGGGCGGTACGGCATTCCGTTCAACATCGTTTACGGCCCCGGAGCCCCGAATGGGATCGCCTTGCCGGAACTGCTGACGAAAGACGCCGTGATAAAGGCCGTTAACCGCGCGGGCGGCTAGTCGCCACTGCCAAGCCGCGCAAGGCCTTGTTCCACCGCTTGGCGGCGCGGATCATCGGCGGGCAATTCAGCAACCAAAGGCTGCGCCCCCTGAAAGGCCTTCAGGGCGCGATCTGTTTCTTCCAGAACCGTCAAAGCCCGCGCCAATTGCAGCCACCCATCAAGATTGTCGGGCTCATCTTGCAAGCGCGCCTCAAGCCCGTCGACCATTGACCGGATGAAATCCTGCCGTTCTTCGACCGTCATATCCGAGGCGGCAGCAATGTCTTCCTGAGACGGGCCTCGTGGCCCGGAAAATTCCGGCAATTGAGCAGGCTCCAACCCTATGGAGGCCCCCATCTGATTGGCTGTCTGCAAGAATGTCGGCATCCACGGCGCGGGCTGGCCTTCCCGTGCGATGCGGTCCAGCAACAGGCTGCGGGCCATGGCTGTTTCACCCGCCTGATCCCGCTCGATCGCGCGGTAATAGCTGGCTGCCGGATTGTCCGGGTCCAGTTGCTCTGCACGGGCGATCACCCGGCTTGCCAATGGCGTTACGGTGCCCCGCTCTGCGGTTATCAAGGCCTCGGCATATTGAGAAAACGTGGCCGAGGTCGCATCAGGGCGGTCAATGATCCGCGCATAGGCGGCTGCCGCATCAGATGGCCTGCCCTGGTTCATATAGGTGGTCGCCAGCAGCTCCCATCCACGCGTTTCGCCGCCATCGGGATCGCTTTCTAGCCGGCTGACCAGCTCGGCAATCAACCGGTTTAGCTGGGCCGCGTCGTCCTGTTCTACGGCGCGTTCGGCAAAAGGGACCGCCGGCACATCCGGCGCGCCGACGTAGCTATACAACCCAAACCCCGCGAGCGGCACAAACACAGCCGCAATCAAGATTGCGGCCCTGCCAGAGCCGTCAGACGTTCCATCGCTCATGTCCGCAACGCCCAGCATACGACGCTTTATCTCGACCTGCGCCGCGCGTGCTTCTTCAGGCGTGATAAGGCCGCGTTCCGCATCACGGTCAACTTCGGTCAGTTGGTCTTCGTAGATGGCCATGGCTTTCGCCGCCCTGCCCCCGCGCGGCGCAGCACCTGTGCCCAAGGGCCAAAGCAGCCCCACCCCAACAGTGAGCGCCATCAGCGCGGCAAGCACCCAGATCATTTTTTGCCCTCGCGCATCGCATCAAGGCGGGCTTCGTCTTCCGCCGACAAAGGCACCGCTACCGGGGTCCGGCGGCGCATCAACGCCACCACCACGCAGGCAAACCCGCCAAACAAGATGACGAATGGCCCAAGCCAAAGCGCGTAGGTCGACGGCTTCCAAGGCGGGTTAAACAGCACATAGTCGCCGTAACGCAGGACAAGAAAATCAAACACTTCCTGATCCGTGTCGCCCGCGACCAACCGTTCCCGGATAATCATCCGCAAATCACGCGCCACGCCTGCGTTGGAGCTGTCAATCGGCTCGTTCTGGCACACCACGCAACGCACATCGGCAGAAATCGCCCGGGCGCGTTCCTCAAGCACCGGATCGTCCAGCACCTCGTCCGGCTCAACGGCCATCAGCGGGCTGGCCAGCAGGCACAGGATCAACAGCAGCCGCTTCATTGCGCTGACCGCGCCTGATCCAGCGCCTCTTGGAAGCGGCGCAACCCGTCGCCCACGACGGGTCCGGGAAAGCGGTGCACGACAAGCCCGTTCGCGTCGATGATGAACGTTTCCGGCACGCCGGTGACGCCCCATTCAATGCCCGCGCGCCCCGAGTAGTCGGACCCGATACGCTCATACGGGTTGCCCAGCTCCTCCAACCACGCGGCGGCGGCTTCGGGCTTGTCCTTGTAATTTATCGCCACCAGCCGGACATCTTCCTCCCGCGCAAGGCGGGTCAGGACGGGATGTTCCGCGCGGCACGGGCCACACCAGCTGGCGAAGACATTAACCAGCGTCAGCCCCTGCCCTTGCAGGTCCGCCGTCTTCAGCCCCGGCGACGCGACGCCCTCAATGGGCGGCAGCTCGAAGTCAGGCACCGGCTTAGAGATCAGAGCGGACGGGATGGCATTTGGGTCGCGCCCCCCCGACAGCCCCCAAAGGGCAAAGGCACCGATGAGTGCTGCGACAACCAGCGGAAGGGCGAAGATAAGACGGTTCATGGGCTACTCTGCAGGGGTTGCGTTGGTCGGCGCGGCGCGGCGCGGGGCCCCGACGCGCAATCTGCGATCAGACAGTGACAGGCCGCCGCCCAACACCAACATGACCGACCCGATCCAAAGGAAGTTCACCAACGGCTCGTAAATCAGGCGCAGGGTCCACAGCCCCGATGCGCTGGTGGAGGCCGGCTCGGCGATGGAGACATACAAATCACCCGCCAAGGTTTGGCGGATGGCGCTTTCCGTGGTGGTGGTTTGAGCCACCGGATAGACGCGGCGTTCGGGATAAAGATAGGTGACGAATTCGCCCCCTTTGGTCACGTTCAACGTGGCGACCTGTGCGATGTAGTTGGGGCCCTGCACCTCGTTGATGCCTTCAAATGTCACCTCGAACCCGGCGATTGGAACCTGCGTCCCTTCCTCTGCGAAGCTGACATTGTCGGTTTTCCAGGCACTTGCACCAATGGCGCCCATCATGACGACGCCGAGGCCAAGATGGGCCAGCGTCATGCCGTGGCTTGCGCGCGGTTGACGCTTGATGCGCGCCCATGCGCCCGGCTGGAACAGCTTGGCGCGCCGTGCCCAATCCTGCACCGTGGCCCCAACCAGCCAAACGGCGATGCCCATCGAGATGACCGCCAAAAGCGGTCCCCCATTGGCAATCCAAGCCGTCACCAAAATGGCCAGCAAAACGATAACCCCAAGCCATTTGAGGCGGGCCAAGACGCCGGCCAGATCGGCCCGCTTCCAGCTGAGATGCGGGCCGATGCCCATCACGATAATCAATGGCAGCGTTATGGGGATGAAGGACGCATTAAAGAACGGCGGCCCGACAGAGATTTTCTCGTCCGTGATCGCCTCCAGAAACAGCGGGTAGAGCGTTCCAAACAGCACAGTCGCGCAGGCTGTCGCGATCAGCAGGTTATTAATGAGCAACCCCGCCTCACGAGAGATCGGGGCGAACAGCCCGCCCCCCTCCATCGCGGGCGCGCGCCATGCGAAAAGCGCCAGCGAGCCAAGGATCGACACCGCCAGCAGACCAAGGATATAGACGCCTCGCTCGGGGTCGACGGCGAAGGCGTGCACCGATGTCAGAAGCCCTGAGCGGACGATGAATGTGCCCAACAGGGACAGCGAAAACGTCAGGATTGCCAACAGGATAGTCCACGCTTTGAATGTATCGCGCTTTTCGGTCACGATGGCGGAGTGCAGCAAAGCAGTCCCCGCGAGCCACGGCATAAACGACACGTTTTCAACGGGGTCCCAGAACCACCAGCCGCCCCAGCCAAGCTCGTAATAGGCCCACCATGAGCCAAGCGCTATGCCGCCCGTCAGCGCCATCCAAGCGGCCAATGTCCAAGGGCGCACCCAACGGGCCCATGCAGGATCTACCCTGCCCTCGATCAATGCGGCAACGGCGAAGGAAAAGACGATCGAGAAGCCGACATAGCCGATGTAAAGCAGCGGCGGATGGATCGCCAATCCGAAGTCCTGCAACAACGGGTTAAGGTCCTGACCGTCCAAAGGCGGCGGGAAGATGCGGTCGAACGGGTTCGATGTCAGGATCAGAAAGCTCAGAAACCCGACAGAAATCCAAGCCTGCACCGACAGCGTTCGCGCTTTCAAGGCCAAGGGTATGTTGCCACCCAGAACTGCAACCGCTGCGCCGAAGACGGCGAGGATCAGCACCCAAAGCAGCAAAGAGCCTTCGTGGCTGCCCCATGTGCCCGCAACCTTGTAAAGCATTGGTTTCAGTGAGTTAGAGTTCTCTACCACGTTGACCACGGTGAAATCGCTTACGATGAAACTGTGCATCAACGCGCCAAACGCAAAAGCGGTTAACAACGCCTGCGTGACTGCTGTGGTTTGCGCGCTGGCCATCCAAGTGGTGTTGCCGCGTGCGGCCCCCACGATCGGCAAGACGGACTGCACCAACGCAGCCATCAGCGCGAGGGACAGTGCAAATTGGCCAAGCTCGGGGATCATCAGCATACCTTCAGGTTAGGGCCTACTAATGCGGTTTTACGGTGGGAAACGTCAAGCCGTTGAGGTGCGACCCGTTGCCCATCCAAGTTCACAAAACCGTTGAAATTAGGACCGGTTTGCAGATGGTTACCTGCGCCATGAATAGGGTTGAATACGTATTCAAGGGTGATAAGATTTCGCGAGCACCGCCGTCAGCGAAGGACCGAACATGGCAATTGAATATCTCAAGCGCGGGAAATCCGAAGCTGACCGGCAAGATGACGACGCCCAAGTGCGCCAGGTTGTCGAAACCACATTGAAAGACATCGAAACCCGCGGCGACGTGGCTGTCCGTGAATTGTCGGAGAAATTCGATGGCTATTCCCCCGAACATTTCAAACTGTCCGAGGGCGACATTGACGCGTTGATGGCCAAAGTATCTGACCGCGACATGGCCGATTTGAAATTCGCGCAAGCCCAGGTTCGGGCCTTTGCGCAGGCGCAGCGAGACTCGATGCTAGACATCGAAGTCGAACCGATGCCCGGCGTGATCCTGGGGCATAAAAACATTCCAGTTCAATCGGTTGGCTGTTATGTGCCGGGGGGCAAGTTCCCGATGGTGGCCTCGGCACATATGTCTGTCGCGACCGCCTCGGTCGCTGGGGTGCCGCGCATCATCGCCTGCACCCCGCCGTTCAAAGGCGAGCCAAACCCTGCCGTTATTGCCGCGATGCATCTGGGCGGCGCCCATGAGATTTACGTGCTCGGCGGCATTCAAGGTATCGGGGCCATGGCCATTGGGACCGAAACGATTGACCCCGTACATATGCTGGTTGGCCCCGGAAATGCCTTTGTGGCCGAGGCCAAGCGGCAATTGTTCGGACGGGTCGGAATTGATCTGTTTGCAGGGCCGACCGAGACCATGGTCATTGCGGATGACACCGTTGACGGCGAATTATGCGCGACAGATTTGCTGGGTCAGGCGGAGCATGGGTACAATTCGCCAGCGGTGTTGTTAACCAATTCGCGCAAATTGGCGGAGGACACGTTAACCGAGATCGAGCGGATATTAACCATTATTCCGACAGCAGATACGGCCTCGACATCCTGGGAAGACTATGGCGAGGTGATCTTGTGCGACACCTATGACGAGATGCTGGAGGTGGCCGACGACATCGCCTCGGAGCATGTTCAGGTCATGACAGATCGTGACGATTGGTTCCTTGAAAAGATGACCTGCTACGGCGCATTGTTCCTTGGGCCGCGCACGAATGTGGCGAATGGCGACAAGGTGATCGGGACCAACCACACGCTGCCAACCAAGAAGGCGGGCCGGTATACGGGCGGTCTTTGGGTCGGTAAGTACCTGAAAACGCATAGCTATCAAAAAATCACGACGGATGAGGCGGCCGCCGATATTGGCGCCTACGGATCCCGTCTTTGCCTGCTGGAAGGCTTTGTGGGCCATGCCGAGCAATGCAACCTGCGGGTGCGGCGCTATGGCGGGGTGAACATCCCCTACGGCGGCCCCGCGCCATACAAGGACGCGGCGGAGTAGCCGTGCCAAACACCAAGGTCACCTCTCAAGATGTTGCTCGGGCGGCGGGGGTTTCGCAGCCGACTGTGAGCCGGGTGTTTACGCCGGGCGTTAAGGTTTCGGCGGCCTTGGAGGATAAGGTTAAGACGGCGGCGCGGGAATTGGGGTATCGGCCCAACACTTTGGCGCGCTCGCTAATCACAGGGCAGTCGATGACCATCGGGCTGATCGTGGCCTATCTGGACAATCCATTCTACACCGAAGCCCTTGAAAAACTTAGTAAAACGCTGAAGGAGCGCGGCTATAACATCATGATCTTCATGGCCGCCAACCATGCAAGCGACGTGGACGGGGTTGTCCATGACCTGCTGGACCATCAGGTGGACGGGATCATTTTGGCCTCGGTCTCGGCCTCCTCGGCGCTGACGGAACGGCTGCTGGAAGAGGCGGTGCCTTTGATCCTGTTCAACCGCGGCCATAGCGACAAAACGCTCAGTTCGGTGACCTCTGCCAACCATGCAGGCGGCAAGAAAGTCGCGGAATTTCTGGTGGCCGGAGGTCATGAGCGGATCGCGCATATTTCCGGCTGGCAAGGCGCATCGACCGGGTTTGACCGCTGCGAGGGACTCAAAGAAGGCCTTGCAGATCATGGGCTTACGCCACATGCCATCGTGGACGGGTTGTTCTCGCGTGAAGCGGCGGCAGCGGCGGCGCGCGGGCTTTTTTCGGGCGGCCCTGCCCCCGATGCGATCTTTGTGGGCAACGACCACATGGCCTTTGCGGTGATCGAAGTGCTGCGTAATGAGTTGGGGTTAGAGCCGGGAAAAGACGTGTCGATTGTGGGCTATGATGACGTCGCGATGTCGGCGTGGAGCACGTTTGAATTAACCACGGTGCGGCAACCGGCGAACCGAATGGTGGACGCGGTGGTCGAGCAATTGATCGCGCAGATCGAAGGGAATGCCCCCGACGCGCGGCACATAGAAATAGACGGGCCGCTGATTATCAGAGGGTCCGCACGCATACCAAAGGGGTGGAGCGCATGAGAGGTTTCTCGAACGAATTCAAAGACCTGCCGGACTATATTCTTAAAATCACACGGGAGATTTGGGAAGATCGCGGGCTGGCGACGCTGCACCATTACTATGCCAAGGACCTGCCCATGCGGTTTCCGTCCGGGCTGGTGACGGGCAATGAAAACGTGATTAACGGGACCATGGCCACAATTGCCGAATTTCCGGACCGTGAACTGCTGGGCGAAGACGTGATTTGGTCGGGCGACGAGGACGCTGGTTTTCTGTCATCGCATCGCATTCTGACCACCGGTACGCATTTGGGGCATGGCGCGTTTGGCAAGCCTACGGGCAAGCGGTTCACCATCCGCGCGATCGCCGATTGCGCCGCAAAAGACAACGCGATTTACGATGAATGGCTGATCCGCGACGTGTCGGGGATTGTGAAACAGCTGGGCAAAGATGTCCGCAAATTTACCCGCAAAATGATCGCGCGAGAGGGCGGCGTCGAGGCCTGTGTAAGGCCCTTCACACCGGATCAGGACGTGGATGGCGGATACAGGTCCGATGGCAATGATAATGAATGGGGTCAACGACTTAAGGATGTTTTGGCCCGTATCATGGACAAGGATTTTGCGGTCATTCCGGCGGAATATGACCGGGCCTGTCACATCTACCACCCCGGCGCGCGTGACAGTATTTCGCATCAAGGTGCCGACCGCGCCTGGCTGCCTTTGCGGTCGTCCTTTCCGTCTGCAAAATTTGAAGTTCACCATGTGATTGGCCGCGAAGATCCGATGATGCCGCCACGGGCTGCGGTGCGTTGGTCGCTGACGGGAAAGCATGATGGATACGGGCTGTTTGGGGCGCCGTCAGGGGCGGATGTGCATGTGATGGGGATGACCCATGCAGAGTTTGGGCCGCATGGTTTGCGGTATGAATTTACCCTGTTTGACGAGGTTGCGATCTGGAAACAGATCATGATCCATCAAGGTTAACTGGTAAACGCCCCAAAAGTTAACGCAGCGGGACCGCACAATGGCGCAAATCAGGTTTTGTACAAAATTTTGTACAAATTGGGGATGAATTTCCGGGCCTCAAACCCAAATTGTACAAGATTTTAACGTATGCGTTACCTCTGCTATGTAGGGTTTCTGAGACAGCAACGCATAAATCGACCCGGAGGGCCTTGAGCTGAAATTTCTAGTCGCATTCTTTTTGGCCTTTATGACCACGGCGGTGGGCGCGCAAAGCTGCCCCGACTATTACAGGTTCGTCGAATTCGGGCTTGAAGACCGCGATGGCGTCATCCGGCGCGGCGGGCCGGTGTTTCGGGCGGTCAGTCTGGCCAATCGCAACCAGCTGCTGGCTGAGCGGACTGTGTGCCGTAAGGTGGCTTCCTTGGCGACGGATGGGCATGGGCATCCGATCCCCGTGGTCACTTTTGCAGCCTACGATCCGGCCAAGATCGACATTGGCGTAACGGCGCTGGCGTTAACCTTTATGAACGATTTGGGCATGGCGGAAAAAATGGCGGAAAAAATCGCCACGCCACATGTGCAGGCTGTGGCACAGGCAGGGCCCGCAGCCCGTGGCGAGGCCTATCTATGTGCAACAGGACCCGCGGACGGCCGTTTGAGCTGCCAAGTCGTGTCACCCTATGCAGGCCGTCCCGCGCCAGTGGTCTACTGCACGGCCAAGACCTGTGAGATGCCGTTTTTGCAAGTTGACGCGTGGGTGAGCGCCAATGCCGCATGGCCGCGCGGCGATACGGATCCCGATGCGACGGGATTGGAGAGTTTGGAGATGGTCCAGCGGCTGCATGACTTCTGGGCGGAGCCGCGTTAGTGGCGCGTGTGACCCTTGGGTGAGGTCTACGCGGCGTCTGCATTGGCGCGACCGCAGGGCTGGTGTCTTGGGGTGAATTGGAAACGCTATCGCCGGCGACGAAAAACGCGCCCCCATGAAGGAGGCGCGCTTTGAGAGTTTACGGGACAGTGGCGGGCTGAGCCGCGCCCTGCCATTTAGTTCAACGCGGCATCGGTGATCTCGGACGTCCAGGCGCCTTCGGGCTGTTTGGAGATCACGGGGTCCGAGCCACCGGCCAAGAGCGTGTCGACGGTGCGTTGGAAATCTGCCTCGTCAAGCGCCCCGTTGGAGCCTGCGGTCAGCTTGGCGATCTCGCCCATCATGCGGACCTGATGCGCCTCGGTTTGCGCGCCGGTTTCGTCATTGTCGAGCACGATGCCAGCGGCCTCTTCGGGGTTGGCCTCGGCATATTTCCAGCCCTTCATGGAGGCGCGCACGAAGCGGACCATTTTGTCTTTGAAGACCGGATCGGCAAGGTTTTCTTCGAGGGCGTAGATGCCGTCCTCCAAGGTGGCAACGCCTTGTTCTTCGTATTTGAAGGTGACGAGCTCATCCTCGGAGACGCCCGCGTCGAGCACCTGACCGTATTCGTTGTAGGTCATGGTCGAGATGCAGTCGGCCTGGCGTTGCAGCAGCGGGTCGACATTGAAGCCCTGTTTGAGGACGGTGACCCCGTCTTCGCCGCCGTCAGTTGAGATGCCTTCTTGGGACATCCAGCTGAGGAACGGGTATTCGTTGCCGAAGAACCAGACGCCGATGGTTTTGCCCTTGAAGTCCTGCGGGCCGGTGATGCCGGTGTCTTTCCAGCAAGTGAGCATGAGGCCGGAGGATTTGAACGGCTGCGCGATGTTGACCACCGGCAGGCCCTTTTCGCGGGCGGCCAAGGCGGATGGCATCCAGTTCAGCATGACGTCAGCGCCGCCCCCGGCCAGCACCTGCGGGGGCGCGATGTCGGGACCGCCAGCGAGGATTTCGACCTCGAGGTTTTCGTCGGTGTAGAAGCCTTTGTCGAGCGCCACATAATAGCCCGCGAACTGGGCTTGGGTCACCCATTGCAGCTGCAGCTTGACCGAATTGGCGTGGCCATCTGCCAGCGCGGGCGTTGCGAGGGTGAGCGCCAGAGCGGCGGAGGCGAGTAGCTTTTTCATTGGTAGTCTCCCAGGTTGGTTATCGTGTTGGTCTTTATGTGCGTTGCGAGGGGTGCCAGAAGGTGACGCCCTTTTCGATTGCGGCGATGATGCCATAAAATGCGCTGCCCGCCAAAGCAGCGACGACAATTTCGGCCCACACCATGTCGAGCGCCAGTTGGCCCACCGATGTGGAGATGCGGAAGCCCATGCCCAGGGTAGGCGAGCCGAAGAACTCGGCCACGATGGCGCCGACCAGCGCCAGCGTTGTGGATATTTTGAGGCCGTTGAAGATGAAGGGCATGGCGGCGGGCAGCCGCAGCTTGATGAGCCCTTGCGCGTAGCTGGCTCCGTAGGTGCGCATCAGGTCACGCTGCATTTGGGTTGTTTCGCCCAGCCCCGCGACGGTGTTCACAAGGATCGGGAAGAACACCATCACCACGACCACGGCCGATTTGGACTGCCAGTCAAAGCCGAACCACATCACCAAAATGGGCGCGGTGCCGACGATGGGAAGGGCCGCCATGAAGTTCCCGACAGGCAAAAGGCCGCGTTTGAGGAAGTCGTAGCGATCCACCAGGACGGCGGTCAGGAAGGCCGCCAGCGCGCCAATGATGTAGCCACTAAGCGCCCCTTTGAGGAACGTTTGCTGAAAATCGGCCCAAAGCGTCGGCACCTCGGCGGCGACCTTCGCCGCGATCAGGCTTGGGGGCGGCAGGATGACAAGCGGCACGTCAAGGCCCCGGACCGCAAGCTCCCACAGGGTCAGCAGGGTTGCGCCAAAGATCAGCGGGATGGCGAGGGAAACGGCGCGGGTCTCGGCATGCGGGCCATTGGCAAGCCTTGCATTCAGCGCCCAAAGAGCGAGCCAGATGGCGACCCCTGCAACGAGATAAGTCATGCCAGCCCCATCTTTTTCAGCGTGCCGCGCTGGATCAGCGCGATGATGGCAACAAGCGTCGCCGCCAGGATGGCCGCGGCGAAAAGCGCGGACCAGATTTGGATGGTTTGCCCGTAATAGCTGCCCGTAAGCATCCGGTTGCCAAGGCCGCCGCCCTGCACGGGCAGCTCGCCCACGATGGCCCCCACCATAGCCGCCGCGATGCCGATCTTGAGCGACGCAAAAAGATAGGGCATGGAGGCTGGCAGGCGCAGCTTCCAGAAGCCCTGATTGGTATTGGCATTGTAGGTTTTCAAAAGGTCCAGCTGCATCTGGTCGGGGGAACGCAGGCCTTTGACCATACCCACGACCACCGGGAAAAAACTGAGATAGGCTGAGATGACAGCTTTCGGAAACAGCCCCTGCAGCCCTACAGAATAGAGCACCACAACGATCATCGGGGCCAGCGCGATGATCGGGATGGTCTGGCTGACAATGGCCCAAGGCATGACAGATTTGTCCATGACCCGGCTATGCACAATGCCGACGGCCAGCAATATCCCAAGCCCGGTGCCAATGGCAAACCCCATCAAAGTGGCGCTCAGCGTGATCCAGCCGTGATAGACGAGGCTGCGTTTGGAGGTGATTTTCTTGTCAACCGTCCCATCCCAAAGTTCCGCCGCCACCTGATGGGGTGCCGGTAAGCGCGGGCGATCTTGGGAAAGTGCGGCCCGTGCTGCAAAGCTGTTGGCGGCGATCAGTCCGATATGGCCAAGGTTGCGGCGGTCTTTGGCGGATGGTGGTGTGACCTCTGCCCCGCCGCGTTCCAGCTGGGTAAGGGTTTCTTTGATATTCATGGGCACCGCCGCCGCATACCAAAGCGCAATGATGGCACCAATAACTGTCAGGACGGGGACGATGTTACGCATGACACCCCCCTATCATTGTTCCAAAAATATCCCCGCCGGAGGCACCCCAACATGTGTCACAGTGAGATTTGGCCAGCCTTGGATTTGGATATTTTTGGAACAATGATGGTAACGCGTTGTTCACCATTTCCGCGTTAGAGTGGATTTGCGGTACAGGCTGGGAAGCCGATGGCCGTGAACGGTGATGGGGCCTGAGGCCACATTCCTTGCGCCCTGGCCTCCTCTGTGGTCGGGGCGCGTTAACCTTAATATAGTGTTTAAGCATCTTCAGCATGCCCCACTCTTTGACAGGCCTGCGCGTTCGATCTGGTCTTTTGTCTGCGGATACCAGCCTTTTTCCGAGTGTTGTGCCGCATGGACAAACAGATCGGAAAGCTGCATCGCCTGCGTGATTGCCCGCGCCTGCCAGCACGTGTTGCTTTGCGCGCCGACCTCTCTGCGGAAAATGGCCCGCGCCGTGTCTGCGAAGAGGCGCGCCCAGAGTTTTTGCTGATCGGTCGCGGGGAAGTCTTCTTCGATTTCGAAACACTGCCCCGGAAATATCTGGCCGCTTTCTAAGCCTTCCTCAAACCTGTGCACCTCTTGGGCCTCGGCGCTCGTCAGGGACGCCACATCAGCGGATGCGAAGGTGAACTCCAACAGGTTGGAAAAGTGGCGGTTGCTCAGCTGTATGTGGCGCTCGCCAAAGGAAATTACCGTCGCCATTCAGCTGACCCCGTCGCTATGGCCGGCCCGCAGCCCGTCGCGGACGCGGTGGGCAATGTCGATGAAATCCTTGCTGTCGCGGATATCGAGCGGGCGCTCCTTTGGCAACGGGCTGTCGATCACATCCGCAATACGGCCCGGGCGCGGACTCATGACCACGATTTTGGTGGAAAGATAGACTGCCTCGGGGATGGAATGCGTCACGAAGCCGATGGTTTTCTGGGTGCGGGCCCAAAGGGCCAAGAGCTGTTCGTTGAGGTGGTCGCGCACAATTTCGTCCAACGCGCCGAAGGGCTCATCCATCAGCAAGATGTCGGCGTCAAAGGCTAGCGCGCGGGCGATCGAGGCGCGTTGCTGCATGCCGCCGGACAATTGCCACGGGAATTTTCCGCCAAATCCAGTCAGCTCCACCAGATCCAGGACGCGGTCGACCCGGGTCTTCTGATCGACCTTGGAATAGCCCATGATTTCAAGCGGTAGCGAGATATTACGCGCAATGGAGCGCCACGGATACAGGCCTGCGGCCTGAAACACATAGCCATACGCGCGGGCGCGGCGCGCCTCGTCCGGGGTCATGTTGTTGACGGTGAGCGTGCCCCCGGTGGGCTGCTCCAGCCCCGCAATGCAACGCAAAAAGGTGGTTTTGCCACATCCCGACGGGCCGATGAAGCTGACGAAATCACCTTTTTGGATGTCCAGCGACACGTCCTTGAGGGCATGGACCGGCCCGTCCCCGGTTTGAAAGGTCAGATCAAGGTTTTGCGCCGATATGACGGTGTCCTGTTCGGGGGCCATTTATAGCCCCCCAACGGTCTGGGCCGCTAAGCCGGGTCGGCGGCCTGACTGTATTTGGCCCAGACGCCGCCAATGGAGAAGGCCGCGAAGATGAACATGGCGTCGGCCAGCGCGATGTCGTTGACCAACGTGGCCAGCGCCAGAAATGCCAGTGCGATGACCAGCATCGCGCGAATGAGTTTCGGACTCATGATGAATTCCCTCGTCAAAATATCTTTCCGAGGGCGTGTGTCGCAGCGCAATTGGGCAAATCTGTGACCCGTTTTGGGCGTTTGCGGCAGGATTAAGTGGCCTTTTCATCTTGGGTCAGACACCGGACGGGATGTTCATCGGGTTGCGCTCGATCTTGCGGGGCGTGTTGAGCGCCTTCCATTTGCCAAGCGCCTTTGAGGCCGACGCGAAGGCCGGGCGGCGGACGAACTTGCCGCGCCCGGGCTGGGGCTGCGAGTTCTGACCATGCGCCCAGATCACGTCGCCGCGCGACAGGGTGAAACGCGGCTGGGCGGTGACGGTCATGCCCTCAAACACATTGTAATCAATGATGGATTTCTGAGTGGAGACCGCGATTTCTTTGCTGATTTTGGGATCCCAGACCACGATATCGGCGTCCCCGCCCACATTGATGCCGCCTTTGAGCGGGTAGATGTTGAGAATTTTGGCGATGTTGGTGGAGGTGGCAGCGACGAATTCCTCGGGCGTTAGGCGACCCGTTTCGACGCCCTTGGTCCACAGCATTGCCATGCGTTCCTCCAGCCCGCCAGTGCCGTTGGGGATGGTGGTGAAATTGTCGAGCCCCATTTGCTTTTGTTTATCGGTGAAGGCCGCGTGGTCGGTTGCGACCACCTGCAAGGAACCCGATGACAGCCCCGCCCAGAGCGACGCCTGATGGTCTTTGGACCGGAAGGGCGGCGACATCACGCGGCGGGCGGCGTATTGCCAGTCTTTGTCGAAATACTCGCTTTCATCCAGCGTCAGGTGCTGGATCAGCGGCTCGCCGTAGACGCGCATCCCCTTTTGGCGGGCGCGGCGGATGGCCTCATGGGCCTGCTCGCAGGAGACATGCACGATGTAGAGGGGGGTTCCGGCGGCATCGGCGATCATGATGGCGCGGTTGGCGGCCTCGCCCTCAACTTCGGGCGGGCGGGAATAGGCGTGGCCCTCGGGGCCGGTGATGCCTTGGGCAAGATATTTCTGCTGCAGCTCCTGCACAATGTCGCCGTTCTCAGCGTGGACCAGCGGCAGCGCGCCAAGGTCGGCGCAGCGCTTGAAGGAGGCGTACATCTCGTCGTCTTCGACCATCAACGCGCCCTTATAGGCCATGAAATGCTTGAACGTGTTGATGCCGCGTTTCTCAACAACATCCTGCATCTCGTTGAAAACGCTCTCATTCCAGCCGGTGATGGCCATGTGATAGGAGATGTCGCAGCAAATCTGGTCCTTGGACTTGGCGTCCCAGCTGTCGATGGCGTTCAGCAGGCTTCCGTCCTCGCCGGGCAGGCAGAAATCGACCAGCATCGTGGTGCCGCCCGCGGCGGCGGCGAATGTGCCGGACTCGAATGTTTCGGCCGCCGTGGTGCCCATGAAGGGCATTTCCAGATGCGTGTGCGGGTCGATGCCGCCGGGGATGACATAGGCCCCGTCCGCGTCGATCACCTCGTCGCCTTTGAGGTTCTCCCCGATTTGGGCGATTTTTTCGCCCTCGATCAGCACATCGGCCTGCCAGCTGCGGTCGGCGGTGACGATCGTGCCGCCTTTGATGACTTTGCTCATGAGGGTCTCCTTGGGGTGTCGTTTACTTTCGGCGCAGCACAACGGTTGAGCGTTGCCCGCCTTGCGATTGGCTAAGCACCATGTCGATGAACACGGCGTTTTTGTCGATGGAATAGGTGAGCGTTTGCGTCCCCTGCTGTTGGCCAGCTTGCCGCTTGGCGGGATCAGGTCTGGTGCGCGTCCGCCAGACGCCGTCTTTCTCGGAGGTCTTGGCAATCAGCGCAATGGTTTGATTGCCCTGCTTGGCCACATAGCGGCACGTGCCGATAACCGCGAAACAGTCATGCGGGGTGTAGCTGCTTTCCTGCAGGGCCAGGTTGGAGGACACGGAGCGGAAGCGATTGTCGGCAAGCAGCCCCACCGGGACAATCAGCTTGTTGCCTTCGATGCGGATTTTGGTTTCTTCCAGCTTGAGGGCCTGGGTTACAATTTTGCCGATCTCTTCGAGGTTCTCGCTCTGTGGCAGGGCGAGGGTCATGGTGCCACTATAGTCGTAGCGCGTAGCCGAGCGGCGCTTGGAGGTCAGGGTCAGCAGGGCCGGAACCGGCGCGCCTTCGGCCTCCATCACATAGCGGTATGTCGCGCCCGATGGTGGACGGATGGCGTCCAGATCAGCCGCCTGCCCCACCCCGGACCGGATCGAGATCGCCGGTCCCGGCGCCGCGCAGGCGGACAGAACTGCGCCAAGCAACGCGAAGGCAATGAATTTGGGCAAGAATGTCATGTGGACGGGCTCCGGCTGGGATCAGGGTTGGCCCATGATTGGCCAATCCGGGCCGCGATACCATCGCGTTTTTTGAGCGGGGCGGCAAAAGGGTGTGACGGCGTGGGGATCACCCGACGATCTCCGCCGTTTCAACGACCGCATGGAACAACACATTGACCCCGGCGGCCGCCCATTCCGGGCTGATTTCTTCGGCCTCGTTATGGCTGAGACCATCGACGCAGGGACACATCACCATGGCCGTAGGGGCCACCCGGTTGATCCAGCACGCATCATGGCCCGCGCCGGAAATCAGGTTCATATGCGAATAGCCAAGCCGCTCGGCGGCGTTGCGCACGGCGGTGACGCAGCCCTCGTCAAAGGTGACGGGGTCGAAACCGCCGACCTTCTCCATCTCCAGCTGCAAGCCCATGTCGTCGCAGATTTGTTTGGCGGCAGCGGCGAGGCGGTCCTCCATATCCTCGATGACGGCAATGTCCGGCGAGCGGAAATCAACCGTGAAGACCACCTTGCCGGGGATCACGTTGCGCGAGTTTGGATAGACGTCGATATGGCCCGCCGCCCCCACCGCATGTGGGGCGTGGCTGAGCGCGATCTCGTCGACCTTTTGCAGGATATGCGCCATGCCAAGCCCTGCATTTTTGCGCATCGGCATCGGCGTGGAGCCGGTATGCGCGTCCTTGCCAGTGAGGGTGAACTGCATCCAGCTGAGGCCCTGCCCGTGGGTGACGACGCCGATGTCTTTCTGCTCGGCCTCAAGGATCGGGCCCTGTTCGATATGCAGTTCGAAAAAGGCGTGCATCTTGCGGGCGCCGACCTCTTCGTCGCCGCGCCAGCCGATGCGTTTGAGCTCCTCGCCGAAGGGTTTGCCGTCGGCATCTTCGCGATTGTAAGCCCAGTCTTGCGTGTGGATCCCTGCGAAAACGCCCGAGGACAGCATGGCGGGCGCGTAGCGCGTGCCTTCCTCATTGGTAAAATTCGTCACCACGATGGGATGTTTGGTCTTGATGCCCAGATCATTGAGGGAGCGCAGGATTTCCAGCCCGCCGAGCACACCCAGCACGCCGTCATATTTGCCCCCCGTCGGCTGGGTGTCGAGATGCGAGCCCACATAGACGGGCAGCGCATCTGCGTCCGTGCCCTCGCGCCGGGCGAACATGTTGCCCATCTGGTCGAGCCCCATCGTGCAGCCTGCGGCCTCGCACCAGCTTTGAAACAGCGCACGGCCCTCGCCATCCTCATCCGTCAGAGTCTGGCGGTTGTTGCCTCCGGCGACGCCGGGGCCGATCTTGGCCATCTCCATGAGGCTGTCCCACAGCCGCGCACCATCAATTTTCAGGTTTTCACCCGGCGCCGATACATCTGCTGCCATGACATCCCCCAGTCCGATGTTTTGGTTGCAAGGCCGATCATTATTTGACCGACTGGTCAAAGGTAGGCTATCAGAGGTTTCACTTGCGTCAAGAAAAACGCATGGCTATTTGCTGGTTTTCTCCCCTTGTGCCGCATTGTTAGGCAGTCGAATGACACCCATGTCCAATTCCCGCCCAGAGACCAAGATACAAGCCCGCAACCGCGCCGTGATCCGCACCGCCGCGCTGCAGGTGTTTTCCACCTACGGCTTTCGCGGCTCCACCTTGGACCAGATTGCCTCCGAGGCGGGACTGTCCAAACCAAACCTGCTGTACTACTTCCCGTCAAAGGAGGCGATTTACCGCGAGCTTCTGGAAGACCTGCTGGAGAACTGGCTGGACCCGTTGAAGGAAATGGACCCGGGCGGCGACCCGGTGTCCGAGATCATGCGCTACGTCCGCCACAAGCTGGAGATGAGCCAGAAATTCCCGCGCGAAAGCCGCCTGTTTGCCAACGAGATTTTGCAAGGCGCGCCGCAGATAGGCCAAGAGCTGTCGGGTAGCCTGAAAGAGATGGTCGACGGCAAGGCCGCCGTGATCCAGGGCTGGATTGCATCCGGCAAGATTGCCGATGTCGACCCGCATCACCTGATCTTTTCGATCTGGTCGCTGACCCAGCACTACGCCGATTTCGAGGTGCAGGTGAACGCCGTATTGGGCGGCCAGGACCCGTTTGAAGCGGCGGAGGCCTATTTGACGCAGGTTTTTACAAAATTGCTGACCCCTTAAGGCAAATTTTACCCAAAGCGCCGACACCTGCGGCATGCAGACACAGCACCATCAGCCAGCCCCGTCACATCCCTACCATCCCAGATGGGTGATGCAGATCTTCAATTCGAAAGCCGCGCGAAGCGGCGGCATCGTCCGCCGCGCAGTGCAAGACGTTGAACGCGAAATCGGACGCGACGCGTTCTTTGCCGAGGTGAAGCGGCGAGACTTTCATGTGATGGAATGCGGCGGCCAATTCGTTGTGATTTGCCGTAACACGCCGCTAAAAGTTCATTTCTGAACTTTTTGAGCACGGGAAAACTCTTCGATCGAAGAGTTTTGTGGTAAGAGTTTTCGATCGAAAACTCTTACTCGGCAGCCACCGCGCCCGGATTGTTGGGATGGGTGGTCCAGTTGGCATATTCCTTTTCAACGACCTTGCCAGTGCGTGGATCTGTTTGCCCCGGCTCCATCGGCACCATGGAGATGCAGTTCTCCACCGGGCAGACATCGACGCAGAGGTTGCAAGCCACACATTCTTCGTCGATCACACTGAAGCTGCGATCCTTTGACATGGCGATTGCCTGATGCGACGTGTCTTCGCACGCCGCATAGCATCGCCCGCAAGAGATGCAGGCATCTTGGTCGATCTTGGCTTTGGCGACGTAGTTGAGATTGAGGTACTGCCAGTCGGTGACATTGGGAACCGCTTGGCCGATGAAATCGGCGGTGGAGCTGTGGCCCTTTTCGTCCATCCAGTCCGACAGGCCGGATATCATCTCGGACACGATCTTGAAGCCATAGGTCATCACGGCGGTGCAGACCTGCACATTGCCACAGCCAAGGCTCATGAATTCTGCCGCGTCGCGCCATGTGGTGATGCCGCCAATGCCGGAGATGGGCAGGTCGCGGGTTTCCACATTGCGGGCAATTTCCGACACCATCGACATGGCGATGGGCTTGACCGCCGGGCCGCAATAGCCGCCATGGGAGCCTTTGCCGTCGATGGAAGGCTCGGGCGACATGGTGTCGAGATTGACGGAAGTGATGGAGTTGATGGTGTTGATAAGCGACACCGCATCCGCTCCGCCGCGCAGGGCGGCCTCTGCCGGTTTGCGGATGTCGGTGATGTTGGGGGTCAGTTTCACGATGACCGGCATACGGGTGTTTTGCTTGCACCAGCGGGCGACCATCTCGATATATTCGGGCACTTGGCCCACAGCCGCGCCCATGCCGCGTTCCGACATGCCGTGTGGGCAGCCGAAGTTGAGCTCGATGCCGTCGGCGCCGGTTTCCTCGACCACGGGGAGGATGGCTTTCCATGCATGTTCCTCGCAAGGCACCATAAGCGAGACGATCATGGCGCGGTCAGGGTAGTCGCGCTTGACCGCCTTGATTTCGCGCAAGTTCTGCTGGAGCGGTCGGTCGGTGATCAATTCGATATTGTTGAGGCCCAGAAGCCTGCGATCGGCACCGTAGATGGCCCCGTAGCGCGGGCCGTTGACGTTGACGACGGGCGGGCCTTCTTCGCCGAGTGTCTTCCAGACGACGCCGCCCCAGCCTGCTTCAAAGGCGCGGCGGACGTTGTATTCCTTGTCGGTGGGTGGCGCTGAGGCCAGCCAGAAGGGGTTGGGGCTTTTGATGCCGATGAAGGTGCTTGTCAGGTCTGCCATTATGCTCTCCTTACGCCATCAAGGTGGTGTGAATGTCTTCGGCCGCGTCGCGGCCTTCGGCGACGGCTGTGACGGTCAGGTCATCGCCGCCAGTGGCGCAATCACCGCCGGCCCAGATGCCTTTTTGCGAGGTCTGGCCCGCGCCTTTGACGGCGATTTTGCCGCCCTTGAGTTTCAATGTCTCCGGCGCACCTTCCAGTGTTTGGCCGATGGCCTTGAAGACCTGATCGGCTTTGAGGCGGAACGTCTCGCCGGTGCCTTTGAGCTTGCCGGATTTGGTGGCCGTATATTCAAACTCGACCTCTGCGGCGGCACCGTTGCCATGAATGGCTATGGGTTGCGCATTGAACAGCAACCGCACGCCGTTCGCGGCGGCGAGGTCTTGTTCAAACGGTGAGGCGCTCATCGCGTCCTGGCCTCTGCGGTAGGCGATGGTGACGCTTTCGGCACCGAGCAACTTGCATTGCACGGCGGCGTCCACGGCGGTCATGCCGCCGCCAATGACGACGACATTGCGGCCCACGGGCAGTTTGGCGAGATCATCCGCCTGACGCAGATCGGCGATGAAAGAGACGGCGTCGCTCACGCCGTCTCTCTCTTCACCGGCGGCGCGCAGGGAGTTCACGCCGCCAAGACCGATGCCGAGAAACACGGCATCATGCGTGGTCTTCAGATCATCAAGGTTCAGCCCGTCGCCAAGGCGTTTGCCCAACTCGAGCGTGATGCCACCGATTTGCATCAGCCAATTGACCTCGCGCGCGGCGAAATCATCAGTGGTTTTGTAGGCGGCGATACCGAACTCGTTCAGGCCGCCAGCTTTCGCGCGCCCATCATAAAGAGTGACGTCGTGACCATGCATGGCAAGGCGGTGGGCGCAGGCAAGGCCTGCAGGCCCTGCCCCAACCACAGCCACGGTTTTGCCAGTGGAGGCCGCGCGGGTGAACGGGTGGATGTTCTTGGCCATCAGCGTGTCGGTGGCGTGGCGTTGCAACCGGCCAATTTCGACCGGCTTGCCTTCGGCAACCTCGCGCACACAGACCTGTTCGCAGAGCGTTTCCGTGGGGCAAACCCGCGCGCACATGCCGCCGAGGATGTTTTGGGAGAGGATGGTCTTGGCGGCAGCGTCAGGCGTGCCGGTTTGAATCTGGCGAATGAACAGCGGGATGTCGATATCGGTGGGACAGGCCGTCACGCAGGGCGCGTCGTGGCAGAAATAGCAGCGGTCGGCGGCGACGGTGGCCTCGTGGCCGGTATAGGCCGGATGCAGGTCGTCGAAATTTTCGGCCAAGTCTTCGGCAGGCACCCTGCCCGGCACAATACCCGGTGTCATCTGGCTGTTGGGCATGACGCCTCCCCTTGCTGAACGATGTCTTCAGCTTGGCACAGATTTATTTTTTATCAAACGGTAAATTTTAAGCAGTTTGGGAAAAGAAACGTCGTGCCTGCCCAGACCATTGCGACAGCCTTCGGCGAGGATATTTTTGAACATGGGAAGCCTTGGGAGGTCAGAAAACCCAGCTTGACGGGCCCTTGTCGAGACGGAAGATGTGGTCCGCTCTGTCCTGTGGGAACAGCTCACGGATCAGCGGGTCATGGCCGGGGATGATGAGTTTGGGATCGGATGCGAGCCTGTGCAGAGTGTCGAACCCTGCAAGCATATCCTCAAGATCAACGACGATGGGGAACGGCTTCTTTTCAAAGACATTTTCATAATAATGCGTGGCGTCCGAGGCGAGGCACAACCAGCCTGCATCGGTGCGCACCCGGACCGCCTGCAGCCCGCGCGAATGGCCACCCAAGCAGTGGACCGTGACGCCATCGGCGACCTGACCGTCACCGTCATGGAAGACGCAGCGGCCTGAATAAACGCGTTTGACGGCCTCGCAGACATGATCCGCCGTGAAGGGCATTTGCAGCGTGCCGTGGCACATGCAGGGGCCGGTGGCGTAGGCCATTTCGGCTTGCTGCAGGTGGATTGTGGCGTTGGGAAACAGGTGCAGCCCGCCTGCGTGGTCGTAATGCAGGTGGGTGACAATGAGCTGCGTGATGGTTTCGGCCTTAACGCCGAGGGGTTTGAGCGCCTCGCGCGGGTCGAGCGTGATGGGGCGGTCGCGGGCGGCGGCCTCCGGCTGGTCGTAGCCTGTGTCGACCAGGATGGTTTGATCGCCATTGGTGAGCACCCACATGAAGTAATCCATCGCGTGGGGGGCGTCGTGATTGTCATCAAAGATGAAGCTGTCGGCCCGCGTGCGGGCGTTGCGGTCGGCATATTTGACGGCGTGGACCTGCCAGGTTGTCATCGCGTGACCGTCGCAAAAGTGCGGAGCTGCTTGTCCGCGATCATGCCCGCGACCGCGGGGCCCATGGCCTTGTAGTGGGGCATTTGCTGGTGGGCCTCAAAGGCGGCTTCGTCGTCGTAAAGCTCGTAAAGGAAGACCGTGTCGGGCTGGTCAGGGTCCGTGCAGACGTCGAACTGGCGGCAGCCGGGTTCGTCGCGGACAGAGGACCGAGCGTTGGTGTTGATGAGCGGCAGGAAGGCGTGCATCTGCCCCTCGGCAATGGTAAAGGTGACGGTGACTGCGAACATGGTTGGCCCTTTGCGTTTGTGTCGACGCAGTGAACGCGGAACGGGGGCCGAGGGCAAGCAGGTAATGTATACGTTAGTTACGCACACGCCCGAATGTGGAGAGGCGGTTGATCTCTTCAAGGCGTTCGAGGTTGACCACGGTGGAGAGCATCAAGCGATCCTGGCTCCAATCGCCGGGGCTTTGGATGGCCATGGCGGTGAGCATGATCGCGGCCATGAGCGGCAGGACCAGCGCGGCATAGACCAGCTTTGGATAGCGCAGGCTGCGGGCGTCAAAGAGCGTGGTGATGCGCTGCTCGAGGAAGGTCATTTTGCCATCGCGCAGCGCCGAGCGGTCGGCGGTAACCAGCGTGACCTTGGGAACGGCGACCACGAAGACGCGGTCGCGGCGCAGGGTTTGCTGGCAGACTGAAAGCAGCGTTTCGCAATAGGCTTTGACGGAGACGCGGCCCGAGGCAAGGACCTGACTGTCGCAGCTGAGTTCGCGCAGGTCTTCGACCTGACGTTTCCACGCGTGATAGGCGGGGTTGAGGAAGAAAAAGGGCTTGAGCGCTTCGAGCAGGATTTCCCATTCGATATCGCCCTGGCGCAGGTGCTGGAATTCATGCGCGAGCGAGACCTTCAGCTCATCCGCGTTGCCCAACATATGGGACGGGATGACCACGTAGTAATTGCGCAGGCCGCGGGTGGAAAACGGGACCAGCGTCTTGTCGGACAGGCGGATGCGCAGACGGCCAAAGCGGCGCCATGCGTAGCTTGCCGACACGATCTTGTGCAGGCAGAACATCGAAAACACGAGGCGCACGGTGCCGATGGCCAGACCCGCGAAGAAGGCGGCGATGGCGGCCCATGCAACCCAGCTGCCGGCGCGCATCACATCGGCGGTGAAGGTGTCGCGCATCAGCATGATGCGTTCAAATTCCGTGGCCCGCATTTCGAACCCGCCATTGAGGTAGAAGGCCACGACCATGTCAGACAGGTTCACGCTGACCCCCTGCCCCATGGCCGATTGCAAACTGGTCATGGCGAGGATGAGGAAGGGCGAAAAGACAATCGCCACAAACACCGTGTTCAGCAGCTTCAGCTGCGTGGCGTAGGCGTGTTTCAGCCCTGCGTGGTCCAGTGCAAAACGGGCGGCGCGCCAGAGCGCGAAGGCCACCACGAACAAAATGTTGGCATTGATGAAAGCGTCGAGAATGGCGTCACCCGGTATCATTTTTCAACCTCCGATCCACAAGTGCCCGGATTTGCCCCAACGCCTCTTCCGTCAGCGCGTCATCATTGACCAGACGCGCCACCAGCGAGGCGGGCGTGTCGTCAAAGAGCTTTACGGAGAGGTCTTTCAGTGAGCGGGTCTGATACGCGTCTTTGGCCAGAGTTGGCTTGAAGATATGGCGCTTGCCGTCTTTGCGGCTGGTCACGAATTCCTTGGTTTCAAGGATTTTCAGGATGGTGGCGCCAGAGGTATAGGCCAGATTGCGGCCCTCGGGCAGCTGGTCCAGCACATCACGCACCGTCGCCTCGCCCAAGTCCCAAAGCTGGGTCATAAATTCGAGCTCAACTTCCGTCAGCAGCTCGCTTTTCTTCTTCTGTCTCATACCATCCCAATCGCGCGCTTATCGCTCACTCGTTATGCTGAGCGAGTAAATACTAAGAGTTTCGTTTTTCAAAATGGTTTTTACACTTTCCAGAAACAGAACACGCCCCATGCAAGGCTGATGGCAAGCGGCCACCAGAGCGGCTCCCCTATCAGGCCGAGCCATGCGAGGAAGATATAGGCGGATCCCAAGAGGCTCAGAAACAGGCGGTCGCCGCGGGTTGTTGTAAGGCCCAATGCGCCTTTGCGCTCGGACGTGCCTGGCTTTTTGATCTCGATCACGGTGATGAGTGCCATGGCCGTGAAGAGACCGATGAAGAACAGACCTGTGGGCCAGGTCCAGGCCATCCAGCTGAGCATATTACACTCTCCTTACTTTCATTTTCCCGACCTCAGACCCGACCGAGGGCGAAGCCCTTGGCGATGTAGTTTCGCACAAAGTAGATGACGATTGCGCCGGGGATGATGGTCAACGTCCCGGCGGCGGCCAAAAGGCCAAGTTCATAGCCCGCGGACGAGGCTGTTTTGGTCATGGTGGCGGCGATTGGTTTGGCGGCCACGGCGGTGAGCGTTTTGGCCAGCAGCAGCTCGACCCATGAGAACATGAAACAGAAGAAGGCGGCGACGCCGACACCGGCTTTGATCGTGGGCAGGAAGATGGTCACGAAAAAGCGCGGGAAGGAGTAGCCGTCGACATAGGCCGTCTCATCCAGCTCCTTGGGGACGCCGCCCATGAAGCCTTCGAGGATCCAGACCGCCAGCGGGATGTTGAACAGGCAATGCGCCAAGGCCACGGCGAGATGCGTGTCGAACAGCCCGACCGAGGAATAGAGCTGGAAGAAGGGCAGCGCGAAGACCGCCGCCGGGGCCATGCGATTGGTCAGCAGCCAGAAGAACAGGGTCTTGTCGCCAAGGAAGCTGTAGCGCGAAAACGCGTAGGCAGCGGGCAGCGCGACGGTGATCGAAATCACCGTGTTCAGAGAGACATAGATGATGGAGTTGATGTAGCCCCAATACCATGACGGGTCGGTGAAGATGACCTTGTAGTTTTCCAGGGTGAAGGTCTGCGGGAACAGGGAGAAGCCCGAGAGGATCTCGTTAGTGGTTTTGAAGCTCATCGCCACCAGCCAGTAGATCGGCAGCATCAGGAACAGGATGTAGAGAATAGGGATTATTGATCTTTTACTCATGTCACGTTCTTTCTGCGTGCAACGTGGAAGCGGCTTCGAAGCCGCTTTGAAAGGCGTTTTGAAACGCCTTTTTCGTCAATTCGTTCATTTCGCGTCGTCCTTGGTCATGAGGGTGTAGAAAAGCCACGAGACCAGCAGCGTGATCGCGAAGTAGATCAGCGACATCGCCGCCGCAGGGCCGAGGTCGAACTGGCCAAGCGCGATTTTGACAAGGTCAATCGACAGCAACGTGGTGGAATTGCCCGGCCCCCCGCCTGTCAGCACAAAGGGTTCGGTGTAGATGTTGAAGCTGTCCATGAACCTGAGCAGGATTGCGATGGTTAGCACGGTTTTCATCTTGGGCAGCTGGATATAGCGAAACACCTTCCAGGGAGACGCGCCGTCGATTTTGGCGGCTTGGTAATAGGCGTCGGGGATTGAGACCAGCCCCGCATAGCTGAGCAACACCACCAGCGACGTCCAGTGCCACACATCCATGGTCACGATAGTGATCCATGCCGCAATTGGGCTGCGGGTCATGTTATATTCGATGCCCAGCGTGTTGTTGATGAAGTAGCCCAGCAGGCCAATGTCGGGCAGCGTGAAGATGTTCCACATGGCCCCAACCACATTCCACGGGATCAGCATCGGCAGCGCCATGGTGACAAGACAGACGGGAACCCAGATGCCCTTTTTGGGCATGGACAGCGCGATGATGATGCCCAAGGGGACCTCGATGATGAGGATCAGGAAGGTGAAGAGGAATTGGCGGCCTAAAGCGCTGTGGAAGCGGTCTGAGCGCAGGATTTGCTCGAACCAGCCGAGGCCTTCCCAGAAGAACAGGTTGTCGCCAAAGGTTTCTTGCACGGAGTAATTGACCACCGTCATGATCGGGATCAGCGCGTTAAAGGCGACCAGCAAGAGAACTGGCAGGACGAAGAGCCACGCTTTTTGGTTTTCGGTTTTCATTGGGCGTTCCAGATTTCAGATGCGCTGCGGTAAGAATTTTCGATCGAAAATTCTTGCGCCTCAAATGTCGGTTGGTGCGTCATGGAGTGACCTCCGTCGCGAGCCAGCCGTCGCGGTAAAGGCGGGTTTGATCCTGGCGGAAGGCGAGATGGATCTCCGCGCCTTGGGGTGGGACCTCGCCTTCGACGACGGCTTTGATGGAGGTATCCCCGACCATGGCCTCCACCACGCAATGGCGGCCGATGTCGGAAACTTTGCGCACGCGGGCTTGCAGCCCTGCATCGCTGAGGGACACGAATTCGGGACGGATGCCCAGCTGGATGTTGCCCCCTGCCCCCATGACTTTTCCTTCAACCGCAATGGCTTGGCCGTTGAGGCTGACTTTGCCTTTGTCCTCGGCTGCGGGCAGCACGTTCATACCCGGCGAGCCGATGAAGTGGCCCACAAAAGTGTGTTGCGGGCGCTCGAACAGTTCCACTGGCGTGCCGATTTGCACGACCTCGCCGTCTTGCATGACGACGACCTGGTCGGCGAAGGTCAGCGCCTCGGTCTGGTCATGGGTCACATAGATCATGGTGGCTTTGACCCGCTGGTGCAGCTCTTTGAGCTTGGAGCGGAGTTTCCATTTCAGGTGTGGGTCGATCACGGTCAACGGCTCGTCAAACATGACGACATTGACGTCGTCGCGCACGAGACCACGGCCCATGGAGATCTTTTGCTTGTTATCGGGGGAGAGATGCGAGGCACGGGTCCCCAGCATCTCGGTGACCTCAAGCATCTCGGCGATTTCGCGGACCCTTTCATCAACGCGTGCGGCGGCGACACCGCGATTGCGCAGGGGGAAGGCCAGATTGTCGTAGACGGTCATGGTGTCGTAGATGACCGGGAACTGGAACACCTGCGCAATGTTGCGTTGGTCGGGGGGCAGATGCGTGACGTCCTTGTCGTCGAACAGTATCGCGCCCTCGGACGGATGCAGCAGGCCGGAAATGATGTTGAGCAGCGTTGACTTGCCGCAGCCAGACGGGCCGAGCAATGCGTAGGCGCCGCCATCCTGCCAGTCGAGGTCGATTTCTTTCAGCGCAAAATCTTCGCGCCCTTTCGGGTTCGGCAGATAGGAATGGCGCAGGTTTTTAAGAGTGATTTTGGCCATTATGCAGCGTCCTTGCGGAAGTAGAGGCCGTTGGCCGGATTCATATAGAACGTGTGGTCTTCGCCCACCTTGTAGGGGTGAACGCCATGCGCGAGGCTGACCCATGAGCGGCCTTCAACCTCGAAATGCGCGCTGGTTTCAGACCCGGACAATTCGGTGACCGCGATGCGGCCAGTGACAGGCACATCGGCATCGCTTTGCCGGTTGGGCGTCACGTAATGCGGGCGGATCGCAAATTGATATTGCCCCTCCGACGCGCTGCGGGCGTCGGCGTCCCATGTCAGGTTGCCGCCTCCCCAGATGCTGCCTTTCTCCGACATGACCTCGACCACATTTATAGGAGGGTCGGAGAACACGGCGGCCGCCGTCAAGTTGGCGGGGTTGCGGTAAATCTCGGCCGTGGGGCCGAATTGCGTGACCACACCGTCATCCATAAGGGCGGTTTTGCCGCCCAAAAGCAGCGCCTCTTCCGGCTCCGAGGTGGCGTAGACCACGACGGCCCCCCTGCCCGCGAACAGCTCGGGCAGTTGTTCGCGCAGTTCTTCGCGGAGTTTGTAGTCAAGGTTCGCGAGGGGTTCGTCGAGGAAGACAGCGCGGCTTTCCTTGGCGATGGCGCGCGCAAGCGCGCAGCGTTGTTGCTGACCGCCGGACAGTTCCTGGGGGCGGCGTTTCAGCATCGGTTCAAGCTGCAGGATCTTGGCAGCCTCGGCCACGCGGTCCGAGATCTCGGACTTGGCCATGCCTGCGACCCGCAAGGGGGAGGCGATGTTGTCGAAGACGCTCATTTGCGGATAGTTCACGAAGAATTGGTGGACGAGCGAGATGTTGCGTTTCTGGGTGGACAGTTTCGAGACGTCGACACCGTCCATGAATATCTGGCCAGACGCCAATTGATCCAGCCCCGCCATCAGCTTGATGAGCGACGTTTTCCCCGACCCGGTCTGGCCCAGCAGCACATTGAAATGCCCCGTTTCCAAGACCAGCGATGTTGGCTTGATATGGGTGATGCCGCGCGTGACTTTACTTGCGGCTTTCAGCTCGATTGTCATTTTCCGTTACCCTGTAGTGCCCGCATGACGCGGGTAGATTATTATGGCCGGGGCATTGATTGGCCCATTGCCCCGGCCAAAGTCGGCCCCCTCAGATGAAGAGGCCAACGGGGAGGTTTACTGGTTCCAGCGGGCCACAAGCTCGTCGTAGTTGACGGTCTCGCCTTGCGGCTTTTCGTTGTCCAGCTTGGCCTTCGCGCCACCTTTGCCGAGCCATTCCGAGGGGTCTTTTTCCTCGTTCAGACGTGGGCCACAGCCGCCGTAGACATTGGCAGCCTCGTCCGCTTGCTGCATCCGGGCCATGGTGATGTCCATCTCGCCAGCGAGACGGTCCATCGCTTCCTGGGGCGTGAACGCGCCAGAGTTGACGTCACCGATTTGCTGCCACCAGATTTGAGCGAGCTTTGGGTAGTCAGGCACGTTGATGCCGGTTGGCGACCATGCGACGCGGTCAGGCGAGCGGTAGAATTCCACCAATCCGCCAAGTTTGGGCGCCCGTTCCGTGAACGACTCGTGGTTCACCGTCGAGTCGCGCATGAAGGTCAGGCCCACATGGGACTTCTTCACGTCGACCGTTTTGGAGGTCACGAATTGAGCATAGAGCCATGCGGCCTGCGCACGATCAGACGGCGTGGATTTCAGGAAGGTCCAGGACCCCACATCCTGATAGCCAACCTTCTGGCCTTCTTCCCAATACGGGCCATGCGGTGAAGGTGCCATGCGCCACAATGGGTTGCCGGCATCATCGACCGTGTTGTTGCCCTCGGACTTCGGCTTCACCAAGTCGGCGGTAAAGGCCGTGTACCAGAAGATTTGCTGGGCCACGTTGCCTTGGCTGAGCGCCGGCAGCGACTGGTAGAAGTCGTAGGATGCGGCGGCCGGTGGCGCGTAGCTGCGCAGCCATTCATCCCATTTGCGGATCGCATAGACCGCGGCCGGGCCGTTGGCCGCCCCACCGCGCGTGACACTTGCGCCCGCCGGGTTACAGCTGCCCGCCTCCATGCGGATGCCCCATTCGTCGATGGGCACCCCGTTTGGTTCGCCCTTCGACCCGGTGCCCGCCATGGACAGCCAAGCATCGGTCATGCGCCAGCCAAGGTCCGGCGCGCGTTTGCCGTAATCCATGTGGCCGAAAATCTCGACGCCGTCGATTTCTTTGACGTCATTGGAGAAGAAGTCGGCAATGTCTTCATAGGCCGACCAGTTGACCGGAACGCCTAGCTCGTAGCCGTATTTGGCCTTGAACGCGTCCTTGTTGGCCTGGTCATCGAACCAGTCTTTGCGGAACCAGTAGAGGTTGGCAAATTGCTGGTCAGGCAGCTGGTAGATGTCGCCATCGGGGCCGGTTGTGAACTGGATGCCCATGAAGTCATCAAGGTCCAGCGTCGGGGACGTCGTCCCCGCCCAGTCGCCCGCCATTTGGTCGGTCAGGTTATAGGCCAGCTGCAGGCGCGAATGGGTGCCGATCAGGTCGCTGTCGTTGACGTAGCCATCATAGAGGTTCCGCTTGGTCTGCATCTGCGTTTGCACGGCTTGGACCACTTCGCCCTCGCCGAGGATCTGGTGGTTGACCTTGATGCCAGTGATTTCTTCAAAGGCTTTGGTCAAGACTTCCGACTCGTAGCCGTGGGTCGGAATGCCTTCCGACAGCACATTGATTTCCATGCCCTTGTATGGCTCGGCCGCGCCGATGAACCATTCCATCTCGGACATCTGCTCGTCTTTCGACAAGGTCGATGGCTGGAATTCTGAATCAATCCATTTTTGGGCTGCTGCCGCGTCGGCAAAAGCAGTTCCATGCCCCGCAATCACGGCAGACGCCGCTACTGCGGAGAGTAGATACTTGCGCATCTTGTCTCCTCCCTAGATTTTTCTGTGAGCCGGTTTTTGCCGACTGCCTTTACGTTAGGCAGGAAGCTTCAAATCTGTCAAACTAAAACTTTAGTAGTATTTTAGCGATTTATAACAAACGCTTAGCTCCCCGTCTTGCGCTTTCCTTGATTCCTGCGAGGCATGAAACGAAAAACGCCGCCCCGAATGGAGCGGCGTGAAAGCGCGAAGGATTGGTCCGATCAGCTGACGTTTGCGCGCCCGCCGGACCGCGAAATCAGCGGCATGGGCCAGAACAGTTTGGACATATGCGCCCCGCCGGAGATGGCGGAGCTGGACCCCTCCTTCTTCTTCAGGAGCGGCATGGGCCAGAACATGCGGGACTTGAAGCCACCACCGGAGATGGCCGACCGCTTGGAGCGATGCGGCTTGAGATGCTTGAGGCCGAAGGCTTCCGTCACCAGACCGTAGCGATCGCTATAGCCGGGGGTCAGGTCGTGGCCGATCATGTGCGGGTGGCTGGTCAGCACGCTGAGGAACTGGCTGTTGTCGATGCTTTGACGCACATAGGCGTTTTCGTCCGCAACGCCCACCTTGAGGGACGGATGCGCGTCGACGATTTCCATCGCCCGTTGCGCGGCCCCCATCGGCATGAACGGCACCCGCGCGACAACCAGCGCGGTGTTGCCTTTCAGGTGCTCGGCGTATTTGGCGGCTTGCGCGTCGCCCACATGCGCGTCGGACATGGCCTCATGCGCGCTTGGGCCGGGCTTGACCACGTCGACCATGTCGCCGGTGAAGCCAGCCTTTTTCAGGTCAGAGACCGCCGCGTTGGCGGTTTTGGTGTCGGCGTAGAGCCGTGTGATGACTGTGGTCATAGGTCCTCCAGTGGTGTCTTACCGCCGTTGCGCGGCAGCATATTGGCCGTCCTTGGTCAGTGTTCTTCTATTGGAACATAGGTCTTGGACGAACGGGTTCGAGTTAATTTTTTCATGAGCGGCACGATGGCGATCAGGGCGGCTGTCAGGAATATAATCTCCAACACGAAGACAGGTGTGTAGGCTGCCTCCGGCGGCGCTGTGGCGGCGCTTGGCAGGCTGACCATAATGTCGCGGATGATGCCGCCTGCGGCGACGCCGATCCCGGCGGCTGTGGCCTGCACTGCGCCCCATGCGCCAAGGCTGAGGCCGATTTGTTCTTTGGGCGCAGAGCGCATTGTCGCGGTCAATGTGCCGTGGCTGAACAGCCCTGCCCCGAAGCCTGCGCCAAGCGTGCCCAGCACAAAGACCATCGGCGCGTTCATTTGGGCCGAGGCGATGATGGCCGCGAATGCGGGCAGGCCAATGGCAGCGCCGTAAAAGGACATGTTGACCGGGCTGCCGCCCTTGCTGAGCACGCGAGACGCCAGCGCGAAGCCAATCAGGCTGCCTGCGGCAAGCACGGCCGTCAGCTTGGTGGTTTGCGCAACCGTCATGCCCAGCACTTGGCCGCCGTAAGGCTCCAGCAACACATCAGCCATGCCGAAGCCAAGCGTGCCGAAGGCGATCACGGTCAGCAGCTGCTTGGCCCCCACCCCTTCGATGAACTTGCGCCAGCTGGCTGAGAATTCGGGTTTTGCGTCGCCCCTGATATGGGCCTGCGCGCGGTCCCAGTTGCGGCCTTCCTGCTTCCACATCGCCACCGCGTTCAGCACGATGGTCACGACAGCCGCCCCTTGGATACATTGGATCAGCCGGCCCGGGGTGTAGTTTTCCAGCAGCGCACCGAAGATGAAGGCGCTGACGATCATGCCGACGAGCAGCATCACATACATCAGACCGACGACGTTGGGTTGGTCCTCTTCGGGGACCAGGTCGGTGGCCAAAGCCAGCCCCACGGTTTGCACCATATGCACGCCCGCGCCGACCAGCAGGAATGCGAGACCCGCGGCGGCATGGCCAATCCAGCGCGGCGCGTCCACGGCCTCGCCGTAGCCAGACAGCACCAGCAGCGCGAAGGGCATGATCGCGAAGCCGCCGAATTGCAGCATTGTGCCTTTGAAGATGAACGGGACCCGTCGCCACCCGAAGGCGGAGCCGAACGTGTCGGATTTGAAGCCGATGAGCGTGCGGAACGGCGCGAACAGCAGCGGTAGGGAAATCATGATGCCCACAAGGGCGGCGGAGACGTCGAGCTCCACGATCATCACGCGGTTCAGCGTGCCGACCAGCAGCACCAAAGCCATACCGACCGTGACTTGAAACAGGGAGAGACGCAGCAGGCGCGACAGCGGCACATTTTCTGACGCCACATCCGCGAATGGCAGATAGCGGGGTCCAATTTGCGCCAGCTTGCCAATGGCAAATTTTCGATAATTGTTCATCATCTGCGCCTTCATGGCACAGCCCACGCGTCAAAAGCGGGCCGCCGTGAATGTTTCGTCGGGGCCGTCCCCTTGGCTATGCCGCTAGAGAACGGCACCCGACAAACCGGCCCCTTGAGGGATCGGCGATTTTGTTGGCAGTCTCAGCTAAAGAGACTCGCCAGATGGCTGCAGCACAGCACGCCTTTGGGTGCCGTCCGGCATGGTGACCAGAACTTCCTGGAAACCGGTCGCACTGACCGTTTCAGGCGCCACGAAAGACGCGTTGGCCGTGTTCGTGTCCGGGTCGTCAATGATGACGGCTGCGGACGACATTGCGCCAAGCTCGTTGCCAGACAGGAAGTCAGACACCCAAGTGGTGTTCGACAGCACGGCCACGTGCACCGCGAATGAGCCCACGGCGACAGCCGACAGGAACAGCGGAACACCAACGGTTGGTTTCACGACGAGCCAAATCTTTGAATTGTTCATTGTGTACCCTCCCTAACCGAGCCACGGCGTCGAAATCGCCACGAGAATATGTGCCAGAAGCGCAATCCCGCCGAAGACACGTGTGCCGTCGATAAGATAGCTATGAAGCTCTTCAGCTTCGCGAAGGTTCAGGCCTGTTGGCCAGACCTTATCAGGATCATTTGAAGACATAACGTCCCTCCGTATCCAAGTGTGTATGCCGGGGCCTGCCCTGGTTTCCCAAGACTTAGTCCCCGACGGGGAAATATGGCTCCACCTCTACAACTCGACTTACATCGGTAGTGTCATACCCTAAGTATGTAAGGTTTAATTGACATAATCAACTGTCCATTTTCCGTTACGTCACGCAGGCTTAGCCAAACCTCTGGATTCGCATTGCCCAAATTTTGTGCCATGGCGTTATTCGGCCGCCTCCGCGTAGTCCTCCATGGGCGGACAGGTGCAGGTCAGGTTGCGGTCGCCCCAGACATTGTCGACGCGGTTCACCGGCGGCCAGTATTTGTCGACGCGAAACGCCCCTGCGGGGAAGCAACCGGTCTCGCGCGTGTAGGGCCGGTCCCAGTCTTTGACGAGGTCTTCCATCGTGTGCGGCGCGTTTTTGAGCGGGTTGTTGTCCGGGTCCATCGCGCCGTCTTCGATAGCCTTGATCTCGGCGCGGATGCCCAGCATGGCGTCGCAGAAGCGGTCAAGCTCCGCCTTGGTTTCCGACTCTGTGGGCTCAACCATCAGCGTCCCCGCCACCGGCCAAGACATGGTCGGCGCATGGAAGCCGCAGTCGGAGAGCCGTTTGGCAATGTCATCAACGGTGACATGGGCGCTGTCGGCAAAGGGCCTTGTGTCAATGATGCACTCATGCGCGACCCGCCCCGAAGGCCCTTTGTAGAGCACGTCGAACGCGCCTTCGAGGCGCTTGGCGATGTAGTTGGCATTGAGAATGGCCACGCGGGTGGCCTGGGTCAGGCCCTCCCCGCCCATCATCAGGCAATAGGCCCATGAAATGGGCAGCAGCGAGGGCGAGCCGAAGGGCGCGGCAGAGACCGCGCCATCGCCGGTGTTGGGATCACCGGGCAGGTGTTCGACGAGGTGGGATTTGACGCCAATTGGCCCCATACCCGGACCGCCGCCGCCATGCGGGATGCAGAAGGTTTTGTGCAGGTTCAGGTGGGACACATCGCCGCCGAGATCGCCGGGGCGGGACAGGCCCACCATGGCATTCATATTGGCACCGTCGATATAGACCTGCCCGCCCGCCTCATGGGTGATCTGGCAGACGTCGATGACGGTTTCCTCGAACACGCCATGGGTCGAGGGATAGGTAATCATGCAACCGGCAAGGGCGTCCTTGTGCTGCGCGACCTTGGCGCGGAAGTCATCAAGGTCGATGTCGCCATTGTCCGCCGATTTCACCGGCACCACTTTCCAGCCGACCATTTGGGCGGAGGCGGGATTGGTGCCATGCGCGCTCATCGGGATGAGGCAGATGTCGCGGTGTTCGTCCCCATTGGCGCGGTGATAGGCCGCGATGGTCAGCAGCCCCGCATATTCGCCTTGCGCCCCAGAGTTCGGCTGCATCGAGATCGCGTCATAGCCCGTGACATCGCACAGCTTGGACGACAGATCGTCGATCATGTCATGGTAACCCGCCGCTTGGTCCTTGGGGCAGAACGGGTGGAGCAGCGAGAACTCGTCCCACGTGACAGGCATCATCTCGGCGGCTGAATTCAGCTTCATCGTACATGACCCAAGCGGGATCATGGCACGGTCCAGCGCAAGGTCGCGGTCAGCGAGACGGCGCATGTAGCGCATCATCTCGGTCTCCGCACGGTTCATGTGGAAGACCGGGTGGGTCAGGTAATCGGTCTTGCGGATCAGCTTCTCAGGCATGTTGTAATGCGGGGTGTAGTCCTTGTCCTCACGGGTGATGCCGAAGGCGCGCCAGACGGCCTCGATCGTGTCGGGGCGGGTGCGTTCGTCCAGCGTGATGCCCACCTTGCTGCCCCCCACCCGGCGGAGGTTGATGTCCTCATCGACAGCGGATTTCATGACCGCCGATTGCAGCGGGCCGACATCGACGGTGATGGTGTCAAAGAATGTCGCAGGGCGGACGTCGAAGCCGGATTGCTTAAGCCCCTCGGCCAGCCGTGCGGTTTTGCGGTGGATGCGCTGGGCGATGGCTTTCAAGCCTTCGGGGCCGTGAAACACCGCGTAGAACCCGGCCATAACGGCGAGCAGCGCTTGGGCCGTGCAGACGTTGGAGGTGGCTTTCTCGCGGCGGATATGTTGTTCCCGCGTTTGCAGGGACAGCCGGTAGGCGCGGTTGCCGTGGCTGTCGATGGAGACCCCGACGATGCGGCCCGGCATGTTGCGGGCGTAGTTGACCTTGGTGGCCATATAGGCCGCATGCGGGCCCCCATAGCCGATGGGCACGCCGAAGCGTTGGGTGGTGCCGACGGCAATGTCCGCGCCCATGGCGCCCGGTTCCTTAAGCAGGGTCAGCGACAGCGGGTCGGCTGAGATGATGCCGATGGCTTGGTGTTCATGGAGCTTGGCCATTTCGGGGGTGAAGTCGCGGATGTGGCCGTGGGTGCCGGGGTATTGAAAGATCGCGCCGAAAACTTCGCCCGCGTCCAGATCGTCAGGATTGCCGACGATGACCTTGATGCCCAAGGGCTGGGCGCGGGTTTTCATCACCGCGATGTTTTGCGGGTGGCAGTTTTCGTCCACAAAAAAGCCGGTGGCTTTGGATTTGCCAACGCGCTGGGCCATGGTCATCGCCTCGGCGCAGGCGGTTGCCTCGTCCAGCAAGGAGGCGTTGGCAATCTCCAGACCGGTCAGATCGGAGACCATGGTTTGGAAGTTCAGCAACGCCTCAAGCCGGCCCTGACTGATCTCGGGCTGGTAGGGCGTGTAGGCGGTGTACCACGCGGGGTTTTCGAGGATATTGCGCTGGATCGCGGGCGGCGTCACGGTGCCGTGGTAGCCCTGCCCGATCAGCGAAGTCAGAACTTTGTTCTTATCGGCCGTTTGCCGCATGTGATGCAGCAGCTCGCGCTCGGATTTGGCTTTGCCGAAATCCAGAGGGGCCTTTTGGCGGATCATCTTGGGCAGCGTGTCGTCGATCAATGCGTCAAGATCCTTGGCCCCAACCACGTCCAGCATCTGGGCCATTTCAGCGGGTGACGGCCCGATATGGCGGCGATTGGCAAAGTCATAGGGCAAGTATTCGGTGGGGGTGAAGGTCATGGCGGGCTCCGGGATGGCTAGTCGGCGTGAGACAGGATGTTGAGGATGCGGCCTTGTGGGTCGCGCAGAAAGAAGCGGCGGACGCCCCAAGGCTCGGTTGTGAGGGGGTAAACCTCGTCGAGCCTGAGCATCATGGCGCGGGCATGCGTGTCATCAAGATCATCGACCTCGATGGACAGGTGGGGGACCGGCGTGCCGGCCCCACCTTCGCTGGCGAGGCTAAGTTGGATGGGGGCTGTGCCCCCTGCACCGAGCGTGACGATGAAGCCTTGATCCATCAGGACTTCCATCCCGAACAGGGCGGCGTACCAATCGGCGGTTGCCTGAGGGTCTGGCGTTTCAAGGTCTGCGACGATGCGAAGGATAGCCATCAGTCGATGAGCTTTTTGTACGCGGCCTCGTCCATATAGTCGTCCATCGGGCTGAGGTCAGACGGCTTCATTTTGAAAAACCAGCCGCCCTCCATGGCGTCGTCATTGACGGTTGACGGGCTGTCGGCCAGCGCCTCGTTCACCTCGACAATTTCGCCGTCGAGCGGGGCCAGGATGTCTGACGCGGCCTTGACAGATTCGATCACCACGACCTCGTCATCCTTGCTGACGGTCGTGCCTGCATCGGGCAATTCGACGAAAACGACGTCGCCCAGCTGGGTCGCCGCGTGTTCGGTGATGCCCACAACGATCAGGTCGCCTTCTTCTTTCAGCCACTCGTGCTCTTCGGTGAATTTCATGTCTTGTCTCCCTTTCGTGATCTTGGCTTAGCGTTTGAATTTTGCGGGTGTGAACGGCATGGCCGCCACGGTGAGCGGCAGGCGCTTGCCGCGCAGCTCGCCATAGACGGTGGTGCCTTTTGTGGCGTGGTCCGTGGTAACATATCCCATTGCAACAGGGTGCCCGACCGTGGGGCCGAAACCACCAGAGGTGATGGTGCCGATGGGCGTGTTGCTATCTTCGGAGGCATACAGCGCTACGCCTTCGCGCATGGGGGCACGGCCTTCGGGGATCAGGCCCACGCGTTTGCGGGACGCGCCGTTTTCAAGTTGAGAGAGAATGACGTCCGCGCCGGGGAAGCCGCCTGCCCTGTCGCCTGCGCGGCGGGACTTTTGGATGGCCCATGTCAGCGCGGCCTCGCCTGGGGTCGTGGTGGTGTCGATGTCATGGCCGTAAAGGCATAGCCCCGCTTCAAGACGGAGCGAGTCCCGTGCGCCAAGACCGATGGGTTCGACGTCGGCGTGTGAAAGGAGCGCGCGCGCAATATGATCGGCTTGCTCCGCCGGGACGGAGATCTCATAGCCATCCTCGCCAGTATAGCCGGAGCGGGAGACCCATGCCTCGACGCCGTCCAGATCAAGCGTGGCGACATCCATGAACCGCAGGGTGGCAGCATGGGGGTCAAGCGCGCTGAGGACGGTTTCTGACGCGGGTCCTTGCAGCGCAAGGAGGGCGCGATCGGTGATTTCGGTGACTTGGATCGCGGGCTCCAACGCGGCTTTCAACCGCGCGATATCGGCTGCTTTGCAGGCGGCGTTGACCACGACAAAGACATGATCGCCGCGATTGGCCAGCATAAGATCATCTTCGATGCCGCCTTGGTCATTGGTGAAATAGCCGTAGCGCTGGCGGTATTCGGGCAGGCTCAAAATATCGACAGGGATCATCGTTTCCAAGCCAAGCGCGGCCTCTTTGTAGGAGGCCCCGCGCACGATCACCTGCCCCATATGGCTGACGTCAAACAGCCCCGCCTTTTCGCGTGTGTGCTGGTGTTCTTTCATGACGCCAAGCGGGTATTGCACAGGCATGTCATACCCCGCAAAGGGCACCATTTTTGCACCAAGCTCCAGATGGAGCGCATGCAGCGGGGTCTTGTAGAGGTCAGACATGAAGCGCCGCCTTTTGCTAGCCGGGCCGATTTTTCGTCGAAAAATCGCGCAGGCACCATAGGGTCACGGGCGTTGCCCGCGGGTTGGTGCCCCCTCTGTCCTTTCGCCTGAGATCGTTATCCCTTCGGCGGACGCGTCTTGCGTCTCTCTCCAGAGTTCGTTCGGTCGCACGGCGGTCCCTTGGGCCTGAGAGTTTCCGGGGCGGTTGCTCCTTCGGCACCAGCTTGGCTGGTTCTCCCGACGTGTACAAAGGTATGCTTAGCAGGTTCCCGATACGAAACAAGCCAGATTTACGTGAGCCATTTCTTCACAATCGGCGCGCCGATAATGACCACCACGATGCGGGTCAAATGATGGGTCACCACATAGGCGATATCGGCCCCCGCCACGATGGCAAGCACCGTCATTTCCGCCTGCCCGCCCGGAGAAAAGGCAAGCAACGCCTCGGCCTGCGGGGCGAGACCCAGCACGACCACCAGTTCCGCCACCGCCAAAGACAGCGCCATGATGAGGGCCGTGTAGCCGATGGCCGCAAGAACGACGCGGCGCAGCTCGGACCATGTGATGCCCACATATTTGACGCCGACCGACAGGCCGATAAAGAACTGCGCCGCAAGAATCGCCTCCATCGGCGGGCGGGAATGGATGAGGCCTGTCAGACTTGCAATCGTCGCAAGGATCAGCGGGCCGAGGATGGAGGCCCCGAAAAGGCCGATCTTTTTTGCCACCTGCCAACCGATCAGCGCGATAAGCACCATGTAGAGCAATTCCAGCGGCGGGATTTCCGACGCGGGCGCACCGATGGGCTGATCGAGGCTCAGGCCAAGGATGTAGGTCAGCACCACGGGCAGCAGCGACACCACGATCAGCACGCGGGTGGCATGGATCAGCGACAGCTGGCGGACATTGCCGCCGGCCTCCTCGCCAAAGATGAGCATGTCCTGCAGCCCGCCGGGCATGGCCCCGTAGTAACTGGTGGCGGGGTCAAATTTGCAGACCTTCCGGAAATAGGGATAGCCGACGAGGCCGATCAGCAAGATGAAGGGCGGTATAAACGCAATGGAGGCGGCCATGTCGGGGAGCCGCGTCACCACGTCGGGCGTGATCGACGCGCCAACCGCGACGCCCAGAATGGTGCGCATGGCGTCCCCCAAAAGCGGCGGGCCTTTGAGTTTTGCCCCTGCGAGCGCGGCGATAAGGCAGGCAAACATCGGCCCAAGAAGCCAAGGAAGGGGCAGATCGAGAAACACGAAGACCGCCACCCCGACCGCCGCGATAAGCAGGGCTATGAGGATGCGCGCAATCATAGGGCCACTATTTGCCCTTGAGCCGCACTGGCCCTGGCTAAGCGTTCCTCTGCCGCATTCATTAAAGCGGCCCTGCCGTGGAAGGTCGCACAATGAGCTTTGGCTGCACCTCAATCAGCTGGGGCGGTGCGGTCTCGGCGCTGTCCAGCAGCAGGCGTCTGAGGAGTCGCCCGGCTTTGAGCCCGATTTCTGAAGAACATGCGTCAACGGTTGTCAGGCCCGGATTGCAGGTGCTCGATATCTCAAAGTTGCCAAAGCCCGCCACGGCGATGTCCTTTGGAACCTTCATGCCATGCCTTTGGCATTCGCTCATCGCCCCAAAGGCGGACAGGTCAGACACGCCAACCACCGCATCTAGCGACCTTTTGGTTGCCAGCAACTGCGCCATGGCATCTGCCCCGGGTTGCATTGACACGGGCGCATCCCCCGCCGCGACAAGTGCATCAGCCGATAATCCGTGCCGCGTCATTGCAGCGACGAAGCCGGCGCGACGATCCGCGCCCCGGGTGTCAGTGCTGCCCTCGCCCCCAATGAGGCCGATCGCGCGATGGCCTTGGGCCACAAGGTGGTCCACGACCCCCTCCATCGCCTTGGCGTTAGAAAACCCCACGACGTGTTGGATCGGGTCTTCGGGAATATCCCAAATCTCTATCACGGGGATATTGGTCTGCGACAGAAGCATGCGCGTCTGTGCCGTATGCGTGCCGCCGGTCAGCACAATGGCGTCCGGGCGGCGACGGAGCAATTGTTCGACAAGGCGCTGCTCGTCGTCGGGATTGTAATTTGTGTACCCCAAAAGGACCTGAAGATCGTCCTCTGCCAATTCCGCCGTCAGCGCTGTGACCGTATCGGCAAAGTTGGCATTGTTGAGCGAGGGGATTGTGACGGCGATAAAGCCAGTCCGTTTTGAGCGCAGGTTGGACGCCGTGCTGTCAAACACATAGCCAAGCTCGCGCGCCTTGGCCAGAATGCGGCTGCGCGTCTCTTGGCTGACGGAGGCATGCTTTTTGAAGGCCCGAGACACCGTCATCGGCGACACCCCCGCCGCTTTGGCGACATCCTTCATTTTGGGAGGGTTCTGCACGCAAGGGCCTCAGGTAATGTTATCGATAACTATCCTATAGAGCCGCCTTGCGCGCCAGATTGCAATACAGTGGTTTCGCCTTCGACAAATTGCACCGGCATGACGGTCGATTTTGCGACCTTAACGCCATTGATACGCGCCAGTAACAACCGCGCGCCCACGACCCCCATTTGCCGTCGCGGCGTCTTGACTGTGGTCAATTGCACCGGCAGCACCCGTGTCAGATCAAGGCCGTTGAACCCCACGATGCCCATATCCCTGGGCACCGTCATGCCTTTGGACTGACAGGCCATAATTCCGCCAAACGCCATATTGTCGTTCAGATAGAATATGATGTCCGTATCCCGGCGCGACAAAATATCGAGCGTCCCGTCAAAGCCGGTCGAAAACGCGTTTTCAAGCGACGGCCTTGCGGTCAAAACCTCGCTGCCCTCCTGATCGCCAAACACATCGCGAATGCCTGCCAATCGTGCGTCGGCACGAATGTCGTAGCCACGCGGCGTGCTGACAAAAGCCGGTGCGCCGTAGCCCTGTGCCTTGGCATGTTCGGCCATCACCCGCCCGGCCATGCGATGGTCGATACCAACAGATGTATCAATCGGCGTGTTGGTGTGATCCCAGATTTCCAGCACAGGGATGCGAGACGATGCCAGCAGGGTGCGCGTTTCAGGGTGATGGTCGATTCCGGTCAGAATGATGGCCGCTGGCTGCCATGACAAAAGGCGCCTAATCCACGCCAGCTCTGTGTCCTTGTTGTACTGTGTGGTGTCGATCACCGACGAATAGCCTGCCTGATCGAACGTGCCGCGCATGCCGTCGAGGATTTCGGCAAACACCTCCCCCGCGAAAGTGGGCAGCGAGATGCCGATAAGGTTGGAGTTGGCCACCGCGAGCGAGCGCGCATTGGAGTTGGGAACGTAGTTCAGCTTGCGCGCTATTTTCAGAATTTCGACGCGCTTTTTCTCTGACACACCTTCCACCCCGCGGATCGCACGCGACACGGTCATAATGCTGGTTTCGGCCACCGCGGCGACATCTTCGATTTTTCCGGGCTTGGTGGAACGTGGCATGGGGAACACCTTAACGTCGAATTCTTCAATTTTTACAGTCCTATACACCAACATTTACGTTAACGCTAACGTAGTTAGGAGTTTTTCAATCTTCCCGCAGGGCCCGCACCGCGTCACTGTGACTGCAAAGGCGAGCCGCGTTATTGCGCTTGCCACCGCGTGTTGCTGGGAGGACGGCGTGCCGAAGATTGTCTTTGACAAAGTGTCGAAAAGTTATGGGTCCGTGGAGGTGCTGCCTCCTTTCGATCTGACGCTTGAGGACAGCGAGTTTACCGTTCTTGTTGGCCCGTCGGGCTGCGGCAAATCCACCACGCTACGGATGCTGGCTGGGCTTGAGACGCTGTCTGGCGGCGAGATTTATTTCGACGACCGCCCGATCAGCAAGCTGGACCCCAAAGACCGCGACCTGGCGATGGTGTTCCAAGACTACGCGCTCTACCCGCACATGAATATTGCCAAGAACATGTCCTTCGCGTTGCGGCTGGCCAAGGCCTCCAAATCCGAGATTGAGGAAAAGGTGACACGGGTCGCCACAATGCTGAACATCGCCCACCTGCTGGACCGCAAACCGGCTGAGTTGTCTGGTGGTCAGCGCCAACGCGTCGCGATGGGCCGCGCCCTGGTGCGCGACGCGGGAACGTTCCTGTTTGACGAGCCGCTGTCCAATCTCGACGCCAAACTGCGCGGCAAGATGCGCGCCGAGCTTGCGGAGATGCGCGACACGATTGACAAGAATATGGTCTACGTGACCCACGATCAGGTGGAGGCCATGACGCTGGGCGACCGGATCGTGGTGATGTCTGACGGGCTGATCCAGCAACAAGGCACACCCGAAGAGCTGTTCAAATCGCCGGTGAACAAGTTTGTGGCGGGCTTCATCGGCTCACCAACAATGAACTTTATCGACGGCGCATTGACTGAGGAAAAAGGCGTCACATGGGTACGCGGCGACGGCTTCATGCTGCCGCTGGACGCGGACCTAGGTAAGCGCCTGCAATCAGCGGCTTCAAAAGACGTGACCGTTGGCATCAGGCCGTCCAGCTTTGTGACCGACACCGACAGAGGCGCGGCCATCGAATTGAAGGTCGTCGTGGCCGAATATCTGGGAGCGCAATCCGTGCTCGTCACCCGCTGCGGGGATGCCGACGTGCTGGTGGAGACCCAAAGCACCAGCCCAATTCGCGCCGGCACAATACAGACATTCGGAGTGCTGACCGACGAGATCATGATTTTCGACAAGGCGTCCGGGCTGCGGCTCTAACGTCTCAATAACCAAAGAAAATGGCATCAGGGAGGAACCAAGAATGCTATCACTTAAGACAATCCTGACGGGAACCGCCGTCTCAGTTTCCATGGCGGGCATCGCTATGGCCGACGGGCATGGGGGCCCATACGCGCCCTACGCTGGCACCACATTGGTGATTAACGTACCGGCCCACCCCCACTACAACGCGATGATGAAAGTGCTGCCAGCCTTTACAGAGGAAACCGGCATCGAGGTCGAAGTGGACCAGCTGCAATACCTCAAAATGCGCGAGCGCCAGACGCTTGAGCTGACCAAGGACGAAGGCGACTATGACCTGATTTCCTACGTGGTGTTCTCGAAGGCGGATTACGTCTTTGCTGACCAGCTGGAAAACCTGGCCAAGTATTTCATGAACCCCAAGCTTTCTGACCCCGCATATGACGCGGGCGACCTGATTGACGGCTACGTGGCCAATATCGGCATCGCGGGCGGCAAGAAGGGTTACTTGCCGGGGCCGACCGGCTCGCTATACGGTATCCCTTACGGGTCCGAGACGTCCGTGCTGGCCTACCGCAAGGACATCTTTGAAAAGCACGGCATCGCCACGCCGGAAACCTATGACCAACTGCTCGACGCAGCCTGCAAAATTCCTGAGCTGGAAGACGGCATGGGCGGCATGGCATCGCGGGCGGCCTCTGGCCACCAAGCCTCGCACGCATTCTTGCTGCACCTCGCCCCGCTTGGCGGTCGCGTGTTTGACGACGCATGGAACCCGATCATCAACAACGAAGCGGGTGTCGCTGCGGCAAACGCTTTGAAGACAATCGTTGATTGCGGCCCAGAGGGTTCGCAAACATTCGGTCCCGCAGAAGCGGCAGCCGCGTTCCAACAGGGTCAAGCGGCCATGTTCATGGACTCGATCGCCTTCGCTGCTGGCTTTGAGGACCCAAGCAAGTCGACCGTGGCCGGCAAAGTTGGCTACGCGCTGCACCCTGAAGGTGTGCGTCGTGGCTCGCAAACCGGTGGCTTTGGCATCGCCATCCCCAAGAACGCGCAGAACAAAGAAGCCGCGTTCCTGTTGATGCAATGGCTGACCTCCAAGAAGGGCGACCTGATGACGGCGATGGCTGGCGGCAACCCGTCGCGGTTCTCGACCTATCAAGACGCTGCTCTGAACGAGAAGTACCCTTATTCGGCTACCTTTGGTGAAGCGCTTAAATATGCAGACCCTGACTGGCGTCCGATCATCCCGACATGGGGTAAGATCAACGCCGATATCGGCACCACCATGAGCCAAGTTCTGACCGAAGGTCTGGACCCGCAGGAAGCGCTGGACGGCGTGGCCGCACGGGCCAAGGACATCATGGCTGAAGCTGGCTACTACACCTGGCAGTAAGCTAGCAGTCTAAGACGGGTCGGGCCGCTGCTCCCTTGGCGGCCTGACCACCCCCCCCTCCCTTTTTCGCCTAACGGGTACGCGCAGATGCAAACCGCAAATGTAAATCGGCTGACGCCTTACTTGTTCCTCGCCCCTGCGGCGGTGATTATGGCAGTCGCCCTGCTCTACCCCATTGGCTACATGGTCTACGCCAGCTTCCTGGACTGGAACCCCAGCCAGCGCATCGGCGAGGCCGAGTTTGTGGGCCTGCGCAACTACATCAACCTGCTGGGCGACGCGAGCTTCCGCGAGAGCTTTTGGGTGACCATGAAATTCGCGATGGTCGTCGTGTCCTTGGAGATGTTCCTGGGCGTAGGCCTTGCCCTGCTGCTGGACCGCAACATCCGCGGCATGTCGGTGCTGCGCACCTTGTTCATCCTGCCTATGATGATCGCCCCTATCGTGGTCGGCCTGATGTGGCGCTACATGTACCACCCAACCGTGGGCATCTTTAACCGCACGTTGAAGTCCATGGGCTTCGATCCAATCCCGTGGCTATCTGACGGCAACTGGGCGTTTGCCTCCGTCGTTATTGCCGACGTTTGGCAGTGGACGCCGTTCATCTTCATCCTGTCGCTCGCCGCGCTGCAATCCTTGCCTCAGTCGGCCATGGAGGCCGCCAAAATTGACGGTGCCACCGGTTGGCAGCAGATCATCCACATCAAGCTGCCGCTGATGATGCCGGTGCTGATTGTGACGCTGCTTCTGCGCCTCATCGACGCTTTCAAAGTGCTGGAGGTGATCCTGGTGCTGACCAATGGCGGGCCGGGGCTGTCGACGGAAATCCTGTCGCTGCGCATCTCGCGCACGGCATCCGAATTCCGCGAGCTTGGCGAAGCGGCGGCCATGTCGAACTATCTGCTGATCCTCTTGATGATCCTGACCTTCGCCATGTTCCTCTACAACAAGGCGGTTGAACTCCGCGCCGCAAGACTGCGCAAAGCCGCCGAGGAGGACCTGTAATGGCCGAGAAGATATACGACAAACAGAACCCCGCCTATTACGCGCTTCTGGTCGCCTTGGTGGTGATGGCCGTTGGCCCGATCCTGATGATGCTGATGACGTCGCTGAAGCTGAATGTGGACATCATGTCTTCGACCTCGTCGCTGTTCTTCATGCCGACCATCCGCAACTACGAGACCGCCTTGTGCGACTTCCTATGGTACGAGGCCGCGCATATTGACTACTGCGACAAGACCTTCGGGCGGGCGCTGGTCAACTCGTTGATTATTGCTTTGGTCTCGACCGTGCTGACATTGGTGATTGGCTGCATGGCGGCCTATGCGCTGGTGCGATTCCGCTTTATGGGGCGCGACACGGTGTCGTTGTCTACCTTGACCATGCGCATGGTGCCGCCTGCGGTGCTGCTGGTGCCGGTGTTTGGCATCTGGACCTTCCAGTTCCAGATCGACGGTACGCGCGCAGGCATCATCTTGGTATATGTCGCGATGAACCTCCCCTTCGTGATCTGGATCTTGCAGAGTTTCATTGTCCAAGTTCCGATCCAGCTGGAAGAGGCCGCCCGTATGGACGGTGCCGGTCCCTTTCAGGTTTTCTTTCTTGTGGTGCTGCCGCTTATCAAGCCGGGCCTTGCCGCCGCCGCGATCTTCACCTTCCGTGTTGCTTGGAACGAGTTCCTGCTGGCCAACGCGCTGGCGGATCGAAACTCGCGCACTGTGCCCGTGACGATTGTGAATTCGATCACCGAGTTTGACATAGACTGGGGTGTCATCATGGCGACCGGCATGCTGCTGGCGATCCCCCCGATCATCTTCACCTTCGTGGCTTCGCGCCAGATTATCACGGGGATGACAGCCGGCGCGGTCAAAGGCTGATGCTGGAGTGGCTGCTATCCCCGATGGATACGGCCCGCGTGCACGATGTCGGGTGGCATCTCAGCTGGCACGCAAGGATCATGGTCGCGGCGTGGGGCATTCTGGTCCCATCCGGCATTTTCATTGCGCGCTATTTCAAAGTCACCCCGGGGCAGGATTGGCCCACACGGCTGGACAGCCGGTTTTGGTGGAACACGCATCGCATCTGCCAATACAGCGCCTTTGTGCTGATGCTGGTGGGGTTGTGGCTTATCCTGAACGCCCCGTTTGAACGTGGCGCCATGCCCGGCCCGCATTGGTGGATGGGCTGGACCGTGGTGGCCTTGGCCGTGTTGCAAATCGCCGGAGGCATCCTGCGCGGAACCAAAGGCGGCCCCACGGAGCCGGCCGCAGACGGGTCCTTGAACGGCGACCATTTCGACATGACACCGCGCCGCTTGGCCTTTGAGTATATCCACAAATCGGCGGGATATGTCGCCCTGGCGCTCTCTGCTGCAACACTCATATCCGGCCTTTGGCAGGCCAATGGGTACAACTGGATGTGGCTGAGTTTGGTGTTGTGGTGGGGGTGCCTTATTGTGGCATCCGTTGCGATGCAGCGGCGCGGGATGGTGCTGGACACCTATCAGGCAATCTGGGGACCCGACCCGTCCCTCCCCGGCAATCAACGCAGGCCCATTGGGCTGGGGATCACCCGCCATTCGGGCAAAAGCCCACAGGCGGGTGAGTAGCACTTAAGTCGGGTAGCGGTTCAGCTCGGTCACGTGGTGATGGATGCGACCGTCGAAATGTTCGGCGACGATCTCGCCCGTGACGTCGCGCGACTGCGACCGGAAGGGCGAGGCCAACGCGCTTTCCATACCAGCCTCGTTTTCATAGGTGATCGCCAACATCAGCGGAAATTCCGGCGCGCCCTCGTCGCGGTCGTCGCCAAACATCACGTCGACATTCGTAGCCCCCGGGAATTGCGTCCAAAGCGGCACGAGCCGGTCTTTGACAGCTGCGCGGAACGCGTCCTGGTGGCCGGGTTTCACCGCCCCTTCGAACAAAGCAAATCGGGTAATCATGCGAAATTCTCCTTATTGATCCCTTGGAAGTATTCCATCAGGGCGGCCTGATCCTCGCCGCCCAAACCTGCGGCGGTCAGCATGCGGTGTACCTCCTGGCAGACGGCGGTCATGGGCATGGCGGTGTTGGTCAGCCGCGCCAGATCCTGCGCGCCGTTGAGGTCTTTGACCATGTTGTCGATGCGGCCTGTGCGTCGGTAATCCTTGGCCACATAGCGTGGCATATATTCCTGCAACAGCGCGCTGTCGGCGCGGCCACCTTTCAAGGCTTGCGGGATTTTGGCGGCGTCGACGCCCGCGTCGAGCGCCAGTTGCGTGGCCTCCGCAACCGCCAGAAAGCCCAAACCACACAACACCTGATTGATAAGCTTGGTCGTCTGACCAGCGCCGGCAGGCCCCATATGCGTGTAGTTGGCCGAAACATGTTTCAGCACCTCATGGGCGTCTTTGACGTCCTGATCTTCACCACCTGCCATCAAGGTCAACTCACCCGTCAGCGCCTTGGGGGCGCCGCCCGACAGCGGGCTATCAACCCAGCGCAGCCCGTGGTCTTTGGCTCTCATGGCAAGCTCTTTGGTGGCTTCGGGGTCGATGGACGACATGTCGATGACAAGCATGCCCGTGTCCGCGCCCTCCGCCGCACCGTCTTTCCCGAAGATTGCGAGGTCAACGATGCGGGGCGCGTTCAGGCTTGTGATTGCGGCATATGCGCCCTTGGCCGCATCCGCCGCGCTTTCGGCCGCTATTGCCCCTTTTGTTACAAGGGCCGCTACGGCGTCTGCATTCAGATCAAACACCCGCAAGGTGTGGCCGGTTTCCAAAAGTCGCGTGCCAATGGCCCCGCCCATGGCACCTGCCCCGATAAGTGCAACTGTTTTGGTCATGAGAAATCCCTTTCTAACGCCGCGACAGCCGATGCCACGACGCGGTCAAATGTTTGGTCGATATCAATGGCGGCCCCCTGCTCATTGCGCGAAAGCGGTTCGAGTGCTGCGAACTGGCTGTCGAGCAAGCTGACAGGCATGAAGTGGCCTGTGCGCTGCGACATGCGGTTTTCAATCACGGCGCGGTCTCCGGCCAGATGCAGGAACCAGACATCTGCGTTGGCACCGGCCCGAATCCGGTCACGGTACGCTTGCTTCAGCGCCGAACACCCAATCAGCAACGGCGTGCGCGTTGACCCCAGCTTTGCACCGATAAGGTCCAACCATGGCGCGCGGTCCGCGTCATTCAACGGCGTTCCCGCGGACATCTTGGCGATGTTTGCGGCTGGATGTAGATCGTCGCCATCCAGATATGAGGCTGCCAGTTTAGCGGCGACCGCCTCCCCCACGGAAGACTTGCCGCACCCCGCGACGCCCATGACGACGACACGCAGCGTCACAGCGACGCCGTGATCCCACCGTCCACATAAAGCGTGTGCCCGTTTACAAAGCTCGACGCAGGCGAGGACAGGAAGACGCATGCCCCGACCAGCTCTTCAACCTGCCCCCACCGACCCGCTGGGGTGCGTTTTTCCAGCCATGCCGAGAATTCAGGATCAGCCACCAAGGCTGCATTAAGCGGCGTGTCGAAATAGCCCGGCGCGATGGCATTGCATTGCAGCCCGTGCTTGGCCCAGTCGGTTGCCATGCCCTTGGTCAGGTTGCCCACAGCACCCTTGGTCGCCGTATAAGGCGCGATGCACGGACGCGCCAAGGCCGTCTGCACCGATGCGATGTTGATGATCTTGCCCGCGCCGCGCCCGATCATGTGGCGTGCGACGGCCTGGCCCACATGAAAGACGCTGGCGATATTGGTTTGCAGCAGCTTTTCAAATGCGTCGGCGGGGAAATTCTCCAGCTCTGTGCGGTGCTGCATGCCTGCATTGTTGACCAAAATGTCGATGGCTCCCGTTTCGGCCTCGAATGCGTCAACGGCTGACCGGACGGTGTCATGCTCGGTGGCGTCGAAGACCACGCTATGTACCGTCGCCCCGTCTGCGCGCAGCGTCTCGGCGGCCTTGTCCAGCTTGGCGCCGTCGCGACCATTCAGGACGATTTCCGCGCCCGCATGCGCCAATCCAGTCGCCAAAGCATAGCCAATGCCTTGCGATGATCCGGTGATAAGGGCACGTTTGCCTGTAAGATCGAAGAGTGACGTATTGGTGCTCATGTGCATCCCCTTTGGGTCTCGACTTCTTGCGTCACTTCAATTTATGTTATCGATAACATTCCGTGTCAAGCAAACAGGCCACACCCATGAAATCCATCGTCATCCACGCCGCCAAGGACTTACGAATTGAGCATCAGGAGCCCCAAAAGCCCGGTCATGGCGAAGTCGTGATACAAATGGCGGCTGGCGGAATTTGCGGATCGGATCTTCATTACTACAACCATGGCGGCTTTGGCCCAATCACCCTGAAAGAGCCGATGGTGCTGGGCCACGAAGTGTCTGGCCATATCGCTGAATTGGGTCCCGGCGTTGACGGGCTAGAGGTCGGTCAGTTGGTTGCGGTCTCCCCGTCGCGGCCCTGCGGGGAGTGCCGCTTTTGTAACGAAGGCAGCCACAACCAGTGCCTGAACATGAGGTTCTATGGATCGGCCATGCCCTTTCCCCATATCCAGGGCGCGTTTCGTCAGACCTTGGTGGCGAACGCCGCGCAATGTGCAATCGCCGACGGGCTGAGCGCCGGCGAAGCCGCAATGGCAGAGCCCTTGGCGGTCTGTTTGCATGCAACCCGTCGTGCAGGCCCGATGCTTGGAAAGTCGGTGCTGGTGACCGGCTGCGGCCCTATCGGGCTGCTGTCAATTATTGCGGCGCGCCGTGCGGGCGCGGATCAGGTCGTCGCAACCGACATTTCAGATTTCACCCTTGAAATGGCGCGCATTGTGGGGGCGGATGCCGTTGTAAACATGGCGGCCACGCCAGACGGCCTTACAGAGTTTTCCGCAAACAAGGGCACGTTCGACGTGCTCTATGAATGTTCAGGCGTTGGCGCGGCATTGGCTGCTGCGATCCCTGCCATGCGACCGAGCGGCGTCATTATGCAATTGGGCCTCGGCGGTGACATGTCACTGCCGATGATGGCCATAACCGCCAAGGAGCTTGAGCTTAGAGGCTCCTTTCGGTTTCACGAAGAGTTCTTCACCGGCGTGTCATTGATGCAAAAGGGGCTGATCGACGTAAAGCCACTCATAACGCACAGCCTGCCAATGGATGACGCCGTAGCGGCCTTTGAATTGGCCGGGGACCGCAGCCAAGTCGTGAAAGCGCAAATTGTGTTCTCCTAGACATCAGTATCAACTGCCCGCAGGGCCGCCGATGCGACGGCTAAATCCTGATCGCCGCTGCCAGACCCGACGCCGATACCTCCGACGCAGACACCGTCAATAATGATCGGCAAACCACCGGGAAGCCCGGTCACCAATCCACCTGTCGCCATCGCAATGAACGGGCGCACGTGTTCGGGAACCGTCTCCGAACCGGCCCGGATGGACGATGCCGTCAGCGCCTTCGACAAGGCGCTCTTTCTGCTCAGAAACTTTGCGCCTGTCATGCGAATCTCTGCGAGAAGTTCGCCGCTCGCGTCGACTATGACGATGCATTGCGGTTGCCCGATCTCCTCGGCTTTCGAAATTGCCGCTTGGAGCATTGCCATAGCGCCTGAATGGGTGAGATTATGCGTGGAAACAGTGTAGGCCATAAGATTGCCTTCCCAGTTGATGCGAATAAATGGTATCGATAACACCATCGCGCAAACTGTCGTTTGAGGAAAGAGACCTATGTCGTTCTACGAAGTGATTGACCCGAAATTTGGCGAATACGTTCTCTTTAACGCGCCGGTCAAACAGCTGGCCACGGGGTTTGACTGGGTTGAAGGCCCGGTCTGGTTTGGCGACGCAAATTGCCTGCTGTTTTCCGACATCCCGAACAACCGCATCATGCGCTGGTCCCCGGATACAGGTGTCAGCACATATCGGGCGCCCTCGAATTATTCGAACGGGCATACCCGGGACCTGCAAGGTCGCCTCATTTCGTGCGAACACGGTCTGCGTCGCGTGACGCGCACTGAACATGACGGGACGATTACTGTAATCGCCGATCAGTATGACGGCAAACCGTTGAATTCCCCCAACGATGTCGTGGTGAAATCAGACGGGACGATTTGGTTCACCGATCCCCATTACGGCATCATGACCAATTACGAGGGGTACAAGGCGAAACAGGAACTGCCCTGCAACCTGTATCGCGTGACCCCCGATACCCAGGACATCGACGTCATGATCGGGGACGGGAACTGTCCGAACGGCCTGGCTTTCTCACCAGATGAAACGGCGCTCTTTTTGGCCGACACAGGGCGCATGTTCAGTGACGACCCGCAACATATTCGTCGCTTTGACGTAGCGGCCGACGGCGCTTTGTCTGGCGGCGATGTCTTCCATGAAATCAACCCCGGCGCGTCCGACGGGATTCGGCTGGACACTGACGGCAATATCTGGTCGTCGGCGGCTGACGGCGTCCATTGCATTTCGCCCAAGGGCGCATTGATGGGCAAAATCTTGGTGCCGGAATTGGTGTCGAATGTGTGTTTTGGTGGGCGGGGCAAGCAGCAGCTGTTTATCACAGCAACCACAAGCGTTTACGCGATCAAGCTAAACCGCCAGGGGGCACAGCGGCCCTAACAACCTTCACGTGGGTCAAGCCTGTTATCCCATCGGCAGGGATGGGTAACGGCCCAAAATCAGGCCTTTCACGTGATCTGGCGAAACCAAGCAAAGCCCACATATTTCTGCTCGCACCCATTCCGGAATTATGTTTCTAATCCCGCACACTTTCCCAAGGCGCTCCTTGCGCGGGGAAAAACAGGGAGAAAAGAATGAAAAAAGTATTTGCTGGCGCGGCCGTTGCTGTGTCTTTCACAATGGGCGCAAGCGCCGCTTATGCCGATTGCGGCGAAGTTTCGATCACAGAAATGGACTGGGCCTCTTCAGCCGTTGTTACCGCTGTTGCAACGTTCCTCATGGAGCAGGGCTACGGATGCGACGTACAAAAAGTGCCGTCCTCCACGGTCCCGGCCCTTACGTCATTGGCCGAAACCGGCGAGCCTGACATCCTGACCGAGGTATGGGTGAACTCGACACCGTCCTATCAAGGTCTTGTTGATGAGGGCAAATTGGTTGAAGTGGCCGACGTCTTGTCCGACGGCGGCGTCGAGGCCTGGTGGATCCCGGCCTATCTGGCCGAAAGCAACCCGGAGCTGACCACATGGGAAGGCATCATGGCCAACCCTGCCGCTGTTGGCGGCAAATTCCACGACTGCCCATCGGGCTGGGCCTGCGATATTATCAACAACAATAACCTGATCGCTGCAGAAGCTGAGGCCAGTGGCCTTGAGCGCTTCCAGCACGGTTCCGGTGAGACGTTGCAAACATCCATCGCCGCGGCCTATGCCGACAAAGAGCCTTGGTTTGGCTATTACTGGGCACCGACCGCCGTGTTGGGCAAATACCCGATGGTTCAGGTCAAAGTTCCAGAGTACAACGCAGAAGGCCATACCTGTAACGGTGATGTCGATTGCGCGGCTCCGGTCTTCTCCGCCTATCCGGCCTCCAAAGTTGCAACTGCGGTCTCCAGCACCTTCGCTGAGCGCGAGCCAGACGTCGTGGAACTGCTGAAAAACGTCTCCTTCACCAACGCGCAGATGGGCGAAGTTCTGGCATGGCGTCTGGACAATAACGCGTCCTACGACGAGGCAGCAGTCTACTTCCTGACATCCTACAAGGACGTCTGGGGCGGCTGGCTGAACGACGAGGCCAAAGGCAAACTTGCCGCCGTCTTGAAGTAAGACAATCTGATGTGAACTGAGCCTTTCCGCCTCGCTGGCGGGGAGGCTTTTTTAGGTTTCAGGGGAGAAACAACGATGGCCTTTTACGATGGCGTATTCAAAGCGCTTGGCCTGTCTGACTGGTGCGGTGCTGGCAGTTCCAACGCCCCGATGTCGATGGCGGACTTGCTTGCACAAAGCAGTGGCGAGGAAGCCAAAGGCGAGTTCTTCCCCTTCCCTTCCCTGGACAACCTCAACGAAAGCTGTTCGGGCATCATTCAATCACGCGATGTCACCAAAGGGATCGAAGAAGGTTTTCTGGCGGCCAAACCCGCCTTGAAATCTGTTTTGGACCCGATCACCCAGCCGCTCAGCTGGTTGCTGGACGGGGCCCTTTGGACATTTGCGACGATACCTTGGTTCATCATGGTGCCAATTCTGGTGCTTGTCTCATGGTATGCGTCCCGCTCGAAAGCGGTCACCATCTTTGTGTTAGCGTCGATCCTCGCCCTGGGGTTGGTCGATCACTACGACGTCGCCATGCAAACGCTCTCGATTATCTTTGTCTGTACGGGGATCTCCGTTTTGCTTGGCGTCCCCATCGGGATCGCGATGTCAAAGTCAGACAGGTTACAACGCTCAGTGGTGCCCGTCTTGGACCTGCTCCAGACCTTGCCGACCTTTGTGTATCTGATCCCATTGATTTTTCTGTTCTCGGTCACCGAGTCCAAACTCTACGGTATCGCAATCATCCTTTATGCAATCGTGCCCGTGGTGCGGTTGACGGATTTGGGAATACGCCTCGTTGACCGGGACGTAATCGAGGCGGCAAACGCCTTCGGCATGAGCTCTCGCCAACGACTTGTGGGTGTGGAACTTCCCCTTGCGCTGCCCAACATCATGGCGGGCGTGAACCAGACCATCATGATGTCCCTGGCCATGGTTGTGATTGCCTCGCTGGTGTCGGCGCCTGGGCTTGGCGTCAACGTTCTGCGCGGCATTCGGAACCTCGAACTCGGGGTTGGCATAGTCGCAGGTATTGGCATCGTGTTGCTTGCGGTCATCCTTGATCGCGTCTCCAAAGCCGCATTGTCACGGGTTGATATGACCCGTGTGAAACACTGAAAGGTTGACCATGTCACTTGAACCAAAGGTCAGCCTCAGAGGTCTGTACAAAATTTTCGGCCCAAAGGACCAAGAGGTCCTACCCCACGTCAAGGCTGGCATGGGCAAAGAGGATTTGCTTGAAAAGCACAAGCATGTGCTGGGCCTGCAAGACATCAATGTTGATATGCAGGCCGGAGAAATAACCGTGGTGATGGGGCTGTCAGGGTCGGGGAAATCCACGCTGATCCGCCATCTCAACCGTCTGATCGAGCCTACAGCGGGTGAAATCCTGATTGACGGTGAAGACGTCATGCAGCTGTCAGACACAGATTTGCGCGGCATCCGGCAAAGCAAGATGTCGATGGTTTTTCAAAAGTTTGCCCTGCTCCCGCATCGCACTGTCATCCAGAATGCGGGAATGGCCTTGGCGGTGCGTGGCGCGACGGAGGACGAACAAAAGTCTGAGGCCATCAAATGGCTTGATCGCGTGGGCCTCAGCGGCTTCGAAAACCACTATCCGGCGCAGCTATCGGGCGGAATGCAGCAGCGTGTGGGCATCGCGCGGGCGCTGACGGCCAACACGGACATCATGTTGATGGACGAGGCGTTCTCCGCACTCGACCCGCTGATCCGAACCGATATGCAAAACCTTCTTTTGGAGCTCCAGGAAGAGCTGCACAAAACAATCGTCTTCATCACGCATGATCTCGATGAGGCTCTGAAGCTGGCGGACCACCTTGTCATCCTCAAAGATGGCGCCGTCGTCCAGCAAGGGGAGCCCCAAAGCATCTTGATGAACCCGTGTGATCCCTACATCGAAGACTTCGTCAGCGACATCAATCGCGCGCGCGTGCTGCGGGTGAAGTCGGTCATGGAGCCGTTGGAAGGCAAGGAATTCGCAGGCGATGTCGACATTGGCGACAACCTCGAGTCGCTCATCGCGCGCTCCGGCGGCGACACGACCCTGCATTACCGTGTGATGGAAGGGGAGACCCCGGTGGGCGAGCTTCATATGCGCGACCTTGTGAAGGCGCTGGTGCCGCGGCTGTCCTCGTCCGACGCCCAATAATACGGGCCTCCTCGGCGCATAAAACGGCGCGTTTCTGGCTATGCGGGGTCCGTCATCGCGTGGACGCGGCCGACCTTTGACTGGGCGAATTGCCCGAATTTTTGCCTCCGTTTGGGCGCAACTGACAGCTCGAAACCGCCCTCATGTGGCGGTCCCCTTTACCTTCAGACGGACTGGCCTTCGCCATCCGGCCTTGCCAAACGCGCAACGCCGTGCTTTGTTTATGCTTTAAGTTAAGCGTATTTTAGAAATGCATATTGATAACGGCACGGACTATCAGGCCGCGTTTACGGCCGCGTTGGATAGCGATGGACGAGACCACGTTGTGGTCGTCGTAAAGGGCAGTTTCGACTTTCCGGACAAGGACGATGGGGTTTGCACCGTCTGTGATGTCCATGACCCAATGGTCATGGCTGACACGTTTTGGGGCGAGCCGGGCTTTTCCGCGCCACGCACGGAAATGGACTTCGCACATGTCAAACAGCACTGCGACGTTTTGCTTGAAGCCACGGCATACGCCCCGGACGCAAGGCCCACCCAGCAGCTTCGGGCAGGCCTGCGGTTAGGTGGCTGGGCCAAGGCAATTGATGTGATCGGGGATCGGGTCTGGCTGTCTGGACCGACGGGGCCACGCATCTCTGATGCCAAGCCGTTTTCGAAGATGCAGATAACATATGATCTGGCTTTTGGCGGGACGGACCGATCTGACCCGAACGAAGAATTTCCGATGGCATACCCGCAAAACCCTATCGGGCGGGGCTGGCACAAATTGGACAACCTGGCTCACCTGACAGGGCAAAGCCTCCACAACCTGGAGCTACCGGGGCACGCAGTGCAGCAGCCTTGGGACGATTGTGCGCCTGCGAGCTTGGGGCCGATCGGGCGCGGCTGGCCTCAGCGACTAAAATACGGCGGAACCTACGATCAAAACTGGATCGACGATGTGTTCCCCTTCCTGCCAGCCGATTTCGACAACCGCTACTACCAGGCCGCCCCCACGGATCAACAAATTCCACACCCTAAGGGCGGTGATCTGGTCTCGCTCATTAACCTTACCTCCGAGGGCAAAACAAACTTCCGCCTGCCAGCCGCGCAGATGCCAATCCTGTTCAGCCGCCGCAGGGCGGACGACGTTTCGATGAACGCCCCGCTGGATACGATTGTGATTTGCCCCGACACCCGTCGCATAAATCTGACCTGGCGCGCCAGCCTCCCCTTGGAACGAGACCTCTTCGAGATCACCGAATGCATCGTCGGACATCGGACACGGGCGTTCTGGCGCGCACGCGCGCTGGGAAAGACATATTATCCGTCGCTCAAATCCCTGCCGAAGAAGGTGCCGACGTTATGAGCACGCTCGCCGTCAAAGCCTGCGGCATGACCTCTGCGATTGGATTGGATGCGCCGTCAAGCTGTGCGGCCTTGCGGGCGCGTCTCGATAACTTTCAGGAAACACGGTTCATCTCCCGCGACGGTGACTGGATTCTCGGGGCAGAGGTTCCCCTGCCCCAACCATGGCGCGGTGCGGAACGGATGGTGCAAATGCTGGCGGGGCCAATAGAAGAATGCATCGCTGCGGCCGATGGGGATGGGGGCGCAATCCCGATTTTGGTGTGCCTTCCGGAAAAGGCCCGCTCCGGGAGGTTTGAACAGCTTGAGGATCGCATTTGGGCTGGTGTCGATAAGGTTCTGGGCCAACGGCATCACAAGTCGTCGCGCAGCTACGCCTATGGGCAGGTTGGCGGCGTGGTGGCGCTCAGCGATGCCCGTGAATTGATTGCGAGCGGGACAAAAGAGGTCATCGTAGCTGGCGTAGACACGTTCTTAGTCGCTGAAACCCTGCGCGGGCTGTCGGCGCAGGATCGCCTGCTGACGGAAAGCAATTCAAATGGCTTCATCGCCGGAGAGGCAGGCGCGGCGGTTTTGTTAAGCGGCTCTCGCGACGGGTTGCGTTTGCGCGGCATCGGGTTTGGCGCCGAGGAGGCAACCATCACTGCCGGCAAGCCAATGCGCGCAAACGGCTTGGTCAAGGCGATGAGCGACGCCTTGCAAGAGGCCGGGCTGACCTATGAAGACCTCTCCTACCGCATCGCCGACCTGTCGGGGGAGCAGTATTACTTTCGTGAGGCGGCACTTGCGCAGGCCCGCCTCTGGCGCGGCAAACGTGACCCCGAGGAGGTCTGGCATCCCTGCGACGGCATGGGGCACACCGGCGCCGCCGTGATCCCGATCTGTCTGGGCGTCGGCCTTATGGCCCACCGCAAAGGCTACGCCCCCGGACCCGTGGTGATGGTCCATGCCTCTCACGACGACGGACGACGTGCGGCGATGATTTTGGAAGGAGTCAACTGATGGCCAACAATGTCTTTGCCAACGGACGGGAGGTGTCTTGCAAAGCCGGCAGCGGCAAATCCATCGCGGCTTTCCCGGATGTCTGCATGACCCCACCAGAAAACCCCGCCACCCCTCCCGGCGTGCCTGTCCCCTACCCCAACACAGGCATGACAGGCGACTGCACCTCCGGCAGCAAGACCGTCAAAATCAGCAACAAAGAGGCGATGCTCAAGAACAAGAGCTACTTCAAGAAATCCATGGGCGACGAAGCCGGGGCGGCCGCCAAGAAGGGCGTGGTATCCAGCAAAAACCGTGGCAAGGTCTATTTCACCATGTGGTCGATGGACGTGAAGATCGAAGGCGAAAACGCGGTGCGCCATCTGGACATGACAACGCATAATCACGGGTCGGCGATGAACTCGCCACCGTGGCCCTTTGCTGACTCGATGGCGATGGCAGCTGATAACAATCACCCTTGCAATGAAATGGGAAAAGACATCAAGGCAAAGTGTACTGGCGCAGATGATTACAGCTCGGCGTGCTGTACAGCCCGTAAGTGCCTATTAGATACCTTTTCGAACGACAGCTGCTGTGCTGGCCCTGACGGTGTAAAAATGTCGGCGCACCATCTTGTCCCCAGCAAAGAGTTCGTTGCTAAACCACAGCGAAGAAAACTAAGGAAAAAGGGAGCAGTAGACCCAACCACAGGTTACGCACCCTTTGAAGCACCTTGCCTCTGCGTTCAAGGAACAAGTCACCACAAAGGGACCGAACACGGTGATGTCGGCTGTAATTACACAGTTGAACGCCGGAAATGGATCAAAAACGCAGACAACAAGGGAAAAGTCTTTTCCCTTGATGTAGCTTGTGAAGTTGCCGCTGAATCCGCCGTGGGACACGTTAATACAGCAGATGGTGCATCAAAAGGGTGCGACAAAGACTGTCTCGCACGACAACTCAAGGACGGTCACAGTAAAATGAACTTAACGTCCGCGGCATCCGATCCGATGCCGCGCGGCAAACAACCTCCACCAAAGCCAATGGAGCTGGATACATGACAAATCTTCCAAACTTCAGCGCACACCTACTTAGCAAGGGTGGATTCATTCAAGAAGGAACCATCTCATCGCGCAACACGATAATGTTGGCATGTACGGTTGGTGATCTAGAGTACGATGATCCCATCAGTGAGCTTGTCTTGCTTTCAGGACAAGACCGGCTCAGTTTTAGAGCCAAAGAGGAATATTTCGTATCAATCGATCATGATGAAAATGGCGATGCTTTTGTGTTGGGGGAGCACGGCACTGTAGTAAAGTTTAGGTGGGCCGAAATCTCTAGCACTGAAGAGTTAAAGTCTAGCAGAAGACTATACACTAATGATGGCGCAGCTCTAATAGGCCCCATGAGACGAATAAGAGTGATTGGGAATGTTGCTATTTGCGTTGGCTCATTTGGCCAAGTTTATAGAGTTGATGAAAAGAAAATTGAACCTCTAACATTCTTAGAGATTTATGATGAGCCAGTTACAATAAAAGAAATAGCCGGGAAGTCCATTACTAATTTCGTAGCAGTTACTCAACATGGATATGCTGCAAAATTTGATGGTCAAAAGTGGATTGACCTTCAATTGCCAACAAATTTGAAATTGACCGGCGTCACGCTTCTTGAAAACAACGATTTGGCCATCGTGGGTTCGGGAGGAAATTTGTTTATAGGACGTGATACGATTTGGCATCACTTTAGAAACGACGACCTGCCCCGCGACTATTATGCTGTCAATCAATTGAATGAGCACATCTATTTGTCACACATTGCCGGTATAGATGTATTCGACGGAGTCGAATTCCATGAGATTGGATATGACAATAAGTTACAACTAGAATTTGCCTTTATGAGCCGCGCGAAAGATTCAATCTGGGCATTCTCAGGCACTACGATTGGTCAAATCCATTCAAAATCTTGGATAACTCATTATAACTCTCCGCGATAAATAGAACGCTTCAATAATACATTATTTTTAATTGAGACAGGAATTTATGAATGGCATATAAACTAACAACATCAAAAATTGATGGTATCGTCATTGGAGTGCTGATGAAAGTCGACGGAGGCTCTCCTTTCGTTGTATTTCCAGGAAACTTGTCAAACACTTCGGTTCCGGCACTTTCTACACAACATTTCTCAACAGTTGATATCGGTGCACAAGTTGCACTCTCTTTTGAGAGCGGAGACAGGCGCAGACCGATAATATTAGGAAAGATATTGGGGGAATCTGAAGATGGGCAAACTGACCAAAGCACAGATACCTCCACGACAGTTGACATCCACTCAACCGATCAAAGAGAACTCACCCTACGTTGCGGAAAGGCCTCCATTACCCTCACCAAGGAGGGCAAGATCATCCTGCGTGGCACCTATATTTCCAGCCGCTCCTCGGGCGCGAACCGCATCAAGGGCGGGTCGGTGCATTTGAACTGATGGGCTCAATCCCGATCATATTGGATATGCATGCCGAGGACGCGGCGATCCTTTGGATTCAACGCGACCGCGCCGTCGACGCGCCTCATTTCAACCGGAAGTTCCTGTCCCGCCTCGATGAAAGACTTGAGGCCAATTTGGACGGGTTGAGAGTTGGTGGCAAAGCAGGCTGGGACGCCGCGCGGGCTGCATATGACGCGTTCCCGGAACCGGGCGAGGTCTTTACTTTGGCCGCTCTCGCGTTCGGGGCCGCCAGCAAATCGGGGATGGGGCAGCTGTTCGACATCCTGTCCACAGATGATGACGGGCGTGCAACGCGCGCCGCCGTCTCCGCGCTAGGTTGGCTTGATGCGGGGTCCCTGCGTGGCTTGGTTCAGCCGTTGCTCGATCACCGCGATGCACGGATCAGGGCGCTCGGCCTTGGGGCATGTTCAGTGCATAGAGTGGACCCCGGCGATCAACTTCGCCGACATTTGAAAGACGACCCGATCGTCAGGCAGGCGGCGCTGAAACTTACGGGGCTATTGGGAACATCTGACCATAAGACCCTCTCTTCCAATCAAGACGATGCGGCTTGCACGTTCCGCGCCGCCTGGGCCTGTGTAAAATCAGGAGACCGGGACAAGGCCCTCTCTCAACTCTGGGAAATCGCAAGTCTCGAAGGGCCGTATCAGGTTCAGGCCTTTGAGCTTGCCGCTTTGGCGAGTGAAACAAGCACCATCGGATCAAAGCTCAAGGCATTTGGCCCCATGTCCAATGCTTTTGCAATTCGCGCCGCTGGCATAGTGGGCCAGGTCGATATGGTTGAGTGGCTTATAGATCAGATGCGTGATCCTGAATTGGCCCAGCTGGCCGGTGAAAGCTTTGCGATGATGACCGGGGTCGATCTGGCCTTTCTCGACCTTGACGCCGCAGTTGACGAGGTCGGACCCAATGACGACCCAAATGACACACGCGTGGGCACAGACCCCGACGACGATCTGGCAATGCCAAACGCGGATGCTGTCGCAGACTGGTGGCGGGACAATTCAACGCGCTTTGAGCAAGGCACAAGGTATGTGGTGGGCCAGCCCAAAGGTCCAAAGGCGTATGAGGCCGCCTTCAAAAACGGCTTCCAACGGCAAAGACGGGTGGCGGCGCTTGCCATAGGCAGCGCAGCTCCATCCAAACCACTACCAAACTGGAAATCGCGCGAACGCCCTCAGCACAATCAGGACCACGCGGCAGGCTTCTGGGATGTGCACAGCTAAGCTGATTGGCAATCCCTGCCGTGATGGCATCGCCTCCTGGGTGCGATCTCCCGAAAGGATTGCGTCCGCTGTCCGGCAAAACCCTATTAAATGGTCACGTCGGCGCAGCGGCGACGCCCTACCGGCAAGTCAGGTACTGAGCCACTATCGCACATAGTCTGCATGCTGATGGAAATGGTGCCCCCACACGGACTCGAACCGCGGACCTACTGATTACAAATCAGTTGCTCTACCAGCTGAGCTATAGGGGCAATGGCGGTGCTATACAGTCCATTTGGCCGGTCTGGCAAGTCAGAAATTGGCCTCGGGTGCGAAGTATTTTGCCGCAGCATAGCAGCATAACGGTCACCGGTTGGTGCGGGCCAGCCACAGGACCGCGCCCAAACTGACCAGCATCACGAGCAGGGCCGGAGGGGCCGCCTCCGCGATGTTCTCCAACGAGGCTTGGTCGTAGATGCGTGTCGCTAACGTGTTGAAATTGAAGGGCCGCAGAAGCAACGTCGCGGGCAGCTCTTTCAGGCAGTCAACGAAAACCAAAAGCAAACCGGTGCCGACAGAGCCTCGAATGAGGGGGACATAGACATCCTTGAGCACCCCGCCTGCCCCGCGCCCCAAAGACCGCGCCGCCAGCGGCAAAGACGGTGATATGCGGCCCATCGCGCTGTCCACCGCGCCTTGCGCTATCGCGAAAAATCGCACGACATAGGCGAGGACAATGGCAAAGGCGCTGCCGGTCAGAAGCAGCCCCGGGTCCAAGCCTGTTGACCATTCAATCGCATCGGCAAGCCCATGATCGAGGTAAGACAATGGCAACAAGACGCCAATGCCGATCACTGCGCCGGGGGCCGCGTAGCCCAGTGTCGTCACAGGCAACAGCAGTTGAGGTATGCGCCGCGACGCCATTCTGACCCCGTAGACCATGAACAGGGCGGCAATCATTGTTATGAACGCTGCCAGGCCGCCCACCATGGCGCTGTTGCCAAGCGCGTCCAGCAGGCCACGATTGGTCCAGAGCGACAGGTCGTCAAATGCATGCGAGCTGATGACCGCGGCAGGCAGGACGAACCCGACCAAAAATGGAATGGAACACAGCAGTGTCGCCAGCCAGCGCGATGGCCCGGTCAGGGGTGTCTTCATCACCGGCCGGCTTTGCCGCGACAGCCGGAAGAAGCGCAGCTTAGCCCTGCCCGCTTTCTCAAATCCGACCAGCATCAGGACCAGCACCAGCACGAGGGAGGCAATTTGTGCCGCACCGCTCGCGTTATATCCCTCCAGCCAGACGGAAAAAATTCCTGTCGTGAGGGTCTGCACCGCGAAAAACTCGACGGTGCCGAAATCCGAGACAGTTTCCATCAAGACGATCGCGGTACCGGCCGCGATTGCGGGACGCGCCAGCGGAAGCCCGACCCGAATGAACCGGGCCACAGGGCCCGCGCCAAGGGCGCGCGCAACGTCCAGCGCGTCGCCCGAGCCTTCGCGAAAGGCCGCGCGGGCCAATAAATACACGTATGGGTACAAGGCCGCCGCCAGAACCACCGACGCAAAGCCGCGCGACCGAATTTCGGGAAACCGGTAATCCTGCGCGTTTTGCCAGCCAAACAGGTCCCGCATCAGCGTCTGCAGGGGCCCCGCATATTCAAGAAAATCCACCAACGCATAAGCGCCCACATATGCAGGGACAGACAATGGCAACAACAACGCCCACTCCAACACCCGCGACAGCGGAAAGCGGTAAAGCGTGACCATCCAGGCGGTTACCGTCCCCGCCACGGCGGCAAGCGTCCCCGTCCAGAGCATCAACATGGCAGTGTTGGTGACATAACGGGGCAGCGTGGTGGACAAAAGATGCGGCCAGATGTTGTCGGACGGGGTCAGGGCAATCCAAAAGACTGACAGGATCGGGGCGACCACAATCAGCGCGATCACAAATGCACCGACCGACCATCGGTCCGGCAGCCTGATCGACGCGCGCTTAACTTGAGTGATTTGGTCAGTCATATCGACCGCTTGACTAGCGGAAAGCGGTTTGCCTGTCCACATAACCGTATATAAAGGCGACATATTGCGTCACTTGGCGCGTGTGACGGAGTATTCGGCCTGATGCAAATTGCCCTCCACCTTGGTGCCCATTGTACGGATGAAGATCGGCTGCTGACTTGTTTGCGCAAAAACGCCGACAAATTGGCCGAGCAAGGCATCATGGTGCCTGACTTTAGCCGGTACAGGCCGGTGATCCGCGAGGCGATGAATGTGCTGCAGGACGACGTGGCCCCGCCCGAGATGCAGCAAACTCTTCTGGACGCGATGGTGGATGATGATGCGGCCACGCGGATCGTGTTGAGCCATGACGCGTTTCTGGGCGTGCCGGGGCGCACCGTTGAAAACAACGAGCTGTACACCACCACCGGGTTCAAGGCGCCACGGCTGCGCAAGCTGTTTGGGCAATGCGACGTCGAGCTTTTCATTGGGTTGCGCGACCCCGCCACCTTCATTCCCGCCGTGTTTGAGCGGGCGCAAGAGACTGATTTTGCTAAGTTTATCGAGGGCTCCGACCCGATGACGCTGCGCTGGTCAGACATGATTGCCCGCTTGCGGCAGGCGATCCCCGACGCGCCGGTGACGGTGTGGTGCAACGAGGATACCCCGTTGATCTGGCCCGAAATTCTGCGGGAATTGTCGGGGCATGACCAATTCACCATTCTGGACGGCCAAGACGATTTTCTAGGCGAGCTGATGAGCCGCGGGGGGCTGCAGCGGATGCAGTCCTATCTGCAGGCGCATCCGCCGCAAAACGAGCTGCAGCGGCGGCGGATTGTCTCGGCGTTTCTGGACAAATTTGCGCTTGATGACGCCATTGAAGAAGAGATTGATCTGCCCGGCTGGACGGAAAGCTACATCACTCAGATGTCGCAGCTCTATGACGAAGACGTTGAAAAAATCGCGTCAATTGAAGGCGTTACGCTTTTGACACCGTGACGGGATTTTGAGTATTTTTGCCAAAACGAAGCCGGATATGGGCTACATTCCAAGGGCTTCTTTGTAGAGCTCAAGCACGGCTTCTTCTTCGGAAATGTCTTGCGGGTCGCGTTTGCGCAGGGCCATGATCTTGCGAAGAACTTTGGTGTCGTAGCCGCGGCCCTTGGCTTCGGCCATGACCTCTTTCTGGGCGTCGGCAAGGTCCTTCTTTTCCATCTCAAGCCGTTCAAAACGCTCAACAAATTGGCGCAGCTCGTCGGCGGTGACGCGGTATGTGCTATCTACTACGGAGGTGTCGGACATCAGAGTGCGCCTTCCTTGAAATGTGTCGGAGCCCATGAGATACAACGCAGCGGACGCAGGCTTCAAGCGTCGATTGACCGGTCCCGCAAGACCGCAGCTAAAGGTTTGATTTTATGGCGTATCTTATTCCCATTGGGGCCGTTGTGACCATTGTGGGATTGGTGCTTTTGCTGGTCTGCATTGCGCGGGTGGCCAAGGCGCGCAAGGCCGGGTTGGACGAGGACGTCCTCAGGGCCGTCCTGGAGGCCACGGTGCCGATGAATTTAGGGGCGTTGTTCCTGTCTGCGCTGGGCCTGATGATGGTTGTGGTGGGCATCTTATTGGGCTGAAAACCCAAATGTGTATTTCATGTGTATTTCATATGTATTGCGTATGGCTCCGGACCGGACCTGTTTCAGAGCGGTTTGAACATGACATGCGCATCAACCAGCCCGTCGCGCGGGTGATCGAAGGCGTGGGGCAACATGCCGACGGTCTTGAAGCCTAGCTTGTGCCAAAGCGCCACTGCGCTCGCATTTGAGGCCAGCACAAGATTGAATTGCATCGCGCGGTAGCCAAGTTTTGCCGCCTCGATTTGCGAGGCCTCGCACATGGCGCGCGCGACGCCCCTGCCCCGCGCGGCCTCGGCCGTGACGTAGCCGCAATTGCACACATGCGCCCCGCCACCCGCCGCGTTGGTTTTGATATAATAGGTGCCAAGCACCTGCCCGCCCGCTTCGGCCACAAACGTGGCCGCAGGCGCATCGCACCACATTTTGAGCGCATCCGCTTTCGAGATGTCGCGCGGAACCGCATAGGTTTCGCCGGACCGGAAGACGGGCTGCAGCAAGGTCCAGATCGCATCGGCGTCGGCATCTGTGGCAAGGCGTAAGATCATTGGCGCAGATTAGGTATGGCGGTCCCTGCCGACAAGACGTCATACTGCCCGCAACTTGGATTTTGGGAGACAAAGACATGGCCGATATTGCACTTGTAACCGGGGGTGGCTCAGGCATCGGGCGGGCATGCGCCGTGGCGCTGGCCAAGGCGGGCTATAGTGTCGTGGTCACGGGCCGCCGCTTGGAGCCATTGGAGGAAACAGTGGCGATGATGGGCGGTGGATCGGCCCATAGCTGTGACATCACCTCCCCCGACAGTGTCGACGCGCTGTTTGCCGCCATCGAGGCGGAGCATGGGCGTCTGGACGTGCTGTTCAACAACGCAGGCAACAACGTCAAAGCCCAGCCGATTGGCGACGTGCCGCCAGAGGATTTCAAGACGGTGATGGATGTGAACCTGTTCGGCGCGTTTCTGGCGGCGCGCGGCGCATTCAACCTGATGCGCAAACAAGACCCGCAGGGCGGGCGGATCATCAACAACGGGTCAATCTCGGCGGCGGTGCCGCGCCCGGGATCAGGGCCATATACGGCCACGAAACACGCGATTACCGGCCTGACCCGCACCACGTCTTTGGACGGGCGGCCCTACAACATCGCCTGCGGGCAAATCGACATCGGCAACGCCGCATCCGACATGACCGCGCAGATGGTGGCGGGCGTACCGCAGGCCGACCTGTCGATCAAACCGGAGCCGGTGATGGATGTGGCCCATGTGGCCGACGCCGTGGTGCATATGGCGGGGCTGCCGCTTTCGGCCAACGTGCAGTTCATGACCGTGATGGCCACCAACATGCCGTTTATCGGGCGCGGCTAAAGCCGCGCGCCGGTTTTGGCGTCGAACAGGTGACAGATCGAGGCCGGCACCTCGGCCTTGAAGTCCTCGCCGATTTTGGCGCGGAATTCCTTGTCGGCCTTGACCGCCATAAGCGCCTGACCTGACCGGACGGTAATCATGGTGGCGTCGCCCAGCAGCTCCATCGAATAGACGGGCGCGGCGATCTGGCTGGCTGCGGCACCCTGCGCAACAGATGCGTCCTCCGCACGGAAGCCCAGCGTGATCGGTCCGTCCGGGCCGGAGAGGCCTTTGACCTCGATGTTTTTGGCGGTGAAGGTGCCGGAGGTCAGCTGCCCATCAATAAGGTTCATGGCCGGGTTGCCGATGAAGCTGGCCACGAACGTATTGGCGGGATTGTCGTAGATATCGGTGGGCGTGCCCACCTGCTGCACGATGCCCTTTTCCATGACAACCACGCGGTCGGCCAGCGTCATCGCCTCGATCTGGTCGTGGGTGACGTAGATGGTGGTGGCTTGCAATTCGTGGCTGAGGTTCTTGATCTGCGCGCGGGTGGAGACGCGGAGTTTCGCGTCAAGATTGGACAGCGGCTCGTCCATCAGGAAGACCTGCGCCTTGCGCACGATGGCGCGGGCCAGCGCCACGCGCTGGCGTTGGCCGCCGGACAACGCGGCGGGCTTGCGGTCAAGGAAGTCGTCCAGTTCGACCATGGCTGACGCCTTCATGACGCGGTCATGATGTTCGGCCTCGGGCACCTTGCGGACCTTCAACGGGAAGCGGATATTCTCGTAGACCGTCATGTTGGGGTACAGCCCGTAGGACTGGAACACCATCGAGATGTCGCGGTCCTTGGGGTCCACATTGTTGACCATGCGGTCCCCGATCCAGACCTCGCCCTCCGTCGGGTCCTCAAGCCCTGCGATCATGCGCATGGTGGTGGTCTTGCCGCAGCCCGAGGGGCCAAGCAGCACCAGAAATTCCTTGTCGGCGATGGTCAGGTCGAAATCCTTCACCCCCACAAAGCTGCCCCAGCGCTTGTTGATGTTCTTGAGCTTGATTTCAGCCATGACGATCAGCCTTTCACAGCGCCGGCGGTCAGGCCGGAGACGATTTGACGTTGGAAGAAGAGCACCAGCACGAACAGCGGCGCTGTGGCGGAGACCACGGCGGCCACGGCGAACATCACGTTGCCCTCCTGCTGGGTGGAGCCAAGGAAGCTGGCGATTTTGGGGACCATCGTCTGGTTCTCCTTGCTCAGCAGCATCGTGGTGACCGCGAAGTCGTTATAGGCCAGCAGGAACGAGAACAGCCCCGTGGTGATGACCCCGGGCCACATGACCGGGATGATGACATAGCGGAACGCCTGAAACCTTGTGCAGCCATCGACCATGGCGCTTTCGTCCAGATCCTTGGGGATGTTCATGAAGAACGAGCGCAGCATCCAGATGGTGAACGGCTGGTTGATTGCCACCAGCACCACAATCGACGTGGACAGGTAGCCCCAGATGTTGAGCTCGAAGAAGGGCAGCAGGTAGCCCGACACCAGCGTGATATGCGGCATGGCGCGGAAGATCAGCGCGGTCATCAGGATCCAGAACGTGTAGTTGTAGCTCGACCGGCTCAGCGCGTAGCCGCCCAGCGTGCCAAAGGTCAGCGAGATGGCGGTGACGCAAAGCGTGACAATCAGCGTGTTGAACACCGCCAGGCCAAATTTCTCCTCGACCCATGCGCCACGATAGCCATCGTCGGTGAAGGTGCTGCCGGTCTCGATCTCGGTGCGGACACCCCAGATGGCGTTCGTCCAGTCCTGAATGGAGAAGAAGTCGGACTGCACCTTGAAGCTGCCCCACAGGGTCCACACGAACGGGAACGCGGCGGCAATAAGCCAAAGCGCCAGAAAGCCCAGCAGGACAATGCGGACCGGCGCGGAGCGGCGGGTTGCGAGGGCGTCGCTCATGTCTTGGCCCCCTTGAAGTCTCGCCATGTGCGGATCAGCACCGGTGCCAGCAAAATGGCGACCCCCAGGATCGTCAGCATCGAGGTGGCCGCCGCAGAGCCGAACAGTTGGAACTCGCCCTTGAGGTCGTTGTAGATGATCCAGCTCAGCGAGGTGGCCGATGCCTCCGCCGAGAAGCCGACGACGGGTTCAAACACCCGGAAGTTGTCCATCAGCTGGATCAGCGCAATGAACGTCACCAGCGGCATCAGGTAGGGGATGACCACGTAGCGCACCCGCTGCCACCGCGACGCGCCGTCGATGATGGCAGATTCCAACGTGTCCTCGGGCACCGTTTGCAGCCCCGCATAAAACACCACGAAGGCGAAGGGCGCGGAATGCCAGACCCCGTAAACCATCAACATCACCCATGTCAGCGCCGGGCTGGCCTTCAGCGACAGGTCGGGGTTTTCCATCAACACCTGCAACGATTTGCCCAGAACCCCGCGGCTGTCGATCATCCAGAACAGGATCAGCGACCCGATCAGCGGCGTCACCATCATCGGCAGCAGCGAGAAGAAAATCGCCAGCCCCTTGAAAATGCGGGGCAAGGCGTTGACGCAGACCGCGATGCAAAAGCCCAGAATGATGACCAGCGGCGTGACGATGAATGTGTAGGCCAGCGTGAAGGACAGCGCCTTGTAGAAAGGCAGCCCGTAGACCTGTTTGGCAAAGGCGCCAAGGCTGTCTGAATTGCGCCAGAATTGCGCGATCTCGGTCGTGGCAAGGTGGTTGCGGTTGGTGTAGGTGCCAAACCCGTTATAGACCCCCAGCGGTCGCTCCGCCTTGAGCCGTGCGGAGGCTTCGATGTCGACCACGGTCTCCTTGGTGCAGCCACCAAGGGGCACGCAATTTTCGACCTCGATCAGGACTTTTTCGTTTTCGATATGAAGGGACTGCACAAAGACGGAGCCGATGGGCAGCGCGATAAACAGCAGCATCGCAAGCGCGGATGGCAGCATGAACCAAAGGAAGGTCTTGTGTTTCATTGGCGTCCCCCGATGCCATTGAGGCCCAATTAGGCGGCTGCAGCTCCGCTGAACGTCGCAGTCGTTGGGTGAAGGGCAGACGCGGCGGCCCGCCCCTCACATGTTCGGTTAGCCAAAGCGGCTTATTGCAGGAAGCCTGCTTCTTTCGCAGCTGCGGTATAGGCGGCTTCCACATCGGCCAGCGCCTGCTCGGCGGACTCGTTGCCTTGCATGAAGTCTGTCAGCTCGGCACCCAAAGCCGTGTGCAGCAGGCCGCCATATGGCACCATCGGGTAAGGTGCAGCATTTGCCGACGCGAACACGCCAACAGCCGCAGGGCTTGGCTCGTAGCCCGGCGACAGCCAGACCGCTTGGTCCGCATTGGCGTTGGCGGTTTCATCGTTGATGCCGTTAATCATCGCGATGAATGTGGCTTCCGCATCCTCGTCCGAGATGTTGGTCGAGATGGTGAAACCATCCCACCACAATGTGGTTGCCAGCTCGTCGCCCTCGCCCAACGTGGGCGCGGCGGCAAATTTGGTGGCGGCGACGATCTCAGGGGTGGAGCCCTCATTGTCGGTGATCGGCCCCGCGCGGGAGCCCCACATGTTCATGATCGCCACATTGCCTGCTTCCCACTCGGCGGCAGCCGCGTTGGAATCGTAGGTCAGGAAGTCGGGGTTCATATATTCGCTGAGCGCCTTCATCATGTTGAGCGCGGCGATGCCGTTCTCGTTGTTGATGGCGGCCTCGGCAGAGCCCTCGGCAAACATTGGCGCGCCGGTGCCCATATACATGTTGACGAATTCTTCGCCCAGGTTCCAGCCGGCCTTGTAGGTGCCCGACAGCGGGTATTCCATCAGGCCTTTGTCTTTGATGGCCTTTGCGGCTTCAAGAACGCCCTCATAGCTGGTGGGTGCGTCGACGCCAGCCTCGGCCAGAATGTCTTCGCGGTAGAACAGGTGCTGCGCATTCGCCATGAAGGCAACAGCCATGACCTGACCGTTGATGGTGATAAGCTGGCCTTTTGGGATGTCGGCGCCATGCTTTGCGATCAGATCATCGAGCGGGCGGATCAGGCCGTCATTCATCAGCGGCACGATGGACCCGTTGGCCACGATGGCCGAGGTGTATTCAGCAGGGTTCGGCGTCAGCGCCGCCACCTGGATGTCGCGGTGATCCTTCGTCAGGTTGGACGAGAATGTCGCGTCGCCGGAGACGCATTCCTGCGCCTTGGCCGCAATGGTTTGGATGGCGGGGAATTCGTTGCCCAGCACGCGAACAGACCCAGACGTGACGGAGCAGGCATGCCCGTCCGCATAGGCGGTGGATGCGAGTGCTGCGACGGCCACGCCGCCCAGCAATGCAATTTTAAGGTGTTTCATTCTTTTCTCCCTGGTGTTTTGGCCCACAACAACCGCCGCAGGCCAGAATAGCAATTGTCGCCGGGATAGGTGCTTTTACAAGTCTGAATACGTATTCTGGCGACAGATGCCAGCACCGTTACAATCCCTACGCACGTTTGCAAGATGATTTTTGCCTAGGCCTCGTTTAGGTCAGCGAATTTTCCGCGTTCCGCAGCCATTTCCCGCAGCAAGGGCGCGATATCCCACAGGGACGGGTCCTCTTTTTGCAGAATTTCGATGCGCCGCAGGATCTGGAACGGGGTGGTTTGATCCGCGTCCAGCATCGGGCCGCCCCGCCATCGCGGGTAGCCAAAGCCATGCACCATAACCGCATCAACATCCGAGGGCCGCGTCGCGGTCCCGGTTCCGACCAGCCGCGCGCCCTCGTTCACCCATGTCAGCAGCAGGTGGTCGCGCAATTGGCGGTCCGTGAATTTGCGCGCCGTGATCCCCTTGGCGCGGCGCTCCTCGGCCAGCAGGTGCAGCATGTCGGGGTTGGGCACGCCGTGGCGTTCGCCCTCGGCGTAGACGTAGTAGCCTTTGCCGGTCTTTTGGCCAAACCACCCCGCCTCGCACATGCGATCGGCCAGCGACAAATACCGCGGGTCGGGGTCTTCCGGCTGCGCGCGGCGGCGGGCCCAGCCAATGTCGAGCCCCGACATGTCCTGAATTTGGTAGGGCCCCATCGGGAAGCCAAAAGACCGCAACGCGTTGTCGACCTGCGCAGGCGTGGCGCCGTCCAGCAGCAACCGGTCCGCCGCCCGCCGGCCCGCGACCAGCATCTGGTTGCCGATGAACCCCGGCACGGCGGCGCTGCGCACCGGCATCTTGCCCAGCATTTTGGTCAGCGCATGGGCGGTGACCACGGCTTGCGGATCGACGTTGCGGGGCACCCCGATCTCCACCAGTTTCATGCGGTGTGCGGGCGCGAAGAAATGCAGGGCTAGCACGTCGCCGGGCCGGCCGCTGGCCTGCTGCAACACCGCCACGTCCTGATAGGACGTGTTGCTGGCAAGGACGGCCCCGTATCTCGCGATGCCGCCCAGCTTGCGAAACATCTCCTGCTTCAGCTCAAGGTCTTCGGGCAGCGCCTCGATGATGATGTCCTGCGCGTTGAGCGCGTCCAACGTGGTCGTCAACGTCAGATGGGTCAGCGCGGCGGAGCCCTGCGCCTCCGTGATCCGGCCCGTCTCCACCCCGCGCTGGTAATGCGCCCCGATGCGGTCAAGGGCCTTGGTCACCCCGTCTTCGCCCTGCTCGACCAAAGTCACCGGCAGGCCCGCGTCAAGGCATGCAATCGCGATCCCGCTGCCCATCAATCCGCCCCCCACGATGCCGACCGCGTTGACCGGCAAGGGGCCGGAATTGACCGGGCGCGGGCCGGTCTGGGTCAGCTCGGGGAATTTCGGGGCGCGGCGTTCGGCAAAAAAGCTGTGGCGCAGCCCGGCGGAGACAGGCGAGGCCAGACAGTCGGTGAACGCCTCCCGCTCGATGTCGCGGCCCGCGTCGAACGGCAAAAGCAATGCCGCCTCGACGCAGTCGACGATCTTGTTCTCGGCCAGCGCTTTGGGCCTCAGCTGCGCGCGCCGCGCCGCGATGCGCGCCATGAACTGCTTGCCGTCCAGCAGGTGCTGGCGTTGGTCGCGGGTCGGGCGCACCTCTCGGGTCTCGGCGGCCAGCGCCTTGACCACGTCGCGCAGGTCATCGCCCGCAAGCCCGTCAACCAGCCCGATGCGCTGCGCCTGATCGGCTGTGATCGGCTTGCCGGTCAGCATCATATCAAGCGCCATGTCGACGCCGACAAGACGCGGGGCGCGCTGCGTGCCGCCCGCGCCGGGCAAGAGCCCCAGCAGAATCTCGGGCAGGCCCAGCTGCGTCTGGTCATGCGCGACGCGGTAATGGGCGGCCATTGCGACCTCCAGCCCGCCCCCAAGCACGGTGCCATGCAGCGCCGCAAGGACGGGCTTGTGGGAGGCCTCGATCAGGTCGCACAGCTCCGGCAGGCTGGGCTCCTGCGCGGGCTGGCCAAATTCGGATATGTCGGCGCCCGCCGGGAAGGTCTTGCCGTTGGCGGCGATGACAATCGCGGTGATGGTGTCGTCGGACAGGGCCGCATGCAGCGCCCCCAGAATGCCCCGCCGCACGGCGGTGCTCAGCGCGTTGACAGGGGGGTTTTCGATGGCGATGACCGCCACACCGTTTTGGCGCTCAAGTCGGACGGGATGTTTCATAAGGTCTTTCCAGAAATGATGTCGCCCGCCGCCGCCGCCAGAAGCGGGATCGCGGCGGCGTAGCTTTTGGCCGTCTCGGGGTTGGAGGCGTTGCCGTCATGCGCGCGGCGCACGACGCCTTCCAGAATGGCGGCAAGACGGAAGAAACTGAAGGCCAGATAAAATGCCCAGTTGTCAGGGGCTTGGATGCCGCGCCTGTCACAATATGCAGCCACATATGCGCGCTCTGAGGGGATGCCCAATGCGGTGCGGTCCAGCCCGCCAAGGCCGCGCATCCCGCCCTGATGGGGCAGCCTCCATTGCATGCATTGATAGGCCAGATCGGCGAACGGGTGACCAAGCGTCGACAGCTCCCAGTCCAGCACCGCGATGACCTGCGGTGCATCGCTTGCAAAGATCATGTTGTCCAACCGATAATCGCCATGGACCAAAGACACCTGCCCGTCATCGTCGGGCATATGATCCGCCAGCCAGCCCATCAGCCTGTCCATGTCGGCGTTGTCGGTGACCTTGGAGGCCACATATTGCCGCGACCAGCGGTCGGTCTGGCGGGCGAAGTAATTGCCGGGCTTGCCGAAATCCGACAGCCCTGCCCCTGCGACGTCCACGTCATGCAACGCGGCCAGCGCCTCGTTCATACCGTCGTAAATCGCGTGGCGCGTGGTCGTATCGACCTCGGGCACGGCGGGATCCCAAAAGATGCGGCCCTCTTTGAAGTCCATGATGAAGAAGGCGCGGCCAATCGGCGAGGCCGTGTCCGTGGCAAGATGGATCATGTCAGGCACCGGGACGCGGCTGGCACGCAGCGCCGCCATAACGCGGTACTCGCGGTCGACCTGATGGGCCGATTTCAGCAATGTGCCAGCGGGCTTGGCCCGAAGCACATAGGCGCCGGCCTCGGTGAGCAGCTTGTAGGTCGGGTTGGATTGGCCCGTGGCGAATTTTTCAAGACCCCGCAAAGCGCCAAGCTTCGGCGCGTGGGTGCCCAGATACGGCCTCAACTGGTCAAGTGTTATGTCTTCGGCGCGCCCCATGGCCTGACTTTACGCGTGCCGTGCCGATTGACAAGCGGTGTGGTGACCATAGGCTGCGGGTTGCCCGTTATCTCAAAGGACTGCCCCCATGAACTCTGGTCCCATGGCCCTCGGCCCCTCCGACCGCCTGATCCCCATTCGCGAGGCCGTCATGGCCATGGTCACAGACGAGGTCGCACCGCTGGAGGCCGAATATTTTGCCGATGTCGAGGTGGGCGACCGGTGGGAACTGACGGCTCGCCAAACGGCCATCTTGGAGGGGCTGAAATCCAAGGCCAAGGCGGCGGGGCTGTGGAACCTTTGGTCGGCGGAAACCGGGCACCGGCTCAGCACGGTTGAATACGCCTATCTGGCCGAGGAAATGGGCAAGGCGCATTTGGGCCCTGAAACCTTCAACTGCAACGCGCCCGATACCGGCAATATGGAGGTGTTCGAGAAATACGGCTCGGACGCCATGAAGGCCGAATGGCTGGAGCCATTGCTGGACGGCCGGATCAGGTCGGCCTATTTGATGACGGAGCCGGACGTGGCGTCCTCTGACGCCACGAATATCTCGCTCAGCTGCGTGCGGGACGGGGATGACTATGTCCTGAACGGCGAAAAATGGTGGGCCACCGGCGCGGGTGACCCGCGCTGCGCGGTCTATATTGTGATGGTGCGCACAGCGACCGAGGGTCCGAGGCATCAGCAACATTCAATGATCGTGGTGCCGTCCGGCACGCCCGGCATCGAAAAGCTGCGCGCCATGCAGGTCTACGGCGACGACGAGGCCCCGCATGGGCATATGCATATCCGTTTCACCGATGTGCGGGTGCCGGCCTCTGCGATGCTGCTGGGCGAAGGCCGCGGCTTCGAGATCGCCCAGGGCCGGCTTGGGCCGGGCCGCATCCATCACTGCATGCGCGCCATCGGCATGGCCGAACGGGCGCTGGAATTGATGTGCAAACGCGCATTGGCGCGCGAGGCGTTCGGCAAGCCGCTGGCGCAGCTGGGCGGCAATTTCGACTATATCGCCAACGCAAGGATGCAGATCGAGCAGGCGCGGCTGCTCTGCCTGAAAGCCGCGTGGATGATGGACCAAGGCGACGCCCGTGCCGCCGCCCCGTGGATTTCGCAAATCAAGGTGGAGGCACCGCGCATCGCATTAGAGATCACCGACCAGGCCGTGCAAATGTTTGGCGCGCAAGGTATCAGCCAGGACACCCCCCTCGCCCGCCAATGGGCGCATCTGCGCACCTTGCGGCTGGCCGACGGGCCCGATGCCGTGCATCGCAGGCAGGTCGCCCGGGCCGAACTGCGGCGATATACGCAGGAAAAAATCTAGCATTCCTCATTGGAATTGGACGAATTTTCTGCGAAAATTCGGCGCAGGAGGACAGCACCATGGACATGCAGCCCGAGGTTCACGCCTTTTTCGATGAAGCCACCAACACCGCATCCTATGTGGTGCGCGACCCGCACGGGTCGGCCTGCGCGATCATCGACAGCGTTTTGGACTTTGACTACGCCTCCGGGCGCACCGACACGGCGTCGGCCGACGCCATCATCGGCTTTGTTAAAGACAAGGGCTGGTCAGCCGAGTGGCTGATTGAAACCCATGTCCATGCCGACCACCTGTCGGCGGCCCCCTACCTGCAAGACGCCTTGGGGGGCAAGATCGGGATCGGGTCCGCGATCACCACGGTGCAGGAAGAATTTGGCAAAGTCTTCAACGAGGGCACGGCGTTTCAGCGCGACGGCTCCCAGTTTGACCAGCTGTTCCAAGACGGCGACAGCTTCCATATCGGCCAGTTGCGCGGCGACGTGCTGCACACGCCGGGCCACACGCCCGCCTGCATGACATATGTGATCGGGGACGCCGCTTTTGTCGGCGACACGCTGTTTATGCCCGATTTCGGCACGGCGCGCTGCGACTTTCCCGGCGGGTCGGCGGGCGATCTGTACGATTCCATTCAGAAAATTCTGTCGCTGCCCGACGAGACCCGCATTTTTGTGTGCCATGACTACAAAGCGCCGGGGCGCGACGAATTTGCGTGGGAAACCTCAGTGGCGGCCGAAAAGGCCAGCAACGTGCATGTCGGCGGCGGCGTCAGCCGCGCAGATTTTGTGGCGCTGCGCGAGGGCCGCGACGCGACATTGGGCATGCCCAAGCTGATTATCCCCTCCCTGCAGGTCAACATGCGGGCCGGCAACATGCCGGAGCCCGATGACAACGGCAAGGTCTACCTGAAAGTGCCGGTCGACGGCTTGTAGGCGGCCCTGCGGGGCAGGTATTTTTGCCAAGATGAAACATAAGACACTTTGGAGACTGTGATGCCTTTGGACTGGCTATGGGGCCTTGTGGGTGGGCTGATGATTGGCACTGCGGCTGCGGCCTTTTTGCTGCTGAACGGGCGGATCATGGGCGCGTCGGGGCTGCTGGGGGGGATCCTCGACGGATCGCGCAAAGGCGCCGCGCGGAGCGAGGCGGTTTTGTTTGTGTCAGGGTTAGTCGGCGCCCCGCTGGTTTGGCACTTGTTGCGCGGCGCGGCGCAGACCAACCTGACCTCCAACATCGCGGTGCTGATTGCGGCTGGTCTTTGTGTGGGGTTCGGCACGCGGCTGGCCAATGGCTGCACTTCGGGTCACGGCGTTTGCGGCATGTCACGGCTGTCGGTGCGCGGGATTGTGGCGACGCTGCTGTATCTGGCGGCGGGCGCGATCACGGTCGTGATCTTTCGCCACGTATTGGGGCTGGTCTGATGCGCGGCGTTGCGGCGCTGGCCGCGGGCGCGCTGTTTGGCCTTGGGCTGGTCCTGTCGGGCATGACCGACACGACCAAGGTTCAGGGCTGGCTGGACCTGTTTGGGGCGTGGGACCCGACGCTGGCATTCGTTCTGGGCGGGGCGATCCTGCCCATGGCCGTGGCGTGGCGCGTTGCGGCAAGGCGGCGCATGGCGGTGCTTGGAGGCGCGCTGCCCGCCAGGGCAGAGGCCGAAATCACCCCGAGGCTGGCAATAGGGTCAGGCCTGTTTGGCATTGGCTGGGGGCTGTCGGGCCTTTGCCCCGGCCCGGCAATGGCGTCCCTCGGGTTTGGGGGATGGCAGGGGCTGGTGTTTTTTGTCGCCATGTGCGCCGCGATGATCGCCCAGCCAAGGGTGACAGCGGCCTTTATGCAGGCTAAGTGAGCGCATGGACATTCGCACGCTCTCCGCCAGTTTCGCAGTCGCGCCCCAAATTGACAGCGCCGACATCCCCGCCATTGCCGGGCAGGGCTTCACCCATGTGATCTGCAACCGTCCCGCCTTTGAAAGTGCCCCCGACCAGCAGCCCGACATTATCAGGCATGCGGTCGAAAAGGCCGGGCTTGGGTGGTCAGACAACCCGATGGCCGCCATGCAACTGGACATGCAGATGGTGCTGGCGCAAAGGGTTGAGGGCAAGGTGCTGGCCTATTGCGCGTCCGGGACGCGCTCGGCGATGCTTTGGGCGTTGTCGCAGGCGGGCCAGATGCCGACCGACGACATCCTGACCGCCTTGGCGGCCGCTGGCTACCCGATGGAGCAGATGCGCCAGCAGCTCGACAGTCTTGCGCAGAGCATGGGCTCGCCCTAGCCTACCTGTCATGAGCAAATCACCTGACCATAGATGGCACGACATGGGCGGCGACGCCGCAGGCCCCGTGCCAAATGACCAACATGACTTCGCCCTGTGGGAGAAACGCGTCGATGCGTTGATGATCCTTGGATCGGCCCGCGGCCATTTCACCGTCGACGGGCTGCGCCGCTGCCTTGAGGATATGGGCGAACAGGCGTTTGAGGACATGACCTATTACGAGCGCTGGGTCGCCTCGGTGAACCAGAATTTCGTCGAGGCGGGCGTCTACACGCTTGAGGAGCTGGGCGCGAAGATGGCGGAGGTCAAGGCGCGCGGCGACACCTATGGGGCCGCGCAAGATGCTTGAGCCCGGTCAAGCCGTCCGCATTCGCGACCTGTCGCCCCCGGGCCATATCCGGACCCCCAAATACCTGCGCGGCAAAACCGGCGTGATCGAGCGCGCCCTAGGGCCATACGAAAACCCCGAGCAACGCGCCTATTGCCTGCCCGCCCCCGAAAAGCAGCTGTACCGCGTGCGCTTTTCCATGGCCGAGCTGTGGGGCGACGCGGCCGAGACGGGCGAAGACACGCTTGACGCTGAAATCTACGAGCACTGGATTGACACCGATGCCGCATGACCATCACGACCACCTGTCGCCGTCGGGCCATCCCTACCGCGAGGACAATGACGCGCCGCTCAGCTACTGGCAAACCATGGAAATCGCGATCCGCGAGATTATGATCGAGAAAGGCGAGTTCACCGCCGCCGAGGTCAATGCGCAGATCGAGGCGATGGATGCCCGCTCCCCCACCAACGGGGCAAAGGTAGTGGCCCGCGCTTGGGACGAGCCCGACTTCAAGGCGGCCTTGCTGGCCGACGGCTCCAAAGCCACGAGGGAGATGGGCTTCGACATTGGCCCGATGAATCTGGTGGCCGTCGAGAACACCGAAGACATCCACAACGTCATCGTCTGCACCCTGTGCAGCTGCTACCCGCGCAACCTGCTGGGGCTGCCGCCCGATTGGTACAAAACGCGCGAATACCGGTCCCGCACGGTCAGGGAGCCGCGCAAGGTGCTGGCCGAATTCGGGGTGGAGCTTCCGGAAACCACCACCTGCCGCGTGCATGACAGCACCGCCGACATGCGCTACATCGTACTGCCGGCGCGGCCCAAGGGCACCGAGGGCTGGAGCCAGCAGCAGCTGGCCGAATTGGTCACACGCGACGCCATGATCGGCACGGGGCTTGCCAAAGACCCCGGCTAAGCGCCGCGCTTGTGGTCGCCCCCCGCCACGACTATGTGAAGCCCAAGCGAATTGACACGAAGGCACACTGACCAGATGGCACTAGGCGAGACAGCTCAAGGGCGCAAAGGACCGGTCGAATTTGCGTCCAACCTCGTGATCCACGCGATGATCGGGGCGGCGATGCTGGTGCCCTACCGCTACAGGGTGCCCATGGCCGGCTGGATCGTGTCCCGGGTGGTGGCCCCGCTGGCGGGCTATTCCAAACGGGTGAAGGACAATCTGGCCTATGTGCGCCCCGATTTGCCGCCCGCCGAGGTCAAGCGCCTGATGCGCGCGGTGCCCGACAACGCGGGCCGCACCTTGATAGAAATCTATTCAGGTCAGGACTTTACCAGCCGCTTCTCCCATGCGCCTTTAACCGGCGCAGGCGTCACCGCGCTGGAAAAGGCCCATGCCGAAAAGCGCCCCGTGGTGTTGGTCACCGGCCATTTCGGCAATTACGATGCCCCCCGCGCGGCGCTGATTGCAAAAGGGTTCAATGTCGGGGCGCTGTACCGCGAGATGAACAATGGCTATTTCAACGACCATTACGTGGCCGCGATCAGCCAGGTGGGCACGCCGGTCTTCCCGCGCGGCAGGCGTGGGCTGTCGGGGCTGATTAAGTTCTTGCGGGCGGGCAATATGGGCGGCTTCCTGATCGACCAATACATGTTCGACGGGGCCGACCTGACGTTTTTTGGCAAGGTGGCCCCCACGGCGCTGTCGGCGGCCGAGCTGGCGTTGAAATACGATGCGCTGGTAGTGCCGACCTACGGCATCCGGCAGCCAAACGGGCTGGATTTCGAGGTCATCTGCGAGGCGCCGATTGAACACGGCACGCCGCAGGCCATGACGCAGGCGCTCAACGACTCGCTGGAGGCATTGGCAAGGCAGCACATGGACCAGTGGTTCTGGATCCATCGGCGCTGGAAGCCCGAGCAGGCGGAGCTGCGCCGCCGCTCTGGCAAATCGGTCGGCTAGTCGACCTTCGCGGCGGCCAGAATTGGCCCGCCCACGCCGTCCTGGATGATGATGACTGCGGGTTTGTCGGCTTCGGCCTTGGCGTCAAAGCTCAGCGGGGTTTTCCCGTCCCAATCCGCCACTTTCGCCCAGGACTTCACCACGTTGTGGTAGGTAATGTCGCGGCCCGCATTCTCGCCCCGTTTGATGGCGACGGTTTCGGTGGGGGTGTATTGCACCAGCTGCACAATCATCGCGCGCGGCGTCTTGGCCTGCGCGCGTACCATGACCCCATTGCCGCTGCGTTTCGTTTCAAGCTCAACGGTCTCCGCGCGCGCACCATGTTTGGCCAGCAGGTCCGACAACTCCATGCCCTTGGTGCCGACAAGGTGGTCTACTCCGCCGATCACCATCTGGGGGGTGTAGATCATCGACGATCCTGCAAAGGAGGCGTAGCTGCGTTGCCGCGCGGTGAAGACTGGGTTGGCAAATTCGTCTTTCCAGCCAAGGTAGTCCCAATAATCGACATGCAGGGACAGGGCGATCACGCCGTCGCGTTTGGTCAGCTTGCCCAGCAGGGCATCGGCGGGCGGGCAGGACGAGCAGCCCTGCGAGGTGAACAACTCCACCACCACATCAGCCTGTGCGGATTGAACGGGGGCGAAGCCCAAAACCATGGCCGTTGCGGCTGCCAAAACCTTACGCATGTGACGTATCCCTTGTGAGTGCAGGGACACACCTAACCCCGCCAGACGCCACTGACCAATCAAGCCTTTGCGAGCAAATGTCATAGCCAGCGACGTGTGGCTTTGATGTAGGCTTCGGCCTCGGCGCCAAAACGCGCCACAAGCGCCTCCTCCTCGGGGATCACAAACCGCATCTTCAACACCGTCACGAAGATCGGCATCAAGAACAGGCAAATGGGCTGCCCGCGCCCGAAGACGGCGCCCAGCAGGATAATGACCATCGCCAGATAGATCGGGTTGCGCGACAGCCGGAACGGCCCTTCAACAATCAACGTGCCGGGCGCGTGATGCGGCTCGATGGTGGTCTTGCGCCGCCAGAACCAGAACGCGGCCCAGCCGATCAGGGCAAGCCCGATCAAAATCAGTCCCCAGCTCAGGGCGTTGGTGAAGCTGCCCACCGGGAAGCCCGGCACATAGGCCGCGATGGCCCAGTTGAGGACCAAAAACAGCACAAGCCATAGCGGGGGAAGATCAGGAAAGCCTTTCATGCCGCCACCATGCCCGCCAAAGCACGCGCCGCCAACCCCATCATTGTTCCAAAAATATTCCGGGGGAGGAGCGTAAGCGACGGGGGCAGAGCCCCCCAAAACAAAAAAGACCCGCTCCGACGCAGTCGGGGCGGGCCATGTCTACAGAAAGGTCAGGCGTTACGCCGCCGCCAGATCGCGCAGCACGTAATGCAGTACGCCGCCATGTTCGATGTATTCTTTCTCGATCGCGGTATCTATCCGGCATTTCAGCATGATCTCTTTGACCGTGCCATCCGCCATCGTGATGGTGCAGGGCACCTCCGACAATGGCTTCAGATCCCCTTCCAGCCCCGTGATGTCCACGGTTTCCTCGCCGGTCAGGCCCAGCGATTTGCGCGAATCGCCGTTTGTAAACTCAAACGGGATCACGCCCATGCCAACAAGGTTGGAGCGGTGAATACGCTCAAACGTCTCCGCGATCACCGCTTTCACGCCCAGCAGCGCGGTCCCTTTGGCCGCCCAGTCGCGCGAGGACCCTGCCCCGTACTGCTCGCCGCCAAAAATCACCAGTGGGGTGCCCGCCGCCTGATGCGCCATCGCCGCGTCAAAGATCGAGGTCTGCGCGCCGTCCGGCCCTTTGGTAAAGCCCCCTTCCACGCCGTCCAGCATCTCGTTTTTGATGCGAATGTTGGCGAAGGTGCCGCGCATCATGATCTCGTGGTTGCCACGACGCGACCCGTAAGAGTTGAACTCCCGCGGGGCCACCTGCCGCTCGATCAGGTATTGGCCCGCAGGGGTCGATTCCTTGAACGCGCCCGCTGGCGAGATGTGGTCGGTGGTAATCATGTCGCCCAGCAGCGCCAGCACTTTCGCGCCTTTCACATCCGAGATCGTGCCAGCCTCAGCCGACATGCCTTGGAAATAGGGCGGGTTCTGCACATAGGTCGAGGTCGCAGGCCAGTCATATGTCAGGCTGTCCGTGGTCTCCACGCCCTGCCATTTGTCGTCGCCTTTGAAGACATCCGCGTATTTCTCTTGGAACGCTTTGCGGGTCACGGTCTTCTCGACCAGCTCCGCCACCTCTTGCGAGGTCGGCCAGATGTCTTTCAGGTAGACGTCATTGCCGTCCCGGTCCTGCCCAATCGCGTCCTCGGCCAGGTTGATGTCCAGCGTACCGGCCAGCGCATAGGCCACAACCAAAGGCGGAGACGCCAGATAGTTGGCCCGCACGTCAGGCGAGATGCGCCCCTCAAAGTTGCGGTTGCCCGACAGCACCGATGTGGCCACCAGATCGCCCTCGGCAATCGCGTCAGACAGCTCTTTCTGGATCGGGCCGGAGTTGCCAATACAGGTCGTGCAGCCATAGCCCACCAGGTTGAAGCCCAGCGCGTCCAGATCGTCCTGCAGCTCGGCCGCTTCGAGATAGGCCGACACCACTTGCGACCCGGGCGCCAGCGAGGTTTTCACCCAAGGCTTGCGGTTCATGCCCAAAGCGGCTGCTTTGCGGGCCACCAAACCCGCGCCAATCATCACATATGGGTTCGATGTGTTGGTGCATGACGTGATCGACGCGATCACGACCTTGCCGCTTTCCATCGTGTAGTCTTCGCCGGCAACAGCGACCTCTTTGCCCATCGGGCGCTTGAAAGTCTCTTCCATTTCGCGGCGGAACGCGGTGCCGCCCTCGGTCAGCGCCACATAGTCCTGCGGGCGTTTCGGGCCGGAAATCGCAGGCACGATGGTGCCCATATCAAGGGTCAGCGTGTCGGTGTAGACTGGGCTGTAATCCGCCCCGCGCCAGAACCCGTTCTCCTTGGCATAGGCTTCAACCAGCGCAATGGTGTCCTCGTCGCGGCCCGTGTTGTTGAGGTAGCGCAGCGTCTCCCCGTCGATGGGGAAGAACCCGCAGGTCGCCCCGTATTCTGGTGCCATGTTCGCAATCGTGGCGCGGTCCGCCAGCGGCAGCGTGTCCAGACCCGCGCCGTAGAATTCCACGAATTTGCCAACCACGCCCTTGGCGCGCAGCATCTCGACCACTTTCAGCACCAGATCGGTGCCGGTGGTGCCTTCCATCATCGCGCCCGTCAGCTCGAACCCGATGACCTCGGGGATCAGCATGGAAATCGGCTGGCCCAGCATCGCGGCCTCGGCTTCGATGCCGCCAACGCCCCAGCCCAGAACGGCCGCGCCGTTGACCATGGTGGTGTGGCTGTCGGTGCCCACCAGCGTGTCAGGATAGGCCACCATCTCGCCGTTTTGATCGGTGTCAGACCAAACGGTCTTGGCCAGATATTCAAGGTTCACCTGATGGCAAATGCCGGTGCCGGGCGGCACCACGCGGAAATTGTTGAACGCCGACTGGCCCCATTTCAGGAAGGTGTAGCGCTCCATGTTGCGCTCATATTCGCGGTCCACATTCATCTGGAAGGCGCGCGGGTTGCCGAATTCGTCGATCATGACAGAGTGGTCGATGACCAGATCAACGGGGTTCAGCGGGTTGATCTTCTCGGCGTCGCCACCCAAAGCCACCAGCCCGTCGCGCATCGCGGCCAGATCGACCACGGCAGGCACGCCGGTGAAATCCTGCATCAACACTCGTGCCGGGCGGTAGGCAATTTCCTTGGGGTTCTTGCCGCCGGCTTTGGCCCATTCGGAAAACGCCTTGATGTCGTCGACATGCACTGTCTTGCCGTCCTCAAACCGCAACATGTTCTCCAAAACCACTTTCAACGCGGCGGGCAGGTTCGAAAAATCGCCCAATCCGGCCTCTTCGGCGGCCTTGATGGAATAGAAGGCGTAGGACTTGTCGCCGACGTTCAGGGTCTTGCGGGTGTTGGAGGTATCGTGTCCGACAATGACGGTCATGGGCTGTGCTCCTTTTGGGGATATGGCGATGACGATGAATTTAGCCCTGCTCTACCGCCAAGCAAGCAAGGGGATCAAGTAAAATCCCGCTTTTTCGTATACTATTGCATACAATTTGGGACGGACGGCATAGTTTGCGCCTCCCTTCCCTGTCAGGGCGCAATCGGCTAAGCCCCAGTTCATGGAGTTTTCTGCCCAAAATCTGGCCTGCAGGCGTGGCGATGCGGTCGTGCTGTCGGAGGTCACCTTTGCGGTCTCGCAAGGCGAGGCCCTGATATTGCGCGGGCCGAACGGGTCAGGCAAAACCACGCTCCTGCGCTGTCTGGCGGGGCTGACGCCCGCGGTCTCGGGCAGCCTGTCCTTTTCCCCGGACGATGTCGCCTATGCCGCCCATGCCGACGGGTTGAAGGCGCAGCTCACGGTGGCCGAGACGCTGCGCTTCTGGGCGCAGGTCTTTGGCACGCGGCGGATCGAGGCGGCACTTGATGCGTTTGATCTGCGCGGCCTGATGGAGCGCCGCACCCAAACGCTGTCCGCCGGTCAGAAACGCCGGCTGTCACTGGCCCGGCTGATATTGACCGGCCGCACGCTATGGGCGCTGGACGAGCCGACCGTGTCCCTTGATACCAGCGCGGTTGCGCAATTTGCCGCTGCGGTCCGAACGCATTTGGCGGGCGGCGGGGCGGCGATCATCGCAACCCATATTGATCTGGGGCTCCGCGACGCGGCCACGCTGGATATTGGCCAGTTCCGCGCCACTCAATCCGTGGCGCATGACCCGTTCCTTGACGAGGCGCTGTCATGATCGCGCTGCTGCGCCGCGATCTTGCGCTGGCCATACGCGCCGGGGGCGGCTTCGGCCTTGGCCTCGCCTTCTTCCTTATTCTTTGCATTCTGGTGCCGTTTGGCGTTGGGCCCGATAGCGGCACGCTGGCCAAAATTGCCCCGGGCATCCTGTGGGTCGGTGCGTTGCTGGCCTGCCTCTTGTCGCTCGACCGGATTTTTCAGCTGGACTTCGAAGACGGCACTTTGGATCTGCTGGCCACAGCCCCCCTCCCCCTGGAGGCCGTGGCAACCACCAAGGCGCTTGCGCATTGGATCACCACGGGGCTGCCCCTGACATTGGCCGCGGCCCCTTTGGGGCAATTGCTGAACCTGCCCGCCGCCGCAATGCCCGCATTGGTTCTGGGGCTGGCCCTGGGCACGCCCGCGCTGTCAGTGATCGGCACCTTCGGCGCGGCGCTGACAGTTGGCCTCAAACGCGGCGGGCTGCTGATCTCGCTCCTCGTGTTGCCGCTCTATATGCCGACGCTGCTTTTTGGGGCCGACGCCGCCCGGCGCGGGGCCGAGGGGCTGGAGACGACCACGCCTTTGCTGCTGATGACGGGCATTTCCGCGGCGTCGCTGGCGCTGTTGCCCTTCGCCACAGCCGCCGCACTTCGGATGAACCTGCGATGACGCTGCTGTAAAACTCTTATCCTAAGAGTTTTAATTTTCTTCGACCGAAGAAATTACCACCGCGCCCCATCTAACATTCTCGTGGGTTGAGATTGCGGAGCATCCCCACCTCCAGTAACACCACGTCCATGTCGATCTGGAAATATGCAAACCCCACCCAATTCATGCGCACCAGCGCATGGCTGCTGCCGGGCCTGTCCGTGCTGGCGGCGCTTTGTGTGGCCACGGGATTGGTCTGGGGCTTTTTCTTCACGCCCGACGATTTCCGCCAGGGCTCCACCGTCAAGATCATCTACCTGCACGTCCCCTCTGCACTGATGGCGATCAACGCCTGGCTGATGATGCTGGTCGCGTCCCTGATCTGGCTCATCCGCCGCCATCATGTGTCGGCGCTTGCGGCCAAGGCCGCAGCCCCGGTCGGGTTGGTCATGACGGTGATCGCGCTTGCCACAGGTGCCATCTGGGGGGAACCCATGTGGGGCACCTATTGGGCGTGGGACCCTCGCCTGACGTCGTTTCTGATCCTGTTCCTGTTCTACCTCGGCTATATCGCGCTTTGGCAGGCGATCGAGACGCAGGACACCGCCGCCGACCTGACATCCGTCCTGTGCCTTGTTGGTTCGGTCTTTGCGCTGCTCAGCCGCTATGCGGTAAATTTCTGGAATCAGGGCCTGCATCAGGGCACCTCCGTGCCCGTCGCGACCGGCGAACGCTCCGTTGCCGATGTGTTTTTCGTCCCGTTGGTGTTTTCGATGGTCGGGTTCGGGCTGCTTTTCGTTGCGCTGGTGTTGCTGCGCACCCGGACAGAGATCAGGTCGCGCAGGCTGCACGCCCTGCTTGCGCGGGAGCGGGCCGCCGATACCCGCGTCGCACCCAACACCCCTCCGTCTGAGAGCCCCACGTCATGATACCTGATCTGGGGAAATACCAGGACACGGTCTTGTCCGCCTATGGCATCTCGCTGCTGCTGCTTGCCGCGATCATCGGGCTGTCCATCTGGCGCGCCCGTGCCGTCAAGCGCCAGCTTGACGCGACCGAGGCCCGGACAAACAAGCGTCAGTAAATGTAGCGGATTTGATCCGCCCAGTACCTTTCCATCCGGCGCAACGAGCCGTTGATGTCGTCAATCCCGTCGCTGCCCAAAAGGCCGTTCTTCTCCATGCCGTCGGCATGGCGCGAGAACAGGTCTTGCACGTGGTCGCGCACTTCGCGGCCCTTCATGGTCAGCTTGACCCGGACCGAGCGGCGGTCAATCTCGCAGCGTTGATGGTGCATATACCCCATCTCCACCAGCTTCTTGAGGTTGTAGGACACGTTCGACCCTTGGTAGTAGCCGCGCGATTTCAGCTCGCCGGCGGTGACCTCGTTGTCGGAGATGTTGAACAGCAAAAGGGCCTGAACCGCGTTGATGTCCAGCATGCCCAGACGTTCGAATTCGTCCTTGATGACATCCAACAACAATCGGTGGAGCCGTTCCACCAAGGCCAAACTTTCCAAATAGCTCGCCATAAAATCGCGCGCTTCCGCCGGCTTGAACCGTTCTTGAATACTCATCATATGCTCCGTGGCTTAACTGCTCTGACAGCGGTGATAGCCCCGTAAATTTGAATATTCGGTTAAGCGCATGACACTTTTGAGAAAAACTTTCAGCGCTTCAACGCGCCGCCCGTTTCCACCACATGCGCCATCAGCGCCGCAAATTTCTCGGGCGCGGGCGCCTGCCCCGAGGCCCAGGCATACATGTCGTGGTCGTTCTCGCTCAGCATCTCGTCATACAAGGCCAGCGCGGCGTCGTCCAAATCCGCCAGCCCCGCAGCGGCAAAGCCGCCAAGGATCAAATCCATCTCCTTGATGCCGCGCCGCATGGACCGCAGCTTCAGCCGCCGCACCCGGGTCTCGCGCGGCTCGCCCTGAACAACCGGTTCGCGCATCAGATCGCCTTCACCATGGCTTGCAGCCGCTTTTCCATGCGCCCCATCCGATCAGTCAGGTCCTTCATGTCGGCGCGGGTGCGCCGCAGGTCGGCCAGCAGCTCGCCCATATCGGCGGGCAACGCGTCGTCTTCCGCATCGCGCGGCCCATCGCCCTCGCCCGTCAGCAGCCACATGATGGACACGTTCAGCATGCCCGCCATCATCTGCAGCTTGTTGGCGCGCGGCTCGTTAAGGTCCTGCTCCCAGCCGCGCACGGTTTTCAGCTTCACGCCCAGCTTGCGGGCGAACAGTTCCTGGTCCAGCCCCAGCCCCTCGCGCGCGGCGGTCACGCGGTCGCCAAAGGTCGCCGCGTCATTGCCAAAATAGTCGTCTGCTGCGTCGGTCATCAAAGCCTCCATATCAGCGCTTGAACGCGCCTGCCGCCCTGCCTAAAAGCCGGACTGTATATATGCAACCTGACGAGGCGTCACACCATGTCCTTCCTGTCCGAAACCCTGTCCCGTGTAAAACCTTCCCCGACGATTGCGGTCACGCAAAAGGCGGCTGAGCTGAAACGTGCCGGCAAGGACGTCATCGGCCTTGGCGCGGGGGAGCCGGATTTCGACACGCCGCAAAACATCAAGGACGCCGCCGTCCAGGCCATCGCGGACGGCAAAACCAAATACACGGCCCCCGACGGCATACCTGAGCTGAAGGAGGCGATCGTCGCCAAGATGAAGCGCGACCACGGGCTGGACTACACGCCTGCGCAGGTCTCCGTCGGCACCGGCGGCAAGCAGACGCTCTATAATGCCTTCATGGCGACCCTGAACGAGGGCGACGAGGTCGTGATCCCGGCCCCCTACTGGGTGTCCTACCCAGACATGGTGCTGCTCGCAGGCGGGACCCCCGTGGTGGCCGAGGCATCGCTGCAAACCAATTTCAAGCTGACCGCCGACCAGCTGGAGGCGGCGATCACGCCCAAGACCAAATGGTTCATCTTCAACTCGCCGTCTAACCCGACGGGGGCGGGCTACTCCCGCGCCGAGCTGAAGGAACTGACAGACGTGCTGCTGCGTCATCCGCATGTCTGGATCATGACCGACGATATGTACGAACATCTGGCCTATGATGGGTTTGAGTTCTGCACCCCGGCGGAGGTCGAGCCACAGCTCTATGACCGCACGCTGACCTGCAACGGGGTCTCCAAGGCCTACGCGATGACCGGCTGGCGCATCGGATACGCCTGTGGCCCCGAAAAGCTGATCGGGGCGATGCGCAAGGTGCAGTCGCAATCCACCTCCAACCCGTGTTCCGTGTCCCAATGGGCGGCGGTGGAGGCGCTGAACGGCACGCAGGACTTCCTTGCGCCCAACAACGAAAAATTCGTCCGTCGCCGCAATCTGGTGATCGAGATGCTGAACAACGCCGAAGGCATCTCCTGCCCAACACCCGAAGGCGCGTTCTATGTCTACCCTTCTATTGCGGGCTGCATCGGCAAAACCTCTGCCGCAGGCACGCTGATCGAAAATGACGAGATCTTCGCCACGGCCCTGCTGGAAGAACACGGCGTCGCGGTGGTGTTCGGCGCGGCCTTCGGCCTCTCCCCCAACTTCCGCGTCAGCTACGCCACGTCGGACGAGAACCTGAAAGAGGCCTGCACCCGTATTCAGGCGTTTTGTGCGGGCCTGAGCTAACGGGCCAAACCTTGCCTTTTGCGCGCTCAGACCCAGTTTTGAGCGCGTAGGAGGGGTCACCATGATTGCCAAAACGCTCCACCAGCGACTGGTCAACACCAAGGATATGACGCAGCAAGAGGCGCAAGACGAAGCGCCCCGCTTCCTGCGTCATCTCACATCGCTCACCGCCAGCAAGCTGGCAGACGGGCTGATTGACCCCAAACTTATCCTGTCCTGGCTGCTGACGGCCCTGGGCGCACCCGGTTATCTGATCGGGGCGCTGGTCCCGGTGCGCGAGGCGGGCGCGTTGCTGCCGCAGCTGGCGCTGTCGCGCTGGATCGAGGCAAGCCGCCAGCGCAAATGGTTCTGGGCCGGAGGCTCCGCCATCCAAGGGCTCTGCGCCCTGGGCATAGCGGCGGCGGCAATGCTGCTGTCCGGCACGGCGGCGGGGGTGGCAGTGATCGCCTTGCTGGTGCTCTTGGCGGTGGCGCGCTCCGCCTGTTCGGCCAGCTACAAGGACGTGCTGGCCCGCACCTTGGCGAAAGGCACGCGCGGCACGGTCTCGGGCAGCGCAGGCACGTTGGCCGCTATCGCGGTTTTCGGCTTCGCCGCACTTCTCAGCATCGGTGCCATCCCGAACGAGGTATGGGCCATCGCGTCAGCCATCGCTTTGGCAGGCGCTTTGTGGATTGCCGCCGCGCTGGTCTTTGCGGGGCTTGAGGAGCCGGACGCCGACACTGACGACGCCTCGCTGACAGATTTGGCCGCAATCGTAGCACCACTGGCCGAGGACTCGGAATTGCGCCACTACATCGCCGCCCGCGCGCTGTTGATCTCCACCGCGCTGGCCCCGCCCTTTCTGGTGCTGCTCAGCGGGCAGCAGCAAAGTGGCCAGCAATTGGGCAATCTGGGGCTGTTGGTGCTGGCCTCCTCCTTTGCGGCGATTGTGTCATCCTATGTCTGGGGGCGGCTGTCTGATGTCTCCAGCAAGCGCACCCTTGCTATTGCCGGGGGCGCGTCGGCGCTGGTGCTTGGCGTGGCGGCGCTCGTCGGGCTGACCACCGGCGGGCTTGGCCCATCGGTGATGGTGGCAGGCTTCGTCTTCACAGCCCAGATTTCCTACGAAGGCGTCCGCGCGGGCCGCAAAACCCATCTCACCGATATGGACACAGACGGGCGCAAGTCGCTCTACACGGCGCTGTCAAACACCATGATCGGGGTCCTGCTTCTGGCCGGGGGCGGGTTCGGGCTGCTGGCCGATCTGGTCGGGGTCGCATGGGTGCTGCTGGTCTTCGCCGCGATGAGCGCCGCAGGCACGGCCGCCGCCCTGACGCTCAGCGAAGTGCAGCACCCCGACACCTGAGTTGCGCGAACAATCCGTTGCGCATAGTTCGGCCTGCGCCGAACTATGTCGTTTGGGTTAACGCCCACAGGGGCAGCCGAAAGCGTGCGTGCATGCGGAACATGTTACCTCCACCGGCCCCTCCCGTGCGTGAATTCCGTGCTCGCGTTTTGTACAAATTGGGTTTTGGGCGTCGCGAAGGTGCCCCATTTTGTACAAAACCATGTTCCCCGCCGCCCCAGACATGTGTTAGGAAATCGTAACGTAAACGTCACAAGGCAGGCCCAAACACATGGCAGGCGAGCTTCCAGAGTTTTATTTTAGGGTGCGCGAGAACGGCGCCACTGTGTTTCGGGTCGACACCGAGAACCGCCAACGCCGCATCGACATGTCCGAAATCGCGGTCGTCAACATCAAGAACGGCCAGATCAAACCGCATGGCGACCACCAGCTCACCACCGACGAGCAAGAGGTCATCGAGGACTGGATGAACGAACGCATCGCGGTGATGGACACCCGTGCCATCGACGACATCTACCGCGCCGTGGACTACCTCAATCTGACCACCCATTGGGCGCAAACCCGCGCCGATGACGCGCAGCTTGAGGACGTCACAGACGGGCTGCTGCTGGCCATGCATGACCTGCGCTCGGTGCTGGTGCGCAAGAAGGCCGACAGGCTTTTGAAGGACCGCCAATAGGCGGTCTTGCGGATCAAACCCCACCTGCCGTTTTGCGGCAGCACGTAATCCAGCCCAAATCCCCGTTCAGAATCGGCGGCCTTCCGCGCTGTCTCTAAGCCTTTGTTTCAATGCGCGAAATAGTGCTGCCGAATCTCTGCCATTGTAGCGCGAGCCCGCGCAATCTGACGTGAAATCGCCTTGTTCATAGGCGTATTGCCACGTTCAGGCCATCTCCATCTCCTACCTATTAACGCAGCGTTCACCAGTTGGTGGCCGCTTGTCTGGAGGAGCAAAGCAATGGAATACGCAGACATGGTGGAGCGCGAAATGCTCGTGCTGATTAACCAGGAACGGGCAGAGCTTGGGCTCGCGCCCTTGCGGTTGGAACTCAGCCTGAACGACGCTGCTGAACAGCACTCGCTCTGGATGCTGGACACCAACACGTTCAGCCATACCGGCATCGGCAACAGCTCCTCCACGGACCGCATCGTGCAGGCCGAATTTGACCTCGACGGCTATTGGTCCACCGGCGAAAACATCGCAATCCAATCCATTCGCGGGCCCGAGGGCATCTCCGATGATGTGGCCGATCTGCATGCGGCCTTGATGGCCAGCCCCGGCCACCGCGCCAACCTGCTCAACCCAGATTACGACTATATCGGCATCGGCATCGAGATCGGCACGTTCGACTATAACGGCGACGAGGAAGGCGGTGTTTACACGTCCGTCATCGTCACCCAAAATTTTGCGTCCACCCAAGGAGAAGTCAGTCTCGACAATGGGTTACCTGCCGACGACCCGCTCATTCTGGGCGGCGCCGCAAATGATGTGCTGCAAGGCACGGCGCAGGACGACGAAATTCGCGGCGCAGGCGGCGATGACACTCTCACGGGCGTGAACGGCAACGACGTTATCATCGGCGGCGGCGGCAATGATCTGCTGCGCGGCGGGGCTGGCGAGGATCGCCTTTCCGGCAATAACGACGATGACCGGCTGTTTGGCGGCGACGATACAGACAGGCTGACGGGCGGCGGCGGGGCCGACAGGCTCTACGGCGAAAACGGCGCTGATTTTCTGATGGGTGGGGCCGATGATGACCGCCTTGCCGGCGGCAGTGGCAATGATCGGTTGACCGGCGGCGCGGGCGACGACCGCCTTGACGGCGGCTCCGGCAATGACCGCCTTGTCGGCGGGGGCGGCGAGGATATGTTCGTCTTCGCGCCCGGCGGCGGCAGCGACGTCATCGTCGATTTCGAGGATAACGTCGATGCGCTGAACCTGCGGGACTATGATTTCGCGTCCACTCAGGACGCCCTCAGCAACGCGCATGAGACCGCCAATGGGGTGGTCTTCAACTTTGGGGATGGCGACCGGTTGGTGGTCCTCGATGCGACGTTGGACAGCCTCGAAAACGACCTGCTCATCTAGGCGGGCACCCGAGGCGCAGACATCGCGCGGTACAGGCGCAAGAAGCGCCACCACAGCAATATGGTGGCAAATAGCAGGCCAATGACCAGGCCCAGCCACACGCCGACGCCGCCATAGCCAAGGGTGATGCCCAAAATGTAGCTGGCCGGGATGCCCATGACCCAATAGCTGAACGCGGCCATAATCATCGGCACTCTGGTGTCCTGGATGCCGCGCAACACGCCAAGGGCCATGACCTGCCCCGCATCGACCAGCTGGAACAGCGCCGCCACCGCCAACAGCGCGGCCCCAATCGCAAGGATCGCGTCGCGTTCCGGCTCGTCCGGGGCGATGAACCCGGCCACCAGCAGCTCTGGCACGGCAAGGAAAGCAACCATCGTCACGCCCACCACCGCCAGCGACAGCGCCACGCCCGCCAGCCCGCCACGTCCCAAACCAGCCACGTCGCCCCGCCCCTTGGCGCGGCCCGCCCGCACGGTGACTGCCTGGCTCAGCCCAATATGGACCATGAATGTCGCGCTGACGATTTGCAGCGCAATGCCATGCGCCGCCAAAGGCAGCTTGCCGATCAGCCCGATAATCAGCGCCGAGGCGCTGAACATCCCCGACTCCGCCAGATTGGTCAGCCCGATCGGCCAGCCCAGCCGGAAGACGTCCAACATAGCATCGGGGTCGGGCCGCCAGATCCGCTGAAACAGCGCGTGCTCCCGCAGCCCCGTCACACGCGTGGCGTAAAGGCCCAGCGCCAGCAAGGTGAGCACTTGCGTGATGACCGAGGCCACCGCCGCCCCCCGCAAACCCAATTCGGGAAATCCTACATTGCCAAAAATCAAAAGCCAGTTCAGCCCGCCATTGGCGCCGATGGCGGCCACGGTGACCCACAACACCACCTGCGTGCGTTCCATCGAGGCAAGGTAGCTTTTCAGCACCATCACCAGCAATGCGGGGAACAACCCGAACCCCGCGATGCGCAGATAGTCTTGCGAAAGCATCGACAGCTCTTCGGTCTGCCCCGCCAGCATCAGCAGCGGCCCCGACCAGATCATCGCGGGCAGCATCAGGGTGGCAAATATCACCGACAGCCACATCCCCATCCGGGTCACCCGCCGGATACGCACGGCGTCGTCCTTCTCGGCGGCCTCGGCCACCATCGGCATGACGGCAAAGGCAAAGCCCGACCCCATGATGAACACCACAAAGAAGAAGGACGTGGCCAGCACGCTGGCCGCCAGCGCCGTCAGATCGTACCAGCCCAGCATGATCGTATCGACCACATGCACGGCAAACTGCGCCAGATGGCTGCCAATCAATGGCAGGCCCAAAACCAAAATGGCGCGAATATGCTGCGGGTAGGTCATCTCTCAGCCCTATCAGACAAATGCGCCCCGACAAGTCTCCATTTGGTCTTAAATACTCAAACGACATGTCGTACCAAAGCACGCCCCCCGCCGCGATGCGCCGCCCGTCATAGCCCGCAAGGCGGGCGAACGGGCCAAATGAAGGAGGATGCCGCAGGCATACCTTTTGGAACCGCCGCTTGCCCTCCGCCCCCCGCCCGCTATGAAGGGAGGCAACAGCAAGCCAAAGGCCCGCATCATGGATATGGACAACCTGCCGCCCTTCGTTGGCCAAGCGCTCGACTACGTCGATCAGGGCCTTGAACTGGCCCAGGGCTGGCTGCTGTCGCCCGCCGCGTGGTCGCAATTTGCGATCCTGATCGCGGCCTATGCGCTGGCGGTGGTGCTCAGCCGCATGGTGGTGCCCCGCATTGCAAAGCTGCTGACGCCGCCCAAAGACAGCTACTCGGTCTTCTCAACCGCGCGCCGCTTCGTGCTGCAATTCCTGCCGCTGCTGCTGCCGCTCATCGCCTTCGCGCTGACGGGCGTGGGCGAGCAGGCCACCCGCTCGATCTTCGGCTCGGGCGAGGTCATCGCCTTTGGCAAACGCGTCTTCATCTTCATTGCCGCCCGCATCTTTGTGCGCGACATCCTTCAGGTCCCGTTCCTGAAACTGCTGGGCAAATACATCCTGATCCCCATCGCCGCCCTGTACGTGGTCGGCATGCTCGACACGGTCACGGTGTTGCTTGAGGAAACCCGCGTCCAGATTGGCAATATCGGCTTCTCGGTCATGGCCATCGTGCGCGGGGTCATTGCGGGCTCAATCCTGTTCTGGCTCGGCGGCTGGTCCAACCAGCAATCCTCCGACTATCTGGCTCAGCAGGAAATGCGCCCGTCGTTGAAAACCCTGCTCATCAAGGCGGTGGAATTCGTCATATTCGGCGTGGCCTTCCTGCTGCTGATGAACATCATGGGCATCAACCTGTCGGCCTTGGCGGTCTTGGGTGGGGCCATCGGCGTGGGCCTGGGCTTCGGGCTCCAGAAAATTGCCTCCAACTTCATCTCCGGGGTGATCTTGCTGCTCGAAGGGCAGGCCACCGTCGGCGACTACGTGGAACTGGACGGCGGCGAGCAGGGCAAGATCGTCAAAATGATGGCCCGCGCCGCCATTCTGGAGACCTTCGATGGCCGCTGGATCGTGGTCCCGAACGAGGATTTCATCACCACCCGCGTGGTCAACTACTCGGACTCCGGCTCCGCCAACCGCTTTGAAGCCCCCTTCTCCGTCACCTACGAGACCGACATCAACCGCGTGCCCGACATCGTCGAAAAGGCCGTGGCCACCCACAAGGACGTGCTGTCCGAGCCCTTCCCGCCTGATTGCGAGCTGCGCGGCTTTGGCGAAAGCGGCGTCGATTTCGCCTGCGAGTTCTGGGTCAACGGGCTTGATGACGGGGAACACAAATACACCTCCGACATCCTGTTTTTGATCTGGAACGCGCTCAAGGCCGAAGGCATCGAAATGCCCTACCCCCGCCGCGTCATCGAGATCAAGGGCCCCGCACCGGACCTGCATTAAGCCATTGTGGCCATATCATTGCGCCTCAATCGCGTGAAAACGTCTGCGCATCGGCCAAAATGGTGAGACAGCAACCCTCAACGGGCGTTCAACGCAGGCCGCGGGGCGATGATGGAGGATGGCCTACGCCGCTTGGCGCAACGCGGCCAGAATGAAGCGGCACTGCGCGTCGGTGGGGCTGCGCTCCTTGGACTGCGCAATCGCGGGCGAGGCCTGCAGGTCCGACAGTCCATGTATCGCCGACCACGCAAAAAACTGAGCGTCCGGGCCGCTGGCCGCGATCACCCCGTGATCTGCCAGCTCCGACAAGGATTTGGCCAGCCATTCATAGGTTGAGGGCCGCGCGCTACCTGCGCGCGGAGCCAGGCCATAGGGCCCAAACATCAGCCGCCACAGCCCGTAATTTTCTCGCGCAAAGCGCACATAGGCGCCCGCCAGCGCCAAGAACCGTGCCTTGGCGTCTGCATCTGAGCGCGCCGCGCTGTCATAAGGCAGCACCGCCTCAAACGCAGCGGCCAGCGCGTCAAAGCCGTGCTGCGCAACGCAGCGCATCAACGCGTCGCGGTCCGCAAAATGGCGGTAGGCGGCGCCGGGCGACACACCCAGGTCGCGCGAGGCCTTGCGCAGGGAAAGCTGCTCCAGCGTACCGCTGGAGGCTGCTGTCATCGCGTAGGCGATAAGCGCTTCTTTGAGGTTGCCGTGATGGTGGGAGGCGCGGGGTTTGGCATCAGTCATAACAACGGTTGTAAACACTGTTTACATATCAGGCAAGCTCGCGTATGTAATCAATGTTTACTTTCTGCAGGAGCCGCCTAGATGACTGCCCAGCCGACCTCGTTTCAGCCCGCCCCCGTCTCGCAGATGGTCCCGACCACGCTGGGCGCTTTGCATGTGGTGACGAACGGCACCGGCCCGGAAACGCTGGTGCTTTGGCCCTCGATTTTCACCGATCATCACATCTATGACGCGCTGGTGGCGCAGCTTGGCGCAACCTGCCGCTTCATCTTGATTGACGGCCCCGGGCATGGCCAAAGCGCGGGGCCAATAACGGATTTCTCAATGGCACAATGCGCTGCCGCGATGGCTGAGGTGATGGACCATTTCGACCTCAGCGACGCGGTGATCGGCGGCACCTCCTGGGGTGGGATGGTCGCGGCAGAGCTGGCGCTCAGCCAGCCACAACGCGCCAAGGCGCTTCTGCTGATGAATACCCCGATGCATATTGGGGCGGCACCTCCGCCGCTCTCGTCGCGCATGATAGCGCTGGGCGCGCGCTGGATGCCCAAATCTGCAACCTTCCAAAACGGCGTTGCAAAAAGCTTCTTTTCGCCACAGGTGCTGGACGCTAACCCAGCATACGCGCGCGCCTTCCATGACATGCTGACGCAAGCACAGCCCAAACAACTGGCCGCCGCCATCCGGTCGGTTCTGCTGGGCGGCACGCCCCTCGAAGGCCGGCTTGCCAATCTGGGCATGCCTGTCCTCGTCATCGGCGGCAAAGAGGACGCAATGTATCCCATCGAGGCGCAGGCTGAGGCCGCGCTATCTGCGCCAAACGGGCGGTTTGCGCCTGTCCCGGGCAAACATATCTCGGTCGTCGAATGCCCCGAAACAGTGGCACCGCTCATCGGTTCATTTCTCACATCGGGGGCCGCGCCATGACAGCGCTCATCCTCGGGGCCACCGGCCTGCAAGGCGGCGCAGTGGCGCAGGAAATGCTGCACCGTGGGGCCGCGATCCGGGTCCTCACCCGCTCCGCCGCATCGCCGAAGGCGCGCGCGCTTGCCGCGCAAGGAGCCGAAGTGGTGCAAGGCGACCTGACCCGACCACGCACGCTCCCTCCCGCTTTCGAGAGCATAGACACCGTGTTTTCGGTGCAGGATTTCTACGCCCCAAACGCTGGGCTGATCGGCGAGTTGGAACAGGGGCGCGCGGTCATCGCGGCCGCGCAGGCGGCGGGGGTGGGCCATATCGTGCAGTCGGGCATGGGCGACGGAAACGCCACCGGCGGCCCGCAGCATTTTCTGTCCAAGGCGCTACTGGAACGCGACCTGAAACGCAGCGGGATAGGTTGGACCATCCTTGGAACAGTGTGGTTCATGGACAATCTGAAAAACCCCGCGATGAAGCCGCATCTGATGTTTCCTGTTCTCGCCGGGTCGCTCGATGCAGGCACGCCCTTCCACATGTTGGCCATCAAGGACCTCGGTTGGGTTGCCGCTGAGGCCCTGTCCAACCCCGACGCGTGGGCCAGCCGCAAGATAAACCTCGCCGGTGACGTGCTGACGGTCCCCGACATGAAGCGCATCTACCGCGATGTGATGGGCACGCGCCCCAAACGCTGGCGTATCCCTGCCGCCATGTTCAAACGCATCGTGCCAGAATTTGCCGAACAGCTGGCATGGCACAACACCGTCAATTTTGCCTTCGACACCAGCGCGCTGCGCCGCGCCAAACCCGACGCCACCGATTTCGCGCAATATCTTGGCCAGCACCGCATCGCGGGCATGTAGCGCTGCGCGAACTGCCCTTCCCCCGTCCTCTCCGCTCTGCCATAATGGCCTTAATTAAAAGAGCAGAGCAGCCACAATGTCCGACCTTCTGAAGACCGAATCCGCCGATCAATATGATGCCTCCTCCATCGAGGTGCTGGAGGATATGGAACACGTCCGCCTGCGCCCCGGCATGTATATCGGCGGCAAGGACGACCGCGCATTGCACCACATGGTGGCCGAGATCATCGACAACTCGATGGACGAGGCCGTCGCGGGCCACGCCACATGGATCGAGGTGGAACTCCATGAAAACGGCCATGTAAGTGTCCGTGACAACGGCCGCGGCATCCCCACCGGTCCGCACCCCAAGGATCCGTCCAAATCCGCGTTGGAGATCATTTTCTGCACCCTGAACGCTGGCGGCAAATTCTCCGGCGACAGCTACCAAACCTCCGGCGGTCTGCACGGCGTCGGCTCGTCGGTGGTCAATGCGCTGTCGGACCACCTCCGCGTAGAAGTCGCCCGCAACAAAGAGCTTTTCGCCATGGAATTTTCCCGCGGCGTCCCGCAAGCGCCCTTGGCCAAAATCGGCGCGGCCCCCAACCGGCGCGGCACGGCGGTGACCTTCCACCCCGACGCCGACATCTTCGGGCCTTTGAAGCTCAAGCCCGCGCGTCTCTACAAGATGGCCGAATCCAAGGCCTACCTGTTCTCCGGCGTCGAAATCCGCTGGAAAACCGGCATCAATGACGGCGCAACCCCCGCCACCGCCACTTTCAAATTCCCCGGCGGGCTGTCCGACTACCTCACCCAAACGCTGGGCCAGTCCACCACCTATGCCGACCAGCCCTTCGCAGGCTCCGTGTCGTTTGAGAAATTCAACGCGCCGGGCAAGGTGGAATGGGCCATCAACTGGACCCCGTCACGCGACGGCTTCATCCAGTCCTTCTGTAACACCGTCCCCACGCCTGAGGGCGGCACGCATGAGGCGGGCTTCTGGGCCGCCATCCTCAAGGGCATCAAGGCCTACGGGGAACTCACCAACAACAAAAAGGCCTCCACCATCACCCGCGAGGACCTGATAACTGGCGCGGGCGCGCTGGTGTCGTGCTTCATCCGCGACCCCGAATTTGTGGGCCAGACCAAGGACCGGCTGGCCACCGTCGACGCCCAGCGCATGGTCGAAAACGCGGTCCGCGACCATTTCGACAACTGGCTGGCCGCCGACACCAAATCCGCGGGCGCCATCCTCGACTTCCTCGTGCTGCGCGCCGAGGAACGCCTCCGCCGCCGTCAGGAAAAGGAAACCGCCCGCAAATCCGCCACCAAGAAGCTGCGCCTGCCGGGCAAGCTCACCGACTGCACCGCCAAATCCCGCGAGGGCACCGAGCTGTTCATCGTGGAGGGCGACTCGGCGGGCGGCTCCGCCAAGGGCGCACGCAACCGCGAAACGCAGGCGCTGCTGCCGCTGAAAGGCAAGATCCTCAACGTGCTCGGCGCGGCCTCGGGCAAGCTGACCACCAATGCCGAGATTTCCGACCTCTGCGAGGCCTTGGGCTGCGGCATGGGCGCGAAATTCAACGCCGACGACCTGCGCTACGAGAAGATCATCATCATGACCGACGCCGATGTCGACGGCGCCCATATCGCGGCGCTGTTGATGACCTTCTTCTTCGTGCAGATGCGCCCGCTGATCGATCAGGGCCACCTCTACCTCGCCTGCCCGCCCCTTTACCGCCTCACCCAAGGCGCGCACCGCATCTACGTCCCCAATGATGAAGAAAAGGACAAGATGATGGAGAAAGGCCTCGGCGGCAAAGGCAAAATCGACGTGCAGCGCTTCAAAGGCTTGGGCGAGATGGACGCCAAAGACCTCAAAGAGACCACCATGAACCCCAAAACCCGCCAGCTCATCCGGGTGAGTTTAGGCGAGGAGGTCCCCGGCGAAACCGGCGATTTGGTCGAGCGTCTGATGGGCAAAAAGCCCGAGCTGCGCTTCGAGTATATTCAGGAGAACGCAAGGTTCGTTGAGGATGTGGATGTTTAGCCCGTTAACTAAATCTTGAGGTTTAGTTCTAAATTTGTTCTACATATATGTATTCCGACTCATAGGTTAGAAAATGCCCCACGAAGCTTCAACAGACTTACAGAACTTCTTGGACGGGCAGAAATTTGCTACGATCATGGCAGATCCACCGTGGCGCTTCACCAACCGTACGGGAAAAGTTGCCCCCGAGCACAAACGGCTCGCGAGATATCCAACCATGGACCTCCAAGACATTTGTGATCTTCCGGTCGCTGATTGCCTAGAAGACACAGCCCACTGCTATCTTTGGGTCCCTAACGCACTGCTACCAGACGGCTTGAATGTATTGTCTTCATGGGGGTTTCAATACAAATCCAACATCATTTGGCACAAAATTCGTAAGGACGGTGGCTCTGACGGACGTGGAGTGGGGTTTTACTTCAGAAACGTGACTGAAATCTTGCTCTTCGGAGTTAAGGGCAAAAATGCCCGGACACTCCAACCGGGTCGAACTCAGGTAAACCTGTTTGGCACCCGAAAACGGGAGCATTCCCGTAAACCAGATGAGCAGTACGATATCATTGAGTCCTGTAGCTGGGGTCCTTATCTCGAATTGTTCGGACGCGGAAAGCGCGACAATTGGACCGTTTGGGGCAATCAAGCGGACGATGATTACAAGCCGACTTGGGACACGTATAAGTACAATTCTTCAGTAGCTGCTGAGTAGCATCGTGGAAGAAGACGCTGACGATTTCGTTTCTACCGGTAAGGTAGCAGATGCAGAAAACTCGACTGCCAAACTGTTCCCACAATCAGTCAATTCCAAATTTGAAATCTATAGCTACCGCAATGCTGCGGCTATCCTAAAGGGCAGCTTCGAAGATCAGTTCTTCGAACTGGTGCAAGTCCTCGAGAAGTTTGAAATTTCAAAGACAATGATCCGAACTCCCGGGGGGAGCAAAGGCCCTATTGCATCTTACGTCGACACCCTCTTTTCAGATGAATGGCAAGAAACACGCATATCTGCCGACCTTCACGTCAAACTGATCCATGCGAAACAAAAAAATAGAGTTTTGTCTGAATATACGAGGGATGGTTATCTGGATGGCCACCGCATTGACTTTGTAAAAGGCAAAGTGGCGTTAGACCTCGAATGGAACAGCAAAGACCAAACCTACGACAGAGACCTTTACGCATTTTCAGCATTCTACGAAGCTGGCGCAATAGATGTAGGGGTCATCCTTACCCGCGGTTCTTCACTGGACAATACTTTCTTTCGCAGTCTCGGAAAGGTGCTGAAAAAAGATGGCACCGAGGGTTCTGATGACGTCTACAGGAAATTTGGTGCATCTACGACATGGATGGGGAAATTGCTCTATCGCCTAGATGCGGGGCGTAACGGCGGATGTCCTGTGCTGGCGATCGGCATAAAGCCAGAATGTGTTTCTGACACTTAGGACAGTGGCCCTCTAAAGAAGTCAGCTGGGACGATCGGGAATGCGCGCCGCCATTTCCCCATGAAATCCAGCATCCCCGCCCCCACCTGTGACATAACCCCCAACAGAAAGGACCCTATGCAATTTGACTTTATGTACAGCTCATTTGGCGACTTCTTTTCATCCCTCACCTCGCCACGTGCCGAGATCAGGCCACACCTGAACCACACCAATTTGCGCGTGCAAAAACGCGGCACCAAAACCAGACCCGAATACATGCTGCGCTTCAGCTGTTGGGGCAAAATCTTCTATATCCGCCTCGACGAGCACGAGTTTGACCGCCTCGCCACCGCATTCGAAGACATCAAGAGAGCCTGACCCACCTAGGGCGCGCCGCCCCACCAGCGGCCCGCCCCAGCTTCTTTCTGCCGAAAATATGCAAGCCCGCCCTCCTGCTGCGCCACCGTCGGGGCAGGTAAATAAGTGGTTAAGAGAAACTCCAAAACATATCAAAATCAAAGACTTGCCAGAAACGACGCATGCGTCGCAATCAGGTCTTGCCCTCAAAACCCTGCTCCGCCACTCTGTCCGCGATGAAACGCGCCGCCCTCCTCCTTCTTGCCCTCACCGCCGCCTGCGGCAGGCCGCTGTCGGATGGCGAGGAAGCCTTCGCCCGCGCCTTCCACGGCGACGGGCTGGACACCTCAAAGGTCCGCATCGTCCAGAACCCTGCCATCAAGCTCTACAAATCCACCGTCCCCTACCCGCCCCGCACCACCTGCGCCGAAAAGATCCTGCCCCCACCCAAGACAGGCGAGACCCATTTCACCGGCTCCCCCGCCGCCACCGTGCTGTTCAACAAGATCACGGTGAACCCCGACAACGCCGCGCGCGACTACATGGCCGCCTGGCCCCGCGCCGCCCATCTCAGGGCCACAATGTTCCTCGCCCACGAGCTGGTCCACACCTGGCAATGGCAGCACCGCGACCGCACAGGCTACCACCCGCTCAAGGCCGCCCGCGAGCATCAGTATTCCGAGGACCCGTACCTGTTCGACCTCGACAATCAGGCCAAATTCCTCGACTTCGGCTACGAGCAGCAGGGCGCCATCGCCGCCGAATATGTGTGCTGCGCCAAGCTCGCACCCAACGCCCCCCGCACCCAGCGCCTAAAGGCACTGCTGGAGCAGGAATTCCCAATCCAAAACCTCAACAAGATGCTGCCCAACATCCCCGTGCTCCTCCCTTGGAAAGGGGCCAGGTTCGACGACATCTGCGACTAGGAGCGCCCCATGAACAGCTACGACCTCACCGGAAAAACCGCCATCGTGACCGGCGGCGCGCAAGGCATTGGCCTTGCGGTAGCACAGCGCCTTCAAGCCTCCGGCGCAAATGTGGCGGTCTGGGACATGACGCCAACCGAGGCGGGTGATTTCAACACCACCTGCGACATCGCCGACATGGCCTCCGTTCAGACAGCCCTGGACGCGACCGAGGCCGCGCTTGCGCCCGTCGACATCCTCGTCAACTCGGCTGGCATCGCAGGCCCCAACATGCCGATCCAGGACTACCCCGACGACGCATGGGCGCAGATCGTGGCGGTCAATTTGACCGGCACCTACAACACCAACAAGGCGGTGCTGCCGGGCATGCGGATGCGCAACTATGGCCGCATCCTCAACATCGCCTCCATCGCAGGCAAAGAGGGCAACCCCAACGCATGTGCCTACTCCGCCTCCAAGGCGGGGGTGATCGGGTTCACCAAATCCGCCGGCAAGGAAAACGCCGACAAGGACATCGCGGTCAACTGCGTGACACCTGCCGCCGCCCGCACCCCAATTTTTGACCAGATGAGCGAGGAGCATATCGGCTACATGCTCTCCAAAATCCCACGTGAACGGTTTCTGGAGGTCGAGGAAGCCGCCAACATGATCGCGTGGATCGTGTCTGCGGAGAACTCATTCACAACCGGAGCCGTGTTTGACCTGTCCGGCGGTAGGGCGACCTATTGAGCCGTTCACCAGCACAAAAATCCCTAAAAATTGCTGGATATACCTTTGTCTGGGTCATTATCGTTGTGATGATTTCGGTCATCTTCCTTTCCCAGTTCGAGCCCGAAACAGACCCTACCTTCGCAAGCGTTCGCATTCTGGAACGGGGCAACTCCGCAACCAGCGACCAAACTGCAGCAAAAGGAGAGCCGCAAATTCTAGTTGAGCTGCCGGACGGCCAAACACGACGTCTGCCCAGCTTGTTCTACGCCATCCATCCCCAGACGAAATTTGGGTGCTTAAAGCAAGCATTTGGTCGGTTCTCGGGTATTGACAAGTCCAGCTTGGTCCCGCCCGAAAACTGCTCCTAACCCTTCGCTGCCAGCTGCGCTTCCAACTCCGCAATCCGCGCGCCCATCTGGGCCAGCGCTTGGCTGACCTCGCCCTTGGTGTACCGCTCAGTGATATATTTCGGGCAGTTCCACTCGTAACTCGCTACCTCTACGACCATGCCGCGTTCGACGCGCAGCCCGTCGCTGCCCTCGGTGAGCGTCTCCATCACCGGGTCGTCCAGCCCCACAACCCGTGCGTGGCCATACATCTTCAGCCGCGTCTTGGACGCGTAATCAATGAAAAACAGCGATACGCGGGGGTCACCCGCAATGTTTCCCGTAGAGATATATTGCCGGTTCCCAACATACTCAGCCCAACCAAATTCGCGGGCGTTCAACGGCTTGATGAACCCCACAGGCCCGCCGCGATGTTGCATATAGGGCCAGCCGGTCTCGGACACGGATGACATGTAAAACGAGTCCCGCCCCGCAATATATCCCGTCTCCTGTTCGGTCAGCTCGGTTTTCATCCGCGTCTCGGACGCCTCATATTTGGCATAAACTTCGCGGCTGCCTTCGGCTTCCTGCAAGGCTTTCACGGCGGGGGTAAAGGCGATCTCGTGGTAGACATTGGGCATAACACATCTCCATGTTTCATTAAGGTTAGCGCGCCTCCCGCAATAGAACCACGCCGTGGCCGCACAGATCCCCTGCACGCCCTTTCCTTTTGGGTCGCAACACCCCACTCTTCCCATGTTCAAAAATATCACCCCGGGAGGCCCCATGTCCAACACGTCCTACGCCCTGATTATGCTGGTGGCCGGCATTGGCATTCCGGTGCTCGCCGCGCTGAACGCCGCTTTGGGCCGCGCCATCTCCGCCCCTGCAGCCGCCTCCGTGGTTCTTTTCGTGGTGGCCTTCCTGACATCGCTGGCCGTGGTGATCTTCACCGGCCCGCAGGCCATCGCCAAAGTCGCCACAGCCCCCAAGCATCTGCTCCTCGCAGGCTCGCTTATCGCATTCTACGTGCTGTCCATCACCTATATCGCCCCGCATTTTGGGGTCGGCAACGCGGTGTTCTTCGTGCTGTTGGGCCAGCTGATCTCAGCCGCCGCCATCGACCATTTCGCGCTGTTCGGGGCCACACAAACGCCGCTCACATGGATCCGCGCCTCAGGCATCGCCGTCATGGCCGCGGGCGTCTTCATCACCCAGATCGCCGCGCGTTAGGACAACGCAGACACGCTCGCCCATAACGCGTCCGGCACGTCCACCACATCCATCTCGCGTCGCGCGGCTCCCGGCACACGTGCGCCCTCCTGCGCCTCCACGGCGTCAGCCACCCGCGCAAAGCGGTCAAAAAACGCGTCCGTATAGGTGCATGGGTCCATCACAATGTAGAATTGTCCCAGCCCATGCGGCGGCCCGTCCGGCAGCTTCAACCCGCCCACATCAAGGGAGTTCACCGACCCCGTCATACCGGCCGCCAGCAGCTCAACCATCAGCCCAAAGCCCCAGCCCTTGTAGCCGCCCGCTGACACCAGCGCTCCGCCCAAAGCGGCCTCAGGGTCCGTCGTTGGCGCCCCGGATGCGTCCACCGCCCAGCCCAATGGGATGCTCTCCCCTGCAGCCTTCGCCATGGTGATCTTGCCCAAGGCCACGGCCGAGGTCGAAAAGTCGAAATGCATCCCCACGCCGCCACCTTTGGCGGGCACCGACATCGCAATCGGGTTGGTGCCGATGGTCTTGGCATTCCCGCCCGGCGGGGCCACCACGGGCGAGGCATTGGTCATGCCGATCGCCACCAGCCCTTCGCGCGCAAACTGCTCCGTAAAGAAGCCCAGCGAGGTGCAGGTATGCGCATGCGCCACCGCAAAAGACGCTGTCCCGCACTCTCGTGCTGCGTCACAAGCCTCAGAAAAACCACGCGAAAACGCGGCTTGGGCAAAGCCAAATTTCGCATCCGCCATCACAGCCCCGGGCCGGACGCGGCGAACTTCGGGTTCAACCGAGCCCGACACCCGGCCAGAGGCCAGCTGCGTGCAGTAACTCTCCAGATAATAAAGCCCGCAAATCACATTGCCGGTTTGCTCCGCCCGCCGCACAGCGCGGGCCACCTCGCGTGCAATCCACTCCTCGGCCCCATGCGCGCGCAACGCGACAAAAGACACATCCTCAATCTGATCCAGCGTCACCTCAGGCATTCGCGCGGTCCTCCAACATCAGCCATTCCTCTTCCGCATCCTGCAACGCGGTGTTGCGCTCTACCAAAGCGTCAGAGACCTTGGCGAACTTGGCCGGATCCGCCGTAAACAGATCGGGGTCCGACATGACTTCTGTCAGCTTGGCAATCTCCGCCTCCAGCCGCGCCATCTCGGCGGGCAAAGCCTCCAACCGGTGCTTCTCTGTAAACGACAAACCATCCTCGAATTTCTTGGTCTCCGCCGCCTCCCGCCCTTTGGCACGGCGCGACTTGGCTGGCGTATCCGACAGCACCACATCGCCGCCACCCTCACGGGCCTGCGCCTGATAATCCGACCAGCCGCCTGCATAAATCGTCGCGCGACCGTCCTTCAACGCAATGGTGGTCGAAGCCACACGGTCCAGAAAATCCCGGTCGTGGCTGACCAAAATCACCGTGCCGTCATAATCGCCAATCAGCTCCTGCAGCAAATCTAGCGTCTCAATGTCCAGATCGTTGGTCGGCTCGTCCAAAATCAGCAAGTTGCTTTCCCGCGCCATGATCCGCGCCAGCAGCAGCCGCGCCTTCTCCCCGCCCGAAAGCGATTTGATCTGCGCCCGCGACTGCGCCTCGTCGAACAGAAAATCCTTGAGATAGCCCACGACATGTTTCGGCGTCCCGCGTACAGAAATATGGTCGCCCATCCCGCGCACCCGCGTGGCGGGGTCCTCCGTCAACGCGCCCCACAACGTGTCCTCGGGGTTCAGCGCCGCGCGGTTTTGGTCAAACACCGCCACATCCAGATTGGTCCCCATCTTCACGGTGCCGCTGTCAGGCGCCACTTCCCCCGTCATCAGCTTCAGCAAGGTGGTCTTGCCCGCCCCGTTCGGGCCTACCAACGCAATCCGGTCGCCTCGGTTCACCTTCAGCGAGAAGTCCTTGACGATCACCTTGTCCTCAAAGGCCTTGCCGACGCCGTCCAGCACAAAGACCTGCTTGCCAGATTTGCGCCCTGCGTCCAGCTCCATCGCCGCCGTGCCCTGCCGCTTGATTTGGCTGGCGCGTTCCGCCCGCAGCTCCTGCAGGGCCCTGACGCGCCCCTGATTGCGCTTGCGCCGGGCCGAGATGCCCTCGACCGCCCATCGCGCCTCCGCCTTGATCTTGCGGTTCAACTTGTGGCGCTGCGCGTCTTCCTCTTCCCACGCCTTGTCGCGCCATTCCTCGAACCGGTCAAACCCTTGCTCCTGTCGGCTGACTTTGCCGCGATCAATCCACAGCGTGGCCCGCGTCAACGCGCGTAAGAAGGCGCGGTCGTGAGAGATCAGAATATAGGCCGCCCGCGTGTTGGACAGATGATCCTCCAACCACGCAATCGCTTCGATGTCGAGATGGTTGGTCGGCTCGTCCAGCAGCATCAGTTCCGGCGCTTCAGCCAGCAGCTTGGCCAAGGCCGCACGACGCCGCTCCCCGCCCGAAGCCGCTTCAACCGACGCTTCAAGGTTCAGCTTTAACCCTTCGGCCGCGCTCAATAATTTGTATTCTTCGCTCGGGTCCATTTCGCTCAAGGCGAAATCGCCCAAAGTGGCAAAGCCGGACAGGTCAGGCTCCTGCTGCATATATCCCGTGGTCACACCCGGCGCCAAAAACCGCGCCCCTGCATCAGGCTCCACAAGCCCGCCCATCACCTTCATCAGCGTGGATTTCCCGGACCCGTTGCGTCCCACCAAAGCGACGCGGTCGCCCTGCTGAACCACCAGTCCAAGATCAGAAAATACGGGGTCCCCGCCAAAGGTCAGCGAGATGTCGGTCAGTTGTAATAAAGGTGCTCTAGCCATGCCGACAGGCGCTAATCGCTCCGTCCCAGCGCGTCAACCATGCCGTTTCATCTTGGCAAAAATACCTAAATCACCCGGCCACCGCCCGCAGAGCCCGCGCCCGAGCCGGAGGGATTGCGGCAATCTCCACCCCGGTAAACACATGCAAGGTTCCCAGATCGCGATCCACAACCGCATGGTCGCTGACCCATCCGCCCATCGCAAGGTAGCTGCGCAGCAATGGCGGCAGCCCCTTGACCGCCGTGCGGGGGTCAGGCGCATGATCCCGCAAGACGGCCGCAAATGCGTAAACCTCATCCGCTTTCACGCCCGGCCGCCAGCAATCCGGGCCCAAATGGCGGTCTTTCAACAGCGACAACGCGTCGATATGCGGTGCCGCAGACGTCCCCTCAAACGAGGAGCAGCCAAACAACATGCCCACCCCATGCGCGTCCACATGCGCAGTCACAGCCCCCCAGGCGACGCGCAATATGTCGGGGTCTATTGCCCCAGGCGCCACGCAAAAACGCCCGATCTCGACCATGCCACCCTCAAAGCGGGCTAACCCTTCTAAATCATAGAATTGCGCGGCGTAGCTGTGCGAGATGTCCGCGCCAGAGGCCAGCGTCATCATCCGAAAGCAGCCCACCAATGCGCCCGTCTCGGCCTCTTCCACTAGCACATGATCGCAGGCCGCATCAAACCTGTCCGCGTCAAGCCCCTCGCCGCCCCGAAACACCCGGTGCCGCAAGCGCTGCGCGGCCTCCATATCCTTCGCCCCACGTGCCAAACGAGCCGTGTAACGGCCTCGCGACAGATGGATCGGGGTTTGCAGCATCGGCAGCACTTTCCTTCAATCAGTCACACAGCCGCGAGCCGCTATTGGACAGCGCGCCGTGCAAGATTAACTATGGCGCAACGCAAAGTCCAAGCCCAGCCCGGAACGGGGGCTGGCGCGGGCACATCAGGAGGGCCACCCCATGGTCGACAAAGTCATCAAATCCGACGAGGAATGGCGCGCACAACTCAGCGACATGGAATACAAGGTCCTGCGCAAGCACGGCACCGAACGTGCCTTCAGCAATGACAGCTTCCCCAAAAGCGGCGGCACCTATTTTTGCAAGGGCTGCGGCACGCCGCTGTTTGAGGGCGACACCAAGTTTGACAGCGGCACTGGCTGGCCAAGTTTCTATGCACCGATTTCAGAAGAAAACGTGGGCGAGAGCCAAGACAACAGCTGGTTCATGAAGCGCACCGAGGTGCATTGCAACGCATGCGATGGGCATCTGGGCCATGTCTTTCCCGATGGCCCGCAGCCCACGGGGCTGCGCTACTGCATAAACGGGGCCTCATTGGACTATGAGCCTGAGGATAGCTGAGGGGTAATTTTCTTCGCTCGAAGAAAATTGCTCAAAATCCTTCGCAGAAGGATTTTAGCCCCTAGCCGCCCAATGCACTGCCCAGATCAATCTGGCCGAAGTTGCGGATAATCTGACGAATAAATGTCACGTCGCGCACCGTCGTCTCGGTCACGCGACGTGACAGTGTCACAACCTGTCCGCGTTCAAGTCCAAACCGTTCTACATTGGCGACTGTGTCGTTGCCATCAAACCGAATGGCCACAACCTGCCGGTCGATCTCTTCGGGCTTCTTCGCCCCGTAATGGCGCACCTTGGAGCCTACGTAGAAATACCCGCCTTGCTGCAACACGCCCGAGGCGGACGGCTTGCCGATCACTGCCTCCACGCTGTCACGCGTATCAACCCCCACGATGATCGCGTCGAGCTCTTCCTGCGGAGGGATATACCCATGGTTGCGGATGATTTCCTGACAGGCGCTGAGCACCATCAGTGCCGCGCAAAGGAGCAGCGGAACTGCCCCCGCCGTTTTCCGGTTCAATGCCCGTGCCATGCCCGCACCCTCACGTCTTGCTCTTTTGCTTGGCTTAGGCTTACAGAAGGAACCCAAGCTGTTCAAGAAAGATGCGGGAGCACCGTTCAAATGTCTGACATGAAATTTCTGGTGTTCCGCACCGCTGACCTGCCGCAAAAGAAGGTCACGCCCCTTGAGCTGACCGCCGACGCGCCGCTGCGCAAGGCGCTGGCGGCTGATTTGGGCGTCGCGCAGATCAAGAAACTGACCTTCAAAGGCCAACTTCGGGCCGCCGGCAAAACCGACTGGAGTCTGACCGGCCATCTGGGGGCGACCGTGGTCCAACCTTGCGTGGTGACGCTGGACCCCGTGACAACGCGGATCGAGGAAGACGTCACCCGTCAATACATCTCTGACTGGCAGGACCCCGAGGACCCAGAGGTCGAGATGCCCGAGGATGACACGACCGAGCCCCTAGGCCCCGAGATCGACGTCATGGCCACCATCACCGAGGCCCTGTCGCTGGCCATCCCCGCTTACCCCCGCGCCGACGGTGCTGAACTGGGCGCAATGATCCATGCCGAACCCGGCATCGAGCCATTGAATGAAGAGACCGTAAAGCCCTTTGCAAGCCTCGCAGACCTTAAAAAGAAGTTGGAAGACAAGGGCTGATCCGCCGCAACTGGCGCCCGCCATCCCGAATTCCCCTTAACGGGACAATGCGCAAAGGGGTAAGCTGCTACCATGTCCACCACCTTACAAGAATTTGAAGACAGCCCCTATTTCTGGCTTTTCTTCGCAATCGCCTTCCCGCTGCTCTTCGCGCTTATCTGGTCGGCAATCCATCTGCTGTTGTCCTATGTCACGGGCTGGCGTCAGCTGGGCAAGCTCTACCCGTATAACGGCGAGGAAGCCCTTGCGTGGAAACACCGAGGCGGCGGCGGCATCTACCGCGCCAAGCTGCCTTTCGCAGGGGCCCGGGGCCGTCTGGGCGTCGGCGCGGCCAAACATGGCATCATCATCAAACCCTCCATCGTCGCCCGCCCGTTCAGCCCAGAGCTGTTTCTGCCCTTCGACAAGATTGAGGCCGAGGAGCCGCTGACCATGCTGACATTTGATTTTGTCGTCATGACCATGAAAGACGCCCCCGACATACGAGTTGGCATTTTGAAGTCAACCCGGGAGATGGCGAGAAAGGTGCGCACCGGCACTTAGCGCCCCAGGTCAAGCCAGATCGAGATTTGAACAAATGTCGGCTTAGAGTGCGTGGCGGGACAAGGCCGTTCGAACGGCCTTGTGCGCACGAATTGCAATTCGTGCTCAAAAACGTCTTCGAAGACGTTTGCCCCAATCCGCTTCGAAGCGGATTTTTCCAGATCCGAACGACCGCTTCGTCCGCAGAGCAGAAGTTGCTAACCGCCCCCACCCACCGAACGCACCATTAACCACTCGCTAAATCCGCCCAGCTATACCCCCGCACGGGAACCCGACCTGGAGTCTTTCAAACGCCACATACATATCAATGATTGCGGCTGTGCGTTTAAGGCTGCCTTGCGATCACCGGTGACAAGGCAAGGCCGGTCTGCGCTCATACCGCAGGCGGGAACCGCGCTCCTGATATGGATCAGGGTGGCGCCACCTTTCTTCTTTACCAAAGCGATGTGACGGGATGGCCAAACCCCATCCGAACAAAACCCCGAGACGCCAAGCACACCTGCGCGGGGCCAAAAGCCCCAAAGCGGGCGCTCGCGCACCCATTTTCCCTTGCAAAGCCACAGAATCCCCGTATATCCCACGCTTCCTTCGCAAAACGCTCTGGACGCATCCAATGGGAGTCGTTAGAGCACCCCGAAGCGGCCCAAAACGGCCACCCAGATATGACACGCGAGGGGACGACCCCTCCCCCAGACCCCGAGGACGATCCAATGGCTGTCCAGCAGAATAAAGTTTCCAAGTCGCGCCGCAACAACCGCCGCGCACATGACGCGCTGAGCGCCGACTCGCGCAACGAATGCTCCAACTGTGGCGAGCTGAAGCGCCCGCACCACGTTTGCGCATCGTGCGGCCACTACGACGACAAAGAAGTTGTTGCGATGGTTGACGAAGTCGATCTGGACGAAGACGCGGCATAAGCTATAGTCTGGCCGAACCAGGTACTGGGATCGGGCAGGCACGCCGTTGGGCAATTCAAAGACAGTCATTTCGATCGACGCCATGGGCGGGGATCGCGGACCGGCGGCAGTTGTCGCCGGTATTGCTAAGTCTGCGGCCAAAAACCCGGACATTCGCTTCATCGTGCACGGGCCGTCGGCCGAGCTGAAGCCCCTCATCACCAAACGCAAAATTGCCAATATCTGCGAGATCCGTGACGCCGCCGAGGTGGTGCGCATGGATGAAAAGCCGTCGCATGTGATGCGCCACGGCAAGAAGACGTCGATGTGGTCCGCCATCGAGTCAGTACGTGCGGGCGACGCCGATGTCTGCATCTCGTGCGGCAACACGGGCGCGCTGATGGCGGTGTCGATGATCCGGCTGCGCAAGGTCGAGGGCGTGAACCGCCCCGCCATCGCCTGCCTCTGGCCGTCGCGCAACCCGTCAGGGTTCAACATCATGCTTGATGTGGGCGCGGACATCCGCGCCGATCAGGACGACTTGCTGCAATACGCCCTGATGGGCATGTCCTACGCGCGCAACGGCTTTGGGTTGAAACGCCCCCGTGTCGGCCTGCTCAATGTTGGCACCGAGGAACATAAAGGCCGGGCCGAATTGAAAGTGGCCAGCGACATGATCGCGGCATCTGCCGAAAACAACGAGTTCGACTATGTAGGCTTTGTGGAGGGCGGCGACATACCCTCCGACCGGGTCGACGTGATCGTCACCGACGGCTTCACCGGCAATGTCGCCCTGAAAACCGCCGAGGGCACCGCGTCGCTGATCTCTGAACTGCTGCGCGCGGCGTTCAAATACACCCCCCTGTCGCGCATTGCGTCGCTCTTGGCCTACCCGTCGCTCAAACGCCTGTCCAAGCGCATCGACCCGCGTCAGGTCAATGGCGGCGTCTTCCTTGGTTTGAACGGCACGGTCGTCAAATCCCACGGGTCAGCCGATGCCACGGGCGTGTCCGCCGCAATCAAGCTGGGCTTTACGCTGGCGCAGTCCGGTTTCTCGGAGAAGCTGGCCGCGCGGGTTGCATCCGTGGCAAGCTCGGTACAAGGTGACGAGCGCCCTGAAGAGGCCGGTGACGACAACAAAAACGCAGGCAATACATGACACGCAGAGCCACCTTGCGCGGGGTCGGGCACTACCTCCCCGCCCGTGTTGTCGAAAATTCCGAAATTGAGACAATGGTCGATACCACCGACGAGTGGATCAAGACCCGCTCCGGCATTGAACGCCGCCATTTTGCAGCCGAGGGCGAGCTGACCTCGGACCTTGCCGTTCACGCCGCCACCGCCGCATTGAAAGACGCAGGCCTGGATGCCAGCGACATTGACGCGCTGATTGTCGCCACGTCAACGCCCGACCAGACCTTCCCCTCCGTGGCCACGGTCGTGCAGGGCAAGCTCGGCACCGCCGGTTTTGCGTTCGACGTGCAGGCCGTTTGCGCGGGCTTTGTCTACGCCATGTCTACGGCCAACGCGTTCATCACCTCCGGGCAGGCCCAACGGGTGCTGGTGATCGGGGCGGAAACCTTCTCGCGGATCATGAATTGGGACGACCGCACCACTTGCGTGCTGTTTGGCGATGGGGCCGGCGCGGTGGTGCTTGAGGGCACCGATGGCGCAGGCACCAGTGCGGATGCGGGTATCTTGTCCACGGACCTCAATTCCGACGGCAATTTCGGCGATCTGCTTTACGTCAACGGGGGCGTGTCCTCCACCCAGACCACCGGCGTTCTGGTGATGCAGGGCAAAGAGGTGTTCCGCCACGCTGTCGAAAAGCTGGCCAAAACGGCAGAAACTGCCTTGGAAAAGGCCGACCTGACCCCCGATGACGTTGACTGGATCGTGCCCCATCAGGCCAATTCGCGCATCATCACCCGCACGGCGCAAAAGATGGGGGTCGCCATGGACCGAGTCGTTATGACCGTGCAGGACCATGGCAATACATCCGCCGCATCGATTCCATTGGCCCTGTCCGTCGCGAAATCCGAAGGCAAATTTACCCAAGGCCAGCTTCTGGTTATGGAGGCAATCGGAGGCGGATTGGCCTGGGGCGCGGTAGTTTTGCGGCTCTAAGCGTCGTTTTCGCGCTGAAACGCATTGTTCCAAGCCCTTGATATTGACTCTGAATTTGCCCGTCCCCTATCGTGGCTGAAAATTAAATGATTTCAACGTCGGGGGACATAATGAGTGCAAAGACACTGACACGGATGGATCTAAGCGAAGCGGTGTTTCGCGAAGTGGGCCTGTCTCGTAATGAATCAGCGGATCTTGTGGAAAGCGTGCTGCAACACATGTCCGATGCTTTGGTCAAAGGCGAGCAGGTGAAAATCTCGTCTTTCGGCACGTTCAGCGTGCGCGAGAAATCGGCCCGCGTCGGCCGCAACCCCAAAACCGGCGAGGAGGTTCCAATTCACCCGCGCCGCGTTTTGACGTTCCGCCCGTCCCATCTGATGAAAGACCGCGTCGCAGACGGCAACAAGTCCTGATCCGACATCAAGTGAGGGAGCCCTAATGGCTGACAAGGCGCGCGACGCGTTCCGGACGATTTCCGAGGTCGCCAATTGGCTGGACATCCCGGCCCATGTGCTGCGCTTTTGGGAAAGCAAATTCCCACAGATCAAACCGGTCAAACGCGCGGGCGGCAGACGCTACTACCGCCCCGCCGATATGCGTTTGATTGGCGGGATCAAGCAGCTGCTCCATGATGATGGGCTGACCATCCGTGGCGTGCAAAAGATGCTGAAGGAAGACGGCGTGAAAGCCATCTCCGAACTGGCCCCTGCGCTGGACATGCCCTCCGAAGAAGAAGGTGCCGCCCGCCGGGAGGCCCGCCGCGCGCGCCGTCAGGCCCGCCAGGCCGCCCGCACCACATCCGACGACAAACCCGCAGTAGAAGACGCCGAAGTGGTCCCGGAGGCCCCCTTCATGCATATTGACGAGGATGACCAGAAGGGCGGCGACAATGTGGTCCCGCTGGTCGCCCGTGATGCGCCCGCCGACGAAGCTGAACCGCCCGCCGCCAGCGAAGCGCTTGAGCAAGTCGATGAAAAGCCTGCCACACCGCTCGCCTCTGACCCTGACACCAGCACTCAGATGGACGATGAGGCTGAAACGGCCGAGGACACGGAGGCAGACACAGAGACGGTCGACGCCACTGAGGCTGATGACGCCATCCGAGCGGATGAAGCGCCCACACCAGACGCCGCATTACAGCCGGACGTAGCGGCAGCCCCTGAGCCTGAGCCTGAGCCTGAGCCTGAGCCTGAGCCTGAGCCTGAGCCTGAGCCTGAGCCTGAGCCTGAGCCTGA
>CANLOU010000003.1 GCA_947492995.1 uncultured Litoreibacter sp. | reverse complement strand
CCTGAGCCTGAGCCTGAGCCTGAGCCTGAGCCTGAGCCTGAGCCTGAGCCTGAGCCTGAGCCTGAGCCTGAGCCTGAAATCGCCACGGCGCCCGCCCCCGCGCAAGCCCCGATCGACGTGCCCGCCGATCCCGACCCTTCAAGCGTCGAGGCAACGCAGCAGCAGCTGGCCTCGGCGGCCCATCGCAAATCCATCCGGCGCTTTGACCCCGATGCGCCCCGCCCCGCCGCTGTCGACGCTGCGCTGGAGCGGTTGCGCAGCCTGCGCGAGCGGATGAGCAACCGCTAAGCGGCCGCCTCAATCCGATGGCACGAAAAACCCAATCCGGCCCTTGCGCGCCAGTGCAAAACGCGTATGTAAGGCGGATAGTCGGGCTATGGCGCAGCCTGGTAGCGCGTCCGTCTGGGGGACGGAAGGTCGCAGGTTCGAGTCCTGCTAGCCCGACCAATCATCAAACGCTCGCAGCCCTTGGGCGCGGGCGTTTTGTGTATCAGGGGATGTGACGGCCATGGCTGAGATCAAAAACGGGGTCCTGTCGGACCGCCAAATGACCGCAATGATCGCGGCGGGCCAAATCACGGCGGCGTCCCCGGTCGAACAGGGCCAGATCCAACCCGCCTCTCTTGACCTGCGCCTTGGCACAACCGCCTACCGCGTCCGCGCGTCGTTTCTGGCCGGTAAGGGCAACACGGTCACGGATCGGCTGAAACTCTTCGAGATGCACAAGATTGACCTCAGCAAGGGCGCGGTGCTCGAAAAGGGCTGCGTCTATGTCGTCCCCTTGCAAGAGGCGCTCGCCCTGCCCGCGGGCATGACCGGGGCGGCGTCTGCCAAATCCTCCATCGGCCGGCTTGATCTGCTGACCCGCGTCATCACCGACAATGGCGTCGAATTTGACAGGGTTCCCAATGGCTACACCGGGCCGCTCTATGTCGAAATTTGCCCGCGCTCCTTTTCCGTCGTGGCCCGCACGGGGCAGATGCTGAACCAGATCATCTTCCGCGTCGGCAAAACCATCATTGCCGACGACGCGCTCTTGGCCCTGCACCAAGACACCCCTATCGTCTCTGGCGATCCGGTCATCTCCGACGGGCTCGGCTTCTCCGTCGATCTCAAGCCCGAAACCGGCGACCTTGTCGGCTACCGTGCCAAACCCCATACCGGCGTGATCGACCTCGACAAGCTGGCCCATTACGACCCCGCCGAGTATTGGGAGGAGGTGCGCACCACCGATGCCCGCATCATCCTCGACCCCGGCGCGTTCTACATTCTCGTCAGTCGCGAAGCGATCACCATCCCGCCCAATTGCGCGGCCGAAATGGCCCCCTATATTGCCATGGTCGGCGAGTTCCGCGTGCATTACGCAGGCTTCTTCGATCCCGGCTTTGGCCATTCCAAGGAAGGTTCAGGCTCCAAAGGCGTGCTGGAAGTCCGCTGCCACGAGGCGCCATTTGTGCTCGAACACGGACAGGTCGTGGGCCGCCTCGTCTATGAACATATGTCCGAGGTCCCGGCGCAGCTCTACGGCATCGACATCAAATCCAATTACCAGGGCCAAGGCCTGAAACTCTCGAAACACTTCAAGACCCCCTAACCCTATCATTGTTCCAAAAATATCCTGGGGGGAGGAGCGTCAGCGACGGGGGGCAAAGCCCCCCCGCCCTGTCGGCGCGCGCAGCGCGGCGAAACTAGGCCCGCGCAATTCGCTCGCGGTGGATCACATACAGCCCCGTCGCCATAATCACCGCCGCCCCAATCCAGGTCCACATGTCGGGCAGCTGCCCGAAGATGAAATAGCCGTACAGCGTCCCCCAGATAATCAACGAGTAATGCACCGGGGCCAGAACCACCGCCTGCGCCAGTTCCAGCGATTTGATGACAAGGGTCTCGCCACCCGCCGCCAGCACCGCCAGCCCCAGCAAAAGCGGCAGCTCCGTCGTCAGGTCGGGTGTCTGCCACACAAAGGGCAGCGGCAGGGTCAGCAGAAAGCTGGTGGTGATCGCGGTGTAGGCGACCGTGGTATAGGTGCTGTCACCGCCGCTTAACACCCGGCTCAGGATTTGGCGCAGCGCAAAGCAGGTGGCCGCCAAAATAATCAGGCCCATTGCCGGATGCACCACGCCCAAACCGGGGCGGATGACAATCAAGGTGCCAACAAAGCCAACCCCGACAGCGACCCAGCGGCGGCGGCCCACGCGTTCTTTCAGCACCAGGGCTCCCAAAACCGTCACCATGAACGGCGCCACAAAGGTCACCGCCACCGCGTCTGCCAAGGGCACGTAGCCGATGGCGGCCACAAACAGCGTCGCCGACCCGACGGCCAGGACCCCGCGCGCAATTTGCAGCTTCGGGTTGGCCGACAGCAGCATCGCACGCCCCTTGATGGCCAGCAAAATCAAAACCCCAAACAGCAATCCCAATTGCCGGGACCACACGATCTGGATCGGATGCAGCTCGCTAGTCAGCAGCTTCGCCAAAGCATCGCCGCCCGAAAACAGGAACATGCCAAATGCCATGCAGGCCAGCCCTTTCAGGCTTTCCGTGCGCAACGGCGCGGCGGCGGCATTGACCGGCGAAAGAGGCGGTATGGCGATACAGGCATTCCTTGCGATAGGCCGGACATCCGGTCCTGCGCTCAGTGTTACGCCCCAAAGCGAGGCGGGTCTATAACCCTAACGCCCCATCCGGCGCGTGATACGCATCGCCTGTCTGGCGCGTTTCGATGTCTCGCCCGCTTTGCGCTTTTGCTCCGGCGTCAGCTCGGTGGTGCCAGCCCGCCGTTTGGCGGCCATGTCGACGCCTTTGGTGATGCCAAACATCACAAGTCGGCGGACCACCTGGCGGATGATGATGTTGATAATCTGGTTCATCGCCGCGCTATAGCACAGCCGGGCCGCCGCTCAAAGAGCGCGCTCCAGCATCCCCGCAACGGCGGGATCCGGCTCCGAATGGTTCACGATGCGGACATCCAGCCCACTGCGCTTGAACCGCGCCAATGCGCCCGCAATCGCGGCGACAATCCACGCGGACGGGTTGCCAAACGCGCCCCCGCCTATGAGCGTCAGGAAGACAGTGCGGTTCCCCGTGGCCTTGGCGTTCAGGATGGCGGCATGCAGGCAGGCCTCGTAGGTGGCCTCCAAAACCAGCTTGGCCAGCGGCTCCCAATGGGCGGCTGGCATCCGCGAATATGCAATCGGGACGGCGCTGCAATAGGCCTGCGCCACCGTGTGTTCGGTCCCTGTGACGCCCGTGTCGGATTGCACGCCAATGCGCAGCGTGGCGCCCATATCCGGCGTCAGGCGGCCCGCAATTTCTGCTAGTTGCGCCTCGGTTGGCAGCAGATACCCGTTGCGCATGCGCCAAAGGCCGCCACCAAGCGCGCTGTGCAAATCCGCCGCCATATCCAGCTGATGGGCCGCGGATTGGCCCATCTGATCGCCGACAGGGACAAAATAGTTGCGATACATCGTCCCTGCCCCGCAGGCCATCGCGCAAGCGGGACCTTGCGTGCGGTCATATTCGTAGCGCGAAATCCCATCATCAGGCGTCACATCCGGAGAGATCATTTCCAAAAGATTGAACTGAGACGCCACTTGGAACAGCGCACCGGCATTGCTGGGTTCCGCATGCAACGCGCCCGCCTCGCCCACAATCTGACAGGCGGTCAAGGCCCCGCCCGCCCCGATCAAATCAGCCGTTTGCGCACGGAGGTCCGCAAGGCTGGGCGTTGCCAGTTGGCCCGCCTGCAGCCGCTCAGGCCCATGCCGCGCAATCAGCGTGCCATTGCGAAAGTCGTAAGAGCTGCGCACCAGTTCAGGTGCATCGTCTATCAGGCCGGTCAGATCAGTGAACCAGCCCATATCGCTCTAATCCTCGAACAATTCGTTCTGGCCTTCGGGGCTTTCGTCCTCGTCGTCATCCTCGTCCGACAAAGCATCCGACCCCGGCGGAGGACGGTTGTCCAGCAGGCCAGCCGCGCGCAATTCCTTGAGGCCCGGCAGGTCGCGGGCGTTTTCCAGCCCGAAATGGTCCAGAAAATGCTGCGTCACCACAAAGGTCACAGGCCGGCCCGGCGTCATGCGCCTGCGGCCAAAGCGAATCCATTCCATCTCGATCAGCTGGTCCACGGTGCCGCGCGACACGGATACGCCGCGAATTTCTTCAATCTCCGCCCGCGTCACGGGCTGGTGGTAGGCGCAAATGGCCAAGGTTTCGATCGCGGCGCGCGACAGTTTGCGCGTTTCAACCGTTTCCTTTTGCATCAGGAACCCAAGGTCCCCCGCCGTGCGGATCGCCCATGCGTCATCCACTTTGACAAGGTTGACGCCCCGCCCCTCGTAGCGTTTGCGCAGGTAGACGAGCGCCTCCGCCGGGTCCGAGCCATGCGGCATCCGCGCGGACAACTCGCGCACGGTGATCGGTTCGGCAGAGGCAAAAAGAATGGCCTCCACCATCCGTTCCTGCTCGCCCATCGGGGGCGCTTCGAACAGGCTGTCGTTTTCCGGGGTTTCCGGCTCTGGCTTTTCGGTTTCAGCTGCGTCGGTCACTGTCGGGCCTCTTGCGTATCTGGATCGGTGCGAAGACGTCGCCTTGCTTCAATTCAATCTGGCCCGCCTTGGCCAGTTCCAACGAGGCCGCAAAGGTCGCAGCCGTAGCGGAGCGGCGCTTGACGGGGTCGGTCTCCCACCCCTCGGGCAGCCATGAGGTCAGGTCCGACCATTCGCCGGCAAAGCCGATCAGCCCGCGCATACGGTCCAGCGCCTGTTCCATCGTGAAGACCTTCTCGCGGTCCATCACGAAGGGGCGGAATTCGTCCTTCGTTTTGATCCGCGCATAGGCCTGCATCAGGTCCAGCAGCGTCGCGGTATAGGTCACCTTGCGGATGCGGGTCACGTCCTCGGGGATGCCGCGCGCAAAGAAGTCGCGGCCCAGCTGGTCGCGGGCCATCAGCTTGGCCGACGCTTCGCGCATCGCAGCCAGCCGTTCCAACTGGAACGCCAGATGCGCGGCCAGTTCTTCGCCGGATGGGCCTTCCTCAGTTGGGTCAGGCGGCAGCAGCAGGCGGGATTTCAGGAAGGCCAGCCATGCGGCCATGACCAGATAGTCGGCGGCCAATTCCAGCCGCAATGCCTTGGCCTTGTCGATGAACAGCAGATACTGCTCCGCCAGTTGCAGCACGGACACTTTGCGCAAATCGACCTTCTGAGTGCGCGACAGGCTCAAAAGCAGGTCCAGCGGGCCCTCAAAGCCGTCGACATCGACAATCAACGCCTCGGCGGCCAAGCGCGCCTCGACCCCTTGGTCTTCCCAAGTGTCAATCTCTGTCGTCGTATCCGTCAAAACTTAGCCCCCGATAAGGGTCTCAAGTTCGGCCTTTGCTGCGGAAATGTCAATCTCCGTTGGGGTTTGACGCTCCGCGAGGGCGGCGTCGGCGCGGGCTTGCTGGAGGCTGTTCATCGCGGGGCAGACCTCCGCTACGGCGACCATATCGGCCATTTCGCCGTTGCAGTGCAAAACGATGTCGCAGCCAGCCTCCAGCGAGGCGGCGGAGCGTTGCGCGATGGTGCCCGACAGCGCCTCCATCGAGATGTCATCGGTCATAATCAAGCCTTGGAACCCGATATCCTCGCGGATCATCGTCATCGCCTTGGGCGAGGTCGTCGCAGGCAAATCATCCACCACCGGAAACACGATATGCGCCGTCATGCCCATTTTGACGTCGTTCAATTGTTTGAACGGGGCGAAATCCAATGCCTGTAATTCCGCCAATGGCACATCCACCGTCGGCAGGTCCTTATGCCCGTCCACCACCGCGCGGCCATAGCCGGGGATATGCTTCAAAACGGGCAGCACCCCGCCATCAAGGAAGCCGCGCACTGTCTCGCGGCACATAGCCACCACCGTGTCCACGTCGTCGCCGTAGCAGCGGTTGCGCAAAACGGGGTGGCTTTCGGGCCAGATCACATCCGCCAAAGGCGCGCAGTTCACGTCAATGCCGACCTCGTGCAGCTCTTCCGCAATCAACCGGTTGCGCAGATAAATGGCGCGCGCGGCGTGCCCGCCTGCGGCCTCCATCTGGTCCAGGGCTGGCAGGTAGTCCCGCCATTCAGGCGCGCGCATCCGCTGCACGCGGCCACCTTCCTGGTCAATGAGAATGGGCGCATGCCACCCGACGCTGTCCCTAAGGTCAGCCGTCAGTTTCGACAATTGCGCACGGTCCACAATGTTGCGGGCAAACAGAATGAATCCCCACGGCTGCACATCTTGAAAAAACGCGCGTTCCTCGGGCGTTAGAGCTGTGCCTTCACACCCGAAAATAACTGAGCGAGACGCCACTTACCGCGCCAAAACGGGGATACAGGCCGCATTCGCCGCGACCAGAACTGCGCAGAACCGGCGCGACGCGTTCAGGTCCTCAAAGCCCACGGCGCGCAACCTGTAGAAGGTCCGCCCGCCGCTTTTGGCTTCCTGAATGACGCGTTTCTTGCCGTCGATGTAGTCTTCAAACCGGTCGGCAATCTTGTCCCATTCGGCAATCGCGATCTCGCGCTCGTCGAACGCCCCCAGCTGCACCAGCCGCGTGCCAGCCGCGATGGTTGCGGGGTCCACATCCGTGATCGCCTGCACCGAGCCGGTGGCCGCCGCAATCGCTGCGGTCTGCTGAAGATTTTGCACATCAATTTTGGGGCGTTTGACCGGCCGAATTGAGCGTTTCACCCCCGGAACGGACGGGTCAACGGCGGGCACCTCAGTGCGGCTCAGGCTGACCTGCACCTCACCAATTTCGCCTTCAAGGGGCTCCAGCGGCTCCACCCCTTCGGCCAAGCGCGACGCCAGAAGTTCGGCCTGCTGCTCAATCGTCAGGTTCTGTTCTTCCAAGGTCAGCGACACGACGGTGCCGATGGCTTCCGCCACCTCGTCTTGTTCCACAACCTCCTGCTCGGCAGGTGCGGCGAGGATCACGTCGTCATTGGTCAGGTCAATCGGCTCGGGCGCTAGGATCACCTGCGGCGTCGGCCCTTCGGCTTCGCCTGCGGCGGTGACGTTGTTGACGGCCAGGCCGGTGTGCTGTGCCAATTGGCCGCCGGCATTGTCGGGCTTCACGCGGGCCGGCCCTTCCAGCGCGCGGATCACCGGCACGTCGGTCACGTCGCGCATGGTCAGCTGGTAGCCCCAGATGCCAAGCCCGATGACCAAAGCCACAGAACTGGCTGCCCCGAAATAGCTTAACGCTTTGGATAGGATCGAGGGGCCACCGGCGGGCGGGATAAAATCCTGCTCGCTATAGGTCCCATTTTGCGCGCCATAGGCGTCAAAATCTTGGTGTGCCATAATCGCCTCTCCGCCCCCGAATTCAAGTTCAGGTGGTCTGTCTTTAACACTGCTCGTCGCTCGCGGCAGGGAGGCTGATCGTTTGGCGTCAGCGCATCTCGGTTGCCGGAGTTACCCCTAGAATACCAAGACCTGCAGAAATAACAATCGCCGTGGCACGCGCGAGGGCAATTTTTGGCATACTTTCGGCTGCAGTCTCCTGCAGGAACCGCAATTCCGGCACGTCATTGCCCCGGTTCCACAGCGCATGCAGCTCTCCGGCCAGCTCATAAAGGTAGAACGCGATGCGGTGAGGCTCGTTGGTGCGGGCGGCAATTTCGACCAAACGCGGCCATTCGGCCAGCTTAGCAGCCAGCTTCAACTCCGCCTCATGAGTGTTGGCGCTGAGGTCCTGCTTGGCCAGCACAGCGTCGGAGGCATCCCACCCCGCCTCGCCTGCCTTGCGCAGCACCGAGCACACGCGCGCGTGCGCGTATTGCACATAGAAGACGGGGTTGTCCTTGGATTGCTCCAGCACCTTGTCCAGATCGAAATCCAAAGGCGCGTCCTGCTTGCGGGTCAGCATGATGAAGCGGGTCACGTCCGGGCCCACCTCGTCCACCACGTCGCGCAGGGTCACGAAGGTGCCCGCCCGCTTGGACATCTTGAATGGCTCGCCGTTCTTGGTCAGCTTAACCAGCTGCGTCAGCTTGATGTCGAGCGGCACCTTGCCGTCCGACAGGGCCGAGACTGCCGCCTTCATCCGCTTGACATAGCCACCGTGATCGGCCCCGAACACATCAATAAGCGCGTCGAACCCTCTGTTTACCTTGTCATAATGGTAGGCGATGTCGGGCGCAAAATAGGTCCACGCCCCGTCTGATTTCTGGATCGGGCGATCCACGTCATCGCCATGCGCGGTGGAGCGGAACAGCGTCTGCTCGCGCGGCTCCCAATCCTCTGGCGTCTTACCCTTGGGCGGCTCCAAGGTGCCGCGGTAAATCAGCCCCTTGCCGTCAAGATCGGCAATCGCGGCCTCAATCTGGCCGGTGCCATAAAGCGACTTCTCGGAATAAAACACGTCCATCTCGATGCCCAAGGCGGCCAGGTCGGACCGGATCAGGTCCATCATCGCCTCAGTCGAGAAGCTGCGCACCTCGTCCAGCCAGAACTGCTCGCCTTTGTCCACAAAGGCGTCGCCCACCTTGGCCTTCAGCGCCTCGCCCGCGGCAATCAGGTAGTCGCCGGGGTAGGTCCCATCTGGAAACGCCACCTCCTGCCCATGCGCCTCAAGGTAGCGCAGGTACACCGACCGCGCCAAAACATCGACCTGAGCGCCGCCATCATTGATGTAATATTCCCGCGTCACGGCATGGCCTGCATAGGCCAGCAAGGATGCCAGCGCGTCGCCAAACACCGCCCCACGCGTATGGCCCACATGCAAAGGCCCCGTCGGGTTGGCCGACACATATTCCACATTCACTTTTTGGCCCATCCCCATGGAAGACTTGCCAAAATCCATGCCATTTTCCAAAGCCGCCAGGACGACACCGCCCCACACAGACGGGTCCAGCCGCAGGTTCAAGAACCCCGGCCCCGCCACCTCTGCCAGCGCAATCCGACCATCCGCCTGCAGCTTGCCCGCAAGGGCTTCCGCAATCGCGCGCGGGTTCTGTTTGGCGGGCTTGGCCAGCACCATCGCGGCATTGGTCGCCATATCCCCATGTGCGGCGTCGCGCGGCGGCTCAACCGCAACATTGGCAAAATCCAGGCCCTCCGGCAAAGCGCCCTCGGCCACCATGGCGTCTAGCGCCGAAATCACCAGCGCACGGATATCAGAAAACAGGTTCATCTCATCACCTCTAGAAGTTACGCGCGGTGTATCATGCCCACGGGGGCGGTCCACCCCTTCCTTCGTTCATAAATATCCCGGGGGTTTGGGGGCTGGCCCCCAACAAACAAGGATGCGCCGCAGGCACATTCAGATCAGCGGTGCCCCATCACGTAGCTGTCCGCCTCAATGCCGCCGATGAGCCGGGCGTGTTCCTGCAGCGCGAACCGGTCGGTCATGCCTGCAATATAGTCTGCCACGATCCGCGCCAATTCCACTTCGCCCTCGGCCTCGTCCACGTCCTTGCGCCATTGCTTGGGCAAAAGATCGGTGTCGCCCATAAACAGCGGGAACAGCTCGTCCACCACTTGCGTCACCTGCACCCGCATCTCGACGACGGCTGGCGCACGGTACATGCGCTCAAACAGGAACCGGCGGATCACTTTCAACTGCGCCCAGATCTCTGGCGAGAATTGCACCATCGGCCGGCCTGCCGCGCGGATGTCGGCAACGCAGGACGGGCCAAGCGCGTTCAAACGCGCTTTTGCCACCGCGATGACGTCCTCGACGAGGACGCCAAAGAACCGCCGCAGCGCCTCGTGGCGGCGGCGGTAGTAGTTCAAACCGGGATACAGCTCATCGACCCGCGCAAAGCACGTGCCCAGCAACGGCATCTCTGCCAGCTCGTCGGTGGAAAACAGTTCGGCCCGCAACCCATCATGCAGGTCATGATTGTTGTAGGCGATGTCGTCGGCCAAGGCCGCCACCTGGGCCTCCGCACTGGCATAGGTGCCCAATTCCAGATCATGGCGCGCCGAATATTCTTCCAGCGCGAAAGGCAGATCACCCATCACCGGTCCATTGTGTTTTGCAATACCTTCAAGGGCTTCCCAAGTGAGGTTCAACCCGTCCCATTCCGCATAATGCCGCTCAAGGGAGGTCACGATCTTGAGCGCCTGCGCATTGTGGTCAAACCCGCCATAGGGCGCCATCAACGCGTCAAGCGCCTCTTCGCCGGTATGGCCAAATGGGGGGTGGCCCAGATCATGGGCCAGCGCCACAGCCTCGGTCAGCTCTTCGTTCAGCCCCAAAACGCCCGCGATGGTGCGCGCCACCTGCGCCACTTCGATGGAATGGGTCAGGCGCGTGCGAAAATAATCACCCTCATGTTCGATGAAGACCTGGGTTTTGTGCTTCAGCCGCCGAAAGGCGCTGGCATGAATGATGCGGTCGCGGTCGCGCTGGAAGCAGCTGCGAAACGTGCTTTCCTCTTCAGGATACAGCCTGCCCCGGCTGTCCTCTGGCTGGCATGCATAAGTGGCGCGGCTCATATGGCTGCCTCTTCTTGTTCTTGTCCCGCGACCACCCTACATTGGGTGGGCAACAGTTACGAGACGTGAACATGCAACTCGCCCTGCCCCCCAAAGTCACCGACCGCGCCTTCGCGCGTCTTGCCGAAATTGGCGCCGCCGAGGAGGGCAACGCCCTGCGCGTGGCCGTCGAGGGCGGCGGATGTTCGGGATTTCAGTATGAGATCAAGCTCGACACGCCCGCTGAGGACGATCTGGTCTTAGAGCAAGGCGGCGAGAAAGTTGTTGTCGACAGCGTCTCCCTGCCATTTCTGGAAAACGCGGTGATTGATTTTACGGAAGAGCTGATTGGCGCACGGTTTGTCATCGACAACCCGAACGCCACATCGTCCTGCGGCTGCGGGACGTCTTTTTCAATGTAACCCAGCAAACAGAGGGTCTTGACGCCCTCTTTTGATGTTTACTGATAGCCCTCGACAAAGCTGCTCCACGCGTCGGACTGCTCAAGCGCAGCCGGATCGACCGGAACGAACAATGCCGTGCCCAGAGGTTTGAAGTCGGACTTGGAGGAAATGTCCTCGGAAGGCGGCACACCGCATGCTGCAAGCATAGCTAAAGCGCCTATAATCATTACGTTTTTCATCACTGCCCCACAGAGATTATGCTCGATAGTTTTTTGGTCGTCTTTTTTATTGCCCCCCTTATCAGGGTTGAATGGGGCGCAAATGTGGCGAAATCGAAAAAATCTGCAAAATTAGCGGAAATTCCACCGATTGTACGAAATGTGGCGACAATGACTGCGGCAAAACGCCCAGACGCCCTTGCCCTGCGCCCATCTCGGTCCAATTCACGCGCGTGATCCAAGGGGCATAGAGCATGACCACCGTTTTGATTTTGGGCAGCGGCCCGACCGTTGTGGACGCCCGTGACTGGCCGCGAAGCGGCATCGACCACATCCTGGCCATCAACAACGCCTTCGCGGTGCGGCCAGATTGGGACAGCCTGATCCACCCGGAAGATTTTGACCCCGAGCGGTTGCCCGCTCATATCCACCCCACCCAGCGCATCGTCACCGCCAAAGATTACGTCCCCACACAAAACCGCTTTGGCGGCTTCGTCTATGGCGGCGGCACGATGGCCTTCACCGCGGGCTACTGGGCCTTGGCGCATCACCGGCCGACCGTGATCGGCTTCATGGGATGCGACATGACCTATGACCAATCCTCAGGGACCCATTTTTACGGCGCCGGCACCGCAGATCCGCTGCGCGACGACATCACCTTGCAATCGCTAGAGGCCAAGTCGGCACGCTTGCAATTGATCGCGGCGCGGCAAGGCTGCGCTGTCGTCAACCTGTCCGACCAGCCCAGCCGACTGACCTTCCCGCGCGACCGTGTCGCGCGGCTGCGCACTGCCCGCCCGCTGAGATTTGACAGCATGGCCGCCTCCAACGCCTTGGCCCGGGAATCTGAGCTGGGGTATATGGTGCCATCAGGGCGGTATTGGGAAGAGAGTGACCGGTTTGACGCCGCCGCTTTGCGCGAGATTGACGCGCTTTGGCTTGCGGCGGCGCAGGCTTCGGGCGATACCTGAGCGCAGACCGTCCCGGGGGGCCTGCAGCCAATGAAAATCGCCACATTCAACATCAACGGCATCAAAGCCCGCATCAACGCCCTGCCGGACTGGCTGGACGAGGCACAGCCGGATGTCGCCGTTTTGCAAGAAATCAAATCGGTCGACGACGCCTTCCCGCGCGACATTTTTGAAGAGCGCGGCTACAACGTCGAAACCCATGGCCAGAAATCGTTCAACGGCGTCGCAATCCTGTCAAAACGGCCCCTGGAAGATGTGCGGCGCGGACTGCCGGGCGACGCGGCGGATGAACAAGCCCGCTGGATCGAAGCCCTGGTGATGGGGGACCAACACCCAATTCGCATTTGCGGGTTGTACCTGCCCAACGGCAACCCCTGCCCTGGCCCCAAATACGACTACAAACTGGCCTGGATGGAGCGCATGTATCGCCGCGCTGAGGAGCTGCTGGCCGAGGAAATCCCCACAATGATGGCGGGCGACTACAACATCATCCCCCAGCCCGAGGACGCCAAACGGCCCGAGGCATGGAAAGACGACGCGCTGTTCCGCCCCGAAAGCCGCGCCGCATTCCGCAAAATTTTGAATCTAGGCTTCACCGACGCGTTCCGCGCCCGCAACCAACTGCCCGAGCAGTTCTCGTTCTGGGATTACCAAGCGGGCGCGTGGAATCGCAATGACGGGATCCGGATCGACCATTTGCTGTTGTCCCCTCAGGCCGCCGACCACCTGACGGACTGCAAAATTGACGTCGACATTCGGGGCCGCGAAAAACCGTCCGACCACGTGCCTGTTTGGGTGGAACTGGACATTTAAGGCTTTGCGCCGACTGCGTCGTCGCTACCGTGGGGGCCAGCCCCCACACCCCCGAGGTATTTTTGCCAAAATGAAACCTAAGCCCGGAGCGACGTCCATAGTGCCAGCGCCACGACCGCAAGCATAGCGCTGGCCATGAAGATATTGATGGCGCGCTGCGTGCCGTGGGCCAGCTTCATCGCCTTGATCCGTGACCCGACCCAAAGCCACAAAAAATGCAGGCTGACCCAAATGACGTTCATGATGACGAATTTGAGCGCCACCTCGACCCCGTAGGCCTCCGGCATGAAGGCAAAGCCCGAAAACAGCGTGGTGTTGACCACATAGGCCTTCGGGTTGATCGCCTGCAGCATCAGCCCATCCCGGATGCCCGGCTGCCGGGTGGCGGCGGTGAACCCGATCTTGCTGCCGGCGGTCGCAATTTTGAACGCCATGTAAAGCAGATACGCCGTGGAGGCCGCCATCAGCACGGTGCGGATCACCGGGTTGGCCAGGATCAGCGCTGCAAGCCCTGTGACCACGGCCAAGGCCACCAGATTTGTGCCAATGAAGAGCCCGGTGAAATAGCGCAGGCCCGCGCGGAACCCGAAGGCCGCGCCGACACCCGCCAGCGACAGCACCCCCGGCCCGGGGGTGATGATGAGAAGAAAGACGGCGGCGGCAAAACTGAGCATGCCGCTACACTACAAAAGAAAATGCCGGACGCTAGGCCCGGCATGATCGAAAACACTGGCGCGCACCTTAGTCGTCGCGGTGTACCTTTTCACGGCGCTCATGGCGTTCCTGCGCCTCGAGGCTCAAGGTCGCAATCGGGCGGGCGTCCAGACGCTTCAGCGAAATCGGCTCCCCGGTGTCGTCGCAATAGCCGTATTCGCCCTCGTCGATGCGGCGCAAAGCGGCGTCAATCTTGGAGATCACCTTGCGCTGGCGGTCGCGGGTGCGCAGCTCTAACGCGCGGTCGGTCTCTTCCGAGGCGCGGTCGGCAATGTCCGGGATGTTGCGGGTGCCTTCCTGCATGCCTTCGATGGTCAGGCTGGTCTCGTCTATGATCGATTGCTTCCAATCGGTCAGCTTGCGCCTGAAATATTCGGTCTGGCGCTCGTTCATGAATGGCTCGTCCTCGGCCGGGCGATAATCATCTGGCAAAAACACTTCGGCTTTCATCCCCAAAACTCCCTTTACTGAACTGGCTGCGTCGTTGCCTCCGACTCAGGCGGCAGCCCAATACGTTCCCTGCGCATCTCTTAGTGAAACGTCCTGCTCTTGTCACGCAGATAAGGGCCGCTATGAATGGAAATTGAACATCGGGCCAAGCGCCCTCGCCAATGCCTACAGGGGTTTGAAAGACTTATGAAATTTAGTGGAACCGAATCCTATGTGGCCACCGACGACCTGACGGTCGCGGTAAATGCCGCCGTGGCGCTTGAACGCCCCTTGCTGGTCAAGGGCGAACCGGGGACCGGAAAGACGGAACTGGCTCGCCAGGTCTCCGCCGCATTGGGGCTGGAGATGATCGAATGGCATGTCAAATCCACCACCAAGGCGCAGCAGGGGCTGTATGAATATGACGCCGTCTCCCGCCTGCGCGACAGCCAGCTGGGGATTGAGGCGGTGCATGACGTAGGAAATTACATCCGCAAGGGAAAGCTGTGGCAGGCCTTTGAGGCGTCAGAGCGCAAGGTCTTGCTGATCGACGAGGTCGACAAGGCCGATATCGAGTTTCCTAACGACCTGCTGCAGGAGCTCGACCGGATGGAATTTCATGTCTACGAAACGGGCGAGACGATCACCGCGCGGAACCGCCCTATCGTCATCATTACCTCCAACAACGAAAAGGAGCTGCCAGATGCGTTTCTGCGTCGCTGCTTCTTCCACTACATCAAGTTCCCCGACGCCGAGACGCTGAAGAAAATCGTTGAGGTGCATCATCCGGGCATCAAGCCTGCCTTGTTGAATGCGGCGCTGACCGAGTTCTTCGAGATACGCGAGACGCCGGGGCTGAAGAAGAAGCCCTCCACCTCCGAGGTGCTGGATTGGCTGAAGCTGCTGTTGGCCGAGGATCTGGACCCGGCTGATTTGAAACGCGACGGGGCCAATGCGCTGCCCAAGCTACATGGCGCGCTGCTGAAAAACGAGCAGGACGTGCATCTGTTCGAACGCCTCGCCTTCATGGCCCGCGCGCAAAGATGAAGGCGCGGCTGGGGGGCGGGTCGCTGAGGCGCAAGCCGAAGTCGAGGCGTCTTCCAGCAAGCCCATGATACAGGTCCTCACCCATAACATTCTGCCGGTCTTTGCGATGCTGGCGCTGGGCTTTGCGTTGGGGCGCGCGCAGCTGGTCAGCAATGACGAGGCGCGCACGCTGAACCGCATCGCCTTCCTGGTTCTCCAGCCGCCGCTGATCTTCCCGCTGATGGCCGGGCTCGATTTGCCAAGCTTCAACGCAAGTGCGATGGCAATCTATATTGGCTGCCAATGCGCCACCTTCGCCGCCGCCACGCTCGCCGCGCGTTACCTCTTCAAACGCGACATGCGCGAGGCCATTCTTCTGGGCATGGCGATGATCTTCATCAACTCGCTTTTGTATATCTGGCCGATTGCCACGCTGATCTATGGGCAGGACGCGGCCCTGCCAATCACCGCAATTGTGGCGTGGGATGCCTCTGTCACCTTCGCGGCCTTCATCATCACGATGGAGCTGATGAGCGGAACCGGAAACCTGCGGGCCACGGCCAAACGCATCGTCATCAACCCGGTGCTCTTGTCAATTGCGGCTGGGCTGGTGGTCAACTTGGCGGGCTGGTCCCTTCCCGTCCCTGTCGTGAACGCGGCCAGTTTCGCAGGCGCCGCCGCCGCCCCCATGGTCTTGTTTGCGCTCGGGGTCATTCTGTCGGGCCATGCGCTGCGGCCCACGCCGGTGGTCGCCAGCTTCTCTGTGATGAAGCTTATTGGCTTCCCCTTGCTGGTTTGGGGCGCGATGTCGGCCCTTGCGCCGGGCAATGCGTGGGGCGATCTGTTCACCCTGACGGCTGCGGGTCCTGCTGGGGCGATGCCCTTCGCGCTGGCGCTGCTATATGGCGTGCGCTCGGACGCGATTGCCCCGATTATCACGTGGACCAGTTTGTTGTCCCTGGCCTCGCTGGCCTTTCTTGCTTGACGCTAAGGTCAAGAAACAATGCCTTCCCAGAATCGTTATTAACCAACAAAAAGCCTTATTCGTTGCATGTCGCTGCCCCAATCTTCGGCAAAGACGGTATTTGAATACGAATAATGGACAATGAGCCTGTGGGACAATTGACAATCAGGCCGCTTGCGGCGGCAGACAAAGGGGCGTGGCGCGCGCTTTGGACTGACTATTTGGCCTTCTACAACTCCACCGTCACCGAAGAGGTTTACGAGACCTATTTCGACCGGTTGCTGGGCGACGATCCGCAAGACTATAACGGCCTGATAGCGCTTTACGACGACAAGCCCGTCGGCCTGACCCATTACGTCTTTCACCGCCACGGATGGACGATCGAAAACACCTGCTACCTGCAAGATCTCTATGTTGACCCCGCGCTGCGCGGCACGGGGGCCGGACGCGCCTTGATCGAGGGCGTCTACGCCGCCGCCGACGCGGCCGAGATCGCGGGCGTCTACTGGATGACGCAGGACGACAACGCAACAGCCCGCCAGCTTTACGACCGCATTGGCGAAAAAACCCCCTTCATCAAGTACAAACGAGTATAACCGCCCGATGCGCTGCACACTGAAACCGATTCTGCCTAGCCTCGCTTTGGGCCTGACCGTTGCCCTCGCCGCCTGCGCGCCTTCGACCCATTCGGAGGTGCCCGGACGGGCCGCGACCACATCCAATCTGCCTGCCATGAAAAGCTTTTCGGCCCGACGCGGCGCGCCTGTGCGCCGGTCCAACGCCGAAATCACACGTGATTTCATAGACTTGTCTTTCCAAATGGAAAGCGGGCGGCAGCTTCCCTATCTCACCAAATTTCAGGGCCCGATCAAAATTGCGGTCAGCGCGGGCGCGCCGGCAAGTCTGGATCGGGACCTCAGCCAGCTGATTGGCAGGCTCAGATCAGAGGCCGGGATCGACATTTCCCGCGCTCTGTCGGGCGAACAGGCGCAGATCATTATCGAGGCTATCCCACGCAAAACACTGCAAAAAGCAGTGCCGCAGGCGGCCTGTTTCGTGGTGCCAAACGTGTCGGGCTGGGCCGAATTCAAGAAAAACCGTAGCAGAGGGGTCACAGATTGGACGCGACTGAAATCGCGCACCCGTGCAACGGTCATTATCCCATCCGACGTCTCCCCGCAGGAGGTCCGCGACTGCCTGCATGAAGAGGTGGCCCAGGCGCTTGGCCCGCTCAATGACCTGTACCGGCTGTCGGATTCGATCTTCAACGACGACAATTTCCACACCGTGCTGACAGGGTTCGACATGCTGATCCTGCGGGCCTACTACGCCCCAGAAATCCGCAACGGCATGACCCGCGGCCAAGCCCGCGCCGTGTTGCCGTCGCTTTTGGCGCGCATCAACCCGCGCGGGGCCTCCGCTGGTGCGCGCGCCGCATCCGTGACCCCGCAAGTTTGGAACAGAACCATCATGGAGGCGCTGGCCCCCCGCACCAAACCGGGCCGCCGCGCCAATCTGGCAGCCCAGGCCGTGCAGATCGCCAAAACGCAGGGCTGGACAGACAACCGCCTCGCCTTCTCCCTGTTTGTGCAGGGGCGCGTCACGCTGGGCCAGAAACCTCAGCTGGCCATCGAAAGCTTCGTACAATCAAACGCCATCTATAAACGCATCAACGGCTCCTCCGTGCAGGCCGCCCATGTCGCCACCCAGCTGGCAGCCTTCGCCCTGTCCTCGGGCCAATACAGCACCGCCATCCAAATCTCGAACGAGGCGATCCCGGCGGCGCAGCAGGGCGAAAACGCAGCACTTCTGGCAACGCTGCTGATGATAAAGGCGCAGGCGCTCGAAAAATCCGACCGCGACGCGGAGGCGCAGGCCACACGGGTGGACGCGCTGGGTTGGGGGCGGTATGGCTTCGGCTCTGACCGCAACGTGCGCGCCCGTCTGAACGAGATCAAGGCGCTGACACCCAGACGAGGGTAACAACCTGCAATGACAGCCTTCCTGATCGGGGCCTTTATCGGCGCGCTGTGCGGCGGCACCATTGTTGCCCGCCGTGGCGGCAACAAAAAAGACATCGCGCAATATGCCGCCGGCTACGCCGTCTTCTTCGGCTTCATTGTGCTGTTTGCCTGGATATTCATGCTGCGCATGTCGGTTTAGCCAATGTTTTTGCGGTTTTTCGAAACACTGCGCGCCGCCAAAGTCCCTGTCTCCTTGCGCGAATACCTGTCCTTCCTTGAAGGCCTGCGCGCGGGGTTGGTCACCTACGATCTGGATGCGTTCTACTATTTCGCCCGCGCCGTCATGGTCAAGGACGAGCGTCATCTCGACCGCTTCGACCGCGCCTTCGCCGCAACCTTCGAGGGGCTGGAGCATATCGACACGGCCGAGATGCTGGACGCCGTCGACATCCCCGAAGAGTGGATTCGCAAACTCGCTGAAAAGCACCTGTCCGAGGAGGAACGCGCCGAGATCGAGGCCCTGGGCGGCTTCGACAAGCTGATGGAGACGCTGAAAGAGCGGCTGAAGGAACAGGAAAAACGCCACCAAGGCGGCTCCAAATGGATCGGCACGGCGGGCACCTCGCCTTTTGGGGCTTACGGCTACAACCCCGAAGGCGTGCGCATCGGCCAGCATGAATCGCGCCACCAACGCGCCGTCAAAGTCTGGGACAAACGCGAATTCCGTGATCTGGATGGATCGACCGAGCTGGGCACCCGCAACATCAAAGTCGCCCTGAAACGCTTGCGCAAATGGGCGCGCGACGGGGCCAGCGACGAGCTCGATCTCAGTGGCACCATCCGCGCCACGGCCGAAAACGGCTATCTCGACGTCAAAACCCGGCCGGAACGCCGCAACGCCGTCAAAGTGCTGCTGTTTCTGGATATTGGCGGGTCGATGGACCCGCATGTGAAGGTGGTTGAGGAACTGTTCTCAGCGGCCAAAACCGAATTCAAGCACCTCAAGCATTACTACTTCCACAACTGCCTCTATGAGGGCGTGTGGACCGACAACAAACGCCGCTGGTCAGAGCAAACCGAAACCCATGAGCTGCTGCGCACATATGGCCCCGACTACAAATGCATCTTCGTCGGCGACGCCTCGATGTCGCCCTATGAGATCGCCTATCCCGGCGGCGCAAACGAGCATTGGAACGCCGAGACTGGCGAGGTCTGGCTCAGCCGCGCCCGCGACCAATGGCAATCCAACCTCTGGATCAACCCGCTGGATGAACGCTATTGGCGACACACTCAATCGACCCAAATGATCCAAGCCATATTTGGCAAGGACCGCATGGTGCCCATGACCTTGGACGGGATCGAACGCGGCATGAAGCTGCTCACCCGCTGAAACGAAAAACGGCCCCTCCGAAAAGGGGCCGTTTTCTCTCTGGGGGGAGACAGACAGGGTATCTTAGTTCTCGGCAGGCGAGTCGTTGGTCAGCGCGAACATCGCTTGGACAGCGGACACGTCAACGTTGCGCGCGCGCTCAAAATTCACGGTGTTCTCTGCGGGGCTGTCATTGACCAGTGCCAATGTGCGCGCAGTGCCAACCGGATCACCGGTCGATGTGTCGCCAAGAATGCGCTCGGCGGCAGAGTCGTTGCCCAGCGCGAAAAAGGCTTGGGCGTTGGATATGTCAGCACTTACAGGTGCGGCGAAGGACAGGGCGACGATGGCGGATGCGATAACAGTTTTCATTTCGGTTTCTCCAGTTTGGTGTTGCCCGTGCCGGGCTGTGTGTGTCGGCGTGTTGCCGTTTGATAGGATCAATATGACGCGCCCCTGCAGCCACCTCAACACACAAAACGATACAATTAGCGTAAATTCTGCGCATATACGCACATATATATAATCACCGCAGACCACAGCGTCACGCCCCCGTGAGAACCCGCACACAGATCGTGAAATCGACGAAACATGCGTTTCATCTTGGCAAAAATACCTAAGCCCGCCCTCCCGGATAGCGCTCCTCCTAGAATAAGTTTGATAACCGCCGCCCCGCGCCCCATATCCAATTCATGTTCAAAATCCTGCCCCTGCTGCTGGTCACCCTTTACGGCTACCTCACGTTCCGCTTCTCGGCGTGGAGCACGAAGCGGATGCTCAACGAAAAATCGACCCCGCTGGCCGATCCGACGCTGGGGGAGATGAACAAGGACATGGCCCGCGCCCTCGATGTGCCGCGCATCAAGGTCCACCTTTTTGAGGTGGAGCAGGTCAACGGCCTCGCAGCGCCCGACGGGCGCATCTTCATCACGCGCGGGTTTTACAACAAATATAAAGAGGGCGCGGTCACCGCCGAAGAGCTGGCCTCGGTCATCGCCCACGAGCTGGGGCATGTGGCCCTTGGCCACTCCCGCCGCCGGATGATCGACTTCTCCGGCCAAAACGCGATCCGCGTGGTGCTTGCCTCGATCCTGGGCCGGATCATCCCCTTCGCAGGCGCGATGCTGGCCAACATGTTGACCACCATGTTGGCCGCAAAACTGTCGCGGCGCGACGAATACGAGGCCGACGCTTATGCCTCGGCCCTGCTGACCAAGGCCGGCATCGGAACAGCGCCACAAAAATCGCTTTTCCAAAAGCTGGACAAGCTGTCCAAAGGCGCGGGTGCCGGCACGCCGGCATGGCTGCTGAGCCATCCCAAAACCCATGAACGCATTGCCGCAATTGAGGAAAACGAAGCAAAATGGGGTCTGACACAATAGAGTTTGTTCAAAACTCTATTGTAATTTTCTTCGATCGAAGAAAATTCCGCCCTACCCCAATGCCTTCCCCAGACGGGGCAGTCGGGCGCGTTTCATCAAGGCCCGCAGCGCAATGTCTTCGCCCATCATCTGTGTCGCCACGCCATGCACCTCCCGCACGACCTGTTCAACCGCCTGCGGCGTCTCCACCCACAGGCGCATCAGAAATTCATCCGGGCCAAGCCGCGTCACGCCCTCAAAGGCCAGAATTTGCCGCGGGAAGTCCTTCGCATTCAAGGTCACAATCACATCTGCCGACGCGGCAATCGCACAGGCCAGCACATGGATGTCATTCTCGTCGGGCAAATGCAGCCGCGCCATGTCGCCTTCGCGCGGGGCCACCGATGCGTTGGGGAACTGCGATCTAAGCACGGCAATCTCGCCACGCGCCTGCGGCTCGGCCTCAGGCCCCAGCTTGCGCGTCGCGCGCGCCCATTCCTCCAATATCCGCTCCGACCAGATCGGCTGGTACAGCCCCAGCCCCGCAACGCCCGTCAGCACCTCCCGCAGCACGGTCGGAAACAGCACGCAGGCGTCCAGACAGGCCCGCATCAATCCAGCCGGAAGAACAGCGCCTTCAGGTAGCCGCTTTCGGCCAGCGCCGCATGCATCGGATGATCCGGCCCTGCGCCGCCTGTATGGATCAGCTGCGCCTGCCGCCCACCGCGCGAGATGCCCCGCAGCGACGCCTGCCGGAACTTGGAAATGTCAGCCGCGTGCGAGCACGAGCACACCACCAGATACCCGCCCGGCGCCACCAGCTTCGCCGCCATCGAGGCCACCCGCGCATACGCGGTCAGCCCGTTCTGCAACGCCTGTTTCGACGGCGCAAAGGCGGGCGGGTCGGCAACAACCAGATCGAACAGCGCCCCCTCGCCCTGCAACGCCTCCATGGTTTTGAACGCATCGCCCTTGCGGGTCTCGAACTTATCCGCAAAGCCACTGGCCGCGGCCCCTTCCACGGCCAAATCCAACGCAGGCTGCGACCCGTCCACGGCCACGGCCGACACGGCCCCGCCCGCCAATGCGGCCAACCCGAACCCGCCGACATGCGAAAACACATCCAGCACCCGCGCCCCTTGCGCCAAATTGGCCGCGAAGGCGTGGTTTGGCCTTTGATCATAGAACAAGCCGGTCTTCTGACCGCCCGCGAGGTCGGCAATATAGGTGGCCCCGTTCATCACCACCGGTAAGGATCCGTCCACGGATCCGCGCACCACAGCACTTTGGGCGTCCAGCCCCTCAAGCTCCCGCGTCCGCCCGCTGGCATTCTTGTAGACGTGTGCCACGCCGGTGACTGCAACCAATGCGTCCACCAGCATGTCGAACCGCAAATCAGCCCAAGCGGCGTTGGCCTGCACCACGCAGGTGTCGCCGAAGCGGTCCACGACGACGCCGGGCAGCCCGTCGCCCTCGGCATGGATCAGCCGGTAGAAAGGTGCGTCGTACAGCCGTTCCCGCATCGCCAGGGCGCGGGTGAATTTGGCCTCGAACCAGGCCTGATCCAGCACCGCATCCACATCGGCATCCAGCATGCGGACCATGATTTTGGACTTGCCGTTAAACGCAACGAGGCCAAGCTCCTGCCGCTCGGGGTCATGCAGAATGGCCACGGCGCCCGGCTCGATATTCTTGGTGCGCCGGTCGGTGACAATGTCGTCGGCATAGACCCAGGGCGCGCCGCGCCTGATGCGCAAGACATCGGCCTTCGGCTTCAGCCGGACCACGGGCAAGGTTGCAGAAGAGGGCGAAACGGAAGAGGGGGAACCAGTCATGGCTCCCCCTTAGTCTCATTAGACGCCGCTTGGAAGCGGCAATCCCCGCAATTCAGCGGCGGGCGGGCTCATAGCCGGTCGGCACAAGCGGGCTGTAGGCCGCGCGGCTGACCTGAACGGCGCCGTCGGCAGCAGGCAGCTGCGCCACGATGCCGCCAAACTGGCGTTTCATGGTGTTGGTCAAATGGCTGTTGATGCGCACTTTTTGCGTGTGGCCCCGGCGTTCCGCCGCAAAGGCCTGCGACCCGCCATAGGCTTTGAGGTCAAGCTCGATCTTGACCGGCCCATGCAGCGCCTGCCCCGACGCCGCATCTACGACGGTGAGCGTGAAAATCATGTTATGCACACCGCCAACGCTGTAGCGCGCCTTTTCGGTCAGCGAATGGAACCGCGAGACGGTGATGTCGAAATAGACGGGGCGGTCGCCCTTGAGGTGGGTCAAACCCGCCGTCAGCCCGGCATCCATGATGGATGCAACCTGTGCGTAGCGGTCCCCAAACGGGTCCTCGCGCCAGACAATGTCTGCGATCGGGTAGTAGCGATTGGCCTCTGATACCTTCAGCGTGCTTGGCACGTTCACCCGCACGTCGACAACGTTCCAAGACGCGGCCTGCCCCGATATTTCCAGCGGCACCAAAGGCGCGTCTGCGGCGCTTGGCCCACGCGTGACCGGATCCGCTCCGCCACAGGCGCTCAATCCGCCAACCAACACCAACGCTACCAAGGTTTTAAACAAAGTCATGTCGCATCTCCCAACGGGGCTATCCCGTGTTAATAGATGCGTAAGATTTCGCCCTAAATTTAGGCATAAATGAGAAAATCCCGGTCCGCTTTGAGGGCAAAACCGGGATTTTTGGGGTATTCTGAATGTGTTATGGTGGCTTATGCCGACGAAGTGCGACGCAGCCCAAGCGACGCAAAGCTGTTGGCAATTGCGCGACGAATGGCCAACAGGCCCGCGCGAGTGGCCTCTGCGCGCAGCTTGCGGGCGCGGGCTTCAATGTCTTTGTGGTTCACGGTTGCGAATGTGTCGGTCATGTCAGGTCTCCGGTTCGGATCATCATTTCAGTTGACCCAAACATAGGATTGCCGCGCCGCAGAAACACCCGCCAATTGCGGCAATCCGCCATGCGTCAAACGCATAGCGTGTCGTTAACCCTTGGCAATGTCAGCTTTTAATGCCTGCCACCGCCGCTTTCGCCCCTGCCAGCATCCAGCTGTGCTCGGATGCCGCTACGTAAGTTGTGAACCCAAATTTGTCCCACTCCGCCGCCTTTGCCGGTCCCGGCACCCAGGTGATATAGGCCACGCCATGGCGCTTGGCCGCCGCGCCAACCTGCTTCATGGCCTCCCCCAGCTCGGCCGAGTTGATGTCGGATTTGCCCAGCGACACGCTTAAATCCGCAGGGCCAATGAACACGCCGTCAATGCCGTCGCAGCCCGCGATGTCGTCAATAGCCTCCACGCCCTCTACTTCTTCGATCTGCGCGATCACAATGGTTTCGTCCTTCGCCTGCTGCAGCACCTCCGCCATGGTCCGCGTCGCAAACCCGGCCCACCGCGTGGACCCCGCATAGCCGCGCCCGCCCGGGCCAAAGCGCGAGGACCGCGCCACCAGCTCTGCCTTCGCGGCGCTGTCCACATGCGGCACCACAACGCCCACCGCCCCCGCATCCAGGGCCTTGAGCAACTCGTCCGGGGTGCCCGCCGGCACCCGGACCAGTAGCGGGAAATCCAGCGCCCGGCCAACAGCAAGACACGCATCCAGCCGGTTGCGGTCAAAGGGCGCGTGTTCTGCATCCAGCACGATGAAATCGAGGCCCGAGCCCGACAAGATCTCAATCAAATCCACTGAGGCCGTCTTCAGAAACGTCCCCACCAGCCGCTCGCCCGACACCATCCGTGCCTTCAAACCCGCGATGCTCATCCACAGTCTCCCAATTGGTCACACGCACATTACGCCCAGAAATTCTGGGGACCAGCCCCAACGCCTTCCCATGTTCAAAAATATCCAAACCCCGCACTCGCAACCCGGCGCAACGCTGCTAGGTTAGGCCCATGGTTCTCGAATTTCGTCCCCAAGGCATCTACTGCCCCGCCGGAGATTTCTACATCGACCCGTGGAAGCCGGTCGACCGCGCGCTCATCACCCACGGCCATGCCGACCATTCGCGATGGGGGATGAAACGCTATCTGGCGACGCAGGCCGCGACGCCCGTCATCAAGCACCGGCTTGGCGACATTGACATCGAGACCATCGCATATGCCGAGCAACGCCGGATCGGCGACGCCACCGTCTCGTTCCACCCCGCAGGCCACGTGCCCGGCTCTGCACAAATCCGCATCGAGGTCGCAGGCGAGGTCTGGGTTGCCTCAGGCGATTACAAAACCACCGATGACGGCCTGTCGGAGCCGTTTGAGCCCGTCCCCTGCCACGCCTTCATCACGGAAAGCACCTTCGGGCTTCCGGTCTTCAAATGGGACCGCCAGGACGACGTGATCGCCAGCATCAACGCGTGGTGGCAAGCCAACAGGGACGCCGGGCGCTTTTCGATCATCGGGGCCTACGCGCTGGGCAAGGCGCAGCGCATCCTTGCCAATGTCGACACGTCGATTGGCCCGATCCTGACGCATGGTGCCATCGAGAACACCAATCAGGTGCTCCGCGCGCAGGGCGTGGCCTTGCCAGCAACCGTCCGCGTCACCCCCGACACCAACATCAAAGATCATGCCGGTGGCCTTGTCATCGCCACGCCGTCCGCCATGAACGGCACCTGGGCGCGCAGGTTCGGGCAGGCCAGCACCGCCTTCGCCTCGGGATGGATGGCGATGCGCGGCGTGCGCCGCCGCAGATCAGCGGATCGCGGGTTCGTCATGTCCGACCACGCCGACTGGGAGGGGCTGAACACCGCCATCAAAGCCACCGGGGCCGAGCGGGTCTTCGTAACCCATGGCTACACAACGCAGTTTTCGCGCTGGCTGTCCGAACAAGGGTACGACGCCGCCATCGTGGACACCGAATTCGAGGGCGAAAGTCTCGATCAGCCCGACATGGAGGTCGTCGAATGACCTCTTTTGCACAAAAGCTGTTCAACGCAGGCGCGCACTGCGTTCAAAAGCCGACCCTCGGGCTCGTGGCCCATCAGCCGACGCTCTCCAGGATATTCGACGTGACCGCCGCGCTCACCACCCGCCCGCTCAGGGGCTGCGCGCAGCACTTCACAGCCCTGCCGGATTTTCGCATGCGCCGCATGATACCGGACCCGGACGCCAAAAACCTGCTGCTCTATTTCCATGGCGGCGGCTTCACCATCGGGTCGTCGTTTACGCATCGCTGGCTGGCGGCGCGGCTGGCGTCTGGATGCGACGCTCAGGCGTGGCTGCCCGACTACCGGCTGGCCCCCGCGCACCCCTACCCCGCAGCCCCCGAGGATTGCCTCGCCGCCTACAGACACGCGCTGGACACCTACCCCGCCGAGCGCATCGTCATCGCCGGCGACAGCGCGGGCGGCACCTTGGTGCTCAACACCGTCGCCCGCGCCCACGCCGCTGGCCTGCCGCTGCCCGCAGCCATCGGGCTTTTGTCCCCGCTGGCCGATCTAAGCCCCGGCATCCCAACCCGCGCGGACCGGCGCGGCACCGATATGCTGCTCCCCTCCAAATGGGTCGACCGCGCGCTGGCCGCCTATCTCGGACCCCATGACCCCGCCGACCCCGCCATCTCGCCGCTGTTGGGGGACCTGTCGATGATGCCCTACTGCGCCCTGCATGTGGCCGAAGAAGAATGGCTCTACAATGACGCGGAACGGCTGGCAGAGGCCCTGCCCGACATGGATTTTCAAGTCTGGGAAAACGTCCCCCATGTCTGGCAGCTGGCCGCCGGATGGACGGCGGAGGCGGACGAATCCCTGCAATTCATGGCCAATGACTTCCGCGTGCATCTGCCGTGAAGCGTTTCGCCCATCTATTTACGACGCTCGACCAAACCACCAAGACCAACGCCAAGGTGGCCGCTCTGGCGGACTACTTCAAAGCGGCCCCCGACACCGACAAGCTGTGGACCATCGCGCTGTTGTCGGGCCGCCGCCCCAAGCGTGGGGTGACCACCACATTGCTGCGCGAATGGGCTGCTGAGAAGGCAGGCATCCCGTTATGGCTGTTCGAGGAATCCTATCCAATTGTCGGTGACCTGTCGGAAACCATCGCGTTGGTGCTGCCGCCCGCCACGGGCACATCCGACAAACCCCTGACCCAATGGATCGAGATCGTGCGCGACATTGGCCAGCACGAGGTCGGGACGAAAAAGCAGATCATTCTGGACGCATGGGACAGCCTCCCGCCCCTTGAGCGCTTTCTGTTTAATAAGCTGATTACCGGCGGGCTGCGCATCGGGGTGTCTCAAAAGCTGATGACCCGGGCGCTGGCCCAAGCCACGGAGATCGAGGAAGCCACCCTCGCCCACCGCTTGATGGGCGATTGGACGCCGGACACCACCACGTTTGAGGACCTGATCCTCAGCGAAAACCCCGAAGCCGACGCCTCCAAACCCTACCCGTTCTATCTGGCCTACCAGATGGAGGATCTCGAGGCCCTTGGCCCACCCGCCGATTGGCGCGCCGAATGGAAATGGGACGGCATCCGCGGGCAACTTGTCATCCGCCGGGGCATACATCACCTGTGGTCGCGCGGCGAAGAGCTTATCACCGACCGCTTCCCTGAATTTGCCATGCTCCCTGATTTTGTGCCCGACGGCACGGTTTTCGATGGCGAAATCCTCGCATGGGATCACGCAGGCAACGCGCCGCAATCCTTCAATGCGCTGCAACCCCGCATCGGCCGCAAAACAGTGCCCAAGAAGCTGCTCAAGGACGCGCCCGCCGTTCTCTATGCCTATGACCTGCTGGAACATGGTGGGCAGGACATCCGCAGCCAGCCCTATGACAACCGGCGCGCGCATCTGGCGCGGGTGATCGCCGCCCTTCCCGCAGAGGCCCCGATCCGCCTCTCCGCCAACCAGCCGTTCACGAACTGGGATGCGCTTGGCAAACTGCGCGAGACGTCGCGTGAAAACCTGGCCGAAGGCTTCATGCTGAAACGGGGCTCCAGCCCCTATTTGTCGGGGCGCAAAAAAGGCGATTGGTGGAAATGGAAGGTCGACCCGCTGATGATCGACGCGGTGATGATCTACGCTCAGGCGGGATCCGGCAGGCGGGCCAACTTGTTCACCGACTTCACCTTTGCGGTGCGCAACGGCAATGATCTGGTGCCCTTCACCAAGGCCTATTCAGGCCTCACCGACGCCGAGTTCCGCCAGATCACCGCCTGGGTCAAGCGCAACACGCTGCAAAAATTTGGCCCCGTGCGGCAGGTCACCCCCGAACATGTCTTCGAGATCGCCTTCGAGGGCATCCAGAAATCTCCCCGTCACAAATCTGGCGTGGCGCTGCGGTTCCCGCGCATGTCGCGCTGGCGTCATGACAAGCCCATACAGGAGGCCAACACACTGGACGACCTCAAGGAAATGCTCGACACATACGGCTAAGCCGCTTCCCATGTTTGAAAATATCCTCGCCGAAGGCTCCGATGATCCCAACCAGCGCTCCCCCCACATCAGCAAGCCCGCCGCAGCAAAAGGCCCCACAGGGCGCGGTTGACAGCCATATCCATGTCCTCGCAGCGCCAGATGAGTTCGCGCTGTCCCCCACCCGCGTCGAGAACCCCGCGCCGCTCTCAATGGACAGCTTCCTGCAGGCCTACAGATCGCAATGCGCCCTGTTGGGCATCCAGCGCACCGTCGTGGTGCATTCGATCATTTACGGCGCGGATAACGCCGTCACGCTTGAGGCCATCCGCCGCCTCGGCCCAGACGCCCGCGGGATCGGCCTGCTGGAAGACGGCGCAACGCAGGCGCAGCTCGACCGGCTTGCCGATGCTGGGGTCAAAGGGATCCGGCTGAACTATGTCCATGGCGGCGTGCTCAGCTGGGACGGGGCAAAGGCGCTTGCCCCCGCCCTGGCCGATCGCGGCATGCATCTTCAGATGCTGGTGAACGCCGACAGGCATATGGCGGATCTTGCGCCCGAAATCCGGCAACTGCCCTGCCCGGTCGTCTTCGACCATATCGGCTGGCCCGATGTTGCGGCCGGGGCGCAGGACCCGGGCTTTGTCGCGATGTGCGACCTGTTGAAAAGCGGCCATGCCTACGCCAAACTGTCGGGGCTCTACCGTACCTCGGAGGCACCTTGGACAACAGCCGATCCGCTGGTTGCGGCCCTGGTCGCGGCCAACCCCGAACGCTGCCTTTGGGGGTCCGATTTCCCCTACATCATGCTGGGCGGCGCAAAGATGCCGGATGCGGGTCAGGCGCTGGACGCCTTTCACCGCGTGGTCAAATCGGATCGGGACCGCCAGACCATATTGGTGGATGCCCCTGTGCGGCTTTACGGCTTCGAGGACTGACGCCACGTTTGCCTTGCCAAGCAGGGCGAGTGCTCCACTGTGACGTAAACGTCAGCCAAAGGACCGCCCGATGCCTTCCGTCTTAGAAGAATTTGTCACCACCCTGACCCCGAAGGCCAAAGGGGCCATCAAAGGCACGGCCAAGCTGGAGATCATAGATCATGGCGTGGTCATGCTGACGCAAGACGGCGCAACCGCAGGGGACGGCGCGGCAGATGTGACGCTGAAAGCCTCCGAGAAAACCTTCCGCGCCATTCTTGATGGGTCGCAAAACCCGATCATGGCCGTGATGTCGGGCAAGCTGAAAGTTGACGGCAATCAGATGCGCGCCCTGAAGGTCAGCGAAATTCTAACGGCTTGAACCAAATTGAGCGGCTACGCCGCACGTGATGCCCCTCGCTGACGCTCGGGTTGTGGAGGGCTCCGCCCTCGACGCTGACGCGCCTTCACCCGGCATATTTTGAGCAGAAAGAAACGATCAAGCGCTTTGCAGCACGCTGGGCCGCTCGCCCGCCTTCCACCGCGCAGCAGCTTCCCCAAACGCCTGAAACAGCGGCCGGGACACCGGGTCCTGACAGGCGCAATATTCGGGGTGCCATTGCACTGACAGGCTGAACCCCGGCGCGTCCTTGATATAGATCGCCTCCGGCGTGCCGTCAGGCGCGTATCCGTCAATAACCACCCGTTGCCCCGCCACCTTGATCCCCTGGCCATGCAGCGTGTTGGTCATAACCTCCGCATCCCCCAAAATCCGGTGGAAAGGGCCACCCTCGGTGAAGGTCACGGCGTGGCGAAGCTCAAATTTTTCTTCCAACGTCCCGTCGGGTGGCATGCGGTGGTTCATGCGGCCCGGCAGGTCGCGAATTTCGGGGTAAAGCGTGCCGCCCATAGCGACATTGACCTCCTGAAATCCGCGGCATACCCCAAAGAAGGGAAGGCCGGAGGCAACGCAGGCCCGGATCAGCGGCAGGGCAACCCCGTCGCGTTCGCGGTCGAATTCCCCATGCGCCTCGGTCGGCTCCTCGCCATATTCCTCGGGGTGGACATTGGGCCGCCCGCCTGTGAACAGGAAGCCGTCACACATCTCCATCAACTCGCTGGTGGACGCATATTTGGGGTTGGTCGGGATGATGACTGGCAAGCCGCCAGTGGCCTCCGCCACCGCGTCGCAGTTCATTTTTCCGCAGGCATAGGCCGGGTATTCGTCATTTATCAGATAAGAGTTGCCGATGATGCCGATAACAGGCCGCGCCATGGATGAACCTTCCTCAGTGTTGAGGCAACATACGCAAAAGGGCGGCCCCGTGTCGAGCCGCCCTCTTGCACATTTCATGTGCGCATTGCGAGCACGCTATTGCTCGCCGGACAGCCCCGCAGCCTCGATCCCGGCAATGGCCGCAATCGCGTCATTCTCAGACGTGTCGCCTGTCACGCCAACCGCGCCAATCACGGCCCCGCGCTTGTCCCGGACCAACACGCCGCCGGGGACAGGCACGACTTGCCCGCCAAACAGGCCGTTAACGGCGGTCATGAAGTAATGCTGCTGCTCGGCACGCGCCATTTGCGCGGTCCCGGCAATGCCCAGCATGACCGAGCCATAGGCCTTGCCATGCGCAATCGAAAACCGCCCCGGCGACGCGCCGTCTTCGCGTTCAAAGGCCTTCACGTTGCCGCCGGCATCCAGCACGATGACGGAAAGAGGCTTGAGCTCAAGCTCGCGCCCCTTGGCGATAGATTTGCGCACAATCGTCCGCGCCTTGTTGAGAGAAATTTCAGCCATGGTCTGGTCCTCTTCCTTCGTTCAAAAATATCCCGGTGGGGTCTGGGGAGGCAGCGCCTCCCCAGCGGATCGACGCGCGCAAGCGCGGCGACATCACCCCGCCTTCAGCTCCAGCCGGCGGGCATGCAGCACCGGCTCTGTGTAGCCGGACGGCTGTACCCGCCCCTTGAAAACCAGATCGCAGGCCGCTTGAAAGGCGATGCCGTTATAGTCGGGCGACATCGGGGTGTAGCTGGGGTCGCCTGCGTTTTGGGCGTCGACAACGGCGGCCATCTTTTGCATCGCGGCCATCACCTGCTGGCCGTTGACCACGTCGTGATGCAGCCAGTTGGCCAGCGCCTGCGACGAGATCCGGCAGGTTGCGCGGTCCTCCATCAGCCCGACATTGTTGATGTCAGGCACTTTCGAGCAGCCAACGCCCTGATCGACCCAGCGCACCACGTAGCCAAGGATGCCCTGCGCGTTGTTTTCCACCTCGCGCATGATCTGGTCCTCGGTCCACATGCCGTAGCTGGCCAGCGGGATTTCCAGAATGGTCTCCACATGGCCGCGTCGCCCGCCTTCCAGCAGCTTCTTTTGAACGGCGAAGACGTCAACCCGGTGGTAATGCAGCGCATGCAATGTGGCCGCGGTCGGCGATGGCACCCAGGCGCAGTTTGCGCCCGATTTGGGGTGCTCGATCTTTTGCTCCAGCATGGCCGACATCATGTCGGGCATCGCCCACATGCCTTTGCCGATCTGCGCCTTGCCCGACAGCCCGCATTCCAGCCCGATATCGACGTTCTGGTTCTCGTAGCCGCCAATCCAGGATTTGCGCTTGATGAAGTCCTTGCGCGAGAACGGCCCCGCCTCCATCGACGTATGTATCTCGTCGCCGGTACGGTCCAGGAACCCGGTGTTGATAAACGCCACCCGCGACTTGGCGGCGCGGATGCATTCCTTCAGGTTGACCGTGGTGCGGCGCTCCTCGTCCATAATGCCGATTTTGACGGTGTGCTGCGGCAGCCCCAACGCCGCCTCAACCATGGTGAAAATCTCGTCGGTAAACGCGACCTCCTCGGGGCCGTGCATCTTGGGCTTCACCACATAGACCGACCCGGTGACCGAGTTGCCCCCGTCGCGTCTGAGGTCATGCATGGCCAGCATGGTGGTGATCAGCGCGTCCATCAACCCTTCGTAAATCTCCCCGCCCTCGCGGTCCAGAATGGCGGGGTTGGTCATCAGGTGGCCCACATTGCGCACCAGCATCAGCGCGCGGCCCTTGACCGAGACGTCGCCGCCATCCGGCGCGGTGTAGGCGCGGTCCGCGTTCAGCGCGCGGGTGAAGGTCTTGCCGCCCTTCTCCACCTGCTCTTCCAGATCGCCGCGCATCAGGCCCAACCAGTTGGAATAGGCCTGCACTTTGTCCTCGGCATCGACGCAGGCCACGGAATCCTCGCAATCCATGATGGCCGAAATGGCGCTTTCCATGACCACATCCGCCAGACCGGCTTGGTCGCGGGACCCGATCCTATGGGTGCGGTCGAACACAAGTTCGACATGCAGCCCGTTGTTTTTCAACAAAATCGCGTCAGGCGCCTTGGGGTGCCCACGGTAGCCCACAAATTTCTCGGGGCTGGCCAGCGGCATGTCATCGACCATCAACGCCCCGTCCCGGACCGCGTAGCGCCGCGCATCCGCATGGCTGGTGCCCTCAAGCGGGAAGGCCTCATCCAGAAAGACCCGCGCGCGGGCCACAACGCGGGCGCCGCGCCCCTTGTCGTACCCCCCTGCGGGCGCGGGCGAGCCCATCGCGTCCGTGCCGTAGAACCCGTCATAGAGCGATCCCCACCGGGCGTTTGCGGCGTTCAGCGCGTAGCGGGCATTGGTGATCGGCACCACCAGTTGTGGCCCCGCAATCGTGGCAATTTCCGCGTCTACATTGGCGGTTTCGATTTGAAAGTCGTCCCCCTCGGGCACCAGATAGCCGATCTCCTGCAGGAACGCCTTGTAGGCGGCAGGATCGTGGTTTTTGGAGCGGTTCTCGACGTGCCACGCGTCTATCTGCGCCTGAATGGCCTCCCGCTTGTCCAGCAGCGCCTTGTTTTTGGGGCCAAGCTCATGGGCCATCTGCGACAGCGCCGACCAGAACGTGTCGGCAGAAACCCCTGTCCCCTCAAGGCCTTGCGTTTCGATAAAATCGGCCAGCCTCTTGTCGACAGCCAGGTCAGAGCGGGTCACGCGGTCGGTCATGCAAGAAATCCTTCGTATGCAGCGGTATGTGTTTCCTTTACGAAACAAATCTCGGCTCCGCAAGAAACTGGTCAAAATAATTTACCAATTTGCCAAGCATCTGTCTTTTGCTCAAATTGAAAGCCCGCGGCTCAGGGCTTTGACCGCCTGCACCGCTCCGAGCAGTATTTCACCTGATCCCATACATCAGCCCATTTCTTGCGCCATGTGAACGGCTTGCCGCAGGTGGCGCAGGTCTTGGACGGCAGGTCGGATTTCTTGCGCATCCTGGCCATCACAAATCCAGCTTCAACTGGGCCCCAGAGCTTGGGGAGGTCGCAGGCTTGGCGCGCTTGCGCGGCGCGCGGTCATTGACAAAGCGGGGGTCCTTGCGGCTGGCATGTTTTTCGACAATCCGCGCGGCCTCGGACCGGAACGCGTCGCCCTTGCGCACCGCCCAGACCGCGTCCCGCGCAGCTTTGGCGGCTTCTTTGGGGTCAACAATCGGCGCGGGGTAGCTCCGCCCGACAATGCGCCCCGCCCCGTCCCAACGCCACGGCTCCTGCAGGTGTTGGTCCGGTACATCCCCCAATTCAGGGCACCAGCGGCGGGTAAATATCCCGTCGGGGTCCTGATCCTGGCCCTGTTTCACAGGGTTATACACCCGCACCGTGTTCATCCCCGTGGTCCCCGATTGCATCTGCACCTGGCTCCAATGAATGCCCGGCTCGTAGTCGGTGAACATGCCCGCCAGCACGGGGCCATGCGTGCGCCAGTCCAGCCATAGATGGTAGGACGCCACTGCCGTCACCATCGCCCGCATCCTGAAATTCAGCCAGCCCGTGTGCTGGCAGAACCGCATGCACGCGTCCAGAAATGGCAGGCCTGTTTGGCCATGCTGCCACGCATGCAGCCGCGACCCGTCGCTTTCCCGAGGCCGCAGATGTTCGTAGGCATGGTGCAAACACCTGCTCTCAATCTCCGGCTCGTCTTCCAGCTTTTGCATGAAATGGTCACGCCACGCCAACCGGCCCTCAAAGGATCGCATGGACCCAAGCCACCCGGTGCGGGTGCCTTTCAACTCGGCCTTGCGGGCGCGGGCCGCCTGCGCGGCCTCGCGCACGGACAACGTCCCAAACGCAATATGCGGCGACAGTCGCGAACAGGCCCATTCCCCGGCCAGCGGCGAGGACATCGCCTTGCGGTAGTGCTGCCCGCGCTCCGTCAGAAACCCGCCAAGCAAGGACAAAGCCGCGTCGCGGCCGCCGCTTTGGCGTCCGGGGCAGGCCCCGACCAGCTTGAGATCAGGCAGGGCCTGCGCCTCCACCCCATGCGGCGTCAGCGCCTCAGGCGCGCCCAATTGCGGCCGATAGACAAATCCGTCGCGGCGCTTGGCCCAACCGTCGCGGCCCCGCAGGCGGCGCACGATGCCCGATTGCGGCAGCTCTTCCCACGCCACACCGGCGGCCCGCGCCCATGCGCCAACGCGCTTGTCCCGCTCATAGGTCCATGCGTTGCCGGTTTCCTCGTGGCTGACCATATGCGCGGCGCCGGTATGCGCCCTGAGCGCCTCCAACACCTCAACCGCGTCGCCGGATCGCACGATCAACGGCGCGCCCAATCGGGCCAGCTCAGTGTGCAGGCTCTCCACGCAGTCCCGCAAAAACGCCCATTGCCGCGCCGATGTGTCGGGCAGCTGCCAATAGTCTGGCTCGACAATGTAGAGGGGCAGAACGGCAAAACCCCGCCTGACCGCGTGGGTCAGGGCGGGGTGGTCAGCGACCCGAAGGTCGCGCTTGAACCAAACAATCGCGGGCGCATCTGTCATAAGGTCGAGGTAGCCCTCAGAGGCGCCCCCGCCAGTCCTATTCGGTCACAGCGGTTTCAGCGCCCGTCCGACCATCGACTTGCGTGTCGGCACCGGTGGGTTCTCCGCCTTTGTAGACCGTCCAGCCAATCAGCGCGGCAAGCAGCACAAGCGCGAAGACAACAACCAGCTTCATACCGGCTAAAGGCCCTGCGTGACGGCGTTTTTGGGTCTCGGTGTTTGTGTCTGGTGCAGACATTGTCAGGTTCCTTTCTATATCTCCAATATGTTGCCCGGCGCTGTTTTGACAGTTGTGCGCGCCTTATCGGGAACATACCCTCTCAGATGTATCTGGATCCCAAAAAGTCGAGCCCCATATGAAAGACGCCTCCCCCGCCGCCCCTCTGGAAATCTTTCTCAGCGACTACACACCCCCCGCCTATCTGGTCGACACGGTCCAGCTGACCTTCAAGCTGCACCCAACCGCCACGCGGGTGCTCTCCAAAATCGCCTTCCGTCCGAACCCGGACACGAAAGACCGGACATTCTATCTGCATGGCGAGCAGCTCAAACTGATCTCCGCCACCATCGACGGGCAGGACGCGGATGCCAAGCTGACCGATCTGGGCTTGACCGCCCAAGCCCCCGACGCGCCGTTTCTCTTTGAATGCGAAGTGGAAATCTCGCCGTCCACCAACACCGCGCTGGAAGGCCTCTACATGTCAAACGGCATGTATTGCACCCAATGCGAGGCCGAGGGCTTTCGCAAAATCACCTACTACCCCGACCGCCCCGACGTAATGGCTGTGTTCACCGTCACAATCGAAGGCGATGAGCCGGTCAAACTGTCCAACGGCAACGATCTGGGCACAGATGCAAACGGGGTCGCAAAATGGCACGACCCGCACCCCAAACCCGCCTATCTCTTTGCGCTGGTCGCGGGCGATCTGGTCAACCTGCACGACACATTCACCACCAAATCGGGCCGCGAGGTGGACCTCAACATCTACGTGCGCGACGGCGACCTGCACAAAACCTCCTTCGGCATGGACGCGCTCAAACGCTCCATGAAATGGGACGAGGACGTCTATGGCCGCGAATATGATCTGGACCTGTTCAACATCGTGGCCGTGGATGATTTCAACATGGGCGCGATGGAAAACAAGGGGCTGAACATCTTCAACTCGTCCGCCGTCCTCGCCTCGCCCGACACCTCCACCGACGGCAATTTCCACCGGATCGAGACGATCATCGCGCATGAGTATTTCCACAATTGGACCGGCAACCGCATCACCTGCCGCGACTGGTTCCAGCTGTGCCTCAAAGAAGGCCTGACCGTCTTCCGCGACCAGCAATTCTCCGGCGACACGCGCGGCCACGCTGTGGAACGCATCGCCGACGTCATGCAGCTGCGCGCCCGCCAGTTCCGCGAAGACAACGGCCCGCTGGCCCACCCCGTGCGCCCCGAAAGTTTCGTGGAGATCAACAATTTCTACACCGCCACCGTCTATGAGAAAGGCGCCGAGGTCATCGGCATGCTGAAGACGCTGATCGGCGACGAGGCCTATTACAAGGGCTGCGACCTCTACTTCACCCGCCATGACGGCCAGGCCTGCACCATCGAGGACTGGCTGAAGTGCTTTGAAGACACAACGGGCCGCGACCTCACCCAGTTCAAACTGTGGTACCAACAGGCCGGCACCCCGCGCGTTAAGGTGGACGAGGCGTTCCAAGACGGCACCTACTCCCTGACCTTCACCCAATCCACGCCGCCGACGCCCGGCCAGGACACCAAGGACCCGCGCGTCATCCCCATCGCCGTGGGGCTGCTGAACGAACAGGGCGAAGAAATCCACCCCACCAAAATCTGCGAGGTCACGGACGAGGTCCACAAGTTCCGCTTCACGGGCCTCGCCGAAAAACCTGTCCCCTCCATCAACCGCGGCTTCTCCGCGCCGATCATTCTGGAGCGTGACCAGACCAACGCGGAACGCGCGTTCCTCTTGGCCCATGACACCGACCCGTTCAACAAATGGGAGGCAGGCCGCGCCCTTGCCCGCGACGTCATGGTCCGCATGGTGACCGAGGACGCGACGCCGGACCAAGCCTATCTCGACGGGCTCATCGCCGTGGCCCGCGACGACACGCTGGACCCGGGCTTCAAGGCCTTCTGCTTCTCCGGCCCCTCCAATGACGACATCCAGCAGGCGCTGGTCGATGGCGGCATGACGCCCGACCCCACCAAAATCTTTCTCACCGGCCAGACGCTCAACCACACAATCAGCGAGGCGATGCAGGACCTGCTGCCCCGCATCTATACTGAGATGCAGGTCACCGGACCGTATTCTCCGCGCATCGAGGACGCCGACAAACGCGCATGGGGCAACGCCGCGCTGTCCATGCTGTCCCGCCTCGATGGCGGCACGCAGGCCGCCAAGCAATATGCCAGCGCCGACAACATGACCCAGCAATTGGCTGCCCTCGGCTGCCTGTTGCGCGCCGAGAAGGGCGAGGCGGAAAACCAGGCCTTCTATGAGCAATGGAAGGACGACCGGCTGGTGATGGACAAATGGTTCGGCATGCAGGTGGGCCACGCCAAGCTCGACCGCGCCGCCCCCAAGGCGGTGGAGATGAGCCAGCATCCCGATTTCACCATGACCAATCCCAACCGCTTCCGCGCGGTCTACGGCGCGCTTGGCGCCAATGCGGCGGGCTTCCACGACCCGTCCGGCGAGGGCTACCGCGTCATGGCCGACGCGCTGATCGCGCTGGACGCTATGAACCCGCAAACCACCGCCCGCATGTCGTCGGTGTTCGACACATGGAAACGCTATGACGCCGACCGCCAAGGCCAAATGCGCGAAGCGCTGGAGCGGATCAAAGCCACCGGGGGGTTGAGCCGCGACACGACCGAGATGGTGACGCGGATCTTGGGGGCTTAGAGGGTTGGAAGTCCGCTATGCGGACGAAGCGGTCGTTCGGGTCTGGAAAAATCCGCTTCGAAGCGGATTAGGGCAAACGTCTTCGAAGACGTTTTTGAGCACGAATTGCAATTCGTGCGCACAAGGCCGTTCGAACGGCCTTTTCCCGCTACGGGCTCAGAGCAGAGCTTTGTCGAAACCTGCTGTTTGATTTGAAGGGCATGGCCAGACCGCAGGATGGCGACCCAAAGACTCATTCGACAGCGCTTTATGGTAGCAAAGTCATCTTCCAGACATGCGTAGCGCCCAGCCCACCAAATCGCCAGCCCTGTCGGACGGTCTGGCGATGCCCGGGGCCTGCGGCCTGTTAACCGGGCAGCGGTAATCGCGTTGATGAGGGTCATCTGGGCTCCAAGCAGACAGTCGCAGCGCGCCCAAACCCATCTACCGCAGCTACCCCGCAGCCATCTCCCGCAACATCGCCACCGCGTCCTCCTCCCGCCCCAGCGCATGAAGCGCCGGTTTTCCCCCGAAAGCCGGTTGCCCGTCGACGGGCCAGACCAGAGCCACCCCACCAATAAAAATGGCCACCGCCCCCGTTTTCAGGCAGAAAGCCCGTAACACGGACCCAACAGAAAGCCCGCGCCCCATGATGATCTACGGCCTGACCACCTGCGCCCAATGCAACCGCGCCCGCAAAACGCTTGAGGGCGCGGGCCATACCGTCACTTTCCGCGATGTCCGTGCCGAGCCGCTGTCCGAGGACGAGCTGGCCATGCTAATCGCCGAATTCGGCGACAATCTGGTGGACACCACCACCAACGACTACCGCGCGCTCAACACTTGGCTGAAAAACTCCGAGGCCGAGGCGCAGATCGCGGCCCAACCCAAAGTCATGGCCCGCCCCGTCATCCGCGCGGGCGAGACGTGGCATCTGGGCTGGGACGACACCATCGAGGCCGCCCTACTGGCTGAATAAGCAAGCCCCCCACCCAAGACAGATCCCGAAAGGAGCTCTTCATTGCGCAGCCGCACCAGTGCCACGGACGAAGCGTGCCGCCACTTGATGCAGTGCGCGGGCGCGACCTACTCTTGCAAGGCGTTTCTCGCCGAAGATGACATGCTGTCCCATTTTTCCAAAGCGACGCTCTTTTCAGACGCCGCGAGGGCGGCATTCGTGGCACCAGACCTCTCCCCGATCTCGCAACAGGCATGAAGGCCGCCAAAATGACGTCACCCAAAATCATCTGGATGTCCGACCCGCATTTCACCCATCAAGGCGATGTGCTGGGCCACGACCCACGCGTCCGGCTGCAGGCTGCGGTGGATCACGTCAACACCCACCACAGCGACGCGCAGGCCTGCGTCATTTCAGGCGACATGGTCAATCGCGGCACCCGCGCGGATTATCAGGCGTTGCAAGCCATCTTGGCGACGCTCTGCGTCCCCGTTCTGCCCATGGTCGGCAACCATGACAACCGCGCGCTGTTGCGCGAAACGCTGCCCCTGCCCGCCACCTGCATGGCTGATTTCATCCAATATCAGGTGGCCGTGGAGGGCGGGCTGCTGGTCTGCCTAGACACGCTCAAAGCAGGCGCGGATGCGGGGGAGATGTGCCCGTCCCGCCGTGCTTGGTTGGACAAGACCCTCCGCGACGCGGGCGACACGCCCGTCACGCTCGTTATGCACCACCCGCCCATGGCCTTGGGATTGCCCATGCAGGACAGCGACCGGATGGAAGACGGCGAGAGCCTGCTCGACCTCGTGGCCCGCTATGAATGCGTGAGGTATCTGTGCATCGGTCATGTCCACCGCCCGATCACCGGCGTGATCCGCGGCATCGGGTTTTCGACCATGCGCTCGGTGCTCTATCAGGCCCCTCCGCCGGTCCCCGATTGGGACTGGTCCAGCTTTGCGCCCGCCGCCGAGGCCCCCGCCCTGGGCGTGCTCTCGCTGCAGGGAGCGGACGTAACCCTGCAGATGGAACAGATCTGCCCCTACGAGACCGGAACATCTCACCCACCCACGACACCAAATTAATATTTCCCTAACAACGCAGGCCAATCCTTGCAATTTCAAAGGCTTAGCCAATCCGACGCATGCGTCGCTCTGCTAAAAAACTTGCCCTGACCGCCATAAATCCGCCAAACTCGACCTGTTTAAGCCCAGTCAAACCAAGCGAGTTCTTAGCGATGCCCCTTCTTCTCACCATCCTCGGCGCGATCACCGCCATCGGCGTCTGGGTCTGGCGCGCGCGCAACGCCGCCGACACCGCCCATGAAATTCTCGACGTTGCCAACGACATCCGCGCCGCCGCCCGCCGCTTCGGGTTCCGCCGCAACCACAACCGCCACCCGGTCGAGGACATCGAGGACCCCAACATCGCCATCGCCGGCATCGTGGTGTCCTTTCTTGAGCTCGACGACTACCCGACGCAGGAGGAAAAGGACGCGATGATCCGCGGCCTACAATCCGAGCTGGGCCTCAACGTCAAAGACGCCGCCGAGATCGCGGTGCTGGGCCGCTGGATGATGACCCAATGCAACGGCGCGCAGGAAGGCATCGACCGCATGGCGCGCAAGCTCTACAAGCTCGACAAAGCGGGGTCCTTCACGCCGCTGATGTCCATTCTGAAGACGATCCTGAACGAGGCCGAAGGCCCGATGAACTCCAAACAACACTCCGCGCTCGAAGACATCCAGACCGCATTCAAAATCAGCTGAGGCACCGCAGATATGGCACGCAAGAAATCAATCCTCATCACCGGGGCCTCCTCCGGCATCGGGGCGGCCACCGCCGTTCTTGCGTCCAAACATGGCTACGACGTGGGCATCCACTACAACTCCGATTTGAAAGGCGCCCAGTTGGTGGCCCAGATGTGTGAACAAGAAGGCGCCATCACCCACCTGCTGCAAGGCGACCTGGCCAACCCCGAAGACGTGACGCGCATCTTCACCGAATTCGACGCCGCCTTCCCGCAGCTCGACGCATTGGTCAACAATGCGGGGATCGTCGACAAGCCTCAACGCGTGGACGAGATGTCCTATGACCGGCTCCGCCGCATGGTCGACGTGAACCTCATCGCGCCGATGCTGGTCGCCAAGGAAGCCGTGCTGCGCATGTCGACCGCCTATGGCGGCGATGGCGGCGTCATCGTCAACACCGGCTCCGCCGCCGCGCGGCTGGGCTCGGGCGGGCAATATGTGGACTACGCCGCCACGAAGGCCGGCATCGACATCTTCACCAAAGGTCTCAGCGACGAGGTCGCGCCTGAAGGCATCCGCGTCGTGGCCATCCGCCCCGGCCTGATCGAGACCGCCATCCACGCCAAGGGCGGCTTGCCCGACCGCTGCGATGACCTCGCAGACCAAGTGCCCATGAAACGCCCCGGCGACGCCGAGGAATGCGCCCACGCCATCCTTTTCCTGCTTGGCGAAGGGGCCAGCTACATCACCGGCACCTCCGTTGATGTTTCAGGCGGGCGGTAAACCCAAAGAACGCCCAAGACCTGCCACGACATAGCCAAAATCCATGATCACCATGCCCTTGATTTAACAAGGAGCATTTCATGCCCGCATTGCGCACTTTTCCGATGATGGCCCTCGGTCTGGCTGCCCTACCGCTCGTTGGCCTGGTCATGGCCGGCCGGCTCCCCGGCGCGATTGCGCGCCACATGACAAGCAAGCGCAACACGCTCTTTACCGACGACTATCTTTTGAAGCATCTGGTCGTCGAAGACATCACGCCCCAAGCACGTGAAGCGGCGGTGGATGCCCTTCAAGACCGCGCGAAAGCCTTGGCGGAAGCGCAGGACTGGACCGCAATCGCCGCTTGGATCGAAGAGCTTGACCAATCTCGGCCGGCCTTCACGGATGGAGAACGCCATCTAAATGTGGTGCTCGATCAACTGCGCTGGACGATCTGCGAGTTCTACGAAGCACCGCTTTATTGCAACGAGGAATATGCATTCGGTATCCCAGTTGCCGTGATGGCCACACTCAAAGCCACGCTAGACGGGGACCCTGACAACTATGCATTGGCGGCGTTTCTAGGCCGATTACATCTCGATTGTGGTTGGGCCGCGCGCGGCAGTGACGCCGCCAACACTGTGGCCGCTGGTGAATGGGCGACCATGAATGAACACTACGCGGAGGCGCGCAATTTGGTGACGCGCTTTGATCCGGTGGCTTACAACTCCCCGTTCTTGGCGGAGGTGCAGTACCTGCTTAATATCGGACTAGAAAATGGGGCGGACCGGCTGCAAGACACGATAGATGACTGGGTCGATCTCGATCCAACCGACCCGCGCGCATACCGCAGGCACGCGTTTCATTGCCTCGACCGGTGGTTTGGCGATGCAGAATTTTTGGCCTCCGAGGCCGACCGGCTGGCCACCCGGCTTGACGTCGAGATGGGCGATGCCGCCTATTTTCTGGTCATATCACACGGGCTGACCCACCAAGAAGACATAGCGCATCATGTAGATGTCCCCCGCTATCTCAACGGGCTGGACACGTTGCTGGACCGGACGGGCTCCGATCCGCTGACCACTTTGCGGCTCTTCTACGATGCCAATCGCGGAGCCGTACCTGAAGGCGCGTTCTCAGGGCTCTTCCCGAATAAGGACGATAAGGCCATGCAGGAGATCAAGGCGGGCTTGGCCCCGCTGATGCGCAAGCATGTCCGCGCCTATTGCCAGCGGGCGTGGCCTACAGGAGTGCGGTCATTCCTAAAAGCCCTGGCACCAGCGTATCAAAATGAACTGGAAGTTGGCGCGATTGTCAGCGTTACCCCCGACGGCGTCACAGTGTCCGACCCATCGGCCTAGACGAAGCTAGTCAGATGCCGAAATCAGCGCCACCCGCGCACGTGCGGGCCGTTCCACTGGCTTAATACCGCTCAACCGGTCCACCAAAGGCCGCATCGCTTCAATCGACGCTGGCCGCGGGATCGGTTTCACCGAGGACAACAAGCGGCAGTATTTCTGCCGCTTGGTATAGGCCGCCATATCGGCGCGCTTCTTGCGGCTGTGCATAGGGCCCCAATCGGCAGAAACCCCCGCCAGCCGCCCGTTCTTCTTGGCCACAACCCCGTCGCGGTTCACGGTGAACGCCATGATGCGCACGGCGCAGCTCAGGTTTGACGGCCCGTGTTTCAGCGCCGCGCCGGTGCCAACCCGGCATTTGTAGCCCCGCGCCGTGGCCGGCAGGATCTGGGTCAACCCATACCATTTGCCGCCTCCCCCCACGGCGCGGGGCTTGTAGGTGCTTTCATGCTTGACCAAGGCCGAAATGAACCCGTTCCAAAACGCGGCCCGCTTCTCAGGGCCGTTCTCGGGGTAAGCAGGGCACCAATCCGCAATGTCGGCGGGCACCAGTTCAATCAGCGGACGCCCATGCCCCTGCAGCGCTGACATGGTGGCGCGGGTCCAAAGATGGCCGTCGGACCGAAAATCCCACCGCGCGCGCGGCAGATAATCCGGGCGCGGCACCGGACGCACCGCGTCTGGCCCGGGGGTCAGAACAACGACGTCAGGCGCACTCGACAGGGTGGTCGAGGATCCTTCCCCGAACACGGGGGCAGCCGCAAAAAGGGCAGCAAAAAGAAGAGCGTGGCAGCGCATGGCGGGCAAAAAAACAGATCAGGCTGGGCCTGACAACAAATTTGTCGAAAATCTACCTGTGTCGTTTCCAGACGCGCAACAACCCGCCGTCTTGGCCTTAACTCGCCTCATATCAAGCACCAATCCGGGAGGCCCCCATGGCTGATATGTCCGCGTTGCTGACCTTTTTATCCACACTCTTTGCCGCCGAAAACCGCCCCGGCGGTGACGCCGCCGCCAAGGCGCTGACAGAAATCGCGGCAACCAACCCGCCCCTTGTCAACCTTGAGCCGCCCGTTGACACCTCGGCGCTGGCGCAGGTCTTTGAGCACGCGCCAAACCCGCAAGCCGCCGCGCTGAAGGACACGATCCTCAGCCTCGACTGGCACTATTCCGGCCTCGCCGATGGGCGCATCCGCGAAGACATCGCCCGCCACATGCTGACCACCGAAATCATTGGTCGCAACGCGATGCTGCCCTGCGACCACCTGCGCGTCGGGTTCTTCTTCCAGCAGGCCGGCCTCGACTATGTCACGCGGGTTCATGCCGCGGAGGAGACCTTCATCATGGTCGCGGGCGCGGCTGACTGGCGCTGCTTCGACACCACCACCCCCCGCAAAACAGGCGACATCATCTTCCACCCGTCCATGGCGCCACATGCCAGCGTCACCCATGACCAACCCCTGCTGGCCGCATGGCGGTGGACCGGCGACATTGGCTACGACCTTTACAAGCTGACCGGATAGCGCTTGCCCGCCCCCCAGCGCTCCCATACAAGCAGGCTGTTACACACGCGACGGAGCACACCCCATGCTGGACCTCACCTACGAGACCCCGAAACCCAAAGTGATCGCAGGCGCAAAGCATGACTGGGAACTGGTCATCGGCCTGGAGGTCCACGCGCAGGTCGCCACCAACGCCAAGCTGTTCTCCGGCGCCTCCACCCAATTTGGCGCCGAACCCAATTCCAACGTGGCTTTCGTGGACGCGGGCATGCCCGGCATGCTGCCCGTCATCAACGAGGAATGCGTGGCCCAAGCCGTGCGCACGGGGCTGGGCCTGAAGGCCGACATCAACCTCTATTCCGCCTTTGACCGCAAAAACTACTTCTACCCCGACCTGCCCCAGGGCTACCAAATCAGCCAGCTCTACCACCCCATCGTGGGCGAGGGAGAGGTGCATGTGGACATGGAGCCGGGCATCGCCCGCACCGTCCGCATTGAACGCATCCACCTTGAACAAGACGCGGGCAAATCCATCCACGACATGGACCCGACCATGTCCTTCGTGGACCTCAACCGCACCGGCGTCGCCCTGATGGAGATCGTCTCCCGCCCCGACATCCGCGGCCCCGAAGAGGCCGCCGCCTATGTCTCCAAGCTGCGCCAGATCATGCGCTACCTGGGCACCTGCGACGGCAACATGCAAAACGGCAACCTGCGGGCCGATGTGAACGTCTCCATCTGCCTGCCCGGCGCCTATGAAAAATATCAGGAGACGCAGGATTTCTCCCATCTCGGCACGCGGTGCGAGATCAAGAACATGAACTCGCTGCGCTTCATCCAACAAGCCATCGAGGTCGAGGCCAAGCGCCAAATCGCCATCGTGGAAGCAGGCGGCACGGTCGATCAGGAAACCCGCCTTTATGACCCCGACAAGGGCGAAACCCGCTCCATGCGGTCCAAGGAAGAAGCCCACGACTACCGCTACTTCCCCTGCCCCGACCTGCTGCCGTTGGAGATCGAACAGGATTGGGTCGACGACATCGCCAAGGGTCTGCCCGAACTGCCCGACGCCAAGCGCGCGCGCTTCATGGGCGATTTTGGCCTGTCCGAATATGACGCCAGCGTTTTGACAGCCGACACCACCAACGCTGCCTATTTCGAACAGGTGGCTGACGGCCGCGACGGCAAACTTGCCGCCAACTGGGTCATCAACGAACTCTTTGGTCGCCTCAAAAAAGACGACGACAAAGCCATCACGGACAGCCCCGTCACCCCCGCGCAGCTGGGCGGAATCATCGACCTGATTACCTCAGACGCCATCTCCGGCAAGATCGCCAAGGACCTGTTCGAGATCGTCTACTCTGAGGGCGGCGACCCCGCCGAGATCGTCGAAGCGCGTGGCATGAAGCAGGTCACAGATACCGGCGCGATCGAGGCTGCTGTGGATCAGATCATCGCCGATAACCCCGACCAAGTCGCCAAGGCCAAGGAAAACCCCAAGCTGGCGGGCTGGTTTGTAGGCCAGGTGATGAAGGCGACTGGGGGGAAAGCCAATCCCAAAGCCGTCAATGAGTTAGTTTCAAAGAAACTAAACTCATAAACGGCTTCGGGATTGAGTGCGCGGCAGGCGTGTTTTCCCTATCCGAAAACGCGCCGAGAGCGGCACCACCTCTCCACATTACCCCAAACGGGATGGCGGGCGGGGCGTCGGCGCAGCCGCGCGTCGTCCAGCCCATCCCACACACAAAACAATGCCACTCAAGACCATCTAGACACCCTTCACATCCGCCCATAACCTTTCCAAATTGTTGAAAGGTCGCATTGGTGCTGAACACATTTCTCGGAAAAGCCGAAACCGGCAAGCTCGTCGTTTCAGCAATCGCGTTTTGCGTGGACCCCAGCGGGATCGCGGCAACGGCGCTCTCGCTCGACGCCGCGATAGAGGCGCGCAATAAATTCTTCACCGACCATCCCGGCCTTGCCAAACTCGCAAAACAAATTGACCGCGACTTCAAAGAGCTGCTCGCCACCAAAGCCTATGACAAGCCCATCGATGCACGTGAGCTTCTCCCGCAAATGTTGGACCATGCGCTGTCCCAACCGGACGAATTCGTTCAGTGTGGCCTGAACCCGCGCGATATCCTTAGAAACCTGCGCACCAGATTTAAAAACTCCGAAGAAAAGGACTATCGGCGCGACGACATTCAGGATGCCTTTGAACGCATCTATAAGCCCCTCCTGACCAAGGCGTGCAATGACACGGGGCTTTTCGCGGCCCTCCAGCCCGCGCTTTACCGCGAAATGTTGGAAGCCTTCAAAGCAACGCTCAGCAACCCGACGCAATCATCAAGCGCTCAATTGCGCGAGGCGGCACAGTTTTTCGACGACGCGCCAGACGACACCGCAACCGACTTCCAACTCATGTCGTTCCTGCAAGCCAAGGCGGAAGATATCGCACGGCTCAAGCAAGACCGCGAAGACCTGCCCCCAACCCTGCCGCGCCTCGCGAATGTACGCGCCGAGGTCGATGCGCTCATCAATGACCTCCGTCTGGACGAGGCAGAGGAACGGCTGGATGACGCACGCGAGATTGTGAAGCAAGAGACCCTCCGCCCCGCATTAGAAGCAAACGCCGAACTCGACGAACAAAAAGCCGAGATCCTGATCCTGCGAGGTCGTATTTCAGACGCCTTCGACCTTCTCAGCGCAGTTGCAGATAGCTTCGCCACCCTAGACCCGCTTGAGCCAGCCCGTAGACGACTGAAATACGAAGATCTTTTCTATGCGCATGGCCTGCGCTTCGGCGGGACAGGGCTGGCCCTTTCCCAAGCCATGCTGCGCACAGCTATCTCGTTGACGCCGGAAAGCTCTCTTCTATGGGCAGAAGCAAAGAACGCAGAAGCCATTGCCCTCCAAAACCAAGGCATCCGCACGGCTGGACCGGACGGCACCGCCCTGCTGGTAGAGGCCGTCACCGCCTATCGCGACGCGCTGACCGTCCGCACCAAAGCGGAGCACCCCGTGGACTGGGCCATGACCACCCAGAACCTCGCCACTACCCTCCAAACCCAAGGCACCCGTACCGACGGGCCGGACGGCACCGCCCTGCTGGCAGAGGCCGTCTCCGCCTATCACAACGCACTAACCATCTTCACCAAAGCGGACCATCCAGTGGACTGGGCCATGACCACACAGAACCTTGCCCAAGCCCTCCAAACCCAAGGCATCCGCTCCGACGGGCCAGACGGCACCGCTTTGCTGGCAGAGGCCGTCACCGCCTATCGCGACGCGCTGACCGTCCGCACCAAATCCGACCATCCGGTGCACTGGGCCACGACCACCCAGAACCTGGCCATTGCCCTCAAAAACCAAGGCACCCGCACCGACGGGCCAGACGGCACCGCCCTGCTGGCAGAGGCCGTCTCCGCCTATCGCGACGCGCTGACCGTCCGCACCAAAGCGGACCACCCAGTGCACTGGGCCGATACCACACAGAACCTCGCCAATGCCCTCCAAGACCAAGGCACCCGCACCGACGGGCTGGACGGCACCGCCCTGCTGGCAGAGGCCGTCACCGCCTATCGCGACGCGCTGACCGTCCGCACCAGGGCGGACCATCCGGTGGACTGGGCCATGACACAAGAAAACCTCGCATTGGCGGAGGAAGCGATTGCCGATCACAAAGCCACCGAAAACCCGCATCCGCATCTGCAGACAGCGCTGAACTATGTCGATGCGTCACTCACCATTTTCGACCCCGACCACATGTCCTTCAATCATGCCAAAGCCACCCGCGTCCGCGACCGCATCCTCGCCAAAATCGCCGCCCTTGACGGCTGAGGCCCCCTGCCGCAAATACATACGCAATCAATACGAAATAAATACACTTTCAATACACCCGTTTCGCGCCTTCACGCCCGCATCTGTCCCCTTCCATTCCGCCCAAACCCCGCTACCGTGATCCCACCTCACAAGGATCACCACATGGCCCGCCGTGCTCGTTCTAAGCCAACCACCTCACGCGCAACCAACTACACCCAGCTGCGCAACCGCTTCCCACAAGCGGAGGTCTTCAGCGCCGACCAGCTGGCCCATATCCATGCCTCAAGCCTCCGTGTCCTAGCCGAACTGGGCATCAAGGTGCTGCTGCCCGAAGGCCGCACCTTGTTCAAACAGGCAGGCGCAAAGGTCGATGAGGACACCATGATGGTGTTCATGGAGCCGGACATGGTCGCACAACACGTGGCCAAGGCCCCTTCCAGCTTCAGCCTGCGCACCGACAACCCCAAACGCACCATCCACATGGGCGGCACCCACGTGAACTTTTCGCCCTCGGGCGGCTGCCCCAACGTGACCGATATGACCCGGGGTCGCCGCCCCGGCGACATGGCCAGCTTCCGCGACCTGATGAAGCTGTCTCAGGAATGGGACGTCATCGCCAAGCTGTCCTCGTCCATTGAGCCCCAAGACATCCCCGTCCATATCCGGCACTACGCCACCATGCGCGCTCAGCTGGAACTTTCCGACAAGCTGCCCTTCATCTACGCGCGTGGCCACCGCCAAGTGGTCGACGGGTTCGAGATGCTGGCGCTGGCCCGCGGCATCGACATCGAGGACCTGCCCAATCACCTGCTGACCCAAACCGTCATCAACTCCAACTCCCCGCGCCAGCTCGACATCCCCATGACCCGCGGCATCATCGACTTTGCCACCTACGGGCAACCCATCGTGATGACGCCGTTCTGCCTGTCCGGCGCCATGGCCCCCATCACCATCGCGGGCGCCCTGACCCTGTCCCACGCCGAGGCGCTGGCCGGCATCACGCTGGCCCAAATCTTCAAACCCGGGGTCCCCGTCATCTACGGGGCCTTCTCCTCCAACGTGGACATGAAATCCGGCGCGCCCGCGTTCGGCACGCCCGAGCATTTTAAAACCAACATAGGCGCGGGGCAGCTGGCCCGCCTCCTCAACATCCCGTGGCGCTCCGGGGCAGGCAGCGCCTCCAACGCCCCAGACGCGCAGTCCACCTACGAGAACATGATGGGGCTGATGGGCGCGCTCATGGGCCATTCCCACGTGATCTACCACGCGGCGGGCTGGCTCGAAGGCGGGCTGACCGTCAGCTACGAGAAATGGGTGATCGACTGCGAAATCCTGCAAGGGCTGGCCGAGGCCATGCAAGACGTCCCTGTGGACGACGCCCATATCGGGTTCGACGCCATCGCGCAGGTGCAGCCCGGCGGGCATTTCTTCGAAACCACCCAGACGATGGAGCGCTATCAGGACGCGTTCTACAGCCCCTTCCTGTCGGACCTGTCCAACTTCGGCCAATGGGCCGAAAACGGCAGCAAAACCGCCACCCAGCGGGCGCATGAAATCTGGCAGCAAAAGCTCAGGGACTTCACGCCGCCCGCCTTCCCTCAGGACCGGATGGAGGCGATTGACGCCTTCATCGCCAAACGCACCGAAGAGGGTGGTGCGCCAATTGATGAATAGCTGTGCGGAAACAATCCGCCGATGCGCATAATCCTTACTTGAACCGACAAGCCCCCCTCCCCATCTTTTGATAACAAGTGAACCATACGGTTCATATTTAATATCGACAGAAACGCAGCCCCACGCCGTTAGAAGCACAAGAAGGCCGCAAGATTTCCGAGTGACCAATTTCCGGTTCAATCGAGGAACAGACCAACATGGGACGCCACGCGCCATCTGACCACCCCACCCCGTCCGTTACTGCGGCCAACGGGGTGCTGCGCTTCAGCTATTGCGAGGGCGGCCCCGGTCGCCGCAAAGCCGATACCGAACACCAGCATTGCCTCGTGGTGCCTGCGCAATTTGCGCCCATCCGCGCGGCCTCCATCCGCGACGGCGTCACCCATCACTACACGCTGAACAAGGGCGACATCGCGCTGGCCCCGCAGGGCAGCGATGTGACGTGGGAATGGTTCGACCCCGCCAAAGTCATCCTGATCTGGCTCAACCCCGAGGCGCTGCAGCGTTTCATCGAGCTGGACATGCGGCTGCTTCTCACCGGCAACACGCTGGAAAACGAGGTGGTCATCAACGACCCCGCATTGGCCAAGGCCGCGCATCACCTGCACGGCGCCTCCTTGCGCCAAGATGTCGGGGCGGATGTCCTCTTTGACGCGCTGGCCCGTGTGTTCCTTGTCAATATGGTGCGCAACTACGGCATCCACGACCCGGGCCCCGCGGGCACCTTCGATCTGAAAACCTACAGCGCGGTCATCGACCACATAGAGGCGCGACTGGAGCACAAGATCACTCCTGCCTCCCTCGCCGCCATCGCGGGGATGAGCGAGGCGACCTTCGCCCGCAAATTCAAAACACGCACCGGACAGTCGCCAATGGCCTTCGTCAAACAGGTCCGCCTGCGCGCCGCCCGCATCCACCTGCAAGACGGCCGCCTGTCCTTGGGCGAAATCGCGGTACGCTGCGGCTTCTCCGATCAGGCGCATTTCTCCCGCGCATTTCGCGCCAGCTACGGCGCGACCCCCGGCAAATACCGCTCCAACCTCCGGCCATAACAGCCCACGAAAAAGGCCAGCGAGGTTTCCCCCGCTGGCCCAGACAGTCCAAGCCTGCAGGGCTTAGTCGTATTTGCCGATAAACATTGCCGACAATTCCGCGACGGTGAAGTCAGATGCGTTCACGCCCATCGCGTCGGCCAGCGCCTGATGTCCGGCACTGATGCTACCGCCCGCACGCGAGACGATCTCAGGGCCGCCAGTCATGATGCGGTCGTCCAAGTCGTCGCCGCTCAGCGCTTGCTTGGCAACCACCATGGTCTGCTCGGTCGAGTTGTCGCCATTCTGCGCCAACATCTTCTCACCGAAATCTTCGGCATCAGCAAAAGCGGGGGCAGCCATCAAAGCAACAAATGCAGGGATCAAAAGGGTTTTCATAATGTGGTCCTTATCTTCAGTTGGGAACAGCGGGGTCAGGGAAGGAACCCCGCTTTCATGCAACTCAAGATAAGGACCTGCCGCAGCGTAAACTTGCACGCCAGCCGCAAGTTTTTGAACCGTTCGGTTTAGTTCTGTGTGCCGCTGCAGACCCCTTGTGCGGCGCTGCAGCAATACCGGCCAAACCCTGCTCAATTCAGGCAAACGCCGCGCCGATAGCTGCCGACTTGGCGAATGACGCCGCTGGATTTGGCCTCCACCCGCTTGCCAGACAGCTCCGATTTCAGCACCCGCACCATCAGGTCATTCAGTTTTGAGACCTGATAGCAACTGATCGTCGGCTCCGCGTGGCCGTAGCCCACGCCGCTGTCATCGGTCAGGAAAAGATACCGCCCGTTCGACACTACAGACGCTTGCCGCATCAGAAATTCCGACTCCGCCCCAACGCCGCTGGCCCCCAGCCCGAAAATTTGCACGTCCTGCGCCGCAGCCTTCCGCGCAGCACTCAGATAGGCCTTCGCGTCACGCTTATGCGCAGGCGCATCGGCAATGTGGAACATCAGCCGCTCCCCCTTGCCCCGACGCCAGTTCAGCGCGGCCCCCGCCGCCAGCGCCTGCGCCGCAGCCTCTGGGTAATCCCCGCCGCCGCCCGCGTTTTGGGCGCGCAGCCATTTCTGCATCTGGGATTGAGACTTCGTGAACCCGTAATTGCGCACCACATATTGGTCGCCTCTGTCCCGGTACACAATCAGCCCATAGCGGATGTCAACGCCGGGCGCGGCCCGCTTGGCTTGGCGCACGATGGATTTCAGCTCCTTGGTCAGCCAAGCCAGCTCGTCGGCCATGCTGCCCGTGGTGTCGACAACAAAGGCCAGATCCAGAAAATCCGGTTTCCACCCCTGATCGGTGTTTACCTCCACGCTGGCCCGCTTGCCGTTGGTCGCAATCATGCGGGTCACCGCTTGACCCTGCCCCTCAGGGAAGGTCCGCAGCTCAACCTTGCCGGGCCGCCCATGCCCGTAGGCCGCCGGGAACACGCTGACCAACCCGTCCACGCCGGAATAACCGCTATAGAACGGCTCCGCCGCGCCGGGTTTGCGCAACGTGACCCGCATGCCCGCCGCAGGCTGGCCGTTGAAATCCGTGATCCGCGCCAAAATCGGGGCCGACAGGTTGGTGCGCGGCAGCTTCAGCCGTTTTGCCGCCCCGCCCTGATAGCGTGCAAAGGCCCCAAGGTTCAGCGCGTCGTCAATGTCGCCCGCCGTCAGCACGCCCCGACGCGGGGCCCGCGGGCTGCGCGAGGGCACCCGCTTGACCACTACCGCTCTTTCCGCCGGGCTCTCCAGCGCCAAAGGCGCGCCTTCAACTGCTACGGTGTCGGCGATGGCGGGCTCGACCATCACGGCCTCTTCGCGCAGGCCCCCGCTTTCGCAGGCAGACAACGCCCCCACCAAAGCCAATCCGGCCCAGAGGCGTCGGTTCAAAGTCAAAGGCAATCTACGGGTCATGAGGCATCTCCAAACAAAATGTGTAAATTGCACATCTCACGATTCCGCTGGCCTCGTCAACAAAAATGTGCAAAATGCACATTATGCTTCAGATCCTTGACACCCTGCTCGCCTCCCTCGCCCGCCTCATGGTCGCGCGCGGCATCGCCTTCCCCGACCTCGCCGAGCGGCTCAAAGCCCATTACGTCGCCGCCGCCACGCGGGCCGGTGCCAAAACCGACAGCCGCATCTCCGTGGTCACCGGCCTGCAACGCCGCGACATCGCCCGCCTCCGCGCCGAGCCGCCCCGTCAGGAACGCCCCAACCACCTCGCCACGCTCATCGCCCGCTGGCAGACCGACCCCGCCTACCAAAGCCGCCCACTCCCGAAATCCGGTCCCGCCCCCTCCTTCGAGGCGCTGGCCCACTCCATCCTCCGCGACGTCCACCCCCGCACGATGCTCGACGCGCTGCACGCCGCGGGCACCATCGCCGTTGACCAAGACCAAATCACCCTGCAACACAGGTCCTACCAGCCGCTCGCGGGCTCCGAGGACCAGCTCAGCTACCTCGCCCACAACCTCGCCGACCACGTCTCGGCCGCCACCGACAACGTCACCGGCCACACGCCCCCCCATTTCGAGCGCGCGGTCCATTACGACGGCCTGACAGAGGCGCAGACCCAAAAGCTCGCCACCTACCACCACACCCGGCAAATGGCGCTGTTCGAGGAGCTCTCCCAACAGGCCGCTGCCATGAAGGCGTTGCACGCAGATGCCGCCACCCATAGGTTCAGGGCCGGGGCCTATTTCTACCCCGCCCGCTCCGACCAACAGGATGACGCCCAATGACCCGCGCCCTCGCCGCCCTCACGCTCCTGCTCGCCGCAGCCTGCGCAGCCCCCGCGCCGGAGGCCGAGGTCATCATCGTCGAGCCCGCCCTAAACGAGGCCCCCGCCCCCTTGGCCAAGGACGGCATCGACTGCACGGCGGAGGCCGTCAGCGGCGACGGCATAGGCGGCACCGGCTGCCCCGCGCGTCTGCCCTAGCGAAGCGCAGACGCGCAGTGGGCGGCAGGTGCATTTTCAAAGAAAATCACCGAGAGCAGCACCCATCAGCCACAGCCCCCCACACACGGGATGGCGGGCGGGGCGTCGGCGCAGCCGCGAGTCGTCCAGCCATCCCAATCACTCAATAAAACGCCAACCCCACGCAGATCGCAGCCGACGCCAGACACACCACCATCGGCGACGCCCCAAACGCGCCCGCAACGCAGACCGCCGCCAAGGCAAGGTTCAGCCCCTTCGGGCCCCACAATTTCTTCATAAGTTCAAACATTTCGATCACCTTTCGAATTAATTTGAACTCGGCCAAGTTCGCGAGCATCATTGCCCACGGGCCCAATGTGCTGATGTGCCACCGCTTTTTCAGGTCCCCAAAGGTTTGAGACAAAGTGGTTGAAAGTTTGAGCGGTGGTTAGGGAAGGTTAGAGATGCAAGACAGTTTCGGCGCTGCCTTTGGCCGTCTCATCAAACGCAAACGCGCGGAGACCAAAACGACGCAAGGACAACTCGCCTGTGCGCTCTATCCCAATCTTGACGCTGAGGAGGCCGAGAAACGCAAAGGCGATATCTCCAAGCTGGAAACAGGAAAGGTCGCCAATCCCGCGACCACCACCATCAAACGCCTCTCCGACGCGCTCGGGATCACAGACGAAGAAATTGACGCGCTTCAACACCGCGCCCAGATGTCCCCGAAAGATCAACTTGAAAACATCAGCGCGCTGACACGCGACCAACTCGAACTCCTCGCCTCCCGGTTCGAGATCGAAACACCACACACGCTTTCAGAGGGCCAACTCCAACAACTCCTCACCCAAAAAGCAAAAGAATACCGCAGCTACCGCACCATCATCGAAAACATCGACCCTCGGATCGAGGCCACACACAACCTCAAAGCCGCCGCCCAACACGCAGCCGAAAAGCTGGATTTCGACGAAGTTGAAACCCTGCTCTCCCGCGTGGCAGAGGTCGAAGCCGAAATATTCTCCTCAACCCAAGAAGCCCGTGCCCAAAACGCGTTGCTCCGCAACCGCCCCGACCAAGCCTTCCAAATCTTCACCGCAGCCGCAGAGTCCTTCCGAGACATCGACGTCGACCAAATGGCAATACGCCGTAACTCATACTTTAAGGACCTCTACAACCACGGCCTGCGATACGGCGGCACCGGCCTGCCCCGTGCCATTGAAATCATCCGCCCCGCAATAGACGCGCTCCAAAATACGCAAAACCAAAGAGATTGGGCAGCCTACACCCAGAACCTCGCCAATGCCCTCGTTGACCAAGGCATCCGCACCGACGGGCCGGACGGCACCGCCCTCCTGGCAGAGGCCGTCACCGCCTATCGCGACGCCCTCACCGTCCGCACCAAAGTCGACCACCCCGTGGACTGGGCCACTACCACCCAGAACCTCGCCACAGCCCTCCAAGAACAAGGCATCCGCACCGACGGGCCGGACGGCACCGCCCTGCTGGCAGAGGCCGTCACCGCCTATCGCGACGCACTCACCGTTCTCACCAAAGTCGACCACCCCGTGTACTGGGCCGGGACCACCCAGAACCTCGCCGCCGTCCTCCGCAACCAAGGCACCCGCACCGACGGGCCGGACGGCACCGCCCTGCTGGCAGAGGCCGTCACCGCCTATCGCGACGCCCTCACCGTTCTCACAAAAGTCGACCACCCCGTGCACTGGGCCGGGACCACCCAGAACCTCGCCGCCGTCCTCCGCAACCAAGGCAGCCGCACCGACGGACCGGACGGCACCGCCCTGCTGGCAGAGGCCGTCACCGCCTATCGCGACGCCCTCACCGTCCGCACCAAAGTCGACCACCCCGTGCAATGGGCCACGACCACCCAGAACCTCGCCACAGCTCTCAGCAACCAAGGCATCCGCACCGACGGGCCGGACGGCACCGCCCTGCTGGCAGAGGCTGTCACCGCCTTTCGCGACGCCCTCACCGTCCGCACCAAAGCCGACCACCCCGTGGACTGGGCCACGACAATGAAGAATTTGGCACTCGCAGAAGAGGCCATCGCCGATCATGACGCGACCGACGCGCCTCTCCCGCATCTGCACGAGGCGCTGTCTCATGTCGAGGACGCATTGACGGTGTTAGACCCCGAACACACCTCCTATGACCACGCGTCTGCCACCCGCACCCGCGACCGCATCCTCGCCGAAATCGCGGCCCTCGACGGCTGATTTGTCCAATCAGCCCCCTCAACCGCCATGCGCATGAAATACATATGAAATACACATCAAATACACATTTGCGATTTGGCCCCTAAATCTCCCCCGTCTCCCCTTTGCACCACCTGCCTGCAAGACGCGGCAGCTCTACTTGATCGGGGCCTGCGCGGCTGCTAGAAAAGAGGCTGTTTTCAACGGGAGTCCGCCATCATGTCAGCTTTTGAGTACCGCGCCGTTCCGGCCCCTCGCAAAGGCAAATCCGGCAAAGGCCAACGCGGCGCGGCCGCGAAATTCGCCAATGCCATCACCGGCCTGATGAACGAGATGGGCACCGATGGCTGGGAATATCTCCGCGCCGACACCCTGCCTTGCGAGGAACGTCAGGGCCTCACTGGCAAGACCGTCAAATACCACTCCATGCTGGTCTTCCGCCGCCCCGTCGCTGAGGTCGCCGAAGAGGTCGAAGCCGCAGAAGAAACCCTCGCCCTCGCAGCCCCCGTGGAAGAGGTCGAAGAAGTGGAAACCCCACAAGAGCCTGAAATCATTGAAGAAACGATTGAGGTCGCGTCTGAGGATGACGCGTGGGACGTGGCCAATGACGACCCTGAAAAGCGCCGCGACGTCGCCGCCGAATAGGGCTTTGCCCCCCGCTTATTGACCGTCTGAAATGTCCAGCGCCAGCGCGTGTATCCGGGCAATAATCTCCGGCCCGATGGCCGCATGCACCGCCCTGTGGCGGGCAATCCGTGACATGCCCCCGAAGCCGTCCGCGACGATTTTCACATTGAAATGGCTCTCGCCGCCCTCCTGAAATCCCGCATGCCCGCGATGGCTTTCGCTGTCATCAACAACCTCCAACACGCTGGGTTGAAACGCCTCCGCGAGCTTTTGCTCAATTTCCGAAACTATTCCCATATTTGTGCCCTTTGCCCCTTCACCTTGCTCGGAAAAACACTAAACTCTCCACTCCATTTACGAAAGGCATAGTGATGGCGCGCGAACCGTTTGATCCATTTCAATTCGATATGTCCGTTTCCACCGACAAAAAGAAACGCGCCCGCGGCCGCCGCGGCATGTCCGGTGCCGTGGAAACATCGCAGCGCCAGTGCGAGGCCCCCGATTGCCAGGAACCCGGTCAATACCGCGCCCCCAAAAGCCCTGATGTGCTGGATGATTTCTACTGGTTCTGCAAAGCACATGCCCGCGAATACAACCTGAAATGGAACTTCTTCGAGACCCACACTCAGGAAGAAATGGAACGGCAAATGTCGTCTGACAAGGTCTGGGAGCGCCCCACTAAGCCTATGAAAAAAGGCGAAGAACAGCGGGCGTGGTCTAGGCTGGGCGTAGATGACCCGATGTCGGTTCTGGGCGAAAACGCCACCCGAAATCCGGGCCGCAATCCCGACGGCGGCGGGCGCAAGCTCCCCCCGGTCGAGCGCCAAGCGTTGGAGATCCTCGACGGCAAGCCCAACATGACAAAGAAAGAGCTGCGCGCGCTCTACAAATCGCTCATCAAAGTCCTGCACCCCGACATGAATGGCGGCAACCGAGCCGACGAGGACCAGCTGCAGCAGGTGGTCTGGGCCTGGGATCAGATCAAGGAAAGCCGCAGCTTTTCGGACTAGTTGTTCGGCCGGTAAAGCGTGTCCAGGTCGGGCGGCAAAACCGCGGGATCAAGGGGTGCGGCCATCTCGGGCAACTGCTCCATCAGGTCCAGCAGGATCTCCATCAAGTCATCGGGCAGCTCCTGATCCGCGATCATCCGCGCGGGGTCCAGAAGCGTGTTTTTCTCAAACGGATCAACGCGGTGGTCATACAACTCGCCCGTCCCGTCGTGGTAGTGGATCAGCCGATGCGACGCAGAGCGCACACTTGCCGACAGCTGCCCCGCGACCGAGGCCTGTTTTCCTTCCGCCTCATAGACCGACACGCTGTGAGTATGCGCGGCGGTCCCTTGCAAGACGTCCCACAGGTCTTGGCCATCCAACGCATGCGGGGCCTCATGCTTCATCGTTGACAGCAGGGTCGGGTACATATCCAGCAGCGATACCGGCGCGTCACATCGCCCGACCGGCACCCCCGGCCCTGCCATCATCAACGGCACCCGCAGGGCGCGTTCCCACAGCGTAAACTTCTTGAAGGCCAGCTTTTCGCCCAGCTGCCAGCCGTGGTCGGACCAAAACAGGATCAGCGTGCTGTCACTCAGGCCCGTCTCGTCCAGATGATCCAAAATCCGTCCGACAATGCTGTCGGCATAGGCCACGCAGGCCAAATAGGCGCGGAGAAACGCTTTATATTCGCCGGTTCGGCCAATCTTGCGCCCTAGCCAGCGCCGGGGCATCGACGCGGCCGCCTTTGGCAGGCTCTCAAGCTCGGTCTCGTCCAACGCGTCAAAGCCACGGTTCCCAAAGGCCGGCGGCATGCGCACGGTGTCGGGGATCATGTCAAAGAACCGCTCCGGCGCAACGAATGGCAGATGCGGGCAATAGACGCCATGCGCCCAAAACTTGCCCGCGTCACCGGGCTGCATCCACGCCAGCATTTGGTCGCACATGGCGTCGTCCAGCATGCCCTTGGAGCCTTCGGGCATCACCCCAAAATCCTCCCGCTTGCCGATCAGCTCCCGCCGGGCGGCCTTGCTGACGGGCGGAAAATTCCAGGGGCGCGTGTAGGTCACGTCGTCCCAATCGGCCTGATCCAGACCTGATTTGCCCAAATGAAACACCTTGCCTGCGCCAAAGGTGCGGAACCCCGCCTCCCGCGCCTGCCCCACGATGGACCGCCTTTGATGCGGCGGGAACTTCATGGCCCAGCTGTGCCGGTTCCCGTAAATGCCGGTGCGCCATGGCGCTTGGCCAAACAGCGCGGCGGTGCGGGCGGGTGAACATTCCGGCACAGGTGTGTAGGCCTGCTCGAAAACGGTGCCACGCGCCGCCAATCGGGACAGGTTTGGCGTCACCGCGTCTGGGTGTCCTCCCAACGGCTCGATCCAGTCGTTCAAATCCTCGACCGACAGCAGCAGGATGTTCTTGATGCCCCCCCCGCCTGATGCGGCGGTTTGGGCCAGCTTGTTTATCACTTTTTGCACCTGCTCCTATATCTGCCAATTTTTGAACCGAGCGCGGCGGCCATGCAAGAAAATACCGCGCCTTGGCCCCCGGCATGATGCGTCATGTCGCCCCTTCCCCTTGCTCTCCCTCAAGATTTGAGGCATCCCGCAGAGGATAACGAAAAGGACACGACAATGGCGGACGGCAGCATAGATTTGGGCGCGAAACCTACCGAGGACGTTTCGGTGCGCGAAGTCTTTGGAATCGATAGCGATATGAAGGTCAAAGGGTTCGCCAGCCGCACGGACCGCGTGCCCGAGATTGACAGCACCTACAAGTTTGACCGCGACACCACGCTCGCGATCCTTGCGGGCTTCACTCACAACCGCCGCGTGATGATCCAGGGCTATCACGGCACGGGTAAATCCACCCATATCGAACAGGTTGCTGCCCGTTTGAACTGGCCCTGTGTACGCGTGAACCTCGACAGCCACATTTCGCGGATCGACCTGATCGGCAAGGACGCCATCAAGCTCAAAGACGGCGTGCAGGTAACCGAGTTCCAGGAAGGCATCCTGCCATGGGCGCTGCGCAACCCAACGGCTATCGTGTTTGACGAATACGACGCGGGCCGCGCCGACGTCATGTTCGTGATCCAGCGCGTTTTGGAGGTCGACGGCAAGCTGACGCTTCTCGACCAGAACAAGGTGATCGAGCCGCACCCCCATTTCCGCATCTTCGCGACGGCCAACACGGTTGGCTTGGGCGACACGACCGGCCTTTATCACGGCACGCAACAGATCAACCAAGGTCAGATGGACCGTTGGTCGCTTGTGTCCACCCTGAACTACCTCAGCCACGACGCCGAAGCCGCAATCATCTTGGCGAAAAACCCGTTCTACAACACCGAAGACGGCCGCAAGAAAGTGGGCCAGATGGTCACCGTCGCCGACCTGACGCGTACGGCCTTTATGAACGGCGATCTATCCACGCTGATGTCGCCACGGACAGTTATCGCCTGGGCGCAAAACGCGTTGATTTTCAATGATGTAGGCTACGCCTTCCGGCTGTCCTTCCTGAACAAATGTGACGAGCTGGAACGCGAAACTGTGGCCGAATTCTATCAACGCTGCTTTGATGAGGAGCTCCCCGAAAGCGCTGCCTCCGTGAGCTTGGGATGAGGACAAGAGGGCAAATCGCACTCGCCCTTGCGCTTTTGGTACTGCCCGCATCCGCTGGCAACGCACAGCAGCAAAACCTGAATTTTCTGTCTCTGGAACAATTGGTAAATGAGGGCTCCGCTGAAAGCACCCTCGCACTGCGCTGCGCCGGGCTGTTTCATTCCGTCTGGGACTATATCGGCGAGACCGCGCTTGGCCCAAAGGCCACATTGCAGGCCAAGTCCAATGTCTCGCTGTTCCTTGAAGCAGGCACCAAACTGCGCATTGCCGAGACCGGAGAGGCGGAAGCCGATGCAAACAAGGCCGCCGTGGCCGCAGCTTTCGCGGCTTCGGGCAAATACTACACGCATTACAAAAACAATGTGGCAGCAGGGCGGGACGCCTACGCCACAGACGAAATGTGGAGTTCGGATTTGGAAATCTGCAAAAATTTGGCAGAGCAGCTTTAGGGTAAACTTGCGGGGAAGCACGCGATGCGGCCTCGGCCATTGCCCATAGCCAATCCGGCCACTTCATCCTAAGTTGCGCTAACTCCGCAGGACGCACATCATGGCACAAAACGACAACCCAGCTGATCCGTTCAAAAAGGCCCTTGCCGAGGCCACCAAGACGCTCGCCAACGATCCTGATCTGGGCGTCAGCTATTCCGTCGATCCGCCCGGCATGACCAACGATCAGGTCCGGTTGCCACAAGTCACCCGCCGCATGACCAAAGACGAAGTTCTGCTGGCGCGCGGCACCGCCGACGCCTACGCGCTGCGCCGCCGCTTCCACAACACAAGCACCGCGAACCGCTACGAGCCGCAGGGCAACATGGCCCGCGATCTTTATGACGCGATGGAAACTGCCCGCTGCGAGGCGATGGGCGCCCGCACCATGCCCGGCACCGCGGGCAATATCGACGCCAAGATTGGCAACGAGGCAGACCGCAAAGGCTACGCCGGCGTCACCGAGGCCGCGCAAGCGCCACTATCTGTTGCCGCAGGCTACCTGATCCGACATCTTGCAACAGGTCGCGACCTGCCCCCTGCGGCAGGTAACGTCATGAATCTGTGGAAAGATTTCATCGAAGGGGCCGCTGGCGGCACGCTTGAAGACCTACAAGACGTGTTGTCCGACCAAGCAAAATTCGCCAAATTCGCGCGCCAGATCATCGACGATCTGGGCTATGGCGACCAGCTGGGCGACGACCCTGACGACATCAACGAAGATCAAGAAGACGAGGCCAGCCAAGACGAGGATCAGGCCGACCAGGACGACCAGTCCAACCCTGACAAAGAAGACAATTCCGAAGACGCCGACGCCTCGCCAGAGCAAAGCCAAGAGGAACAACAAGACGCGTCTCAAGCCACGGTTCAGCTGGACGACATGGCCGACGCCGAAATGGGCGACGAGGCCGAAATGCCCGAGGGCGAGGCCCCGATGGACCCGCCGCCGCCCGCGCCACATTCGGAAGCGGATGAGAACTACATCGTCTACTCCACTGAGTTTGATGAAGAAATCAAAGCCGAAGACTTGGCCGAACCCGCTGAGCTGGAGCGCCTGCGCGCCTATCTCGACCAGCAGCTCGACCCTTTGAAAGGCGCTGTGTCGCGCCTCGCCAACAAGCTGCAACGCCGCCTTCAGGCGCAGCAAAACCGCTCATGGGAATTCGACCTCGAAGAAGGCATCCTCGACGCAGGCCGCCTGGCCCGCGTGATCGTCAGCCCCACAACGCCGCTATCCTTCAAAGTCGAAAAAGATACTGAATTCCGCGACACTTGCGTCACGCTCCTCCTGGATAATTCCGGCTCCATGCGCGGCCGTCCGATCTCCATCGCTGCCATCTGTGCGGACGTTCTGGCCCGCACCTTGGAACGCTGTCAGGTCAAAACAGAGATCCTCGGCTTCACCACCCGCGCGTGGAAAGGCGGCCAAAGCCGCGAAAACTGGCTCAATGACGGCCGCCCGCAGCAGCCGGGCCGCCTGAACGACCTGCGCCACATCATCTACAAATCCGCCGACGCCCCATGGCGTCGCGCCCGCCCAAATCTGGGTCTGATGATGAAAGAGGGCTTGTTAAAAGAGAACATTGACGGCGAGGCACTGGAATGGGCGCATCGTCGCATGATGGGCCGTCCCGAGAGCCGCAAAATCTTGATGGTGATCTCTGACGGGGCACCCGTGGACGACTCAACTTTGTCCGTTAACCCCGCGAATTACCTTGAAAAACACCTGCGCGATGTCATCGCAATGGTGGAGAAACGCAAGGCTGTGGAACTCATCGCCGTGGGCATTGGCCACGACGTCACGCGCTACTATGACCGCGCCGTGACAATTACAGATGTCGAACAATTGGCGGGTGCGATGACCGAACAGCTCGCAGCGCTCTTTGACAGCGACCCAAGGGCCCGCGCGCGGGTGATGGGCATGAAACGGGCCAGCTGATGTTCCAAACCTTCAAAGCCTCGACCTCCCCCGACCAAGGCCCGCCCCGTTTGAAAGCCCTGCGGCAAGTGCTTGAAACAGAAGGCTTTGACGGCTTCATCGTGCCGCGCGCCGACGCCTATCAAGGGGAATACGTGTCTGACCGCGACGCGCGTCTCGCATGGCTCACGGGCTTCACTGGCTCCGCCGGGTTCTGCATTGTCCTCAGAGACAAGGCCGGCATTTTCATTGATGGTCGCTACCGCGTGCAGGTCAAAGACGAGGTCGCCACCGACCACTTCACCCCCGTGCATTGGCCCGAAATCAAACCCGCCGCTTGGCTGAAAGACCACCTGACGTCAGGCAAAATCGCGTTCGACCCGTGGCTCTTTACCAAGCTGCAAATCGACGAAATCACTGACGAACTCGGCGGCTCCGACATCACGCTGGCACCCTCCGACAACTTTGTTGACGCAATCTGGGACGCACAACCCGCCCCTCCTGCCGCCAAGGTCGAGGCCTACCCGATCGAGCTCAGCGGCAAGCGGTCCCCCGACAAACGGGACCAAATCGCCGAAAAGCTGCGCAAGAAGGGCCATAAGGCCGCGATCCTGACCTTGCCGGACTCGATCTGCTGGCTGCTCAATATCCGCGGATCCGACATTCCGCGCATCCCCATCGTGCAGTGTTTCGCGGTGATCCATGACGATGCCAAGGTCGATTTGTTCATCGACCAGCACCGCGTGGAACATTTGGACCCCGACCCCGCCATCACGGTGATCCCACCCGCAGAATTCGCCGCCACCATCGCAAAGCTCGACGGCCCCGTGCGCGTCGGCGCTGGCAGCGCCCCGTTGGCGGTCACCCATATCCTGGAAGCGGCAGATGTCGAAACAGTCCACGCGATGGACCCCTGCATCCTGCCCAAGGCCCGCAAGAACAAGACGGAAATTGAGGGCACCAGACAAGCCCACCTCCGCGATGCGCAGGCCATGATCCGCTTCCTTGCTTGGCTCGACGCCCAAACCCCCGGCACGTTTTCCGAAATTGACGTGGCCACCACGCTTGAAGGCTTCCGCACGCAAACGAATGCCCTGCGGGATGTCAGTTTCGACACCATCTCGGGCGCAGGCCCCAACGGCGCAATCGTGCATTACCGCGTGACCGAAGACACCAACCGCACCGTCGAAGAGGGCGACCTGTTGTTGGTTGATTCAGGCGGACAATATGTCGATGGCACCACCGACATCACCCGCACAATCCCCATTGGAACGCCGACAGCAGAGCAGAAGAAATGCTTCACACTGGTCTTGCAGGGCATGATTGCGGTCTCGCGCGCGCGGTTCCCCAAAGGCATCACAGGGCGTGATCTCGACGCGCTGGCCCGGGCGCCCTTATGGCGCGAAGGCATGGATTACGACCATGGCACGGGCCATGGCGTTGGCACCTATTTGTCAGTTCACGAAGGCCCGCAACGTCTGAGCCGCGCCAGCGAGGTGCCGCTCGACCCCGGTATGATCTTGTCAAACGAGCCGGGCTATTACCGCGAGGTTGCCTTCGGCATCCGCATCGAAAACCTGATCGTGGTGCGGGCGGCCGCCCCAAAGGGCGACAACCGCGAGCACCTTGATTTTGAGACCATCACCTGGGTCCCCATCGACCGCCGCTTGATTGACACCACCATGCTCAGCCCGGGCGAGCGTGACTGGGTCGACAGCTACCACGCTGAAATTGCGTCTAAAATCAACGTGGACGGGGCCGCCGCCGACTGGCTGAAGGCCGCAACCGCGCCGCTGTAAACTGCGGCATCACGGACCTTGCGTCCCCTTACGTAAACCTGTCATGTTGCGCCTCTACACAAAATTGCAAAGCATGTCTTAGGGAGGGTCCGCCTCATGTCCGATCATATCAAACTGTCCGACGCGTCCGGCACCTATTCAATTCGCGCCGCCGGCGCTGTGCTTGGTGAAAGCGCCAATGTGATCGAACTGCGCGAGGGCGCGTCCGACCCGGTGCTCTATGTCCCCCGCGCAGACATGGCGATGGCGTTTTTTGACCAGACCGACCACACAACGCACTGCCCGCATAAGGGCGACGCCACCTATTTCACGATCCAAGCCAAAAGCGGCCCGATCAAAAACGCGGCATGGTCCTATGACGCACCCAAAAAGGGTCTGGAAAAAATCGCCGGGCATTTGGCCTTTGATAGTGACAAGGTCACCATCGAACAAACCTAGGAATGTTCCTCGGCAGCCGTCGCCGCCAAGGCGCGGTTGTACTGGCGCAGCGCGTCAACTTGGAACAACGCCCCTAAAATGGTGGGCGGCTGGCCCTCTTCGCCCAGGGTCACCACGGGGATGAAGGCCCGGTTGGTTTCCTCAAAGACCGGCATTGCATCTTCCAGCGTGGCGTTCGGGTCGATGAAAACGCCCTCCTCAATCACCTGCCAAATCAGGTCATCCGCCGCGGCCTTTGGATGGTCCGGCGTGCGCATCACATTCACCACGCGAAACATCGACAACAAATAAGCCTGCGGCCCAGCTGCCAAATGCACGCCGCGCCGTTCCAACTGCGTCAGGAAGTAGGACCGGTCGACCAGCTTGCTCGACAATGCGCTCGACAGCGACACCGCGACCATCACCGCCAGCCCGGTTTGCCAGTCGCCCGTCAGCTCGAACACAATCAACGTGGTCGAAATCGGCGCCCCCAGCACGCCAGCCGCAACGGCGCCCATCCCCGCCAACGCGTATAATGTCTCGGACCCCGACACGTTCGGAAACAACCCCGTCGCGATCATCCCGAAGGACAGCCCCGTCAGCGCGCCGACCATCAGCGAGGGCGAGAACACTCCGCCCCCCATGCGCCCCGCCATGGTGATCGACACGGCCATGACCTTGAGAACGGTGAACACGACCGCCTCCCACAGGATCAAATCGCCGGTCAGCGCCGCCGAGGTCGTCCCGTACCCAACCCCGATGATATGGGGGAACCAGATGGCGATGGCCCCTAGCAACAGCCCCGCAATCGCGGGCCGCAACCAGCGGGGGAAGCCCACCTTCTGTTGCAATGCGGTCCCGATGTCATCCGCCCAGAAGATGCTGCGCATCAGGACAACCGCCACGATGCCGCACAGCAACCCCAGCAGCAAAAACGCCGGCAATTCTTGGTAAAACCCCAGCGCCGATTCAACCGGCAAGGTGAACTCGGTCACATCCCCAAAGGTCAGCCTGCTGATGATGGTGCCCGCCGCGCTCGCAATCACAATCGGCGCAAAGGCATGCACCGCAAAGTGGCGCAGCACCACCTCCAGGGCGAACAAGGCCCCCGCAATCGGCGCGTTGAAGCTGGCCGACACCGCCGCCGCCACAGCGCAGCCCAGCAGGTCCCGCCCGGTGATCCCGTCCGCCTTTATCAGCCCCGACACCCAGCTGGAGATGACGCCCGCCAAATGCACCACCGGCCCCTCGCGGCCCGTAGAGCCGCCCGTCGACAAGGTCACCATAGACGCAAAGGCCGAGGCCAGCCCCGCCCGTTTCTCCACCCGCCCGTTCTGCATCGCGGCGCCCTCAATGACCTCCGCCACCGACCGCGCCCGCCCGTCCGGGGTGAACAGATGCAGCACCACGCCGGTCATCAATCCGCCCGCGACGGGGATCAGCAGGATGAAGTACCACTCCAGATCGGTCGCGAATTCCTGGAGCGACCGCACGTCCTTGGCGTCATACAACACGCCCTGCAGCCATTCGATGGAAATGCGGAACCCCGCCGCCGCCAATCCGGCGGCAATCCCGATCAGCAAGGCAATGAACCAGAACTGCAGCTGCGACGGCCCGCGATGGCGCATCACCGTCCAGCCCTTCTGGCAGGCCTCCACGACGTCGTTGATCTGCCCTCGCACGAAGGACGGTTTGGGGTCGGCCATCACATAGCCCCACGCTTTCCCTTGCGGCCGTACTGGCCTAACATCTCGCAAAACCCTTGTAAGGCCAATGACATGACCATCGCCGCAGCAATCGAAGAGCTCAAGACCGTCTTAGGCGAAAGGCTCAACCTCTCCAAGTCCGATCGCGATATTCATGGCCGGTCCGAGGTCTATTACGCCCCCATGCCCCCCGACGCGGTCGCCTACCCCGAAACCACGGCAGAGGTCAGCGCAATTGTCAAAATTTGCGTCAGGCACGGCTGCCCCGTCATCCCATGGGGCACCGGCACGTCGCTCGAAGGCCACGCGCTCGCGCTCAAAGGCGGGGTCACGGTCGATTTCCAGCGTATGAACAAGGTTCTGCACATCAACGCCGAGGACATGGACGTTCAGGTCCAACCCGGCATCACCCGCATCGCGCTCAATGAAGACCTGCGCGCCACGGGGCTGTTCTTCCCGGTGGACCCCGGCGCAAACGCCTCCATCGGCGGCATGGCCTCCACCCGGGCGTCGGGCACCACCACCGTCATGTACGGCACCATGGCCGACAACGTGATGGGCCTCGAAGTGGTGCTGGCCGATGGCCGCATCATCCGCACCGGGTCCCGCGCCCGCAAAACCGCCGCAGGCTATGACCTGACGCATCTCTTCATCGGCTCCGAGGGCACGCTGGGCCTCATCACCGAGCTGACCCTCAAGCTGCAGGGCCAGCCGGAGGCGATCTCCGCAGGCATCTGCGCCTTCGACAGTATCGACGACGCGGTCAACTGCGTCATGGCCACGATCCAAATGGGCATCCCCATGGCCCGCATCGAGTTCGTGGATGCGGCCACAACCATGGCCTTCAACGCCTATTCCGGCCGCAATATGCCCGAAAAGCCGCATCTGCTGGTGGAATTCAACGGCTCGGATGCAGCCGTCAAAGAGCAATCCGAACGCTTCGCCGAGATCGTCGCCGAGCATGGCGGGTCCGACTTTACGTGGGCCACCAAGCCCGAGGACCGCAACGCGCTGTGGAAGCTGCGCCATGACGGCTATTACGCGATCCTTGCGTCAAGAAAGGGCTGCACCGCCATGTCCACCGACATCTGCGTGCCTATTTCGCGCCTCGCGGAAGCCGTCACCGAAACCCAAAAGGACATCGCAGACAGCCCCCTTCCCGGCCCCATTCTGGGCCATGTCGGCGACGGCAATTTCCACGCTATCCTGATGATGGATCCCGACAATCCTGACGAGCTGAAAGAGGCCAAACGCCTCGCCGACCGCATGGTTGACCGCGCGCTCGATATGGGCGGCACGGTCACTGGCGAGCACGGCGTCGGCCTGGGCAAAATGAAATACATGACCCGCGAGCATGGCGATGCATGGTCGGTCATGTCCGACATCAAACGCAGTTTCGATCCGCAAAACATCCTGAACCCCGGAAAAATGGTCCAGATAAACTAGGCGCACCGCCCCACCATCATTGTTCCAAAAATATCCCCGCCGGAGGCAATTTTCTTCGTCGAAGAAAATTCAAATTCCTTCGCCGAAGGAATTTACCCCAGGCATCACCGCTCCAACAACGCCCGCGCCGCGTCCCGCGCCGCATCTGTCACGGTATCGCCCGACACCATGCGGGCAATTTCGTCCACGCGTGCGCCCTCGTCCAACGGCACCACGGTCGACAGCGTCACGTCATCCTTCACGGATTTCTCCACCCGCCAGTGATGCCCGCCCAACGCCGCCACTTGCGGCGAATGGGTCACAACCAGAACTTGGCTCCCATCGGCCAAAGACGCCAATCGCCGTCCCACCGCATCCGCAGTCGCCCCGCCGACGCCGCGGTCAATCTCGTCAAAGATCATCGTTACGTCGCCGGTTGTGCCTGTCAGGCACACTTTCAAGGCCAGCAGAAACCGCGATAATTCCCCGCCCGAAGCGATCTTGTTCAACGGCCCCGCAGGGGTGCCGGGATTGGTCGCCACGGTAAACGCGACCGCGTCCCGCCCGTCTGGTCCAAGCGAGTCCTCAGAAATTTCGGTTTTGAAAACAGCGCGTTCCATCTTCAGTGGCGCAAGCTCTGTCATCATCGCGACGTCCAAACGCGACGCCGCCGCCACCCGGGCCTCATGCAGCGCGTCGGCCTCGACCCCGTAGGCCACCTCTGCGTCAGACAGCGCCTGCTCCAATCCGGCAATCTCGCGCGCGCCGCCGTCCAAAGCGTCCAGCCGCGCCCGAAACGTCTCGCTCAAAGCGGTCAAATCATCCGGCAACACGTCGTGTTTGCGCGCCAGCCCGCGAATGGCAAACAGTCGCTCCTCGGTGCGCTCCAGCTCAAACGGGTCAAAAGACACCGCATGCAAAGCCGCCTCGACCCCTTGATGCGCCTCGCCCAACTCGGTCAGCGCCCGTTCCAACGCCTTCAACGGGGCGTCCAGCTGCCCATCGGCTTTCTCGGCCACGCCGTCCAGCCAACGCGCCGCATCCGTCATTTGGCCCTCGGCCCCAGAGGGCCCAAGCCCTTGTAACGCATTAGAAATATCTTCCTTGATCCGCTCGCCTACCTGCATCTGGCGGCGCAGCACGTCCAGCTCCGCCTCCTGCCCCGGCTGCGGGTCCAAGCTCTCCAGCTCATCAACGGCATGGCGCAGGAAATCTTCCTCCGCCTTAACTTCGGCCAGGGCCTTCTCCGCCGCTCTCAGGGCCTTACGCGCCTTCGACATGGCCGACCAAGCCGCCTGGACTGGCTCCAGATCGACGCCCGCAAACTGGTCCAGCAGCGCCAGATGCTCCTTAGGGTTCAGCAGCCCCCGGTCATCATGCTGCCCGTGCAATTCCACCAACACATCCGATAGCGCCCGCAAGACCTCGCCCGACGCGCGGCGGTCATTCACCCAGGCCTGCTTGCGCCCGTCAGGGTAATTCACCCGCCGCAGGATCAGCTCGTCTGAGGCGTCAAACCCGGCCTCTTCCAGCACGCCATGCGCCGCATGGCCAGCGGGCAAATCGAACGAGGCTTCCACCTCGCCCTTCTCGGCGCCCGCCCGCACCAATTCCGCACGGCCCCGCCAGCCAAGCACAAAACCCAATGAATCCAGAAGGATAGATTTACCCGCGCCGGTCTCGCCGGTCAGCACATTTAGCCCGGGCTGAAACTCCAACAGCAGCCGGTCAATGATAAGCATGTCGCGAATATCTAAAGAGCGCAGCATGACATCCCCCGTAGGGCGGGGTTCACCCCGCCGCCCTTACAGCCACTTGCCTCGGATCACCTGACGGTAAATATCGACCAGCCAGCCGGTGCCACGCGGCGCGGGCTTCAGCCCACGCCCTGCCAGCAGATCAAAGCTGTCCTGGTAGAAATCGTTGGACTGGTAGTTGTGGCCCAAAATCGCCGCCGCCGTCTGCGCCTCGTCGGTCAGGCCAAGCGACAGGTAGCTCTCCACCAGCCGGTGCAAGGCCTCCGCCGTGTGGGTGGTGGTCTGGAATTCTTCGACCACAACGCGGAACCGGTTTACGGCCGCCGTGTAATGCCCGCGCTTGAGGTAGTAGCGCCCGATCTCCATCTCCTTGCCCGCCAGATGGTCGAAGGCCAGGTCAAATTTCAGGATCGAGGACCGCGCGTATTCCGTGTCAGGGTACCGCTCGATCACGGTGCGCAGCGCTTGGAGCGCTTGGAAGGTCAGGCCCTGGTCGCGGCCCACTTGGTCGATCTGGTCGTAATAGCTGATCGCCAGCAAATACTGGGCGTAGGCCGCGTCCTCGTCGGCTGGGTAGAAGTCGATGAAGCGTTGCGCGGCGGCGCGCGATTGTTCGTATTCGCGGTCGGAATGGTAGGCGAAGGCCGACATGATGAGCGAGCGTTTGGCCCATTCGGAATAGGGGTACAGCCGCTCGACCTCGCCAAACAGGCGCACGGCCTCGTCTTCGTTGCCATCCTCCAATGCGGCCTCGCCGCGGCGGAAGATCTCTTCGGGGCCGAAGCTTTCCAGCGGCGCTTCGCGGTTGGACGCGAAGAACCCGCCCAAAAAGCCGCGCCGGTCGCCGTCGCCGCCACCCCCGCCGCATGCGGAGACGGCTGCGGCAAGCGACAGCGTGAAAACCGTTTTGATAACTGACCTGTTCGGCATATTAGACCGCCAACCCTGCACTATTGCCGCCCCGGTTGCGTAGGGGGTCGGCGCTTTGCACAAGCTCTAGCACATGTCTTGGGAAGGCAAAACGTCTTTGATGCGGTTTTTGCAAAGGAAAACCAACCGTGATCCGGGTTCAGGCGACAAGCGCCAGGTCGGCACGCTTGACGCCGACGCCGGGAAGGCGGCTCAGCTGGGCCGGGGTGCAGCGCACCATGCGGAATGCGTCCGGGGTGGCGAACAATTTGCGCAGCAGGGCGTTGGTCATGGCGTGGCCCGCTTTGACGCCGGTGTAGCGGCCCAAAATGGGGGCGCCCGCCAGCGACAGGTCGCCCAAGGCGTCCAGCATCTTGTGGCGGACCGCCTCGTCGGTGTGGCGCAGGCCGCCCGGGCTCAGCACGTCGTCGCCGTCCACGACAACCGCGTTGTCGTAGGTGCCACCAAGGGCCAGGCCGTTGGCATGCATCATGTCGATGTCGGATTTGCGGCAGAAGGTGCGGCTGTCGGACAGCTCCCGCACGAAGGTGCCGTTCGCCATGTTCAGAACTTTGGACTGCGCGCCGATGGCCGCGTCCGCAAAGTCGATGGCAAAGTCAATTTCCAGCGATCCGGCGGGCGACAGGGTGGCGCGGGCGCCGTCTTGCTCCACCGAAACGGTTTCAAGAATTTCGATCGCGTAAAGCGGCGCGTCTTGGGCTTGCACGCCCGCCTCGACGAAGGCCCGCACAAAATCGCCCGAGGCCCCGTCCATGATCGGAACTTCCGGCCCGTCCAGTTCGATCAGCGCGTTGCGCACGCCGCAGCCGGCAAGGGCGGCGGTGATGTGTTCGATGGTCAGCACCTCGACGCCGGCGGCGTTCACGATGCGGGTGCAAAGCGGCTTCATCTCAACGGCGTCATAGGTCGCGGGCACGTGGGGGTCGCGGTCCAGCACGTCCACACGCTTGAACCAGATACCATGTCCGGCATGCGCGGGGCGCACGGTCATCTTGGTCAGGGCGCCGGAATGTAGTCCGACACCCTCAAAGGTGACATCAGAGATCAAAGTTGCTTGCACGTAGAGCCTCCAAAGAAGCGGCAGATTTCTAGTTGTACTTGTCGTCACCAAGAACCCCCCAGTTCCTGATGGCTGAAAAATAGGGGTTGGGGGCACAGGTCTCAACTCACTCTTTGTGACCGACTGCAACAAACCTGACATATTGAAACAATCGGCTTTCGCACCTGCAGCAAGACGTTGATCTACAACGAAAAAGGCCGGGCAATGCCCGGCCTAAGACGTTACGTCACAGATGTGTGAGTTAGTTCGCTTGGCGGCGCAGGAAGGCCGGAATTTCGATCTTTTCCTGCTCCGGGTCCACCTCGGCGGACGGCTCCAGCGTGCTTGGTGCGGGCTGGCGCTGAACGGCCTGCTGGCCCTCTTCCCCTGCCCCGCCGGTCATGCGACCTATCAGGGAGTTGATGCCAAACCGCGGTTTTTCCGCGGCTGCAGGTGCGGGTTCGGCGCGCACTGGCTCCATGGTTGGGGCCTTGGTCACGGCGGCGCGCAGACGGTCCATGGCTTCCGGCGATGGTGTGCCGGGGGCCGCAGGCTGCGGGGCCACATAGCCTTGCGGTGCAGGCGCTTGGGCCGCTGGCTGTGTGAATGCTGGCGCTGGCGCTGGCTGGTACACAGGCTCAGGCAAACCATCTTCGGCAACCTGCTCTGGCGCAGGCGCAAAGGATGGTGCCGGTGCTTCGGCAACACCCTCAAACAGCGACGGCTCCGGCGATGCTTCGGCCGCAACCGGCGTCATTTCGACGGCAACGGATGCAACAGGGGCAGCGGCTTCTTCTGGCGCGCGCTCTTGGGTCAAAGGTGCGGCCAGGGAACGGCGTGGCACAGGATGTGCCAGCAGCTCTTCGGAAGCTTCGATGCCGGTGGCCACAACAGAAACGCGCATTTGCCCATCCATGGTGGTGTCCAGCGTCGAGCCCACGATGATGTTGGCTTCGGGGTCGACCTCTTCGCGGATGCGGTTGGCCGCTTCGTCCAGTTCGAACAGGGTCAGGTCGTGGCTGCCGGTGATGTTGATAAGAACACCTTTCGCGCCGCGCAGCGAAATCTCGTCCAGTAGCGGGTTGGCAATCGCCTTCTCTGCCGCCTGGATTGCGCGATCTTCGCCCTCGGCTTCGCCGGTGCCCATCATGGCTTTGCCCATCTCGTCCATCACGGCGCGGACATCGGCAAAATCGAGGTTGATAAGGCCCGGGCGCACCATCAGGTCGGTGACGCCTTTGACACCTTGATAGAGCACGTCGTCAGCCATGGAGAACGCCTCGGTAAAGGTCGTCTTTTCGTTGGCCAGACGGAACAGGTTCTGGTTCGGAATGATAATCAGCGTGTCGACAACTTTTTGAAGCGCTTCAATGCCTTCGTCGGCTTGCTTCATGCGCTTGCCGCCCTCGAACTGGAACGGCTTGGTGACAACACCCACGGTCAGAACACCCAGCTCCCGCGCGGCTTGCGCGATGATCGGTGCGGCGCCTGTGCCAGTCCCGCCACCCATGCCGGCGGTGATGAAGCACATATGCGCGCCGGCCAGATGGTCGACGATTTCTTCAATGGTCTCTTCGGCGGCGGCGGAGCCGACCGATGGACGTGCGCCCGCGCCTAAACCTTCGGTCGCTTTCACGCCCATCTGGATTTTCGCGGCGGCTTTGGAATGCTGCAAGGCTTGCGCATCGGTATTGGCTGTGACGAACTCAACGCCGTCCAGCTCTTTGTCGATCATGTTGTTGACCGCGTTGCCGCCTGCTCCGCCCACACCGAAGACGGTGATGCGTGGTTTCAATTCTGGTTGCTCGGGAATCCGAAGATTTAATGCCATGGGTTGTCCGCCTGTCTGTACTTTTACCGGGTAAAAAATGAGCCATTCGGCCCTTATTATTTTGCCTCTTAACGCGAAACTCTATCTGGACTCTGCAGCGCCGTCACGTGAAAAAAGGCATTTTTGCCACAAAATCTGGGGAAAACCCGCCCTATTTCGGCGGTATCTTGCCAAAACAGGCAAATCTCGCGTGTCAGGTGGCCTGATACCACTACCAGTATGCATGCGAAAACAGATCGGGCAACAGGTGAGTCGCGCCGGTCTGAGCCTGCCTCGCCCCCCCCGCGCCGCTGTCCCACGGCCCGTTTGGCGGGTTAATAAGTGGTAAACAGAATTCTGTTTACCTATGATTTTCAATCACTTGCCAATTTCGACGCATGCGTCGCAATCACCAGTTATCCTTGAACCACTTCACCGCCCGCTTCAAAGACCGCGCCGGATAGCTGTCCACGGGCACATCAAAGTCCCACCACTCATCCTGAGGGTGCGCCGCGAACAGGCAGGTGCCCACAGCGGCGGCAAAAGAAGGCCCCGTCACGGACTGGGGCAGGCCCTGAACCCGCAGCGGCCGGCCCAGCCGAACCTGCTGGCCCAAAATCTTCGTGGCCAGCCCATCAAGACCCGGCAACTGCGAGGCCCCGCCCGTCAAAACAATCCGCTGGCTCGGGAGGTGTTCGAACCCGGCCGCATCCAGCCGCGTTCTGACCTCCTCCAAAATCTCTTCCATCCGGGGCCGCATCACGCCGATCACCTCGGCCCGCGAAACGGTCCGCCGGTCATGCTCCCAGTCACCAGTGTCCGAGGACAGGTCAATCATCTCCCGATCATCCATCCCCGTGGCCACCACGCCGCCATAAAACGTCTTGATCCGCTCCGCCGTCGGCATCGGCACCTGCAAGCCCTGGCTTATGTCCGAGGTCACATGATCCCCCCCCATCCGCACGGTATCGGCGTAGATCATATGCTTCTTGATGAAGATCGAGATCCCCGTGGACCCGCCTCCCAAATCAATACAAGCCGCGCCCAGCTCCTGCTCGTCCTCGACCAGCGACGAAATCCCGGCGGCATAAGAGGACGACGCAATCCCCGCCACATCCAGATCGCAACGTTTGATGCAGTAGAGAAGGTTCTCAATCGGCGAGCGGTCCACCGTCAGCATGTGCAAATCCGTGGACAGTTGGTTGCCCGCCTGCCCGCGCGGATCACCCAGACCGGAGCGGTGATCCACCGCAAAATTCACCGGCTGCGCATGCAGCACCTCGCGGTCCTGCCCATATTCCGGCAGGTCGCAGCTGCTCAGCACCCGCGCCACACAATTATCCGTCACCTGCCCGTCATGCAGATCAACCGTTCCAGCCAACCCGTAGCTGCGTGGCTTCGCGCCCGCAAAACACGCAATCACGTGGTCCACCCGCACATTGGCCATCTTTTGGGCGGCCTGAACGGCGGTCCGAATGGCCCGCTCCGTCTCGTGCATCGTCTCGATCTCGCCAAAGCGCACCCCGCGTGACCGCGTGGTCGCAGCGCCAATCACCCGAAACGCCGACTGCCCCGCCATCGTCCCGATGCCATCGCTGTCCTTGAACCGCTCCGGCCCGTCAAAGCGCAGCACGAAACACGCAATCTTGGAGGACCCCACATCCAGCACAGCAATCACGCCTCGCTGAATAGCGGCCTCGCGCCGGTTCCGCATCGCCCGTTGGGTTTGGTAAAGATCGGTCATTCTCTGGTCCCTTTGATCTCAATGCTTTTCAGGGCGCGCAGCTCTTCCAGCGCCCCCTCTGTCAGCCGCAATGTCGGGCGTTTCCCGTTGCGGATGTCGACCCGCGCGACGTCGCGCGCCAGCAGGTCTTGTGCTTCATTCAATGCAATCACGCGGTCCAAAGCGGGCCCCGCGCCGTTCTGCGGCAGCATGATCCGCTGCCCACGGTCCATCACCACGTCCCAACGCAGCTCGCTCATCCGCACCATGCCGGTGACCCGCGCCTTGATCGGCTCCGCGCTCTTGAACAGCGCCAAGGCCTCCGGCACTTGCCGGTTCGCGCCCTCGCCCGCAATCAGCGGCAGGTCACTGCGTTCCACACGCGAGCCCAACGCCGCCACCCGGTGACCGCCTTCATCAAGCAATTCCAACCCGTCCGGGCCGCGCCAGATAATCGCCGGGACACGTTCAACAACATTGACCTGCAACATGCCCCCGGACCGCACACGCACATCGACGCGCTTCACCGCGTCCAGGCTCTCCACCTGCTTGCGCATCGCTTCCAAGTCCAAATCGAACGAGGACGCAGGCAAGCTCACCGGCATCACCTCACGAATATGGCCCGACAGCGTCTTGGACGCCCCGTCGATCGCCATGGCTTTGACCATGAATTCGGGACGCTCCTCAATGGAGGCCCGCGCCTCCGCGACCATCTCAACCATCTTCTCCTGGCGCTCTTCATTGCTGAAGTACCACGCGCCCACCGCCGCCACCAAGGCCAGCGGCGCGCCTATCCTGACAAAGCGGCGAAACACAGGTCGCAGCCAGAGCCGCTCCAGCCGATAGGCCATCCGGCTCGGCGCGGGGTCGCGTTTGAGGTTGATCTTTTTCTGCCCCTTCAACGGTCGCATGATGCGTCCTCCACAATCCAGGAACACAGCGCCGCCATGTCCATCCCGACCTTGCCCGCCTGCTCCGGCGTCAGCGACGTTCCGGTCATCCCCGGCTGCGTGTTGGTCTCCAACAGGATCATCCCGTCGGCCCCTTTGCTTTCATCCCAGCGAAAATCGGTCCGCGACACGCCCCGGCACCCTAGCGCCTTATGCGCGGTCAGCGCGTATTCGAAACATAAGTCCCGTATCTCCGAGGGCACATCCGCCGGCACCACATGCCGCGACCCGCCTTCCTCATACTTCGCCTCGTAATCGTACCAGCCGTCAGTGATGATGTCCGTCACCTCCAACGCGCGGTCACCCAGCACGGTCGTCGTCAACTCGCGCCCCGGCGCGAAGGCCTCGACCATCACGACATCAGGCATGTCATCGGCCAAGACGGGCGGGCCGTTGGCCCCCTCGCTGACCAGATACACGCCCACCGAGGACCCTTCGTTATAGGGCTTTACCACGTAGGGCGCAGCCATCACATGCCCCGCCATCACGTCTGCCTTGGACGCCAAAACGCTGTCACAAACGGGAAGCCCATGCGCGCGGTACACGTCCTTGGTGCGCTCTTTATCCATCGCCAAAGACGAGGCCAGCACGCCCGAATGCGAGTACGGGATTTTCATCCACTCCAGCATCCCTTGCACGCAGCCATCCTCGCCCCAGCGGCCATGCAGGGCGTTGAACACGCAATCAGGGGAAATCTCTTCCAAACGCGCGGCAAGGTCCGGACCCGCGTCCAGTTCCACAACATCATACCCTGCCTCACGCAACGCAGCGGCGCATTCACGCCCAGAGGACAGTGACACCTCGCGCTCAGCCGAGGGGCCGCCCATCAAAACCACTACTTTGCGAAATGTCCTGCTCGACATCTTCGCCTCATTTACCGCAGCCCTCTTATGCGAGGGCTTCTTTTTGTATGTGTGGCCTTTGCGACCACTACATCTTGTGTTTAGCCCCGACCAGTACGCGAACCGACCCGAAGCACCTCCCATTGTAACTCTATTCCACTGTTCTCGAAAACCTTTTTCCGCACATGCTCGCCCAAATCTTCCAAATCGGCAGCCGTCGCGTCGCCCGTGTTGATTAGAAAATTTGGGTGCTTCTCGCTCATCTGCGCCCCGCCCAGCGTCGCGCCGCGCAGACCTGCGTCGTCAATGACCTTCCAGGCCTTCAACTCATGTGTGTCATCCGCCTTGCCCGTGGACGAATACCCGACCGGGTTGCGGAACGTGCTTCCCGCCGTGCGGTCCTTCGTGGGCTGCGTTGCGTCGCGCTTGGCCAGCTGGTCCTCCATCCGCGCATGCAGCGCCGCCGGTTCCCCGCGGGGAACGTCCATCACCACCTCAACCAGCACCGCGCCCTCGGGCAGGTTCGACTGCCGGTACCCGAACTCCACGTCGTCGCGGGTCAGCACCACCACCTCGCCCGACCGCAACACCACGGTCGCCTCCACAAACACATCTGCCATGTAGCTGCCGTAGCACCCGGCATTCATCGCAACCGCGCCGCCGATGGCCCCGGGGATGGTGCGCAGGAAGGTCAGATCCAACCCCGCATCCGCCGCCTTGCGCGCGCAATGCGCGTCCAGCAAAGCAGGCCCGCAGGTCACCCGCGTGCCCTCAACAGAAAAGCCGTTGAAGCCGCGCCCCAGCCGGATCACCACCGCGTCCACGCCGCCATCACGCACGATCAGGTTTGATCCCACGCCCATCGGGAAAACATCCCCGTGATAGCTTTTCAGAAAATTAACCAAATCTTCACGATCTGCCGGCTGAAACAGAGCCGTCGCGGGTCCGCCCACACGCAGCCATGTCAAATCGGCCAAACCGCGATCTGGCGTCAAAGCCCCGCGCACCTCAGGCAAACCGTCACTCATGAAACCGCCCACACCATCATTGTTCCAAAAAATATCCGCCCCGCAGGGCCGATCAGCCCCCTATTCCGCGGGCCCCACAGGTTTCTCCCAGCCCAACCGGCGGCGTATCCAGCGCCCCAGATAGCGGACCGGCCATCGCAGGATGGAAATGCCCGCCGCCATCGCGATAAGCCCGATCCATGGCCCGTTTTCCCACGTGACCCAACCCAGCAACGGTATCCCCAAAGCGATCATGCCATAGGCAAAGCGCCAATGGTGGTCGCGCGATGGGAACATCGCCACGACATTGGCCCCGATCAGCCAGACAAAGGCGCATACCAGCGACCAGCTCATCGCGGGATATCCGGCGTCTTGCCGCGCGCGCAGCGATAAAAATAGATCAGCGGGTTGCGAAACATCGACACGAACCCCGCCAACCCCAAAAGGGCGAACCAGAGGCCATGCTCATATCCGATGAACCCCACCAAGAAGGGGGCCGCCACCAGCAGCGTCACCCCCGGCGCATATTGAAAGCGCATGGGCAGCAGCGCCACAAAGGTGGCGGCAATGGCCCAGATGGCCGCTGAGATCAGCGAAAGGCTCATATTGGTCGGGTCTCCAGCACCAGGCATGGTCTGAGTATGGACCGTGGGGTATGGCGGGGAAAGTCAGGCTTTTCGCACCTTTGGCCAGTTGTCTTTATGCTCATTTGGACAGTCTTTCGGGAAGCCCGTTGGCCCAGCCGCTGATCGTGCCCGCCCCCAGACACACCACCATGTCGCCCGGCTTCGCTTGCTCGCGCACCAGCTTTTCCAGCGCATTTTCGTCTTCCACGATCCGTGCATGACGATGCCCGTGACGGATCAAGCCCGACACCAAATCGTCGCGCGACGCGCCCTCAATCGGGGCCTCGCCTGCCGAGAAAATATCCGTGATGCCAACAACATCCGCGTCATTAAAACAGGAGCAGAAATCATCAAACAGCGAGTGCAAACGCGAGAACCGATGCGGCTGATGCACTGCAATAACACGGCCTTCCGTGGACTGCCGCGCGGCCTTCAAGACGGCCGCTATTTCAACGGGATGGTGGCCGTAATCATCAATGATCGTCACCCCGTCAACCTCGCCCACTTTTGTAAAGCGGCGGTTAACGCCGCCGAAGTTGGCTAGCGCTTCCTTGATCTCCTCGGCCTTCATGCCAAGGTGGCGCGCCACGGCAACAGCCGATAACGCGTTGGACACATTGTGGTCTCCGGGCATGGGCAGCGAGCAGCCCTTGATGACCATCTCGTCATTTTGCAGCGCAATATCAAAATGCGCGACCCCTGCTTTGTAGGTCAGGTTCACCGCCCGCACATCGGCCTGCGCGTTGAACCCGAATGTCACGACCCGGCGGTCGCTGATCTTGCCCACCAGCGCCTGGACCTCAGGATGGTCCGTGCAACACACCGCCAGCCCGTAGAAGGGAATGTTCGACACGAAGTCCAGAAAGCCCTGCCGCAACGTGTCAAAGTCGCCCCAATGCTCCATATGCTCGGGGTCGATATTGGTCACAATCGCAATTGTGGCGGGCAGCCGGTTGAACGTGCCGTCGCTCTCGTCGGCCTCCACCACCATCCATTCGCCCTGACCCACACGCGCGTTCGAACCATAGGCGTGAATGATGCCACCATTGATGACAGTCGGGTCAATCCCGCCCGCGTCAAGCAGCGCCGCCACCATCGTGGTTGTTGTGGTTTTGCCGTGGGTGCCGCCCACCGCAATGTTCGATTTCAGCCGCATCAGCTCTGCCAGCATCTCGGCGCGTCGCACCACCGGCAGGCCTGCTGACCGCGCGGCATCCAGTTCCGCATTGCCGGGCTTAATGGCCGAGGAGATCACAACAACATCCGCATGGTCCAAATTCTCGGCCCGCTGGCCCTCGAACACCGTCGCGCCAAGCTCTTCCAGCCGTTTGGTAATGGGCGAGGCTTTCAGGTCCGAGCCCTGCACCTTGTAGCCATGGTTCAAAAGCACCTCTGCGATGCCGGACATGCCGATGCCGCCAATGCCCACAAAGTGGATCGCGCCGAGTTCTAGGGGGAGTTTTGTTGCTGCAGCATTCATTGGCTGTTCTTCTCGTTGAGTTGTTCCGTCAAGGCGACCAGCGCCTCGGTTGCGTCAGGTTTGCCGACGCTCAATGCCGCATTCGCCATTTGAATGGCAGCTTGATCTTGCGTCAGGATGGTCTGGATTTGCTCCGCCAGCGCCTCGGCTGTCAGTTGGCTTTCGGGGATCATGATGGCCGCACCCGCCTCAACCAAGCCGCGCGCGTTGGCGGTTTGGTGGTCGGCCATTGCAGCAGCAAAGGGCACCAGAATGGAGGGCCTGCCGATGACCGACAGATCCGCCACCGAGGACGCGCCAGACCGCGACACCACCAGCTGCGCCTCGGAAAAGCGCCGCGGGATGTCGTTGAAAAACGGCAGCACCTCCGCCGTGATGCCGCCCTGCGCATAGATATGCGCAGCGCTTTCAGCGTCTTCGTCGCGCGCCTGATGGGCGACGCGGACATTGGCTTTCAGCGCGTCAGGCAGCAGGGTCATGGCCGCTGGCACAACCTCCGACAAGATGCGCGCGCCTTGGCTGCCGCCAATCACCACTACGCTCATCGGGTAGTCGCCCGGCGGGATATACCCCGCCGCCGCGCGTTCCAGAATGGCGCCGCGCACCGGGTTTCCGGTGAAAACGCCCTCAACGCCCTCGGGCAAATTGGTGGGCCAGGTGCCGCAAGCCACGGTGTCGACCTTCTTGGCAAAGACCGTGTTCACCTTGCCCAATACGCCGTTTTGCTCGTGAATCATCCGTGGCAGCTTCATCAGCCAAGCCGCTGCAATCGCGGGGAAGGACGGGTAGCCGCCAAAGCCCACCACAACGGCGGGCCGGTCGCGGCGAAACTTCATCATGGCCGACAGAACGCCCGACCCCAGCTTGAACGGGGCCGTCAGCTTGCCGACTATTCCACCGCGCGAGAAGGTCGCGGACTTAAGCTGCTCAATCTCAACGCTATGCGGGAAGCCGCCAACGTAGCGCGCCCCGCGCGCATCGGTGGTCAGCTTGACCCGCCAGCCCTTCGCCAACATCGCCTCCGCCAGCGCTTGGGCGGGAAACATATGCCCGCCGGTGCCGCCTGCGGCTATGACCAGCAAAGGCTGGCTCATCCCCGGCCTCTTTGGATCATGATGTCACGCATGTCGCCCTGCGGGCGGCTGCGGGTGAAGGCCAAGAGCATCCCCAACGCGATGCCCCCCGCAATCAAGGACGAGCCGCCGTTCGACACAAACGGCAAGGTCATGCCCTTGGCAGGCAGCAACCGCACCGCCACGCCCATATTGATGATCGCCTGCATCGCAAACATCGCGGCCAGACCAGTGCCGGCCAGCCGGATGAACGGGTCTCGTTCCTTCATCAAACGGTGCAGGGACCGGATGGTGAAGACCGCGTAAAGCGCGATGATCGCGATGACCATCACCAGCCCATATTCTTCCGCCGCCACGGCGATGATGAAATCTGTATGCGCGTCCGGCAGGGACCATTTGACCGACCCCTCGCCCACGCCCACGCCGAAATAACCGCCCTCGCGGATCGCGTTGGTGGCGTAGCCCAGCTGGGTGGTCGGATCGACCTCCGCCGACAGGAAGCCGTCAATGCGGCGGGCGAAATGTTCGGACATGTTGTAGGCGCTGACCCCGGCCGCGACGACGCCGCCCGCCATGCCGACCAGCAAGGTCAAGGGGGCTCCGGCGACGAAATAAACGACGCCCCAGCCAAACAGGATCAGGCACGCTTGACCGAAATCAGGCTGCAACGCCAAAAACCCCACAACGACGCAGGTCAGCGCGAAGGAGAATGTTTTGCCCGGCGGGCCGTTGATCTCGGAACTGGCGGCGATCAGCCAGGCGGAAAACACGATGAAGACAGGCTTTAGAAACTCGGACGGCTGCACAGAGGCAAAGCCCAGCGAATACCACCGCGTCGCGCCCTTGCCGAAATCTGTGCCAAAGACGGGCAGCAAAGCCAGCGCCGCGAAGGTCACGAAGAAGACCAGAATGGCCAGCCGTCGCACCAGATTGGTCGACATCATCGAGACCACAACCATCGTGGTCATCGCCAGACAGCCAAAGAAAGCCTGGCGGGAAACGTAATGGAACGGGTCCAGCCCGTTCTTGGCGGCCAAGGGCGGCGAGGCCGCCAGCCCCAGCAAAAGCCCCATGCCAAACAGCGCAAACACGCAGGCCATCGACCAGCGGTCAACCGTCCGCCACCATTTGGGAAGGATCGGCTCGCCCACGCGTGCCGTCACGGTGCCATACACCATTTCAGTCATGAAAATACCGCCGTTTACTGCCTCAACGCCCGATTGTTCGGGTCTATCAGGTCAGAGTAGCCTTATTTGAAGCGCGAATCCAGCCTCAGTTTCGCTGTTCGAAAGGGTAAATCGGCGGTATCGTGATGTGACGTCAACGTCAGGAGCTCCCCATGCCGACAGACATCCCCTTTTCATGCCATTGCGGCAGCTTTCAGGCTGTTATCAATGACGCAGGCCCACGCCACAGCAATCATGGGATGTGTTACTGCGTCGATTGTCAGGCCTTCGCGCGCCATCTGAGCGCGTTCGGCAAAACCACCGATGCCTCCGGCGGGACGGAGGTCTATCAGATAGACCCGTCCCACGTGCAGTTGTTGGCTGGCCAGCATCACCTCGCGCTGCTGCGTCTGAGCCCCAAGGGGCTGTTTCGCTGGTACGCGTCATGCTGCAACACGCCGCTGTTCAACACCATGGCTAGCCCGAAGATACCCTTTGTCGGCGTGATTGCCGCAAATATGGAGGCGCCGGACGGTGCGCTCGGCCCCCTGAATTTCCGCTACAAGGTCGACCAGGCCACGGGGCCGGTAGAGGGCAGCCAAGGCAGCATGTTGGCCTTCATCGCGCGGTCGGTCAAAAACATCGGAGCAGCACGCTTGTCCGGGCGGTGGAAGAAAACGCCGCTTTTTGACCTCACCACCTTGCAGCCCATCGCAGAGCCGCGCGTCCTCACATTGGCAGAAAAACAGGCCGCCTACGCGCAATAGTGGTCTTTGCTTACGCCTTCCCGACTTTGGCCACCTGAGCCGCGAAGTCATCGCCCCGCTTTTCAAAGCTGTCATATTGGTCAAAGCTCGCCGCCGCAGGTGCCAACAGCACTGTGTCGCCAGCATCTGCCTCGGACGCGGCTTTGGCCACTGCGACCTCCATCGTGGTGCAGACCTCATGGGGCAAGTCGCCAAGCTGCAGCGCAAAGGCCTGCGCCTCCCGCCCGATCACATAGGCTTTCTTGACGCCGCTCAAATGCGGCAACAGCCCGTCTAATCCGCCCTCTTTCTCCAGCCCGCCACAAACCCAGCGGATGTTCTTGAAGGCCTGCAAGGCCTTTGCGGCACTGTCCACATTGGTGGCTTTGCTGTCATTTACAAAGCTCACGCCACCCACCTCGGCGATCCGTTGCGAGCGGTGCGGCAGCCCGCCAAAGCTGTGAAACGCCTTCTCGATCACCTTCGGCGCCAGCCCCAGGGTCCGGCACGCGGCATAGGCCGCGCAGGCGTTTTGATGGTTATGCGCGCCGGGCAATCCCGCGACGCCGCGCAGGTCTATGTTGGCCACCTGCCGCCCCTTGCGCCATTCCGCCAGAAAGCCTTTCTTGGCAAAGACGTTCCAGCCCGGCCCGCTTAACTTGGTGCCCGACGACATCCGGATAACGCGATCATCGCCGTTACCGCCTGACATTTGGTTGGCCAAATACTGCCCCTCTGGCTCGTCCACGCCGATCACAGCGCGGTCTGGCCCGCCTTCCGCAAACAGCCGCCGCTTAGCCGCAAAATACCCGCCAAAGCCCGAATGGCGGTCCAGATGGTCGGGGCTGAGGTTGGTGAACACCGCCACATCGGGTGTCAGGTTGCGCGCCAGATCGGTCTGGTAGGATGACAGTTCCAACACCACGACCTCACCGTCAATTGCAGGCTCCAGATCCAGCACGCCGCGGCCAATATTGCCCGCCAGCTGCGTGGGCCGGTTCACCTCTTGCAAGATGTGGTGGATCAGGGCGGAGGTCGTGGACTTGCCGTTCGACCCCGTCACCGCGATGACTTTGGGCATCTGGTCGAAGCTCTCCCAATCGCGGGTGGCAAATGACTGGAAGAACAGCGAGATGTCATTGTCGACCGGCACGCCCGCGGCCCAGGCGGCCGCGATCACCTTGTTCGGCGTGGGGTAGAGATGCGGGATGCCGGGCGAGACGATCAGCGCCGCGACATCCTCAAACGCGCCGTGTTTTGTCAAGTCATGCGACGCAAAGCCTTCGGCTTTGGCGCGATCGCGGGCGTCGGCATTGTCGTCCCAGACCAGCGGGTCCGCCCCGCCGTCGCGCAGCGCGCGGGCGGCTGATAGGCCGGACCGGCCCAGCCCCAGCACGCCGACCCTGCGGTCGCGAAACCCCTGAACCGGGATCACAACGCAGCTCCCGGCGCAAAATTCTTCGTCGAAGAATTTTCCCCGCCGAAAATCATCTGATTTTCAGCGTGGCCAGCCCGATCATCGCGAGGATCAGGGAGATGATCCAGAACCGGATCACAATCTGCGGCTCGGCCCAGCCCTTCTTTTCAAAATGGTGGTGGATCGGTGCCATCAGGAAGACGCGCTTGCCGGTCTTCTTGAAGTAAAGCACCTGAATGATGACGCTGAGCGTCTCGACCACGAACAGCCCGCCAATGATGCCCATGACCAGCTCGTGCTTGGTCAGCACCGCAATCGCGCCCAGCGCGCCGCCCAAAGCCAGCGAGCCCGTGTCGCCCATGAACACCGCCGCGGGCGGGGCGTTGTACCACAAAAAGCCAAGCCCGCCGCCGATAATGCCAGAGACAAAGATCAGCAGCTCGCCGGTGCCGGGCACGTAATGCAGCCCCAGATATTCGGTGAAATCGACGCGGCCCACCGCGTAGGCGATGACCCCCAGCGCGCCTGCGGCAATCATCACCGGCATGATCGCCAGCCCGTCCAGCCCGTCCGTCAGGTTGACCGAATTGGCGGCCCCCACAATGACAAACATGGCAAAGGGGATGAACATGAACCCCAGATTGACCAGCGTGTCTTTGAAGACCGGCAGCGCCAGCTGATTGGTCAGCGCATCAGGGTGCAGCTGCGTGGTGACATAGCCTGCGACAGCCGCGATGGCGAAGCCCACAATCAGCCGCGACCGCGCCGAAATGCCCCCATGCGAGTTTTGCGTCACCTTGGCATAGTCATCGACGAACCCGATCAGCCCAAAGCCGATTGTGACCAGCAAAACCACCCAGACAAAGCCATTGTCCAGCCGCGCCCAAAGCAATGTCGACAGGATCAACGCGCCCAGAATAAGCACCCCGCCCATGGTCGGCGTGCCCTGCTTGGTCAGCAAATGGCTTTCCGGCCCGTCGTCGCGGATCGGCTGGCCATGGCGCTGCTTGCGCTTGAGCAAATTGATAAGCGGGCGGCCAAAGATGAAGCCGAAAATCAGCGCGGTGAAGAAGGCCCCACCGGCGCGGAAGGTGATGTAGCGAAACAGGTTGAAGAAATCCCCGCCATCCGAAAAAAGCGTCAGCCAATACAACATGTGGCGGTGTCTCCCGTCCCGTTCATCTATTCTTAGTTGTCTACGGAGTGACCCAATTTTGTGATGGCGTCAACGATCTGAGCCATTTTCATGCTCAAAGACCCTTTCGCCATCACCACATCGCCGCCATGCACCAGCTTAGAGGGCATCGCCGCCAATTCCGCCGAGGTCTCCGCCCACAGCCCGCGCTTCTCGGAGGGGAGGGCATCGTAGAGATGTTTCATCAACGGGCCAACACAGTGGAAAACGCTGATCCCCTCTACCGCCTCATGGCGCGACAGCTGGGCATGCAGGTCGGCCTCCGTCGGTCCCAGCTCTTTCATGTCGCCCAAAATCGCCACCCGGCGTCCGCGCGGATTGGGCGGTTTGATGACCGAAATCACATTCATCGCCGCCCCGACCGAGGCCGGATTGGCGTTGTAGGCGTCATCAAACAGATCAATTCCCACGCTGTCATCGGTGACGTCCAGCTGGATAAAATGACGCCGCCCCCGCCCCTTTGGGGGTTGCCACTGGCCCAAGGCCACCACGGATTGCCCAAGATCGGCCCCCGCCGCCACGCAGGCAGCAAGTGCTGCCAAGCCATTCATGGCAAAGTGTTTTCCCGGCGCGTCCAGCTTGAACAAGACCGCCTCCCCGCCAAATTCGGCGCGACACACGGTGGTCTCAGGCCCTTGCTCAGCCGACAGCAGATGCCAGTCACACCCATCCGCGTAGCCAAAACGCTGGCACCCCGCCGGGGCCGCGCCGATCAGCAGGTCAGTGACCGCAAGGTCCCCGTTCACAATCGCCACCCCACCGTCGCGCAGCCCGTCAAAGATCGCGGCTTTCTCGCGCGCGATGCCTTCGACATTGTCGAACGCCTCCAGATGCGCGGGGGCCACGATGGTGATAAGGGCCACGTCCAGATCTGCCATCTGCGCCAAGGGGGAAATCTCGCCGGGATGGTTCATCCCGATCTCGATCACCGCGAAATCCGACGCGGCAGGCATCCGTGCCAGCGTCAGCGGCACGCCCCAATGGTTGTTGTAGCTTTTCTCGGCCGCATGCACCGCGCCCTGCCCCTCAAGGCAGGTCCGCAGCATTTCCTTGGTGGAGGTTTTGCCGACCGAGCCTGTCACCCCGATGACCTTGGCCCCGGTCCGTGCGCGTGCCGCGCGGCCCAGCTTTTCCAGCCCTGCCAGCACATCATCCACGATCAACAGCGGCGCGTCGGCGGCCACGCCATCAGGCACCCGGGACACCAAGGCCGCGCCAGCACCGGCCTGCAACGCCTGGTCCACAAAATCATGCCCGTCGCGCACGTCCTTCAGGGCCACAAACAAATCGCCCGCCTCGATGGTGCGCGTGTCAATCGACACGCCGTCCACAGACCATTCGCCAACCGCTTTGCCGCCGGTTGCCGCAGCCGCCTCCGATGCTGTCCAAAGCGCCATCTACAATCTCCCGTCCAACGCGGCCACGGCCACGCTGGCTTGTTCTACATCGTCAAAGGGCAGCACATCGTCGCCCACGGTCTGGCCGGTCTCATGGCCCTTGCCCGCAATCAACAGCGTGTCGCCAGCCCCCAAAGCGTCCACCCCGCGCAAAATCGCCTCGGCCCGGTCGCCGACCTCGGTGGCGTCCGGGACCGCCGCCATGATGGCGGCCCGAATGGCCGACGGCTCCTCTGATCGCGGGTTGTCATCGGTGACAAAGACCACATCCGCGTGGTCGCGCGCGGCCTCGCCCATCAAGGGGCGTTTGCCGGTGTCGCGGTCGCCGCCTGCCCCGAAAACCACGATCAAGCGGCCCATCACATGCGGGCGCATCGCTTTGAGCGCGGTCTCGAGCGCGGCTGGCGTATGGGCGTAATCCACGAAAACCGCCGCGCCATTGTCGCGGGTGGCGGCCTTTTCCATCCGGCCACGCACGGTGCGCAGCATCGGCAGGGTCTGAAACACCTCTGCCGGTTTGGCCCCGCAGCCGATCGCCAAACCCGCCGCAACCAAAACGTTGGACGCCTGAAACCCGCCAATCAAATCAAGCCGCACCTGATGCACCTCGCCGCCATACGCGAAGCGCAGCTCTTGGCCCGTGGCATCAAAGCGCTGGTTGAGCAGCTGCAATTCGCAGCCCTCGGCTTGGCCCACGCGCAGCAAATGATGCCCGCGCGTCTTGGCGACCGAGGCCATGTCGCGCCCCCGCGGGTCATCCATGTTGATAACCGCGACGCCGTCCTGAGCCAGCACCCGGCGGAACAGGCCCGCTTTGGCGTCAAAATATTCCTGAAATGTGGCGTGGTAGTCCAAATGGTCCTGCGTGAAATTGGTAAATGCAGCCGCCATCAGATGCACGCCGTCCAGCCGGCGCTGCTCCAACCCGTGCGAGGACGCCTCCATCGCGGCATGGGTCACGCCCTCGCCCGCCATGTCCGCCAGCAGCCCGTGCAAGGTGATCGGCTCCGGCGTGGTGTGGGTCATCGGCGCGGTGAACGCGCCTTCAACGCCGGTGGTGCCCAAATTTACACCGGCGAGGCCAAGTTCCGTCCAAATCTGGCGGGTAAAGCTGGCAACCGATGTTTTGCCATTGGTCCCGGTGACGGCCACCATCGAGCCCGGCTGCGCGCCGAACCAAAGCGCGGCGGCGTAGGCCAAGGCCTGACGCGGGTCCTCGGTCACCACCACGGCCACGCCTGCCTCGGCCAATTCCTCCGACGCGATCTCCGCCCCGGCGGGGTCGGTCAGCACGGCCGCGCAGTCCATGCGCAGCGCATATTTGATGAAATCGGCGCCGTGGGAGTTGGACCCCGGCAAGGCCGCAAACAGATGCCCCGGCTTGACCAGACGGCTGTCGACGCAAAGCCCGGTGATCTGGGCGTCAGTGCCGCCCACTGCGGTTAGTCCCAGGGCGCTTAGCCGTTCCGTCTTTTGCCCCATGTCGCCCCCAGCGCGTGCGCGTTAGTATTTGACTGTTGTTACTCCGGTTGCGGGGCCGGTTTCAATCGGTCTTAGCCCCAGCAAAGGCGCGGTGCGTTTGACGATCTCGGCGGCCACCGGCACGGCGGTCCAACCGGCGGTGCGGCGCGGTTTGGTGCCTGAGTTCTCGGACGGCTCGTCGAGCGTGACGATCAACACATATTGCGGGTCATTCATCGGGAAGGCGCTGGCGAAGGTCGCGATGACCTTGTCCTTGTGGTAGCCGCCGCGGCGCTTGGGCTTGTCGGCGGTGCCGGTCTTGCCACCCACCATATAGCCGGTGCCCTTCATGAAGGACGCGGTGCCGCGTTCCACGACCTGATGCAGCATCTCGCGCGATTGGCGCGACGTCTGCTCGGACATCACGCGTGGCCCGGGTTTGACGCTGTCGACCTTCAAGAGCGTGGGTTTGACCAACGTCCCGCCGCCCACAACCGTGGCATAGGCAGAGGCCAGATGCAGCGGGCTTGCCGCCATGCCGTGGCCGTAGCTGACGGTCATCGTCGAGATGTCCGACCATTTCTTCGGCAGCAGCGGCTTGGCCCCCGGGGCCTCGACCAGTTCGACCGGCAATGGCTCAAAGAAGCCAAGCGCACCCAGAAATTCCTTCTGCCGCTTCGCGCCAATGTTCAACGCCATCCGCGCCGTGCCGATGTTGGAGGATTTGACGATCACATCCGTCACGCTTAGCGAGCTGCCGTAGTTCGAAAAGTCGCGGATCTTGTAGCGGCCCCAGCGCATCGGGCCTTTGGTGTCCAGCATGGTGCTGGGGTTCACAAGCTTCAGGTCCAACGCCTGCGCGGCGGTGAAAATCTTGAATGTCGAGCCCAGCTCGTACACGCCCTGAACCGCGCGGTTGAACAGCGGGCTGTCGGACGGGTCGCCCTCAATCAGCCCACGGGGTCGCGTGTTGGGGTCAAAGTCGGGCAGCGACACCATCGACACCACCTCGCCCGTGTCGACCTTCATCAACACCGCCGTGGCGCCCTTGGCGTTCATCAGCTTCATGCCGCCGTAAAGCACCCGGCGCATGGCCGACTGGATGGTCATGTCGATGGACAATTGCAGCGGCGCGCCTTCCAAAGCGGGGTCGCGCAGAAAGTCGTCAAATGCTTTCTCGACGCCGGCGGTGCCGATTACCTCGGCCGAATGCACGCCTTCGCGCCCGAAGGACGCGCCGCCCAGAATATGCGCGGCCAGTCGGCCATTGGGGTACAGGCGCATCTCGCGTGGGCCAAACAGCAGGCCGGGGTCGCCAATGTCATGGACCGCCTGCAATTGCTCGGGGCTGATTTTCTTCTTGATCCACAGGAACTTACGCTTGCCGGTGAAGTCCTTCAGCAGCTTTTCTTCTTTCAGGTCGGGAAAGATCGCGGCCAGCTCTTTTGCGGCGCGTTCAGGCTCCACCATCAATTTGGGTTGGGCGTAAAGCGAGTTGGTCACAAGGTTGGTCGCCAGGACGCGACCATTGCGGTCAACGATGTTGGCGCGTTGCGCCACGATGCTGGCAGATGACGCGGATGCTTGCGGCTCCACGGCCTCGGTCGAGGCCAGAACGGTCATGCGGGCACCAACGGTCAAAAAGCCTGCTAAAAACAGGATCGCCACGAACAGCAGCCGCGACTCCGCGCGGGCGCGGGCGCGGTCGCGCATTTCCTCATGGCGGACGCGGATGTTTTCCGCCTCAATGCGGTCAGTATTCTCCCCGCGCAGACGCGCGGGCAAAATGCGGGCAAGCGGGCGAAGCGGCGTGCGGATCATGGGTAGTCCTTGTCAGGCGATGTCATCTCGGCGGGGTCAATTTGACCACGCACATCAACAGAGCCGGTCAGCTCATTTATGTCGAAGGTTGCAGGCGGAAAGCCCACCTGCGTGACCAATCCAAACTGCGCGCTGGTGATCGGAAGCAGTTGTAAACGGTCGAAATTCAGGTCCGCCAGATCGGCAAGACGGTCGGGGCGGTTCAGGTAGGCCCATTCGGCCTGCAGAACGCTCAACGTTTCGCGGGAGGAACCAATTTCGCGCTGCAGCGACGCCGCCGTGCGCAGACTATCGCGCGTTTTGTAGTTCTCGGAATAGGACCAATAGGCCAAACCCATCACAACCAAGGCAAACAATCCAAACAACACGCCACGCATCAGAGCAGGTCCTTCCCGACAAGTTTAGGCAATCCAAGCCCCGCGCGGTCGCTGTCGCGCGGCGGGGTCTCGGTGCGGGTCGCCACCCGCAATTTGGCCGAACGGGAGCGCGGATTGCGTGCCAGCTCGTCCTTATCCGCCGCAATGGCGCGGCGGGGCGTCAAATCAAATGTGGGCTCTTCCGCCTCGACCGCTGGCGCGTAGCGCGAGCCGCCACCCGTGGCCCCGGCCCGCGACGCCAGAAACTTCTTCACCACCCGGTCTTCCAGCGAATGGAAGCTGACGACGGCCAACTGACCACCGGGCTTCAAAGCGCGTTCTGCGGCCTCCAACCCTTTAATCAGCTGGCCAAATTCGTCATTCACCGCGATACGGATCGCCTGAAAGCTGCGCGTCGCCGGATGGCTCTGACCGGGTTTCGATTTTGGCAACACGCTCTCAATCGCCGCCGCCAGCTCGCCCGTGGTGGTCATCGGCCGCGCCGACAAGATCGCCCGCGCAATGCGGCGCGAGGCGCGCTCCTCGCCGTATTGAAACAGAATGTCGGCCAGCAAGGCCTCGTCCGCGCTATTCACCAGATCAGCCGCAGACACGCCGTCCTGCCCCATCCGCATATCCAGCGGCCCGTCGCGCAGGAACGAAAAGCCGCGCTCCGGCTGGTCCAGCTGCATCGACGACACGCCCAAATCCAGCACAACGCCGTCCAAGGGCAGCAAATCGCCCGCCAAGGCGTCCAAATCGGAGAACGTGCCCTCCACAAGCGTCAGCCGGTCGCCGTAATCGCCCAGCCATGGCTCGGCCATGTCGAACACCATCGGGTCGCGATCGACGCCGATCACCTTGTCGGACCCCGCCTCCAGAAATGCACGGCTATAGCCGCCCGCCCCGAATGTGCCGTCCAACCACGTGCCGGACGCGTTCACATGCTCCAGAATAGCGTCAATAAGGACCGGCAGGTGCGGTGCATCATTCTGAGGCTCGCGCACGGAAGGTGCCATTCCTTACTCTCCCGCCAGCTCGGCAGGATCGTCTTCCAGCAGGGTCAAAGGATCGAAATCATCCCCCTGCTCGGACAGCCAATCCTCAATATCGGCGTTGCGGGCCTCATAGGCGTCAGGCGCCCAAATCTGGAACGTGTCGCCTGCGGCCTTGAAATAGGCCTCGCCGGTGATCCCGATTTTTTCGCGCAGCTTCGCGGGCAGAACCAGACGGCCCGTGTCATCGGTCTGCGTGGGCAGCGACTGCCCGTTAAAGATGTGTTCCAGCGCGCGGCGGCGTTTGGAGCCGCGCGGCAAGGCGCTGATCTTGGCGTCCACTTCGGTGATCGCCTCCTGGGTGTAGCATTCAAGGTAGTTCTGGGACGCGCCGCCGTAAACGATCACAACGTTTGGCTGCAGCCCGACGGTCCACTCGGCGTCAGCGGCTTCCAGAACACGACGAAAGAGGGCCGGGATAGACACCCTGCCCTTGCTGTCCACCTTGTGGACGCTTTCACCTCTGAACCGCTGTGCCACTCAAGTGACCCCTTGTCCCGTTCGTTTCCCGCCCAGCCAGTCTTTAGAAATGGAAACGGCGAGTTGATCTGCTGCCACTGATCAACTCGCCGCGTGTTCCCACTTGGGGAGGTGTCGGACCCGCGCCACCTGGGGGGATGTCTGCTCGCGCAGGGTCCGACGTCTTTCGATGTGAAAGGGTGCCTGTATGAAACCTTTTGGTCGCCTTTGGGGTTCTTGAGCGCCCCTTGTTATGGCCCGTCCTCATCGTGGAACTGTTGTGACATGGGAGATTATGGGAAGCAATGGAAAATTATGGGCAAGCATGGTCAGCAGTGGGTCGAATACCCCACAACCATTGACCTTGGCGGCCCAAATACGGACGTGATGGTGGGTCGGCCCCGACCAAACACTAGATGTAGTGGTTAAAATTTGGGGCAACTTTTCCCATAATTTCCCACAATTTTTCGGCTTTTGGCCTGTTTGGGGGGTAATTTCCCATCTCCGGCCCACCGAATCACCTGTATTTGAGTCATTTTGATTCGCGTTTCAAGGTTATCCACAGGCAACCCAGCCAAAATCCGCGCATATCACGCTTTGCTACAACAAGGTCAGCCTTATTGACTTAGTTTGCGCCCAGTGCATCCTCCCTGACAGGGAGGGCACCGCAATGGACCTGAAAGACATCTTCGCCAGCCGCGCGTCGCGCATGAAGGCCTCGGAAATCCGTGAGCTGCTGAAACTGCTGGACCAACCCGACATCATCTCCTTCGCGGGCGGCATCCCCGACCCTGCCCTGTTCCCAGCGCAGGCCTTCCAAGACGCCTATGCCGATCTGCTGTCGCCCGAAACTGCAGGCGGCGCGTTGCAATACTCCACCTCCGAGGGCTACAAGCCCTTGCGCGACTGGATCGCAGATGAGATGGCCAAGCTGGGCATCCCCTGCACCCGAGACAACATCTTGATAACGTCCGGCTCTCAACAGGCGCTCGACTATATCGGCAAGCTGTTCCTGTCGCCCGGCGACACGGCGCTTGTCACATGGCCCACCTATCTGGGGGCTTTGGGCGCGTTCAACGCCTACGAGCCGCACTACGACCGCCTCGACCCGCAGGCCAATCGCGATGACACTACTTATATAGAGACCGCCGCGGCCCGTGGCGGCGCGGTGAAATTCGCCTATGCCTCCGTCGATTTCGCCAACCCAACGGGCCGCACCATGTCCTTGCCGGACCGCAACGCGCGGCTGGATCAGGCGGAACGCATGGACATCGCGGTTATAGAAGACGCCGCCTACCAAGAGCTGCGCTATGATGGGGAGGCGATCGCCCCGGTTCTGGCATTGGAGGTGGACCGCACCGGAAGCATCGAGCGGTGCCGCACTCTTTATTGTGGCAGCTTTTCAAAAACCTTGACCCCCGGCCTGCGCGTCGGATGGGTCTGCGCGTCGAAGACCGCGATCCATCAGCTGGAACTTATCAAGCAGGCCTCGGACCTGCACACGCCGTCGATCAACCAAATGGCCATCCATCACGTTGCCAGCCGCCATTTCGACGCCCATGTCGCCAAAATCCGCGCCAGCTACCGCGACCGCCGCGACGCGATGCTGGCCGCGTTGCAAGATCAGATGCCGGATGGGGTGGACTGGACCAGGCCCGATGGCGGCATGTTCATCTGGCTGACCCTGCCCAAAGGCATGAATGGCGCGGACCTGCTGGCCAAAGCGATCAAAGAGCAAAAGGTGGCTTTTGTGCCGGGGGGCGCGTTCTTTGCGGACGGATCAGGCGCAAACAGTCTGCGGCTGAGCTTTTCTTGCGCTGATGCCACCACCATTCAAGAGGGTGTTGGGCGCCTCGCCCGCGCGATGCTGTTGTAAATTTCTTCTCCGAAGAAATTTTAAAAGTCTTCGACGAAGACTTTTACTGCTCAAGCCATGCCCCCGTCGACAAGCCGTTTGGCCAGCGCGGCATAGGCGTCCGATATACCGCCATCGCCCACGGCAATGGGTGTGCCGCTATCGCCTGCCAGCCGAATGTCCAGCTCCAACGGGATCTCGCCCAGGAACGGCAGACCCAGATTCTCGGCCTCGGCCTTGACGCCACCATGGCCAAAGATATGCGCCTCGGTCCCGCAGGTCGGACATATATAATGGGACATGTTTTCAACCAGTCCCAGGACAGGCGTGTGCAGCGTCTTGAACATATCCAGCGCCTTGCGCGCATCCAGCAGCGCCACATCCTGCGGCGTGGACACCACAATCGCGCCCGTCATCTGCGTCTTGGTGCACAAAGTCAGCTGCACATCACCCGTGCCGGGTGGCAAGTCGACGAGCAGAATATCAAGTTCCCCCCATTCCACCTGCCCCATCATCTGTTGCAGCGCGCCCATCAGCATAGGGCCCCGCCAGACCACAGCTTTGTCGGGGTCCATCATCAAGCCGATGCTCATCATGGTGACGCCATGTGAGTGCAACGGAATGATGGCTTTGCCATCCGGCGATTTGGGCCGGTCCGACACGCCCATCATGCGCGGCTGCGAGGGGCCATATATATCGGCGTCCAGAAGGCCGACCTTGCGGCCTTGCTTGGCCAGCGCCACGGCAAGGTTGGAGGACAGCGTTGATTTGCCCACCCCGCCCTTGCCCGAGGCAATGGCAACAATCCGGTCCACGCCCGAGGGTTTGGTCGGCTCCGCCTGCGGCTTGGGATGTCCGCCGATTTTCAGGGAAGGTGGTGCGCCTGCAGGCGCGGCTTTCGCAGCTGGCCCATGCGCCGTCAAAATGGCCGAAACACTGTCCACGCCCTGAACCCGGCCAACCACCGCCTGCACCGCGTCGCGCACGCCCGCGAATTTCGGGGCCAGCTCGGGCGACACCTCGATGACGAATCGCACCGCGCCGTTTTCGACCTGCAAGGCCCGGATCATGTCGCGTGACACAAGATCGCCGCCATCCGGCAGCCCCAAACTCTGTATCGCGGCGAGAACTTGCTCTTTGGTAACTGACATCGGAAACGCCCCATTTTTAGTCTTAATGTCTACTTGGCTGGCGCAGGAGTAAAGAACAAGGCTGCAGATGCGCGACAGTTTGCGCGCAGCGCACATATAGTTGGCAAATTGATGACAAAACGGCGCGTTTTATGACGAAACCGTGAACAGGATGCCCCTAGGTTAACCAATGAAAACAATGAGGTACGCTATGCAATTGCTGCATAGCAGCATTGTAATTGCGGCACTTGCGGCAGCGCAGCATATCCCTAAATATGGATCACAACAGAAACAAAGATCGTCGGCAGCGGGGTTCGCCCGCCACACCGGCACAACCCGAAAGGAACACGAAATGGCTTACGTAGCAGTATCAAACATCTCCGTCATGGACCGTGTCCGCGCCGCATTGGCAGAGCTTAATGACCGCGCAGCACGAGCAAAGGTCTACCGCACAACCGTGCAAGAACTGAACAACCTGTCCGGCCGCGAGCTGGCAGATCTGGGCATTCACCGCGCAGAGATCAAGCGCATCGCCTATGAGGCCGCGTACACGAATTAAACCGAATTTGCGCTGGGTCCGATTTCCTCCCGATTGATGCCCCACCGCAAGACCTGCGATGCCTGACCTCACCTCCTCCCGAGGCCCGCATCGCAAATGAACGGTCTAACCCAACCTCCTCCCTGAGGTTAGATCGTGACAATAAGAACGGTGGTGCCACCTCCTCCCGGCACCACCGTTTTTTTGTGTCTGCAGGTTCGTGTCTGCAAAGGTGGGCCGTTGACGAAATGGCTTGATTGATCTTTCATCGGGCATCCCAACAGGAGGCCCGAAATGAGCTGGAACCCCGCGCTTGAGCCGCATTGCCCCGACGCCACGCAAATGGACGCCATCGAAACGCTGATCGTGCCGCGCGCCCGCGACATTGGCGATTTCGAGGTCCGCCGCGCCCTTCCATCAGTTGAACGCAAAATGGTTGGCCCCTTCGTGTTCTTCGACCAGATGGGCCCTGCCGAGTTTCTGACCGACCAGGGCATCGACGTGCGCCCGCACCCCCATATCGGGCTGGCCACCGTCACCTACCTGTATCAAGGCGAGTTCCAGCACCGCGACAGCCTTGGCACCAACCAGATGATCTACCCCGGCGAGGTCAATTGGATGATCGCAGGCAACGGCGTCACCCATTCGGAACGCACCAGCGCCAGGACCCGCGAAGGCAAAAGCAAGCTCTTTGGCATCCAGACATGGGTCGCGCTCCCCGAGGAGGACGAGGAAACCGACGCAGGCTTCGAACACCACGCCGAGGCCGCGCTGCCATTCCTTGAAGGCGAGGGCAAACAGGTCCGCCTGATCCTGGGCACCGCCTGGGGCGAGAAAGCCCCCACCCAGACCTTTTCCGAGATGTTCTACGCCGACATCGTGCTGGAGGCAGGCGCCGCCATCCCCCTGCCCGACGACCACGAGGACCGCGGGCTTTACGTCACCCAAGGCAGCATCGACGTGGCCGGCGACACGTTTGGGGCCGGTCAGATGATGATTTTCCGCCCCGGCGACCAAATCTCGGTCAAGGCCGGCCCGCAGGGCGCGCGCCTGATGGCCTTGGGCGGCGAGACGCTGAACGGGCCGCGCCACATCTGGTGGAACTTCGTGGCCTCGTCCCGCGACAAGATCGAGGCCGCCAAAGTGGCATGGGCCGCGGGCGATTGGGACCACGGCCGCTTCAAGCTGCCGCCCGACGACAAGGACGAGTTCATCCCGCTGCCCTAAGCGCCGCCTATGTCTGCCAGAACCGTTTCTTCCGGGGCTTTTGCGCCTTGATGTGCTTTTTCAAATCGGTGAAGCCGCCGATTTTGACGCCATCAATAAAGATCAGCGGTGTGGTGGTGATGTGGTGCTTGTCCTTGAACGCGTCGGTTTCGCGGCGGCTGCGCAGCACATGTTCTTCGACCTCGAACCCTTCTCGGCGTAGCAGGTCACGGGCCGCCGTGCCGTAGCCGCAGGTGTAGTTTGGTAAATCCATCCGGTACAAAACGGCTTTGGGCATGGGGGCGTCTCTCTTTGCTGTCAGGTCTTGGCCCGCCTTATGCACGCTCATCCTTGGGCGACCCCATCACAATATAGCTAGTAATCGAATTGACCTGCGGCAGCACGCCCAAAATTTCCGTATGGAAATGCTTGTAGCTGGGCAGGTCAGCGCATTCGATGCGCAGCATGTATTCGACGGTGCCGGTGATGTTGTGGCACTCGCGCACCTCGCTGGCGCGCCCGATGGAGCGCTCAAACGCCTCTTGCGAGGCTTTGGAATGGTCCGACAGCCCCACCGCGATATAGGCCACAAACCCCGCGCCCATCTGGTCGCGGTCCAGCACGGCGCGATAGCCCTTTATGACGCCCCGCTTTTCAAGATCCTGCACCCGCCGCAAACACGCAGAGGCCGACAGGCCGACGCGGTCGGCCAGCTCGATATTGCTCAACCGCCCATCCACCGAGAGCAGCCGCAATATTTTTTCGTTAATCTGGTCCACGACGCCGCCATATTGCTAAAAATATTGCCGCGCACATAAACAACGCAATCAAACTGCGCAAGTCCCAGCATAATGTTGCGTCTATGAATATGGAAATTCTCTACGGCCTCGTGGTCTTCGCCTTCGTCTCGTCGATCACGCCCGGCCCCAACAACCTGATGCTGATGGCCTCGGGCGCAAATTTCGGGTTCTGGCGCACCGTCCCGCATATGCTGGGCATTGCGCTGGGCTTCACGCTGATGGTGTTTCTGGTCGGCATGGGGCTGGCGCAGGTGTTTGACGCCTACCCCGTCTTGCACAGCGTGCTGAAGGTGCTCAGCGTCATCTATATGTGCTGGCTCGCGTGGAAAATCGCCAATGCCGCCCCTCCCAAAGAGGGCGAGGCCGCAGGCACGCCAATGACCTTCCTGCAAGCCGCGGCCTTTCAATGGGTGAACCCCAAAGCCTGGGCCATGGCGCTGACGGCGGTCACCGTCTACTCGCTCGGCACCACGCCCTTGGCGGTCGCGGCGGTCGCGGCAACGTTTGGCATGGTCAACGGCCCGACGGTCAGCACATGGACCATCATGGGCCAGCAGGTCCGGCGCATCCTGACCAACCCGACCCGGCTCAGGGCGTTCAACTGGGTGATGGCGGCGCTGCTCATCGCCTCGCTTTACCCGGTGCTGGCCACCTAGCATATCGCGCCAGCCGCGCTTTGGGCTTTTCCTGATCCGCTTGTGTTCATAGGCTGGACCCAACTCACCGGGGGACCCGCCAATGACCGACTTCCTGCTGCTCGCCTTCATTTTCCTGATCGCCGGGGTCATTGCCGTGCCAATCGCCTCGCGGTTCGGCCTCGGGTCCGTGCTTGGCTACCTGATCGCAGGCATCGTCATCAGCCCCGTGCTGGCGCTTTTGAATGTCGACGTGGTCTCCATCCAGCATTTCGCCGAGTTCGGCGTGGTGATGATGCTGTTCCTCGTGGGGTTGGAGCTGGAGCCGAAAATGCTCTGGCAGATGCGGACCAAGTTGATGGGCCTTGGCGGCGGTCAGGTGGGGCTGACCACATTGGCGGTTATGGGCATCGCGATGGTCTTCGGCCAGCCCTGGACCATCGCGCTGGCCGTAGGCCTCGTGCTGGCCCTGTCCTCAACCGCGATCGTGCTGCAAACGCTGGGCGAAAAGGGCCTGATGAAAAGCGATGGCGGCCAATCCAGCTTTTCGGTCCTGCTGTTTCAGGACATCGCCGTTATCCCGATGCTGGCCCTGATCCCGCTCCTCGCCATGCCCGAGCTGATGGGGCTGGAGGCCGAGGTCACCCACGCCACTGACGCCCATGGGGACACGCATGGGGACGCCCACGGAGATGCACATGGCGACGACCACGGCGATGGCCATGGCGCACAAATGAGCCTCGTCGCGGGTCTTGGTCCGTGGGAAACCGCCGCCGTCAATGTCGCGGCCATCGCCGCTGTCATCCTAGGCGGCAACTTCCTCACCGGCCCGATCTTCCGCTTTATTGCCGCCGCCCAGCTGCGGGAGCTGTTCACCGCCACGGCCCTGATGATGGTGATCGGCATAGCACTGCTGATGTCGCTCGTGGGCCTCTCCCCTGCCCTTGGCACCTTCCTTGCGGGGGTTGTGCTGGCCAATAGCGAATACCGCCATGAACTTGAATCCGACATCGATCCCTTCAAGGGCCTGCTGCTGGGCCTGTTCTTCATGACCGTTGGCGCGGGCATCAACTTCGCGCTGCTCTTCGACAATCTCGGCGCCATCCTTGCGATGACTGTCGGCCTCATCGCGCTGAAGGCGGGCGTGCTTTATGCGCTTGGCATAATCTTCAAGCTGCAAGGCGCGGATAAGTGGCTTTTCGCCCTCGGCCTCGCGCAGGCGGGCGAGTTCGGCTTCGTGCTGCTGTCCTTTACGGTCGCAAACCAGGTCATTCCGACCGGGGTGGCCGACCAGCTGCTGCTGGTCGTGGCCCTTTCCATGCTGCTGACGCCCGCGCTGTTCATCCTCTATGACAAGGTCATCGCGCCCAAATATGACGGCGATCAGGACCGCGAAGCGGATGACATCGACAATGACAGCCACATCATCATCGCAGGCCACGGCCGCGTCGGCGGCATCATCAACCGCATGCTCAAAGGCGCGGGCCACACGCCCACGGTGATCGACTACAGCTCCAAGCAGCTCGAAATGCTGGCAAAATTCGGCTTCAAAGCCTATTACGGCGACGCCACCCGCGCCGACCTTCTGAACTCGGCGGGCATCGCCGAGGCCAAGCTGCTGGTGGTGGCCATCGACAACAAGGAACAGATCACGCAGCTGGTGAAATACGCCATCGCCACCTATCCCGACCTCAAGGTCGTGGCCCGCGCGGTGGACCGCCAGCATGTCTACGACCTCTATCAGGCCGGCTGCCGCGAGATCATCCGCGACACCTATGACAGCTCCCTGCGCCTTGGCCGCTCCGCGTTGGAATCCCTTGGCATCCCGCCCGCCAAGGCCGAGGAGATGAAGGAGGCCTTCAACCAGATGGACCGCAAATCCATGCTCCGCATGGCCCAGCATTATGACCCGGCCATTCCCACCATCGAGAACGAAACCTACATGGCGCAGGTCCGCGCAATGACGGAGGAATGGGAGCCCGCTCTGCAAAAGCAAATGGCCGACATTCTCAGCCGGACGGACGCCCCGACCTCCGACTAAAGCGGCTCCCCCGCAAAAATTGCTATCTTTTGGGGCCGAACTGCGCCTACCATGATACCGTTAACGGTATTTCACATCGTGTCTTTTGATCCATCTTTTGCTTTATTCATAGGGGAGAACCATTCCATGAAACGTCCATTCTGGCAGCCCGCCCTCGCCGCGGCCCTCGCGCTCGCAGCCGCGCCGGTCACCGCCCAAAGCTACCTCCTTGAGCAAGACATCGGCTTCCCCGATTTCGGCTACATGGAGGCCCCCGGCACCTACAAGGGCCCCGTCTTCGCGCTGTCCGACAGCTTCCCCGCCACGCTCCCCGACCTCGACCCCGAGGTCGTCGACATCCTGAAAATGGACTTCGAAAACAACCCGCTGGATTACGTGATGGCGGTGCGCGATTACGTCTTCAAGGGCAATATCCACGGCGGCCCCGTCGCCGATGACTTCATCTTGCAAAACAACTCCGAGGGCCGGGCGTGGTATCACGTGCCGTGGCAGCACTGGGGCACCACCGGGCGCGAGGGCTATCACGGCCTGACCCGCGAGGGGCCGCTGGCCTCCAAGGTGCTGGCCCCCGAGCAGGACCAGTCCTCCTACGCCTACGCGGTGGGTTTCTATAACGGGCCGGGCGGCTTCACCATCGGGCAGGTCTGGCCGTCGGTAAATGGCGGCCCCGACCTCAGCTACATGATTGAGGCGATGGACAAGGGGCAAGCCTTCCCCGAAGGCACGGTGGTGGGCAAGTTCCTGTTCACGGCGCTTGGGGCCGATCAGGTGCCGTGGCTCGCAAACCCGCTGCAATGGCAGGCCTATATCTACAATTGCGACATCGGCGGGGCGCCGGCCTGCGGGGACATGACGACCGCGCCGCGTTCTGCCCAGCCGATGAACCTGCTGCAGATGGATGTGATGGTCAAAGACAGCCGCGCGACCGAGGCCGCAGGCTGGGTCTTTGGCACCTTCACCTATGACGGCAATGCCGCGTCCTCCAAGGCGCATGGCGAGAAATACGCCGCCGCCTGTGCGGGCATCGAGGGGCCGGGCAAAAACTGGTGCAACCTGATGCCGGTGGGCGTGATGTGGGGCAATGACCCCGACAACGCGGAAACCTTCATCAACTCCACCCCCACCGAGACGGTGATAAACGCCAACCTGACGGAGACATGGATCAATGATGATCCGGCAATGCCTGCGATGCATCTGGGCTTCAATTCGCGGCTGAACGGGCCGGCGGACAACCCGACATCCAGCTGTATGTCCTGCCACGCCACCGGTCAGGTCGCCAGCATCTCGGCCATCATGCCATGGCTCAACAGCCCCAAGGTCGCGATCCCGGAAAACGGCACCCAGGCGTCAGCCGAGTGGATGCGCTGGTTCCGCAACTTCCGCGATGGCGAGGCCTTTGACGAGGGGCAAGCCGTCAGCATGGACTTCTCGATGCAGCTGACCAAATCCATCGAAAACTACATCGAATATCGCGGCCAAACCCAGCAGGGCCGCTACGCGTTGGAATACTGGAGCAACGACGGCAACGGCCCGATCAGCCGCGGTGCCATAACGCCCACCAACTAGGCGGACGCCAAAGCGTCTCAGACCAAGCCAGCCGATATCGCGAAAGGATCTCGGCTGGCATCTTTGTGCCATTCATATTCGCACCCGAAGGCAATGCGGTCCGCAATGGCCATTCCGTAAAGGTCGGCCACCACGGCAAGGGCCATATCCATCCCCGCAGAGACCCCCGACGAGGTGAAAAATTTCCCGTCCTCGACCCAGCGGGCCTGCTTCACCCACTCAACATTCGGCGCAAGCGGGACCGTTTCGGTGAAGTCAATTTTGTTGGTCGTCGCCCGTCGCCCGTCCAGCACGCCCGTCATGCCAAGCATCACGGTGCCGGTACACACGGCCATCACGCGTTCCGCGTTGCCCGACGCCTCAGTGATCCACTGCATAAGGGCCTCGTCCTTGGCCGCGTCCAATGCGCTATCCCCGCCCGGGATGAACAACAGGTCGTAGTCGTTCTTCTCGGCAATCGTTTTATCAACAACAATGCGCTGCCCATGCACACTGGAAACGGGGTCGGCCCCCTTGGCAACAGTCACAATCTTGATGTCCGGATCAACGCTGCCCAGCATTTCCATCGGGCCAAAATAGTCCAGCGTTTCAAAGCCGGGGAAGACAAGGGCTGCAAGAGTTCTCATATCGGTAAAATCCTGTGGTTATTGAACCAGATGCGCGCATGCGGCATGGGCTTTGACGAACCGTTCGGTAGACGCCGGATATTTCTTCAACAGCGCCTCGGGGCGCACGGGGCGGCGCAACAGCTCGCCACCGCAATTCGGGCATATGCCCTGAAACACCGTGTCGGCGCAGCTTTGGCAGAATGTGCATTCAAACGAACAGCTGCGGGCACTCTGGCTGTCTGGCGGCAGATCCGCGTCGCAGCATTCGCAATTGGGTTTCAGTAACAGCATAAGCCGTCCTCCATGTGTATTTTGGCTAGATTAACAGACTCCGGCTTGGCATAAATGACAACATGACCTCTTTTTGCGCCAAACGCTCAGATCCGGCAAATGTCGTCTTTGTCATCTATCCCGATATCGTGCTGCTTGATCTCGCGGGCCCTCTTCAGGTGTTTACCCATGCAAGACAGGACGCGCATTCGGGGCCTGCCTACCGCACCCATGTGGTCTCTTTTGAGGGTGGTCAGACAAAGACCAACACCATTCTGCCGATCAACAGTGATCCGTTGGCGATGTGGCTTGAAGACCTTGCCGACACGCCCATTCACACTTTGGTTGTCATCGGTGGCGATGGGGCGCCGCACGCGGCAAGCAATCGGCAGTTTGTCGATCAGTTCAGCCAATTGGCGGCGCGATCACAGCGTGTCTGTTCGGTTTGTTCCGGTGCCTTCGTTCTGGCGGCAGCAGGGCTGTTGGATGGCCGCCGTGCCGTCACCCATTGGGAAGATTGCGCCCAACTGGCAGCGCAATATCCCGACGTGACGGTCGAGGTTGACCCAATCTACGTCAAAGACGGGGCGATATGGACCTCCGCCGGCATCACCGCCGGCATCGACATGGCCTTGGCCATCATCGAGGAAGATTTGGGACCCCCCGCCGCAATTGAAATGGCCCGGTCATTGGTGACACCCATGGTCCGTTCAGGCGGCCAATCGCAATTCAGCCCTGAACTGGCCCGACATGCAAAAGACACCGAAGGGCGTTTTCGCAATTTGCATGACTGGCTCGGCAGCAACCTTCAGACCTCTCTCTGCGTCGCGGATATGGCCCAACGTTGCGGCATGAGTGCGCGAAACTTTTCGCGCCGCTACACCGCGACCATGGGGACCTCCCCCGCAAAGGCCATCGAGGCCATGCGCGTCGACGCCGCGCGTCACCTGTTGGGCACAACAGACAAAAGCATCAAGGCCATCGCTGCGGAGTGCGGATTTCAAGATGATGAACGCATGAGGCGTTCATTCCTGCGGCAGATCAAAACAACACCCTCCCAATACCGCGCGCAATTTCAGTCACATTGACCGAGGGTGAACCGGGGGTGAAACGGCCCTTTGCACAGCAAAAACGCGGGTAAATATATAGTTAATAAAATTCGGATAATCTATTTGTTGCAAGAGCTTACAAGTTTCGACGCATGCGTCGCCCCGCTTTTAAAACGGCACTTCTCCGGCCGCATCAGCCGCCACCAGAAACTTGCCAACCACCTTCTTGGTGCCCGCCTTGTCAAAGGCAATGTCCAGCTTGTCGCCCTCAATCGCCTCCACCACGCCGTAGCCGAATTTCTGGTGAAACACCCGCTCTCCCGTGGTGAACGAAGCCACCGCCTGCGCGTCGATCACCATGTTCTTGGTCTCGCGCGGCTGGCTCATCCCCCGCTGCCCCTGCCGCTCCTGAAGCCTGCGCCAGCCGGGCGAATTATAGACGTTGGCGCTGGCCGCCTTGTCATGCAGGTCGCTGCCCCCCATCGCCTGCATCTCGGGGCTGGCCTGCGCCATCATGCCCCCCTGATGGCCGTACAGCCCCGGCGGCGTCAGCACCTCCACGTGGCTTTCCGGCAGCTCGTCAATGAAGCGCGACGGCAGCTGCGACTGCCACTGGCCATAGACCCTTCGGTTGCCCGCAAAAGAAATCGTGCACAAGCTCTCCGCCCGCGTGATCCCCACATAGGCCAGCCGCCGTTCCTCCTCCAGGCCCTTCAGCCCGCTCTCATCCATCGACCGCTGGGACGGGAACAACCCGTCCTCCCAACCCGGCAAGAACACGGCCGGAAACTCCAGCCCCTTCGCCCCATGCAGCGTCATGATCGAGACCTCCTCGCCCCCATCACCACGGTCATTGTCCATCACCAGGCTGATATGCTCCAGGAACCCTTGCAGGTTCTCAAACCCCTCCAAAGCCTTCACCAGCTCCTTGAGGTTCTCCAACCGCCCCGGCCCCTCCGGCGTCTTGTCGTTCTGCCACATCTCGGTGTAGCCGCTCTCCTCCAGCATCATCTCGGCCAGCTCAATGTGAGTATCCGCCTCGCCGCGCACCTGCGCCGACCAGCGGTCAATGCCGTCCACCAGCTTCTGAAGCTCCACAGCGCCCTTGCCGCCCAGCCCCTTGCTCATCAGCAACAGCCGCGCGCCTTCATGCAGCGACACCCCGTTGGAGCGCGCCGTCATCTGAATTTTCTGCTGCGCCTTGTCGCCCAGTCCGCGTTTGGGGGTGTTAACAATCCGCTCAAACGCCAGATCGTCCTCAGGGCTGACGGCCAGCCGGAAATAGGCCATCGCGTCTCGGATCTCCATCCGCTCATAAAAGCGCGGCCCGCCAATCACGCGGTAGGGCAGCCCAATGGTCAAAAACCGGTCCTCAAACGCCCGCATCTGATGCGAGGCCCTGACCAGAATGGCCATCGCGTTCAACGACAGCGGGTCCATGCCGCGCGTCCCGCGCTGCATGGCCTCCAATTCGTCGCCCACCCAGCGCGCTTCCTCGTCGCCGTCCCAATGGCCGATCAGCCGCACCTTCTCGCCGCCTTTGGCCTCGGTATAAAGCGTCTTGCCCAGCCGGCCCTTATTGGCCGCAATCACGCCCGCCGCAGCGCCCAGAATATGCTCCGTCGAGCGGTAATTCTGTTCCAGCTTCACAATCTTCGCGCCTTCGAAATCTTTCTCGAACCGCAAAATGTTGCCCACTTCGGCCCCGCGCCAGCCATAGATCGACTGGTCGTCGTCGCCCACGCAGCAGATGTTCTTATGCCCCGCCGCCAGCAGCCGCAGCCACAGATACTGCGCCACGTTCGTATCCTGATACTCGTCCACCAGAATGTATTTGAACCACCGCTGGTACTGCGCCAGTACGTCGTCATGGTTCTGAAAAATCGTCACCATGTGCAACAGCAAATCGCCAAAATCGACCGCGTTCAGGGTCTTCAGGCGCTGCTGGTAGGCGTCGTAGAACTCGCCGCCACGGTTGTTATACGCCCCATGCTCGGACGCGGGCAGCGTCTCCGGCGTCCAGGCCCGGTTCTTCCACGTGTCAATCAACCCCGCCAGTTGCCGCGCGGGCCAGCGCTTGTCGTCAATCCCCTCCGCCGCGATCAGCTGCTTCAACAGCCGCAGCTGGTCATCTGTGTCCAAAATGGTGAAATTCGATTTCAGCCCCACCAGCTCCGCATGCCGCCGCAACAGCTTCACGCAGATCGAATGGAACGTCCCCAGCCAAGGCACGCCTTCCACGGCCTCCCCCAGCAAGCGCCCCACGCGTTCTTTCATCTCGCGGGCGGCTTTGTTGGTAAACGTAACCGCCAAAATCTCGTTCGGCCGCGCCGAGCCCGTGGTCAGCAAATGCGCAATCCGTGCCGTCAGCGCCCGGGTTTTGCCGGTGCCCGCCCCCGCCAGCATCAACACGGGGCCGTTCAGGGTCTCAACAGCGGCGCGCTGCGCGTCGTTCAGCCCGTCCATATAGGGCGTGGCGCGGGACGCCATCGCCGCGCCAAAGGCGCGTTGCGACAAGGGGGTGGTGGCCGCCGCCTCGAAGGCGTCGAATTCGTCAGAGCTGCTCATAACTTTCTCAATAGCGCGAAGCGCGTTTCAGGGAAAGGGGGTGTTCTACTTTCGTTCCGCAGCTTTCTGTGGACAAACACGGCGCAGGCCCTGACAACGAAGATATGGACCTGCACAGCAAATATCCCGGCATCGCTGATCTGCGCAAAGCCGCCCGCAAACGCATCCCGCATTTCGTGTGGGAGTACCTCGACAGTGCCACAGGCGACGAGCTGACGGCACAGCGCAACCGCACCGCCCTGGACGAGGTGCTGTTCAAGGCCTCCATCCTGCATGGGGAGTTCACACCCGATCTGACAACAACCCTCCTTGGCCGCGGCTTCCCGCTGCCCTTCGGCATCTCGCCCGTGGGCATGTCCGGCCTGATCTGGCCCGGTGCGGAGGCGATGCTGGCCACAGCCGCCAAAGACATCGGCATCCCCTATTCCATGTCCACTGTCGCCACGCAGACGCCCGAAGACATCGCGCCGCATCTGGGCGAACACGCATGGTTCCAGATGTACCCCCCAAGGGACGAGGCGATCCGCGACGACATGATCTCCCGCGCCAAAGCCGCGGGCTTCACCACGCTGGTCCTGACGGTCGATGTGCCCGTCGCCTCCCGCCGCGAGCGCCAGACCCGCGGCGGCCTGACCCAGCCGCCGCGCCTGACCCCAAGGCTCGCCCTGCAAGCCGCGCAATGCCCCGTCTGGCTCAATGGCATCCGCCAAACCGGCATGCCGCGCATGAAGACGCTGGACAAATACTCCGACTTCAAAGGCCAGCTGCCCAGCACCGAACATATTGGCTACCTGCTGCGCACCTCGCCCGATTGGGACTATCTCAAGCGGCTGCGCGATGCATGGGACGGCCCGCTCATCGTCAAAGGCGTCACGCAGGCCGATGACGCGGCCCGCCTGCAAGACGAGGGCGCCGACGCGATCTGGATTTCCAACCATGCCGGCCGCCAGTTCGACGGCGCGCAAGGGGCCATCAAGGCCCTGCCCCAAATCCGCACTGCCACCACGCTGCCGGTTATCTTCGACAGCGGCGTCGAATCCGGTCTCGACATCCTCCGCGCGCTGGCGCTGGGCGCAGATTTCGTCATGCTCGGCCGCGCCTGGCATTACGCGTTGGGCGCGGCGGGCAAACAGGGCCCCGCCCATCTCGCCGACATGCTCAAAAAAGACATGGAGGCCAATATGGGTCAGCTCGGCACCAAGACCCTCAAGGACCTCCCTCACCGCCTGCTCTAGCTTCTTTTTGCCAAAAATATGCTGGGGATTTGCCCGCGTGGCGAAGGGGCAAAGCCCCTTCAAGAACGCAAAGCCTCACGCGCGCGCAGCGCTCTTCAAACCAGACCTACCCAGTTGTAACTGGTTTACGCCACGCAAATTCCTGCTTATGCATGCTGCAACTGCACAATAAACGACGAAGCGGGGACAGCTGACATGGCCGATTTCAAGAAAATTCTCATCGCAAACCGGGGCGAGATCGCCATTCGCGTGATGCGCGCCGCCAATGAAATGGGCAAGAAAACGGTCGCGGTCTTCGCCGAGGAAGACAAGCTCGGCCTCCACCGGTTCAAGGCCGACGAGGCCTACCGCATCGGCGAGGGGCTCGGCCCCGTCGCCGCCTATCTCAGCATCGAGGAAATCATCCGTGTCGCCAAAATGTCGGGCGCGGACGCGATCCATCCGGGCTACGGCCTTCTGTCGGAAAACCCCGAATTCGTCGATGCCTGCGAGGCCAACGGCATCACCTTTATCGGCCCCAAAGCCGCCACGATGCGCAAGCTGGGCGACAAGGCCTCCGCGCGCAAAGTCGCGATCGAGGCAGGCGTCCCCGTCATCCCCGCCACCGAGGTGCTGGGCGACGACATGGCCGCCATCAAGAAAGAAGCCAAGGCGGTCGGCTACCCCCTCATGCTCAAGGCCTCATGGGGCGGCGGCGGGCGCGGCATGCGTCCGATCATGTCCGAGGATGAGCTGGAAGAAAAAGTCCTCGAAGGCCGCCGGGAGGCCGAGGCGGCGTTTGGCAATGGCGAGGGCTATCTGGAGAAAATGATCCTGCGCGCCCGCCATGTCGAGGTGCAAATACTGGGCGACACACATGGCCAGATTTACCACCTGTGGGAACGCGACTGCTCGGTGCAGCGCCGCAACCAGAAGGTCGTGGAACGCGCGCCCGCGCCCTATCTCAGCGGCACCCAGCGCGAACAAATCTGCGCCTTGGGCAAGAAAATCTGCGAGCATGTGAATTACGAATGCGCGGGCACCGTCGAATTCCTGATGGATATGGATTCGGGCGAGTTCTACTTCATCGAGGTGAACCCGCGCGTGCAGGTGGAGCACACTGTCACCGAAGAAGTCACCGGCATCGACATCGTGCGCGCCCAAATCCTGATCGCCGAGGGCAAATCCCTGATGGAGGCCACCGGCACAGCCTCCCAATATGACGTCAAACTCGACGGCCACGCGCTGCAATGCCGCGTCACCACGGAAGACCCACAAAACAACTTCATCCCCGATTATGGCCGTATCACTGCCTATCGCGGGGCCACCGGCATGGGCATCCGGCTGGATGGCGGCACCGCCTATTCCGGTGCGGTGATTACGCGCTACTATGACAGCTTGCTCGAAAAGGTCACCGCCTGGGCCCCCACGCCCGAGGCCGCGATTGCCCGCATGGACCGCGCCCTGCGCGAATTCCGTATCCGTGGCGTGTCGACCAACATCGCCTTCGTGGAAAACCTGCTCAAGCACCCGACCTTTCTGAACTACGAATACCACACCAAATTCATCGACGAGACGCCGGAGCTGTTCGACTTCAAAAAGCGCCGCGACCGCGCGACGAAAATCCTGACCTATATCGCCGACATCACCGTGAACGGGCATCCCGAAACCGAAGGCCGCCCGCTGCCCGCCGAGGTCCGCACGCCCAAAGCCCCCGCCCCCGTCGGGGAGCCTGCATACGGCACCCGCAACATCTTCGAAGATCACGGGCCTCAAGCCGTGGCCGACTGGATGTCGGAGCAAAAACAACTGCTTATCACCGACACTACGATGCGCGACGGGCACCAGTCGCTACTCGCAACCCGCATGCGGTCCATCGATATGATCCGCGTCGCACCCACGTATGCCTCCAACATGCCGCAGCTGTTCTCCATGGAATGTTGGGGCGGGGCGACCTTCGATGTGGCCTATCGCTTCTTGCAGGAATGCCCATGGCAACGCCTGCGCGACCTGCGCAAGGCCATGCCCAACCTTATGACGCAGATGCTGCTGCGTGCGTCGAACGGTGTTGGCTACACCAACTACCCCGACAATGTGGTGCAGGAATTCGTCCGCCAAGCGGCGGAAACCGGCGTCGACGTGTTCCGGGTCTTTGACAGCCTGAACTGGGTCGAAAACATGCGCGTCGCGATGGATGCGGTGGTGGAAAGCGGCAAGGTCTGCGAAGGCTCGATCTGCTACACCGGCGACATCCTGAACCCTGAGCGGTCCAAATACGACCTGAAATACTACGTGGACATGGGCAAGCAGCTGAAAGACGCCGGCGCACATGTGTTGGGCCTCAAAGACATGGCGGGCTTGCTGAAACCCGCCTCCGCCACACTTCTTGTCAAAGCGTTAAAGGAAGAGGTCGGCCTGCCGATCCACTTCCACACGCATGATACCGCAGGCACCGCTGTTGCGACCATCCTCGCGGCGTCTGACGCGGGCGTGGACGCCGTCGATTGCGCGATGGATGCGCTGTCAGGCAACACCTCGCAAGCCACGCTTGGCTCCGTGGTCGAAGTGCTGGCCCATACCGAGCGCGACACCGGGCTTGATATCAAAACCGTGCGTCAAATCAGCGACTACTGGGAAGCGGTACGCGGCCAATACGCAGCCTTCGAGTCCGGCATGCAGGCCCCCGCATCCGAGGTCTATTTGCACGAAATGCCCGGCGGCCAGTTCACCAACCTCAAAGCGCAGGCCCGCTCTGTTGGCTTGGAGGAACGCTGGCACGAGGTCGCGCAGACCTATGCCGACGTGAACCAGATGTTTGGCGACATCGTGAAGGTGACCCCGTCCTCCAAAGTTGTTGGTGACATGGCCTTGATGATGGTCTCCCAAGGCCTGACCCGCGACGAGGTCGAGGACAAGGACACCGACGTGGCCTTCCCTGACAGCGTCGTGGACATGATGCGCGGCTCGCTCGGCCAGCCGCCCGGCGGATGGCCGAAGGCCATCCAGAAGAAGATCCTCAAGGGCGAGAAACCCTCGACCAAACGTCCGGGGGAGGAGCTTGCTCCTGTCGATCTCGAAGAGGTGCGCCAAGAGGTTTCAAACCTCTTGGACGGCAAGGACATCGACAACGAGGATCTGAACGGCTACCTGATGTATCCCAAAGTTTACCTTGATTACATGGGCCGCCACCGCACATACGGCCCGGTCCGCACCCTGCCCACCTACACCTTCTTCTACGGCATGAAACCCGGCGAAGAGATCAGCGTCGAAATCGACCCCGGCAAGACGTTGGAGGTCCGCATGCAGGCCCGGTCCGCCACCAATGATGATGGCGAGGCCAAAGTGTTTTTCGAGCTGAACGGCCAGCCCCGCGTCATCCGCGTGCCCGACCGCAAGGCCGCCGCCGTGGTCGCCAAGATGCCCAAGGCCGAGGTCGGCAACCCCAGCCACATTGGCGCGCCGATGCCCGGCGTTGTGGCCACCGTGGCCGCCAAGGCGGGCATGGAGGTCAAGGAGGGCGACCTGCTGCTGACCATCGAGGCCATGAAGATGGAAACCGGCATCCACGCCGAACGCGACGCGGTGATCAAAGCCGTGCACGTCACGCCCGGCGGCCAGATCGACGCCAAGGACCTGCTGATCGAGCTAGAGTGACCCCAATGGGCGTGGCATGGGCATGACCTCCAAACTCCTCGTCTTCACCGACCTGCATCTGGTCAGCGACGGCGTTGACATCATCGGCCTTGACCCCGAAGCGCGGTTTCGCGAGGGGCTGGGTCATGCGCTGGCTCAGCATCCCGATGCGGCGCGCTTGGTGATGATGGGGGACCTCACCCATCACGGGCGCACGGCGCAATATGAGCGGCTGAGGGCGATCATGGCAGATGTCGCAATGCCGGTGACCTACATGATGGGCAACCATGACAACCGCGCCGTGTTCCGCAAAGTGTTCCCCGAGGCTGCGACCAGCGCGGGCGGCTTCGTGCAGGAGATGGTCGATCTTGACGACACCTGCCTGATCGCGCTGGACACCTCCGAGGTGCGGCCGGACCCGCACCATTCCGGCAGGCTGTGCCAGGACCGGCTGGACTGGCTGACCCAGGCGTTGACATGGGCCAACGGGCGGCAGGTGGTGGTGGCCATGCATCACCCCCCTTTGATGACCGGCTTTGCCGCGATGGACGGCATCGCCTTGCAGGACCCCGAACCGTTTCGCGAGATCTTGCGCAGCTACCCGGGCCACGTGCATCTGCTCTGCGGCCATGTGCACCGCACCATTTCGGGCCGCGCCCATGGGCTCTCGTTCAGCCTGTTCAAAAGCCCCTGCCACCAGCAGCCCATGGGGTTCGGCGTCGCGGGGACCGAGCATTCCGTCGACGAGCCGGGCGCTTACGGCATCGTGCTCTGCGGGCCCGACGGCATCATCGTGCATAGCGAGGATTTCGCCATTGCCGCGGCCTCCACCCCGTCGCGTGACGGGTATTCGGCGTAACATGAAGGAGTTCAAACCATGCTAAGCGCCTCCCCCGTCTATCTGGCGCTCTGCGCGCTGATCTACATTTTCCTGACCATGTATGTGGTGCGCAGGCGGGTCGCCGCGCAAACCACGCTGGGCGACGGCGGCGACAAGGAGCTGCGCAAGCGCATCCGCGCGCATGGCAATTTCGCGGAATTTGTGCCGCTGATGTTGATCTTGTTGGTGGTGTGCGAGCTGCAGGGCGCGCCTGCACTCGCCATCCACATCCTTGGCATTGCCATCGTGGCCAGCCGCGCGGCCCACGCCTATTTCCTGACCCGCACCCCCGAGGTGATCGCCACCCGGCAAGTCACCATGGGCAGCACCTTGTTTTTGATCCTTGTCATGGCGTTGGGGCTGCTCGCTCACGCGATTTTTTAATGCATCGCCTTGAGACTGGCCAAGGGGGGCCATAGGTTCCACCCAAGCAACTTCTCAAAGGACGCCCCTCATGCACACGCCATTCCTGCCGACCCCTCCCGCCATTTTGCGCGACGCGCATGACGCATCGGGGGGCGCTGGCAAAAACCTGGGCGATCTGCCGGAATGGGACCTGAGCGACCTTTACGCGGGCGAGGACGCCAAAGAGCTAAAGCGCGACATGGACTGGCTGGAAAAAGCCTGCGCCGATTTCGCGGTGGATTACGAAGGCAAAATGGCCAATCTGGGGGCCGAGGGCATGCTGGAATGCGTGCTGCGCAACGAAAAGATCGACATGATCGCGGGGCGCATCATGTCCTTCGCGGGGCTGCGCTACTACCAAAACACCACCGATGCCGAACGCGCGCAGTTCATGGCCAATGTGCAGGACAAGATCACCGCCTACACCACGCCGCTGGTCTTCTTCTCGCTGGAGCTAAACCGCATCGACGACGCCGTCCTCGACGGCTGGCTGGCGGAAAACTCCGACCTCGGCCGCTACAAACCGGTCTTCGAGCGGCTGCGCGCGATGAAGCCCTACCAGCTCTCGGACGAGCTGGAGAAGTTCCTGCATGACCAGTCCACAGTCGGCTCGGCCGCGTGGAACCGGCTGTTTGACGAAACCATCGCCGGGCTGACCTTCACCGTGGACGGCGAAGAGCTGAACATCGAAAGCACCCTGAACCTGATGACAGACCCCGACCGCGCCAAGCGCGAGGCGGGCGCGCGCGAATTGGCCAATGTGTTCGGGCAAAACGTCAAGCTGTTCTCCCGCGTGCACAACACGCTGGCCAAGGAGAAAGAGATCGAAGACCGCTGGCGCGGCATGCCCACGCCCCAAACCGGCCGTCATTTGTCCAACCATGTGGAGCCGGAGGTGGTCGAGGCCCTGCGCAACGCCGTCGTCGCCGCCTACCCGAAGCTGTCGCACCGCTACTATGAGCTGAAGCGCAAATGGCTGGGCCTCGACGTGATGCAGGTCTGGGACCGCAACGCGCCCCTGCCGATGGAGGACCCGACGCTCGTGCACTGGGACAAGGCGCAATCCACCGTGATGGAGGCCTATACCGACTTCGCGCCCGAAATGGCCGAAATCGCCAAGCCCTTCTTTACTGACGGCTGGATCGACGCGGCGGTGAAGCCGGGCAAAGCGCCCGGCGCCTTCGCGCATCCGACTGTGACGGACGTGCACCCCTACGTGATGCTGAACTATTTGGGCAAACCGCGCGACGTGATGACCTTGGCGCATGAGTTGGGCCACGGCGTGCATCAGGTTTTGGCCGCAGGCCAGGGAGAGCTCTTGTCCTCTACCCCGCTGACGCTGGCCGAAACCGCGTCGGTCTTCGGCGAAATGCTCACCTTCCGCAAAATGCTCGACGGCGCGGAGACGCAGGAGCAGCGCAAGGTCATGCTGGCGGGCAAGGTGGAGGACATGATTAACACCGTGGTCCGCCAAATCGCCTTCTACGATTTCGAATGCAAACTGCACGACGCCCGCGGCAAGGGCGAGCTGACGCCCGACGACATCAACGCGCTGTGGATGTCGGTGCAGGCAGAAAGCCTCGGGCCCGCGTTCGAATATATGGACGGGTATGAAACCTTCTGGGCCTATATCCCGCATTTCGTGCACTCGCCCTTCTACGTCTACGCCTACGCCTTCGGCGACGGCTTGGTAAACGCGCTCTACGCGGTCTACGAGGAGGGCGGCGACGACTTCCAGGACAAGTATTTCGAGATGCTCAAGGCGGGTGGCTCCAAACACCACAAAGAGCTGCTGGCCCCCTTCGGCCTCGACGCGTCCGACCCGAAATTCTGGGACAAAGGCCTGTCCATGATCTCCGGCATGATCGACGAGCTGGAGGCGATGGAGGGGTGAGACACGGGTGAACCAGTTTTCGGTAAAGAATGAAGCGGTTATGAGCGCTTTTTCTGAGTTTGACCAAAATGGGCTGCCAGCAGACTATGGCGACCCAGTCAGATATTTCGTTGAGCATCCCGAGACGAAGGAACTCTACCCACAAAAAGCAATCTACGGAATTGCACGAAACTTAAGTCAAAGGGATTGCCCTTCAGCAACGAACACGCGGAAAGCAATTGAAGCAGCCGGTTTCGTAATCGTAGATTCAAAGGATGAACTCGCGGTAAGCCCCAAGTTTTACGATGGCAAAGGTGATCTTGAAGGCAAAGTGGATCAAGTCACCATCAACCGACACGAGCGGAGCAAAAAAAATAGAGACGCTTGCATTGCGTTCTACCGGCAAAAGAACGACGGGCACCTAAGATGTGAGTCTTGTAAGTTTGACTTTGAACTCACGTATGGAGAAGTCGGCACAAACTTCATCCATATTCATCACAAAGCCCCCCTCGGAAACCTTCGAGAGGAACACTTGGTGGACCCAATCAAAGACCTCATCCCGCTCTGCCCAAACTGCCATGCAATGAGCCATCGCGGCATCAAAAAGGGCGAAAAAACCAGATCAGCAAAAGAGCTTCGAAAGATCAGGCTCGACTGATCAACAGGCTTTCCATCATTGTTCCAGAAATATCCCGGGGGTTTGGGGGCAGAGCCCCCATTAAATGCGGGGGTCTGGGGGCAGAGCCCCCAGCCGGTCGACGCGGCGCAGCCGCGGCGAAACCTCTCAGCCCGCCGCCTCAAACACCCGGTCAATCATCGCCTGCGTGCCCTTCGCGAACTCCAATGTCGCGGGGTAGTCCGCCCCCTCCTGCACGGACCGGCAAAACGCCTCCACCTGCAGCACGTAGTGGTTCACCCCCGGCCAGCGTTCCACCGTCACCGAAGGGGCGCCGGCAGCGGACACGCCATGCCAATGCAGCTGCGCCTCGCCAAAGACGTTGGGGTTAAACGGCGCGGTCAGTTTCAGCACCCCGTCGCGCCCGTGAAACGTCACCTCTTGGCGCGGGTGCATCCGCATGGACGTCACGGATGAATAGCGGAAGGACGCAAAATCGGCCGTGACATGAGCAAACACGTCCACGCCGTTCTCCCAAGTGATCTGGGCCGCCACCGCCGAGGGCTCCTCCCCCGTCACGAACCGGACCGACCCGAAGGTGTAGACCCCAATGTCTGGTATCCCACCCCCACCCGTCTCAGGTTTGTTGCGAATATTTCCAATCTCGGCGGAGTTGTCGTAGCTGAACACCGCGTCCACCAGCACCAGATCGCCGATGCCGCCAGACTGCACGATCTCTCGCGCGCGCTGCCATTGCGGGTGGTGGACGATCATGTAGGCCTCGGCGCAAAGCAGCCCCGTCTCGTCACGCAGCGCAATCAACCCGTCGATCTGATCGGCCTTCATCGCAATCGGCTTTTCGCACAGCACATGCTTGCCCGCCCGCAGCGCCTTTTCGGCCCATTCCACATGCAGATGGTTGGGCAGCGGGATGTAGACCGCGTCAATCTCATCGGACGCCAGCAGCGCGTCATAGCTGTCAAACCCCACACAATCGGGCGCGAAGGCCTGAAACCCCGACACGTCGCCCGACCGCGACGCCACCCCGTAAAGCCGGGCGCCACGCGCAGCGTGGATCGCAGGCCCCATATGCTCCCGCGCGAATTTGGCCGCGCCCAAAATGCCCCAATTGACTGATGTCATACCGATCTCCTCCAAGCCCAAAGCATACGCAACACAGGTCCCGGACGGCGCCCAGCACAGCTGCGAAACTGCGCTAGGTTTTACGCAAGGTCAAATCAAAGTGAACATATCGGGCAGGCCGAGGCATGGCCGACAAAGCCTGACTATTCGGTGTCAAAGCCGGAGTAGGTCGCGTAAATCATCTTCACATCCAACACCAGATCGGTCGATAGGGCGTGCGGCAAATACGCTTTCGCAAATTTTGCCAAGTCCATTTTGACATCATCTACCGAGCTGCGCTCAGCGAAGATGCGGTTTAGTCCCATTTGATGAACCCGTTTGTCCGGGTCATGGCCGCCAGCTTCGTAGCCAGGGGCCAGAACCGTGTCAAAGAAGTCATTTGCGCCATGTTGGCTTGCGGCAGCCTCGTTCAATACGTTCGTTGCATTCGCGGTAAGCCGAATGAAGGTCTGGTTCTGCCACAGCTGACCGCGTTGCCCCGGCTTTACCGAGAATTCCCGGGCAATGCTTCGCCCCTCCTCCGATGACTGCTCCAAGGTTTTTGTGAACTGCACGGATTGCTCAACCGTCACGGAAGCCCCGCAGCCGAACACTTCGGCCGACAGCGTACCCGACACCGAATAGCCCTGCGTGGCCTCAGTCGCGCTGCCTTGGGTGTCGGATGACCATTCAAGGACCTCCCAGCTCACCGGTTCAGGGGCCTGCGAGGGGTTGGGTTGAACGCCCAAAAGCTCCCAGCAATTGTAATTTACCATCCGCGCCGTAAACGGAACCCGCAGCGGCAGGCTAAGCCCGTCTTTCGCCTTCTTCCCGATGTAGAACCCGTAAGAGCTTTCTTGTTCACCTCCGGTGCCGATAAGAAACTCCGCGTCATGATATTTTTGTTCCGGGTAGCCTTGGTCTGCCCCCGATTGCTTTATGCCAACATTCAACTTGGTGCTGACGAGGTCTTGGTAAGGCGAGATAACGGTAATGGGCATAGCGCAATGGTTGCATGTCATAAATTTGCAATTAGGCGTCATGCAACACAACTGCTTCAACGCCAGTAATTACGTACCATAATACCTTTATTCTCGTCCAAACAAGCCAAAATACGTCAGGTTGGCACATACAAAAAGCCCGTGAAATGGGGCCCAACGGGCGTGGAAGAAAGCTACTGACCCACCGCTGCGGCCACCAGATCGCGGGACTGTTCCAGCCCCCGGACCATGTCCTGCTTCATGCCCTTCACACCCAGCACCCGCAGCAACAGTTTGGCCAGAAACGGCTCGCGGGTTGTGGTGACAGTCTCGATCTCGGCTGCGACATGGGCGGCAAAATCCAGTCCATTGGGCGCGACGGCCGCCGGATCGGCCCCATGCGCGATCAGCAGCGCCACCTTTTCCGGGTCATAGGCCGCGTTGATAAGGGCGGTCATCCCGCGCGAAAATTCGGGCATCGAATGATCGGGGTAGACCGCATCGGCGTCCGCGCCATGGGCCAAAAGCGCCTGCATCTCAGCCACGGAGCCTTCCATCACCGCCCGCAACAGCGGCGTCCAGCCATAGTGGTTGCGCGCCTCAATGTCGGCCCCTGCGGCCACCAGTATGCGGACCAGTTCGCGGCTCAGATCCGCGTCGTCCCCGCCCCACATGTAATCCGCGATGTAGTGCAGCGCGGTGTAGCCTTCCGGCGTGGCAAAGCGGGCATCCGCGCCGCGTTGCAACAACAGGCGCACCATCTCGACCGAGCGGACCCCCGACCCCATCGCCCAACCCAGCGGGAATTCGTTGAATTCGCCATAATGCGCATTCAAATCCACGCCTTTGTCCAGCACGGCCTTGGCCGCCAGAATGTCGCCCTCGTCAATGGCCGCTTCCAGCGCGCCAATGTCACCTTCGAGCTGTTCATCCACGGGGCCCGTGCCAGTCAGCACGGAAATCTCGCCTGCAATCTCGCTCAGCCGCTCCGCATCACCCGCCTCGTCAGCCTGCCCGCTGGCGGTCAGCAGCGCCTCCATCTGCACGCTTTGGTCCAGCAGCTTTTTCAGCTCGGCGTTGCCGGGGTCCTGCTCCAACGCGGATTGCAGCATTTGCTGGCTGTCGCGAAACACCGAAGACAGCTCGGTATAGTCCAAGTTGTCCGCGCCCAGCGTTCCCGAAATCGCGCGTTCCATCAATTTATCCGGCGTCATGTCAAAGCCCCTCCGCGTCAAATCCGTCCCGGGCATGAAAAAAGCGCCGGGATCATCTGACCCCGACGCTTAAATTTTCAATTCGTCAGAAGTTGGGCGGCAATCAGGCGGTTGCCAGCATGCCCTTTTCGGCGGCCAGCTCGCGCATCTTCTTTTGCAGCTTCTCAAACGCGCGCACTTCGATCTGGCGGATGCGTTCGCGCGACACGTCGTATTGGCCGGACAGCTCTTCCAGGGTCACGGCCTTCTCCATCAGGCGGCGCTGCATCAGAATGTCTTTCTCCCGGTCATTGAGCACCTCCATGGCCTCCGCCATCATCTCGCGACGTGCATCCAACTCGTCCTTGGCTTCATAGTCGCCAGCTTGGTCGGCATCTTCGTCTTCCAGCCAGTCCTGCCACTGCGTGGCGCCCTCGCCATCGGCCGAGATCACCGCGTTCAAAGACGCGTCCCCGCCCGACATGCGCCGGTTCATCGAGATCACCTCGTCCTCGGTCACATTCAGGTCGTTGGCGATGCGCTGCACATTTTCGGGGCGCAGGTCGCCCTCTTCCAACGCGCCAATGCGGTTCTTGGCCTTGCGCAGGTTGAAAAACAGCTTCTTCTGCGCCGAGGTCGTGCCCAGCTTCACCATCGACCAGGACCGCAGGACATATTCCTGGATCGAGGCGCGGATCCACCACATGGCATAGGTCGCCAGACGGAACCCCTTTTCCGGGTCAAACTTCTTGACGGCCTGCATCAGGCCCACATTCGCCTCCGAGATCACCTCGGCTGTCGGCAGGCCGTAGCCGCGATAGCCCATGGCGATTTTGGCCGCCAGACGCAGGTGGGATGTCACCATCTTATGCGCGGCCTCGGTGTCTTCTTCCTCCACCCAGCGCTTGGCCAGCATGTATTCTTCCTCAGGCTCCAGCATCGGGAACTTGCGGATTTCCTGCATGTAGCGGTTCAGACCCTGCTCCGGGCTTGGTGCGGGAAGATTTGCGTAATTAGCCATGTCTTTGCCCCCCTTTGAGGTCGGTTTGTTGCTTTACGTAAGAATTATGAACAGGTCGGTTCATTTTCAAGGTGTCGGTGCGCACATAAACGGTGCGCGTTAAGTTCTTCTTAAACGTAGGTTGAAAGTATTTCCGTCGAAACCCAATGTAATAAGGCTTCACATAGGTGTGAAATTACCGCGACAGGTCCGTGATTAAATCGGCAAAATCTGGTGGCAAAGGGGCCTCGAAGCTCAGTTTTTCGCCTGAAACCGGGTGAATGAACCCCAAAGTGGCGGCATGCAAGGCCTGCCTCGGGAAGGCGCCAATCGCCTCAATCGCCGCATCCGGCAGCGATTTTTTCGCCAATTTGCGTTTGCCGCCATAGACCGGGTCGCCAATCAGCGAATGCCCACAATAGGCCATATGCACCCTGATCTGATGCGTGCGGCCCGTCTCCAGCCAGCAATCCAGCAAAGACACGGTCGGCGGCAGCCCGTAGCTCTCCACCACCCGCGCCCGCGTGATCGCGTGGCGTCCGGCGTTCTTCACAACAGCCTGCCTTTGCCGGTCCGTCTTGTGCCGCGCAAGGTTCGCATTCACCCGCAGCAGGTTCGACGCCTCGAAATCCACGCCCGCCATGCCGCGCAAACGCGGGTCCGCCGCGTCGGGCCGCCCATAACACAGCGCGCGGTAATGCCGCTCAACGCTGTGTTTCTCGAACTGTTTGGCCAGCCCCTGATGCGCCGCATCCGATTTGGCCACCACCAGCAGCCCCGATGTGTCCTTGTCGATCCGATGCACAATGCCGGGCCGCTTGGCCCCGCCAATCCCCGACAGGCTGTCCGCCGAATGGTGCAGCAAAGCGTTCACCAAGGTCCCCGAGGGCGATCCCGGCGCCGGATGCACCACCATGCCCGCAGGCTTGTTGACCACAATCAGCGCGTCGTCGTCGTAAACCACGTCCAGCGGGATGTCCTCCGGCAGCGCCTCCAGATCCACGGCCTCGGCCACGCGGATCTGGTAGACCTCGCCCTCAACGACCTTGGCCCGCGCGTCCGTCATCACCACGCCGTCGCGCGACACCGCGCCTTCGGCCAGCAGTTTGGCCAGTCGCGACCGCGACAGGTTCGCCTCCACTGGCACGTCCCGCGCCAATGCCTTATCAAGCCGCCCAACGGGGTTTTCCGAGATTTCGACGGAGATGACAGTGTCAGACATAAACGATCCTGAAGAGGGCGGGCCCGAGCCTGCCAACCTGAAGTTTCTGCGCCGCCTTGTGACGACCCTCACCGCGGTGATGATTGGGGGCCTTCTAGTCCTGATCGCGCTGATTGTCATCCGCGTACAGCAGCCCGCCCCAACTTTGGCGATCCCGGATCAGATCACACTGCCATCAGGCGCCACAGCGCAGGCCTTCACCACCACCAGCGATTGGTACGCCGTGGTCACCACGTACAATCAAATCGTGATCTATGACCGCGTCACCTCCGAGGTCATCCAGACCATTCAGGTCAATACGCCTTAGGCTTCACGTCGTCGCGCACCTGCCCCCAGGCAATCAGCGCGAAGATCACGGTGCCGCCCACAATGTTGCCTGCCAGCACTGGCAGGAAGAAGCGCAACACGGCGTCAAAGACGCCCAGCTGTCCCTGCACCATCAAAAACGCCATCTCCACTGAGCCGGCCACGATATGGGTGAAGTCCCCCGCCGCGATCAGCCAGGTGAAGACAAGGATCACCCAAAACGACGATTCCTCCGCCTGCGGCAGCATCCACACGATGGCCGCCACCAAAACGCCCGCAGGGATGGCTTTCATGAAGCCCTGAAACGCCGGCATGCCGGTGGCATGCTCGGACAGTTCGGTCAGCGCGGGCAGCAGGTCCGGCGGTATGGCCGAGGTATAGGCAAACAGCATCGCCACCCCGAACGCGCCCACCACATTGGCCGCCAGCACCAGCGCCCAAAGCTGGCCCACCCGCGAAAACATCCGCCCGCACGGGTCGCGCAGCAGCGGTAAAACGGTCGTGATGGTGTTCTCGGTAAACAGCTGCATGCCGCCAAGGATCACCACGATGAAGCCCAGCGAATAGCCCAGATTTTCCAGCAAATAGCGCCACGGCGCATCCGGCAGGTAGGTGCGGAAAATCGCCTCCCCCAGCACCGAGGCCGAAATCATGATCCCCGCAGCAATCCCCGACCAGAACAAGGACCGGTTGGTGCGCTCCAGCTCCTCCTCGCCGTTGCGGCGGATCACCTCGAAAATCAGCTTGGGCGACAATGTCGCCGCCTCTTCCATGGACCGTTCTTCGGCCTGTTCTTCGGCCCGTTCTTCGGCCTCTGCCGCAGTCTGGTCGGACATCTTGCCCCCCTCGTAGATTGTATTTGCGCACCCGCTTGCGGGGTAAAGGTAGCAAGACTTGGCGAAAAGGGAAGAATGGTACCGCCTCCCCGGCTTGAACGGGGGACCCCTGGTTCCACAAACCAGTGCTCTAACCAACTGAGCTAAGGCGGCACACTGGCGCTGATTTAGCCAAGCCCGCAGGTGATTGCAAGACCCCTAAAGCGCTCTGGTCCCAGTCTGGTCCATGTCAAGTCCACCAAATCCTGCCCCAAGGGCCGCACCGGCCTGGCAGCCACGCGGGCAAACCCGCCGCGCGGCCCGACCCTTGCCTCCCCCGCCGCATCTGGGTAGCAACGACCCCACACCAAAGGAGACCCCGGCCATGGGCATCAACTCAGAAAACGACATCGCGGCCAATCTGCAAATCGGCCCCACCGATCAGGGCATGGTGCGGCTCTATGTTCAGGGCGAGGGCATCGACCTGCCCTTCGACTTTGACCCCGAAGAGGCCGAGGAAATCGCCGAGGAAATCAAGGCCGCCGCCGCCCGCGCCCGCGCAGTAAAATGAGCGCTGCGGCATGATCGCAGGCATCCGCATCACCGCCGCCATCGGCGCCGCCGCCTTTTGCGCCTTGCTGCTCGCCCTGACGCTCTTCTCCGCGCAGTTCGAACGCACGGCGCTGGGCTTTGCCAAATCCCAAATCACCACAGAGATGCAGGACCGCTTCCCCGATCTTGCCGACAGGGCTGTCCCGCAAGGCCTGCAAAAGCTGGCCGACCAGCTGGGCGCGCGCCAGGCCGCAAAAGAACGCGCCGCCGAAAGCGACCTGCCGGACCTCATCGGCAAGGTCATCGCCAATCACTGCAAATGTACGCCCGCAACGGACGCAGAGGTCGCCCGCTCCACCGCCCTCGTCCGCGCGGCGATGCAGGCCAACGCCGCCCGTCTTGGCCTGCAACAAGGCGTGATCTTTGATGTCATCAAGGGCAAATATGACGCGATCCTTGCCGCGCTCCGCCAGGACGTCATCATCATGGCCACCACCAACCTCATAGCCTTCATGGCCGTGCTCGCCGCCAGTTTTGCGCCCACCCCCAAGCGCCCGCTTCTGATCTACCCTTGCCTGCTTTTGCTGGTCTCGGTGGGCATCTGCACCGCGCTCTATCTGTTCAACACGGATTGGTTCTACGCGATCCTGTACCAAAGCTATTATGGCTGGGCCTATGCCACGATGATGGTGGTGATCTTCGCGTTCCTGATGGATATCACGCTGAATTACGCCCGGGCGACGCTCAAAATCCTCTCCAACCTGCCCTCGGCCTTTGTCCCGGCCTGCTAGGCGCGGCGCCCATCATTGTTCCAAAAATATCCTCTAGGGGATGCCCGCGTGGCGGGGGAGGGAACCTCCCCAAGAACGCAAAAACATCACGTGCGCAGCACAGTCAGATCAGATGAACGGCTGCACAAACTCCGGGTCGCGCAGCGATTGCAGCCGCCGCCCCGCATGGCGGGCAAACTTGGCCACCAGCACCTTGCGCCGCGCCGCGGCCAGCTTGTCCTCGGGGGCCATGCGGATGATCTCCGCGTCATAAGCGTCCGCAATAATCAGCCCGGTCTCCTCGGGCAGCAATTCCGTCGGGAACGCCTCGTCCACGGCCCAGAAATAGCGGTCGCACCAGTCCAGGTAGCCTTCCCACTTCTTGTCGGTCTGAAAGTCGGCGCGCGAGGATTTGCACTCAATCACCCACAATTCGCCCTTCGGCCCCAGCCCCATCACGTCGACCCGTTTGCCGCGTTCGGGCGTGAATTCCTCGATGCACACAAAGTCATGGCTCGCCAGATGGCGGCAGACCCCGCGGGCCAGAAGCTGGCCCGGTTGGGTGTGGACGGGGGGCATTAGGTCATCAGGCATGCTGAAATAGTGAACAAAACGTAAACAAAAATCAACCCCTCCAGCCCCCTTGACATGATACCATAAGGTTTCATATAAAAGCGATACCCAATGGTATCCCAAAAACAGAGCCCACCATGCCGCCAACACCCCAAAGCCCCTTCCGCGCACTGGCGGATCCCACGCGCCGCGACATCCTCAAACATCTCGCCACCCAAGACATGACCATCGCGCAGGTCGCGCAAAACTTCGACATGACGCGGGCCGCTGTCAAAAAGCACCTCACCGTGCTCAACGACGGAGGCCTCATCACCGTCCGCGCCCGGGGCCGCGAGAAGATCAACGCCATCAACAAGGACGGCTTCGCCCCCATCTTCGACTGGCTCTCCTATTTCGACCAGTTCTGGGACGACAAACTCGACGCCCTGAAATCCGCCATTGAAGCCACTGAAGCCAAAAAAAAGGACCGCCCCAATGACCAACACGATGACTGACACGATCATTCAGAAATCCATCTTCCTCAAAGCCGACAAGCAGACCGTGTGGGGCTACCTCACCGACCCCGACAAGCTCGGCATCTGGTTCCACAAGCCCGCAGAAACGCTGGCCAAAGACGCCGATTACGCCATGTATGGCACTGACAGCGGCGACAAGCTGATGTGGGGCACCGTCACCGCCTGCGACCCCCATGACCTGCTGGAATACACGTTCACGATCAAGCCGATGGGCGAGGCCGTCAGCACCGTCAAATGGCGCTTAGAGGCGGTCCCCGGCGGCACGCGCCTCTCGCTGGACCATATCGGGCTGCCCCAAGGCGCGGACGCGTTCGGGCTGACGCTGGCGCTGGACAAGGGCTGGGACGACCACCTCGCCCGCATGCGGGCCGACGCCCACGCGGACTAGCCCCCCGTCAAACACCGCCCCGCCAGCAGACACGTCTCTGGCCGGGCGCGGCCCTCACCGCGCGCCGCTTTTCCAAACAACCGGGGTGACATAGACAATCGCGTCCCCGACGCTCACCATCACCTCGCCGTCCTGGATGTTGACCTGCATCTTCATCGCGCGGTCCGCCAACGCGGCCAGCCCGGCGGTGTCCGCCTCAGGCAGGTTCACAACCTGCAACGCGTCAAAGCGGGTGGTGCTGTTCTGGGTCTTCTCCCACCACATCTCCGCCACGCGGCCCCCATAGGCGTAGATCACGACCGCGTCTGATTTGCCGCAGGACTGGCGGATAATCTTGTCGCTGGGCAGGCCCAAGGCCACCCACAGCTCCAGCTCGCCGCTCAGGCTCTTTTGCCAGATGTCGGGCTCGTCGTCGGTGGACAGGCCCTTGGTCATTTCCAGCTGCTCATGGGCGTTCAGCGCGAAGGCCAGCAGGCGCACCATCAGGCGTTCATCCGTCTCCGACGGGTGCTTGGCCACGGTCAGCTTGTGGGTGTCGTAGTAGTGGCGGTCCATGTCGGACACGGACAGCTCAACTTTGTAGATGGTGGCTTTCTGCGCCATCTCGGGCCCCCTAAAACGGTGAAGTTGCAACGGCCTACTGCCTCAGGGGCCGTTGTGAAAGCAGATAAGCGACATGGCGGTGACACCACACCTTGCCACAGGCCCCCCTGCACCCTATCTGCAAGGATGACGGTTCTGCCCTCTGTGTCACACATGAAGACTACATTCTGGTGGCCTTAAGCAATTCCTCGGGAGCTGGCTCTGCCTGGACCCTGGTTCAGTTACCTGGCGCCCACCTGTATATACAGGTCTGCGGGAATAAGTTCTTCGACCCCTGCGGCGGTTCCGTCACCACCTGCCCCCCTCAAATGTTGAACGGCGTGGCCAGCTGAATGCGGGCGCCTGCAATGGCGAAGTCAGGCGGCAGCAGCCGCTGCGCCTTCATGATGTGGTGGCACGCCGCCCGCGCGTCGGCCCGCAGGTCGTGGTGGATCACAAAATCAATCCGACCCTCGGCCAGCAACAGCCTATTGTCGCGGTCCAGATCGTGCCCCACAAACACCTCCGGCCTTGCGGCTAGTGCCGCCAAAATCGCGCCATTCGCCCCGCCTGCCGAATAAACCGCCCCCACGGAACGCCCCGCCACGGCGTCGCGCACCAGCCGCTCCGTCTCACCCGCGCGGCCCATGCCGCCCGCCACCACAATCACGTCCCGCTGGGGCAAGGCCGCCCTGAACGCCGCCACCCGCGCCGCCTCCCCCACAAACCCGTCGCTCGACAGCGATGCCAGAACCGCGCCGTCGCGGCAGCCTTTGCTTACAAGAAACGCCGCCATCCGCCCGGCCGCGCCATTGTCCATCCCGATATAGGCCAGCGGCCGCGCCGCAGGCAGGTCAGTCACCAGCGACACCACCGCAATCCCCGCGTCCCGGCACCGTGCCACGCTGGCAACAACCGCCTGCCGGTCCGGCAGTTTCGCCACAATGCCCTGCGTCCCCCGCCGCCGGATCATGCGCAAAAGCGCCAGCAGGTCCTGCTCCTCAAACCGCTCCGCCATGTGAAACCGCAGCCGCAGCGAGGCGGGCCTAAGCGCCTCCAGCTCCGCCTCGAACGCGTCGCGCACGGCCGATGAAAACCGCTCCGGCGCCTCAACAATCACATCCAGCGCCAGCCGCTTGCCGTCCAGCGCATGCGCCTCCGCCTGACGGTCCAGCTCCCGCATGGCCGCCTCCACGCGTCGCCGCGTCACCGCCCGCACGCCTGCGCGGCCATGCTGCACGCGGTCCACCGTGGCCAGCGACACCCCCGCCTGAAACGCGATCTCCTTTTGTGAATGCACCGCCCGTCCAATCTGATGTGTTTCTGAGGTGATTTTCTTCACATCCCTCCCGCATTCAAGCTCAAACTCACCTCAACACGCAGGGAGGCCGCAATGCGCACACATCCAAACGTCTGGCTGTCAGACACATCCGGCACGCTCGACGCGCTCAAAGCGCTGGTGGAACGCGACACCGACAAGGCCAGCTACCCGCTGGCCAGCGCGATTGAACAAAACACGGTCCTCTACACAGGCGACACGTTGCGCTCCGCCGACCCGCTGGAGCTGATGACCGAGCTGAACCGCGTTTTTGACACCGGCCCCGGCATTGTGGCCATCAAGGGCGCGGTCTCCGACCTGCACGCCCTCGATCAAGCCACCCAAATCTTCGAGGCGATCATCGACGCCGAGAAAGGCACCGGCGGCGGCGACCACTTCGCCAAGCCCGGCGCCAACGACCGCGTCTGGAACGCGGCCCAAAAGCACTGCCTGGCCAACCCCGCCAATTTCGCGGCCTATATGGACACCCCCGCCATCGACCTGCCCTGCCGAGCCTGGCTGGGGGAGGGCTACCAGCTGACCGCGCAGGTCAACCGCGTCAATCCCGGCGGGGCCGCGCAGACCGCGCATCGCGACTACCATTTGGGCTTCATGCCGCCGGCCCGCGTCGCCACCTACCCCGCGCAGGTCCACGCGCTGTCGCCGCTCTTGACCTTGCAAGGGGCCATCGCGCATTGCGACATGCCGCTGGAAACGGGTCCCACGCTCTACCTGCCCTATTCCCACCAGATGCTCGAAGGCTATGTCGCCTTCCAGCGCGACAACTTCCAACGCTACTTCGACGAAAACCGCACCCAGCTCCCCCTCCAAAAAGGCGACGCCGTCTTCTTCAACCCCGCCGTCATGCACGGCGCGGGCACCAACACCACCAAGGACCGCTACCGCCTCGCCAACCTGCTGCAAATCGGCTCGCCCTTTGGCCGCAGTATCGAGGCCGTCGACCGCACCGCCATGTGCCGCGCTCTCTATCCCGTGCTCAAAGGTCACAAAAACCCCGCCCGCATCATCGCCGCCGCCGCCGAGGGCTACGCCTTCCCGACCAATCTAGACGCGGATCCCCCCGTCGGCGGCCTCATCCCCGAAAGCCAGGCCGAGTTCATGGCCCGCGCACTCGCGCAAGCGATGGAGCCCGCTGAGTTCGGCGCGGCACTCGACGCCATGTCGGCCCGCAAACGGCCCTGAAAATTTTGTACAAACTGGGTTTTGGCCCCGCCAGATCATCCCCAATTTGTACAAAACTCCGCACAGCTCGCAGAACCGTCACTGGTCAAACGCCTCCCCGAGCCCCATATTAACCTCTGGTTAAGGGGAGCGACCCATGGACGACGAAAAACTGACCCGCGCCGAGGCGCAAGGCCTGCGCTACGCCAAGGAATTGGAGGGCCACGTCTCTTGGCTCGACAGTTTTACAGCCGCCGCACTCGGAGTTTTGGCAGTCGCATCAGGCATTTACACCTATCTGGGCGTCTCCTCCCTGCTCGATGACAACGGCGCGTTAAGCTTCTTTGCCGCCGTCAGCTACTCCATCGCCGTCTCCGTCGGCATCTTTGTGTTCTGGTCCTACCTCATGCGCCTGCTTCCCGCCGTCCGCACCATGGGCGCACGCATCGGGCTTTTCGTGTCTATGTTGTTGGGATCATTGGCAATTATCGCCATGTCCTCGTGGCTGAATGCCGCCGCTTTGGCAGGGGCCGCGGCCGTTGAGCAGCACCTCGCCCGCACGGTGCAGGACTACCAGACCGCATTGGAACGCTCCAACGAAATAACCATTTCCGCTCAAGGGCTTGGCCGCGATGTCGCCCGCGTGCGCCAGTCATTCGAGGACCTGTCAGAACAAGAAGCCACCGGCGATTTGTCCGGCCTCGCCGGTCGCGGCGCGGTGTTTCGCGTGCTGCGGCAAAAATCCGACGAGCTGGCGGGCTTGGAACGCCAAATCGCCTCCCAGCAACCCCTTGTAAATGCAGCATTTACCGAAGGAAACGCCATCCTCAGCAGGATGCGCTCCCTCACCGTTGAGCCCGGCCCGATCGAGGCCCGCTCGGTCCAGTTTTCCGAAGAAGCCGTCCGCCTCGCAGGCGTCATCACCCAGCTCAGGCAGCTCTCGGTCGCCCCCTTGGTGTCCCGCGCCGCCCAGGACCTCTCGGCCTCCGTCATCCTGCCCGAACTCGATGGTCGCACAGCCGAAAATCGCGCAGGCCAGCAATCAACAATTTCTTCGGTATTACAATTACTTGGCCAGCGCGCCGACACGTTGCGCATTGCCGCCGACGGCGTCATGGCGATGGAGCCACCGTCGGAAACCATCTACACTCCGATCTCAACCGCCGACGCCGTGATCCGCTACGCCGAGAACTTCGTGCCAAGCTGGGCGGGTGCCATCGCCATCGACCTGCTCCCTGCGGTGCTGGTTTTCATCCTCGCCATCACGCAGGCCGCCATCCGCTCCGGCAAGTCCCGCGTCGGCGTCGAGGACACGTTGACACTGGCCGAACTGCGCGCCGCATTGAACGCAGTCCAGGATGTCGAACACTCTCTCAGAGGCTCCGAAACATGGACGCCCGCGCCGCCGCGAAAACCAGAAATAACGCCTGAAATCAAGCCGGTACCCTCCGAAGTGAAGCCTGACAAACAGGCATGACCTCCGCACCCGACATCCCAACGCTGCCCCCCACCCGCGCCGAAAAACGTGCGGCCAAAAGGGCCGCAAAGCAGGCGCTCAAGGCGGACCAGCCCAAAAGCCAGATCACCGCCAAAGGCGTCATCAAGCTGGTCCTCGCGGTGCAACTGGGCATCGCCCTGTTCCTGATGGGCCGCGACCTCTTTGCCGCGATCCCCCATATCGCATGGCCCTCAAGCCAGCCGCGCTTTGACACGCCCGTCATCCCGGGCGACCAGACGCGGCGCTACTCGCCCGGCGACACGCCGCTCCGCCCCGCAGATGAGGGCAACCCCGCGCGCCCCTACCGCTCCACCGGCGATATGCCGTCGCGCATTTCCTTTGAAATCAAAGGCGAAACGCTCACGCTGACGGGCACCATCGCGCCGGGTGACGCCGACCGCTTCACCGAATACCTCAGCGCCAACCCGCAAAGCCTCACCCATATCCGCCTCAATTCCCCCGGCGGATCGGTGCGCGACGCTCTGACGATTGGCCGCCAGCTGCGCGACAAAGACTTCAACACAGTGCTGGGCGCGGGCGACATCTGCCTGTCCGCCTGCCCCTACATCCTCGCCTCCGGCACCGACCGCACCATCCATGACGAGGCCCAAGTCGGCGTGCACCAACACTATTTCGGAACCAACTCCGCCCTGCCCGCCTTTCTGGCCGTCGAAGACATTCAACGTGGACAGGGCGAGGTCATGGCCTATCTCAACGATATGGGCGTTGATCCACTCATTATGCGCCACGCGTTGGTGACACCGCCCGACGAAATATACGTGCTGCTGCCCGAACAGCTGAAAGACTACAATATGGCGACAGAACCGACCGAGTAGCCCGCCAAAAACTGAGAGGCACCCCCCTTCCCATGTTCGAAAATATCCCCGCCGGAGGCATACCACAGATGAAAACCGTACTCACGCTGGCCCTTCTCGCCGCAACGCCCGCAGCCGCCGACATTGCCGTCACCTTCACCGAAAGCGCCCCCAAGGACCGCTTCACCTTCACCAACACCGCAGGCTGCGACCTCGGCCCCGCAACATTGACGCTGAACCTCGCGGACAGCGCTGCAGGGCTGATCTTTGACACAACCGGCAACGGCGCAGGGGTCGAGGTGTTCCAACCGTTCGAGACCGTGTCCGGCGGCGAGGTGTTGGGCACGGTCGCCCCCGTCAAGGATGGCGACACCGTCATCCGGCTTGACCTCACGGGCCTTGCCCCCAGCCAAAGCGTGGCCTTCACAATTGATGTGGACGACACTGTGACAAACGGGGCTTTGGGCCAAATCCGCGTCGCCGGCAGCGAGATTGCCGGAGCATCAGTGATGCTGGAAAGCGGCGGAAACACCACGCGCGGCGTGTTCGACACGACCAGCCGCGCCGCTATCAAAGCCGCGGATTGCACCAGCTAGGACCGGGTAAATAAGTGGTTAATTTTTGACGTTGTTTCCAACGAAATCAAAGGGTTGCAGGTTCCGACGCATGCGTCGGACCGCGCCTAGAACGCCTCGGGCCGCGCCTCGCGCGCCATATGGTCAAGCACGGCGTTCACGAATTTAGGCTCGCGCCCATCGGGGAAGAAGGCCTTGGCCACGTCCACGAACTCGACGATCACAACCTTGGGCGGGGTGGCCTTGGCCACCAACTCCGCCCCCGCCGCCCGGAATAGGGCGCGTAGGGTCGGGTCAATCCGGTCGATCTTCCAGGTCTCCACGATGGCCCGGTCCGCCAGCTGATCGATCTGCGATTGCTCAGCCACCGCGCCTTCCAACAGGGCGCGGAACGTGTCGACATCCCCCTCGATCATCTCCTCGCCCTCATAGACCGCCCCGAAGCGGTGATCCTCAAACTCGGCGCGGACATCATCAATCGACTGGCTGGAATGCTCCATCTGGAACAGGGCCTGCACCGCGTAGAGGCGGGAGGCCGATTTCATCGCCCGTTTCTGGTTGTTCGAGGTGGTCATGCGATCTGGAAACTTCCGTCGTCTTCATCATTGCCGCCCGGCCGGAACCCCAGCCCACGCGATTTCGGCCCGTATCTGCGCTGCATCGCGATCAGATGCAAGGCCGCAGCCGCGGCACCTCCCCCTTTATTCTGATCTTTCGGGGCGGCCCGCACTTCAGCCTGCTGTCGGTTCTCCACCGTCAAGATCCCGTTGCCAATGTTGCAGCCCTGAAGCCCCAGCAGCATGAGCCCTCGCGAGCTGTCATTGCAGACCGTATCGTAATGCGTGGTCTCCCCCCGGATGATGCAGCCTAAAGCGACGTAGCCATCAAAATCGCTCTGCCGGTCGGCAATTCGGATGGCCGAGGGGATCTCCAACGCGCCGGGCATTTCTGCGACCTCATAGGTGGCACCAGCGGCCTCGATTTCGGCTTTGGCCCCCTCTAACAGGTTGTTTGCTATGTCTTTGTAGTAGGGCGACACCACGATCAGCAGTTTGGTGGGCTGATCGAATTTGGGGGTGTCCATCACATGATGCGTCTCTGATCCGGCCATGATCTAGCCCTCCGTGGGAATATTGCGGGTGCCGGTAATTTCCAGCCCGTAGGCGTCAAGACCTACAACTTTGGGCGACGGACTGTTGGTTAACAGCTCCAGCTTATGCAGGCCCAAAGCCGCCAAAATCTGCGCGCCCAGCCCGTATTGGCGCAAGGTCTGCGGCGATATCTCGCCATCTGTCACCAGCTTCATTGTTGTGTCGCGCAGCAAGACCACTGCGCCGCGCCCTTCAGAAGCGATTGTTTTCATTGCATTTCGCAACTCGTCAGCCGGAGACGGGCCAAGGCCCAGCACGTCCTCAATGGGGTTCAGCGCATGCATGCGCGTCAAAACCGGCGCGGGGTCTGACAGATCGCCCATGGTTAGCGCGATATGTTCAGAGCCATGCGTTTCATCTGTGAAAATCCGCATGTCCCAATCACCCCCGAACTGGGACGTAACCTTTTGATTTGACGACTCTTTCACCAGATTGTCGTGACGCCTACGGTACGCGATCAGATCGCTGATCGTGCCGATCTTCAGACCATGCAGCTGCGCAAAGCCCACAAGATCAGGCAGGCGCGACATGGAGCCGTCTTCATTCATGATTTCACAGATCACACCGGACGGATTCAGCCCCGCCAAACGCGACACATCGACGGCGGCTTCGGTATGGCCCGCACGCACTAAAACCCCGCCATTACGGGCCCTTAGCGGGAATATGTGACCCGGCGTGGCGATGTCGGCAGCGGTCTTGGAGTGGTCGATGGCGACGGCGACGGTGCGGGCGCGGTCATGGGCGGAGATGCCGGTGGTGACGCCCTCGCGCGCTTCAATAGAGATGGTGAAGGCGGTCTCGTGGCGGGAGGAATTATACGACGCCATCAGCGGCAGCCCCAACGCATCAATGCGCTCGCCCGTCAAGGTCAAACAAATCAGGCCACGGCCATATTTTGCCATGAAATTAATGGCTTCCGGGGTGGCCATCTGCGCTGGAATGACCAGATCACCCTCGTTTTCGCGGTCCTCATGGTCCACCAGAATGAACATACGGCCGTTGCGGGCGTCGTCCAAAATCTCCTCAATCGGGGAAATCGCGTCGGAATAGTCGGTCATGGGCAGCCTTTATATGTCCTGTGCGAGATAGCGCGGCATTCACCGATTTTAAAGGGTTTCAGAGAGTTGTACGGAGTTTTGTACAAATTGGGGACGAATTTTCAGCCCCTCAACCCAAATTGTACATCACTTGAGATGAACCCAGCGAGCCGCCCGGCCGCGCACCAGTCGCGTTCCGCGTCGGTGTCGCCCACCACCACGACCCCGTCGCGCGGAAGTCGGGCGGCGATCAGAGGGGCGGCGACAGCCGAGCCGATCTCCGACCAGCTGGCCGCGAAATGCGGCGCTCGGGACGCGGCTTTCAGGGCGATGGCGTGCTCCGACATCAGCGTCGCGATAAGCCGCGCCGGATCAAGGGGCGGTTGCGCCAGCGTCGTGAGGCCCGCCCCTTTGACGCAGAGAAGTTTTTCGGCGCGGTCTGCGGGCATTGGCGCACCATCGCGGAAAACGCGCAATGCGTTGCTGGAATACAAAAACGCCACGACGTCGTGGCCCGAGGCCGCGCGGACGGAGGCGTAGGTTTTGTAGGGCAGCCCCAATTCCTTGGCGCGGGCGACGCGGCGGCGCAGGACTTCTATGGGCAGGCTCGGCAACAAATCGCGGCGGGCTTTGGCCCAGCTGTGTTTGCGCCACGCAAACCCGGGCTCCAATGTGGGGCCGTTATTGTGGCCCATCCCTTTCAAGGCTGGCCCGCTCATGCCCAGTCCTGCAGGCGGGCGACGTAGCGGGCGAGCGTGTCAATCTCCAGATTGATGCGGTCGCCTTCCCTGGCGTCGCCCCAATTGGTCACTGATTTGGTGTGCGGGATGAAGTTGATGCCAAACTTTGCGCCATCAACCTCGTTCACCGTCAGCGATGTACCATTCAACGCCACAGACCCCTTTGGCGCGATGAAGCGGGCGAGAGCGTCCGGGGCCTCCAGCGTGACGCGCGTGCTGTCGCCTTCGTCGACCATTTTCACAATGGTGGCCACCCCGTCCACGTGGCCTGACACGATATGGCCGCCCAGCTCGTCACCGACTTTCAAGGCGCGTTCCAGATTGATGCGACTGCCCAGGGCCCAATCGCCAATGTTGGTTTTGGACACGCTTTCAGCGGAGATTTCCACGTCAAACCAGTCCGCGCCCAGTTCCACCACCGTCAGGCAGCAGCCATTGCAGGCGATAGAGGCGCCAATGTCGATGCCGCCTGTGTCATAGGCACAGGCCATGCGCAGGCGCAGGTCGCCGCGCTGTTCCAGCTCGGTGATGGTGCCAATATCGGTGATGATGCCAGTGAACATGAGGGCGGCTCCGTTAAATGTTGCCTCAGACCTAACGCGCGGCTGAAAAGGCCGCAAGCCGCCATCCCTGCCACAAATCTGCCGAAATTCCCCGGTAACCCGATGTTAAGTTTCGTGTTTCAAGCGAACATATGTAGTGTAGGTCAGCGTTTTGGCCGCGTGAGGGAAAGAGTGCGATGTCTGGACAGGGAAGATCATTCCTGTTTCTGCAAGGGCCCCATGGGCCGTTTTTCTACCGCTTGGGCAAGATGCTGCAAGCGGCCGGATCAGATGTGTGGCGCGTGGGCTTCAACAAAGGCGACGACGCGTTCTGGTTTTCCAACAAGACTTACTTGCCCTTCACCGCCCCGCAAGACCAATGGCGCGACCGCTTCCACGAGATCGTGGCCGAGAAATCCATCACCGACATTGTGCTCTATGGCGACACGCGCCCGATCCACGCACAGGCGGTCGAAATTGCCCGCGCGCTGGGCCTTGGCATTCATGTCTTCGAGGAAGGGTATTTGCGCCCCTACTGGGTGACCTATGAGCGTGGCGGGACCAACGGCAATTCGCGCCTCATGGATATGGACGTGGCCGAGATGCGCAAAGCGCTTGAGGGGCTGGATCTTGATCTGCCTGACGCCCCTGCGCGCTGGGGCGACATGCGCCAGCATGTGTTTTACGGCGCGGTTTACCATTATTTCGTGTTCCTTCGGAACTGGAAGTACCGCAACTTCCGCCCGCATCGCTCGGTCACCGTGACCAAGGAATTTCGACTGTATCTCCGGCGTCTGGTGACCATGCCCTTTACCGCGTTGGAACGCGCCGCCTCGACGCTGCGCATCAAACATGGCGGTTTCCCCTATCACCTGTGCCTGCTGCAGCTTGAGCATGACAGCAGCTTCCAGATGCATTCGCCTTTTGACACCATGACCGACTTTCTGGACCTAACCATCGACGGCTTCGCCAAGGGCGCGCCCGCGCATCACCATCTGGTCCTGAAAGCGCATCCTTTGGAGGATGGCCGGGTGCCCGTGCGCCGCGAGATTCGGCGTTTGGCCCGCGAAAAGGGCGTTCAGGGCCGCGTGCATTACGTGCGTGGCGGCAAGCTGGCCGCCCTTTTGAACACCGCCCGCAGCGCGGTCACGGTAAATTCAACAGCCGCCCAGCAGGTGCTGTGGCGCGGATTTCCGCTGAAAGTGTTTGGCGACGCGGTCTACAACAAGCCGGAATTCGTCTCGACGCAATCCCTGCCCGACTTCTTCACCACCCCGACCCGGCCAGACAGCAAAGCATACAGGGATTACAGGCATTATTTGCTTGAAACATCGCAGATTCCCGGCGGCTTTTATTCGGCCCGTGGGCGGCGGCAATTGCTGCGCCAGGTTGTGGACATGATGCTGGTGGCCGAAGACCCCTATGACGCACTGACGTCTGGCACTGCGACGCCACGGCAACAGTTACACGTCGTCAACTAAGGCTGGGACTATCTTTTTGTCCGCGTTTCTATACGGTTAAAAGAAAAACTTGAGGCAGTTTCCCAACGAGGAGCTCACGCAGTGACTATTCTATCCAAAAAGGGCGCCCGCATTGCGTCCTTTGTTCTGGTTGCGGCCCTTGTCGCATCTTGCGGCTTGCCACGCTCCGGCCCGGGCAAACGCGAAATCTACGCAGGCTCCGTTCAGCAAAAGGGCGACGCGTTCATCGTGGCCGTCAACAGCCGAGTGACCCGCGCCACCGCCGTGCAACCGGTGCTGGGCTTTTCCAACGCCTTTCTGAACGCAGGAATTTTGGGGTCCGACACGATAAACCCCGGCGACACGCTGGGCCTGCTGATCTACGAAAACGTCGATGACGGCCTTCTGGCCGCCGAGGGCGCCAACGCGACGCCCCTGGACGAAGTGCAGGTCGACGGCTCCGGCTTCATCTTTGTGCCCTATGCGGGCCGCATCAAGGCCGCGGGCAACACCCCCGAAAGCCTGCGCCGCATCATCACCGGCAAGCTGGACACCCAGACCCCTGACCCCCAGGTCATCGTGCGCCGCGTGGCGGGCGACGGCTCGACGGTGTCCTTGGTCGGCGGCGTTGGCCAGCAAGGCTTGTTCGCCATTGAACGCCCCACCCGGACCCTGTCGGCCATGATCGCCCGCGCGGGCGGGCTGTCCATTGAACCCGAGATCGCCCAGATCACCGTGATCCGCGGCGCGCATCGCTGCAAAATCTGGTTCGAGGACCTGTACACCAACCCCAAGTTTGACATCGCCCTGCGCGGCGGCGACCGCATCCTGATCGAAGAAGACAAACGCGCCTTCACCGTATTGGGGGCCACCGGCGCCCAGAACCGGTTGGAATTTGAGACCCAGACACTGTCGGCCATTGAGGCCATTGCGCAGGTGGGCGGGCTGAACTCCAACCTAGCCGACCCGACCGGCGTGTTCGTGTTCCGCAACGAGCCGGGCGAAATTGCCAACCAAGTGCTGGGCCGCAGCGACCTGGAGGGCGCGCAGCGCATGGTCTACGTGCTGGACCTGACCGAACCGACCGGCATGTTCGAGGCCCGCGACTTCATCGTGCGCGACGACGACACGGTCTACGTGACCGAGGCCCCGTTTGTGACCTGGAACAAGACCATTTCCGCCCTGACCGGCTCTCTGAGCTCGGTCAACGCCTTGTCCAACGCGGCAGGCGGCGGCTAAGTGACGACCGGGGCGCAAGTCCCAACAAAGGCCGCGAGCGGGTCCTCCCACCGCTCGCGGCTTTTCTATTTTAACGGCGGCTTTTTCACGCAATCGAGGGTGCGGCGCATCCTTGATCTTGCCGGTTATGACCTGAGCCTCGGCAAGCCCGGCGCGGACGACCGCATCGCCGTCTGGGGCAAAAGCCCGACCTCAGGTCGTGGCGAGACCGTGGGCGCGTATACCGGCGCGCAGCTGGTCCATATCGAGGACGCGTTTCTGAGGTCCATCAAACCGGGCCGCGACGGGGAGCCGCCACTGGGGCTGACCGTCGACCACAAACGCCCCTATTTTGACTGCGCAGGTCCGTCCGATCTGGAAACGCTGCTGGCCGAGGCGCCGTTGGACGACGCCGCCATGATGACCCGCGCGCGTGCCAACATCGCCCGCATCAAAGCGCTGCACCTGTCCAAATACAACGATTTCGACCCGGACACCCCGATGCCCGCGCCGGGCTACGTGCTGGTGATTGACCAGACGCGCGGCGACGCCTCGATTGAATATGGCGCAGGCTCGGTCGCGGCGTTTCGCGAGATGCTGGTCTATGCCCAGCAAGACCACCCCACCGCGCGGATCATCATCAAATCCCACCCCGAGACCACCGGCGGGCACCGCCCCGGCCATTTTGGGCCGGAACATCTGACCGATCGCATGACGTTGATGACCGACCCGGTCTCGCCCTATGCGCTGATGGAGGGGGCCATTGCGGTCTACACCGTCAGCTCGGGCATGGGGTTCGAGGCGGTTTTGGCAGGCCATCAGCCCATTGTCTTTGGGCAGCCCTTCTATGCCGGATGGGGCCTGACCCATGACATGAACCCCATTGATCGCCGCCAGCGCCGCCTGACCCGCGCACAGCTTTTTGCGGGCGCGATGATGCTTTACCCGAAATGGTACGACCCCTACCGCGACCGTTTATGCGCGTTAGAGCATGTGCTGGACACGCTGGAGGCGCTGACCCGCGCCCACCGCGAGGACGAATTTGGCCATGTGGCCATGGGCATGAGCCTGTGGAAACGCAAACCTCTGCAAGATGTGTTTGGCCGATTTGAACCGCTGGCATTCGCCAAGACGGAGGCCGAGGCGAAGGCCTGCGAAAAATCCGTGCTTGTCTGGGCCGGCAAGACACCGGATGGGCTGGCGGACCGAATGGACGCACCGGTGTCGCGGGTCGAGGACGGCTTCTTGCGCTCGCGCGGGCTTGGCGCGGACCTGATCCCGCCCTTGTCATTGGTGACAGATCGCAGCGGCATCTATTACGACCCAAGCGGGCCGTCAGACCTTGAGACGCTGATTGCGGCCTCGGTTGAGCTGCCTCAGGACGCGCTGGACCGCGCGGACCGGCTGCGGCGCAAGCTGATAAAACTGGGCGTGAGCAAATACAATCTGGGCGGTGACATCCCCCAGATCAACGCCGAGGGGCGGCAGGTGATCTTGGTGCCCGGGCAGGTGGAAGACGATGCCTCGATCCGCACTGGCACTGATGCGGTCTCGACCAATGCCGCCCTGATCGCGGCGGTGCGTCGGGATTTTCCGGATGCGTTCGTGATCTACAAGCCGCATCCCGACGTTGAGGCGGGGCTGCGCGAGGGCGCGGTCACGGCCCCCGATGTGGATTTGATCGCGACCCATGCGGACCCGGTGGCTTTGCTAAAAGTGGCGAGCCGTGTGGCCACCATGACCTCGCTGATGGGGTTCGAGGCGCTGATACGCGAGGTGTCCGTCACCTGCTACGGGATGCCGTTCTACGCGGGTTGGGGGCTGACCGATGACCGAATGGCCGCCCCTGACCGGCGCATGGCGCGGCCTGACTTGGCGCAGCTGACCCACGCCGCCCTGATCGGCTACCCGCGCTACCACGACCCCGTGACCAACCAACCCTGCCCGCCCGAACTTGTGGTGGACCGGCTGGCCGCAGGCGACATCCCGTCGCCGGGCGGCAAAAACCGCGCATTGGCCAAGCTGCAAGGGTGGTTTGCGGGGCTTGCGCCCCTTTGGCGGCGCTGAGCTAGACCACGGCCTGCACGAAGCCGACCTGCCCATCGGGCAAGATCATCGCCGCAGACAGAACGCCTGTCTGCCAGGCCCCGGTATCCACAGAAATCCGACTGTCTTTGAGATGCGGGCGCTCGAACATTGTATGCCCATGCGCCACCCATTGCCCGTCCCCGCGCGCAACGCCCAGAAATTCGGGATGCCCCCATGTCAGGACGCGCGGCGTCTGGTCATCCATATCGCGGCGCGGGTCCGCGGCAGCATGCACCACATGCAATGTGCCGCTGGACAAAATAAGCGGGCGGCGATGCATCCACGCCAACATATCGTCGCCAATCGCGTGGCGCAGCTGCAAAGCAGCGTTCTCGGCGGTGCTGCCATCCAGCCCCCCCTCTGGCAGGGCCACCCCAAAGCTTGCAAACGTAGCCGCCGCGCCATCCTTCAGCCACCGGGCGTGCCGCGCCACCGGCGCTTCAAGGAAATCGAGGCACATCTGTTCGTGATTGCCCATCAAGCAAAACACGTTTTCCGGGAATTCATCCGTTAGCTCCCGCATGCGGCTCAGCACCTGCGCGCTGGACGGCCCATGGTCGATCAGGTTGCCGACGAAGACCAGCCTGGGGTTCTTCAACTTGCCTTGTCCGATCTCGTGGTCGACAAGTTCCAAAATGCGTTCCAGCAGATCAATGCGCCCATGAATGTCGCCAATAACGAAGACGGGTTGGGTTGGCGCGGGCAACGTCGCCGGGGCCTTTGGCGTCGACGGCGCCTTGGTTTTGCCTTTGCCCAGTAGCGAGCCGAGTAAGCTCATTTGATCTGCCTGATTATTGCTGCTTGCTTACATGTAGTGACGACCATGCGCCCGCTCAATGCAAGCGAAACCATCAATTCGCATCTAATCTCGCGGATATTCGCGAGGCTCGGGGGCTGGCAAGCAAAACGGCCTCCCCCTGAGGGAAGGCCGCATGTCGGGTTTGAGGGAGAGCAAACCTGAAAAATGTTAGCGGACGATACGCTCCGCGGCGGAGTCGTTGTCCAAGGCCAGCATTGCGCGGACCGCCGAGACGTCGACATTGCGTGCCCGGTCAAAATTGACCTTGTTTTCGGCGGGGCTGTCATTGACCAAGGCCAGCTGACGGGTGGTCCCGACCACGTCGCCTGTTGATCTGTTGCCGACGATGCGTTCGGCGGCGCTGTCATTGCCCAGCGCGAAGAAGGCTTGGGCGTTCGATGTGTCCGCGGCTGCAGGGGCAGCAAATGCGAGGGCGACGAGGGCGGATGCGATTACAGTTTTCATTTCTAGGTCTCCAATTTGGTATGTGCCTTGCGGCGTTGTGTGTGCGGCGGTGTTGCCGTTTGATGAGTTGAATATGCTGCTTATCTGCTGCCCCATCAATGCACTAATTTTAGCATTTTTGGTCATTTTGGTGCGCTCACGCACATATAAATCCGCAACCCGGCCGACAGCGTCACAGCCGCGTGAAAAACCGCTCACATCGCGTGAGACCCGCCGCAAAAAGCGTGTCGTCGACCATGGGCGTCGCCTCTCAAGCCCCGCTCGAAGAGCAGAATCGTGCAAACGTCCAAGCCTATGGCTTGGGGGTTTTCAATAAGGTCAGCTGTGGTGCGTTACGGGCGATGCCAGATCTGGACGCTATCAGCCCCGACACGCGCAACCTCATCCAGCTGGAAGCGGGCGATATCGCCAAGCGCCCTGCCCGGCAGGCCGGCGACGGCCGCAAGCCCGTCTGCCCCAAGCGCCAAACCGGCCTGAAACACCACCAGCCGGTCAACAAGGCCCGCATCCAGCAGGCTGGCCGCAAGGCCGCCGCCGCCTTCGCAAAACACCCGCGTGAGGCCCGCCTGCGCCAGAGCCCCAACCGCAGCCGCTGCATCGCCCTGCCCTATATCAATCAGCCGCGCCTCTGCCGCGCCCCAAGCGGCTTTGGCCGCGGCGGGCGCCGCGTCGCCATGGATCACCCAAACGGGCGCATCGGACGCGCGCTCGAACAGGGGGCCGTGCTGCGGCACATCAAGGGTGCGACTGAGAACCACCCGCACGGGTTGGCGCGACACGCCCAAGCCGCGCACGGTCAGCGACGGCAGATCGGCGCGCGCCGTCCCCGCCCCGACAAGGACCGCGTCATGGCGGGCCCGCATCGCGTGCGCCATGCGGCGCGCATCGGGGCCGGTGATCCACTGGCTTTCGCCAGATGCCGTGGCGATCCTGCCATCAAGCGATGTTGCCAGCTTCAGCGTCAAAAATGGCCGCCCCCGCTCGATCCGCGACAAGAAGCCCGCGTGATCGCGGGCGGCGGCCTCTTGCAAAACTCCGCTTACAACCGCAATGCCCGCAGCCTTCAGCCGCGCGAGACCACGCCCCGCAACCCGCGTGTCCGGATCCTGCAACGCCACCACGACGCGGGCGACGCCCGCCTCGATCAACGCATCGCAACAGGGCGGCGTTTGTCCGGTATGCGCACAAGGTTCGAGCGTGACATAGACATCTGCGCCGCGCGCCGCGGCGCCCGCCTGCGCCAGCGCCACAGTTTCCGCATGCGGCCTGCCGCCATCCTGCGTCCATCCGCGCCCGATCACGCGGCCATCTTTCACAAGGATGCAGCCAACCGCCGGATTGGGCCAGACACGCCCCATCCCGCGCCTGCCCAACGTCAGGGCAAGCGCCATATACCGTGCGTCGGCGTCCGCCGCCGCACCCGTACTCATGGGTTAATCGTCGCTTGGAACAGGCGGGCGCAGTTCCGAGACGAATTCTTCGAAATCGTCAGCCGCCTGGAAGTTCTTGTACACAGAGGCGAAGCGCACATAGGCAACCGTGTCGATGCGGGCCAGAGCCTCCATCACGATCTCGCCGATGGACGTGGACGGAATATCCGTCTCTCCCATGCTTTCCAGCCGCCGCACGATGCCCGAAATCATCTGGTCGATGCGTTCCGGTTCAATCGGGCGCTTCTGCATGGAGATGCGGATCGAGCGTTCCAGCTTATCGCGATCAAAATCTTCGCGCTTGCCAGAGGTCTTGATGACCACCAGATCGCGCAGCTGCACGCGCTCATAGGTTGTGAAACGGCCGCCGCAGGCCGGACAGAACCGACGCCGCCTGATGGCCACATGATCCTCTGCCGGACGCGAGTCCTTCACCTGAGTGTCTACATTTCCGCAAAAAGGACAGCGCATCCCGAAATTCCCTCTCAAAGCCCTTATGGGTGTTCATCCCCATTTATCCACAGGCACTATAGGGGACCTGCTAGAGTTTGGGTAGAGGGGATTTTACGCCCCTAGATGGGCCACAACCTGCCGGTTATGCGGCCGGTCGCGGTGTTCAAACAGGTAGATGCCCTGCCACATGCCCAGCACCGGCCTGCCTTGCTGCACCGGGATCGACAGCGAGACCGGCATCATCGCCGCCTTGATATGGGCAGGCATATCGTCGGGGCCCTCATAGGTATGGGTGAGGTAGGACATGGACGGATCGGTCGTGGGCGGCACCAGCCGCGCGAAGTAGGCGCGCAGATCGGTCTGCACCTCGGGGTCCGCATTTTCCTGAATGAGAAGCGAGCAGGACGTGTGGCGCACAAAAAGCGTCAGCAGGCCGGTCGACGCGTGTTGCGCGGCGACCCAAGCGGTGACCTGCCGCGTGAACTCATAAAGCCCCTGCCCCGAGGTGGTGATGTCAAATTGCGTTTGCATCTGCCCAGCCTAGGGCAAGGAGGCCTCGTGGAAAAGCGCCACCTAGTTCTGCGGGCAGTCGGCGGACCACGCGAAGCTGTCATAGCTCCAGCATTGGCCCGCATCGGTCTTTTCCCCGTAGAGCATGTCGAGGCTGCCGGTGACGCTGCCTGCGTCGCATGTCAGGTCTGCGACCAGCTCGTCCCCGCTGGTGACGCTGATGCCGCCTGTGAGCGGCTCCTCTGCGTCGCCTTCTAGGACGGTGCGGTCGAGGGCTGCGAAGACCGTGTAGTCGAAGTCCCCATTTGTGAAGGCGACTTCTTCATAGATGCTGCGACCAACGCCGTTCCACGGCAGGTAGAACAGGTCCTCGATGGATGAGGCGAGTTCCAGTTCCGGGGCTTGGCCGGGCCGGCCAAACACGTAGCTGGCGACCCTGTCGCCGTAGCAGACCTGCACCTGCTTCTTGCCGCCTGAGACAGTGCATTCGAAGATCGGGCCTGCATTCGTGCCGCAATCTGCCGCGGCGGAGGTGGCCGCGCAGGCGGCGATGGCTACGACGACGTGCTTCATGACTCCACCAGCGCCTTGAGATTGGCGAGGCCCTTTTCGTAATCAGGGCCGACCATACCGTCCATCATCAGTCCGAACCAGCGGCCCACCGGCCCCGCGCCCATATCGGTGTCGAGGGTCCAAGTGACCTCCGTTTGGCCTTCGGCTTCGGTGAGGGTCAGCTTCGCTTCCGCCACGCCCATCTCGCCAAAATCAAGTGCGGTGACCACGGCCTCGTTCAGCTTGGATTCTGTGATCTCTTGCTGGCCGCTGCCCACATCGCGTTGCTCGGATTGCCACTGCATCTTGGCGCCTTCACCGGCCTCGATCTCGTTGAAGCTCACCTGAACGTTCGGATCGCGCTCAAGCCAAGGCGACCAATCGCCCATGGCCTTGAGCGAGTTGATATACGGAAATATCGCCGCCGCGGGCGCGTCAATCTCGATGCTGCGTGCGACGGTGACTTGTCGTGGCAACAGCATGCCCACGGCGACAAGGACGACGATCAAGACGGCGATGCCGCCAAGACCCCATTTCAAAATGCGCATTTGTGCCTCCGACCTTGTAACAGCGGGAGGCTAGCAGAAGATCAGAAAATTCCAAAATTTTTGAAATCTGACGCCTAGCGGAACAGGCGCTCGCCCTGCTCGTCAATGACCTGCTTGGCTTTGCGTATTGAGGCCTCAACCGCGTCATCGAACCCGTCCAACACATCAGCCCGCACCAGCGTATGAGTAAGGGTTTCACCGTCGACCTCTTTCCCGATCTCGGCGCAGATACGATATTTGGAGCCCTCTTTCATCGGCGCAGGCGTAATCGTGAAGCCTTGATAGTCCTCACCTTTCGCGGCGGTCTCAGTGGCTTTCGCGCCGCCGAAGAGTTTTGACAGAAGGGACATAGCTATAGCTTCCGATGGGGTTTTCTAAATGGCCTCATTCCGTGCCGTTTGGGCGCCACGGCTGAGAATGGTGAACCGGTCAGAGAGCTGCGTCAAGTCGATGTATTGACCTGAATGTGCCTGCGCAGAACACGCCGCGCGGGCAAGTCAGCCGAGGTTAGGCTGTGCTCACTTTTTGAGTTCCGACGCTCAGGAACGTGTCATGCTCCCGCGCGAGGAACAGCATGAGGGAGGCACCAAAGACCGGCAAAGAGGCGACAAACAACATGTTTCCCCCGCCGGCAACCGCCGGAACAATCTGCGGCAGGGACACCAAAAGCGTCACGGCGTTCATCAGCAAGACGCCACCCGTGGTCACAAATTTCGCAAACCCGGCGACAAAGGCCAGCAGGAAGGCAACCTGTGCCACACCTGTCATAATGACGACGGTCTGGCCAAGGCTGACACCGTAGAAATTGCCAAAAATACCAGCTCCGTTCTCGCTGACGCCGTAGGAGCCAGGCGTCGTGATTTTGAGCAATGCCCACATCGCCATAAAGATGAAGAGCGTCACGCGGGTTGCGAAAAGGCCATAGGTTACTGAGGTCGTGGAGGTCATAGAGAAGGTCCTGCGTAGAATTAAGGGTGGTCTGGGCGGATACCTAGGGACGCCCCACGAAAAGTCCCATGGCTCACCCCGCGTTTCGCAGGAATCTGTTCTGATTGTGAAGACCCGTGAGGTCACACCGCCAAAATAGCAAACGTCCCGGCCAATCTGACCGGGACGTGCATATCGTTCGCGTCGTGGTTTCTGACTACTGATCCAGGAAGCTGCGCAGTTTGCGCGACCGGCTTGGGTGCTTAAGCTTGCGCAGCGCCTTGGCTTCGATTTGGCGGATGCGTTCGCGGGTGACCGAGAACTGCTGGCCGACCTCTTCAAGCGTGTGGTCGGTGTTCATGCCGATCCCGAAGCGCATGCGCAACACGCGTTCCTCGCGGGGCGTGAGCGAGGCCAGCACGCGGGTTGTGGTCTCTTTCAGGTTCTCCTGAATGGCCGAGTCCAGCGGCAGCACCGCGTTCTTGTCCTCGATGAAATCGCCAAGCTGGCTGTCTTCCTCGTCGCCGATGGGCGTCTCAAGGGAGATCGGCTCCTTGGCGATTTTCATCACCTTGCGGACCTTTTCCAACGGCATTTGCAGCTTCTCTGCCAATTCCTCGGGGGTGGGCTCGCGGCCAATTTCATGCAGCATCTGGCGACCGGTGCGGACCAGCTTGTTGATTGTCTCGATCATGTGGACCGGAATACGGATCGTGCGGGCCTGATCGGCGATAGAGCGGGTGATCGCCTGACGGATCCACCACGTCGCATAGGTGGAGAACTTATAGCCGCGACGGTATTCAAACTTGTCCACGGCCTTCATCAGGCCGATATTGCCTTCCTGAATGAGATCAAGGAATTGCAGGCCACGGTTCGTGTATTTCTTGGCGATCGAGATGACGAGGCGCAGGTTGGCTTCGACCATTTCCTTCTTGGCCTGGCGGGCTTCTTTCTCGCCCTTCTGCACTTGCGCGACGATGCGGCGGAATTCGGTGATATCGACGCCAACGTATTGGCCAACTTGCGCCATTTCAGCGCGCAGGTCGTCGACCTTTTCGCGGGATTTTTCGATGAGCGCGACCCAGCCACGGCCGGTCTTTTCCGAGATGCGGTCGACCCAGCCGGGGTCCAGCTCGTAGCCGCGATATTCGTCGATGAACTCGCGGCGGTTGATGCGGGCTTGGTCGGCCAGCTTCACCATGGAGCCGTCGATGGACATGATGCGGCGGTTGATGCCGTAAAGCTGGTCGATCAGCGCTTCAATCCGGTTGTTATGCAGGTGCATCGAGTTGACCAGATCAACGATTTCCTGACGCAGCTTTTGATACGCGGTCTCTTCTTTCTTGGAGAACGTGTCGTCGTGGTTGATGGCGGCAGAGATCCGCAGATCCTGCATCTCTGCCAGCTTTTCGTAGTCGCCCGCGATAATGTCCAAGGTTTCCAGCACGCGCGGCTTCAACGCGGCTTCCATCGCGGCGAGCGACAGGTTGGCTTGTTCGTCCTCGTCGTCATCATCGTCGTCGCTGGCAATCGGGTTGCCGTCGGCGTCGAGTTCCTGCTTTTCTTCCTTGGCCCCCTCAGCCTTCTCGGCACCAGGGGCGGCGACGACGTTTTCTTCTTCGCTGTCTTCCTCCAGCTGGTCGCCAAAGGTGGTTTCCAGATCAATAACGTCGCGCAGCAGAATGTCTTCGGACAACAGCTCGTCACGCCAGATGGTGATCGCCTGGAAAGTCAGCGGGCTTTCGCACAGCCCTTCGATCATGGTCTTGCGGCCCGCCTCGATGCGCTTGGCAATCGCAATTTCGCCTTCGCGCGACAGCAGCTCGACCGAGCCCATTTCGCGCAGATACATGCGGACGGGATCGTCGGTGCGGTCCAGCGCTTCGGTGTTGGACCCTGCGAGCACGATTTCTTTCGCGCCCTCTTTGGTTACCAGCTCTTTCGAGCTGTCATCTTCGGCTTCTTCTTCTTCGATAATGTTGATGCCCATTTCCGACAGCATCGACATGACGTCTTCGATTTGCTCAGAGGCCACCTGTTCGGGCGGCAGAACCTGGTTCAGCTGGTCATAGGTGATGTAGCCGCGCTGTCGCGCTTCGCCGATCATCTTTTTGACGGCGGCCTGGCTCATGTCGAGACCGGCAGCGGTGTCCTCGCGTTCCTGTTTCTGGTCGTCTGTGTCTTTGGGGGCCATGTAAATGCTCCTGCTAACGCGATGTGTGGCTACGGCTCGCTAAAGTGATTCGTACTGATTCGTTACCGAATCAATATCGCGAATCAGAGTGATTCGCACGTCGGTTTCCCGAACAGTCTTATTTCCGTTTCTTTACCCAAATCTCACCATCGATGAGACTTTGCAGATACTGGGACATAGCGCCCCGATCCTCGCCGTCACTATCTTCGTCGGTCATGCTTTTCCGGTCCGCCGCTTCGCGGGCTCCGGCCGCCTGTCCGACGCGCCAAGTCAGCCCCTCATCGGCCACGCCTGCAAGGTCTTCAACGGCATCAGCCACCTCGCGCTGCACACCACGCCGCGCTTCAAGTTTGGCCAGCTCCTCTGCCAGTGTCATTCGGGTAAGGTCGTCATCCGCGCCACTTCTGGTGGCAGGAACAGTTTGCACATGGCGCAGAGAATACAGCTTTTCAAGGGGCGCGGGGCCCAGTTCGGCCTCTAAAATTTTACGCAACACCTCGCGGTCGGTTTCCTCGACATGGCGCAGCAGGCCTTGAATCAGGGCGCGGTGGTCGGGACCGTGCAAGTCAAGAATTTCCAGATCAGACAGGAAGTCGTTGATGAGCTTCGGGTGGTTCACGAGGATGGCAAGGATCACCGCCTCGCGCACCCGTTCCTCCACATCGGTGCTTTGGGCCAGCAGCGAGTTCTTGGTGGAGGGGACCGCGACGCCCTTGTTTGCAAATTTGCCCTTGCCCGATTTGGTCCAGTTTCCACTGTTGCCCTTCTGCCACCCGCCTTGTTCCCGCTGGGGGCGTTGAGCGGCGAAAAGTTCTGAGCGGAGATATTTGATTTCGGCGGCGTAGTGGTTGCGCAGGCCCGCGTCGGTGATCTTGTTCAAGGCAGCCCGCAGCGACTGATCCAGCGCGGCCCTGCGTTCGGGGCTGTCGAGTACCACGCCATCGGTTTCGCGTTGCCACAGCAGATGCACCAGCGGCTTGGCGTTTTGCACCAGGTCACGCATGGCCCCTGCCCCTTGGTCCTTGAGCAGATCGTCAGGATCAAGGCCCTCGGGCAGAACACAGAAGCGCAGCGACTGGCCGGGGCCAATCAGCGGCAGCGCGAGGTCGATCAATCGCAATGCTGCGCGTTGGCCTGCCGTGTCACCATCGAGCGTGATGATCGGCTCGGGCGCGATGCGCCAGAGCATTTGCAGCTGCATCTCGGTCACGGCGGTGCCTAGGGGGGCGACGGTTGCGCCGAAGCCTGCCTCAGACAGCGCAATGACGTCCATATAGCCCTCGGCCACGATCAGCGGCGCGCCTTTGCCGCACGCTTCACGGGCGGGGCCGTGGTTGTAGAGAGAGCGGCCTTTGTCGAACAGTTCGGTCTCGGGCGAGTTCAGGTATTTGGCGTTGTCATTGGGGTCCATCGCCCGACCGCCAAACGCGATGCAGCGCCCCCGCGCGTCGCGGATCGGGTACATGATCCGGTTGCGGAACGTGTCATAGGGCTTCTTGCCTTTGGTGGACGCCTTGGCGAGGCCTGCGGCGAGGATTTGATCCTCCTTGACGTTCTTGCCCGTCAGATGGTCCCACAAGTTCTGCCAGCCATCCGGCGCAAAGCCGATTTCCCAGCGGTCCAGCGCCTGCTCGTTCAACTGGCGGCCCGCGAGATATTCGCGGGCGGCGGTGCCTTGGTTGGTTTTCAGCTGCAGCTTGAAGAACTGCACGGCCTTTTCCATGACGTCGGCCAATTCCGCGCGGCGGTCCTGCTTTTCTTGGGCCTTGGGGTCGCGGGCGGGCATGGTCATGCCGCATTCGCGGGCCATGATTTCCACGGCTTCCATGAAAGAGACATTCTCGGTCTCCTTGATGAAGCCCAGCGCGTCGCCCTTGGCGTGGCAGCCGAAGCAGTAGTAATAGCCCTTCTTGTCGTCGACGTGGAAGGAGGCGGATTTTTCCTGATGGAACGGGCATGGCGCCCACATGTCGCCCTTGCCGGGCTGGGATTTGCGCGCGTCCCACACGACCTTGCGCCCCACCACCTGCGCGATGGAAGTGCGGGTCTTCAGCTCGTCAAGAAATCCGGGTGGCAGGCTCATGGATCATATATCGGGTCGCGCGCGGCAAGAGTCTAGAGCCGCGCCTGCGCTGCGAGTGACTTCATGACGGTTTCGACCTCGTGGACCAGCGTGCGGGCCATCGACCGGAAGACCATCAGGTCGTAGCCATCGGAACGGCGGATGATGATCGCGCTCATATGCCCGATGAGCGACCGCGCCACGTCGCCCTCATCCATCGCGCCGGTATCGAGCGGGCACAACCGGGCGAGAACGTCGCTGGCGGCTGGCCCTTCCAGCGCGACGCAGGCCCATGCGTCGGTTTGGTCGGTTGTGGCTGCCTTGAGTTTGGGGAGCGTGCCGCCGAGCACGAAATACTGGCCCCTGCCGGTCCACAGAATGCAGCCTTTGGGACCCGCGATCAGCCGTCCGGCGTCGGGCAGGCCCGCGCCGATGGCCCGTTTGAGGGCCGTTGAAACGGCTTTTTCCGCGCCGTTATAGGGCGCAAGGGATGTGATGGCAGTGGCGTCCAGCTCGCGCAGGGTGACGCCGCTATGACTGACAGGCAGCAGGCCTGCGCAGGCGGATGTTTCGGTGAGCTTAACCACGGGCTTTGTCCCCCGCTTTGTCCATGAAGACCGGGTCGCAGACCACGACCAAGGTTTCGACGTCTCTGATGCGATCCACCAGCTTCAGCGTGTGGTTCATCCGGTTGCGCCCGTCTTTCAAAAACGCCATGCCCAGCATCCCCATCTCAGGCGAGAAGCCCACGGAGGTGGTGTAGCCCAGCTGGTTTTTGGCGGTCGGGTCAGCATCCGTGTCAAAGAGGAACGCGCCGGCGTTCAGCTCCTTCACCGCGCCGACGGGTTGCAGGCCGACCAGTTGCTCGCGGTGCGCGCCTTGCAGGCCGGGGCGTTGCGCGGCGGTTTTGCCGATGCAATCTTTCTTGGGCGATATCATCCGCTCCATCCCGATGTCATAGGCGGTGACGCGGCCATGGATTTCGGCATGGGTGATGAAACCCTTTTCGATCCGCATGACGTTGAGCGCCTCCATGCCGTATGCGCCGCCTTCATGCTTTTCAGCCTCTTCCAGCAACGCCTCAAAAAGCGATGCGCCGTAGCGGGCGGGAACGGCAAGCTCGTAGGCGTGCTCACCGGAGAAGGAGATGCGGAACAGCCGGGCTTTGAGCTTGCCGATGGAAACTTCGCCGCAGGCCATGAAGGGGAAAGTGTCATTGTCGATGGGCGTGTCTAGCACGGCGTTCAAGAGGTCGCGGGACCTGGGGCCAGCGACGGCAAATTGCGCCCATTGCTCCGTCGTTGAGATGAAGCGCACATCCAGGTCGGGTCGCAGGCATTGATGCACAAATTCAAGGTGCCGCATGACCAGCCCGGCGGCAGCGGTGGTCGTGGTCATCACGAAATGATCGTCCGCCAATCGCGCGGTGGTGCCGTCATCTAGCACGTGACCGTCTTCGCGCAGCATCAGACCGTAGCGGACGCGGCCGACCTTCAGGGTGGAAAAGGTGTTGGTGTAGACGAAGTCCAAAAATGCAGCCACGTCAGGGCCTTGCACGTCGATCTTGCCAAGGGTTGAGACATCGCAGATGCCCACGGAAGACCGCACCATAGTGACCTCGCGGTCGCAGGATTGCCGCCAATGCGTCTCCCCCGCTTTGGGGAAATAGGAGGGGCGGTACCACAGCCCTGCCTCGATCATCGGGGCCGCCATCTGGCGGGTGCGGCGGTCCGAGGTCATGTAGCGTTGCGGGGCGAAGCCGTCGCCTTGGGCGCCAGCCCCCATCGCGGCGATGGACACTGGCATATAGGGGGGACGAAATGTCGTGGTGCCGGTCTCAGGGATGCCGCGCCCCGTGGCGTCGGCCAGCACCGCCAACGCGCCCACATTGGAGTTCTTGCCTTGATCGGGGGCCATGCCTTGCGTGGTGTAGCGCTTCATATGCTCGACCGAGGCCATATTTTCCTGCGCCGCCAACTGCACATCCTTGACCGTCACATCGTTTTGAAAATCGAGCCAAGCGCGGCCCTTACCCGCGACAGCCCAGAGCGGTTTGATCCGGTAAGGCGCGTCCTCCGCCTCGGGCATGCGCGGCGCGCGGGCGGTGATGCCGAGGGCTTTTAGAACCTCCTTGGCGCGGAAAATGCCGGACTTCATGCAGCCATGGGTGGAGAAGGTGCCGCCAGCGGCCCCCGCCACTTCCATACCCGGTATCATCCCCGGCTTGGGGATGAATCCTACAATGTTTTCATTCCATTGCGGGCGTCCGTTCATGTGACAGGTCAGATGCACCGTCGGGTTCCAGCCGCCCGAGACGCCCAGACAATCGGCCATGACATCATCCGAGCCAGACGGCCCGGTGATGGTCACGCCTTCGACCCCCATGCGGCCTTTGACGTTTGAGACCTGACTGCCCAAATGGATCGGGAAATCGCCTTTGATCGTCGCGTCGTTGCGGCTGTCGACATAGGCGGCGATATGAACCCCTGCCTCCGCCAGATCCTGCGCGGTTCGGAAGGCGTCGTCATTATTGCCGAAGATCACGGCCCGCTGGCCCACCTGCACCCCGAAGCGGTTGAGGTAGCCGCGCATGGCGCTGGCCATCATCACGCCGGGACGGTCATTGTTGCGGAAGGCCACGGGGCGCTCCATCGCGCCGGCGGCGTAGACGCAGCCTTTGGCGACGATCCGCCAGAAGGTCTCGACCGGCGCGCCCTGCGCGTCCGCCAGATGGTGAGACACGCGCTGCACCGCGCCATAAGTGCCGCCGTCATAGGCCCCTGTCACCGTCGTGCGGGTCATAACACGCACATTGGGCATGGCGCGCAGCTTTGCGATCTGCGCCTCCGCCCACGCGGCCCCGGGCTGGCCGCCGACCGCGATGGTCTCAAAGTTCAGGCGTCCGCCGGCGCGGAAATCTTCTTCGCACAAGATCACATCTGCGCCCGCACCCGCGGCGGTCAGGGCTGCCATCAGCCCCGCGGGGCCGGACCCTATGACCAGCACGTCGCAGAAGGCGAAGGCCTTCTCGTAATACTCGTCATTGGCCTGCATCGACAGCTTGCCAAGCCCTGCGGCGCGGCGGATCACCGGCTCATACAGCTTTTCCCAGAAGGCTTTCGGCCACATGAAGGTCTTGTAGTAGAAGCCCGCGCTCAGGAAAGGGGACAGCAGATCATTCAGTTCCAGCACGTCCCATTCAAGACTGCCCCAATGGTTTTGGGAGCGGGCCTTGAGCGAGGCGTGCAGCTCCTGCTGGGTCATGCGCACATTGGGCGTGATCTGGGTGCCGCGATGCAGCTCCACCAGCCCGTTGGGTTCCTGGCTGCCATCGGACATGATCCCGCGCGGGCGATGGTATTTGAACGACCGCCCGACCAGCTTGACGTTGTTGGCCAAGAGCGCGGAGGCCAGCGTGTCGCCTTCAAAGCCCTGATAGCTGGTACCGTCGAATGTGAAGGAAACGCGTTTCGAGCGGTCAACCAGCCCCCTGTTCGGCAGCCTCATGACGCCACCTTCGACGCCAAGGTGACGCCCAGAATTTCATGCGTCGACACGTTGCGGTCGACCACAAGCCAAGACGCGCAGCCAGCTTCGTGGTGCCAAAGGTCGCGGGTGACGCCCGCGGGGTTTTCGCGGATATGAAGGTAGCGGTGCATGGCGTCCTGATCGCCCGCCTCGGGGCGGTCCAGAAAGTCGTCGGCACCCATGTAGTAGAATTCGCGGCGGTCACGCGCACCGCAGATTGGGCAATTGATCCTCATCGCAGCAGGGCCTCGCAGTGCTTAAAATCGGCCTTGGACAGCTTGTAGGACACAGGCTGGCCCGGCCGCTCTGCCAAATCTATAGAGCCGCCGCATTCCTCCGTGTCGCCAACGGTGAGATACTGCGTTCGAAACGTCAGGCTGTCGCCAGTGACTTTGGTCACCTCCAGCGACCCGCCATCGCATTCGACGGCGCATTTCGCACCAACCGCGTCGGCCTCCCCCTCATAGCAATAGAGCCCCTGATCCACCCATTGCCCCACCAACGGCCCGCCTCTTGCGTGGCCGCCATCAGCGATCTTGGCGGCCATGGTGACGTAAAGATCCCCTGCCCCGCGCTCAAAGGCCAAAACGATGGATTGCACCACCTGATCGGGGTTCTGCGCCAGATGCGCGTCGGAATAGTTGCGAGCGTAGCACGACAACAGGTCCTGCGCCTGCGCGGGGGCCGTTAGCGCCAGAAGGCCGGTGATGACTAAGCTGCGGATGGCGATCTCCCCTTCATCCATGCCACGATGACGTGGCCTTTCAGTCTGCGACGCGCAGGTTCCTGACACGGGGGATGTTGCCGCCGACATCGTGCCTTCTCAAGCCCAAAATCTTGTGTTTCACTCCGATTAGGGAACGGAGAACGATCATGCGTGTTTTGAGCGCCTTAGTTGGGCTATTTTTATCGTGTGTCATGGGTGCTGGCGCATCCGCGCAGCAGGATGCTGGTTCCGATCTGACAAACGCTGTTTCGGCATCGTACCAGATCCCCGCCCTTGAGGGCTATTTGCTGATCCCGCAGGGCGCATTCGGCACCGTCGCGCAAACAACGCAGCGCAGCGCCATCGGCACGAATGGCCGCACAATCACGCAAGACATGCCTGTTAACACCGTCATCGCGCCCTATGGCACGCCGATTGCATTGGATTTGCCCAGCATCAACGCGGCTTGGGTGCGGTTCTGGGCGCTGCGCAACTACCGCAAGTCCAAGGAGCCGACTTTTAGTGATAGCGTTGATCTGAGCCGCCTTTTGCTGAACGCCTCCTCGCGGGTGGCGATTGCGGCGTCTATGGGAAAGACACTGCCCGATGCCGGCGCCTCGTCCCAAGTGTTCTCGGAATTTTTGCGCGGCTCCATTGACGAATTCGACCGGTTCGATTTCCACCAGTTGATGCTGCGCGAATATGGCACGGCCGAGCCGCTGCGGGGATTTGTCAAAGTTTTGACATTTCGGACCATAGATTTTGGAATTTTTGATACCGAGAAAAACCAACTCAATATCCGCAGCGAAACGCAGTTGCTGAGCGACCTCACCGAAGAACAGCTGGCCCCCGCAACCGACTTCAGTACCAACACGCAAGTGCCGCGCGATGATGGTTTCGACATCGTCAACAGGGTCGATTTCGAATTGAAGACCACCCTGCCGCTTGAGCCGAGCTCTGCCCGCCCCTTTGTACGCGCGTTGAAACAAGTCGCCGTTGACGAGCGCCTGCGCCGCCGCGTCTGGGCGGCAGAAGCCGGGCGCATCATCTTTCCGTCAGATCCAGACGGGGCCATGACCTATGTGCCGGACCAGTTGAACCTGTACCTAGACGCTGGGCTGACCCAGCCGATCAAGACTATCTCGTTGGCAGATCTCTATGCCAATGTCGGGGTGGTCCGCCGGGAGAAAGCCGCCCAACAGCGTGAAGTTCTGGCCAAGGCGAAAGCGGCCACTGTGAATAACCCGTTTGACGTGCTGGGAATCCGGTTGGGCATGGCCAGCGCGGACGTCCGGGTGGCCCTATCTGCCCGCAAGGTGCCTTTTGTCCTGAGAGACCGCCTGCCGCAATCAACATCCACCGGGGCGTCAAACTGCAATTCGGAGGTCAATGCCAACATCTACCAGCGCATCAATGCGGAACGCCAACGACTTAGCGGGCCTGACGGGAGACTTACCGACGAAAACAAGGCCGCGCTAGCGGCGTTTGAAGCCAAACGGCTTGATCCTTTGGCGGAAAGCTGCCGCACCGACCTGAACCCCTTTTTCCGAGCATTTACGGCAAGCGCGGAGTTGGGGGCGGGCATCCGCGAAGACGCGCAAGTCCATTTCGGAACGTCTGGCGGCGACCGTGGGCAGGTCGCAGCTGTCGTAAGGTGGTTTCAAGGGACACCAAATGTTCCTCTCGATCCACTAACATCGCTTATCGGGCGCTATGGACCTCCGCTGCACATCGAAAAGAAGCCGGACGGCCGTCGGTCGGACTCTTCCGCGCCTGTCTATTACTGGTACGCAGAGCCGGACCGCGCCCGGACAGATACGTCAAAATGCGCCTTTCAAGATCCATTATTTCGTCGCAACAGCGTCTTTCGCCTTAGCCGATACAAGGCCAAGTGCGGCGCTGTCCTTGGGCTGCATTTTGATCCCGACCTGCCCGACCGAGGTTTCTCGATGGTGCTGATCGACACGGACCTGTGGAGCGAAGCGGCAAAACGCCTGGCCGACCTTCGCGAGAGGCGGCGGCTACGGGCGATCTCGCTCATTGAATACTAGAAGCAGTCGGCCTTAGTGCAGGTTGTGTTGCGCGCCGGTGCCTTCTTCGTCCATCAATCCGTGTCCTGTGCGGAAGCGATCGAACGTGTGACGCTTAGCGACCTCGTGATGTGCGTCCTCGGCCATCAGATGCGCCATGCACCAGCCTGATGCGGGCACCGCCTTGAAGCCGCCGTAACACCAGCCGCAATCCATGTAGAGCCCGTCGACCTCGGTGCGGTCGATGATGAATGACCCATCGGGCGTCATGTCCATGATCCCGCCCCATGAGCGCAGCACCTTGGCCTTGCCGATGGCGGGCATCAGGGTCATCCCCGCCTCCATCACATGCTCCATCATCGGCAGGTTGCCCCGCGCCGCGTAGGAGGCATAGAAATCCAGATCGCCGCCGAAAACCAAGCCGCCCTTGTCGGATTGGCTGATATAGAAATGCCCCATGCCGTAGCTGATGACGTGGTCGATGGCGGGCTTCAGCCCCTCGGACACAAAGGCCTGCAACACGTGGCTTTCGATCGGCACGTCGAGCCCCGCCATGGCCGCAACCTGGGAGGAGCGCCCCGCCGTCACAATGCCCACCCGCTTGGCACGGATCGCCCCGCGGGACGTTTGCACCCCCTGCACCACCCCGTCCACCACGTCGATGCCGGTGACCTCGCAGTTCTGGATCAGGTCCACGCCCAGCTGGTCCGCCCCGCGCGCATAGCCCCACGCGACAGCGTCGTGGCGGGCAGAGCCGCCACGCCCATGCATCAACCCGCCATAGATCGGGAAGCGGGTGTTGTCGAAATCAAGAAACGGGATCTCGGCGCGGACGCGCTCGGTGCTCCAAAGTTCGGCGTCGTCGCCCTGGTTCATCATCATGTTGCCACGCCGCGCAAACTCGTCGCGCTGGCCGTCTGAATGGCACAGCATGATCTGCCCCCGCTGGGACATCATCACGTTGTAATTCAGCTCCTGTTCGAGGTTTTCCCACAGCTTCAATGAATGCGAATAGAACTCCGAATTGCCCGGCAGCATGTAATTGGCCCGCACAATCGTGGTGTTGCGACCGATATTGCCCGACCCGATATAGCCCTTTTCCAGCACCGCGACATTGGTGATGCCGTGGTTCTTGGCCAGATAATACGCGGTCGACAGCCCATGCCCCCCGCCGCCGATGATAATCACATCATACTCAGATTTGGGCTCGGGCGAGCGCCAGACCGGGCCCCAGCCCTTGTTGCCGGTGAGACCCTCTTTGAGAATGCGCAAGGCGTTGTAGCCCATGTCAGGATGTCCCCCGGCAAGTGTTCAGGAAGACAGAACCATCCCGCCGACCCAAATTCAATGCGAGCAAGCGACAAAAAACACCAACAATATGACAAAACGAAAAACGGCGGCCACATGGGCCGCCGCTTTCACAATTGCTTGGTCAGCAGATTATTCGCCGTCACCGTCGCTTGAATCGCCGCCGCCATCCGCGCCGGTTTCGGTCCCGACCGGATCGCCGTCACCGTCATCATCCTCGTCATCCACATTGGAGGCCAGCTCAAACTCGCCGTCCTTGTCGAGTGTCGGATGGAACCGTGGGCGGGTTACGATCACGTTTTTGAAGATTTGGTCAGGGATGCCAACGCGGAAGATCGGCTGGTAGGAGACGAATGTCTCTGTCACCACGATCACCTCGTCGTCGCCCATAGACGGGATCCAGCTGACATCCTTGTCCAGATCGGCCTGCGTCAGGTCCGGCATGCCATAGGGGCCATAAGACCAGCGCAAGCGGTAGTCATTTTCGCCGGCATAGTCGTCATTATAGCTAATCAACGACACCCGCATCCGGGGGCGCGCGTTACTTGGGATCATGTAGTCCAGCATCTTGTGCATGTTGTCCAAGAACGGCTCGTCCACCGTACTTTGGCGCGACAGCACGTCGCTGACCGCGTAGCTGGCCTTCATGGTCAGCGTCTTCTGGCGGAAGACGTCGAACCACACGAAGGAGGCGCAATAGAAGCCCGCCAACAAAGGCATGATAATCACGGCCTCCATCATCACAGAGCCGTCTTCGCGGCGCAGCGGCTCAACGGTGTTGATCCATGCGCGCTTCATTTTTCCACGTATATCAAACATTACTTAGGCTCCTGCGCAAAGATTGAGCTGGCGACGATCTGCATGTTGCCTGCAGGGTCTTTCTTGAGCATCGCGCCCAGACCAAAGGTCGGGTATAGCGGGTCAACCACGAAACAGGCGCGAAGAAACATCAGGTCGCTGTCGCCGCCATTGGTGATGGTGGTCACCGGCAGCGCCGCCTCGGGCGATTTGTCGATGCAGGTCGCGCGAATTGGTGGCAGGTCGAAGGTAACGCGGTCAATGCGCACCATCTCCACCAACAACGAGTCGTGGCAGTTCTTCAGCAGGCCTGCCCGGTCGCAGATACGGTCGCGGATCTGGTCATGCGAAATGGTTTGCCCAGTGCTCAGGCGGATGTCACGCATGGTCATATCCATGCCATGCTCCAGCATGGTGGTGCGGATCGTGGCCATCCCCAGCTCGAAGATCGAGACGAAGAGCAGCAGGAACACCGGCACCACGATGACGAATTCCACCGAGGCGTTGCCGTCCTCTGCCTTCGCGCGGTGCCAGAATTTAAACATGTTTCTCATAACTCACTCTCCGCGCCCTTATTGGGTCAGCTTCAGACGTTGGATGGTCTTCGCGATGGAACTGAACGCGTCCGAAATCTCGGTGCCTTCGACGCGGTAGAAGTCGCTTGGCGTGCTTGCGCAGTCCTCCATCACCTGAGCCGACGTGTCAGATACCTCAAACCCAATCGTGTAGATCACGATGTTCTGGTCCTTGGCGGCTTGGCAGGCGTCGTCCAGGCGGTCGTCTTTCTCGCCCGAATAGACATAATCCATCACGTCATCGTTGCGGTCGTAATACTCGTCGGCATCCCAGTCGCGGGCATAGTGATAGTAGTATGAATAGTATTTCACACCCATCATGCTCCACAATTCCTGCCACGACAGGCGGTCGTCATCACCATGATTGTAGCGATAGCCGTTGAAGTAATCGTTGTGGTAGTTGCCTTTCGACATGAAGTAGTCGTTGCTCCAGCCGGGGCGTGGCTTGTAATGCGACAACCAGGTCGAATCCGGGTCCAGCCATATGTCAGAGCTGCCGGTCGCAAAGTCTTCGTCCAGCATGTACTGCGTGGTGTTCTGGCCATCGGTCATCACAACCATGATCTTGATCGTGTTCTCGCGGTCATAGGCATAGGGACGATCCTGAAAGGCCGTGTCGATTGGGCCGGTCAATTGCGAGGAGTTAGACGGCAGATTGTCCAAAAGTACCTCGGCGCTCGGGTTCAGGAAGAACGAGCCCCATTTGACACCCAGATCAATGGACGTGTTGCCGCCAGCCTCCAGGCTGTTGATCTTTGCTTTCAGCTCAGTCGCATCCTGCGACATGAGCATGATCTCGGACGCCTCGTCGATTGGGCAGTTCCACAACCGCTCAGAGTCATCATCCGAGCTGGTGTTTGGGTGGTCAATCGTTGTGTAGAAAGGGTCAAAATGCCCCGTGCGTTGCAGGTCATCCGTAGTGCCCATGACGGTGGTTCCGTCAAGGCTCAGGTCACCAAGCCCAACACCTTCTTCGACGTCTTTGCTGATCTCCACAGTTTCGAAGTCATCGGCTTTGAAATCAATGCAGTGGGACTCGTTATGCTCGTTTGTCACGTTCAACAGGTCCAGCACGTCTTCGCCGGCATTCACCTGCATGTTGTACGGAATGATGTTGATCGACACGCGGTCGGCATTGTCCGAGATCAAAAGCGCGTCAATGAATTCGTTCGCCGCGGTCTTGAGCGCGTCCAGTTTGGACTGCCCCCCCGTCGCGTCGTCCCAGCCCATAGAGCCGGACACGTCGAGGATCATGCTGATCTCGACGTCTTGAATGTTTTCTTCGGCGGTGCTGGAGCCGGAGGCTGTCATCGTCTCGATGCCCAGCAGGTTGATGAACAGGCTTTTCACCTTGGTGTCAGCGTCGACCCGAACCGTTTTCGACAGCGCGGAACATGTCCCGGTGACGGTCACGCTTGATGTGTTGAGGCCCGCCTTGTCGAAATAGTCGCGCGCAACGTCCTGGCAGTTGAGCGGTTGGTTCAACGAGGCCGCCGCAAGTGCCGCGCGGTCAAGTGTGTATTGCACACGGGCGCGGTCATGCTCGAAACGCATGAAGTCGACGGCCATGCCGCCAATCCAAAGCATCATCACAAAGATGGTCAGGCCAAACACGATCATCGCGCCGCCTTCTTCCCTTTTGAATCCCGCCACACGGCGGAGAACGCGGCCAAGGCCGGTACTGCTTAACAATGATCTTTTCGAGCCACTCATGACTGTCCTTCCCTGCGCCAGCACGCGCAAAAAGCTACATAGGACGAGATTCGTCCGCCCATCATCTGACCCGATCAGTGTGGCTAGAATTAGGCGAAAAATGTTCAAAACAGGGCAGATTAACTGCCTGTTAATAAACAGTTAACCTTGGGGGCGCGCGCTGTTTCCAACCGGGCTCCAATCTCCCCAATCCGGGCGCAAAATTCCAAAAAACGGAAAACGCTGTGGATAAATGAAAATGGTGGTTACACTCGAAATAACCACATGTTTACACTCTGCCTTATTATCGGTCAGTTCGATCACTTCTTAATCTTTTCCAGCAAAGAGGGTCCATCATGAGCACCACCCAAGAGCCATCCTTCCGCGACTCCGTTGAACTTATGTACAGCCGGGCCGTGAAGCTCATGGACCTGTCCCCAGGGCTTGAGGAAAAGATCCGCGTCTGCAACGCGACCTACACCGTGCGTTTCGGCGTCCGCCTGCGCGGCACCATCCACACCTTCACCGGCTACCGCGCGGTGCACTCGGAACATATGGAACCGGTCAAAGGCGGCATCCGCTTCGCCATGGCGGTGCATCAAGACGAGGTCGAGGCGCTGGCCGCCCTGATGACGTTCAAATGTGCGCTCGTCGAAACCCCGTTCGGCGGCTCCAAAGGCGGGTTGCGGATCGACCCCAACGAATGGGACGAGCACGAGCTGGAACAAATCACCCGCCGCTTCGCCTACGAGCTGGCCAAACGCGACCTGATCCACCCCTCCCAGAACGTCCCTGCCCCCGACATGGGCACCGGCGAACGCGAAATGGCGTGGATGGCGGACCAATATGCGCGCATGAACACCACCGACATCAACGCGCGGGCCTGCGTGACCGGCAAGCCGATCAACGCGGGCGGCATTCAAGGCCGCACGGAAGCCACCGGCCGCGGCGTCGAATACGCGCTGCAGGAATTCTTTCGCTATCCCGAAGACATGGAAAAGGCCGGCCTGACCGGCACGCTCAAGGGTAAACGCGTCGTGGTGCAGGGCCTGGGCAATGTAGGCTACCACGCCGCCAAGTTCCTCAGCGAAGAGGATGGCGCGCTTATCACCGCAGTCATCGAACGTGACGGCGCAATTCACGACGAAGCCGGCATCAACATCGAAGACCTGCGCGCGCATATCGGGGCCACCGGCGGCGTCAAAGGCTTTGCCAAGGGCACTTATGCTGAAGACGGCTCCCGCCTGTTGGAGCTTGACTGCGACATCCTGATTCCAGCGGCGCTCGAAGGCGTCATTCACATGGGCAACGCCAACGCCATCAAGGCCCCGCTCATTATCGAGGCCGCCAACGGCCCCGTGACCGCGGGGGCCGACGACATCCTGCGCAAAAAGGGCTGCGTCATCATCCCCGATCTCTATGCCAATGCGGGCGGGGTCACGGTGTCCTATTTCGAATGGGTCAAAAACCTCAGCCACATCCGCTTTGGGCGGATGGAGAAGCGACAGGAGGAGGCCAACCACCGCCTGCTGATCGAGGAACTCGAACGCCTGTCTGCTGACAAGGGGCTTGGCTGGGAATTGTCCAAGGATTTCAAGGATAAATTCCTGCAAGGCGCGGGCGAGCTGCAATTGGTGCGCTCCGGCCTCGATGACACGATGCGCACGGCCTATCAGGCGATGCGCAAGGTCTGGCATGAACGTGACGACGTCGAGGACCTGCGCATGGCCGCCTATCTGGTCTCAATCGAGCGGATCGCGGGCAGCTACCGCGCGAAAGGTCTCTGAGTTTCTTCCTCGCAAAACAGTCCCCCGGACTGTTTTTGCCACTCGGACTGGCAAAAACACCTAAACGTTGCGCCAACCACCCGCGCAGCGCACGCATGGTTAACCTTCCCTTTCAAAAGAGCGGGTAAACCCGCCCTCGGATCCAGCGACGGCCATCAACCGTCGCAAAAGGCAAAGAGGGATTGCGGCAGTTCGCATATGGGCTGCCTTGCGATCACCGGTGACAAGGCAAGGCCGGTTTGGGTGTAATAGCTCAGGCGGGAACCGCAAAACCCATGATGCCAATCAGGGTGGCGCCACCTTTCTTAACGACAGGACCGAGACACCGTCCCCCGCGCAGCCAACAGGCTGCGCGGGTGGAAGTGCAAGAATTTTCGATCGAAAATTCTTGCACCAAAACTCTTTGACAAGAGTTTTGGTGTCTAAAGGCCCGGTACGTTCCCATCGCGCGTGGCGACCATCGCCGCCAAAGTGTCGGCCATGACTTTGCCTTCTGAGGCCGGCGTCACCCCGCCGATCCCAATCCGTTTGCCAAACCGCCACAGCAATCCCGGCGACCACGTCGCCGGGTAGCTCACTTTCGTGGTCACCAAAAACCCGTTCGATGGTTTGAACGCGAAAAACGACCGGTCAATCTTGTGGATGTCCTCGGTTTTGCAGATCAGCCGTCCGTCGGACAAGCGCAGCTCGTCCTCGGTCAACTCGATCATGAACCCGGTCGCTTGCCACATCTTATACCCGCCAAAAATCGACAAGCCCCCCATGCCGATGAGAAACAGAGCCAAGGCGGGCGATGGCGGGTTGGTCACCGCCACATAAAGCAGCACGACCCCCAAACCATACAGCATGCCCGTGCCAAACATTCGGCGCGGGGCGGAGGGGACAATCCCGGTGATAACGTCAGACATGCGGCGTGGCCTTTGCTAGAGCTTGACCAACCGCATAACGCTTGCGCCGCGCGGTCTCAACCGCGATTGGGCACAACCTCATAGCCCGCCTCTTCCGCTTCATCATCAACCAGCTCGGCAGGGAAGCCCGGGGCGCGGATGTCCAGCCCTGTCGCCTCCTCCAAACGCCGGATAATGTCATCCGACTGCGCGCGCTCCCCGTACCGCGCCTGCCCGTCCTTGAAGATGTCGATCAGCTTGGGCGAAATCTCCAGCGGCACGCCGTTGCGGTCCGCAATCTCCTGGAACAGCCCAATGTCTTTGAGCACCAGATCCATGGTGAAATCCACGCAACGCGACCCGTTCAGGATCACTTGGCTCTCGGTCTCATGCGCAAAGGACGTGCCGCTTGAAATCTTGATCGCCTCATAGGTCGTCGCCAAATCCATGCCCGCCGCTTTCGACACGACCAACGCCTCGCACACGCTCAGCAGGTTGGCCGTCGCCAGATAGTTGGTCATCACCTTCAACATGCTCGCCGTGCCCAGATCGCCCGTGTGCAGCACCCGCCGCCCCATCGTGGTCAGCAGCGGCAGCACCCGTTCAAAGGTCGCGCGGTCGCAGCCCGCAAAGATCGAGATGTTGCCCGTATCCGCCCTATGGCAGCCGCCAGAGACAGGGCAATCCACCGCTGCGGCACCAGTTGCGATCACCTTGGCCCCAAGGCGCTTGATCTCCGCCTCATCCGTGGTCGACATCTCCAGCCAGATCTTGCCCGGCCCGCAGGCCTCCAGCAGGCCATCCTCACCTTCCACCACCGCCGCCGAAATGGTCGGATGTGGCAGGCAGGTGATGACCACGTCGCAGGCCGCCATCATCTCACGCGGCGAGCCTGCCGATTTGGCCCCACGCGCGACAGCCGTCGCCACCAGCGCCGCATCCAGATCGCGCACGGTGACGTCCAGCCCGTTGCGGATCAAGGAGCCCGACAGCTTGCCGCCCACATTCCCCAAGCCGATAAACCCGATTTTCATGCCACGTTCCTTACCTTCAAACTTTGTGTTGCGCGCAGCTTGGCGGCTGCGCACGACATGTCGCACCTGTTTGCGACGGTCCAATCGCAAAATCGCACAGAAACGGTTCGCCCATGAGATTGTGAACAGCCCGCACCATCCCTAACTCTGGTGCAAAGGAGGACCATCCCATGTCCATAAGACCCGTCAAAGACACTTCCCAAGCCGTCCCCACTATGGAGGGCGCGGGCGTGCATCTGCACCGCGCCTTCGGCTTCACCGATCCCACCATGCTGGACCCGTTCCTGATGATGGATGATTTCCGAAATGACGTGCCTGCCCATTACGAGCGCGGCTTCCCCTGGCATCCCCATCGCGGCATCGAGACCATCACTTACGTGCTGAAAGGCGAGGTCGAACATGGCGACAGCCTTGGCAACACTGGCACCCTGAAAGATGGGGCGGTGCAATGGATGACTGCGGGCTCCGGCATTCTCCACCAAGAGATGCCAAAGGGGAACGCGCAAGGCCAGATGCACGGCTTTCAGCTTTGGGCCAACCTGCCCGGCTCCCTGAAAATGACGGCACCGCGCTATCAAGATGTCGAAGGCACCGAAATCCCCGAGATCATCGACGATGACGGCACCAAGGTGCGCGTGGTCATTGGCGAATTTTGGGGCAAACGCGGCCCGGTGGATGGCATCGCCGCCGATCCGCAATTTCTCGACATCTCGGTTCCGGCGGGTGTGCGCAAGACCTTCAAGGTCGACACCTACCGCCGCGCCTTCGCCTATGTGTTTGAAGGTGCCGGCAATTTCCGCGACGCGTCGCAGCCCGCAGGCATCTTGCTTGAAAAGGAAGTGCAAGGCGAAGAGGTCAATATCCGCGACCTCTCCGGCGACCGCACGCTGGTCCAGTTCGGCACCGGCGACGAGGTGACGGTGCAGGCCGGTGAACAGGGCGTCCGCTTCCTGCTCATCTCAGGTGCGCCGATTGAAGAACCCGTTGCGTGGCACGGCCCCATCGTGATGAACACACAAGAAGAGCTGCATCAGGCTATGCGCGACCTGCGCAACGACACATTCATCAAGCCGGCCCACTAAACAAAGGTCCATTAAACAAAATCAGGGTGCCTCTTAAGCGGGGCGCCCTGTTTCCATTTGGTTAAAAATACTCAAAACCGACCGCGCTCAGAGGTAGTCCAGCCAGACCAATAAGGCGACCAACGCGCCCACAACCAGCAAGAACTGCGCGGCGACGGCGGCCCAAAAGTTGTAGCGCTTGCGCGATTTTTCCGCCGCCACATCCAGCTCCTTGAGGTAACGTTCCATCTCGTCATAGGCCGCGCTGACCGTCTCGCTGTCCAGCTGCATCGCCAGCCTTGGGCTGTCGGCCATGCCTTGCGCGTCGACCAAGACCTTGCCCGCGCGTTTGACCCGTCCCGGCAATTTGCGCTGAACATAGGCCAGCCGCTTTTCCAAGGTCCGCCCCTTGGCATTCATGGTCGTCTCAAGCAGCTCAAAAATGCGCTTGGTCAATTGCTGAATGACGATGGGTTCCACGACTCGCTCACCTAAGAAGACTGCCCCTCCTTACAACTGCGGCGCTGCGCTTTCCAAGCCCCCTGCCCGCGTGCTAGGCCGCAGATGATGCTGAAAACCGTCACATATGGCGCGCCCGACGCGCCCCGCCTGTTGATCGCGCATGGGCTGTTTGGCTCGGCGCGCAACTGGGGGGTCATCGCCAAACGCTTGTCGGACGCCTTCCACGTGGTAGCCGTCGACATGCGCAACCACGGCGACAGCCCGCGCGGGGCCACCCAAAGCTACGCCGATATGGCGGATGATCTGGCCGAGGTGCTGGACGACATCGGGCGCGCGCATGTGCTTGGCCATTCCATGGGTGGCAAGGCGGCAATGGTTTTGGCCCTGTCCCGCCCGGACCTTGTGGACCGCCTTGTCATAGCCGACATTGCGCCAGTGGGTTATGGCCACACTCAGTCGCATCTCATTGAATATATGCGAAAAATTGACCTCTCGCAGGTCAAAACCCGCGGCGACGCGGACCGGCAATTGGCAACCCATGTGGCAGAGGATGGCGTCCGCGCCTTTCTGTTGCAATCGCTTGACGTCAAGGCACAGCAGTGGCGGCTGAACTTCGATGTGCTGGACGCCGAGATGCCCAAGATCATCGGCTTCCCCGATGTCGCAGGCCAGTTCGACAAGCCCGCCCTGTTCCTGTCAGGCGCCGCGTCCGATTATGTGCTGCCCGAGCACCGCGCAACGATCAAACCGCTTTTCCCGGCGGCCCGCTTCGCCAAGCTGCCGGGTGCCGGCCACTGGCTGCACGCCGAAAAGCCGCGCGAGTTCGAGGCCGCCATCCGGGTGTTCCTGTCAGCTTGAGGCTGGGAAGAACTTGGCCATCTGCTGGCGGTAAAACGCCAGCGTGATCGTGGCCCGGTTGCCCGCGTAGCCGTCATAATAGCTTTTGCCATTCGACGTCGGCAGCCCGGCCCAGATGCGGGCCAGATTGTTCATGAACCGCTTGCGCGAGATGCGGCCCTTTTGGAACTTCTGCAGCCCGGCATCGGCCAGCAATATGTCGGCAAAGGCGTCCTGCACCTGCGGCGAATACCGCGTCTGTGGGGAGAAGCCGGAGCGCCGGATCAGCTCCCGCATTGTGGACGGGATGATCTGGTACCGCCCGATCGCATGCGGCTGGCCCGGCGTGGCTTTCACCCAGGCCGCGATCTCGCGCAGGGTCATCTGGGTGGGCCGTTTCGGCGGCTTTCTGGGGCCGCCAACATGCACCGCATCATAGCCCTTGGGCCCGGCTTCGGCGACCGCAATCAGTGATTTCAGCCGCGCCACTGGGGTGCTGCCGCCGATGGCCTTCAGCTCAAAGGTCTGCACTCTGCCCCGCCCAGCCCGCGCCCGTTCAATCGGATCGCCCGTCACCCAATCCTTGACGCCAAAGGACTTCCACTTGGCCCGGTCCCGCAGCGAATTGTCCAGCTCGTAGCGCGATTGCGCGACGGCGGGCTGGCACAGCAACAAAAGGATCAAAAGGATGCGCATGCACTACATCTGCCCCAGTGGGATCGTGCGGTACAGGGTTTTGTGGCGGATGTTGCATCACAAAAAGAAAAAGCGTCAGGTGCTCCGGCCGAAACCTTCGCGCTCGTGCCTTGCGGCACGCCCTGACGCCTTCCTTGAACCTATCATCCCCCCAGAGGGCGATTGCCGGCCCAGCTTGCCTTCAAGGGTTGCCCCTTTCAGCCGAAACCACCGATCCGAAAATCTGCGATCCCCCGCATGTCCCCTGCTGACACCGCCCTTCCGCTTCGAGGCTTGTCACCCCCATACGGTCCGACCTGCATCCCCGTGGTCTTTACACTCAGGGCCTGAGGCCGAAGCCCCTATCCCCTTGCGCCAGTTCCCTCGGAGGGTCTTTGCGTCCACCGCGCCGTTCAATGAACTTTGCTGCGGTGGGAACAGGTTGTGGCGACGCAGGCGGTCTGACAAACACATTCTGCAAAACCCCGCGCATTTCTTGGGGACAAAATCCTGCCTTGGCGGGGGACGGGTCTGTGGATGATTTGGGGACGGTTCGGAATTGTGCAGCGAGGCGGCCCGCTTGCCGCAGGCGCATATTTTGGCGCGGCGTTGCGGCGAGGGTTTTGGATTTGTTACAGCCGATCACGCCAGTTTCGCGCGCGTTTTGCCGCGACTCAGTCGCGATGCACCATGACAATGACCGTCGCGCGCTCGGTGAAATCGGGGAAGCTGGCGGCCTCTCGCAGCTCTCGCCGGACCTTCTCGCGCACTTCCGGCGGCACGGTCGCCAACAGCTCGGCGGTGATGGCCCCGCCAAAGCGCTCCGCCCGCATCGCCGCCTCGTTCGCGGTGATCCACGCCTTCACCTCCCGACGCTGCGCGTTGTAGCTGGCGTTTTCCAAAGCGGAGGCAAGCCCCCGCACCGGCAGGGTCAGCGGGTTGCCCAGATGGATGGGTCCGCTACACGCGGCCAGCAAGATGCCCGCCGTCAAAAGCACGAAGAGCCGGATCAGGCAGCTTTCTCGGCAGGGGTGTCTTCCGCTTTCTCGGCAGGCGCGTCGTCGTCTTTCGCCTCCGCCTCCGCCTCGGGCGCGTCCTCGGCCTTCTCCTCAGCCATCTCAGGCTCCGGCTTTTCCTCCGGCGCCGGCAGCGCGAGGGCTTCATCCGGCATCTGCTGGGGCAGCTCGATATTGACCAACCCGGTGTTGAGGTCCACGGACACATTGGCCTTCACGGCCATGAGGGCGAGGATCTCATTCACCTCCCCCATCGCGCGGGTCACGGTCTCCCGCTGGGTTTCTTTGACGGCTTCGACTGGCTTCTTGCCAAACAGGAATTTGAACATGGGCGGGGTCCCCTCAAGAATTTCGTTGCATGAACAATACCCCAATGTAGGGAGGGGGTCAGGGGGAAACGAGGGGGTAAGATGTCACGGGTGGCTGCGAATAGAGATCACTCGGTAGTGCGATTGTTCGCTCTTCAGTCGGTCTCCTCGTCGAGAACTTCTTTAACCACTCTTTCGATTTCTGTATCCCGAACTTTGCGATTCCCAAGATCAGCACCGGATTGGACCACGGATCGGTAATAGCGCCTTATTTCGGGGGTATGACTTTCCTGATTAGTTTCATCAGCAGTAGCGAAAGCGTCGATTTCTTCTGCCATTCCACTGAGGGCCTCGCCCAATTCTTTGCGGATATCACTCGCTAGAGGATAGGAGGACGACCAGCGATACAAAACCAAAAATAACGAGTAGAAGTCTGATTTTTTTCTCCACCTAGTCTTCGACAGATTGGGTAGAAGCATTCCGATCTCAGATAATGTCTTATTGAACCTCGCCTCAATAAGAGCTCTATCTTCGAAAGATTCTTCATACGTCACGTAGAATGTATCTAAATTGTCTTTCTTGTTCTGAAGACCACCGACAATAGCTGAAACGATTTCACTAATAAACTCAATATCTGCCATACGTCGAATGTTGTTTGGCGAAAAAATTGCCAACTCAGACCAAATCTCATTATCAGCAAGTGACGCACAACAACTAATAAACTCACCCCAATAGGTAGCGTGCCTAAGTTCTTGAGGAGTCAAGGAAACTGAGTTCCTGTTGATCCTAAGGAACATTGCACGAAGTTCTTCTTGTGGCATTTCCGGAAGAGTACGCACAACAAACTTGTAGTTGTAGATTTTTTTTCGTTGCTCTTCAGAAAGTTTAGAAAACTTCAGCTCTCCAAAATCCGAACTGTCATCTTCATTCAATCTGAATTCATCTGCCAAATAACTTAGACATGCACGAATTCTTTGCTGACCGTCCACAACAACATAAGTATCATCGCCGTTGGAGTCTGTGAAGTCCTGCATATACAGCTCGGGCACTGGATAACCGCGGAGTATGGTATCAATTAGAAATGACTTCTGCTTCTCACTCCAAACGGCGTTACGTTGAAAAGTGGGTTGCAATACCAGCTCATTCGCTTGGTCCCGTTTTGACAGCCACGAAATCGTTCGTGTCGTCGACTCAAGGAACTTCTGATCCATCATCGTCTTACCCCTGTAAGTGAGTTGATTTGATACCCCCTCAGGGACTCATAATCCTTATAAAGTCTAAAGTTTACTACGCGTCCGTCTACCGGCTCATAGCCAGAAAGCTTTATTGCCGCATTGCCCCATTGTGAAGCAAATGGTAAAAATCTCAAAACCTTATCAGTTGCTATGCAGCCCCAATATATCAGGCGAGTTCTGTGATCAGTTATAGCTTCGCGCTCTTTTGGGTTCTGGGCTTTTGATATTTTCGTCCGCCGCAAACTTCGCCAAGCTACATCGAAATGATGGCCTGAGACTACGGCCAAATCGATGTCGGAGTTTCGATCAAATTTCTTGAAAGCCTTGTTGGGATTAAGACTATACCCACACGCACCGCTTCCTACAATAGCTATACTCTTTGGATCTACGTCTAACAACTCAGCTGCTTTTGCAGTCCATAACCGATAACTGTTCCAATTGCCTTCAAAAACAAACGGAACTCTTTCAAAGATGTGTTGAGACACAAACTGGTCGGAGGTCAGCGCACTCAATTCATTTTGAAGGTCGTCAATAGAATTCAATGCCTACCCATCCATCTTCAACGCCGAAATAAACGCCTCTTGAGGTATATCCACTTTCCCGAACTGCCGCATCTTCTTTTTACCCGCCTTCTGCTTGTCCAGCAGCTTGCGTTTACGGGACGCATCCCCGCCGTAACACTTTGCGGTCACGTCTTTGCGCATGGCGGCCAACGTCTCGCGGGCAATAATCCGGCCACCGATAGCGGCTTGGATTGGGATTTTGAACATGTGGCGGGGGATCAGGTCCTTCAGCTTCTCAACCATCGCCCGTCCCCTCGTCTCGGCACGGTCGTGGTGGACCATGATGGAGAGTGCGTCGACCGGCTCGTCATTGACCAAAATTTGCATCTTGACCAAACGGTCCTGCCGGTAGCCGGTCATTTGGTAGTCAAACGACGCGTAGCCCTTGGTGACGGATTTCAGGCGGTCGTAGAAATCGAAGACCACCTCGTTCAGCGGCAGGTCGTAGACCACCATCGCGCGGGAGCCGGCATAGGTCAGGTCCTCCTGAATGCCGCGGCGGTCCTGACAGAGCTTCAGCACGTCGCCCAGATACTCGTCCGGCACCAAGATGGTCGCCTTGATGCGCGGTTCCTGAAGGTGGTCGACATGGGCCAGATCGGGCATGTCGGCGGGGTTGTGCAGCTCGACCATTTCGCCGTCCTGCATGTGGACGTGATAGATGACCGACGGCGCGGTGGTGATAAGCTCGATGTCATATTCGCGCTCGATCCGGTCGCGGATAACCTCCAGATGCAGAAGGCCAAGGAAGCCGCAGCGGAAGCCGAAGCCAAGCGCCGCGGAGGTTTCCATCTCGTAGCTGAAAGACGCGTCGTTCAGGGCCAGTTTCTCGATGGCGTCGCGCAGGTCTTCGAACTGGGCCGAGTCCACCGGGAACAAGCCACAGAACACCACCGGCTGGGAGGGCTTGAAGCCTGGCAGCGGCTCGGTGGTGCCTTTCTTCTCGTGGGTGATGGTGTCGCCGACGCGGGTGTCGCGCACCTGTTTGATGGAGGCGGTGAGGAAGCCGATTTCGCCCGGGCCAAGCTCCGCGATATCCTCGCGTTCGGGCTTGAAGACGCCGATGCGGTCGACATGGTGCGTGCTGTCGTTCGACATCATCTTGATGCGGTCGCCCTTCTTCAGCACGCCGTCGATGATGCGGACCAGCACGATGACGCCGAGGTAGCTGTCGTACCAGCTGTCCACCAGCATGGCCTTGAGCGGCGCGTCTCGGGTGCCCTTGGGCGCGGGCAGTTCCTTGACGATGGCCTCCAGCGTCTCGTGGATGCCCTGCCCCGTCTTGGCGGAGACCTGAATGGCGCCGGTGGCATCGATGCCGATGACGTCCTCAATCTGCTCCGCCACGCGGTCGCAGTCAGAGGCGGGCAGGTCGATCTTGTTCAGCACCGGCACGATGTCGTGGTCGGCGTCGATGGCGTGATAGACATTGGCCAAGGTCTGCGCCTCGACCCCTTGGGACGAGTCCACCACCAGCAGCGAGCCCTCCACGGCGCGCATGGAGCGGCTGACCTCATACGCGAAATCCACGTGGCCGGGGGTGTCGATGAGGTTGAGCACATAGTCCTGCCCGTCATCGGCTTTGTAGTCGATGCGCACGGTGTTGGCCTTGATGGTGATGCCGCGCTCCCGCTCGATATCCATGCTGTCGAGCATCTGCTCTTTCATGTCCCGCGCGGCAACGGTGTTGGTCTCCTGGATCAACCGGTCGGCCAGCGTGGATTTGCCGTGGTCGATATGCGCCACGATGGAGAAATTGCGGATATGTGAAAGCTCGGTCATGGCGTTGATATGGTGGGGTTTGGGGGTGCGGTCAATGGGAATTGGGTGTGGGGTGGTTGGTGCCTGTGAGGCAGTCCTCAATCGAAAGCCGTAACTACGGATAAATTCGCGGCAGCTGCCGACACACCTTCCAAAAACAAAGGTGTAATTGAGTGCGGCAACTCCTACATGTGACCTAGAACTTGGTTTTAGGTTTTTCAAACACGCGAAGCTAAATGGCGGTCACAGACGACGAGGAATTCAAAGAGTGGCTAGAAACGCAGGAGCAACCTGTGCACATTGCCATTGCCGCGCGGGCCAGCCTAAGGGCCTTTCCAGCGGTTCTTAGCAAGCTTGATGAGCCCCGCCTCGAAATACTTGCCCTATTGACAGGACGTGCCATTCTCACATCAGCGGTTGCTGTTCTTGCGCCAACCGATGATGTGAAAGATGCCGCCCGTTCCGCCCATTCCGCCCTTTCCGCCCTTTCCGCCGCCGGTTCCGCCCTTTCCGCCGCCCATTCCGCCCGTTCCGCCCTTTCCGCCGCCATTTCCGGCTATTCCGCCCTTTCCGCCCGTTCTGCCCATTCCGCCGCCCTTTCCGCCCACACCGCCGGTTCCGGCTATTCCGTCCGTCCCGCCGCCCATTCCGCCACTTATCAAGATTGCTCGGATGCGATTTCGCAGGATGCCCATTCCGCCTTCTCACCGCGCCTTTGGTACAATCAAGGGATTTTGGGTGTTTTAAAACCCGCTTGGGACGACTTCACACAAACCGCTGGACCCGACTGGGCGTTCTGGAAGAAATGGCATCAAGGCTTTCTGGACGGCACGCCGTTGGATTGGACTTTGCAGGAGAGGATTGCGCTCATCGCTGATGAGGTTTGGGAGAGCGGTGCTGCAGCGGTTGCAGAGGCGATCCGAGAGATCGAGACTGCATACCTAAAAGAAACGACAATAGCTTTTGAAGACCCTCACGATCCGCTTGAGGAAAGTGCTCGTTTCGACGGCAAGCGTGCAAAGCTGATTTTGGCTCGAACAGAGGTTGCACAACCTTTGGTTCATAACTTCGAAAGTAAGAAGTTTGAACTCGACCATAGCAGTGACACACCGACTGACCCCGTTGATTTTGCTCATCAGAGCATTCAGGCGGCGCTTGGTCATGCGTTAGATACCAGCAGACCGAATGCGCTTAAGGCGGATGACGAAGAAGTGCTTCTTCTCAAGTTCGCGTTGGAGACGCTCCCAAAAGAAGCGCGCCATCTTGGCCCCACGTTTCATCAGGTTCATGTCTCGCTCGACGCGAAGTTTCAATCTGGGGCCTACCCGGATGCATTGGCGACCATGCACCTGTGCAATCAGCTTAAAGCTCATGTCGCGATCTTCGCGGAGGCCGACCCGACCGTAGCCAAACACATTGAAGTCTATGGGAAGTTGGCCACGCCTCAGTCGGTATCAAACGACACGGCCCGAGACCTGCGAAAAGCGGGCAAAGAGCTTGCTGATGTGCTGGAAGACGACGCGCAAGAAGCGATTGAGCATCTTGCAGAGACGATCGAGGCCGGGAAACCCCCATCGAAATACGCCATGGCTGTGCTGACCCATTGGCTTACCCAGATTGGGCTGTACCTGGACAAGGCCAAGAAAGGTGAGGCGCGTTTCGCTTGGTTGGTGTCATTGCTGAAACGCATCTGGGACGTTTGGTCGGGGTAAACGGCGGGGTGAACCCCGCCCTACGGATGGTGGGTGAATCACCCACCCTACGGTCAGGGCAAATGTGGCGGGGGCGTGGCGGCTCGCGTTTCCGGGGCGGAAACAATGAACGCAGGGATAGCGGTTTAGCTCGCGCAACACACCAAATAAGCCGCGTAACCCCTTGAAATACGGCAATAACTTGACGGGCGCGACTCATTAACGGATGTTAACTGACATCTGTTCTGCCACCCCTGCCAAAGGATTATTCATATGTTCCGTATTGCTGCCGCCGCCCTCTGCCTGACTGCCTCTGCCGCTTCCGCCGACCAGCTTGTGGGCTTTGTCCACACGCATGTTGACGGCTACACGGGCAGCTATTCCAACCCGATCAACTACCGCGCAAACCGTGGTACTGGCATTGTGCGCTCCGCAGGCTATTCTGAGGCCAATACAAAGCTCATCAAGAGCCGCCGCCCCGGCGTGACCACCGGCGACTCGATTGAGCCCCCACAAGGCGTGACCGGCCCCACGGGCGGTCAGTTCCTTCAAGATGAGGCCGAAGCCAACAGCTTCTAAGCCGCCATCGGCGCGGGGCTGCCTATGTTGGCCCCTGCCTCCCCCCTGCTACAAAATGTGACCACCGCGGCGATTGCGTTTCGCCGCGGTTTTTTTGTAAGCTGCACCGAAGCGATGACCTGCGGACCAACATGCGGGCATATGAGGCAACGCGGGCCAGTGAGGCCACGCATATGAGGGGCGGACCATGACCCAGAAGATCAAAATCGCGGCGGCTTTGGGCCTGTCGCTGGTGCTGGCTGGCTGCGGAGGCGGCCGGCTTGCAACGCCAACGGGCGGCGGGGGCGGCTCTCAGGCCAGCTTTGCGACCGGGCCTATTTCGAACGCCTGCAACCGCTCGGACCGCAAGGCGTCGAACCGGCAGCTTTGCGGCTGCATTCAGGCGGTGGCCAACACCCAGCTGTCCTCAAGCGACCAGTCGCTGGCGGCCAGCTTCTTCCCGAACCCGCAAAAGGCGCAGGACACCCGCCAGTCGGACAACCCACGCAACGAGGCGTTCTGGAAGCGTTACAAAGTGTTTGCGTCGTCGGCGGAGCGGTCCTGCTCGGCCTTCAGGTAAGGCAACAGCCCCACCACCGCCTGCTCGATCTGCGCAATCACCGGGTCGAACTTGCCCGTGTAATAGGGATCAGGGATGTCGCGGCGGACCCCGTCCGCACAAAAGCTGGTCAGCTTGTCGATGCGTGCCGAACATTGCGACGGGGCGCGGCGCAACAGCTCTGACAGATTGTCATCGTCCATCGCCAAAATGAGGTCAAAGTCGGTGTAGTCTTCGGACCGGACCCTGCGGGCCACCGTCTTTGAGATGTCAAACCCATGCTCCCGCGCAGCCACGATGGCGCGCGCGTCAGGTGGATTGCCCTCGTGCCAGCCCCCCGTGGCAGCGCTGTCAACCGTCAGGTCTAACCCGGCATCCTGCATATGGCGGCGCAGCACGCCTTCCGCCAATGGCGAGCGGCAGATATTGCCGAGACATACGAAAAGGACGCGCTGAGCCATTGGGTGAGCCTTGGGGAGATGGTATGGTTTTCCTTACCCCCCGACTGTCCCACCCAAAAGAGGGAAATGTGTGTAGAGGCCTCGTTTTGGACGATTATTGCCGTTTTGGCCATTTTGACGCAGCATCCACCCATGACGCGACATATAATGCATGCATTAAACGTGCGCCTGCAGAGCGCACGCTAGCTGTCTTCCGCCTTGTGCGCCCCATGCCCGTCACCATGTGCAGCCCCGTGGTCACCATGGCCGCCATGCGCCTCGGGCTTTCGGGTTTGGTCAATTTTGACCTCAACCGTCACCTCGCCCGCCTTTTCAAAGGTCAGGGTCAGCGGGATCGTATCCCCATCTTCCAACGGCGCGGTGAGCCCCATCAGCATGACGTGATCGCCGCCACGGGCCAGCTTCAATGAGCCATGCATCGGGACCTCAAAGCCCTGCTCGACATGGATCATTCTCATGACGCCATTGGCATCTTCTTGGTGGGTGTGCAGCTGGGTCATCCTGGCAACCGGAGTGGAGGCGGATATCAACCGATCCGCAGCCCCGTTATTCATCAGTTCCAGAAAGATGGCGCCGGATTTTGCCGACGGGGTAGAGCTGCGCGCATAGGGGTCCATGACCATGATCTTGGCCTCATCGGCCAAAGCAGCAAGGGGCGCGACCGACAGGGACAGCGCAAGGATACAGGATTTGAGAGACATGTGATTGTCCTTAGAAAAAGATGTGTAGGGGGTGGGTATTGGGCGCGTCTACACAGCCAAAGGGGGGCCGCGCGACGCGGCCTGCACCACTTCAAAGGACACGGTCTCGGGGGTGTAGCGAGTGGGCTGAAGAAACGACACCATCTTGGCCGTGCCGCGCACCTGCACGTCCCCGTTGAGCAACGCAAGGCTATGCATCACGCAATCGGGGCAGATCGGGCTGGGATCAACCTCGTTGCCATCGGCATCCACAGTCACGGTGGACAGGCCCATACCGGTACAGATGACGATGCTCTGCCCGTCCGGCGCGGTGCGGGCCAGCGCCATGGTACCTGAGGTCAGGACCATCGCCAGAGCCATCAAGGCCAACATGAATGTGCGCAGCAGCGTCATAAGGCGTGGATATGCAAACCAGTGCGGGATGGAAAGGGGCCAAGCCGCCGCACACGTGATTATGAGCGACATTATGAGCGACCAAACGCAAACGGCCCCGTCCGATGGGGACGAGGCCGTTTGGCATTGGACTGTCGCGTTAGGCTTAGGCCTCGGCTTGCGCCTTTGCGATGTCTTTTTTGACCTTCAGCGCTTTGGCCGACAGTTCCGCGTCTTTGGCCTTCGCCATGAAGCCGTCAAGGCCGCCGCGGTGATCGACGGTGCGAAGCGCTGCCGCCGAGATGCGGAATTTGAACGACTGACCGAGCGTGTCGGATGTCAGCGTCACATCATTGAGGTTCGGCAGAAACCGGCGACGGGTGCGGTTCTTGGCGTGGCTGACATTGTTGCCAGTCATCGGGCCTTTGGCAGTCAGTTCGCATACGCGAGACATGGCGTTTCCTTTTTGATCGTAGATAGCGGATGCACCGCATGTGCGGGGCTTTGAATTCTGTCCGCGCGGTTTAGCCAGCTTGTCTTGGGGCGTCAAGCGGGGAATGGCGGGCGGCGTTGCTAAATTGGGCCGCTCACGCGGCGCATGTTTATTCAGGGGGCTCTGCCCCCGTCGCTGACGCTCCTCCCCCGGGATATTTCTGGAACAATGATGGAGCTAGCGGGCTTTGATTTGCGCCAATATCTTAAGTGCGGCGACATCTGGTGTGGCGGAACCCTTGTGGACCTGTTCCGAGAGGGCCTGCATTTCAGCGCGGATGGCGGGATCGGTTTGCAATCTGGCCAGAAGGCCGGTGCGGACCTCTTCCTCGAACCAATGCACGGCCTGTGCCGCGCGACGCCTGTCCCAGTGGCCGTGGTCCTTGCGCCAGCTGGTGAGGTGGCTGATGTCGTCCCACACCTGCGCCAGCCCCTGTTCTTCCAGCGCCGAGACAGGCTGCGCCTTCGGGAAGCCCTCGGGGTCCTGGGCGCGTTTTCTCAGCAGCCTGAGCGCCCCGGCATAATCAGCCGTGGTGCGGATCGCCTGCGGTTTGAGATCACCATCAGCCTTGTTGACCAGAATGAGGTCGGCGATTTCCATGATGCCGCGTTTGACGCCTTGCAGCTCATCGCCGCCCGCAGGGGCCAAGAGCAGCGTGAAAATATCCGACATCTCGGCCACCATCGTCTCGGATTGGCCCACGCCCACAGTCTCGATTAGAACCACATCAAATCCCGCCGCCTCGCACAGCGCCACCACCGCCCGGGTGCGCCGCGCGACGCCGCCCAAATGCGACTGCGACGGAGAAGGGCGGATAAAGGCATTGGGATCGCGCGACAGACGGTCCATGCGGGTTTTATCGCCCAAAATCGAGCCGCCAGAGCGGGTTGAGCTGGGATCAACCGCCAGCACCGCAACTTTGAGGCCAAGCCCCGTGAGGAACATGCCAAAGGCCTCGATAAAGGTGGATTTGCCAACGCCAGGTGTGCCGGACAAACCGATGCGCAAGGCCTGCCTGCCCCCCTCAGCGGCCTTTTGCAGCAGGGCCTGTGCCTCGATCTGGTGGTCGTCGCGGCCGCTTTCGGCCAGCGTGATCGCGCGGCTCAGCGCGCGGCGTTCGCCTGCGACCAGTTTTGCTGCCAATTCTTCAATATGTTTCAACGCTGCGCGGTCTTTCGCTTGTTTTTCCCCAGACATACTGCGGCAGGGGGTGTTACCCCTTTGTGGAAGCCCCAATATGAAGGGGCAAGCAAAGAATTGCATCTGCGAGGTAACAGGACATGAAACGATTTTTGTTTGGAGTGATGGCGGCAGGCTGTTTGAGCGGAGCGCCCGCGCTGGCGGACGGGTCCACAAACGCGGTGTTCAACGTCGCTATTCGCGGGATCACGGCCGGAACATTGACCGTGAAGGGCAGCGAGAGCGGCGGGTCCTACACCACCACCGGCACCCTGAGATCAGGCGGGCTGGTCGGGCTGGTCAAATCCCTGAAATACACGGCATCGTCCAAAGGCTCCGTATCTGGTTCCACCTTCCGGCCCACGCGATATGACGAGAATGCCGATACCGGCAAGCGCGCCTCAAAGACAACGATGACCTATTCAGGCGGCGTCCCGAAGGTCGTGGCGGGGTCTATCGGCGATCTGAACCCGGCATCGCAAAAAGGCACGGTGGATCCGCAGACCGCGATCTACGCGGCCTTTCGCGACGTCGACAAGGCGGATGTGTGCAAGCTGAATGTGCAAATGTTTGACGGCAAGCGGCGCTCGCAAGTGCAGCTGCGGTCCCCGCGCGCGGATGGGAATATGATCAAATGTGACGGCGAATACCGGCGCCTGAAGGGCTTTTCCGCCGAGGACATGGCCGAGAAGACCCGGTTCCCCTTCAACCTGTATTATGCGCCGACAAGCGACGGGCGGTACCGCGTGGAAAAGGTTGTGACCCAGACGCTGTATGGCAACGCCACGATGACGCGGCAGTAAAGAAGGGGCTTGAAGGGGGGGGCACGGGCTTCGACGTCTTGAATTGGGGGGCTCTGCCCCCGTCGCTGGCGCTCCTCCCCCGGCATATTTTTAGCAAAAAGTAGCTGTGTCTTTACCGATGGGGCGCTAGACAAGGCCGATGAGCCGCTTGCCCATAGAAGATGTGATAGACGCCCTTACCGGTCATATGACGGGTGAGGGCGTTTGCGTTTTGCAGGCGCCGCCGGGCGCGGGCAAGACCACCCGGGTGCCGTTGGCCCTGCTGGAGGCCGGCGCGTTTAAAGGGCGGCTCGTGATGTTGGAGCCCCGGCGCCTGGCGGCGCGGGCGGCAGCGGAGCGGATGGCTTCAATGCTGGGAGAACCAGTAGGCCAGACTGTTGGCTACCGGATGCGCGGCGACACCAAGACCTCGCCCGCCACCCGCATCGAGGTGGTGACCGAGGGCGTCTTGACTCGCATGGTGCAGGCCGACCCCGAATTGCCGGGCGTTGGCTGCGTCGTGTTTGACGAGTTTCACGAACGGTCCCTGAACGGTGATCTTGGATTGGCGCTGGTCTGGGAGACGCGCGGCGCGCTGCGAGAGGACCTGAAACTGCTGGTGATGTCGGCGACGCTGGACGCGGAGCCCGTGGCGGCGCTGCTGGGGGGCGCGCCGGTCGTGACCTCCCAAGGGCAAAGCTTTCCAGTGGAGACCCGGTGGCTGGACACGCCCCGCCGGGCGGGCGGGCGGCTGGAATTTGACGTGGCCGCCTTGATTGAGACGGCGGTGGCAGACACCCAAGGCGGGGTCTTGGTGTTTTTGCCGGGTGCCGGAGAAATCATGCGGGTGGCAGGCGCATTGAGCCTACCTGACGGCGTGGTGGTGCGCCCGTTATACGGCGCCCTGCCCTTTGCCGAGCAGCGCGCAGCGATTTCCCCGGCCCCGAAGGGCACGCGCAAGGTGGTGCTGGCCACGTCCATTGCCGAGACCTCTTTGACCATCGAGGACGTCCGGGTGGTGGTGGATGCCGGCCTGGCACGCAGGGCGCGGTATGACGCGGGCTCTGGTATGTCGCGGCTGGTGACGGAACGCGCCTCAAAAGCGGAATGCACCCAACGGCAGGGCCGCGCGGGGCGCGTGGCCCAGGGCGTGTGCTACCGGCTGTGGACCCGGGCCGAAGAGGGCGTGATGGGCGCATTCGCGCCGCCCGAGATCGAAACGGCGGATCTGGCCGGTCTGGCGTTGGATTTGGCGGCATGGGGTGCTGCACCTGCGGATTTGGCGTTGCTGACGCCCCCGCCCGAGGGCGCCTTTGGGGCCGCGCGGAACGTTCTGGCAAAGCTGGGTGCGTTAGACGGCCACGGGCGGATCACCGAGCATGGGCGCAAGCTGGCGCGGGTGCCTTTGCACCCAAGACTGGCCCACATGTTGGCACGATCCGACGGCGCAAAGCTGGCCGCCGTGATGGCGGCGCGGCCCTCGGGCGCGCAGCCATTGGATCTGGCGGCGCGCCTCAGGGGGCCATTGCCCCGCGACGTCATGGCCGAAGCCAAGCGGCTGAGCCGCTACGCAAAGGGGCCGCAACGGTCAGTGGGGGAAATGGTGGCACTGGCCTATCCCGACCGGGTCGGGCTGCGGCGCAACGGCGGCGACGCGCGGTATCACCTGTCAGGCGGTAAAGGCGCGGTGGTCGCGCCGGATGACGCGCTTGCCAGCCAGCGGCTGCTGGCTGTGGCCGATTTGGACGGCGACGCGCGTGAAGCAAAGGTGCGCAGCGCCGCCGTCATAAGCGAGGCGGAGCTGCGCGGGCTTTACGCCGATCAGATCGCTTGGCGCGACGTCTGCGCATGGTCGCGGCGCGAGGGCCGCGTGCTCACCCGCAAACAAGAGATGTTTGGCGCGCTGGTGCTGGATGACCGGCTGTGGCCCGATGCGGACGCGGATGCTGTGGCCGAGGCGCTGCTGGAGGGCGTGCGGGACCTTGGGTTGGGCGCGTTGACCTGGAGCAAGGCCGCGACGCTGTTGCGCGCCCGCGGGCAATATCTGGGGGACGCGGTCGATTGGTCCGACGCAGGGCTGCTGGCTACATTGGAAGACTGGCTGCTGCCCTATCTGGGCGGCAAGAAGACCGCCGCCGACCTGAAGTTGGTGGATGTGGCCGCCGCGCTCAAGGCCAGCCTCGAGTGGGACACCCAGCAGGTTATGGACCGGCTGGCGCCATCGCATATTAAGACCCCGTTGGGCCGCAAGGCGGCGGTCAACTACGAGGGTGACGCGCCGGGGATTGAGGTGCGCTTGCAGGAAATGTTTGGCTGCAACGCCCACCCCACCGTGGGGCCCGACCGGCTGCCGTTGAAAATCACCTTGCTCTCACCCGGCCAGAAGCCGGTGCAGGTGACGCAAGATTTGCCAGGCTTCTGGGCCAATTCCTACGCCGATGTGCGCAAGGACATGCGGGGGCGCTACCCGCGCCACCCGTGGCCCGAAGACCCGACCAAAGCCGAACCCACTGTGCGCGCCAAGCCGCGCGGCACCTGAGGGGCTTTGCCAAACGCGCCAAGCCGCGCTACGACTTTGCCAACCGACACAAAGGGTTTGCACATGTTTGACCGTCTCCTCGCCTTATTCAAGAACCCGCAAGGGTATGAAACGCCCCTGCCCGAGTCCGATGCGCGTCATGCCATGGGCACGTTGATGGTCCGCGCCGCCCAAGCCGACAAAGCCTACCTGTTCGAAGAAATCGAGCTGATCGACAAGGTGCTGGCGGAACGCAACGGGTTGGACCAACTGGAAGCCGCCAAGATGCGGGCCGCCTGCGAACGGCTGGAAGAAGAAATGCCCAACACTGACGAACTGGTCGGCATCCTGAAGGACGCGGTCGGTGCCGAGGAGGCCGAGGAAACCCTGCGCGCCTTGTGGCGCGTTGTCTTCGCCGATGGGGTCGAACACGAAGAAGAGGACCGCATCCTGCACCAGATTGAAGCCGTGCTGGGCGTCTCGCCCGAACGCGCCCAGCAACTGCATGACGAAGTGGCCGCCGAAGATCAAAAAATGACCTCCTGAGGCACTGGACAGCGGGGCCGGTGCCGCTAGTGTTTTGCCCGTAGCGCAAGGAGCACCCGCCATGAACAGCCAAGCCACAAAATTCGGAACGTCCCAACCTATCCGCCGGTTCGAAGATGCACGGTTTCTGACTGGCGAGGGCCGCTATCTCGACGACATCGCGCCCGAGGGGGCGCTTTACGCTTATGTATTCCGCTCGTCGGTGGCCCATGGCGACATCACCGAGCTGGACGTTGCAGACGCGCGGGACGCGGACGGCGTGCATATGGTTTTGACGGCGCAAGATCTGGAGGCGGCCGGGATCAAGAACCGCATGGCGGCCTCCCTCATCAAGAATCAGGATGGCTCGATGGGCGCGGACCCGGCGCGGCCATTGCTTGCAACCGGCAGGGTCCGGTTCGTGGGCGAGCCGATCGCCGTCGTGATTGCAGACACGATGGCGCAGGCAAAAGACGCCGCTGACTTGATTATGTTCGATTATGACGATCTGGACAGATCCATGGCGCTGGCCCCGGGCGGGCCCACTATTCATCCCGAAGCCCCCGACAACGTCGCCTATGACTGGGCGGTGGGCGACAAGGACGCGACGGAGGCCGCTTTTTCAAAGGCCGCCCACACCACCAAGGTCGACATCGGCGACAACCGTGTGATTGCCAACGCGATGGAACCGCGCGGCTGCTACGCCGAGATGGACGGCGAAAGGTTGCATATCTGCTATTCCGGTCAAGGCGTGTGGGGCACCAAATCCTCAATCGCCAAGGCGTTGGGCTTGGCGGCCGAAGACGTGCGCGTGACCAACCCGGATGTTGGTGGCGGCTTTGGCATGAAAGCCTTTGATTACCCTGAATATTTCTGCGTGGCCCACGCCGCCCACAGCCTCGGAAAGCCGGTGCGCTGGCAAGCGGAACGCACCGAATCCATGCTCAGCGACAATGGCGGGCGCGATCTGACATCGACCGTTGAATTCGCCTTCGACAAGGACTTGAAGATCATCGCCTACCGCGTTGATACCACGTCCAATATGGGGGCGTACAACTCGGGCTTTGCGCAGTTCATCCAGTCCGATCTGGCCAGCCGCGTGTTGATGGGCGTCTATGATGTGCAGACCGCTTGGTTCCGCAACCGTGGCGTCTACACCAACACGACGCAGGTCGATGCCTATCGTGGCGCGGGCCGGCCAGAGGCGATCTACGTGCTGGAACGCGCCATGGATTACGCCGCCCGCGAGCTTGGGGTGGATGCCATGGATTTGCGTCGCCGCAACTTCATCAGCGCCGACCAGTTCCCATACGACACCGTCACAGGCGAGACCTATGATGTTGGCGATTTCCACAAGGTTCTGAAACGCGCCGAGACGGAGGCCGACATGCAGGGCTTCGCCGCACGGCGAGAGGCCGCAGCAAAAGAGGGTAAGCTACGCGGCGTAGGCGTCTGTTATTACATCGAAAGCATCCTCGGCTCCCCCGATGAGACGGCCAAGGTGGAATTCACGGGCCACGGTACTGCCAAGCTGTTTGTCGGCACGCAATCCAACGGCCAAGGCCATGAAACCGTCTACCGCCAGCTGCTGCACGAATATACCGGCGTGCCGCTCGACGCGATCGAGATCGTGCAAGGCGACAGCGACCAGATCAAACATGGCGGCGGCACCGGCGGGTCGCGATCTGTCACCACGCAAGGCACCGCGATCAAAGCCACCGGCGAAAGCATCATCGACCGCTTCAAGCCCTTTGTGGCCGATCAGCTTGGCGTGGATGAGGTCGCCTTTGAGGACGGCACCTTCCGCGCGGACGGGTCCAACATGGTGATGACCCTGATCGAGGCGGCTGATAAGGCCGCCGAGGCCGGTGAGACGGACCTGCTCACCACCTCCCAAAGCACCACCCTGCCGGGGCGGTCCTTCCCCAACGGCTGCCACATCTGCGAGTTGGAGATCGACCCCGCCACCGGCGTGACCCGCGTGGTCAAATACACTGTGGTGGACGATTTCGGCGTGCTGATGAACCCGATGCTGGCGGAGGGTCAGGTCCATGGTGGCGTGGTGCAAGGCATTGGCCAGGCCATCACCGAAAACGTCGTCTATGACGAAGACGGCCAGCTGCTGACCGCCACCTTCATGGATTACGGCATGCCCCGCGCCGACGACGTGCCGATGATCGCGTTCTACTCTGAACCCGTGCCCTCAACGGCCAATGTGCTGGGCATGAAGGGCTGCGGGGAGGCCGGAACAGTCGGCGCGCTCGCGGCCGTGGCCAACGCCGCGCTGGATGCGATGTGGGATCAGGGCGTCACCCATGTGGACATGCCCTTCACCCCACACCGCGTCTGGGGCTGGCTGCACGGCCAAGCCATCGCGGCGGAATAGCCCGGCATGTGCGCAAGCTCTCAGGGCCGCGCCCTTTAGGCCCGTCGCAGGCGCGTCGCAGGCGCGAAACGGTCCCGAAGCTGTCCCTAATTTCGCCAAAATTGTCCCGTTCATTGGCAAACGGGGGCGTTACAAGAGACTTGCCGCATCATGGCCTACGCCGATCCAAACACGCAGCCCGCGCCCGTTCGCCCCGCATTTTCCGGATGGAAGATCTTTCTGGCCGTCCTTCTGGGGTTGATCCTCGTCCCCCTGTCTTTCGCTGCGCGCGTCGACACGCAGGTGGTGTTGGAGCCCGATTTCGGGCCGGACGCCTATTACTATTTCACCGCCATGAGCTTTGCGGTCGGGTTCCACTTGCTGCTGTTTTCCTTGCTGCTTGTGGTCCTCGCCCATCGGTTCCGGCGCATCATGCTCAACATTGTGGTGTTGGAAATGCTGATCGGCTACGGGTTGGCATCGGTGATGTTTGCGCTGATGAATTAGTCCTGGCATCCGGTGGCGGCTCTTGATGTCTTGGCCTAAACTGGGCCGACACCCGTTGCCGAAAGAGACCTACCACCGTGCGCCTCCCTAAGATGATGAAAAGACTATTTGGGCATGGCTTGTCCATGTCGAACCGTCTCAAACATCTTGCGGGCTTCGGGCCTGGCGAAAAGACGGTGCATCCATCGGCTGAGGGGCAGCGTGGCCCGGTCACCCATGTCATCATTCTTGACGGCACCATGTCGTCGCTGGCGGAAGGCTACGAGACCAATGCAGGCCGCACGTTCCAGCTGATTTCAAGCATGGCCCCCAACAAGGCGGTGTCGTTGAAATACGAGGCCGGCATCCAATGGCAGGGCTTTTCGCGCGCCATCGACGTGCTGGCGGGCGTGGGCATCAACCGCCAGATCCGCCGCGCCTACGGCTTCATTGCGTCGCGCTATCGCCCCGGCGACAAGATATTTCTATTCGGCTACTCGCGCGGGGCCTACGCGGTGCGCAGTCTGGCGGGCGTCATCGACCGCGTGGGGCTGCTGAAGGCCGACCATGCGACGGAACGCAACGTCCGTCAGGCGTATCGCCATTACCGTTTGGACCCTGACAGCTTGGTCGCGTCCTCCTTCCGCGCGGCACATTGCCACGAGGACGCCCCTGTTGAGATGGTCGGCGTCTGGGACACGGTCCGGGCGCTGGGCTTCCGCGCCCCCATCTTGTGGCGATTTTCGCCGGTGGAGCATGAATTTCACTCCCATCACCTTGGCGAGACGGTGCGCAACGGGTTTCACGCGCTGGCGCTGAACGAAACCCGCAAGGCGTTCTCTCCCGTGTTGTGGGCCAGCGATCCCGATTTCAAAGGCACGCTCAAACAGGTGTGGTTTGCGGGCAGCCACGGCGATGTGGGCGGGCATCTGACCGGGTATGAGCCTGCTCGCGGCTTGTCCAATATCCCGCTGGTCTGGATGCTGGAAAATGCCGAAAGCTGCGGATTGCCGCTGCCCGACAATTGGCAGGACCGCTATCCGCAGGACGTCAACGCGCCCTCCGTCGGCACGTTTCGCAGCTGGGGCAAGATGTTTCTTGGCCGTCGGGCGCGGCAGGTGGGCTTGGACCCGTCCGAAACCGCGCATGAAAGCCTGTTTGAGCGCAAGCGCGGCCTGAGCAGGCGCATGCCTTGGGTGCGACACCCAGATATGAAACGGCTGCGCGGGTAGACCCAAGCCGGGCCTGCCTGTGTGCGCCTCACCCAAATAACGGCGGCAGCGCCGCTTGCCAAATCGCGACATCACCCCGTGTCGCAATCTGAAAAGACCTCCCCGCAACAATCCATTTTGGTTTGGGAAGGAGGACCCGCCAATGCTTTCTTCACTCATGCTCGACAATGGGGCGTTGCCCCGCTCCTTGGCGCGCCAATACTGGGACGATGGCTATCTGTTCCCTCTGCCTGTGATGGCGCCTGCCGAAGCACGGCGCATGCGTGCCGAGCTGGAGGCCATTGAACGCGACTGGCTGGATGCGGGCCTGCCATTGCCGCTCAATACCTACAAACGGATCAACGCCAATATCGTGATGCCCCTCGCCCACCGCATCGCGACGCACAAAGGCGTGCTGGACGCGGTGGAGGGGGTTCTTGGCCCCGACATTCTAATCTTCTCGGCGGAATTCTTCATCAAGGAGCCTCGTACAACTCAGGTCGTGTCGATGCATCAGGACCTGACCTATTGGGGATTGGGGGCCATTGATGGCTTGGTGACGGCGTGGATCGCTTTGTCGCCCGCCACCCCGGCCTCGGGATGCATGGATTTTGTGCGCGGCTCTCACAAGCAGGCCATCCTGCCCCATGAAGACACCTATGATGACAATAACCTTTTGTCGCGGGGTCAGGAGGTTCGTGTTGACGTGGACGAGGCCGACAAGGTGAACATCGAAATTCACCCCGGCCAGATGAGCCTGCATCACGGGCTGACGATCCACGGGTCCGGCCCCAACACCAGCGATGATCGCCGCATCGCGGCGGTGGTGCGCTATATGCGCCCCGATGTGGTGCCAGCCGAGGGCAAAACGGACGTCATGCTGGCGCGCGGGTCAGACACATCTGGCCGCGCCAGCCTGATCCCGCCGCCAGCCGCGAATTTCGAACCCGACGCGGTGGAGCGCTACGATGCCATCCGCAAGGAGCAGGCCAAAGTGATGATGGAAGGCGCCAAAAACGACACTGGTCTCTACGCCTGATCGCATCGCCCCTCGCGGCGTCGCGGCCGCTCAGCGAGCCTTGGCGGACGCCCCGACCGCGATCTGTAATCTGCTGCGCACCGAGGACGGCAAATTCTGACGCCCCATGTCGCAAAGAGGCTGGCCCCACCGCATGTTCTGCGGCAGGGTTTTTGCGTGCAACATGGAGGCCCCAAGATGGACCGCGTCAAATTCACCGCCATGAAAGACGGCGACAAGGCCGACTATGACCTGCTGCACCCGTTGGAGGTTGAATATGCCTCCGGCACCGCCGACCGGCTGCTCAATGCGCTGGTGTCGCTGGATGAAAGCCTGTCGGGCTATCAGGTCACGCGGCTTGGCCATTCCTTGCAGTCGGCCACGCGGGCGCATCGCGACGGGGCGGATGTGGATTGGGTGGTGTCGGCGCTGCTGCATGACATCGGCGACATTTTCGCGCCCTACAATCATGACGAATACGCGGCCGCCATCCTGAAGCCCTTCGTGCGGGAGCAATGCACATGGGTGGTCGAAAAGCATGGCGACTTCCAGATGCTCTATTACGGCCACCATGTGGGCGGCAACCAGCACAAGCGCGACGCCTATAGGGGCCACATCTATTTCGACGATTGCGCCACCTTCTGCGAGCGATGGGATCAGGCGTCTTTTGACCCCGGCTACCCGCACGAGGATGTTGAATTTTTCCGAAACATGGTCCGCGAGGTCTTCGCCCGCGCCCCCTACAACCCGGACGTCATCCGACCCGGCCACCGCGAACCGCTTACCGCAGCCGAAGAGTGAGTATTTTGGCCAAAACGAAACAGCTGACCCCGTGGCAAAGGCACCCCGCCTGACTGGGCGATGCAACATCGAGGCCTGTCAGACGGGGCGGCTTCGTCTTGGACGGCCATCGGCGCTCCCGCCTGTACCGCGCTACCGGAATAGGCCGCCCACCGTTAAAATCGGGTATACAGGTTTCGTTTTGGCCCAAATACTCACAAACCAGCCGGATGCCACCTTCCCCTTCCCCGGCCCATTGGGTAGACCGTGCGCAAAGCGAATTGGGATATTCTGGCATGGCGATGGAAAAGACATTCAATGCGGCGGAGGCCGAGGCGCGGCTGTCGGCGGCTTGGGAAAAAGCAGGCTGCTTCAAGGCGGGCGCAAATGCGTCGCGCGCGGAGACTTTCTGCATCATGATCCCGCCCCCCAATGTGACGGGCGTTTTGCACATGGGCCACGCCTTCAACAACACGCTGCAGGACATTCTGATCCGCTGGAAGCGGATGCAGGGCTATGACACGCTGTGGCAGCCCGGCACGGATCACGCGGGCATCGCCACGCAAATGGTGGTTGAGCGCCAGTTGATGGAAACGCAGCAGCCCAAACGCACCGAGATGGGGCGCGAAAAGTTCCTCGAAAAGGTCTGGGACTGGAAGGCCGAATCCGGCGGCACCATCATCAACCAGCTCAAGCGCCTTGGTGCGTCATGTGACTATTCGCGCGAGGCCTTCACCATGTCCGGCGCCCCCGGCGCGCCCGCAGGCAATGACGGCAATTTCCACGACGCCGTCATCAAGGTCTTTGTCGAGATGTACAACAAGGGCCTGATCTACCGCGGCAAGCGCCTCGTCAACTGGGACCCGCATTTCGAAACCGCGATCTCGGACCTGGAGGTCGAGAACGTCGAAACCCCCGGCCACATGTGGCACTTCAAATACCCGCTCGCAGGCGGGGAGACCTATGAATATGTCGAGAAGGACGAGGACGGCGTCGAGGTTTTGCGCGAAACCCGAGACTATATCTCCATCGCCACGACGCGGCCCGAAACCATGCTCGGCGACGGCGCGGTCGCGGTGCATCCAGATGACGCGCGGTATGCCCCCATCGTGGGCAAGCTCTGCGAAATTCCGGTTGGCCCCAAGGAACACCGCCGCCTGATCCCCATTATCACCGACGACTACCCTGACATGAATTTCGGGTCTGGCGCCGTGAAAATCACCGGCGCGCATGACTTCAACGACTACGAGGTCGCCAAACGCGGCGGCATCCCGATGTATTCGCTGATGGACACGAAAGGTGCTATGCGCGCCGACGGCAAACCCTATGCGGAAGAAGCCGCAATCGCCCAAGCCATCGCCAATGGCGAGCAGGAGTTCGACGAGGCCATGATCGCCGCCATGAACCTGGTGCCCGAAGCCTATCGCGGCCTCGACCGGTTCGAGGCGCGCAAGGCCGTGGTCCAGGACATCACCGATGAAGGCCTCGCCGTGATGATCCCCAACCCCGACTACGACCCAGAGGCCGAGGCCGATCCCGACCGTAGGGTGGGCAATTTGCCCACCTTTCCGATGGTTGAAAACAAACCCATCATGCAGCCTTTCGGCGACCGCTCCAAAGTGGTGATCGAGCCGATGCTGACGGATCAGTGGTTCGTCGACACCTCCCAAATCGTCCAGCCCGCGCTGGACGCGGTCAATGACGGCCGCACCCGCATCATGCCTGAGGGTGACAAGAAGGTGTATTTCCACTGGCTGGAAAACATCGAGCCGTGGTGCATCTCGCGCCAATTGTGGTGGGGGCATCAAATTCCGGTTTGGTATGGGCCCGCAGTTAACTCAGACGGGACGAGAGATTTTTCAAACCACAAGGTGTTCTGTGGAGCCTCGATTGATGAGGTTAAGGCTTTGGCAAACGATTACTATAAGCCAACTGGTGACTATCTGATCTACGAACTAGATCGCCCGGCCTATAAACAGGACTGGGAGCAGCGCAGATCGGCACATGGCTGGCCAAAAGAACCCTTCCCTGATGAATTACCAGATAGCGGCATTGCGCAAGAACTCTTCGGGGATCTCGCAGAGCGATCGCATTCTGAGGCAGACATAGCTGCGCCTTCTGCAGTGTTGTTCCGCGACCCCGACGTCCTCGACACATGGTTCTCCTCCGGCCTCTGGCCCATCGGCACGCTGGGCTGGCCCGAGGAAACGGAGGAGTACAAAAAATACTTCCCGACCTCGACGCTGATCACCGGTCAGGACATTCTGTTCTTCTGGGTCGCCCGCATGATGATGATGCAGCTGGCCGTCGTCGACCAAGTCCCCTTCGACACCGTCTACCTCCACGGCCTCGTGCGCGACGCCAAGGGCAAGAAGATGTCGAAATCCACCGGCAACGTCGTCGACCCGCTCGACATCATCGACGAGTTCGGCGCCGACGCGCTGCGGTTCACCAACGCGGCGATGGCCTCGCTTGGCGGGGTGTTGAAGCTCGACACCCAGCGCATCGCGGGCTACCGCAATTTTGGCACCAAGCTGTGGAACGCCGTGCGCTTTGCGGAAATGAACGAGGTCTACAGCGCCGACACGAATGCGCATGAAATACATACGAAATACACATCAAATACACATCCCGCCGAAACCGTTAACAAATGGATCATCGGGGAGACCGCCAAGGCCCGCGAAACGGTCGACGCAGCCCTTGAGGCCTACCGCTTCAACGACGCCGCCGACGCGCTGTATAAATTCGTTTGGGGCAAGGTCTGCGACTGGTATGTCGAGCTGTCCAAGCCCTTATTTTACGACGGTTCTGACGCTCAGAAAGCCGAAACGCGGGAGGTTATGGGCTGGGTTTTGGACCAATGCATGGTCATGCTGCACCCGACGATGCCCTTCATCACCGAAGAGCTTTGGGCCGAGACCTTCAAACGCGATGCGATGCTGGCGGTGACCAACTGGCCGACCTACCAAGCCGCTGATTTGGTTGATGAAAATGCAGACCGAGAGATGAACTGGGTCATCACCTTGATCGAATTCGTCCGCTCGGCGCGTGGCGAGATGAACGTGCCGGCCTCTTTGGAAGTGCCCTTGGTTCAGGTTGAGTTGGACGCGCTGGGGCAAAAAGCCTTTGAAAACAACGCGTCCCTCATCAAGAAGCTGGCCCGTCTCGGCGATGTAAGCCGCGGCGAGGCCCCCAAAGGGTCAGTCTCCATCCCCGTCGCCGGCGGCAACTTCGCGCTTCCTCTGGCCGGCATCGTCGACGTCAGCGCCGAAAAATCGAGGCTGGAGAAGAGCTTAGGCAAGTTGGACAAAGAGCTTGGCGGGCTGCGCGGACGCCTGAACAACCCCAAATTCGTGGCCTCCGCCCCGCCGGACGTCGTCGAGGAAGCCCAAGCCAATCTCGCCGCCCGCCAAGAAGAGCACACCAAGCTGTCCGCCGCCCTCGCAAGGTTGGCTGAGCTGGGATAAGCCCCTGTTTCCATTTGGTTTTCAAATACTCAAATCCCCCGCCAACAGCAGGCGCTGCGATGTGAGTATTTTTAACCAAATGGAAATAGGTCGGTGCTAGGCTGAGGATCCGGTACAGGCTGGAGAGCCGATGACCGGACCGGATGGAGACCTCTTGGAGAGTGATCTTTTTTCAGGGCGACCGGAATGAAAATTCTGGTCGCCTATGTCTTTGCCATCCCGCGCGCAATTGCCGCCATTTGGTCCGGCGTCCCGATCAACCCTGCCTGCTCGACGGATTCCGCCATCAAGACATCAGCCTCCGCGCCAGTTTCTGCCATACCTATCAACCGCTTGGCCGAACTTATGGCGCTCGGGGACTGCCCTGCGATCTGATGCGCAAGCGCCATCGCGCGGGCCGCAGGGTCGTCGGCAATCTCGGTGATAAGGCCCCAGGTTTCCGCCTGACGCGCGTCGAAAATTTCTGCCGTATATGTCAGCCGCCGCAGCACGTCACTGCGCAACAAATGTGGCAGCACGACCATCCCGCCCATATCAGGGATCAGGCCCCATTTCATTTCCATGATCGACAATTTGGTGTCAGGTGCCGCGACCCGAATATCCGCCGCCGCCGCCAGTTGCAGGCCGGCCCCGAAACACACCCCGTGCAGCGCCGCGATAACCGGCACCTCAAGTGCGCGCCACGCCAAGGCAAATTCTTGAAACCGGTTCGCATCCCCATGGGTTCGTTTGACCAACACATCCTTCATATCCTGCCCAAGCAGGCCCGACAGCGACATAATATCAATGCCGGCGCAAAACGCCTTGCCCTCCCCGGACAGCACAACACAGCTGATCGGCGCGCCGCGCAGGGCATGTGCCGCGTCAATCACCGCGTCCAGCATATCCAAGCTGACGGCGTTCATTTTGTCTGGACGCGTGAGGGTCACGCGGGCGATGCGGTCCGAGATTTCGGTTTGGACAAGGCTCATGAGGTTAAGCCTATGACCGTCGCCCTGCCTAAACCAGCATTACCTTACGACGCGCTCCACAGCGCGCATAGCGCCCACAGATTTGTCATAGACCAAAGTCAGGATGCGGCGTGCAGGCGGGGCCTTGGCCAACTGCGGCAGGCTGCGGGCCGTCCCTGCAGCAAGTGAGGCGGCGATGAAACCGCGGCGAGTGAGTTGGGGCATATCTACCCTCCTCAGTTGCGAATGATTTGCATGTATGGGTGGCGCAAACATATTTCAAGGTTGCACGCCTTGCCGCATCTGGTTTGACTGCCGCCATGACAGGACCTCGCTACACCCCGCTCGCCCAAACGCTCCCCGCCTCCGTGCCCTTTGTCGGACCCGAGGCGCAGGAGCGCCTGCGCGGCGCACCGTTCGAGACCCGCCTAGGAGCAAATGAAAGCGTTTATGGCCCATCCCCGAAAGCCATAGAGGCCATGCAGCGCGCCGCATCAGAGGTGTGGATGTATGGCGATCCGGAAAGCCACGACCTGCGTCAGGCTCTGGCCGCACATCATGGGATCGACGCAGATCACATAATGGTCGGCGAGGGCATCGACTGCTTGCTGAGCTACCTCGTGCGCCTGCTCGTGGGACCGGGCGACGCGGTCGTGACCAGCGACGGAGCCTACCCGACATTCAACTACCACGTTGCGGGGTTTGGGGGCGCATTGCACAAGGTCCCCTACAAAGGCGACACAGAGGACCCTCAAAGCCTTGTTGCCACGGCGCAGGAGGTCGATGCAAAGCTGGTGTATCTCTCCAACCCCGACAACCCTATGGGCAGTTGGCATGACGCCGAGACCGTCGAGACCATGATCGAGGCGGTCCCCGATGGCTGCGTAATGATATTGGACGAGGCCTATTGTGACCTCGCCCCCGAAACCGCCATTCCACCGCTGCGACCCGATGACGAACGGGTGGTCAGGATGCGGACCTTTTCCAAAGGATATGGCATGGCGGGGGGCCGGGTCGGCTACGCCATCGGGCATCCCGCGCTGATCGACGCGTTTAACAAAATTCGCAATCATTTTGGCATGTGCCGCATCAGCCAGGCGGGCGCGCTGGCGGCGCTTCAGGACCAACCCTATCTGGCTGACATCAAACAGCGGGTTGCGTCCGCCCGCGCGCGCATCGCGTCGATTGCAGCCGAAAACGGGCTGCGCGCCTTGCCCTCCGCCACCAATTTCGTGGCCATAGATTGCGGCGGTGACGGCGATTTTGCCCGGGCGGTTCTGGCCCAGCTGATCGAACGCGGCATCTTCGTAAGGATGCCTTTTGTGGCCCCCCAGGACAGATGCATCCGCGTCAGCTGCGGGCGCGACGCGGATCTTGATCTGTTTGCGGCGGCGCTGCCCAAAGCGCTGGAGGCGGCAAAGGCCCTTCCCTGATCCAGATTTCACGCTAAGGTTTGCCTCATGAGCTACGAGCCAAGACGCCCGACAGGCACCGTGGAAAATTATACAAAGCCGTTCCTTTGGATGGCCGGGATTGTGCTGTTTTTGGCGTTGTTCGCGCTTTGGGCCGCCTATGGCTATCTGGCGTCTCTGGCCACCGCCCTAGTCGTGCGCATCGGCATCGCGGTTTTGCCGACCGAGGACTAGGAAGCCATGGCGCAGCCCATAAAGGTACAGGTGGTCGAGGGCCAGTTTGCGGTCTCGCGTTTGCCAGCGCAGTCCGATTTGCCGGACTGGTTCAACGGCCCCGGCTTCAGCGCCATGGTCCGCGCCGATGACGAGCTGACATTGGTCTGCCTGCAATCTCGCGTGCCAGCGGACGTTGAGAGCGATCGCGGTTGGGCCTGCCTGCGCTCCGTCGGCCCATTCGAGTTTGACGCGGCTGGCATTGTTCTCAGCCTGATTGCCCCTTTGTCAGAAAACGGGATCGGCGTGTTTGTGCTCTGCACGTTTGACGGCGAGCATGTGTTGGTCAAACAAGGCGATCTTGGCACCGCCTTGGCACTGCTTGAAAAGGCCGGCCATAGCGTCGCGCCTTAGCCTGCGGCGCAGGCTTTCGCCGCCGCTTCCAACGCGCCCGCGCCATGCGGAATTTGCAACGCGTTGAGCCCCGCTTCGATGCTGCCAAGCGTGCCCAACAACATATGCGGGTTGAGGTGCCCCATATGACCAATCCGAAAGAAGCCATGCCAGGCCGGGTCGTCAGGGTCCGCCATGCCAAGCCCGATCCCCAGCGTCACGCCTGCCTGCTCCGTCAGCCAGTCACGCAGCTGCGTTCCGGTGGGCGCCCCGATCCGAACGGATGTCACGGCATTTGAGCGCACCTTGGCGTCCGGTATGTTCATCTCGATCGGGCCTTGCGCGGACCACGCATCCAGCGCCGCCCAGACAGCGCGGGCCAGCACCCCATGGCGCTGCCAGACGGCCTCCAGGCCCTCTTCATGCACGATCATGTCAAGCGCCTCGCGCAGCCCGTACAGGTGATGCGTCGGCGCGGTGCCGCACCAATACTGGTAAAACTGCGCGGGGTTCGCGCGAGGCTCCCAATCCCAGTAGCTCGATACCCGCTCCAGCGTTTTGCGGCGCGCGGCGGCCTTGTCGTTGAAGAAAACAAACGCCATGCCCGGCGGGGTCATCAGGCCCTTCTGGCACCCCGCCACCATCACGTCGACGCCCCAGTCGTCCATACGCATCTCGTCGCATCCCAGGCAGGCGATGCAATCAACCATCAAAAGCGCCGGGTGCCCGGTGGCATCCATCGCCTTGCGCAAGGCGGCAACATCCGACTTGGCCGAGGTCGCGGTGTCTGTCTGCACGCACAAAACCGCCTTGATCCGGTGGGCTTTGTCCCCGTCAAGCGCCTCCGCAACCAGCGCCGGATCCAACGCCGACCGCTTGCCAAAGTCAATGATCTGGGGCACCGCGCCGATCCGCTCCGCCATGCCGGCCCAGCCATGCGAGAAATTGCCGGTCGCCGGCACCAAAACGGCGTCGCCCACATTCAGCACGTTGACCAAAGCCGCTTCCCATGCGGCATGCCCGTTGCCGATATACATCGCCACGTGGTGGCGCGTCTGCGCCACTGCCTTGAGGTCAGGCACGATGCTGGCCGCAATGTCGATCAGCTCACCGGTATAAATGTTGGGGGCTGCGCGGTGCATGGCCTGCAAGACGCGGTCCGGCATCACGGAAGGTCCCGGAATTGCAAGCGTGTGGCGGCCATTGGCAAGCGTCATCGGGGGCGTCCTTTCATGCGGTTCGCCCAGAGGTAGGCCCCGCATCCACAAGCGTCAATCACCAAGCCATCAGCTTTTGTGATAGCCTGCAGCAAGACGCGCCGGATCGGCCCCCAGCATGTAGCGGGTCAGCGTCAATAGGTTGCGCCCGCCGCGCCGCAGCCACCCGCCCTGCTCATAGCGCGACGCGTCGGTGCTGGCGGTTTCAGCCAGCATCTCGATCCGCCCGCGCAAGGCGCGTGCAATGGCCACGTCTTCCATCAGGGGCTGGTCCGCATAGCCGCCAACTGCGTCATATAATTGCCGCGAGATCAGCAGCCCCTGATCGCCGTAAGGCAGCCCCAAGACACGGCTGCGCCAATTGGCCCAGCCAGCGGTCACATGCGCCATCAAACCGGTTGCGCGGAAGCTCAGACGAAAAACCGCCGCGCGGTCCTTTTTCATCTGCACACATACGGCCCCAACCCAATCTGGCGGAAGATGCGTGTCGGCATGCAGGAACAAAAGCCACTCGCCGCGCGCGGCCTCGGCCCCACGTTTCAGCTGGCCGCCGCGACCCGCCTGCCCGGTGACGATTTCCGCGCCCGCATCCTTGGCCAAGGCGATGGTTTGATCGACGCTGCCGCCGTCACTCACGATCAGCTCCCGGATCACGCCCTGCGCCACCCCCGGCAGCAAACAATCCAGCGTTGCGGGCAATGCCGCTTGCGCGTTAAGCGTCGGAATGATGATGGACAATCGCGCAGCCATGTGGCCCCTGTTGGTCTGGATAAGGCAGTCCTATATGTCATGCAGGCACAAAGAGGGAGACCCAAAGCGATGGCTGGTGAACGCGACCCCAACCGTCAGGTCCTGAAGGTAAGCGGGGCGGATGCCGTCTCGTTCCTGCAGGGGCTGGTGACCAATGATGTGGCCAGGCTGAGCGACGGGCTCGTCTATGCGGCCTTGCTGTCGCCGCAGGGCAAATACCTTGCCGATTTCTTTCTTGTGCCCGATGGCCGCGACATTCTCATCGACGTTCACACCGATCTGGCCGCGCCTCTTCTCAAACGCCTCACCATGTACCGGCTGCGCGCAGATGTAACCATCGCCCCGGTCGAGACACGCGTGACACGTGGCACAGGCCACGCGCCAGCCACAGCCTTTGCAGACCCGCGCCACCCGGCACTGGGGTGGCGGGCTTACGGTGAAGACGGCACGGAACCCCAAATCGACTGGGACGCGCTGCGCGTCGCCCACCATGTTCCCGAAACCAATATCGAGTTGATCCCCGATGACAGCTACATCCTCGAACTCAACTTCGAGGCCCTGAACGGCGTCGACTTCAAAAAGGGGTGCTATGTCGGTCAGGAGGTCACCGCGCGCATGAAACACAAGACCCAGCTGCGCAAGGGCCTGGCGCGGGTCTCCATCACAGGATCGGCCGCCCCCGGGACCCCCATCATGGCGGGTGACAAACCGGTCGGCACGCTCCACTCCCAATCAGGCAATACCGCGCTGGCCTATCTGCGGTTTGACCGCGCCACAGGCACCATGACGGCGGACGGGGCGACGCTCACATTCGCCCCTCCAGCTGGTTGAAAATACTCTGAGAGGATGCCCGCGTGGCGGAGAGCAAAGCTCTCCAAGAACGCAAAATATCACGCGCAGCTTTAGCTGCACAGTTTAGTCGCGCGCACGGATTTCCTTGGCAAAGGCCGGGAAAATCTCCGGGTTGGCGCAGATCAGATGGCCATCCTCAATCAGGTTTTGCCCCTCTCGGATCGGCTCAATAAATCCGCCGGCTTCCTTGACCAACAGCACGCCACCCGCAATGTCCCAAATGTTGAGGCCACGTTCCCAATAGCCGTCATAGCGGCCCGCCGCGACATAGGCCAAATCCAGCGCGGCCGCGCCCCAGCGGCGGATACCAGCGCATTGCGGGGCCAAGCCTGCTTGGTCTTTCAAAGACGCGGGCAGGTATTTTGACCCGCCAAACGGTATGCCCGTCGCAAATACGCTTTCGATCATTTTTGACCGCCCCGAGACCCGCAAACGGGTCTTGTCATTCAGCCACGCGCCCGACCCTTTTTCGGCAAAGAACATCTCGTCTTTGGCGGCGTCATAGACCACGGCCGACACGATCTCGCCCTTATGTTCCAACGCAATCGACACCGCCCAATGTGGCATGCCGTGCAAAAAGTTGGTGGTGCCGTCCAGCGGGTCCACGATCCAGCGCCGCGTCGGGTCTGCGCCCTCGACCTCTTTGCTCTCCTCGCCCAGCCAGCCATAGGTCGGGCGGGCTTCCATCAGTTGCTCGCGGATGATCTCTTCCGCCGCCAAATCCGCCTTGGATACAAAATCGCCCGCGCCCTTCATCGACACTTGCAGGTTCTCCACTTCGCGGAAGTCTTTTACCAGCGAGCGGCCTGCCGCGCGGGCGGCTTTCACCATGACGTTAAGATTTGCGCTGCCTTGCATGATGGCGGTCCTTAAAAGGGGGATCAGGCCGCGCGTATAGCCCCCACCCGTCTCAAGTTAAACCCCTTTCGCGCAGCGCGTGATTGCCAGCTGGCAATTTAGGGCATAGGCTCTGACCTATGAATGCCCTGTCCACAGCAGACCGCCCTTCCCTCGGCATCCTCTTGATGTTGGGCTTCTGTATCCTCGCCCCCATGGGTGACGCGCTGGCCAAGGTGTTGGGCGAAACCATCCCGCTGGGCCAGCTGCTCATCACCCGCTTCGGCGTTCAGGCGGTCCTGCTGATCCCGCTGGTGATCTTCACCGCCCGCACATTCAAAATGTCGGCGCGGGTGCTCAAGCTCACCGCCCTGCGCACGGTGCTGCACATGCTGGGCATCGGGGCCATGTTCACCGCGCTGCGCTACATGCCGCTGGCCGACACGGTCGCCATCGCCTTCGTCATGCCCTTCATCATGTTGCTCCTTGGTAAATACGTGCTCGGCGAGGAGGTCGGCCCCCGCCGCCTCATCGCCTGCATCATCGGCTTCATCGGCACGCTGTTCGTCATCCAACCCAGTTTTGCCGCCGTCGGCGCGCCCGCGCTCTTGCCCCTTTTCGTGGCCGTCGTCTTCTCGCTGTTCATGCTGGTCACGCGCCAAGTCGCCAAAGATGTCGACCCCATCTCCATGCAAGCGATCTCAGGCGTCATCGCCTGCGCGATCCTCGGGGCCATCTACCTGCTGTTTGGTGGCAAGGCCGCAGGCATGCTCGACTGGGTCACGCCCTCCAACATCGACCTTGGCCTCCTCGCCCTCATCGGCACGCTGGGCACATTCGCGCATCTGCTGATGACATGGTCCCTGCGCTACGCGCCGTCGGCCACGCTGGCCCCCATGCAATATCTGGAAATCCCCGTCGCCACCCTGATCGGCTTCGCCATCTTCCGCGACTGGCCCAACGGGCTGGCCCAGATTGGCATCGCCATCACCATCGCATCCGGCCTCTACATCATCTTCCGCGAGCAGCGCATGTCCCGCGTCGCCCCGCCTGCCGTCTAGTCACTCGGTCTTGTTGGGGTTGATGTCCTGCTGCCAGTCCTCAATGCCCTCAATCGGGTAGACCAGCATGATGGTGCTCAACACCAGGCTGTCGCGCGCCGAGATCGCCGCCGTCAGCTCCAGCCCCAGCACGACGATCAGCACAAACACCGTGCGCATCGCGGAAGCCGCAAAGAACCCACCCATCATCCAGATATAGTCCGCCACGGCGTTCAGAACGCTGTCACCCGTATAACCTTGGTTGATGGTGGTCGCGCGGAACGCGTCCAATACAAAGTCGGTATGTTCCACAATTTCCCAGCCCACGCCGGTCACAATCGCGGTCAAAAACAGCCATTCAAAACGCACGCGCGGGAAGGCCAGCCGCCCAATCAGCGCAATCAGCACCCCGTGCAGGATGTGGCTCATCGTGTACCAATCCGCGATATGCTGCGAGTTGCCGCTGTCAAAGACCGAGCCCACCCACAGCTTCACCTCGCCGCAGGTACAAATCAGCGGCTGGCCCCAAAGCCACAACACACCGCCAATGACAAAGACACCCGCAACAGCGGCGAAATAGAGGGATTTCAAAGACATAAGGCTGCGCTCGTTATTTGGTCTTGGGTTTGGCGAACATCCTGCCACCGACAAACCCGCCCAAACAACGCCCAACTGCGCGGGCCTCAAACAACGTCAAAAAGTGAGTCCCCCGCGCCGCAGTCGCCTCACGCGGTCCGCTGCAGCTTCACAGGCTCCGTCCGCGCCAGCCGGATGACGTTGGACATGAACGGCTTATGCGTGTCCTCGCTGCGCGTCGCCGCGTAAAGCCGCTTGGTCTTGCCCTCCTTGGTCAGCGGCCGCGTCACGTAATCCGAATTGTACCGCACCTCCCGCACCACCCAGTCAGGCAGCACCGCCACACCGCGGTTGGACGCCACCAGCAACAAGATCACTGCAGTCAATTCCACCTGCCGGATCGCCCGTGGCTCAACGCCCGCCGGGATCAGCAATTCGGTGAACACGTCCAGTCGGGTGCGGTCCACCGGGTAGGTAATCAGCATCTGATCCCTCAGATTCTCGGCCACGATAAAATCCTTCTGCGCCAGCGGGTTCTGCGACGACGCGACAAAAACCGGCTCGTAATCAAACAAGGGCGTAAAATCCACGCCGGGCAGGTCTTCGGGGTCAGACGACACCACCAAATCCACCTCCTCGCGCAAAAGCGCGGGCAACCCGTCAAAGGACAGGCCGGGCCGAATATCCACGTCAATATCCGGCCAGCTTTGCCGGAAGCCTTCCAGCACAGGAAACAGCCATTCAAAGCAGGCGTGGCACTCAATCGCGATATGCAGTCGCCCCGTCTTGCCCATCCTGAGCGAGACGAATTCCTCCTGCAACGCCGCAACCTCCGGCAATATCCGTTCCGCGGCACGCAGCAGGCGCATCCCTGCAGGCGACAGCTTCATCGGCTTGGACCGCCTGATGAACAACTCCATTCCCGCCTGATCCTCCAGCCCCTTGATCTGATGGGACAGCGCCGATTGCGTGATGTTGAGTTGCTCCGCCGCCTTGGCCAGCCCCCCGCAATCATGGATGGCCTTGACCGTGCGCAGGTGCCTAAATTCGATATGCATGTGAAACTCATGTTAATCTTGAAAGTTATGAATTTGTTTCATATGGCGGCCTGTGAGACAACCCTGCTTGACCCCTCCACAAGGAAATCCCAGCATGTCGCGCCCCAGCATCTCATTTGAATTCTTCCCGCCCAAAGACCTCGCAGGGTCCTTCCGGCTTTGGGACACGCTCAACGTGCTCGCCCCCTACGCGCCCGACTTCGTCTCCGTCACCTATGGCGCGGGCGGCACCACGCGGGCTCTGACGCATGAGGCCGTCTCCACCATCCACAAAACCACCGGCTTGACCGTCGCGGCCCACCTGACCTGCGTGGACGCCACCCGCGAAGAAACGCTGCAAATCGCCGCCGACTATGCCAAGGCAGGCGTCACCGACATCGTGGCCCTGCGCGGCGACGCGCCCAATGGCGAGATGTTTCAACCCACCGAAGGCGGTTTCACCTCCTCTGTGGACCTCATCGGGGGCCTCAAAGACGCGGGCGATTTCACCATCCGCGTCGGTGCCTACCCCGACCCGCACCCCGAAGCATTGAACACCGCGCAAGACATCGACTACCTCAAGGCCAAGTTCGATGCGGGCGCGGACGAAGCCATCACGCAGTTCTTCTTTGAGGCTGACACTTTCTTCCGGTTCCGCGACGCCTGCGTCAAAGCGGGCATCGACAAGCCCATCCTGCCCGGCATCCTGCCGATTGAGAACTGGACCAACACCGCCAAATTCGCCAAACGCTGCGGCGCGCATATCCCCGCATGGCTGAACGAGGCGTTCGAGACCGCCAGGCGCGACAACCGCGAGGACCTGCTGGCCACCGCCATCGCCACCGAGCTTTGCACCGAGCTGACCGAAGGCGGCGCGGAGCATCTGCATTTCTACACCCTCAACCGCCCCGAGCTGACCCGCGACATCTGCGTCGCTATGGGGCTGTCGCCGCAGGTCGACCTCGCACAGGTCGCCTGACACAAAGCCGCTTGCACCACCCGCGCCTGCCTCCTACCGTCCTCAAAACATCGTAGGGGGCAGGCGCATCATGACCAATATCTTCTTCGCAAAAGATGCATCAGAGCTGCCTGACCGCGACACGGTCCTGTCCATGTCGGGCTTCGATTTCATGCGCGGCATTCTGGATGGCAAAATCCCCTCCGCCCCCATCGCGCAAACGCTCGGCTTCCAGCTTCACGCGGTCGAAGACGGCTCCGTCACATTTCGCGGCGCGCCGGATTTCAACCATATGAACCCGGTCGGCACGATCCATGGCGGCTGGTACGCCACCATCCTCGACAGCGCCATGGCCTGCGCCATCATGACCAAGGTGCCAAAGGGGTCGGTCTACACGACGCTGGAGCTGAAGCTGAACATCATCCGCGCCATCCCCAAAGGCACGCAGGTCGATTGCATCGGCACCACCGACCACGCGGGCCGCTCCACGGGGGTCTCCACAGGCAAAATCGTGGGGGTCGAGGATCAAAAGCTCTATGCCACAGGCTCCACCACCTGCATCATCATGACGCCCTGAGCCGTTTCATCTTGGCATAAATACCTAAAAACGCGACGCCCCTTACAGGCGCCGCGTTGCAATCAACCGGCCAAGGCCCGCCTTCAGGGCCCGCTTTCGGGGTCAGCCTAATGGCAGGCCGGACGCGTGCCGGGCAGCAGCACTTTGTCGATCACATGGATCACGCCATTGTCGGCCTTGATATTGGCGATCACCACATTCGCGCTCTCGCCGGTGCCATCCGCGATGGACACGCCGTCCGCGCCCTTGGTGATGCATAGCCGCTCAGAGGCCAGCACTGGCTTAAAGTAGTTCGACCCGCCAGGGATCTGCTCTGCGGTCAGGTTGCGGTCGTCGACGTGGTACAGCAGCACGTCGGTCAGCTGGTCTTTGTTTTCGGGCTTCAGCAATGTCTCAACGGTGCCGTCCGGCAAGGCGGCAAACGCCTCGTTCACGGGGGCAAACACGGTGAACGGGCCTTCGCTGTTGAGCGTGTCAACAAGGCCAGCGGCGCCAACAGCCGCCACAAGCGTCGAGAACCGTTCGTCGCCCGAGGCGATTTCGGCGATGGTGGCGGCTTGCGCGGCACCGGCGGTTGCAACGGCAATGGCGGCGGCTTGGATCAATGTTTTCATGTCAGGTTTCTCCCTAAATTTGTCCATGCCCAATTGGCATGTGAAGAGGGATACGCGGCAGACCGCGGCAGGATCACATCCCTGACAAACCTGTTACCAATTTGTTTTTAAATGAAATATATGATCCACCGCGCCAGAACTTGCGTATGCGCGGCGCGGTCTTTTTACACGTAGGTGACGTCGTCGCCCTCGATGATCTGCGCCACACCGTCCGGGAATTTCAAGCCGCCAGAAATCTCGGCATCCAACGCCTCTTCCGCCGCGCGCACGCCGTCCAGCGCCGCAATCACCGCGTCAATCTGGGCAAATGGCACCACAACCACGCCGTCTTGATCCGCCACGACCATGTCGCCCGTCTCGACGCGCACGCCGCCAATATCCACCGGCAGCCCCACCGTGGCCGGCCCCGACACGTAGGGCGAATTGGGGGTTAACCCCGTGCACCAGCACGGCAGCCCAACCTCCACAATGCCTGCGTAGTCCCGCATCGGCCCGTCGCTGACAAAGCCGGCCCCGCCGCAATTCTTTATCATCCGCGACACCCGGTCCCCGGCGGAGGCGCAGCCCTGAAACCCGCTAAAGCCCGCAACCAGCACATCGCCGGTTTGCAGGAAATTCAACGCAGCCAAAGTCCCCATAATGTCCGAAGGACGGTTGTCCGCCGTCAGCGCGGGCCCCGCTGCCACGCAGTCCATGTCACGCCCGAACCCGATCGGTGCGATTGTGCCCGACATGGCCCCCTTGCCATGCATCGCGTCCACCACAAACCCGGTCGGCACGCCCTGAAAGGCCGCAATCTGCGCGTCACTCGGCCGCTTGCGTTCGGACTTGATCTTCAGCCGTGGCGGTTCTTCGATCATCATCAGGTCCAGTCCGTAAGGTGGGCAATCAACCCACCTTACTCAAAAACCTCAGCTCTCCAAACACCACTTCATCACGGCCTTCTGCGCATGCAATCGGTTCTCCGCCTCGTCAAAAATGACCGAGTTCGGCCCGTCCATCACCTCCGATGTCGCCTCGTCGTCGCGATGCGCGGGCAGGCAATGCATGAACAATGCATCCGGCTTGGCGCTGTCCATGAGCGCCTTGTTCACCTGATAGCCGCGCAGTTGGTTGTGGCGGCGTTCCCGCGCCGATTGCGGGTCATGCATCGACACCCAGGTGTCTGTGACCACCAGATCCGCACCATCCACGGCCTCATGCGGGTCGCGCACGGTCGTGTAAAGCCCGTCCAGGCTGCGCTCAGGGTCAAGGGGCGGAGGCCCCGTAAACACCAGATCAAATTCAAACTGCTTGGCCGCATGGGCGAAGCTGGCAAAGACGTTGTTGCCGTCGCCCGACCACACAACCTTCTTGCCTTTGATTGGCCCGTTATGTTCCTCGAACGTCAGGATGTCCGCCATGATCTGGCAGGGATGGGTGCGGTTGGTCAGCCCGTTGATGACCGGCACGGTGGCGTGTTCCGCCATCTCCAAAAGCGTGTCTTCCTCGAACGTCCGCATCATAATCAGATCCACGTAGCGCGACAGAACCTGCGCCGTGTCGGCAATGGTCTCGCCATGCCCCAGCTGCATGTCGGCCCCCGACAGCACCATGGTCGACCCGCCCATCTGCCGCACGCCGACATCAAAGCTGACCCGCGTCCGGGTGGACGGCTTTTCAAAGATCAGCGCCACCACATGATCTTTCAGCGGCGTGTCCTGATCCAACGCGCCTTTGGGTTTGCCGGCCCGCGCCTCTTTGATGATGCGGCCCGTGTCAATGATCCGCCGCAGATCAGCGGGCGAGGTCGTATGAATGTCCAGAAAATGCTTCACAGGCTTGCCTCCACTGCGGATGCGGCCCGGTCCAGCCGCGCCACACCTTCCGCAATCTCGTCGTCGCCAATGTTGAGCGCAGGCAAAATGCGGATGACGTTGTCGCCCCCCGGAATGGTCAAAATATGTTCGCCGTAGCCCGCGTTAATCACATCCAAATTCGGCACTTTGCACTTCAGGCCAATCATCAGCCCGGCCCCGCGCACCAGCTCGAACACGTCGGGGTGGGAGGCCACCAGCCCCTCCAGCTTTTGCCGCAACAAGCCGGATTTGCGGCTCACCTCCGCCAGAAATGCGTCATCCGCGATATGATCCATCACCGCCGCGCCAACGGCGCAGGCCATCGGGTTGCCGCCATAGGTCGACCCATGCGTGCCGGGTGTCATGCCGCTTGCGGCGTCCTCGGTCGCCAGACAAGCGCCCAGCGGGAACCCGTTCCCGATGCCTTTGGCCACGGCCATGATGTCGGGCACAACGCCGGCCCATTCATGGGCAAACAGCTTGCCTGTCCGTCCCATACCGCATTGAATTTCGTCACAAATCATCAGCGCCCCGGTGCTGTCGCACAGATCACGCAGCCCCTTCAGGCAGGCGTCCGGCAGCGGGATAATCCCGCCCTCCCCCTGCACCGGCTCCACCACCACCGCGGCCACAGTGTCGTCCATCGCCGCCGTCAAAGCCTCGTGGTCGCCCATCTCCAGATTGATGATCCCCGGCAGCATCGGCCCAAACCCTGCGGTCAGCTTGTCAGAGGCCGCCGCCGAAATGGTTGCCAGGGTCCGCCCGTGGAAAGACCCCGTAAAGGTGATGATATTTACCCGCTCCGGCTGCCCCTTTGCGGACCAGTATTTCCGCGCCGTCTTCAACGCGCATTCCATCGCTTCCGCGCCGGAATTGGTGAAAAAGCATGTGTCGGCAAAGGTCTCGGCCACCAGCTTGTCGGCCAGCTCCTGCTGCGCAGGAATGTTGTACAGGTTCGACGTATGCCACAACGCCGCCGCCTGCTCCTGCACGACCTTCACCAGATCGGGATGGGCATGGCCCAGACCCGTCACCGCAATCCCGCCGCCAAAATCCAGATAGCGGGTCCCGTCTCGCTCGATCAGCCAGCTGCCTTCGCCTTTTTCAAAAGTCATCTTGGCGCGGCCGTAGGTCGGCATAATAGACGGGATCATGAGCGTGTTCCTTTACGCATAAAACGAAGTCCTGACTGTCAGGATTTCTTGGATGGTGTCAATTTGAGAAAGTGGTGTTCGAGGAAACCCAAACGGGATCAACGGCGGACGGTCTTAGCGTCGGCGTCGCAATACAATGGTATGTGCATCGTTCATCATGCAGGCGGTGTAGCCGCAAAGCCCAGATCAAAGCAAGAGCCTTGTAACCGCCGCACCCAACCCTTAAAATACAGCGCAACAACGCCGCTCACCTCATGGGCGGCTTCTCGATTCAAAAAGAAGGCACATACATGTCCTGGACTGATGACCGCGTAGACGTTCTGAAAAAAATGTGGGGCGAGGGCAAATCGGCCTCCCAAATCGCCAAGGAACTTGGCGGCGTGACCCGCAACGCGGTGATCGGCAAGGTGCATCGTCTGGGCCTGTCCAACCGCGCAGGCGGTGGTGGGGCATCCAAGCCCGCCGCCAAGGAAAAAGCCGCCGCCAAGCCCAAGGCCGCCGAGAAGCCCAAGGTCGCGGCCTCCACGCCCGACCCCAAGCCCACCACGCTGGAGCCTGCCAAAATCATCCCACGCCCCAAGCTGGTCGTAACCGCTGGCAAGCCCCTGCCCCCGCAGCCCTCGGCCAACGAGATCAGCCCCGAGGCGCTCGCCTCCGTGCGCGAGGTCGAAAAGAAGGCCAAGAAGCTCAGCGTGATGCAGCTGACCGAACGCACCTGCAAATGGCCCGTCGGCGATCCGGCGACTGATGATTTCTGGTTCTGCGGCCTGACCGTGCAGCAGGGCAAACCCTATTGCGAGGCCCATGTCGGCGTCGCCTTCCAACCCATGTCCGCTCGCCGCGACCGCCGGCGGTAGAGACAGTTCACTATCAATACCCGACACCCGCGCCGTGAAAACCGCGCGGGTGTTTTGCTGTTTTGGACTTGGTGCAAATTCCCAGAGGAATGCATCGACTATCCGCTTTGAGCCCGTAGCGGGAAAAGGCCGTTCGAACGGCCTTGTACGCACGAATTGCAATTCGTGCTCAAAAACGTCTTCGAAGACGTTTGCCCCAATCCGCTTCGAAGCGGATTTTTCCAAATCCGAACGACCGCTCTGTCCAGCAATGCAGCCCTTCGACGCCATAGAAGCCCCTCTCACCTATCCCCACCCCACTCCAACGGCCTGAGCCAGGGCCACAACCAACCCAAAGAAATCAAGCTGTGGATTTTCTGGGATCAGCTCAAGGCCCCATTGCAGTGGCAATCCAAAGGTCGCCGCTATACGGGGGCGGTCGGCCCGACCGGCTATTGACGTTTGGGTCCTGACCCAAAATAAGAGGTTAGGAGGCGCATGATTAACGGCGTTTCACATAAGATGCATTGGATGACGTAATGGGTATTTATACGCCAATTGGAAATTACGACCTGGACTACTTTTTTCTAAATAGAATTATCGATTCATCCAGCACCCTTTTTTACAAGCTTGAGCCATATGAGGGCGGCGTCATCCTGACGTGGCATAGCACGCAGTTTTCTGCGGTTATCAAGACGATGGTTTTGTCTGGCGCGGACCTGCAAATCGAAAATAACGCAATCGTCGGCGGCACCATCACGGGGATGGAGCTGTGGGTGAATGATCGTGTGTATTTCGCCGGCAGCATCACCGACACCAACCTCGATGGTGCCACGTTCCAGACGCATGTCAATGCGCTGCTGCAAGGGCAGGCAAACGATTTCCTTGACGCCATTTATGCGGAAGCTGCGGTGGTTGTTGGCACGTCCGGGACCGAGAATTACGAGCATAATTTTCTTTACGCCGCGACCGAGATTGATCTCGGCGGGGGCGACGACAGGTACCAGCATGCGCGCACCTTCGGTCCTCAGAACAGCTTGGTCATTGACGGCGGCGACGGCGAAGACTTCTTTTACGCAGGCTCGCTTGGCGGGCTGACGACCATTGATTTCGAGAACCAGCTGTTCATAGACACCGGTGGCAATGAACACGTCATTCTGAATTTTGAAGCGGCGCAGGGGACCAATGGGTTAGACAGGATGTACGGCGCATTGGACCGCGAGAACCGATTTTTTGGCGGCGGCGGCGATGACCTCATTTATGGGGGCAATCAAAACGATATTCTGTCCGGAGGCGCGAACAGCGATCGTATCTATGGCCTTGGCGGCGACGACCTTATCATGGGCGATGGTCACGCGGATTTCATGGATGGCGGCGACGGCGTAGACACGGTTTCCTACTATTCGCGCTACGGGTTCGGCGGGGCAGTCACCGTGGATCTGACAACCGGCCTTGGCGGCGGCGCTTCCGGCGCGGGCGATGTCTTGGAAAACATCGAGAACGTGATCGGCACGACCTACCGCGACATCCTGGTTGGCAGCGCGGTCGCAAACCGGTTGAGCGGAATGGAAGGTGACGATTCCATAAGCGGCGGCGCGGGTGATGATGTGCTTGTTGGCGGGCTTGGTGCGGATGAGATTGATGGCGGCGACGGGGTTGATACGGCCTCCTACGAGGCCTCCGAGCTGGGCGTAACCGTGTTTACATCTGGCCGCGTGGGTCGTGACGGGGAGGCCGAGGGCGACCAACTGACCGACATCGAGAACATCATCGGGTCCGGCTTTGACGACCTGATTTTGCTCGATAGCGATGTCGCCATGACCAACCGCGTGGATGCGGGCGCGGGCGATGACCGGGTCCGGTCTCTGGACGGTGGCGACGACGTGTTGAACGGGGATGACGGTGATGACGCGCTGGTTGGCGGCGTGGGCAACGACCGCCTTTCGGGCGGCGCGGACAATGACCGGCTGTTTGGCGGAGGCGGCAACGACCGCCTGTTCGGGGATGACGGGCATGACATGCTGAGCGGCCAGCTGGGCGACGACAACATGCGCGGCGGTGCGGGCGACGACGGCTTGATCGGCGGCGCGGGCGCGGACATCCTGTTCGGCGACATCGGCAATGACAGCCTGTCGGGCGGCGCAGATAACGACCGGCTGTTTGGCGGCGCGGGCAATGACGGGCTTGTTGGCGGGGGCGGCGACGACCTGTTGCGCGGGCAGGCCGGCGCAGATGATTTGCGCGGCGGGTCAGGCGATGACAATATGAGCGGCGGCACCGGCGAGGACCAGCTTTTTGGCGATGCCGGTAACGATACCATCGACGGTCAGGCGGGCAATGACGAGATTTACGGCGGCACCGGCGACGACCGGCTCAGAGGGGGCAACCTGAATGACCAGCTGTTTGGCGGGGCGCAAGGCGACCTGCTGTTGGGGGAGCATGGGCTGGACATTCTTGACGGCGGCACCGGCAATGACGTCCTGATCGGCGGCTCCGGCAGCGACGTGTTCGTTTTTGGGATCGGCTATGGCAGCGACGTGATCCGCGACTTTGAAGATGGCGTGGACCAGCTCGATATCTCGGGCTTCGGCTTCGCCGATTATGCCGAGTTTGAAAACTCGGTGACCCTGACCCAGCGCGGGTCCGCCGTCAGAATTGACTTCGCGAATGGCGAGGTCTTGCGGCTGGAAAACCTGCTGGTAAGCCAGCTGGATGAATCCGACTTCACGTTCGAACAGGTCGCGGGCTAGGCCCCTCTACCGCCTGTGGTCGCGGCGGGCGGACATGGGTTGGAAGGCAACGCCGACATGGGCCTCGCGACAGGGATTGCCTTGCTGCACGGTCAGGCCGCAGCCCCAGACGTCATCTAGGCCTTCACCCACTCCAACGGCCTGAGCTGGAACAGCTCCGCCAGTTGCGCATAGATCTCCGGCTCATCCGCGTGCAGCGCCTCGGGGCGTTCAAAGAATATCTCTACCGCCACCGCAAAGAATTCCTCCGGCCCTTCGGCCCCGTAAGCGTCAATCACAGTGGTCCACCCATGCCCCACGGCGGTCACATGACGGTCAAAGGCTGCGTTGAACGCCCGGCCCCATTTGCCAAAATCCTGATCTTGTCCCAGCACGGGCGTCCCGTCCGTGTCCCCAGACAAGTTGTCCAGCTGGTGCGCAAATTCATGCAACACCACATTATTGCCGTCGCGGTGATCCTGGGCCTGCTCCTGGCTGTGCTGCCACGACAGCACCACCGGCCCGCGCGCCCAGCTTTCGCCGGTGCGCACCACGATCCGCTCATGCGCCACGACCCCGTCATGGATGATCTGCTTCGATTTGAACGCGCCGGGATAGACCAGCACCGTGCGCAGCGTGTCGTACCAGGCGTCGGTGTTGACCACTAAAAGGCAGGCTTGCGCGGCGATGGACAGCTCCATCTCTTCGGTCACCTCCAACCCGTTGCAGCCGATCAGTTCGACCTGATCCAGAAACAGGTTGATCTTGCCCTCCAGCTTGCCCCGCAATTCCACAGGCAGATGCGCCAGCAACGGGACCTCTTGGCCAAGGATGTCCCACTCCGCCGCCGTCAGCCCGCTTGCCAACAGCCGCGCCCGCGCCTGCCGCTTGGCCCAAAAGCGGTAACCGAAGGCCGCCGCAGCCAAGGCCGTCAAAATCAGAAACAGCGCCATCCTCAGTCGAACAAGCTGCGCAGCGCGTCTTTGGCCCGGTCCTCAAGCCCCTGCTTGACCGCGTCTTCGACGCTTTGCCCGTCCGCGCGGGTGACCCCCAGCTCGTCCTGCAGCTTGGCCGCGGCCTGCGCCTTCAGCTCCGCCTCCCGCGCCTGCGCCTTGGCGCGCAGCTCCGCCTCCTTGGCCTTCGCCGCCGCGCGCAGCTTCTCCTTCTCTTCCTCCAGCTCCCGGTCGATCAGCGACTTCAGGTCCGGCCTGAATTTGATGTTGCTCCACGGCCCGGTAATCAGCACGGGCACCGAAATCCCGCGGTCAATCTGCGCCGCCAGCGCCACCGGCACCACGCGGTAGTTGATGGTCTGCCCGCCCAGGTCCAGCGACCCCGCGCCCTCCGCCGTCAAAAGCGACGCCACGAACCGCAGGTCGTCGTTGCGCAATATCCCGCCATCCATGGTGAAGCTGGCGGTGATGTCGTCAAACACCGTCTTGGACCCCTCGCCCTGGTAGGACGCGTCCAGGTTGCGGATCATCCCCGCAATGTCGAGGCCCAGCAATTCGCCGGATCCTACATCCATGCGCCCCGACCCTTTGAGCGAGTTCATGATCTCGTTCAGCGTGCCCCCCACGCCCAGAAACTTCAGCGACAGCGCCGCGTCCCCCACCAGCCGGTCGAACCCGGCAAAGTCGTTCAAAACCTGCTGCATCGCCACGCCCGAGGCCCGCATGTCGCCGCCCACCGACAGGCCGGACCGGTTGTTGACCACGAACTGCCCCGTCACCGAGCCGCCAAAGGCCGAGAGCTGCTTGAATTCCAGCACCAGCCGGGACCGCTTCAGCGTCCCCGCGATCTCGCTTTGGCCCAGCTGGATCGACCCCAGATCGACCGCGTTGGCCTTGAAGGTGAACGAGCCTTCCGCCGCCGCCAGCCCGCCGACGTCGATGCGCGCGTCCGACCAGCCGCCGGCGCCCGCGTTGGCCGCCCCGTCGCCCGTCGAGCGGTCCGTGCTCATCGCCGAGAAATCCAGCCGGTCGCCCGCCAGCCGCGCCGTCACTTGCGGCACCGACCCGCCCAAAGCCACGTCCACATCGCCCTTCAACACGTTGTCGTCCAACGCAATCGTGGCTTGGCGCAGGAACACTTCCAGCGCGGGGGTCAGCGTCAAATTCCCGCGCAGCTCCACTTGGCGACCCAGTCCTTCGGGGATGAACGGTGCGTCCTGCCCCATCAGCCCGAACAGCGCGCCGTGGTCCTTGACCACCATGTCCAGCGCGCCTTTGGCCTGCAGCGGGGTCAGCCCCGCCACGCCCTCGAACCGTACCGTGTTCGGCCCCGACGACACCGAGCCCTTCACCCCCTGCACGCCGCCATCCAGCAGTTGCTGCACGCCGTTCACCGTGCCGTCCAACGCAAAGGCCTGCCCGTTCATCAGCGCCGACATCGACACCGCCGCCTCCCCGTCCAGCCCCGTCAGCGACACCTCCATGTCCAGGCTCTCAAGGCTCTGCGACACACCCGTGGTGGCGTCGGTGTAGCGCACAATGGCGTCCGTAATCACGCCCTTGGGCAGCGAGAGGGAGTTGATCCCGCTCTCCCCGCCCGCATCGTCACCGCCGCCCAGCTCGCTCAGAAATTCCCAATTCGCCACGCCATCCGCGCGCTTTTCCAGCAAGATCACCGGGCTCGCGATCGAGAACCCCTGCACCTCAATATCGCCGCCCAACAGCGCCGCCAGTCCGACGCCCACATCCAGCTGAGCCGTCTGCAACATCGGCGCATCCCCCGCCCAGTCCGCGTTCGAAATGGTCACGCCTTCTAAAGTCACCCCCAGCCGGGGCCAGATGGTCGGCGACACGCCCCCCGTAATCGACAAGGTCCGTCCGGTATTCTTTTCAAACTGGGCTTCGGCGATCCGCGCAATCCGGTCCGCCGGGATCAGGAACACCGCGCCAATGGCCACAGCCACCAACACCAAAAGGGTCAGAAAAATCCTGAAAATCCACCGCATGGGCCCGCTCCGCCTTCTTGTTTTGCGGACAGCCTAGGCCGAAGCGCCTTTCCGCTCAACCCGTAGGGTGGGCAACTCTGCCCACCCTACACAATATGCCCTGTAGGGCGGGGTTCACCCCGCCTCACACCTGTCATTCCCGCACGACGCGCACCGCACCAACGCAAGCGCAACCCCAAAAAGAAGATCAGCACCCCGTAGGGTGGGTGATTCACCCACCATCCCGACATGACCGCAACCGAAACCCCGCCCACAGTCCCATCCCCAAAAAGAAGATCAGCAAGCCGCACCCCGTAGAGTGGGCAAATTTGCCCACCACCGCGCCGAACGCCCCCGATTATTCGCGCCGATGCGGGAAGCCTGAAAAAATCCAGAAAACAATGCACCCGACTGCAAAAAAATAGCGCCATTTAGGTTGGTCAGTTCACCCACCCTCCCATCTGCCAAAACCCCAAGACTGTTGATTTGTGCCGACAACCTCCCCAAGCTTAGGCCGTAATTTAACATAAGTGAGTTTTCATGCGCCCCGATTACCTCAAGCAAGGCGAAATTGCTCGCCTCTTTCCCGTTCTTGCAACCACTTCAAAAGAAGGCCGCACAACGTCAATCGTGTTGTCATGTTTGTCCCGCGTAGATGAATTTGGGGACGCTCTTTTGTCGTCAGTTGGCCTAAAGCTGGGTAAGCGTTCTATCGTCGAATGCTACACAGAGATCGTTTTTTCATCCGAGAAAACCGTCCCCAATGATCGCCCTGACGGTCTCATCATAGTAAGAAACGGGTCTCGCGAATGGCGGGCGCTGGTTGAAGCAAAGGTTTCCAACGCAACGCTCAGCGCTGAACAAATCGAAAAGTACCGTGTCATTGCAAAAGAACAAAACTGCGATGCTATCATAACCATTTCAAACGAGTTCGCCTCACTCCCTCAGAACCATCCACTGCCAGAAGTCCGCAAGGGACGATCAAAGATTCCTGTATTCCATTGGTCTTGGATGTTCGTTCTGACAAATGTCGACCTTCTGATCGCCACAAAACAGGTTGCAGATCGCGATCAAGCGCTGCTTCTCAACGAACTGCGCCGATTTCTGACCCATGACAGCGCCGGCATCAAAGGATTTGAGCGCATGCCCGCCTGCTGGGGCGATCTCAACAAACTCATTTCGGCTGGCGGTAAGGTCCCCGCAAAATCTGATGACGCAACGCAGGTGCTGGACGCTTGGCATCAAGAGACCAAAGACCTGTCCTTGATACTGACCCGCATGACCGAGACTTTCGTCCGCGAGCGTCTCGCCCGCAAACACGTGTCCGACCCCGCCCTACGTATCAAAGACGAACTTTTGACATTGCGCGACATGAGCCGGTTGCAAAGCATACTCGACATACCCGATGCCGCTGCTCCCGTTGAGGTAACTGCAGACATTGCCCGCAGAACCATCGACGTTGGAATGACCCTGAAGGCACCTGAGGACAAGGTCTCCTCCAAAGCACGACTAAACTGGGCCCTTCGGCAGCTACCCAAAGATTGCCCTGACGGTCTCAGCATCCGCTGCAATTGGCCGGGACGCAGCGAACCCACACAATTCGCATGCGCAGACTTAATTTCTGATCCTGGTCTCATCGAAGATGGCAAAGAGAATTTACAAGTTTTATCCTTCCATATCTTCCTTTCAAAACGCCTTGGCTCGCGTTTCACACAACAAAGCAACTTCATCAAAGACCTCGAAGAGGTCGTGCCACAATTCTACCGTGACATCGGCCAGAACCTTGTGGCGTGGCGCAAAAGCGCACCAAAGATCAAACCTGATCGCGACGACAGCGACGATGTCACGGTTGCCAGTCTCTCCAACGAGGCAGAGGGGGACGCCTGACGTTCCCCCTTCTAACCAGCCCATCTTTCCATAAGGTTACCGCTGCAAAAGAACCTAAAACCCCGGTTAACAACCCCCTAACAAAAATCACAAAACCCAATTCAATCAAGCCCTTACGATTTCCGACGCATGCGTCGCACCCGCGCCGCCTTCCCCTCGCCGCCCAGCCCGCGTATAGGCAGGCGCATGGCCCAGAACCCACCAAACCTCCGCCCCGACCTCGCGAATGCGCGCGTCCCCGACACCAGATCAAACCAGCCCAAAATCGGCATGGTCTCCCTCGGCTGCCCCAAGGCCCTGGTCGACAGTGAACGCATCCTCACCCGCCTGCGTGCCGAAGGCTACGCGATCTCCCCGGACTACCAAGGAGCCGAGGCCGTCATCGTCAACACCTGCGGCTTCCTCGACTCCGCCAAGGCGGAATCCCTCGACGCCATCGGCGAGGCCCTCACCGAGAACGGCAAGGTCATCGTCACCGGCTGTCTCGGCGCCGAAGAAGACTACATCCGCGGTACCCACCCCTCCGTGCTGGCCGTCACTGGCCCGCATCAATACGAACAGGTGCTCGACGCCGTCCACAGCGCCGTCCCCCCGGCCCCCGACCCGTTCATCGACCTGCTGCCCGCCACAGGCGTCTCCCTCACCCCGCGCCACTACAGCTACCTCAAAATCTCCGAGGGCTGTAACCACAAATGCAAGTTCTGCATCATCCCCGACATGCGCGGCAAGCTCGCCTCCCGCCCCGCCCACGCCATCCTGCGCGAGGCCGAAAAGCTGGTGGAAAACGGTGTCAAAGAACTGCTCGTCATCAGCCAGGACACCTCCGCCTACGGCCTCGACCGCCGCTACGACACGCATCCGTGGAAGAACCGCGAGGTCCGCTCCCACATCACCGACCTCGCGCGCGAGCTGGGCGCATTGGCCCATCAAAACGAGCTGTGGGTCCGGCTGCACTACGTCTACCCCTACCCCCATGTGCGCGAGCTGATCCCGCTGATGGCCGACCCCGCTTGCGCCGTGCTGCCCTATCTCGACATCCCGTTCCAGCACGCCCATCCCGACACGCTCAAACGCATGGCCCGTCCCGCGCACGGGGCCAAAACCCTTGATGAAATCGCCGCATGGCGTAGCGACTGCCCCGACATCACGCTGCGCTCCACCTTCATCGTCGGCTACCCCGGCGAAACAGAAGCCGAGTTCCAAACCCTCCTCGACTGGCTCGACGCCGCCCAGCTCGACCGCGTCGGCTGTTTTCAGTATGAAAACGTCGACGGCGCCCGCTCCAACGCGCTGCCCGACCATGTCGCGCCCGAGGTCAAACAAGAGCGCTGGGACCGCTTCATGGAGAAAGCCCAAGCCATATCCGAGGCCAAACTTGGCCAGAAGGTCGGCGGCACGATGCAGGTGATCGTCGACGAGGTCGACGCCGACGCCGCCACCTGCCGCACCATGTCAGACGCGCCGGAGATCGACGGCAATTTGTTTATCGACGAAGGGTTCGAGGGGCTAAAGCCCGGCGACTTGGTGACGGTTGAGGTGGATGAAGCTGGGGAGTATGATTTGTGGGGAAAGACAATAAAACATAGTATTGGAAGCTAATTGCGTATTTCAAATCTCGCCGGACACAAAGGATTGGCCGACCTCGAAGAACTTGCTTTAAGTTGCTATTCGGAACAAAGTGGCCAAATTCTCCTAGAAGCAATAAGTTGTTATAGCGCCGGCAGCTATAGAGCAGCCATCACGATGTCTTGGGTTGCTGTTGTATACGACATTGTTGAAAAATGCCGACAGATGGCGATCGCAGGTCACGGTGGCGCAAAGAAAACGATCGACGAGTTTGAAGCAAGACAAGCACTGCTTGAAAATCAAAGCGATCTTGGTGCCATCAAAAAATCATTAGACTTCGAACGAAATGCCCTTAGGTTTGCAAAAGATGAATTACAGCTTTTAGATCAGACACAATTCTCCGATTTAGAAAGATTGCACATTGATAGGAACAAATGCGCGCATCCATCATATCAGAAAATAGATCAAATTTTTCAACCTAACGCCGAATTGGCTAGATTACATATCAGAAATTTGGTTGACCATCTCCTTAGACATCCTCCTATCCAAGGAAGGTTTATCCTTGAACGGGTTAAGGCGAATATTAATTCAGAACACTTCCCAACAGACAAAGATGGAGTAGCGAATGCTCTCTTGATTTCCGGTCTCGTAAGGCCATCACAATCGGTCATAAGGGACCTCTGTCATTTTTGCTTAACTGGACTACTGGAAGCTGGAAAACGATATGACTGGAACACAAGATCAAAGCTAATGGCAGTCTTAGGACATTTAAAAACAATCGAACCGAACCTTCTTGATGAAATTATTCCAGAAATTTTCAACAGGTTAGTTCATGCAAAATCTGACGAAGAAATCTTACAGACGACAATCACAACACTTCAATACGAAACTTTAGTCGATTGCCTTGATGACCATAACATTGGGAGAATGAGAAGTCTTGTTCGGAGATCAAGTATTGCAGAAGAAACCTATCTCTTCGACTTATCACTGATGCGCCCTTGTGTTGCCGAAGCAGCCAAACGAAAATTCCAATACGCTGACGTTGCTGATCTCGTGTCTTTTTTGGAATGGGATACAATGTTTGGCTATGACGACAGTTACACTCCGCCGACCGCGATTGGAAATAGAATGGCTTCCATCTTCGGGAGCGCTAACAGTTGGGAAAACGCAAACGATATTTTTGAGAAAATGCTACTGCCCTACCTTAAGGCACTAAGTGGAAATTTTTTGATAAGTCTTCTTGGAGATAGTTTGCAGCAAAAAGGTGATCTAGTCGGTTCTTTCGCACTAGAGAAGCTTTGCAAAGCTATAAAGTCTAAGGAGGATATAGACTTTGATGCGCTTACCGAAGCTCTAGAACGTATGGATCAGGAAGAGGTAGCGACGATGATCCAGAGCTTGCAGTGAGCGTACTAAGTCCGTAGCACTGATAATCTGACCACCGTTGGAGTTCCCATAGATGCCAACCCCCAAAATCGCCCAAAAAGCCCCCTACCCGGTCGAGGTCGAGGCAGGAAAAACCTACTTCTGGTGCTCCTGCGGGCAGTCCGCCAACCAGCCGTTTTGCGACGGCTCGCACAAAGGCTCCGACTTCACCCCTGTGAAATTCGAGGCCGCCGAAAGCAAGACCGTCTTCTTCTGCGGCTGCAAGCACTCCGCCGCGCCGGTCACCTGCGACGGCTCCCACAACGCGCTGTAGGGCGGGGTTCACCCCGCCACCCGCATGTGTAAAATTCGCCCCCATGACGACCCTCACCCAAATCGGCCTCGGCTCCGCTGTGCTTGGCCTTTGCTCGGCCATTCATCTGATCTTGTTGATCCGCTCGGTCAGGCTGCTGGGCGCCTATCACACGCGCCATGCGCATATCCATTGGGGGTGGTATATCGCAGGCGCCTTCTGCGCCGTGGTGGTGGGTCACACTATTCAGGTCTGGATCTGGGCCGCCTGCTTTGTGTCGCTCGACGCGTTTACGACGCTGGACGAGGCGCTGTATTTCTCGCTGACCACCTACACCACGCTGGGATATGGCGACATCATCTTGGGCGAAGGCATCCGCATATTCGCCGCGATGGGCTCCGTCACCGGCCTGCTGAATTTCGGGCTATCAACAGCCTTTTTGGTCGAGCTGGTGATCCGCTACCTGCCAGACGACGAGGGCTAGGTCCGTAGGGTGCGTGATCTCACGCACCGACATCAAGGCTCCACAATCCCGATCAGCTTGAACCCGCGCTTGGCCCCAAGCGCGGTCTCGTATTCCTGCCCCACGCGGATGTTGTATTTGCCCAGCTTAAACGGGTATTCGCGCACCGAGCCGTCCGACAGCACCGTGCCGAAATAGAAGGTGTCGCCCTCCAGCCGGTTCACATGGGACCGCATGCGTTCCAGAAACCCGTCATTGGAGGGCGAATAGGTTTTGGGCACTTTGCTGTGATGCGTGCAGTCGCCGACCACGTAGCGGCACGAATAAGGCAGCGTCGAGTTGGCCGCGCCCTCACGCTCGCCCTTCACCAGCCGCCCCTCGGCGTCGTAGTAGCGGCGAAACACCCAGCGCTGCGAGCCGTCAGGATTGATCCCGACATAATCCGTCAGATGCCAGTCGCCCTCGCGACCCAGATAGGTCTCCTGCCGCCGGGCCTGGTCGTCGAGATGTTCAATCGTCCACTGCGTGCCGACCGGCATGTCGTCAAATTGGATGCCAACATCCTGGGCCATCGCGCCATGTGTCAGGCAAGCCGCAAACGCGGATATTAAGGGTTTCACAACCAAATCCCCCTGAAATCGCGAAATTATATGTATGAAATACATATTAAATACATACGAAATACACATTTGGATTTCACGGAGAATTCAGGCGCTGTCAGGCCAACGCATCGGCCGCATATGCGCCCGGAACGCACAAGACCGGGCAAGCTGCAAAAACAGTCAGCCCTCTTTATGCACGGCTCGCCATGCTACCCGATAAGGATCATCAGCCACGCAATACCTGCGGCAACGGCCGTCAGCGCCACGCCCGCGCTGCCCGCATCTTTGGCAGCTTTGGCAAGGGGATGGATGTCCTCGCTGATATAGTCGATCGCGCGCTCGATGGCGGAGTTCATCAACTCGGCCGCGAGGATCAATATGCCAAGGGACAAGATCAAACCCCGCTCCGCGCCGGTCAAATCAACGACAACCGCCAGCGTGGCGGAGACGATATTGACCAGCACCCAGGTGCGAAAGCTCGCCTCGGTCCGCCAAATTTCGACGATGCCCTGCCAGGACCAGATGCAGCGGTTTATGAACCGCCGCCACTCCAGCAAAACCAGCTGCACGCTACAGTTGCGCGTTCACGCGGCGCACCGTCTCGATGCGGGCTGCGTTGGGCGGGTGGGTTCCGAGGAATTGATTTCCCGGGTCAGGAATACGGGAGAAGAAAGCGGCCCCCCGCACCGGATCGAAGCCCGCGCGTTTCGTAATCACAGTGCCCAGCGCGTCGGCTTCCAACTCGTTTTTCTTGGAATAGGCGCGCGCGCCAATGGCGCCACCAATCTGTGCGCCGGTATCTACATCCGCCCCCAGAACGCCTGCAATAATGCCGGTCACCAGGGCACCTGCTTGCGCGTTGTTGCGCTGTTGCTCCAGGTGACGTTCGATATGGTGGGCGGCTTCATGCCCCAAGACGAAGGCAATTTCGTCGCGGTTGCGTGCATCCTGGATCAAGGCCAGCGTGAAGCCGACTATGGGCCGCCCCGCCCGGTCCAGCGTTTGATAGGCGTTTGGCGGCAGTTTGGGGTTGCTCTCAACGATGATCTTGAAATCGCAATTCAGACTGGGGGCGCGTTGCCGGCATTCACGCTCCGCGACCGGCTCCACTTGACGGACGACCGATACAAAATTCGCCTGCGCCTGTCGCGCGGATAGTATCGGCGGGGCGGCGACGGCGGTTGACGCGGGTGCTGGCCCAGTGGGGCTGCTTGTTTCTGTGGCAATCGGTTCGCAGGCCGTAAGGCTCACCAAAGCGGCCACCAGGGCATATTTTTTCATACTCGACCTCATAAGTTGCCCTACAGATAGCGCCCATCTCAAGGGCCGCCAAGTCTTTGCCACCATTCGCGCAATGTTTGCACTTTTCCGCATTCGCTGCTTTCATCCGATTAACACATGGAAGGGGCCGCATATGTTCACAATCGAGCACGAGTTTGACTCGACCGTTATCACATTGGTGGATGAAGGTGGCCCCCATCTTGGCGAAGACACGATCATCAACGCGTTTGAGGATTGCATCACTTTGGAACAACATGATCCGGTCACCGACCGCTTGCAGCGCGTCACATTATCGCTGCGCCAAGCCCGCGACTTGGCCGCCGCGCTGAATCTGCCCGAAGGCAGTTATCGGCTGCAGCGGGGCGCAAAGGCATGACCGCAACGCGCAAGACCGGCTTCTTCTGGGATGAACGCTGCTTTTGGCACGGGGGCGGCAACTACGCCTTTACGTTGCCTTTGGGCGGGCTGGTTCAACCTCTGGCCGCAGGCGGCCTTCCCGAAAGCCCGGAAACCAAGCGACGGCTGAAAAATCTGATCGACGTCACTGGGCTGATCCACGACCTGACGCCCAAAACCGCCGCTGAGGCCACATGGGATGATCTCGCCCGTGTTCACCCAACGAATTTTTTACAAAAATTCAAAGCCCTTTCTGACAATGGCGGCGGTGAGATCGGTCTGCGCACGCCCTTTGCGCAAGACGGGTTTGAGGCGGCAAGCCTGTCGACGGGTCTTGCCAAGCAAGCCCTCTATGACGTGCTCAAGGGCCGCATCGACAATGCATATGCCCTGTCGCGCCCACCCGGCCACCATTGCCTGCCGGATTTCCCCAACGGGTTCTGCCTGCTGGCCAACATCGCCATCGCGGTCGAGGCCGCGCTGGCTGAGGGCTTGACGGAACGTGTCGCCGTCATCGACTGGGACGTGCATCACGGCAACGGCACCGAGGCAATTTTCTATGATCGCGATGACGTGCTGACCATCTCGCTGCATCAGGAACGCAACTATCCTATCGACACCGGAGACGCTGAAGACCGCGGCGTCGGCGCGGGCGAAGGCTACAACATCAACCTGCCTCTGCCGCCCGGCGGCGGCCACGCGCTGTACCTAGACGCCATGGAACGGATCGTCCTTCCCGCGTTGGCCCGCTACCAGCCCGACGTCATTATCATCGCATGCGGCTATGACGCGGCGGCGATTGACCCGCTCTCGCGTATGCTCGCGACGGCAGAAACGTTCCGCGCCATGACCGAGCAGGTAATGGAGGCCGCCGATGATCTGTGCGACGGGCGGTTGGTACAGGTCCATGAGGGCGGGTATTCCGAGGTCTATGTTCCCTTCTGCGGCCACGCGGTTTTGCAGCAAATGTCGGGCAGCGACATCACAGCGCCGGATCCCTTTGCCGACACATTCGCCGCCCGCCAACCGTCAGAGCGGCTGCAGCGTATGCACGCCCAGTTTGTCGATGAGTTGGAGGTCTTCTTTCGGTGATCCGCCGCGTGGCCATAGGCTTGGCATTGCGCGCCCTTGCCATCGTCGCCAGCGGCGCAATGCTGATCCCCAGCTCGGAATTGTGGTTCTACCCGGTCAACACGGATGCCGCATTCGCGGAGCTGCTCTTGGCCTACGGCCTGATCGGCTGGATGTGCCTGTCGCTGGCGTTGACCCGCGCGGGCGCGGCCCCGGTGATATTCGCAGGAGCGCTGATCGGGCTTTTGGTTGAAGGGGTGTTGGTACAAGAACTCTACTCCGCGTTGCCTTTCACCATCCTTTGGACGAGCCTCGCGTGGCATATGGTGCTGAGCGTGTGGGTCGGCATCTGGCTTTACCGCAAGGTCATGCTGGCACCGCGATGGGGACCGCGGGCAGCACTCTGCGCGGGCTACGGCGCGGCCCTGGGGCTTTGGGGGGCCTACATGTGGACCGCCGAAACAGACACAACCGGTGCTGCTTCATACGCCCCATACCTGGTGCAATGCCTGTGGGCCTATGCGGCGTTCTTGTTCGGTCATCTGCTCTGGGACCGCGTTGCCTTGCCGCTGTCAAAGGCGCGGCTGGGCTGGGATCAGCTGGTGCTCGGTCTGCTGACGTTGGTCAGTTTCGCAACCCAGTCTCTCTGGCTGGCCTTCCCCTATTCGTTGGCGCTGCCGCTCTGCGTTCTGCCACTGGTCTGGCTTGCTGTCCGCCTCCCCGCCTCCCGCAACGTGACCCTGACAGACAGAATTCCGGTGCCCCGTCACGCGGTCTCTCTCCTGATCCCCGCCACGGCCGTGCCAACTTACGAGATGATGCGCCAGCCGCAGCTGCTGTTCGAGACAAATGCGCTTGCGGTGGTTGTTTTGGGCGGCGCGGCGCTTTGGCTGCTGGCAAAAAGCGTCCTTCAAAGCCGGCGCACCCGGGTTTCTGGCGCATAACTCTTGCAACCGGTTGCAATACTTTCCGCATCGCAGCATTTGCGTTGACTCTGCTGAAAGCAGCGTCACAATGCCCCGAAATTCATCAGACATTTGGGGGACCACTGGTCACATGAAAAAAGTCTACAACTCAGCCGCTGAGGCCCTTGACGGCCTGCTGCATGACGGGATGTTTATTGCTGCTGGCGGCTTCGGCCTCTGCGGCATTCCGGAGCTGCTGCTTGGCGCAATCAAAGACGCAGGCACCAAGGACCTGACCTTCGCGTCGAACAACGCAGGCGTCGACGATTTCGGCATCGGCATCCTGCTTCAGACCAAACAGGTCAAAAAGATGATCTCGTCATATGTCGGCGAGAACGCGGAATTCATGCGGCAATACCTGTCAGGCGAGCTGGAGCTGGAATTCAACCCCCAAGGCACGTTGGCCGAACGCATGCGCGCCGGTGGCTGCGGCATTCCCGGTTTCTACACCAAGACCGGCGTCGGCACCGTCATCGCCGAGGGTAAAGAGCATAAAGATTTCAACGGCGAGACCTACATCATGGAGGAAGGCATATTCGCCGACCTCGCCATCGTGAAGGCTTGGAAGGCCGACGCCACTGGCAACCTTGTGTTCCGCAAGACCGCCCGCAACTTCAACCCGCCCGCCGCCATGTGCGGCAAAACCTGCGTGGTCGAGGTTGAGGAAATCGTGCCAACCGGATCACTGGACCCCGACACTATCCACCTGCCCGGCATCTACGTGCACCGCATCATCCAAGGCGAGCACGAGAAGCGGATCGAGCAGCGGACGACTCGCGCAGCATGAGCCTACGGGGATCAGCCCCCATCGTCGCCGTCAGCGACGTGGCCCAGAGCATTCGGTTCTACACCGAAACAATGGGCTTCACGCAGGTGATCGACAATCGCGACTACGGATACGCCTTGTTTCAACGCGGCGAGGCTATGATCGCCATCGTCAATGCCGCTGACGAACAGGCGCTTCTTGCCACTCGCACCAACGTATCCGCGCAAATCTGGGTCGAAAGCATCGACGCGCTTTGGGCTGATCTGAAAAACAAGCTGGAGGCCCTGCCCGAAGGACGCGTCAGGGCGCCATTCAATCAAGCCTACGGGACACGTGAGATGCACGTAAAATGCCCCGACGGCTTTCTAATGTTATTCACCGAAGCCTAAGCGCTTCGGGCAACAAGGAGGATCTCCAGCAATGGCATGGGATCGCAATCAAATGGCCGAACGGGCCGCACAGGAACTGCAGGACGGCTGGTACGTCAACCTCGGCATCGGCATCCCGACGCTGGTGTCCAACTACATCCCCGACGGCATCGAGGTGACGCTGCAATCGGAGAACGGCATGCTCGGCATGGGTCCTTTCCCGACCGAGGACAACATCGACGCTGATCTTATCAACGCGGGCAAGCAGACCATTACTGAACTGCCGCAAACCGCTTACTTCGATAGCGCCCAGAGCTTCGGCATGATCCGTGGCGGCAAAATCGCGATGGCGATTCTCGGGGCCATGGAAGTCGCCGAAAACGGCGATTTGGCCAATTGGATGATCCCGGGCAAGCTGGTCAAAGGCATGGGCGGCGCGATGGACCTTGTGGCAGGCGTTGGCCGCGTGGTTGTGGTCATGGACCACACCAACAAACACGGCGACAGCAAGGTTCTCAAGGAATGCTCCTTGCCCCTGACCGGCCAGAAGGTTGTGGACCGCATCATCACCAATCTCGGCGTGCTGGACGTGGTCGAAGGCGGTCTCAAGATCGTCGAGACCGCCGAAGGCGTCACCGAAGACGAGCTGCGCGCGGCCACCGAGGCAAAGATTGTCTGAGATTACAAAATCTGTGGATGGCGGCCATGGCCGCTATGCGCTGCCGACCGACAAGGGGGAGGCGGTGATGACGTTCTCGATCACCTCCCCCACTCTTGTGATCGTAGATCACACCGAAGTGCCGATCGGGGCCGAAGGTCAGGGCTACGCAGGCCAGCTTGCGCGGTTTCTTGTCGAAGACGCGCGCGCGTCGGGCTTTCAGGTTGTGCCGCTCTGTCCCTTTTTGAACATGTGGCGGCGCAAACACCCCGAGGCTGCGGACATCTTTCAGGTCTAAATCCCGTCCAATCAGGGCCATAATCGAGCACTATGCAGGCCCGATGTTCCGGATACTCATCAAAGTCGCCTTCTGCACAGCAAGCATCTCAATGCTGCTTATTGTGCTTGGCTATACGGTCGATGCCCGCAACGACCGGGCCGGAACGCCCTCGCGCATTGGCGACGCCAGGGTGGACAAGCCGTTCTTGGTAGAATTCACCGAAATCCGGCAAGAAATGCTGATGGGCTATCTGCGCGACACATTCCCGGACTTGCAGCTGCCTGAACCACAGGCACCCCCACCCAACCCGCTGAGCCTTCAATCCCTAAAGGAACGCACGCTGGTTTCGCAGGCGCAGCAACAAGCCAAACCTAAAGCGAGACGATCAGGCACAGGATCGAGGCCACAATCAGAAGAACCCCCAAAACTTCGCGTCCTGACGACCTCTCGTTGAAGACGAAGTAGGACCCCAAAAAGGTGAAGATCAGCTCCACCTGACCCAACGCCTTCACATAGGCTGCGTTTTGCAAGGTGAAGGCCACGAACCAGCCAAGCGAGCCCAGCATCGACGTTACCCCCATCAGCGATGACACCCGCCAGGTGGCGATGACCCGCCCGATCTCGTCGCGCTCGCGCCACAGCATGTAGGCGGTCATGACCAGCACCTGCACCGCAATCGCCACGGCCAGGGTCGACATTGCCCGCAGGAACGGGTCATGCGACGCAATCTCCAACGTCGCCCCACGGTAGCCCACAGCGGAAAACCCAAACAACAGTCCCGACCCCAGCCCGTAGCCTGACGCCTTATTGAACAATCGTTCAGACCACCGCAGCTTCACATCCGTTTTTGGCGGGTCCGACAGCAAGATCACTCCGGCAAAACCAATGGCAATCGCCAGCAATCCCATCGCGGTGATTGCCTCACCCAGAACGATCAGCCCGACGATTGCCGTCAGAATGACCTCCGACTTCTTCAACGCGATGCCCACGGTGAAGTTCCGCTCCGCAAATAGCGCGACCACAAAGGAGGTCGCCAAAATCTGGCTGACCCCGCCGATCACGATGAACACCCAAAACAGGCCGCTAAGGCTGGGAAACGCGTAACCCGTGACCCACAAATACACAGTCACCAGCACCGCAATCAAAGGCAGCGAGAACAGGAACCGCGAATAGGTGGCCCCCGCCGTCGACAGTGACGTCGTCTTAAGGTGCCGCTGCAGCATGAACCGCAGGTTCTGCATGAACGCGGCCAACAGGGTGACGGGAATCCATAGGCTCATACGACTGTGACTGACACGTCCCTAGTCACGATGCCAGAGCGGATGCGCCACCTCGTCCTTGGCCTGCAGAAAATAGCTTCGGAAAATCTCGCGATATGACCCATAGACATAGCCGTCATTGCAGCGCAGGAAGCGCTCGCGCCCCCGGGCGTAAAGCGCGGGCAACTTGTACCACGCGACGCGCGGATGCATGTGGTGCACGGCGTGGAAGTTGTTGTTCAGAAACAAAAAGGCCAGAATGCCGCGGTCCTCGACAATCACGGTCCGCCCGCGGGCGTTTTGGTGCGCCTGATGCTCCAGGAATGTACGGATTTTGATGATCGACAACGACAGGTAAGCGGCCATCAGGTAGGCCCAGATGGGCATCGCGCCCACGCCAATAAGCCACACCATCACCACCACAACGCCTCCGGCATGCATCACCCATCCCCGCAACGCGCGACGGCCCAGCCGCAGGTCTGCCCGCGTAAATGCGATCTGCGCCAGAACGGGCCCGACCACCAGACGGCCCAACAACGTGTTGTTGAAACGCAAAACCGTTTGCACCCAACCCGGCATCGCCAGAAAATCGGCGCGTGCCAAATAGTTGCTCTCCGGGTCGTCATAGGGGTCAGTCAAATCTGCGTCTCGGTGATGTGCAAGATGGGTGTCGCGAAACCGCTCATATGGGATGGCCAGGTTCAGCGCCGGGAACACCAATGCTTCATTCAGCCACTGCGTCTGAAACGGGTGGCCATGAATAACCTCATGCTGCAATGACGCGTGCAGCGCCACAGACACAGCGACCACCACAACGCCCAGCGGCAGCCAAAACGCGGCCAGGGCTGTCGTCGCAATCGCCCAAACGCCGTAGCACACGATCACCAAAATCAGTGTCGGCCACTCAAAGACGGACTTAGGCACGGCGCCCCCAGCGGACCCACGCCCAGACCCGTTCGTAGATGACGTAGCTCACCATCCCAATCACGGAGTTCGTCACAGCCATCGCGCCGCCCGTGCCTAGATATCCGGTCATCCCAAACCCAACCCCTGTCATCACCACGAGGCCAATCGCGGTCCAAAGACCCGCTTTGATGATACTGCGCATTTTGCTGTCCATGACCTGACTATGGCGGCAGCCTGTCAGGGCCGCTATTCTGCAAATGCTTCACATATTTCCGCATTGGTGATAAAATTCACCATATGGTTACCAATACCGACAAAAGAGACCGCTCCAACCTGTTTAGAACGCGGCTGCAGCAGGCCATGGACCAAGCGGGCGTCACCCAAAGCAGCCTTGCACGGGGGACAGGCGTAGACCGGTCCACCATTTCGCAACTCTTGAAGGGCGACACCGCCCGCCTTCCCAATGCACAGCTTGTGGCCGAATGCGCCACGGCGCTCGGTGTCTCTGCCGATTGGCTGTTGGGTCTGACAGAACGCCCCGAACAGGCCGCAGATTTGCTGGCCTCAGCCTTGTCAATGACCGAGGCCCCCCGCGCGCTGGTGGATGAGCAAATCTTCGAGTGGCACAAGGAGGCCGCTGGCTACAAAATCCGCCACGTGCCGGCGGGCCTGCCCGACATGATGAAAACCCGCGCCATGCTGCAATGGGAATACGCGCCGCATCTGGGCCGGACCACCGATCAGGCCATTGGCGCGTCAGAGGACCGCCTCACCTGGATGCGCCAGGCCCGCTCAGACTACGAAATCGCCCTGCCCATCCATGATCTGCGCGCTTTCGCGCGTGGTGAAGGATATTACGAAGGGCTTCCGGTCGGTCTGCGCAAAGACCAGCTGGACAGGTTCATATCGCTGCAGGGCCAGCTTTACCCCACTTTGCGGCTGCATCCCTTTGATGCGCGCAAGCTTTACTCGGCGCCGGTCACCATCTTCGGGCCACTGCTCGCTGTCATCTATCTGGGCCGCAACTACATCGCGTTTCGCGACACTGAACGGGTGCAGGCGATCACCCAGCATTTCGACGGGCTGGTGCGCGCCGCGGAAATCGCATCACGCGACACGCCCGCCTTCTTGCAATCTCTGCGTGACGAGATCGGGTAACACCATCACTGTTCAAAAAATATCCTGGGGGTTTTGCCCGCGTGGCTCGGGGGCAAAGCCCCCGAAAGAACGCAAAACATCAAGCGCGCCAAAGGCGCACATTATACTTGCGGATCCGGGTTCACCGTAAATCCATCCACCGCCATCACCTGCCCCGACACCATGCGCGCCTGTGGCGAGGCCAGAAACACCGCCATATCGGCGACGTCTTCGGCCCGCACGAAAGACTGCATCGCAACGCCCTTGGCATAGCCATGCGCCACTTGTTCCGGCGTCATCCCTTTGGCTGCCGCTTCCCGCGCAATCACGCCGTCCATGCGCGGCCCTTCCACGGCCCCCGGACATATCGCGTTTGCACGGATGCCAAAGGGGCCAAGTTCCATCGCCAGCGTCTTCATCAGCCCTATCACGGCCCATTTGGCCGCGGCATAGGGCGCGCGATTGGGATAGCCATATTGCCCGGCCGTCGATGAGGTCACCACGATGCTCCCCGCCCCCGCCCGTTTCATCAATGGCACCGCATATTTCGAAGCCAGAAACGCACCGTCCAGATTGACCTGCACACAGTGTTGAAAATCGGCCAGCTGGACGTCCTCGATCAATGCCGTTGGCCCCGCGATGCCTGCATTGGCACACAGCACGTCCAGCCCGCCCCAAACCGTGTCCACCTCGCCAAACAGCGCGGCCATGCCCGCGTCGTCGCTTGCATCGACCTGTGTGGCACGCCAGCTGGGCGGCACGGCTGCAAGGGCGGTCGCGTCAATATCTGTGACCCAAACCTCGCCCTCGGCAGAGGCAAAGGCCTGCGCCATGGCATGCCCGATGCCAGACGCACCCGCCGTGATTAAGACCTTCACCGCTTGCCCACTGCCGCGCCTGCACCTTCCGGTCGCGCAAGCCTTGCGTGCGCGGCAGCAATGTCGCCCAGCCGCGCCGCAATCTGGTCCGCCGGAGCACTTGCCTTGCGTGTGCTCAACGAGACATGGATCAGCATATGTTCCCCCGTCGCCAGCAGCCGGTCGCCTTCATACATGCGATGAAACAGATGCATCTTCTTGCCCTCGCCCAGCAGCACCTGCGTCTCAACTGAAATCCGCGCACCAGCATGCACCTCGTCAAGGTGCCTGATATGGGTCTCCGCCGTGAAATAGCTGCCCCCCGATGCGATATAATCCGCATCACAGCCCACAATCTCCATGAACCGGTCCGTCGCGTCGCCAAAGGCCTGCAAATACCGCGCCTCGTTCATATGCCCGTTGTAATCCGTCCAATCCAACGGCACCGCACGGGTCACGGTCACAATCGGGCCGCCAATATCTTGCGGGTCGACCGCGGCTGGCTCGGCGGCATTCAGCAACGCCCCTGCCGCAAAATCCTGCGCCTTCAGCGCGCGCATCATCGCCACCAGATTGGTGTCCCGGATACGTTCAAGATCGCGGATGCTATGCATCCCCGATTGCGCGTCTGACTGATCGGCAATTTTCTGGACCAGCTCATCCGTCAGCTCGGGCACATCCATCAGCTTGGTCCACGGCCATGCCAAGCATGGTCCGAACTGCTCGATAAAATGTGCCATCCCGGCCTCGCCGCCAGCAATCCGGTAGGTCTCAAACAACCCCATCTGCCCCCAACGCAGCCCAAAGCCATAGCGGATGGCATTGTCTATTTCCTCGGTGCTCGCGACGCCGTCCTTGATAAGCCACAACGCCTCGCGCCACACGGCCTCCAGGAAACGGTCCGCAATATGGGCGTCAATTTCCTTGCGCACATGCAGCGGGAACATGCCAATCTCGGTCAGCATCGCCTTGGCGGCCTCAACCATCTCAGCCGTGTTGGCCCCCGACGGCACCAATTCCGCCAGCGGCAACAGGTAAACCGGGTTAAATGGGTGGGCGACGACAATCTGGCCCGGCCGCACCGCACCCTCCTGCAACTCGGACGGTTTGAACCCCGAGGTCGAGGACGCAATCACCGCCCCCGCGTCGCAAGCCGCCTGCAGCCCTGCATAGACCTTGTGCTTCAGGTCCAGCCGCTCCGGCACGCTTTCCTGTATCCATGCAGCCCCCGCGACGGCGTCGGCCATTTCGTCATGAAAACTAAGCACACCTTCGGCGGGCATAGCTCGGTCGGACAGCCCCGGCAAGGACCGCCGCGCATTTGCCAAAACCTCGCTAACCTTGCGCTCGGCTTCGGGGTCTGGGTCAAACACCCGCACGTTCCACCCCATCAGCAAGAACCGCGCCGCCCATCCGCCGCCAATCACTCCGCCGCCAATAATTGCCGCTGTCTTCATGGCGAATGCTCCTTGTAAAATCCGGTCCATTTGCGATGCGCAAACAGAACCACCAGCACCAGCAGTCCAATCACCGCCACCAACGACATCAACACGCCAAGCGCGGCGTAAAGCGGCACCTGACCGGCCTCAACCTCCTGCAACGAGGTCCGCGACATGCCAACCATGCTGGCAATCGCACCGCAGACGCCAAGGGCGAACAGCACAATCGCGGGCTTTTTCAGTCCAAATCTAGGTTTGAAGGCCGCTATCGCGCCCGCCATGACAATGGCAAAGAGTGCGAGAATGAAAATCAAGGCGCGACCCTCACCAGCCGCGAGGTGTCATACCCGTTAAACGCCATCACCTCGCGTGCAGCCCGCAGCCTGTCGCCGCGCAAACGCGGTGAGCGGTTGATGATGCGGCCCATTGTGCCTTGCGGGTTGCCCAGCACGGCCGTGCGATGGTCTTCATCGACCCACAACACCCACATCACATGGGCGGGGCCATCCGCCTCCATCTGGCCGGGGCCTGTCAGCGTGTAGGGAATGAATGGCGGAATGCCCGACGGCGGAGCCTCATTGGTGTCCAAAAAGTTTACGCTGAACGCATAGCCATTCCCATCCGGCCGGAACCGCAATTCTACGGGACGGGGTGCGAGCATGGTGAATTCTTCGATGACGATCCACTTGCCCGCAAATTTCGCCGCGTCGAACCGGGTGCTTGATGTGATCGGCACGCTGGTGTCGCGGTATCCGCCCGTCGTTGAGACCGTCTCGCTCACACAGGCCGACACAACCAGCAAGAGCGCTGCAATAGCGCGCCTCATGGTCGCGCCCGCTTGACCAGCCCAAGCTTCTCACGCACCTCGGCCGGGCCAATCACCTTCGCGCCCAGCCGTTCGATGATGTCAACGGAACGCGCCACCAGCGCCTCATTCGTCGCCAACACGCCGCGATCCAGCATCAGGTTATCCTCCAGCCCAACCCGCACATTGCCGCCCGCCAGAACCGAGGCCGCCACATATGGCATCTGGTGACGCCCAAGCCCAAAGGCCGAAAAGGTCCAGTCATCCGGCACGTTGTTGACCATCGCCATAAAGGTGTTCAGGTCGTCAGGTGCGCCCCACGGCACGCCCATGCACAGCTGCACAAGCGCGGGGCTGTCCAACACGCCGTCCTTCACCAGCTGCTTGGCGTACCACAGATGGCCTGTGTCAAAGGCCTCGATCTCCGGCTTGACGCCCAGCTCGGTCATCATCCGCCCCATGGCACTCAGCATGCCCGGCGTGTTGGTCATGACGTAATCGGCTTCCGCAAAATTCATGGTGCCGCAATCCAGGGTGCAAATTTCAGGGAGGCACTCGGCCACATGGGCCACCCGCTCGGTCGCGCCAACCATGTCGGTGCCCGCAACGGTCGGAAGAGGTCTCTCGACGCCACCAAACACCATGTCACCGCCCATACCAGCCGTCAGGTTCAGCACGACATCAACATCGGCCTCGCGGATGCGGTCGGTCACCTCGCGGTAAAGCGCCAGGTCGCGCGACGGCACGCCGGTCTCGGGGTCGCGGACGTGGCAATGCGCGACGGCTGCGCCGGCCTTGGCCGCTGCAATTGCGCTCGCTGCAATCTGCTTCGGGGACCGCGGCACATGCGGGCTGCGATCCTGCGTTCCTCCGCTTCCGGTTACGGCGCAGGTGATGAAAACCTCGCGGTTCATGTCAAGTGGCATAGCGGCCCTCCCTTTGTTCGGAGGTGACGCTTTTTGCCCCCGTCAGGCAAGAGTATTTTTACCAAAACGAAACCAATAGCTTTGCCGCTTCGTTTTGGCTCAAATACTCAATCCGTCCCTAATCTAATAGGGCATCGGGTTGGCGCGGTGCGCGGCGTCCAGCTCCGCCATGATCTCGTCCTCCAGCACCAGATCTTTGCCCTCAATGATGATCTGTAGCTGCGCCATATCTGTTGCCCCAAAAATCGGCGACACGGGGAAGGGTCGCTGGCAGCACCACGCCAAAGCCATATGGACGGGATGCAGCTCATGTTTGGCCGCAATCTCAAGATAGGCCTGCGTCACGCTCAGGACACGCTCCGACATGCGCCCGCCCATGCCCTCGTTGATAGATTTGCGCGATCCCGCCGGCACCGCGCCACCTTGGTATTTGCCGGTCAAAAAGCCCGCCGCCAAAGGCGAGAATGCCAGCAGGGTGATCTGCTCGTTATGGCTCAGCTCCGCCATGTCGGTGTCGTAGAGCCGGCACAAGAGCGAGTATTCGTTTTGCATCGTCTCGACGCGGGGGCCGCCCAGTCGGTCCGCGACCTGCAGCCATTGCGCGGTGCCCCATGCGCTTTCGTTCGACAGCCCAAACTGGCGGATTTTGCCTTCTGCCACCAATGTCTTGAGCGCGCCCAGCACGTCTTCCATATGCGCAATGGTGTCGGCCTTGTTCTGCTTTGAGGGGTCGTATGTCCAGTTCTGCCGGAACATGTAGCTGCCGCGGTTGGGCCAATGCAGCTGGTAAAGATCGATGTAGTCTGTTTGCATCCGCGTCAAAGACCCCTCCACCGCTTCGCGGATGGTCTTGGACGAAATCGCCTCCCCATCCCGGATGTAGTTGCCGGCACCCGCACATTTGGTAGCGATGACCACGTCGTCGCGCCGCCCGCGTGCGGCCAGCCACGTGCCAATGATGGCCTCTGTTTTGCCCGCGTTTTCCTTGTTCATCGGGTTGACCGGGTAGGCCTCGGCCGTGTCGATAAAATTGATGCCCGCATCCAGCGCCGCGTCCATCTGCGCGTGGCCGCCCGCCTCAGATGTCTGGGTGCCCCAGGTCATCGACCCAAGACAGAGTTGCGACACGGAAATGTCGGTAGAACCTAGGGGGATCATCTTCATCGGGTTGGCCTTCGATCAAAGTGGAGAGCTGGCCCACAAGCTAACCGCTTCAGCCCCGAGGGCAAGCGCACACAGCGAGGTGAAAACACGTGATCGCATTTTTCTGATGTGCCGGGGGTTTTCAGGCTACCTTTCCTTCAACCCAACGGAGCCAACCCATGTTCAAAGCCCTTTTCACAGCCCTTGCGCTGATGCTGCCAGCCACCGTGATCGCCGCGCCAACCGCCTATGCGCTGGAGGCCGCCAAGTCGCAGGTGGGCTTCGTCTTCACGCTTAACAATGCCCCAGCCAAAGGCAGCATGCCGATCAAATCTTCCAGGATCGTGATTGACCCTGACGCGCTGCAACGCTCCACGGTCGACGTCACCGTCGATGTGCGGCGCGCCCGCACCGGGCTGTTCTTCGCCACCGAGGCGCTTAAGGCCGCGAGCGTGCTGAACGCGAAACAGTTCGGAACCATCCGGTTCGTCTCGACGCGCATCCGGCTGAACGGAGCTGGCCGCCTTTCGGACGGGGCCAAGATCGACGGCAACCTGACCATTCGCGGGATCACCAAGCCCGTGACGCTGAACGCGGCGCTGTTTCGCCAGCGCGGCACCGAGGTGGGTGATCTGTCAAAGCTCAGCTTCCGCCTGAACGGCTCCGTCAGCCGCAGCGCATTTGGGGCGTCGGGCTATTCAGATCTGGTCGATGACACGATCAAGCTGGACATTGTGGCCCGCGTGAAAAGCTAGAAACGACGGCCCTCCGTCGAAAAACCGCTAGCGGCCCAGCAGGAGGCATGCTCTAGCTGGGCCCGAAATCATCGGACCCGCATTTCCCATGCGCATGCTCATCTCCTTCGCCGCGTTGTTCTTGTCTGTGATCTTGTTGCAGCTCAGCTCAGGCGCGGTTGGTCCGCTGGACGCGCTGTCCGGCCTGACGCTGGACTTTTCGAAGCAGCAGGTGGGCCTGCTGGGCTCGGCGCATTTTGTGGGCTTCTTCGTCGGCTGCTGGTGGGCGCCGCGCCTGATGGGGTCGGTCGGCCATAGCCGCGCCTTCGCGGCCTTCACGGCGGCGGGGGCCATCGGGCTTTTGGCCCATATGTTGGTCATCGACCCCTACGCCTGGGCGTTGATGCGCATCGCGTCGGGCATTTGCGTCGCAGGGTGCTACACGGTGATCGAGGCATGGCTCAACGCCAAGGTCACCAACACCACGCGCGGGCGCGCAATGGCGAGCTACCGCATCGTCGATATGGGCGGGTCGCTGGTCGCGCAGCTGATGATCGGCGTGCTAGAACCCGCATCCTACGTGTCCTACAACCTGCTGGCGCTGCTCTGCTGCGCCGCGATCCTGCCGCTGACGCTGACCAAGGCCAGCCAGCCCGAAACCCCGCACGCCCCACGCCTGCGCCCAAAGCTTGCCTGGGCCAAGTCCCCGCTGGCCGTGGCGGGCGTGATGGTGGCGGGCCTGACATCCGCAGCCTTCCGGATGGTCGGGCCTATTTATGGCCAAGAGGTCGGGCTCGGCGCGGAGCAAATCGGCTATTTTCTGGCGGCGTTCGTCTTGGGTGGGGCCATGGCGCAATACCCGGCGGGCTGGGCGGCGGACAAATATGACCGCCGCTGGGTGCTGATCTGGCTCTCTGGCGTGTCCATGCTGGCCTGCGGGGCCACCATCGGGTTGGCGGGGGCCGGCACCGGCGCGGTCATGTTTGCGGCGGTCCTCTTCGGGTTTACAACCTTCCCGATCTTCTCGGTCGCGGCGGCACACGCGCATGACTTCGCGACATCCAAGGAACGCGTCGAGCTGTCGGCAGCACTGATGTTTTTCTACGCGATCGGCGCGATTGCCTCGCCGCTGGTGGCGTCCGGCCTGATTGACGCGTTTGGGCCGGAAGCGTTGTTCATCCTGATCTCCGTCGGGCACGGGTTGCTGATCGTCTTCGGCCTAAGCCGCATGACGGTCCGCAAGACCCTCAAAGAGCGCACGCCCTACGCCTATACCCCGCGCACGTCCTTCACGATTGGCCGGTTGCTCAGGCGGCATCGGGACGGCAAGTAGCGCCGCCCCAAGCCAAGGCCTTAAAGGTTGAAATCATCCGCTGTCAGCGTGCCATCAAGGTCGCGAATGGTCAGTTGGAAATCGACCGAGCCGTCGCCGTCCTCATCGACATTCACAATGGTCAGCCCGGAGCCAGTCGTCGTCAGCCGCAGCTCCGCAGCACCGGTTCCGCTGAATGCGCCCGTGCCCAGAAAATCAATCGAGCCGGCCGCAATGTCGCGCAGGTCGATCAGGTCCTCGCCAGCGGTGAAGCCGTTGATGACGTCGCGCGCCGCGCCGGTGCCGCTGTCAGCAAGCGCCTCGAACACAAAGGTATCTGCGCCGTCGCCGCCGCGCAGCACGTCACGCCCTGCCCCACCGGTCAGGTTGTCCTCGCCGTTGCCGCCGATCAGCACATCGTCACCCCCGTCGCCAAACAGGACGTCGTCCCCTTCGTTGCCCACAACGACGTCGTTATTATCGCCGCCGCTGACGCTGTCGTCGCCATTGCCTCCGCGCACAGTGTCGTCGCCCGCGTCACCCAGCAGCTCGTCCGCGCCGTCATTGCCCAGCAGCACATCGTTATCGCCACCACCAGACATCAGGTCGTCCCCGTCACCACCACGCAGCAGGTCCTCGCCAGCGTCACCGTTGACCTCGTCATCGCCCGCGCCACCCAGAACCACGTCATCGCCCGCGCCGCCCGAGAGGACATCATCGCCCCCGCGCCCATTGACTGTGTCGCTGTCATCACCGCCGTCAAACATGTCCGCAAGCGCGCCGCCGATCAGCATGTCGTCACCTTCGCCACCAGAAACAAGGTCGAACACGACCCCGTCCCCGAAGCCACGGTAGATGTCGGCGTCGTCGCCCAACGAAATGGCGCCGTTGATGGTGCCGGAATTAACGATCACGTCATCGCCGTCACTCAATTCGATCGCCCCACTGATGTCGCCGGTGTTCGTGATGTCATCAACGCCGTCACTGCCGTCATAAGCTGTTTCGGCGGCGGTCAATGTGCCATGGTTCACAAAGGTAATGGCCTGCGCAGCAAAATCAGATGCCACAATGCCGTCGAATGCGGCGACCATTTCCCCGGTGTTTAGAATGTCGACGCCCGAACTGGCACTGGAAAGCTGAATAATATTGCCACCAAGCGCGGTCATAGTGCCGGAATTCATGATCGTCCCGTCATCTCCTTCGACGTTAATGAGTGAGGCCGATCCAGCTTGGTCGAAAGTCATCGTCATCGAACCGGAGTTGTTGACGCGGCTGTTGTCTGCGAGTTCGAAGATCAGGCCGCCGGACACAGTCCCTGCGTTGTCCAGCACCGAATTGGCGCCAGCGTTATTGATCGTGAATGGGCCTGAGCCGCCCTGAACGCTGCCTTCAGCACCAACATATATTTCGATACTATTGTCGACACCATCAATCGCTGACGATGTGAATGAAACCAAATCGCCGTTGATAAACAGAATACTGTCTGTACCAGCGTTTACAGTGTCACCGACTGTTACGTAATGTGTTACCCCTCGCGTGAGGAGGTAGTCCTCATTGGCGGTGAGCGTTACCTCAGTTGATGTATTTGTTGTAATGATGGCCATGTTTTTCTCCTAACACTTGCTTAAACCCGTGTCTGGAGGATCAACTGGCGCCAAATAAGCAGCGCTATCAATTAATATCAAGCTCCCCGCCGAAGACGACCTCCGGCTCGCAAACTCAGCGCACCCCCCAGCACACTTTAACATTGCTTTAGCCGATGCGCAGCGTCTTCCTCGCCGAAAAAAGGCTTAACACCTAAGATGCTGCACGAAATACAGGCGTCAAGTAAAGGACATTTACCAAGATCAAGACGGCTTTGGGCTTTGCAGGCGAGCGACCTCCCAGCGACGCCTTGCGGCGCTTCACAGCGAAGGCCGACACGCGGTTCAGCACCTACCCCAGCAAATCATCCGCTGTCAGCGCGCTGCCGGCCACGCAGCTGTCTCGCCTCGACGCAATTGATGGTTGGCCACCCCTTTTCGGGCACGGCGCATCTTGGCGTTGTTCTCGCCCTCCCAAGGCACTGTCGCACCAGAAATCGTCTCTTGATAATTTCTTTAACCAATCGCTCCAGTTTTGAAGGACTGGCCCTTGCCCGCGGAACCCGCTAGATCAAACGCCGAAACCAACGGAGCGCATATGGCACGTATCCTCATCACCTCGGCGATCCCCTACATCAACGGGATCAAGCATCTGGGCAATCTGGTGGGCAGCCAGCTGCCAGCGGATTTGTATGCCCGCTACATGCGCGCGCGCGGCCATGAGGTGATGTTCATCTGCGCCACCGACGAGCACGGCACCCCCGCCGAGCTGGCCGCCAAAAAGGCCGGCAAACCTGTGGCCGAATTCTGCGCCGAAATGCATGAGGTGCAGGCCAAGATCGGGGCGGGCTTTGGGCTGTCGTTTGACCATTTCGGCCGCTCGTCTTCGCCGCAGAACCACGCGCTGACGCAGGCCTTCGCGGGGCGTTTGGCCGATGAAGGGTTGATTGAGGAAGTGTCGGAAAGCCAGGTCTATTCCAACGCCGACGGCCGCTTCCTGCCCGACCGCTACATCGAAGGCACCTGCCCCAATTGCGGCTACGACAAGGCCCGTGGCGACCAGTGTGAAAACTGCACCAAGCAGCTTGATCCCACCGATCTGATCGAGCCCCGCTCCGCCATCTCCGGCTCCACCGATCTGGAGGTCCGCGACACCAAGCACCTGTATCTCAAGCAAAGTCAGTTGAAGGACAAGCTGTCGGCGTGGATCGACAGCAAGACCGACTGGCCGGTGCTGACCACCTCAATTGCCAAGAAATGGCTGCATGACGGCGACGGACTGCAGGACCGCGGCATCACCCGCGATCTGGATTGGGGCGTGCCCGTCAAACGCGGGGCACAGGAGTGGCCCGGCATGGAGGGCAAGGTCTTCTATGTCTGGTTCGACGCCCCCATCGAATACATTGCCGCCACCCATGAATGGGCCGACAAAACCGGCGGCGACTGGCAGCGCTGGTGGCGCACCGACAAAGGCGCTGAAGACGTGAAATACGTGCAGTTCATGGGCAAGGACAACGTGCCGTTCCACACGCTCAGCTTCCCCGCGACGATCATGGGGTCGAATGAGCCGTGGAAGCTGGTCGACTACATCAAGTCGTTCAACTACCTCAACTACGATGGCGGGCAATTCAGCACGTCGCAGGGGCGCGGCATCTTCCAGGATCAGGCCCTCGACATTCTGCCCGCAGATTACTGGCGCTGGTGGCTGCTCAGCCATGCGCCGGAAAATTCGGATGCCGAATTCACCTGGGAGGCGTTCCAAACCGACGCCAACAAGGACCTTGCCGACGTGCTGGGCAATTTCGTGTCCCGCGTCACCAAATTCTGCCGCTCGAAATTCTCCGAAGCTCTTCCCGCAGGCGGCGCATATGGCGACGCTGAGACCAGGCTGATTGCGGACCTGACCACAAAGATCCGGGCATATGAAGCTCACATGGCCGACAAGGAGGTCCGCAAATCCGCAAACGAGCTGCGCGGCATCTGGGTTGCGGGCAACGAATACCTGCAGGCGGAGGCGCCATGGACCGTCTTCAAAACCGACCCCGAAAAGGCCGCCATGCAAATCCGTTTGGCGCTCAACCTCATCCGCGTCTACGCCGTGCTGTCTGCCCCCTTTATCCCCGACGCCGCCGCAAAAATGCTGTCTGGAATGAACACATTGGACACAAGTTGGCCCGATGATCTCGACGCGGCGCTCGCGGCCCTGCCCGCTGGCCACGACTTCACAGTGCCCGAGGTTCTGTTCGCCAAAATCACCGACGAGCATCGCGAGGACTGGGCTGAACGCTTTGCAGGTACACGCGACTAACTGTTTCGTCCTCGCAAAAATACCTACAGGCGTTGCGCCCATCTTAGGCGCTGCGCACGCATGGTTAACCACCCGTTACAAAAGAGCCTGTAAACCCGTTTTCGGATCCAGCGACGTCTAACACGCGTCGCAGAAGGCAAAGAGGGTTTGCGGCAGTTCGCATATGGGCTGCCTTGCGATCACCGGTGACAAGGCAAGGCCGGTCTGGGCATAAAAACTCAGGCGGGAACCGCAAAACCCATGATGCCAATCAGGGTGGCGCCACCTTTCTTAACGACAGTACCGAGACACCGTCCCCCGCGCAGCCAAAAGGCTGCAGCGGGTGGAGGTGTAAGAATTTTCGATCGAAAATTCTTCGCCCCAATCGGAACGTGACTTGACGCAGCAGAGCGTCGCGCTTTTTCATGGGCGCATGAAAGCCGTCTTGATCTCCGCCTGCCTCGTCCCAAGCTTCGCCTTTGCCGAATGTCCGCCTGTCCCTGAGCGCAGCCCTGTGCAGGTTCAGCTGATGGAGCAGGTCAGCAAAGCCAGCAATGAGACGCTGGCGCGTGAGCTGAACACCAGGCTTTGGGAAATCTGGACCACCGCACCGGACGCCGCCGCGCAGGAAATGCTTGATAGCGGCATGTCGCGCCGCGCCTCGTTCGACTTTCTTGGGGCGAAGAAAAACCTCGACGCGCTCATCGCCTACTGCCCACACTATTCCGAGGGCTATAACCAGCGCGCCTTCGTCTTCTTCCTGCGCGGGGAGTACGAGGCGGCGCTCAAGGATCTCGACAAGACGCTCGACATCATGCCGGACCATATCGGCGCGGCCTCTGGCAAGGCGCTGACGCTGTTGAACATGGGCCGTGAGGCAGAGGGGCAGATCGCTCTGCGCCACGCGCTCACGCTCAACCCGTGGCTGGCTGAGCGCTTTCGGCTAAAACCGATGGACGAGGTCGAAGACAGCCCGCCGCAAACCGAACTCTGACAGCGCCCTTGCCAATCCGCACACGCATGGTAATTCCGGTCTCACACCATCGCGGGCGTGATGGAATGGTAGACATAGCAGACTTAAAATCCCTGCTTTCTGCCGGAGAAGCGCATTGTTTTCAGCGCCTTGTGGCGATAAGGAGTAACCAAGGCCCAATATAGGCCAAACGAGCCTTTGCGGGCGTGATGGAATGGTAGACATACCAGACTTAAAATCTGAGGGGCGTATGCCCGTGTGGGTTCGAGTCCCACCGCCCGCACCAAAATATCATTTAATTTGAGATAGTTACTGCCAGCCTCTGGTGTATGTTAGGGGCTTGGTGTCCAGTGTTAAATGTGAGAAACTCTATTCAGTTACTACCTTGGCGTGACCTGTGGTACATGTTCTACGAGGGTACCATTGTCGAGCGGTCAACTGCTTCACTTTCAGGAAGGCGATTGTAAGCAAGCAATTCACACATTTCTGCCTGTGACAGTTGTGCCACCGATGCGTCTGCTCCCTCATCGCCAAGCAATCCACGTGCCAGTGCGGATTTGCGTTCCAGCGCAATCACGACAGCTTCCTCAATCGTGTCGGCTGCGAGCAACCTCATATAGGTGACGGGTTCAGTCTGCCCGATGCGATGGTTGCGGTCCTGACTTTGCGCATAGTGGTCGTAGCGCCAGGACAAAGACTCATAGATTGTGAAGCTGGCGGCGGTGAAAGTGAAGCCAGTGCCGGCGGCCGCTGGGTTCGCAATCAGAACGCGCGTATCTTCGTCTTCTTGAAAACGCCGCGCTATTTCCTGACGTGCATCATTCGGGGTCGCTCCGTAGATAGCAACTGCGCCTGGAATACGGGCCAAGAGACTTTCAATGGTTCGAATGTAGTTCGACCATAGTATCACTTTCCGACCTGGTACCGATAGAATGTCTCCTATCAAGCCGTCGAGCGTTTCAAACTTGGCAGGCTGTTTGTCGAGCTCTGGGAAGATCAACGCCGGGTTGCTGGCAAGCTGAATAAGTCGCGTCAATTTTGACAAGGCTGTGGCGGCATATGCCCTGTACTCTTGCCCTGAAAGGTCACGTATTTCGGCGATCATCTCGTCACGCATCTGATTATATGCGCGACGCTGCCAATCGGGCAGTTCTACCCTGACATCCACGTAGGACTTGTCAGGCAGGTCCAGACATTGCTCCTTAGTCCGTCTAAGAATTAGGCGATCAAAAGTCGCTTGGGCAAATTTTGCGTAAGGGTCGAATTCCAATTGAGCACGGAAGGCTTCCTCCGACCCCAACGGAGATTTGCCAGGTTCCAGAATATTGACCTGGGTGTGCAAATCAGTAGCGGTATTGGTCACTGGAGTTCCAGATAGTAGCCATCGGCGATCTGCGTGAGGCGCGACTGTACGCATCGCAGCAGAAGTCTGCGATCGCCAGTTTTTGGCCGCATGCGACTCATCGAGGACCAAAACAGTTCGTTGCCTCTGGCAAAACGCGATCAGTGAGGTTGTTTCAGCCCGCGCGGTTTCATAACTCGTGACGACCACTCTTGCCTTGGACTCTCTGAATATCTCCCTGCGTTTCTTTGGCGACCCCTCGGCAATATCCGTAGATAGAGAAGGCGCGAACTTTCTCAGTTCGGCCACCCAGTTCCGCTTCAGGGAGTTAGGGCAAACCACCAATAGGCGGTCAGCCGTGCCGTCGTCCAACAGACTGCGAAAAGCATCAATAGCCACTAACGTCTTGCCGAGACCCTGCTCAAAAGCGAGGAGTCCGGCCGCCTTGCCGGTAAGGAACCCCACGCCCTCTTCTTGGTGCTGAAGCAGTGTGTAGGTCATACTCTGCCGCCTGAACTTCCGGAACGATGCGCTTCTACCAAGCCGATGAAATAGTCATGTGCTTCGCGAAACTCTTTCAGGTCGTGATCTGACAGGTCAAGCACATCTGCGCGGCTCGCTTTGTTGAGCGTGCGTGAGGCTTTTTTGATCGCCAAGCGGTAGGGGTGAACGTCCTTGTGCACCTGATCCTCAATTATTTCTATTGCCTGCTGAAGCTGTGCCACATCGTCATCACCAAACACGTCTTCACCACGCTCGAAAGTTCGACTGATCAGCTTTGGGAGATCCGCGATCTTTGCCTTAGGGCTGCTATGTTTGCTTTGAACTTGGCGGGCAAGTTGATTTGCGATGTGTTTCTCGCCTGATTTCAGCTGATCCCAGGCATCAGCGTCATCGTGGAATTCTTTTAAAAACCGTGCATCACGGTATTCCTTAAAGACGTCGTTTCTAACCATCTCGAAAACCTCCTCCCGGAGGTTGTCATTGGAGCGATTTTTGTAGTCACGCAATTGGGATCCGATTATCCGAGCTTTGCTGATCTCTTCAAGAATGCTGTAATTCTCGGCCGCCAATTTTCTAGGGTTATCTTCGCCGTCCGCATGCTCGACGAATTTCATTGCAAATTCGTAAGCCGTCTTATGCCGTGTAACCCAGGACTCAGACTTTCCAATGCTTGATGCTAACTCTGCCTGGTTCATGACAGGCGGTTTCCCTGTGGCACCAGTCACCGTTTCGTAGACAAATTCTGCGTCGATGTAACGACCCCAGCCACGCACACCAGGACCCCCAACATGAATGCCCGCCAAGAGGATACGGATATCACGTTCTCTAAAGTCCGTAGGAACTACCCATGCTCTAATTCGGCGAAAATGACCCTCGAGCTTGCCGCTCTGATGTTTGCGATCTAACTCACGGAACACCGCGACACGGGTATTGCCCTCTAAGGTAATGTACTGCCCGGTAGACGTTGCTTTGACATAAATTGGCTCCATTTGACCAATTTTTTCGATTGATGCGCGAAGGCCATCATATCCGGGAGAGCCTCTCAAGCTTTCTTCTTGTTCAATCTCGTCGGGTACCCCGCCATTAAGCACTGCTTTGAGGCGTGGATTCTCCGGCCAAAGCGAAATCTCATCGTGCACATCCAGGTTTGCTTCACGCATCTGCCATTCTGTATTACCGATCCGCTTGTAGACGACGCGCGGCTCTTCGCTCAAAGGGTCAATTCCATCAGTCACAGTAATTCCTTTCAATACTTGCTCAAGCAAGCTATAGCAAGCAATTGGCGCTCGCGCAAGCCCGATTATTTTCAGTGTTCAAACTCGACAGCCCAAGATATGGTAGGCATGCGGGCTTGAGCCCTAATTTGTTGACCAAATGAGAAGATTGAGCATGTCAGGCATTACGCTGCACAAGAGGACTTCTCCCTTAGCCGCCGGGCCTCGATGCGTTGACCTTTTTGCGGGTGCTGGAGGTCTCGCGATTGGCTTTCGCCAGGCGGGCTGGAGCATTGCCTGTGCCAATGACATGGATTCGGCCGCTTCAGAGACATTTCGCCTAAATTTTCCCGAGACCTCGTTTGTTGAGGGGCCAATCTCTGAATTATGCGCTGACGACATTTTACGCTTGAGCGCAGTGGGCCGCGGAGAGCTAGACTGCCTAATTGGGGGCCCGCCATGCCAGTCTTTCAGTCATAACAATCACAAGAGAAATGCTAGCGACGACCGCGCCCGTCTCTTTGAGTATTATTTAGAACTGGTCAGGGAGCTTCTGCCAAAAACGCTGGTTATGGAAAATGTACCGGGCATACTTTCGATAGACAACGGTCAAGTGGTCAAGGCGATAATTGGTTCATTGGCTGACCAAGGTTACAGTGTTGCTTATGAAACGTTGTCTGCAGAACTCTATGGAACGCCTCAGGCCCGCCGCAGGGTGTTTATTGTTGCCAGCCGTGTTGGGGATGCCGCCGAGCTGTTGCCTAAACCAACCCACTGGTCCAAATTCTTGGATGGGCTTGGACGAAGGAAAAGTAAGCGACCTGAGGGCGCTACAAAACGAATTGTTACTGTTGGGAACGCAATAGGAGACCTTCCCGTTTTAGAAAATGGTGGAGGAACGCAGGTCGCAGTTTGGCAGGGAACAAGTGCAACAACTGAGTTTCAGCGTTTTGCGAGAAAAGGTGCAGCAGCGCTATACAATCATGTCTGCCACGGCCTTACGAAAGTAAATTTGGATCGTATTGTTTGCGTTCCTGAAGGTGGAAACTGGCGAGATGTTCCTAGAGAATTATTACCTGCTGGAATGAAACGTGCGCGATTGACAGATCACACGAAACGCTATGGTCGTTTGGATAGAAACGGCATGGCGTCCACACTGCTTACCAAATGCGATCCGCATTGGGGAGCGTACGTCCATCCAGAGCAGGACCGAACTATTTCGGTTCGGGAAGCGGCTCGACTTCAAGGGTTTCCAGACTCATTTCGCTTTTCGGGCTCCAACCTTGGGAAGATGTATCAGCAAGTTGGTAACGCGGTGCCGGTGCCTCTTGGCAGAGCGATTGCGATGGCTGTTTCACGACACCTCGCTAAGCTTCAGGTCGAAGTTCTAGCAGCCGAATGAGACGCTTTTGACGCTTCTCGAGGCTAGCATCTTAATTGCTTCTAAACCTTGCTCGCACTGACGGGGCATGGTGATTTAATGAAAGCGAAAATTTGGACGCTCAAATAACTAGTCCAGAACTAGTTCCCCGGATGCAATTGCTTTCTCTGTAAGATCAAAGAACGCTTCGATTGGAACCCCTGTGCCGCCACCTTCGGCTTGTGCAACAAGTTCATACAGCACAGCATAGTGAACTTTTACAGGGTCGTGATTAAGTTGCACTCGGTCTAAATCTGGAAAGATAGAATCCTTCAACATTCCATTGTCTAGAATGTGAGCCGTGGCTTCAAATCCCTTCGGCATCCCATTGGTGTGGCAATGCACTACCGTGCTCGCAAGAATGTCTGCGAGCTGAACTGAGGGATGGGCGCGCGAGTCAGCAAATATGACTGGTTCGGACATTTGCCATCCCAATGGATCATCTGGTTTCATCTTACGAGCTCGAACCATAGCGGCGTCCATCGCATCACCGTCGAGTTGATCGGCGATAGATCGCAACGGCTTACTATCATCACAGATGACAGTCAGTGGTTCTTTGTTTTGGCCCCAATGATTGAGATGACTCCACAGACCCGATGCCGAAAGATCGAGGGTCCAGGTTCCTTTGTCAGAAGTGTGATGCTGAACTTCTAAAATTTCCTTGGCTATGATTTTGCGATGGGCAGTTGCAAATCGACGAATGAGATCGAAGGGGTGCGGTCGAGCTGTCGCTACTTGATCAGTGCAAGCAAAAAGCGAAGGGGCTTTCGCCAAGTCTTTCGAGCGCATCATATCTTGGAATTCTGCAAGTGTAGCCTTTACCTCGGGGCTGTCACTTTGAAACCAAAGGTAGCAGTACATAGCGATAAACTGATGGAATTCTTTTTCATAAAAGACGTCTGGGTCATCTTGGAATACAGGCTCAAACACGTACTCGAAAACCCATCCACACAGCGCCAGTAGTTTATCGTGAGCGTTAATAGCAAATCGGCCATCTAGATTTTCTACCAGATTTGAAATCAATCTGCGACCTTGATTGCTACCCATGAGTTTTGAAGCCTTAAGTTCGGGCATTTGGACAGGGTGTGCATTGCGGGCGGCTTCAATCAGCAGCCAAGCCTCGTCATCCGAGATGTTGACTGAAGCAAACGCAAAATATCGCTGGTCTTTGGCCAACAAATCGGGCCCAGTAAATCCAGCCTCATCACAAGCAAGCAACATCGATGAAATTCCAATTCAAAAGTAGTTTGGAGTAAATCTTGGCCAGAGGTTAGATGAAAGTCGGCTTCTATGCGATCGAGTTCAAACTCGCTGGGCGTTCCAAGTATCATTTTTCCATACCTCAATGCTAGTAAAAACGAATGCCATGGTGGTCCGATTGAACCGCCGGAGAAATCATAGGTCCCATATGGCGAGAGACGGTCTACGAATCGCTGATACCAACGCGAGGAGTAGACGATGGAAGCGAGAATAGAGGAACGACTGGACCGGATAGAGGCCGCGCTGACCGCGCCGTCCAAGGAGTATCTGGACGTCCCGCAGGCGGCGGAGTTCATGGGAATGTCGAAGGTGCAACTGGACCTGTGGCGCAGCAAGGGCGGCGGGCCGGACTACCACAAAGTGGGGCGCAAGGTGCTCTATTCCGTCGCCGACCTGCGCGCCTTCATGGCGTCTAATCGGGTGGAGGCGATGCGATGACCGACCTCCCGAACGAAGAAGGCCGCGCCCCGGTGGGGGACGCGGCCGTCCAAGCAGTCACAGAAGAGAGGCTCGACCAAAAGCCACGCGACGACCATGCGGCGGCACGAGCGCACCTGGCACCCTTGTTCGAAGCCGGCATGGAGCTGATATCCCTAAACGCGCCCGACGCCCTCGACCGCAAGGGGCGCGCCGTCGGCAAGGCACCCCTGCGACCGGGTTGGTGCAGGGCCGATCCGCTGGACCTCGACGGGGCGGTCGAACACATGGTCGGCGGTTGCAACGTCGGCGTGCGATTGCGCGCGACCGACCTCGTGGTCGACGCTGATCCTCGCAATTATGCCGACGGCGACGACGCGCTCGCGCGGCTGGTCGCCGACTTCGGCCTCTCGACCCACCCGCGGGTCGTCACGGGCGGCGGCGGCTCGCACATCTACCTGACGAAGCCCGCAGGCGTCTTGGTCGTAGAAATGCTGGAGACTACCCAGGCGTCGAGTTCAAGACGCTCGGCAGGCAGGTTGTCGCGCCAGGATCGGTCCACCCCGAGACGCGCAAGACCTACCGGCTTGAGCTCGGCCCTCTGGACGACGCGGTCACCGCAGAGGCCCCGACGAAACTGGTCTCGGTGCTGACCAGGCCGGAGGCTGTCGGGACTTCTGAGGTCGGCTCGGTGACGCCCGAAGAGCTCGACCATATGCTCGGCACACTTGACCCGACGGACTATGGAGACCAGGACCGATGGCTGACGCTGATGATGTCCTGCCACCACGCCACGGGCGGAGCCGGTCGCGAAGAGTTCGTCGCTTGGTCCACTTCCGACCCGAAGTATGCCGACGACGAATGGATCGTGGGGCGTCGCTGGGACAGCCTCCACGCTGACGATAAGGGGCGACGCGTGACTGAGCGGACCCTATACAAGTGGGTCATCGCGGCAGGTGGGGAGGCGACAATCCCACGGACCTCTGCGGAGGAGGACTTCGCGGACATCGAGGACGCGGAGGTGCCAGATGGCGGGTTGGACGCTAGGCCACCGCTTCCGACCAGACTGGTCAGCGTCACGCCAATGGCCGTGGCGAGCGCGATGCTCGACGGCCACGCGGTGGTGCGCAGCAACGGAGACTGGCTGCGCTACGATACAAGCCTCAACTCATACGTCGAGGAGGAGCAAGAGGCCTTCGCGTCCCGCGTCTGGAAATGGGCGGACGGTCGACCATACCGCAAGGGCAACGAGGACAAGAGGCTGGTCGCCGACAGCGCCCTCGTGTCGAACGTCACGGCAGCTGCGTCCGCTCAACGGCAGGGACCGCGTGTCCTCCCCGCATGGCTACCGCGCCGCGAATGTGACCCGGACCCCGCCGACCTGCTCGCGGTCAGAAACGGCTTGCTCAACCTCGCGAGCGGCGCGCTCCTGCCGCCGGACCCACGGTTCGTCAACCGCAATGCCTCCCCCGTGGTCTACGACCCCGACGCGCCGCCACCCGCACGATGGCTCACATTCTTGGAGGAGGTGTTCTCCGACGACGCTGAGGTCCGGGAAACGCTGCAAGAGGTCGTCGGCTACCTGCTGACGCAGGACACCTCGCAGCAGAAGGTCTTCTGCATGGTCGGCCCGACCCGTTCGGGCAAGGGCACCGTCAGCCGTGTGGTCCAGTCGCTTCTCGGCAAGGGGAACTACACCTCGCCGACGGCGGGCAACCTGTCGCGCGGCGAGTTCGGACTGCAAGGCCTCATCGGGAAGACGCTCGCGACCATCTCAGACATGCGGATGGGCCGGAACTCCGACCCGGCCACGCTTTCCGAGAACCTCCTCCGCATCTCCGGCGAGGACGAGGTCTCGGTGAACCGGAAGTTCAAGGAGCCGTGGGAGGGGCGGCTGAGCACGCGCTCCCTGATCCTGTCCAACGAGGTGCCACAGTTCCGCGACACGTCCGGCGCGATCGTGGCGCGGTTGATCCTGCTGCGCGGCCACGTGAGCTTCCTCAGACGCGAGGACCCGGGCCTTCAGCGGAAGCTCGAACATGAGCTCCCCGGCATCCTCAATTGGGCGCTAGAAGGCCTCGCACGCCTCCGGTCGCGCGGCCACTTCGTCCAGCCCGCGTCGTCCGCCGCGGAGCTCAAGGAGGCCGTCGGCCTCGCGAGCCCCGTGAAGGCGTTCGCCCGCAAGCGGCTCAAACAGGCCCCCGGCGTCGTCACCGCGAAGGCCGACGTCTGGTGGGCGTTCACCGAATGGATGGAGGACGAGTGCCTTACCTACACCGGCACCATGGGGCACTTCTTCAAGGACCTGCGGACGGTGGGTCTGACCTTCGACAACTGCCGACCCAGGGTTAACGGCGAGCGGGTGCACAGCGTCGCTGGGATGTCGCTCCTCGCGGACGACTAGGCGGTCCGGCTGGTGGCCGTCGCCCAGACCGCTCCCTTCGGGGGGCAGATGGCCGCACTACGCAACGCTACAACATCAAACATGGGCGGTCCGGCCACGGTCCGCCCATGGTCCGGGTGAGGCAGCCCCCACCCGGACCGATCAACGCCTTGGAAACGCTACCCTAAAATCCAATGGGGGTGGCTCTGGTCTGACTGGGCCGGCTTAACTTTCAATTATCATGAAGAGAAAGAAAAAGAGAGAAAATAGGGGGTAAAATATATATAGAGCTACAATGCGCGCTCAGCCGGACCGGTCGGTCCCACCCGGACCGCCACTCTTGGTCAGTTGAGGTGTCGCCCCCCATTCGTTGGTCTGCGAGGGGGTGCCAGCGGTGAATCATCGGGGTAGGAGGATTGACATGAACCTGAACCCGATACTGGACTACCTGCGCCACACCGTGCTCGGCGAGATTGACATGGCTCTTGAAGCGCTCGTTGCCAAGGGTGCGACCGTCGGCGAGGTCGAGAGTGGACGCCGCCACCGGGCGGACGTCGTCGAGATGATCCAGATGAGGCACGGCCCCGATACGATGGCCTCCTATCTGCGCCGCCGCGCTGACCGCCTCGAAAGCATCCCCACGCCGCTCTCGCCGGACGAACGGGCTTTCGTCGAGGCCCACGCGCCCTGGTGCCGTAGCGCTGCGAAGACCCTCAAGCGCGCGAGCGTCTTCGTCGCAGACGCCCTGGCAGCCTGACTTGCCCGCAGACGGTCGGACCGAAAAGCCGCGCGAGGCGCGCCGTCTGTGCTCCTCGCGCGCGAGCGTATACCGAACGATCCGCGCGTGGTCGCGTGCCGAACGGTCCCGATTGCCGACCGAATGACTGGTAGTCCCATGGTCGCACTCCTTTAGCGCAACCGTTCCAATGCCTTAGTGTCGCGCCGTGTCGTCTGGCCCGACCTCGGGCCATGCCGAGATGCGAGTGCGGGCTCGCGATGGGCGGTTTCGGGTGCACGGTGCGCATAGACACAGGAGGCGAAGCCGTGACCAAGAAGCCAAGAGCCGAGATTGCCCGCAGACCCGAGCGCGACCGCGTGTGGTCGCCACAGGTGGCCGAGCGGGTGTTGGAGGTCGTCGGCCAGACGGGGTCTCCTGGGCTCGCCGCCAAGGAGCTGGGCATCGGCGTCCGCACGATCCACGACCACCGCAAGCGGGACGTCGACTTCGGCGACCGCTACCAACAGGCGATGGACGCGGCCTTCCACGGCGTGCTCGGACCCGCCTTCGAGCGCTCTCTTGATCCCGTGACGCCCTCCGACCGCCTCATCGAAGTCCTGCTCAAGTTCAGATGGCCGGAGCGCCTCAACGGCTTTCTGGCGCTGTCTGAGAGCGCAGGACCGAACGACGGACCGGGCGGGCTGGACCCCCGCGTGTTCGCCCGCATGGAACCCGACGACCGGACGAAGCTGGTCGAACTCTTGGAGAGGTATCTCGATGTCGAAGCAAGCAAGCCAAATGCTGCGTGACCTGAAGGCAGCTGACCACATGGTCGCCGCGATGGAGGCGTCCGCGCCCTTGGCATGCGCCGCGATCGGCGGGGCGTCGAGACTCGTCCGCGACCTCCCCGGTCGACCCACCGCGGCTGGGTTCTGGGCGTTGGACATGCGCGGCCACGTCAACGTGTGGGAACGAATGGCCGCGGAGCAGCAGGAGGAGCACCGAGTCGGGATACGCGAGTGACGGTCCCGATCCGTCGTGCCGGGTCGCATGTTGTCAACGTCTAGGTCGACCGCTGGGTCGACCGCCCGCAATGGCGGGGGCGAGCGAAACCTACCGGGCTGAGCCCACGTCTATCAGGTTCCAATCGTCGACGTGATGCCGATGAAAGGAAACGATATGGCGACCAAGAAACGAAAGAAGCCGAGCTTGGCGACCACGTGGCTGTCCGTAACGGACGTCCGCGAGGCAATCACCCGCTCGCGCAACACCCACGCCAAGCTGACCAAACGGCTTGCGCACCTCGAAGGCGAGGTGGAACACGCCCGCACCAACGCGGCTGACGTCCTCGCCGACTTCTCCCAAGACGAACGCGCCAAGGCGCTCAAGCGGATGGTCGGCACCAAGCAGGCCGAACTGAGCGCAACACCGCCGACGAGCGGCACGCGCTCGTGCGCGACCTCGCGGCCGTCCGCGACCGGCTCGCGTCAGCGCGCGCCCACTACGGGTCGTCCGTTCAAATGTTGATGCGGCAATCCCTCGGGTCCGAGCGGCGCTCCCGCCTCATAGAACAACTGGCCGCGTCCGGCCCTGCTGAGCTCGCCTCGCTCGGAGCGCTCGCCGGGTCCACCAAGGACCACGAGCTCGGCGCCGCCGTGTGCTCGCGCCTGTCTCAACTGGACCGGGCGCAACGCCCATTCGCCGCCCAGGACCTCGCTGGCGCACTGATGGGCGTCGAGTATCGTGAGGTCAACAGGGCGATCATGGAGGCCGACCGGCTGACCCTTGAGGCCTTGTCGGAGGACGGAGCCTTTGAGACCGGCCAGACGCCCAAGCGTGCCCTCAAGTTGGCGCTGATGAAGCGTGAGGAGGCCGAGTTCGACGAGCCCGTCGAGGACGACGACAAGGACGACACAGACACCCACGAAACCGAGACCGAAGAGGACTGACGCCATGCCCCTATTTGCCTTCTATGCCGACCGACCCGAGAAGCACCGTTCCGACGGAGTGAACCTGTTAGTCGCGAACGGCACCGACGCCGAGGCAGCGCGCGCCGTCGGGACCGCCCTTGTAGGCCTGACCCCCGGCACGCTGGACGCCTTCGCCGTGGTCGAGCTGACCGACGCGACGCCCCCGTTCGTGGTCCAAGGCCACCCGCCGGTCGGCGGTCGTGCCCAGACGACCTGGCCGACGCAGGGCCGCGCCGGCGCACGGCTCGCGGGGGACTGAGGCCGTGACCGACCACCCTCTCACCGAAATCCTAGACTATCCGAACCAGACCAGCCTGCGCGGCTTCGAGAAGATGGTGCGGGAACGTCTCGCGGGCCACAAGGCGCTGACCAAGACCGACGCCCACAAGCTGCTGGACGGACGGACTTCGCGATACCCGCCTGCCGTCGACCGACGCAAGGCGACCTTCAAGGAGGAGGCCAACCGGCGGGACGACTGATCGGTCGTCACCCGGTCATGGCCAGGTAGCGCAATGGTATCATGGGCTTGGTGCCCTCTCCTTCGCCGAGGCCATGTATGAGGCCTAGTCACCCTCTAGGAGGCGCGCCGGCTGGGTTGGTCTGGCGCGCCTCTGCTCGTTTCAAGCCGCGTCTGATAGGGATGCGACGACGCCCGTCCGAAAGGATTGGAGGCGCGCAGCGATGCCGTCCTGACACTCGCGCAGGTGACCCATAAGGTGGGCGCGTGTCACGTAGTTGAACGACACGTGGGTGTTGGCGTGGTCCATCAGCATCGTGATCGACTGGAAGTCGACGCCAGCCTCGAGGGCGTGGGTCCGGTAGGTGTGCCGCATCTGGTTGGGCGCGTAGGGGAAGCCCTGCGTCCGCGACATCTGTTCGATGTGGCCCGATATGCTCGTAGGCGATGGGAACGCGAAATCGCTCTCCAGCATGGCATTCAATTCTTTGACTTCTGCCAAGGCATCCACGACGATCTTGGGTAGCGGCAGACTGAAGCTGCGCCCTGACTTCGCCTTCGGGACGAACAGGACGTCGCCGTCCACGTGCTCCCACCTGACCGAGCGAGCGTTGCCCGACCGAAGGCCCGTGGTCAGCATCAGGAGCCAACAGGCACGCCGCGTCCGGTCCTCCATTCGATCCAACGCGGCCCACAGGTCGGGCATCTCGTCGGGACCGACCGCCCAGTCGCGCGCCTTCTCTTTGTTCATCCTCACGCCGCGGGTGACGGGGTTGGGCGGCAGGTCGTGGGTGCGCGCGACGTCGTTCAGGATCAGCTTGAGCACCCGCATGCCACCGTTCGCGCCGTAGGCCCCGCTCTGCATCGTGAGGCGCTCGTGGAGCGCCCGCACCGTCTCCCGGTCCACCTTGTCGGCGGGCGTCTTGCGGAGGCCCGACAGCGGGCCCTCCATCTTCTGGCGATACCAGTTGACCGTCCGCGGGCTCAGCTCGTCGCCCCGGCCCTCTAGGTATCGGTTCAGCGCGTCTCCCACGCTCAGCACAGAGGCCTTCGGCGACCTCGGGTCGATACCGCGTCGCAGAGACAGTCGGAGCTCTCCTGCGCGGTCCCTGGCCGACCGCAGGCTGACCTCGGACGTCCGGCCTATGACGACCGAGACGTATCGCTTCGACCCGTCGTTGGTTCTGCCCACGAACTTGTAGCTGCTGGACTTGCTTCCGACGACCACCCGCAGGCCCGGCACCTCCGCGTCGTGGAGCTGGGTCCCCTTGGGGTGGTCGTCGCCGACCTTGTTGATGATGCCTTGCGTGAGCTTCTCCGCCATTCGTCTTCTCCTCTGGTTCCGAGGCCCCATACGAGGCCAAACGCGCAGACCGGTCTGATACGGCCTGACATGAGGATATTGTCGCGTTTTCCGGGGGTTGCGAACCACGATACGGCTCGACACGGCAGGAAATAGCGCCTACGCTCTGACTTAAAATCTGTGGGGCATAGCCCGTGGGGGTTCGAGTCCCCCCGCCCGCACCATTTTTTATCTCACTGCTTTTGATCTCACTGGCCAAGGGCCCTGCGTCACTTTGCGCCCTCAAAAATACATCGATGCGACAGTTGTAAACCTGTCGCGCGCCATTTCCTGCTCTATGTGGTAGACAAAGAAAACACGTAAGAAGGCACATCCCATGCTTGACGGTTTCACCGCAGAGACACTGGCCCGCTTCCAATTTGCGTTTACCGTGTCATTTCACATCATTTTCCCGTCCTTCTCGATCGGGTTGGCGTCCTATCTGGCCGTCCTTAACGCGCTGTATCTGAAGACCCGCGACGAGACATACCTGACGCTGTTCAACTACTGGAAGAAGATCTTCGCCGTGGCGTTTGGCATGGGCGTCGTGTCCGGCATTGTGATGTCCTACCAGTTCGGCACCAACTGGTCGGTCTTCTCGGACCGCACCGGGCCAATCCTTGGGCCGTTGATGGCCTATGAAATCCTGTCGGCCTTCTTCCTGGAGGCAGGCTTCCTTGGCATCATGCTGTTTGGCCGCAAACGCGTTGGCGACAGGCTGCATATGTTCGCCACCGGCATGGTCGCCTTTGGCACGCTGATGTCGGCCACATGGATTTTGTCGGTAAACTCGTGGATGCAGACCCCGGCGGGCTATTCGATCAACGAGGTTGGCCAATTCGTGCCTGAGGATTGGTGGGAGATCGTCTTCAACCCCTCTTTCCCCTACCGCTTGGTCCACATGGTGCTGGCGGCCTACCTGACCACAGCATTGGTCGTGGCAGGCGCCGGTGCATATCATTTCCTGAAAAAGGACGCCGACGCGCCAAGCCGCAAGATGTTCTCCATGGGCATGTGGATGCTGGTCATTGTGACCCCGCTGCAAATTCTGGCGGGAGACTTTCACGGGCTGAACACCTATGAGCACCAGCCGCAAAAGGTCATGGCCATGGAAGGCCATTACGACAGCTACCCGGAGGGCGGGCCGTTGATCCTGTTCGGCATCCCCAACGAGGCCGAGAAGCGGATAGATTACGCCATCGAGATCCCCAAACTGTCCTCGCTGATCCTGAAACACGACCTGAACGCGCCCTTGAAAGGCCTCGACACCATCCCCGATGAGGACGAGCCGCCCGTGGCCATCGTGTTCTTTTCCTTCCGCATCATGATCGCCATCGGCTTTGCGATGCTGGGCCTTGGCCTGTGGTCGCTTTGGGCGCGCTGGCGCGGCACCTTATACGAGGCCAAATGGCTGCACCGCGCCTCCTTCGCGATGGGGCCGATGGGCTTTGTTGCGGTGCTGGCCGGGTGGATCACCACCGAGGTCGGCCGCCAGCCCTTCACGGTTTACGGGCTGATGCGCACCTCAGAAAGCCTGGCCCCTGTGGCGGCCCCGGCCGTCGCGGCGTCGCTCATTGCCTTCATTGTGGTCTACTTCTTCGTCTTCGGCGCGGGCACCTTCTACCTGTTGCGGATGATGGGCGTGCCGCCAACGGACCTCAAGCAAATCGGCCTGCGCGAAGGCCCGATGCGCGGCACCGGCCTGCACCCGGCTGGCCCTCGCAGCAATCAACCGGCGGAGTAAGTGACATGATCTTGGGAATGGAACTGTCTTTCATCTGGGCCGGCATCATCGCCTTCGCGGTGCTGACTTACGTGGTCCTCGACGGGTTCGACCTTGGCGTCGGCATGCTCTTCCCCTTCACCAAACAGGAGAAGGAGCGCGACGTGATGATGAACTCGGTCGCGCCTGTGTGGGACGGCAACGAGACATGGCTGGTGATGGGCGGCGGCGGGCTGTTCGCGGTGTTCCCGCTGGCCTATGCCGTGGTGCTGCCCGCGCTTTACATGCCGATCACCTTGATGCTGTTGGCCCTGGTTTTCCGAGGCGTGGCCTTTGAATACCGCTGGCGCACCACCCGCTGGAAAGGGGTCTGGGACATCTCCTTTGCGGGCGGGTCCTACATGGCGGCCTTCATGCAGGGCATCGCACTCGGCGCGCTGGTGCAAGGCATCGAGGTGGCAGACCGCGCCTATGCAGGCGGCTGGTGGGACTGGCTGACGCCGTTCTCCATCCTGACCGGCGTGGCCGTGACCGTGGGCTACATGATGCTGGGCGCGACCTGGCTGAACATGAAGCTGGAGGGGCGCATCCAATCCCATATGCGCGACCTCGCTTGGCCCACCGCCATCGCAACCGTGGTCTTCATGGCGGCCGTCAGCCTTGCCACCCCGTTCCTTGACCCGGTCTATTTTGAACGCTGGTTCGCATGGCCCAGCATCGCCGTGGTGGCGGTGGTCCCGCTGGCGCTGGCCTTCTGCATCTGGCGACTGTTTTTTGGTCTGTCCCGCCACCACGACACCGCGCCGTTCCTATGCGCCGTGGCCATGTTCGTCCTGGGCTTCATCGGCATCGGCATCAGCTTCTACCCCCATATCGTGCCCCCCGGCATGACCATTGTCGACGCGGCCGCTCCTGACAGCTCGCTTGCCTTCGCGCTGGTGGGCGCGGTGATCCTGATCCCGATCATCTTGATCTACACTGCCTATTCCTACTGGGTGTTCCGCGGCAAGATCGACCCGAACGAGGGGTACCACTGATGTCAAAAGCCGCTTGGTTTGTAGGCCTTTGGCTGGCCGGGGTTGCGGTGCTCAGCGTCGTGGCCTACCTCATCAAACTCGCCATCTTGTGAGCCCCAAGCCCCATTCCCCGCGCGGGCTGGCCGTCCCCAGCGGGCGGTTGTCCCGCATGGCGCGGATGGGCGGGCTGGCGGCAAGTGTGGCGGGCAATGTGGCACTGGCAGGCGGGCGCGAGCTGGCGTCAGGCCGCCGCCCGAAGATCAGCGATCTGGTCATGACGCCGTCAAACGCGGCGCGGTTGACCAAACAGCTGTCGCAAATGCGCGGCGCCGCCATGAAGATGGGCCAGATGCTGTCGATGGAGGCCGCAGACCTGATGCCGCCCGAGTTTGCCGACATCCTGTCATCGCTACGCTCTGATGCGCATTTCATGCCGCCTAAGCAGCTGAAACAGGTGCTGAGCAGCAATCTGGGCGCGGGGTTCATGAAGCGGTTCAAGCAATTCAACGTGCACCCCATCGCCGCCGCCTCCATCGGGCAGGTCCACCGCGCTACAACAAAGGATGGCCGCGACATCGCGTTGAAGGTGCAATACCCGGGCGTGCGCGACAGCATCGACAGCGACCTGCGCAATGTGGCCTCTCTGATCTCCATGTCGGGTATGCTGCCAAAGGGCCTCGACATCGCACCCATGCTCGAAGAGGCCCGCCTACAGCTGCATGACGAGGCTGACTACGAGCGGGAAGCGCAGTTCCTGACCCGTTACCGGGATCTAATGGAGGGCGCGGACGGCTTCACCCTCCCCACTCTGCAAGAGGACTTCGTCACCCCTGACATCCTGGGCATGTCATTTGTCAAAGGCATCGCGATCGAAGATCTCGCGACCGCCGATCAAAGCCTGCGCGACCACGTTGCGACCGAGTTAATCAAGCTGGTGCTGCGCGAGTTGTTCCAGTTCGGGGTCATGCAGACCGACCCTAACTTTGCCAACTACCGCTACGACTATGACACAGGCAATATCGTTCTGCTGGACTTCGGTGCCACCCGTCTCTTCGCCCCCGAGATGGCCGGGCAGTACAAAGCAGTGCTCCATGCGGGCATGGCCGCCGATCAACCCGCCCTGCGCCAAGCCTTCATCGACATCGGCCTCTATGACGACAAAATACCCCCCAAGATCGAGGCCGTGCTGCTGAACGTGTTCGAGATGGCGATGGCCCCGCTTCGCGCCGGGGGCGTCTACGATTTCGGCAATACCGACCTGCTGGGCGAGCTGCGCGAGGCGGGCCTCGATATGGCCGATGACCGCAGCTATGTGCCCTTGCCTCCTGTCGACACGCTGTTCTTGCAGCGAAAGGTGGGCGGCATGTACCTGCTCGCCACCCGCCTCAAATCCCGCGTCGATATGGGTGCTGTCCTTGCCCCTTACCTCTGACTTCCCATGTTCAGAAATATCCCGGGGGTTTGGGGGCTGGCCCCCATTAAGCGGGGGTGCGGGGGCAGAGCCCCCGCGTGGCGACGGGCACAGCCCGGCGCAAAACCCCTCATTCGCCAGACATGTCCCGCCCTTCGCGCCCTCGGTAGGCAGGCAGCGACCAGTTAAAGCGCACCGCCAAAACCCGAATGATGAACGCCAGCACAAAGCTGGTCCCCATCGCCACAACCCGATCAACCCCGAACTGGATCATCACAACATAGGCGACCGCCCCCGCCACGGCGGCGGCCACGTAAATCTCGCGCCGTAAAATAATCGAAGGCTCCTGTCCGAACGTGTCGCGTATGATCCCGCCCAAGGCCGCAGTCATCACCCCCATCATCACCGCCACCAACGCGCCGGTCCCTGCATCCAGCCCCTTGGCCGTCCCCGCAACGGCGACCAGCGCCATCCCAAACGCGTCAAAAAGCAGGATAAACCGATACCGCGATTCCAGCAGATGCGCGCCGAAATGCACCAACACCGCCGTGACCATGCAGGCCACAACCGGCGTGGGATCGACGACCCAAAAGACCGGCACGCCCAGAACAAGGTCGCGAACCGTCCCGCCACCAACGCCAGTGATAACAGCAAGCCATATGAACCCCAGCACATCAAGCTGCTTGCGCGAGGCCACCAGGGCCCCGGTGATGGCAAAGGCCACGGCCGCGGCCAGGTCAAGAAACTGCAATATCGGGGCTGGGCCATCCAAGATCATAAAAGGCACTCTATCAGGGCGCAGGATCAGGGCACAGGCGGGCCCCAACAAAAAAGCGCGCCCCAAAGGGACGCGCAATTTGGACTATAGACCGGTCGCTGGTTAAGCGGCTTCAGCCTGCGAGCGGCGTTCGCTTTCCTCACGCGACAGCGCGACGGAGGTGCGCACACCATTGCCCACAAATTCCATGAGGCCAGAGACAACACGCTCGTTCGGGTCGATGCCAGCGCAGCTCAGCACTTCGCGACCGTCGCGGGAGCGGGCCCAGCGGGCAATTTGCTCAGGTCCATTTCCATATTTCTTGTCGTCGGCAATCGCGTCATCCAGCGCGGCCAGAACAACAGCCGCAAACAGCTTGCGGGAGCGTTGGCCTTGCTCAAAGTTAAAAGCGGTACCGTCTACGAAATCAGCAGCCATTTCGCGTCCTTTTGTTTTTGCTCTTGTATCTTGGGCGTGGCGCTCTTTATGACGCATCTATTCCGATTCGTCATTGCAATTCTTATATGGCAGCTATGCGCTGTACGCATAACTTGATCCAAATTGTCACTGCATTTAGCTGTCTTGCCCCAGTTTCATTACCCATATATAGGTCCCGCCAAACTCCTATCAACCTTTTGTCAAGGAAATGACACAATGCCAAAGATCAACGGAAACGAGATTCGTGGGGGCAATATCCTTGAACATAACGACGGTCTTTGGATCGCGGTGAAGGTCGATCACGTAAAACCTGGCAAGGGTGGCGCATTTGCACAGGTCGAGATGAAGAACCTGCGCAACGGCTCAAAACTGAACGAACGTTTCCGCTCCGCCGACAAGGTCGAAAAGGTCCGGCTGGAACAAAAAGACCAGCAATTCCTGTTTGAGACAGACGGTATGCTGACGTTCATGGATACTGAGACCTATGAGCAGATCGAACTGCCGGCCGACCTTTTGGGCGAACGCCGCCCCTTTTTGCAGGACGGCATGACTGCCCAGATCGAGTATTATGAAAGCGAGGCGCTCAGCGTCTCCCTGCCCCAAAAAGTCACCTGCACTGTCACCGAAACCGAGCCGGTGGTCAAAGGTCAGACCGCGTCGAAATCCTTCAAGCCGGCGCTGCTGGATAACGGTTTCCGCATTATGGTGCCGCCCTTCATCAATGTGGATGAGGCGATCATCGTCGACACGGAAAGCATGGAATACAGCGAACGGGCCTAAGGCTCACGGGATGGCGGGTGGGGCGATGCGCTTTAGCGCGAGCGTCACGCGACATCACTGGGATGCACAACCCCATCAACCCATTTCGCATCCCCCGCGATCCGCGCGGGCAGCCCTTTGACGCAGGCCACATTCACCCCGATTTCCATCGGGTTCGACCGGCGGTTATGGTAGACATGGATGCCGCAGGTTTTGCAGAAATGGTGCCGTGCTGTCATGGTTCCGAACTGGTAGGTAGACAGGTTCTCCGCGCCTTGCTCGATCACCACATCGTCGCGTCTGCCTGACACGGCGCCCGGGTATTTCCGGCGGCAGAGCGAACAATCGCAGCGGCGCAGCCCGTCCAGGCCGCCCTCCATTTCAAATGAAATTCTGACGGCACCGCAATGGCAGGTGGCGATAGAGCGTTCGGTCATTTGCGCCTCGGAATAACGGGAATAGTGGATGGCGAATATTTTGCGTCCGGGTGTGGTGGATGGCCTTCTGTCCGGGTCCAGAACTGCTGTCCGCCGCGTTTCAGCCAGAAAGGGATCAAGATCACGAAACCGGCCACAAACCCACCTGCATGCGCCCAATAGGCGACGCCACCGCCGCTGACATCGGCTGTTACCCCGTTGAACAATTGCAGCGCCATCCACAGCCCCAGCATCACCCAAGCGGGGATCGGGAAGATTTTGAAAAAGATCACAAAAATGATGATGATGTCCACCTTGGCCTTCGGGAACAGCAGCAAATAGCCCCCCATCACCCCCGCAATCGCGCCAGATGCGCCGACATTGGGGACGGGGCTGGTCGGGTCTGCCAAGATCTGTCCAAAATCGGCCAGAATACCGCATGCCAGATAGAACAGCAGGAACGTGACATGGCCCAGCTGGTCTTCAAGATTGTCGCCAAAAATGTACAAAAACAGCATGTTGCCCGCCAAATGCATCCAGCCGCCATGCAGAAACATCGACGTTATAAGCGTGTGTAAGTCGACACCGTTGGTGATCTCGACGGGGCGCATGGCCCAGGCGTCCCAGAACGCGCCGAGGCCATCAGGGTTGTTCGTTTGGATCGGCCAATAGCTGAGAAATATCAGTATGTTGGCGGCCAGCAGCGCGTAGGTCACATAGGGCGTGCGCTCGGACGGGTTGTGGTCACGGATCGGAAACATGGGGGCGAGGCTGGCCTAGTCTGCCCCCCGATGCAAGCCGCTACTCGCCAAGCTATTGGCCCACCTCCGCCAGCAGTTGCGCATTCCCGCCCGAGGCGGTGGTGTCGATGCAGGTATGGCGCTCCGCGATCACGTCTGCGGGGGTGGGAGTGCCTGTTATCATTGACAAAATCGGGCCCTCACGCGCGGCCAACGCCTGCCGGATTTGCCGTTGAATGGCCTCATCGCCCCCCCAATACAGAACCCCTCCGATGTCCCCCAGACGGGCAATGTCGTCCAGATTGCCTTCGATAGGACGCCCGCCGGTGGCGTCCACGGCGGCCATCTGCTTGCCAATATCAGGCCCCAGACACAGCATCGGGTCACGGGGCACAACGGTCAGTTGGTTGCTCTCTCCGGTCGGTCCCGGAAGAATGTGTATTTCATGTGTATTTCGTGTGGTTTTCATGCGCATGAATTTCATCAGGTAGTGCGGCCCGCCCGCTTTTGGTCCGGTGCCAGACAGCCCCTCACCCCCAAAGGGCTGCGAGCCCACGATGGCCCCGATCTGGTTGCGGTTGACGTAGATATTGCCCGCATGGACCTGGTCGACCACTTGCTGCACGCGGTCGTCAATGCGCGAATGCAGCCCGAAGGTCAGCCCGTAGCCCGTGGCGTTGATGTCGGCGATCACCTGGTCCAGCTCATGCGATTTGAAGGTCGCGATATGCAGCACCGGGCCAAAGATTTCTTCCCCCATATCGGCGATGCCGCCGACGCGGATCATGGTGGGGGCAATGAAATTGCCGGTGACGTCATGCGGGGTCTCGTAGACCACCCTGCCCTGTGCGCGTGCGGCTTCAATATGAGCCGCAATTTTTTCCTGCGCAGGCGCGTCGATGATCGGGCCGATATCTGTGTCCATGTCCCACGGGTCGCCCACCTTCAGCGCGGCCATCGCACCGGTCAACATCTCGGTCAGGTCTGCGGCAATGTCTTCCTGCACATAGAGGCAGCGCAGCGCCGAGCAGCGTTGGCCTGCCGACTGGAAGGCCGAGGCGATAATGTCGCGCGTCGCCTGTTCGGGCAGCGCGGTGCTGTCCACGATCATCGCGTTCAAGCCGCCGGTTTCCGCGATCAAAGGCGCTTTGAAATTGCCCTGCGTGGCGAGGCTTTCGTGGATGCGCTTCGCCGTTGCGGTCGATCCGGTGAAACACACGCCGTCAATGGCGGAGCTTGCGGTCAGGGCCGCGCCGACCTCGCCGCCGCCGGGCAGAAGCTGCAACGCGGATTTCGGCACGCCCGCTTTGTGCAGCAGCTTGGTGGCAAGTTCAGCGATCACCGGCGTTTGTTCCGCGGGCTTGGCCAGCACCGCGTTGCCAGCCGCCAGGGCGGCCGCAATTTGGCCCGTGAAAATCGCCAGCGGGAAGTTCCACGGCGAGATGCAGGTGAAGACGCCCAGCGGCGTGCCTTTGTGATTGGCAGCCTCGTCGGCATAGTAGCGCAGGAAATCGACGGCCTCGCGCAGCTCCCCGATCACGTCGATGGTGGTTTTGCCCGCTTCCCGCGCGAGCACGGCGAAGATCTGGCCGTAATTGTCTTCATAGAGGTCCGCTGCCTTGCGCAACACCGCCGCGCGGGTTTTGACGTCGGCGTCCCACGGTTTGGCAGCTTTCAGCGCCTTGGCGGTGTCGGCGGTCTTATGAGTCAGCGGCGTGTCGGCGTACTTGGCGCGGGCCTTGGCGATGTCGGCCATGTCGACGGGGTCGTTCCAGTCCCAGCCCTTGGAATTGACGCGCGGCGCGAAGAGGTCGCGCGGGTGGGTGACGGCCGGGAAGGTCGCGCCTTCAATGTCGGTGAACGGGTCCGATGCCACCTCTGCCGGAGAGACATCTTCGTCCACAATCTGGTTCACGAAGGACGAATTGGCTCCGTTTTCCAGCAGGCGGCGGACCAGATAGGCCAGCAGATCGCGATGCGCACCGACAGGGGCGTAGATGCGGCAGCGGGTGCCGCCTTTCGCCATGACAAGGTCATGCAACCGGTCGCCCATCCCGTGCAACCTCTGAAATTCGAAGGATTTCAGGTCGGTTGCCATATAGAGGATCGCGGCCACCGTATGCGCATTATGGGTGGCAAATTGCGGGTAGATGCGATCGGTCATGCCCAGCAATTTGCGGGCATTGGCGATGTAGCTGATATCTGTGGCGGGCTTGTGGGTGAAGACGGGGAACCCATCAAGGCCCAGCACTTGCGAGCGTTTGACCTCGGTATCCCAGTAAGCGCCTTTGACCAGACGGACCATGATTTTGCGGTCATGGGCCGTGGCCAGCGCGTGCAGCCAGTCGATGATAAAGCTGGCGCGGTGCCCATAGGCCTGCACCACGACGCCGAAACCGTCCCAGCCCTTAAGGGTCTCGTCTGACAGGGTTTTTTCGATGATATCGAGGGACAAATCGAGGCGATCAGCCTCTTCCGCGTCAATGTTCAGGCCGACTTTGGCGGCGGCGGCTTGCTGGCACAGCTCCAGCAGGCGCGGCTGCAAGATCGCCATCACGCCGGCTTTGTGCGGCGTCTCGTAGCGGGGGTAGAGCGCGGACAGCTTCACCGAGATGCCGGGGTTTTCGCGGATGTCCGCGTGGGTCGCCCCCTTGGCGATTTCCGTGATCGCGTCGCGGTAGGATTTGAGATAGCCCAGCGCGTCGGCGTCGGTTTTGGCGGCTTCGCCGAGCATGTCGTAGCTGTAGGTATAGCCTTGGGCCTCCTCATCCTTGGCGCGGGCCATGGCGTTTTGGATGGTCTCGCCCAGCACAAACTGGCGGCCCATTTCCTTCATGGCACGGGCGGTCGCGGCGCGGATGACCGGCTCCCCCAGCCGTTTGACCATGCCGCGCAATTGGCCTGCGACGCCGGGTTGATCCTCCGTCAGGACCTTGCCGGTCAGCATCAGCCCCCACGTGGACGCGTTGACCAGCGAGGAGGACGAGTGGCCCAGATGCGTGCCCCAGTCGGACGGCGCGATCTTGTCCTCGATCAGCGCGTCCATCGTGTCGGCGTCGGGGACGCGCAGCAGCGCCTCGGCCAGACACATCAGGGCGACGCCTTCATCGGTGTTGAGGCCGTATTCGGCCAGGAAGACCTCCATCAGGCCGGGCTTGGCGGAGGTGCGGATGCCAGTGACCAGCTTGGCCCCGTCAACCACGATGCGGGCGCGCTCCTTGGCGGTGAGGTTGGCCATGTCTGTGAGGCGCGTAACGGCCGCGCCCTCGTCGGGCATGGTGTGGGCACGGATGGTTTTGCGCAGGCTTTCGAGGGATTTCATGGCAGCACCTTTCGAAATGGATTATTTGCAGTTTAGCACATGGCTTGATTAATTCTCTCTAGTTTTGGTAAAACGATGGTGAAATTCTCTAACGAGCGGCAGGTGCATGGACAAGACCCTAGACGATTACGACCAAGCCATCCTGCGGGTATTGGGGGCCGAGGGGCGCATTTCGATCACCGATTTGGCGGGGCGGATCAACCTGTCGAACACGCCCACGCAGGCGCGGGTCAAGCGGCTGGAGAAGGAAGGCATCATCACCGGCTACAAGGCGATGCTGGATCCGGTGAAGCTGGGATTGGACCACATCGCCTTTGTCGAGGTGAAGCTGGACGACACGCGGGAGACCGCGTTGACCAAGTTCAACACCGCCGTCATGGCGCTGCCGGAAGTGGAGGAATGCCACATGACCGCATCGCATTTCGACTACATTTTGAAGGTGCGAACCTCGTCAATGAAGGCCTACCGCCGCGTGTTGGGGGAGAAGATTTCGGCGTTGCCGCATGTGTCGAACACCTCCACCCATGTGGTGATGGAGGCGGTGAAGGAAGAGCTGCTTTAGCGCTTATCGGTCGAACACGAACACCCAGACGAAGACCGGCGCCAGCTGCATCACCGTGGCCAGCGCCAGGATGATGCGCGGGACAAGAGTCTGGAAGCGTCGCCACAGTACGGCGATGCAGGCCAGACATGCCACCATCTCGATCGGGCCGACGATGCCGCCGTAATGGTTGCGGTCCCAATAGCTGACGGGACTGATGAATTTCCAATCTGTCGCGGGCCAGAAATGCGCGCGGGCGTCGTCATTGTGCAGCGGGAAATCCAGGGCGAGATGCAGCAGCCCCGCCCCCGCGAAGGCGATAAAGACAGGGTGTTTTGCCCAAAGCGCGAAGCCCAACAGCGCGCCCCACACGAAGAACGAGTTATCAATCGCAAAAATGGCCTGCCACAGGTCGGAATAATAGAGAACGCGGAAGACGATTTCAGCGTCGGTTCCAAGGATGAACAGATGCCATCCGGCCATAAGATAAAGGGACAAATCGGGGGCGAGCGCGCCCAGCAAGGCGGCGATTGTGACCTTCGGCTGGCCTTGTTTGGCAAACGCGGTCGCGCCGAAAATCAGATGGGCCGGTGTGTTCATGTGGTCTTTACTTTGCTGCCGCTTCTTGTCACCCCGAAAGCCTAGCGGGAGACGTGTGAAATGGCCAAGGCGATTATGATCCAAGGGGCGGGCTCGAATGTGGGCAAGTCGATGATCGTGGCCGGTTTGTGCCGCGTGTTTGCGCGGCGAGGCCTGCGCGTGCGCCCGTTCAAGCCGCAAAACATGTCGAACAATGCGGCCGTTACCTCCGATGGTGGGGAGATCGGCCGCGCGCAGGCGTTGCAGGCTTTGGCCTGCGGGGTGCCTGCGGTGGTGGATATGAACCCGGTGCTGCTGAAGCCTGAATCGGATGTGGGCGCGCAGGTGATCGTGCAGGGCAAACGCTTCGCCACGTTGAAAGCGCGCGACTACGCGAAGGCGAAGCCTGAGCTTTTGTCCAAGACGGTGGAGAGCTTTCAGCGGCTCGCGGCAGAGGCTGATTTGGTGATTATCGAGGGCGCGGGCAGCCCCGCAGAGATCAACCTGCGCAGCGGCGACATTGCCAATATGGGCTTTGCCGAAGCCGTTGGCGCGCCGGTCGTGTTGGTGGGCGACATCGACCGCGGCGGCGTGATCGCGCAGCTGGTGGGCACCCATGCGGTGCTACCCATGGAGGACCGCGACCGGATCACGGGGTTCATGGTCAACAAATTCAGGGGCGACGTGACCCTGTTTGACGAGGGCGTCACCGCGATTGCGGAGCGCACGGGATGGGCCGCACTTGGCGTGCTGCCCTGGTTTGGCGACGCGTGGAAGCTGCCTGCCGAGGACATTATGGATATCGGGTCCTCACGCGGCGCGGGCGTGAAGATCGCGGTGCCGCGCCTGTCGCGGATTGCGAATTTTGACGATCTGGACCCGTTGTCGATGGAAGGTGGCGTCTCGGTCGAGATTATCGAGGCGGGCCGCCCCCTGCCCGGCGACGCTGATCTGGTGCTGATCCCCGGGTCAAAATCAACCATCGGCGATCTGGCAGATTTCCGGGCGCAGGGTTGGGACATTGATCTGGCGGCGCATCTCAGGCGCGGCGGGCATGTGCTGGGGATTTGCGGGGGCTATCAGATGTTGGGAACCCGGATTGACGACCCAGACGGGATCGAGGGCAAGGTCGGCTCGGTCGAGGGGCTGGGCCTGTTGGATGTCACAACTGTCATGTCACCCGAAAAGCAGCTGGCACAAGTGACGGGCCGCGACCCGGCCAGCGGCGCAGATGTGGCCGGATACGAAATCCACATTGGCCAGACCTCGGGACCAGATTGCGACCGCGCGTGGTTGCAGATTGAGGGGCGCATGGCCGGGGCGGCATCCGCTGATGGGCGGGTGCGGGGCTGCTATGTGCATGGGTTGTTTGGCTCCGACGCGTTTCGGGCGCAGTTTATCAAGGGCCTTGGCAGTACCGCGCAGGTCAGCGACTACGCCGCCGCCGTTGAGGCGACGCTAGACGCGTTGGCCGACCACATGGAGGCCCACGCAGACGTGGACGCCCTGCTGTCATTGGCGCGTGAGGTTTAGGGCCTAGTCGAATTCGCGTGCAGCGAGCGCGCGGTGGATTTCACGGCGCACCAGTTTGCGCACGTTGCGGGTGATGCGTTCACCCATGGCGCCGGTCAGTTCCTGACGCACAATTTCGGCAACCAGATCACGCAGCATGTCTTCGTCGATCACCGCTTCTTCCAGATCGCCCAAATCAACCGGGGCCGCATCATCATCAGAGCCGAACATGGTCGCGTCGTCATCATCATCGTCGTCGGAATGGTCCGCATGCCCTGCGGAGGATGTGTCTTCGCCGCCCGAACGCATGAAGGTCGCCATTGCAGGCGCGTCGTCTTCACCTAGTTCGTCCTCACCTTGGTCGTCATCCTCAGACTGCGCCTCGCCCGCGTGATCGTCGCCGTGATCCGCATAATGGTGGTCCGCGTCATGATGGTCTTCCGCCGATGCGTCATCAGCCTCTTCTAGCTGCGCGTCATTAAAAGAGGTTTTTTCTTCGGCATCATCCTCAGAACTCTCGTCCGGTGACAGATCCTGAATTTCTTCGTAATTGGCCACATCAATCCATGGCTCTTCAACGACCTCTGCGTGTTCGGCCGCCTGCACGTCTTCCGCCTGCCCGTCCGCCACGTCATCTTCGACATGGTCCGCAGTGTCAGCTTCAAAAACGAAATTCTCCGGCTCGCCCTCCGACAGGTCGGCGGTGTCCGCGTCATCAGAGGCCCATTCAACAGCTGCGTCCTGCACGACCTCAACCTCGTCCTCGTAATAATCTTCAGGCGGGTTAACCGGCCAAGCCGCGATGTTGCTGGTCTCCGGCTCCGCGCTGTCTTCTTCGACAAAGGCACCAAGATGCAGGTTTTGGTCCTGCTGTGCCTCAGCGGTGTCCGCGTCTTTTTCCGGCTCATCAAACGCGCCCGCGACGGATTTGCGCAAGCTGTCCAGATCGGTTGGCGCCTTTGCAGGCGCAGCCGCGGCAGGTTCGTTGATCCGCAGCGCAGAGGTCAGGATCAGCGCGTCATTGGCGGGCTTTTCCGACGCGGGGGCCGGGTCCTCGGCTTTCTCAGGCTCGGCGCGGGCCTCGCTGCTGGTTTCCGACACAAGGCGACGGATCGAAGACAACACGTCTTCGACATCTTCAACATTCTTCACGGGATCAGACATGCTCTCGCCTCCACCTTTTTTCGGCAAGATACCCCCTGCGCCCTACCCTGACAACAGACGGATAGAATTGTCGCTACTTTTGGTAGCGCCCAAGGATGCGATCCAGCTTGGCGCCTTGCTTGGTGCGGGGCACCGGGGCGCTCTTGACGGCGTTGAAATATTCGTTCGGATCGTATTGTTTTACAGGGAGTTTGAGGTCCGACACGGTTAGCAGCCCCATCGACGATAGCAGCTGATATGCGGCCGCATAGACCTGTGTCTCGAACACCACGCGGTTGGTGCGGGCGTCAAAAAGGGATTGCTCAGCATCTAGTACATCAAGGGTGGTTCGGGCCCCCAGTTTAGTTTCCTCACGCACCCCGTTGAAGGCCACCTGCGCGGCCCGAATTTGACGGTCAGAGGCGCGCAATTGCGCGTTGGCCACTGCAAGGCGGGACCAGCTGTCAGCCACGGCCTGCCGGACTTCCAGCACCACCTGATTGAGGTTGGACCGCGACGCATGCACCTGCGCCAGCGCCTGACGTTCCAGCGCCTTGAGCTGGCCGCCCTGATAGATCGGCACGGTAAGCTGCAGCCCGATGGAGGAGTTATTGTTGTTGGTATTGTTGTGGCCCACCTCAGCGTTCAGCCCGAGCGTTGGCTTCGAGTTGGCCCGCGCACGGGCCGCGTTCAGCTCGTCGGCGGAGATCTGGTGTTGGGCCTGCTTGATCGCGGGGTGGTTGCGCTCGCCAAGGGCGCGCGCCGCGTCTGACGACTTGGGCAGCGGCGGCAGGGATGGAATGGCCTGCAGGTTGCCGGGCTTGCGCCCGACGGTGGCCACGTAAAGCTCGCGCGAAATGGCGAGGTTGCCCTGCGCCTCCGACAAATCGCCATTGGCCTGCGCCAACCGTGCCTCGGCCTGGGCCACGTCAGTGCGGGTCACCTCCCCCACCTCAAAGCGGTCGCGGGCAGCCCGCAGCTCTTGGGTGATAAGGCGCAGGTTGTTCTGGCGCAGCGACACAACGCGGGCATCGCGCAGCACGCCCACATACGCGCCGACCGCGTTCAGCAGCACCTGCTGCTCAAGCGATACCAGTTGCGCACGGGCGGCCAGCACCGATTCCTTGGCGCTTTCCACCGCAAATTCTGTCCGGCCGGAATCGAACACCAAAAGGTCCATCCCCAGCGAGATCGAGCCGCTGGCGGAGCCGCGATTGGGATTGGCGGTGTCCAGATGCGACAGCCGCGAGATCAGCTGCACCTGCGGGCGCAACGCCGACAAGGCCACCGCAACATTTTCATCGGTCGCCCGCAGCAGGGCGCGGTTTTGTTCCAGCAGGTTTGAATTCTTGTAGGCCGAAACCAGCGCGTCTTGCAGCGTCTCAGCCTGCGCCGCGACGGGGGACAAAAGAAGCACCGCAACACAGGAGATGCGAGCGGCGGCGTGACGCCATGACGGTGATTTCATTCTGCCTCGCAATCCTCTGGGTTAAAGCGCAAATGCCTTTTCGGCTTCGAACCCGGGCAAAACCGGTGCGCCTGCGTTGAAGGCCAGCCGCCAGCTGACCTGCCCGTCTATTTTGTAGCCGATGCGGCATTCACCCAGCACGCCCTTGGCAAACACTGCAGCGATACGACCGCCATCTTTAAGTTGGTCGGTCAAGGCCGCTGGCACCTGCTCCACCGCGCCTTCGATCAGGATCGAGTCGTATGGGCCATGCTTGGCCGCGCCCGACGCAAGCGGGCCCTCGATCACCACCACATTGTCGACGTCTTGGTCCGACAGGTTGCTTTCCGCCTCTGACGCCAGCGCCTCGTCTTCCTCGACCGCAATCACGGCCTCGCACATCCGCGACAGGATCGCGGCGGTATATCCCAGCCCCGCGCCCACGTTCAGCACCATCTCAGACTGCTGCACATCCAGCGCGTCCAGCATCTTGGCCAGCGTGCGCGCCTCAAGGATCACCCGATTGCCGCCCAGCTTGATATTGGCATCCACGTAAGCCACGTCGCGCCGCGACGGCGGCACGAACGCTTCTTTGCGGATCGTCAACATCGCGTCGATGATCGGAAATTTGGTCACATCAGAGGGGCGGACCTGTGTGTCCACCATCATGGTGCGGTTTGTGGCAAAGTCAGTCATTACTAAACTCATCAGTCTAGTTCCAGTTATATCCCGTTTGCCACATAAAGAAAGGGCGGACAATAACGGATCGCCGCCAATGTGGCCTTGCGCGGAAATAACGCGTGGGCTAGAGACTGCGGGCACCACCGGCGGCGAGTTGGCGGAGTGGTTACGCAGCGGATTGCAAATCCGTGTACACCGGTTCGATTCCGGTACTCGCCTCCATTTTATTCTAAATCAGCAACTTAGCTTTCAATACGTCAAGTGTGACACAAAGTGGGACACATGACCTATGATGCTGTCATCTTATCTAAGCCCTTCAAGGCATGGAGTTTATTACTTCCGTTGGCCACTTCCGACGATTGAAGGCCAAACCCGACAAACAATCAAGTTATCCCTTCGAACACGATGCCCAGATCGCGCTGGTGATCTTGCCAGACATCTTGCATCCTGTGGGCGAGTAATGAGGGATAACAATGACTTGACGTCCTACAAGAGAAACGAAATTCGGGAGATGGTTACGGCCTACTTCAAGGCTCAACTTCAGCAGTACCTTCACTGGTTAGACACTCGCGGCCTCACTCAGAACGCATTGGAAGACGTGCGCTGTGAGATGCTGGACCATGAAGATCATCTCACTCATGAGCGCGATACCAATCAATACCTTAAGGTGCGTCGGTTTATACGAAAATCTGGAATTTCGGCTCAGGATTGGCGCGATAGTCAGCCAGCGATGCAACAAGAGCTTCGCAAAGGTCGCCGGGATATGCTGCGGGCCGTTTTAAAGGCCGCTGAGCGCCTTGAGCACTATTCCTACGACGATGCGCCTGCCGTAACGATTGCGCCCTCTCCGCCCGCCTCTGCGCCGCTGGGTCGCGCCATCGATGACTTCATAGACGAGCACTCCCGTCAGTGGCCAGAAAAGACCAGAAAGCAGGTCCGGGCTTATCTTAATATCCTTGTCGAGTATTTTGGTTCAGAGCGCCTTTTGGAAGCGATCTCCAAGCAAGACGCAAGCGAGGTCAAAAAGGTACTGCAGGCTCTACCTGCAAGCCGAAACACCAAACCTGCATTGAAAGCTTTGTCCTTGTCAGAAGCAGTCAAAGTGAAAGGTCACAGGAGGATATCGCCCAAGACCATCAACAGCCACATCGACACTTTTCGTCGGTTCTTCGACTGGTCAGAGCGGCACGGCCACGCACCACACAAGTTGTTTGAGGGCATGAAAGTACCAAAGGCCAAGAATGCTGCAACGGAGCGAAAACCGTTCTCAAAGGAGCAAACGGCGTTGATCTTCAATGAGCTGACCCAGAACCCCTCCGGCCTTGTGCGAAAGGAAAGTAACAAGTGGGCCTCACTCTTGGGACTATTCACTGGAGCAAGGTTAAACGAAATCTGCCAACTCGAAACTGCAGACGTTCAATGCGAAGACAGTATATGGTTTCTGAACATTACCGACGAAGGCAACGGCATGAAGCGTGTGAAGGCCGATGCGAGTAGACGTAAAGTTCCCCTCCACAGTGAGATGATCAACTTGGGTTTTCTTAAATTTGTTGAAAGCCAGAGGAGTAATAACCGCTTATTCTCGGACTACAACTTCAATGCAAACGGAGGGTATGGCCGTAGCCTAGGCCGTTGGTGCAACGAGACCTTCTTACCCAAGCTTGGACTAAAAGAACCATCTCTTGTCTTCCACAGTTTCCGACACACAATGATTACCAGACTGGCGCAAGCAAACGTAGCAGAGCCTGTTATAAAAGGTCTGGTCGGCCATGCTCAGGAAGGGGTGACTCAGGCTTCATATTTCAAAGAAGGCTACACACTCGCTCAATTGAAGGAAGCGGTCGATCACTTCGAGGCATGAAAATGCTGACCATAGGCTGCAGCTTAGTTGGTAGGAGTTCTCGAAAGCTGGTTTTGGAGCATAAGTGCCAATTTTCATCTACGACGAGCCTTCCACACGTGACGAACAAACTTTGATAAAATGACTTTACTATCGTGGTGCGGGGCGGGAAGGAGACTTTCGCTGCAGGAATGAAGCTTCAGATTAGGCATGGAAAAAGCGGACCTTCAACATAAACATTATGTGCGGTCGCCTCGTTGAACGGTATGGACCTACCCAAAACGGCTTTCACCATTACCTCGCGACCCGCTTTGGTGAGGGTAGGGTTCAACCTCTTCTTTCCGAGGCTGAGTAGCAAATGTGTAGGTAGGTAGGAATTCTTCGGACAACCGCCGCACTTACAACTGCTCACTGGCGCATATCGAAAACAATGACCGTGTTGCTGACATAAAGGATAATATGCGCTGGGATGCCCATTGTATCGAGTTGAACAGCATTGTGATAAACAACTTTAAGGGTTACTCGTAAAAGGTAGGTTACATTCTTGATTTCGAGGTGAAAGCGTTGGGCGATAAGCAAGTATTTAAACGTAAGATATTGATCGACGCGCCAATTAAGAAAGATCTTTTTGATGGTAAGGGACATCACAAAACGGCTTTAGCATTAGCCGATGCCATCGCAGAATTTGAATCCGAAGATCGTGCGATTGGGTTGGAAGGTGCGTGGGGAAGCGGTAAGTCAAGTGTCGTCGAGATGGCGGAGAAGCAACTTGTCGACCAGGATCAGGGAACTTCGACCCGTTTCAGCTTCTTTACATTTGACATATGGAAGTCCCAAGGCACAGCTTTCCGGCGAACATTTCTTGAACATCTCGTGTCTTGGTCACTTTCTGAGTTTCCTAAGAAAAAAGACAAGCTCAAGTTGATTGAGCAAAAGGTAAAGGGAAAGACAAAACATCTGACCACCGACAGTAACCCAATGCTAGATTGGTATGGTGTTGCGGTTCTAGTGGTCCTTCCTTTCTTACCGATATTCTACTTTTGGGCTAAGAAGGTTTTTGATGATCCTGCAGTAGTCTTCCTAAAATCCGGTCCTATGATCTGTTTATACTTTTTTTTAGTTGCAACGCTACTGCGAGCCCTCCTTAAGTATGCTAAAAGCAGTGACAAAGACCCATCGTTTAGGTCCTCTCTGTCACGAACTCTCTTGATCAGTGCCAAGCAATACGAGAGCCAAGAAGTTACCCAACACATCCGAGAGGTAGACCCGAACGACTTTGAGTTCCAAGAAACGTTGACAGAGATTTTAACAACAATTCAAGGTCCAAAAAACAAGATCGTTCTGGTTCTAGATAACATAGACCGAATTCCAAAAGAGGACCTAGATGACTATTGGTCCGCTGTACGCTCGATTTTCACTAAGAACGGCACGGCTTCTAACGCTAAAAAAAACTCGGAAATTACAGCAATTGTCCCCTATGATCGCGCTCATATCTTGCCAACAAATGCCTTTGACGATGATGGAAATATAGACAACGAAGGAGTATTCGTCCGAAGGGAGCTACTATCAAAGACGTTTGACGAGATATTGCATGTTGCTCCGCCAGTTATGTCAAACTCGCGCGCTTTCTTTGAAAGCAAAATTGCTGAAGCGTTGCCCAACTACAATGATGCGGATGAACTTTTTCGTTGCTATTTGATTTTTAATTCTCACTTTGGAGCTCGAAACAAACAATTTACTCCGCGCCAGATCATTGCATTCATTAACGAGTTGACTGGCTTGTTCGAAATGCACCTCGGAACATACGATCTTACGACTGTCGCTGTGTTCATCTGCTTTCGTGAGGCGATTGAAGACGACCCATACGTTTTGACAGACGAAGAGTTCTTGGATTCGAGAATCCGCCGTTTGGCTCCTGACACGCAGCTCGAAGAAAACCTAGCAGCGCTGTTGTACAATGTAGATAGCGATCTTGCGCTTGAACTGCTTTTGGACAGCAGAATTTTAAGTGCCGCCGAGGCCAGTTCTGCGGACGAGTTGATAGCTCTTTCGAAATCAAAAGGCTTTGAATTGAGAGTTGGCGAAGTGATAGCGAATAGCCAGAGAATATGGTCAAGCTCTGGCGAGCTAGGTCAAGTCATTCGTAACTTTGGAAAGCTTTTTGAGGAACACGACGGGGACGCCAGAAGCCAAATCATCGAGGGGCTTTGCCTATCCTTGAGTGAGGTAAAAGAAATTGTGTTGGTCGAAGAACAATACTCCGACTACCTTAGTCTGGTGAGTTATTGTGGGGAAGACAGGGTCTCAAGCGTACTTCGTACAATTTTGAGGAAGGCGCTGAATAGTATTTCAACTGAGGAACCGGCGGACTATCGAATGGGGCGCAATTGGGTAAGTTTCCTAAGCGACGTAAGGGAAATATTCAAACCTGATGCCGGTCTATCAATGGTTGAAAGCGCATTATCGACGGTTTCTCTTCCTAGTATTCCCGATTTTTTGCTTGGCTGCGCTTACGGTTCCCATGAGTATGCTATTCCATTGAAAGCACATGGTAAGATTTCAATGCCTGTACCCAAAAACGACACGGACGAAAATCCATTGATCGATTTTGCTGATGAGAACTACCACCTGGCATTTGAGGCATTTTCAGAGCTTCTTAACGCCAATGCAGTGAAAAGTTCTCAATGGTCACTTGTTGGGCAAAAAGTAATTAAAAACCTGCAAGATGCAGAAACGCATGAAACCGAAAAATTCTCAAGAACGTTGAAGATTCTGGTTCTATTGATGAACAAGGCACCAAAAGACGTCCGTGAATCCTTGGACATTGCGCCAATCCTTCGCAGTTCGGTATTTTTCGATGGTTTTGGAGAAGTATTCGAAGAGAGCGACAATGATGAAGGAGTTGCCCACGCAATATTTCTCGCGCACACACAGCTTTCTGGCGAAGAACTGCCTGCATTAAAGGGTGTCGCTGGTGCGGCGCCGACAACTACTGCAAAAGCTGGTTACGAGCGCTTTAAGCAACTCTACGATGGCGAAGTGGACTTATCGGACGAGCAGCTCAGTGCTATTGCAGCCCACGCTCAAGAGCGAAAGATTGTAACAAGGTGGATTAAAGATGGCGATAAGTACACTGCGCACACTTTGATTGACGGCGTGGTTAGAAAAGCATTCGAAAAACCACCGTTACCATATATCGGGCTACCTACGCTATTGGGACACTTTGGCTATCTCGATAGAGTTCTTGGTACAGATTTTGGTAGAGTGATTAGTCAACTCCAAGATAGATTTACTACTGAAGAAGTTGGCAAAACAAAACTGAGAGATGTGCCATCAGGCGCGCTAGGAAAAATCAGAGATGCAACCAATGAGGGTTATCAGAACCTATTCGATTTAGTTCGAAAAGAGCTTCTATCTATAAACGGAGACGATTGGGCTTCTTACCTAGCATCCAGTTCTCATGAGGTTTCCCTACTTGTTGAGTATTCAGCTCTTTCAGAAATTTCCATGCCAGATGAAAGGTTTAGGTCTTCATTTCAGAGTTTTGTTCTCAACGTCCTAGATGAAAATACTGACGTCTCGTCTTCGGCAATCAACTTTGACGCAGTCTTCCAAACAATCCCGAAGAGCTTCCATTCTGATCTGTTTCGCCAGTGTCGGGAGGGTGTTCGATCAGTGACCGCAAAAGGTTTACAAAATGCAATGCGCGTAATGCCAGATGTCATTGTCGGAGTTGTAACAGATGGCGATAGGGTCATGGCTGCTGAGAAAGAGAACATCATAAGGCATTTCTTGAGCACTGCGCTTGATGCGAAAAACCGTCAACTTTTGTTAGCGTTTGTTAAGTTGGGGCGCAAGCGGGTTGCGGACTTCATCAAGCATTCGGCGGATGCCACTAAAGATCTTCTAACAGGTTCCATGGAGAATTTTGCCAAGCAGGAAGAAGATCGCGAATTTAGCCGCAAAGTAAGTGATGTAGTAATAGGTGCTAAAAGAACACGTCTTGTTTGGAATGGACTCTTTCCCAGCTACGAAAGCGTAAGTGTCGAAGATGATGATCCTGCCGATTGAGCAAAGTGGTTGCTGAATTTGAAGCCGAGCGCTTGAGGGCGAAGCTTTTGACGTAGGTGAACTTTGCGCTTGCAGCGAATGTCCGCAATGATCGGCCACATTGCAGCATTGCCGAGGGTGGGAGAACGGCAGCTATGGGCCGATCACTGTTGGGAAAGCTAAACCATGATGATCAAACTCCGCACTGCATCCGATGAACGTAACGCACAAACCACTTCTGTGCGCGACGCGCTAACCCAAAAAGCCCTTTGATCGCGCAACCTGAACGACAAGTTGTTGCTTCCCATCAAAGTAGTTGTGGGCGAAGGCCCTTGCCCTTTGGATAACAAATACATCGTTCTCGGGGTCCGACTTGCGGGTGCATATTTCAGACACAAGTGAGTTGGCCTCTTGAGGCGATGCCACGCTTGGTAGTGCTTCCAGATACATTGCAGCGCGGACAAACCTTTTACCACTGTGGATTGTCCATTGCCGAAGTAAGAGCGCTGCAACAACTATGAACAGGACTACACCGATCACTTAAAGTACCTCCAAAATATCTGAATTTTAGATATCTGAATTTTAGATTTAGTCAATCGGTCCGATGCAGTTGTGCGAGGACTTCATGCCTAAAACTCTTGGAGACCAACGACACGACGCATTGGTCCGCTTTCTTGTGGAAAAGCGAACAGAGGCAGGCTTGAAACAAGTGGAACTTGCCAAGAGTATGAAGGTCTACCAATCCTTTATTGCAAGACTTGAAAGTGGCGAGCGCCGCGTTGATGTTGTCGAGTTGATTAAGCTAAGCGAGGCACTGGACTTCGACGCATCTGAGATTGTCCACAAACTTGCATCAATGGACGAATGATCGCTCAAAAATTTTCAGAACATTTTTTCGCGGTCGGATATACTACCAAGCGAAGCCCGACCTTCCCCAATACCTTGCCGTTCAGCACGACCACGCAGTCTATCCTGTCTTTTGGTGGCGCTCGTAGACCCGACAACCAATTGACTACTTGAAGACATGACTACACAGTGACTTTGCAAACGATCGGCAGAAGTACGCGCTTTGAGATATAATCACCTCGAAAGCCCGTATCTATATGTTTTATATAGGATATTCCGAACTGCGCACATATAGACAGAGGTAATGCGGTATCTGTTTGAGCTATATTACTGCTTATTCAATGAATTTGAGAATTCAGGTATCTGTCTGATCCATATATTTATACGTATTTTCATATACTTAGCATAATGATGTCAATTCTTATTCTTATACTTTGCATTCAATCTAATTCTCGTTATCCGTGTAGAATATCGCCCTTCAATACTCTTACCTTTCTTAGGGTATCTATTTGTTTTCGGTTAACCTTAGAGCCGATATATTTCTTATATAATAAACACTTAGGATACTTCGGCTTAGATATTCATGGTTATATCTGTTAAGAATTCATCGGCATGTCATAAGTTCATACTTTGACAAAACCACACATTCGGTCCATAAGGTGCGGCACAAAGTGAGACACACAATTTAACCTCACACTTGATATACTAAGTTAATCAATGGCTTAGAAAAATGGCAGCGGGTCCGGTACTCGCCTCCAACAAATTCATGCCTTTGCGATATGTGGTATTGGGGCGTGGCCCCATCTGCCCTTTGGGCGGTTGCTTGGTCACCGGGGCCGCCATCAAGCGAGCGGACAGGTCCTATGCCTGCGTTGGGCAAAAATATCGTCCGTAATATTAAGAAACAGGCTTCAGGAAAACGCCGATGCGAATTCCTCGCGGAGGGCTTTCTTTTGAACTTTGCCCATCGTGTTGCGGGGCAGTTCGGGCAGCACCACAAGTTTTTGGGGTTGTTTGAACCGCGCCAGAGACCTGCCGACGCATTCCTTGATGTGATCCAGATCCAGCTGCTGGTCGGGATGGGGCACCAAGACGCCAATGACGCTTTCCCCAAAATCGGGGTGCGGCACGCCCACAACTGCGCTTTCCAGCACCCCGTCCTGTTCGTCGAGCAAAAGCTCGATTTCCTTGGGGTAGATGTTGTAGCCGCCCGAGATAATCAGGTCCTTGTTGCGCCCAACGATTGACACATAGCCATCCGCATCAATTTGCCCCAAATCGCCCGTGATGAAAAACCCGTCTGGCCGCAGCTCCTCGGCGGTCTTTTCGGGCATCTGCCAATAGCCCTGAAACACGTTGGCGCCGCGCACTTCGATCTCGCCGATCTCGCCTTGGGGCAGTGTGGCGCCGGTGGCGCTGTCGGTGATTTTCAGCTCGACCCCTGGCAGCGGGAACCCGACGGTTCCCGCCCGGCGCTCGCCCTCATAGGGGTTGGAGGTGTTCATGTTGGTTTCCGTCATCCCGTAGCGTTCCAGAATGCGGTGCCCGGTGCGGTCTTCAAATTGCACATGGGTCTCTGCCAGCAGCGGCGCGCTGCCGGACACGAACAACCGCATATGGGCGGCAAGGCTTTGCGTAAACCGGGCGTCGCCAAGCAGGCGGGTGTAAAAGGTCGGAACCCCCATCATCGTGGTGGCGCGCGGCAGATTGGCAATGACCGCGTCCAAATCAAACTTGGGCAAGAAGATCATCTGGCTGCCTGACAGCAGGGTCACATTTGTCGCCACGAACAGCCCGTGGGTGTGGAAAATCGGCAGGGCATGCAACAGCACGTCGGATGCCGTAAACCGCCACTCCTTCTCCAGGACCCGCGCGTTGGACAGCAGGTTGTCCTGACTGAGCATCGCCCCTTTGGAGCGGCCCGTGGTCCCCGAGGTATACAGGAAGGCCGCAAGATCGCCTGGGTCTCGTGCGACCGTTTCAAATGTGGTCGGGAACGCGGCTGACTTTCGCGAAAACGAGCCCGACCCGTCCGCGTTCAATGTTTCGAGCCGGGCGTTGCACGCCGCGGCGATGGGCTGCAACTCAGCGTGTTTGCCGTCATCACCGATGACGATCCGCGCGCCGCTGTCTTTGACGAAATAGGCGACCTCGTCGGCGGTATAGGCGGTGTTGAGCGGCAGAAAGATCACGCCGGCCTGCACGCAGGCGGCGTAGACCGCCAGCGCCTGCGGTGATTTCGCCACCTGCACCGCAACGCGGTCTCCGGGCTTGAGCCCAATATCGCCAAGCAGCCCCGCATATTGCGCGGCCAGTCCCAGAAAGGCCTTGTAGCTCAGCGTCTTATCGCCCGCGAGGTGCAGGAAAGCCCCGTCATTTTCAAGATGTTGCCCGAACAATGCGTCGTAAAGCGGGTTGGCCATCGTGGTCTTCCTAGTTTCCAGACTTAACCGATGCGATGAGCGCCCGCACCTCGGGGGACGCCGCGACAGTTTTCTCGGTTACGAAGTGTTCGTGATTGGTCGTGACTTGGGACAGATCATAAAGGTAATTGACCATTGCGCCACCAGATTGGCGCATCCCGTTTTCAGAAATATCCGCACCCGCATGCACCGCGTGAACCGCTGCCCCATTGCCAAGATGGAACCGCGCGACCGGATCAAGCGGCGCGCCATCGCCGCGCTTTGCCTCCAGCAGATAGCGGGCGGCCTGAACGTCGATTGGGGTCGCCTTGACCGCAGCCGCATCGTGGGTCTCTAGCCAGCGGGCCAGCCCCGGTATCGGCGACAGGGTCACAAAGGTTTCAAGGCCGCTCAGGTCGCGCGACAAATCTGCCGCCACCTGCTTGATAAGCGAGTTCCCGAAGGACACGCCCGCAAGCCCCTCCTGACAATTTGAGATGGAATAGAAGACGGCCGTGTTGGCGTCCTCCGCGTCAATCGGGTCGCGGCCATCCGCCAGCAACATCTGCACCGAGTTGGGGATGCCGATGGTCAGCGCCACTTCCACAAAGATCAACGGCTCGTCGGGCATGGCAGGGTGAAAAAACCCAAAGCAGCGGCGGTCCGACGGGCGGAGCCGCAACCGCAAATCATCCCAGCTGTCGATCGCGTGCACCGCCTCGTAGGCAATGATCTTTTCAAGGATTTCGGCCGGGCTGGACCAATTGATCGGGCGCAGCACCAGAAAGCCGCGATTGAACCACGACGCGAAGAGATGCTGAAAATCGACGTCAATCGGCCCCAGCGTCGGGTCGTCGCGCATCATCTGCAACAGGTCCTTGCGCATCGACACCAGCCGCCCGGTGCCGCCGCGCACCTGATTGAGTCTGCGCAGCAGCTCTTGCCGTTTCGGCTCGCTGGCACGGGCATAGGCGCGGTAGCTGCGTTTCGACGGCGCCTGCTGGTACTGTTTGAGGCTGTCGACAACGTGCTCCGGGTCGATCTCAAGATCATGCAGCATGAACTTGAAGAAGGCGCGTTTGTCGGCGGCATCGGCGTCGCCATACTCGTCGAGGATCAGCCGCGCGAGCGTGTTGCCCGACACCTCGCCAGTGGCGCCCAGCAGATCAAGGGACAGCTCCTTTATCCCGCGCCCCTGCGCCTGCGACGACACTTTGCGCGCAAAGCGCCGCTCGAACACCGTCGAGAACAGCCCGCCGAGATAGCTCATACCGCCGTCCCCATCACCGCGTTGGGCAGCCATGTGGCAAGGCCGGGGAAGATGCACAGCAAGATGATCGCGATGACCATGCAGGCCACGAAGGGCAGCGACCCCGCCAGGATGGTTTTCAGCGAGATGTCGGGCGCAATCCCGTTGATGACGTAGAGGTTCAGGCCGACCGGAGGCGAGATCAGCCCAATTTCCATATTGATGGTCAGCACCACCGCAAACCAGATGGGATCAAACCCCGCAGCGGTGATGATCGGCAACAGGATCGGGGCCGCCATCAAGATCACCGCGACCGGCGGCAGGAAGAAGCCCGCAATGATGAGAAAGACGTTCACCGCCGCCATCAGCACCCACGGGTTCACATCCAGCGTGCCAATCCACGCGGCAATGGATTGCGTGATAAAGAGGCTCGACAACATGTAGGAGAAAACGCCCGCCGCCGCGATGATGAACAGGATCATCACGCTTTCCTTGGTGCTGTCGCGCAGCACGACCCAAAGGTCTTTGGGGTTCCACAGCTTGTAGATGACCATCGCAATCAGCAGGCACAACAGGGCACCAACGGCGGCGGTCTCGGACGGCGTCGCAACGCCGCCATACATCGCGTAAAGGACGCCCACGATGATAAGTAGAAACGGCACGACACGCGGCAGGATCTCGAACTTTTCCTTCCAGCTGTAGGTGCCCTGCGCCAGCAGGTTCTGGTCGCCGGATTTCCATGTCGCGTAAAGGGACCACGCCATGAACAGGCCGACCAGCATCAGGCCCGGGAAAACGCCCGCCAGAAACAGCCGCCCGATGGATTGCTCGGTGGCGATGCCGTAGACGATCATGGTGACGGAAGGCGGGATCAGGATGCCCAACGTGCCACCCGCCGCGATGGAGCCCGCGGCGACCCCGTCAGGGTAGCCGCGTTTGCGCATCTCGGGGATGCCCATCTTGCCGATGGCCGCACATGTCGCGGGGCTGGAGCCCGACATCGCCGCAAACAACGCGCAGGCCCCCAGGTTGGAGATCACCAGACCGCCCGGCACGCGGGTCAGCCAGCGCTCAAGCGCCTCGTACAGGTCCGCGCCCGCGCGGGTCGACGCGATGGACGACCCCATGATGATGAACATCGGGATCGACAGCAGCGCGAAATTGTCCAGCTTGCCGAACAGGATTTCAGGCAGCAGCTCCAGCGACCGCATGCCATCGAAAATCATGATGAAAGCGGTCGACACGATAAGCAGCCCCAACGCCACCGACACGCCGGAAAACAGCACGAGGATGGTGCAAACGGCAACAATCGCGCCAAGGGTGAGCGGATCCATTACGCGTCCTCCAAGCCGAAGGGCTTTTCAATCTTCAAAAGGATCGCGACCAAATCGGCAATAAGTTGCAGCAAGAACAGCGCAAACCCCACGGGCAAGGCCAGGTAGGGGATCCACAGGCGCACCCCCCAGACGGTGTCGGACTTCCAGTTGCGCTCCCAGGTCAGGTGCCAGAATTCGTAGGAATACCACACCATGATTGCGACCATGACGATGGACAGTGACAGGGTGAACACCGCCAGCGCGAAGCGGGCGCTTGGCCCCAGCGCCAGCGGGATCAGGTCAACATTCACATGGCCCCGCAGGCGCTGCACGTAGGGCAGCCCCACCAGCGTCGCGCCGATGGCCAAATAGATCACCGCCTCGGTCTGCCAGATGGTGGACCCGTTCAGGACGAACCGGATGAAGATCATCTGGCAGGTGATGGCCACGGCCGCCACGATCATCGCCGCCGAGCACCAGCCCGCAAGTGTAGAGAGTGCAGCCACGAGCCGCAGAAACGGGTTGTTCCCGGTTTGCGCCACCGCGCCAGTGCTTTGGCCCGCCATAACGATGTCCTTGGAAAGGGTGTTGGAGTGGCCGGGCCGCACAAATAGCGGCCCGGCCTTGCGTGGTTATTCGACGGCCAGCGCCATATCGAGCAGCTCTTGGCCGCCCTCAACCTCGGACACGAATGCCGCGTAAGAGGTTTCCTGCGCCAAAGCGCGCCATGCCTCGAAATCCTCGGCCGACATTTGCGCAATCTCGACACCGGCGTCGCGGAACACTTGCTCCGACGCTGCGTCTTGCTTCTTGGCCTCCGCCAAATAGAAGTCCTGCGCCTTGGCAGAGGCGTCCATCAGCGCCTTTTGCTGGTCAGCGGTCAGCCCGTCGAACTTTGATTTGTTCATCAAAAGCGGCTGGTACATGAACCAAAGCGCCACGTCGCCGGCGGGCGTGTAGCAGCTCACCTGCTCGTAGATGCGGTAGGACACGAAGGACGAGGACGAGGTGTTCGCCGCCGTCAGAACGCCGGTTTGCATGGCGTTGTAGATCTCGGACGACGCCATGGACGCGATGGACGCGCCGGCACCCGCCAACATCTGCTCGAACGCCTTGCCCGCCGCGCGGGTTTGCAACCCTTGCACGTCTTCAGGCTTGGTGATGCATTTGTCTTTGCCGACAAATCCGCCCGCCAGATAGCCGTGGACCAGCACCATGACGTCATCATCGGCCATCTTCTCCTCAAGCGCCGCCATGAAAGGCGAGGCGCTCAGACGCGCCGCGTGGTCATGGTTTTTCACCATGCCGGGCATCAGCGTCAGGTTATAGGCAGGCTGTTGGCCGCCAGCATAGCTAAGCGGCAGAACCGTCATGTCCAACTGCCCACGGCTGAGCGGGCGGTATTGCTCACGCGGCTTGAACAGCGACTTCGAGCCGAAGATCTGGATGTCCAGATCAACCCCTGCCGCAGCGACTTCATCGGCGACCATTTGCGCAACTTGGTGGCGGACATCTTGGTTGGACCATTGGTGCGACAGGCGCAGCGTTTCTGCGCTCGCGGCCGATCCGATGGCGAGGCACGTAGCCATGGCAGTGGCCGTAAGTTTAACGAAATTCATAAGTTCCTCCCTGGGTGTGAATCAGCCACGGGGCCGATGCGACATGCGAGACGATTCCATCTTTCGCATAGCAAGTCAATTATCTTGTATACAATCTGGAAATGATTGCATCTATTTGCCGGTTGATGGTATCTCTCAACTATGGACATCAGACTCGCAGATCAGATCGCCAACACCTTGGAAAAGCTCGTTTTCGCGGGTGACTTTCAGGATGGCGAACGGCTGGACGAGGTGAAATTGGCGGAACAGTTTCACGTGTCCCGCACCCCCATCCGCGAGGCGTTGCAGGTCTTGGTGACCTCGGGCATGGCCGAACAAATCCCACGTCGCGGTGTCTTTATCCGCCAGCCCGGCCCGGTCGAGCTGATGGAGATGTTTGAAACAATGGCCGAGCTGGAAAGCGCATGTGGCCGGTTGGCAGCAACCCGAATGAGCGATCAGGACCTAGCGGCCCTTGGCGCTGCAAATGACCGCTGCCAAAAGGCAATCGAGGCGGCCGATCACGACCAGTATTACCTTGAAAACGAGAGCTTTCACCAGATCATCTACCGCGGCGCGGCCAACAGCTTTCTCGAAAAGCAGGCGCTTCAACTTCAAAACCGGCTGAAAGCCTATCGCCGCATCCAGCTTCGGTTTCGCGGACGGCTCACCCAATCCATGAGCGAGCACTCGCAGATTTTGTCCGCCCTTCAAGACGGCGACGCGCAAAGAGCTGGCGACATCCTGCGCAGCCATGTGGCCGTTCAGGGCGAAAAATTTCACCAACTGGTGGCCAGCCTGAACCGCTGACGGCGCGGCGGGGCGTCGTACAAAATACCCCATGTCAAATCTGGACGGGCAAGACGCTTGCGGCTAGCATTCCTAAGGCTGCCACGGCAGCCTGTGCTGAATTTGGAATGACTGACTTTGGGAGCGGCTTAACATGGTGACTGCATTTCTGCGGGGCGGCGCTTTCTGCGCCACAATGGCTCTGTGCGCATTTGGGTGGACCCCATCCGCGCAGGCGCAATCCAACGCCAGCAACCTTGTTGCCGAGGCGCAGAAGAAAGCCGAAGAGATCAACGAGGTGCTCCGCGCCCTTCAATCTTCCGATCCCAACACCCAATACGCCTTGCTCAAGATTCTTCTCGAAGAAAAAGACCCCGCCCTCGTCCGCATCGGGCGCGAGTTTGCGCTGTTTTCCACCAACCCCGTGGTACAAAACATGGCGATTGTGTCGGTGTTCGAAACCAATCCGCAGGTGCGGATGAACATAACCGGAGGTACCGGCCTAGAAAGCTACGGATGGGTTGAACATGTCGGGGGCGTTGCAACAGAAACGACGGCTTCAGCAATGTTGAGCACTCAAACCTTCAACGGGACGTGCTGGGCCACACGAAACGACACGTGCCGCTTTTTTATCAGGGGCCTAAATGTGCAGTACAACTATTCCTTCAACAGTTGGAAAGCGCAGGCCAACCTGACGCTTGGGCCTGATGGCGTGTTACGCGGGCCAATCTTCATGAACACCGGGCGCGCTCAGGCCTCTATCGACCTCAAGGAATAGCCGCTACTCCAGCGCGATGCTTTCCAGCCCGACACGCTCGGCCTGCCCCCACACAGTTTCGATGCGCAGCTTGATCCGCCGCGCGCGGCTGCCGCCGGTGGGGATGTCCAACACGCCATTGGGCGGCATATCGTTCACCCCCAGAATACGCCAGAACGGGCTGCCCGGCATGCCGCCGTCCAATTCCATCTTGATGCGCTGCGGGGCTGCGAAGCCCGCCTCGGCGCTCGACCGGCTTTTCAGCCGGATCACGTTGATCGGCAAGGGGGCCTCGTTCGACAGAGTCAGCTCTATCTCGATGGGGGCGCCCGTCCATGGCCACTGCATCGTGCCCGCAAGCCCGCGCAGCGTGCCCCCCATATCAACCGCCTGCCCCGTCACCCGGAACCCGACGCCGTTGGTGGAGGTGGCGATGTCAGCCACTGCGGGGTGGGCCGCCGACTTGCCGTTCAGCACCGGGTCAAGCAGCGCGTAAATCCGGTCCATCCGCAAAAACCTGGCGCGGCGGTTGTTGATCGCGCTCAGCGCCATGCCGACCGGCACCCGGCCCCGGTAATACAGCGCGCCGCTGACGCCGCCCTCAACCTCGCCCTCCGCCCAGCTTTCGGTGGTGTTGACCACAAATTGCGTCTCGTCGGCGTCGATAACGACCCCCTCGGCGCGGTCGATCATGTCGCCGCCCCAGTTGATACGCGCAAGCGAGCCCGCGCCCTGCTCTTGCAACAAGGGGCCAACCTTGCGGTTCAGCGGGTCCCATTTCTGTTCGCAATGGTCCGCAAGCTCCCCCTCGACATAGGCAAGCGCCAGATCATCCTCCGCGCTGCGCCAGAAGACCGACCCAACGCCCGCCGTCTGCGGCAACGGCGAGACCAGCGAGATGCGGTCCGACGTGGCCACGTGATCGGGCAAAACGGCGTAGCAATTGCCCCCGTAGCTGACAAGGAACGCATGCCCCTTCTCGTTGTTGACGTCCGCCATGGTCGCGGCCCATCCCGGCTGCACATTGGCAAGCAGCAGCGCGGCCGCCATGCAGCTTGTCCAGATGTATCGTGCGTGTTTAATTGTCATCATAAGGAAGGGTCGTGAACTGCTATGCGTAGATTATTGGCACAAGCTGCGGGGTGCCTGTGCCTCGCGCTCAACACTGCACCGGCCCCGGCTGCTGCGCAAGACGTCCCCGTGCTCGCGCCCACTCAGTTCCAGGACATCCCCGAGGAAGAGGGCCTGATCGCCGCGCCAAACTGGTTGGTCGGCCTGCATCTGAAATCGTCCCCGTCCGAGCGGCTGCCACGGCTCCTGACATTCCTGCCAGATGGCTTTGCCGGAGGCACGTTATGCGTGGAGGCCATCACCATCGACGGCCGTTTCGCGGCGACGGCGCAATATGACGCAACGCAGGCCCTTGCCGGCGGCGGGGTCGAGCTGAACTACCCAACCGCGTTTCCCGACATCTGGTCCAAGTCGTCGCTTGGCAACGCCGGGATTGTGGTGTCGGTGGGCGATTGCGATCTGGCGGCGGGTCCGGACACCATTGTCCTGCCCTCGGTGCTGAACGGGGTCGGCACGGTGGATCGCACAGACCGGGGCGACGTCACCCTTGTGCTCAATATCCACGCCAGAAAAACCTCCGAGATCGAGGCCACGCTTGCAACCCCGCAGGGGGACGTGGACGCGCAATGCCGCAAGCTGGCGCAGCTGGACGCCATCAAGTTCAACTTTTCCTGCGAGGTCCCGCTGCCGCGTGGCATCAGCGGGATGGCGCGGTTCAGCTACGACCGGCTCCACAACGGGCGCTCCAAAGCCGGGCCAACCGTGCAGATCGTTGTGCCGGTGATCGAATGAGCACGGCCAGCGGGGGCAGCTCAGCAAAACTGGCCGCGATGCTGCGCGGCATCTCCCCGGAGGTGGCGCTGCGCGTGTTGCTGCTTTGTGTCTTTGCCGGCGTTGCCCTCTACTATCTGTTGGAACGCGAGCAATCCTTCACCTTGCATGTCCAAACCAAATCCGCGCGGATCGAGTTGACCGATGCAGACCCCGCCCCGTGGTATGTCGCGGGCGCCACGCTGTGCCAGCGCGCCGAAGGTGGTGGGGATGGCGAGGGCACTCTGTGTGACCTCAAATACTACAATAGCCACCAAAGCGAAGAGGCTGAGGTTCTTTGGCAAACAGGCGTCGTTCTGACCATCAGTGGCATGGACGAAACCTATCTCAGCGCCCATATCACGGTGCCGGAGGGCGCATCGCGCACATCAACCTTTGACACGGCCGAGATCACGGATCAAAGCGTGCTGGTCTTTGAACGGCAGTCTCTGGAAGACACCGCCTCGCTGGTGGCGGCGGGCCATTTGGTGATCGGCGAGGTCGCCGAAACGGGATCCACCCAGTTGCTTCAAGGCGGGGTCTACGAAATCCGCGAGTCGCTCAAGCTCTCGTCGGGGCCATCCGTCGTGGCCAGGGGCAGCTTCCTGCCCGGCGATTCCATTTCGCTGTTGGACAAGTCCGGCGACCCGGTTCCGGCGCAAATTCTCATAACCGCGCCGCTTGGCCCCCGCTCGGATTTCGAACTGGTCGCGACCTCCCCGCCGCGCAACAGCGCGATGGTGGTGCAGCGCATCGGGGCCGTCAAAACGCAGATAACGTCGCGCTGGATGGACCGGCTGGTAAACGACGCGCTGCCCTTGGCGCTGTCTATCTTCCTTGGCCTCTTGGGCGCATCGCTTGGCATCGCCAAAAACGTGGTCTCCGTTGGCACCCTCAAAAGGTGGAAGGGCGACACGTGAACACACAAAACACATCAGGAGAAACATCATGAGCACCGTCGCAATCTTTGGCCTTGGCTCAATGGGGTATGGCATTGCCCAATCCATATTACGGGCGGGCCATGTGACACATGGGTTTGATATGGTGCCTGCGCAGGTTGACCGGTTTCAGGCTGAAGGTGGTAGCGCCGGAACCATTGCCGAAGTCGCATCCAGCTTGGATGCGGCAGTGGTGGTGGTGCTGAATGCCGCACAGACGGAGGCGGTTTTGTTCGGCGAAGGCGGCATCGTGCCTTTGCTTGCGCGTGGCGCGGTTGTCATGGCCTGCGCAACCGTACCGCCAGAGTTTGCCCGCGACATGGAAGCCCGCTGCTTGGCACATGGCGTGCATTACCTCGACGCGCCCATATCGGGCGGGGCGGGCAAGGCCGCGCAAGGCGCGTTGTCGGTGATGGCATCCGGGACCAAAGCCGCATTCGCGGCGGCGGGCGACGTGCTGGCGGCGACCTCGGAAACAGTGTTTGAACTTGGCGACGCGGCGGGCGCGGGGTCCGCAATGAAGGCCGTGAACCAATTGCTGGCAGGCGTGCATATCGCGACCATGGCGGAGGCGCTGACCTTTGGCATGACCCAAGGCGTGACACCCGACAAATTCGTCGAGGTTATCAGCAAATGCGCCGGAAGCTCATGGATGCTTGAAAACCGTGCGCCCCATATCGTGGCAGGGGATTATACACCGCTCTCCTCGGTCAACATTTGGCCCAAAGATCTGGGCATCGTGCTGGACATCGCAAAATCCGCGCAGTTCTCCGCGCCGATCACCGCCGCCGCGCTGCAGCAGTTCATCGCCGCCGCAGGCATGGGCCTGGGGCACGAGGATGACAGCGCCGTGGCCAAGGTTTACGCCCGCAACGCACAGCTGGCCTTGCCGGGGATGGACTAGATCACCGCTTTTTCCATGAACTTGGTCTGCGTCTCGATCCGCTCGAACCCAAATGCACTCAGGTCAATGGTCCGGTATTCGCCGTAAGCGATCCATTCCGCGACGCCGCGCCCCATGGCGGGCGATTGCTGGAAGCCATGGCCCGAGAAGCCGTTGACGAAAACAAAGTTTTCAACGGCGGTGTGCGGCCCGATGATGGCGTTCTGGTCAAACGTGTTGAACGCGTAATGCCCCGCCCATGAGTTGATGAGCTTGACCGCCTCAAAGGCTGGAACGCGGGTCGCCACGATGGGCCAGACCTTTTCCTGCCAGATGGAATGGTCCTGTATGAAGTCGTCGTAATCCACCGCCGGGTCGTCATCTGGTGGGCATCCGGCCAGATAATAAGTCCCCTCCGTCCGCATATGCACTCCGGACGGATCGATCGTCAGCGGCAGGTCGCGGTCCAAGGGTGTTTCGGCGTCAAAGATGAACGTGTAGCGCTTGCGCGGCTCCACAGGGATTTCGATCCCCGCCATGCGCGATGTGACCACGGCGCGGGGCCCCGCGCAGTTGGCGACCGTGCCGCAGGCAATCACCTCGCCCGACGCCAGCGTCACGCTTTCCACCCGCGTGCCCGCAGCGTTGCGGGTCATCGCGACCACCTCGTTATGCACATATTCTGCCCCGTTCGCGCGGGCCTTGCGCTTCCACCAGTCAAAGATGGTGCCGCCGTCGAAATAGCCTTCATCGATCAGGTTGTGGTTGCCGCCAATGATGTCGTCGAGCATGTAGAACGGGTAATCCGCCTTGATCTGCTCGGCGGTCATGTATTTGGTCCCCGCCCCCAGCTTGGCCTGCACCTTCTGCAGCTCTTGCAGGGTCCCGGCAAATTCCGGCGTGTCGGCCAGATACATGTAGCCGTAGCTTTGCAGCACGATCTTGGGCGCGTCCTCGTCGGCCATGAAGTCTTGGAACCCGTGGATGAATTCGGCCCCGAACTGCGAAATCGCGATGTTCACCTCGTTGGAGAACTGCTGTCGGATGCAGCTATTGGTGTGCGAGGTCGAGGTGAACTCGTAGGTCGGGTCGCGTTCCACCACCAGGATGGAGCCGTCGAAATCGGGGTTGCGCGACAGCCACCACGCCACCGAGGACCCATACATCGCGCCCCCCACGATCACCACGTCATAGCTGGTCTTGGATGGTGCCTGCATGTTGTCCTCCCTGCATCCGAAGCGGACCTGACTAGATACAGCGCCCCCCGTCAACCTCCATGCACACGCCGGTGACCATGCTGGCCTCGTCGGAGCACAAATAGCATGCCGCGTTGCCCATATCCTCGGGGGTGGAGAACCGCCCAAGCGGGATGGTGGAGATAAACTTCGCCCGTATCTCGGGCGTGTCCTCGCCCATGAAGGACTTCAGCAACGGGGTTTCCCCCGCCACCGGGTTGATGGCGTTCACGCGGATGCCCTGCGGGGCCAGTTCCACCGCCATGGCCTTGGTCGCCGTAATCATCCAGCCTTTCGAGGCGTTGTACCAATTCAGCCTCGGGCGCGGCGACACCCCCGCCGTCGAGGCCACGTTCAAAACCGCCCCCGATCCCTGCGTCTTCATCAACGGCACGATGTGTCGGGCGGCCAGATAGACCGATTTGCAGTTCACCGCGAAGACCTTGTCGAAGTCGTCTTCGCTGATCTCCTCCATCGGGGCGGGCAGATGGGTGGTCCCGGCGTTGTTGACAAGGATGTCGATGCGCCCAAACGCGTCCAGCGTGGCCTGCGCCATGGCCTGCACGTCCGCGTCCTTGGTCACGTTGGCCTGCACGGCCTCGACGCCCAATTCAGCCGCCGCCCCGATATTGAGGTCGGCAATCATCACCTGCGCGCCTTCGGCCACGAATTTGCGCACGATCCCGGCCCCAAAGCCCGACGCGCCGCCGGTCACAATCGCCACTTTGCCCTCAAGTCTCATGTCGCCCCCTCCAAAACCGCGATGAAGCGGTCGATCTCTGCGTCCGTGTTGTAGTAATGAAGCGACGCCCGCAGGGCGTCGTCAATGCCGCGCGCGCCAAAATCCAGCCGGGCAGAGCCCAAATGGCTGACCGAGGTGTTGATCCCCGCCGCCAATAGCCGCGCTTGCAACGCGCCTGCCGCCTCGTCGTGTTTGGTCAAGGTCACAATGCCCGACTTCCGGGTCCCAAGGTCGCGCACGCTCACGCCCGCAACCCCGCCAAGCCGGTCGCGCAGCGACGCGGCCAGGCCGGTCACCCGCGCCTCGATGGCCTGCAGCCCGATCTCGCGGGCGTAGCGCACCGCCACACTCAGCCCGACGCGGCCAGCCACGAAACTTTCCCAATTTTCATATCGGGTGGCGTCAGGGGCCAAATCGTAGCTCTCCCCGTCAATCCACCGCGCGGCGCGCAGGTCGATCATCGGCGGCGTCACGCGGTCCTGTGCGGCCTCAGAGACCCACAAAAACCCTGTCCCGCGCGGCCCGCGCAAAAACTTGCGCCCTGTGCCCGACAGGGCGTCGCAGCCAATGGCCTGCACGTCCAGCGGCATTTGCCCTGCCGATTGGCAGGCATCCAGCAGGTAGAAAATCCCGTGCTCCCGCGCCACTTTGCCCACGGCTTCGGCCGGATTGACCAGGCCCCCTTGGGTCGGAATATGCGTGATGGCGATCAGCTTGGTGCGCGATGTGATAAGCGGCGCAATGGCGTCAGCATCCACCGCGCCAGCCCCGTCTGACGGGATCAGATTGACCTCGACGCCGCGCGATTTGGCCAGTTGCAGGAAGGCCAGATAGTTCGACACGTATTCCGAAGCATGGGTCAGCACCCGGTCGCCTTCCCCCAAATCCAAGCCGTAAAATACCGCGTCCCAGGCGCGGGTGGCGTTCTCGACATAGGCAATCTCGGACGGTTTGGCGTTCAGCAATGCCGCGAACTCGGCGTAGAAGGCATCCAGATCCGCCGCGGCGGCGGCCTCGTAGCCGCCAATCTCCCGCTCCGCAGTCAGATGCCCCTGCATGGCGTCCCACACAGGGTCAGGCATCAGCGCGGCACCTGCATTGTTGAAATGAATGATCTTTTCGCAGGCAGGCGTCTGCGCCCTCAGCCGGTCAACCAGAGCGTTATCCATGCAGCGCCGCCACCGTCTTGAGCGTTGAAAACCCGTACAGGGCCTCGAACCCTTTCTCGCGGCCATGGCCCGACAAGCCGGTGCCACCAAAAGGCAGTTCCACCCCGCCACCCGCGCCGTAATTGTTGATGAAGACCTGCCCTGCCCTCAAGGCTTTCGCCAGCCGCATCTGCCGCGCCCCGTTGGCCGACCAGACCGATGCCACAAGCCCGTATTTCGTGCCATTGGCAATCGCCAGCGCCTCTTGCTCGGTGTCGAATGGGATGATGACCTGCACCGGGCCAAAAATCTCGTCTTGCGCCAGCGCGTGATCCGCGTTGACCGCCTCAAACAGCGTCGGCGCGACATAGGCCCCGCCTGCGGGCGCGTCTGACACCACTTGGCCCTGCGCCGCGATCGTCAGGTCCGCGCCTTGTTTCAGGAAGCCCTCGACAATGTCTTTCTGACGGGTCGACACCAGCGGCCCCACATCCAGATCATCCATGGCGGGGCCGGCTCTCAGGGCGGCGTAGCGGTCTGCCATTTTGGCCACAACCTCGTCATAGACGCCCCGTTGCACCAATATCCGCGAGGAGGCCGAACAGGTCTGCCCCGCATTTTGAATGCCCGCATTGACCAGAAACGGCAGCGCCGCCTCTATGTCGGCATCGTCAAACACCAGCTGAGGCGACTTGCCCCCAAGCTCCAACGTCACCGGCACCACATTTTCGCCAGCACTTTGCTGGATCAATTTGCCCACGCCGACCGAGCCGGTGAACGAAATATGATGCACCCCCTCATGCGCCGCCAAGGCGGCCCCCGCCTCCGCGCCCAGCCCCGGTACCACGTTCAACGCCCCCGCAGGCAGGCCCGCGCGATGGGCCAGTTCCGCGAAACACAGCGCGGTCAGGCAGGCTTCCTCGGCGGGTTTCAACACGCAGGCATTGCCCATCGCCAAAGCCGCCCCGACAGAGCGACCAATGATTTGCATCGGGTAATTCCACGGCACGATATGGCCCGTCACCCCATGCGGCTGGCGCAAAGTGTAGACCGTGTAGCCGTCCATATAGGGAATGGTCGCGCCGTGAATTTTGTCCGCAGCGCCCGCGTAAAATTCCATGTAGCGGGCCAGGGCCACCACATCCGCGCGGGCCTGTTTCAGCGGCTTGCCAACGTCCAGGGCCTCCAGCTCGGCCAGCGCGTCAATATTGTCCAGCACCAGCTGCCCGATCTTGTACAAGATGCGGCTGCGCTCCACCGCCGTGGACCGCCCCCACGCGCCTTGCATCGCGCCCTCGGCGGCCTGCACTGCGCGGTCAATGTCTTCAGCGGAGCCCCGCGCTATTGCGCACAGCGCTTGGCCATCCGACGGGTTGGTCAAAGGCAAGGTCTCGCCAGACGCACCCTCCGTCCAAACGCCGCCAATAAAGCACTGCTCCGGGGTCACGCCTAGCGGCCTCATGGCGCGTCCTCCTGCCTCTGGCTGATCTGCTCCATCGCCTCCGCCGCCTCCGTGCGCCGCTCAATCTGCGCGTTCAGCGCGCCCCCCAGCAGCACCAAAAACGCGCTCAGATACAGCCACATCAGCAACGCCACAACGGCCCCGATGGAGCCATATACCTCGTTATACCGCCCGAAATTCGCCAGATATTCCGAAAACGCGTAGGACGCCCCCGCCCACATCACCACCGCAAACACCGCGCCCGGTGTCAGCCAGGACGCCCGCTTGCCGTCCCGCTTGCGCGGCCCGTAGCGGTAGATCAGCGAAATCCCGAAATTGATCACAAAAATGGCCGCCGTCCAGCGCACCATGTCGATCCACCCGATGGTCTCCAATGTCAGTGGCAGGAACGCCACGACAATCGGGGTCACCACGACCGCCGCCCCCGCCACCAGCGCCACCATCACCAAGGTCAGCGTCAGCGTAAACGCCGCCACATAGGCCATCAGGAAGCTGCGGTTGGGCGAGCGGTAAATGGTGTTCAGCCCCCGCATCATCGCGCCCACGCCCGCGCGCGCCGACCAAAGCGCCAGCAAGATGGAGATGAAGGTGGTCCAGCCCAGCGTCTCCCCCCGCGCCGTGCCGATGCGGCGCAGCTGGGCGTCGATCAGGGTGTAGATGTCGTCCGGCACGATGCCGCGCAGCAGGTTGATCTGGTCCTGGATGACCACGGGGTCCGCCACCAGCCCAAAGATGGCAATCACCGCCGCCAGCCCCGGGAAAATCGCCAGCATCCCGAAAAACGCGATCCCCGCCGAGATCAGGCTCAGGTTCTGCTCCTCAATCTGGCCCCAGACCCCCAACACGGAGTCCCGCCAGATCGACCACGTCTTGGAGGGTTTCACGCTCATCCCAAATGGTTAGCGCATCTCAGGCCGGAGTTCCCGCAGAAAATGCCCCGCATTTGGCCCCTACCCGCATTTAGAATGGCCGCACGACGCGCAGGTCATGCAGCCCTCAACCATGCGCAGGTCATATTGCCCGCAGCTGGGGCAGGCCTTGCCGCGCCGCTCGCCCACGGCCACCACATCCGCCGACGGGTCGGATTTCAGCCCCAGCCCCTCGCCCGCGATGAAGCCCGTGGCGATCATGTGCTGCTCGATCACCCCGCCAATGGCCGCCAGAATGGACGGGATGTATTTGCCCTTCACCCAGGCCCCGCCGCGCGGGTCAAACACGGCCTTCAGCTCTTCCACCACGAAGGACACGTCGCCCCCGCGCCTGAACACCGCCGAGATCATCCGCGTCAGCGCCACCGTCCACGCAAAATGCTCCATGTTCTTGGAGTTGATAAACACCTCAAACGGCCGCCGATGCCCGTTCAGCACAATGTCGTTCACCGTGATGTAAAGCGCGTGCTCGCTGTCCGGCCACTTCACCTTGTAGGTCTGGCCTTCCAATTCCGAAGGGCGGTCCAAAGGCTCGGACATATACACCACCTCGCCCCCTTCAGGGACGGCCACGGGTTTGTCATCTTCCGCTTCGTTTTGGCTGGAAATACTCAAAACCGACCCTGTCACATCATTGGGCCGGTAGGTCGTGCAGCCTTTGCAGCCCTGATCCCAGGCGGCCATGTAGACCTCTTTGAAATCGTCAAAGCTGATATCCTCGGGGCAGTTGATGGTCTTCGAAATGCTCGAGTCCACCCATTTCTGCGCCGCCGCCTGCATCCGCACATGGTCTAGGGGCGCCAATGTCTGCGCGTTCACAAAATGGTCCGGCAGGTCCACATCGCCAAACTTCTCGCGCCACAGCTGCACCGCGTAATCGACAACCTCTTCCTCGGTGCGCGAGCCATCCTTCTGCAACACCTTGCGCGTATACGCATAAGCAAAGACCGGCTCGATGCCACTCGACACATTCCCCGCATACAAAGAAATCGTCCCCGTCGGCGCAATCGAGGTCAGCAACGCGTTGCGAATGCCGTGCTCCGCAATGGCGTCGCGCACGTCCGCGTCCATATCCTGCATCGCGCCCGACGCCAAATAGGCGTCCGCGTCAAATAACGGGAACGCGCCCTTCTCCTTGGCCAAATCGACAGAGGCCAGATATGCGGCGCGGGCGATGGCATGCAACCAGCGGTCCGTCAGACGCGCCGCCTCCTGCGATCCATAGCGCGACCCCACCATCAACAGCGCGTCCGCCAGCCCCGTGACACCCAACCCGATGCGGCGCTTGGCCAAGGCCTCCTGCCGTTGCGCTTCCAACGGGAATTTTGACGCATCTACCACATTGTCCATCATCCGCACGGCGGTGCGCACCAGATCATCCAAGGCCTCAATGTCCAGCTCCGCATGCGGCTCAAACGGCTCCGCCACCAGGCGTGCCAGATTGATCGACCCCAGCAAACACGCGCCATAGGGCGGCAATGGCTGCTCCCCGCAAGGGTTGGTCGCGGCAATCGTCTCGCAATAGTTCAGGTTATTCGCGGCATTGATCCGGTCGATGAAGATCACGCCGGGTTCCGCGAAATCATAGGTGGACCGCATAATCAGGTTCCACAAATCCAACGCCTTGACGGTCCGCACCACCTCGCCGCCAAAGACCAGATCCCAGGACTCTTCCGCCTTCACCGCATCCATGAAATCATCGGTGACCAGCACGCTCAGATTGAACATCCGCAGCCGCGCCGCATCCTGTTTGGCGGTGATGAAATCCTCAATATCGGGGTGGTCGCAGCGCATCGTGGCCATCATCGCGCCGCGCCGCGATCCCGCCGACATGATCGTGCGGCACATCGCGTCCCACACATCCATAAAACTCAGCGGCCCGGACGCATCCGCCGCCACGCCTTTGACGCCCGCGCCCTTGGGCCGGATGGTCGAAAAATCATAGCCGATCCCGCCACCTTGCTGCATCGTCAGCGCGGCTTCCTTGAGCATGTCAAAAATGCCGCCCATGGAATCCGGCACGGTGCCCATGACAAAGCAATTGAACAGCGTCACGCTCCGCTCGGTCCCCGCGCCAGCCGTGATCCGGCCAGCAGGCAGATATTTGAAATCTTCCAACGCGTCGTAAAACTTGGCCGACCACGCTGACGGGTCAGCCTCGGGAGCCGCCAAAGCGCCCGCAATCCGTTTCCAGCTGTCTTCCACCGTTACATCAATCGGCGTGCCATCGGCTTCCTTGAAGCGGTATTTCATGTCCCAGATCTGGTCGGCAATGGGGGCAGCAAAACGGCTCATGGCAGTGGCTTTCGTCTGGATTCGAGTTGAAGTCGGGCAGCAGGCCTCTACTATATATAGCACGCATTGGGGGCGTCGAGCATGTCGTATGTAAATTTAATTAAGCTATCCGTCGGCACGGAAACCGTCGAGGGCTTGCAGGACTGGCAAGACAGCCCGCGCCCCAAAGGCGCGGATGGCAACCCGCGCCATGTCACCCGCATGTGGCCCAAACGCGAAGCCGAAATCCTCAATGGCGGCTCAATCTACTGGGTTATCAAAGGCGTCGTGCAAGCACGCCAGAAAATCCTGCGCCTCGATGAATATGACCGCGGAGACGGCATCCGCCGCTGCGCGCTGGTCTTTGACCAGCAGCTTATCCGCGTCGAGAACATGACCAAACGCCCCTTTCAGGGCTGGCGCTACCTCAAGCCCGAAGACGCCCCCGCAGACCTGCCAGCCCACCGCGCCCGCGAACAATCCCTCCCCCCGCAACTCAGCGCGGCGCTGGCCGATATAGGCGTGCGCTAACCACGCCCACACAGCTTCGTTTTGGCAGAAATACTCTCAAGGGGATGCCCGCGTGGCGGGGAGGGAACCTCCCCAAGAACGCAAAAACATCACGCGCGCCGCAAGGCGCTCATCTCAGGTTAATGACCTCTTAAAATTCCAAATGGAATCATTCAATATCAAAGGTTTAGAAAATCCGACGCATGCGTCGGACCGCGCCTCAAAGCCCCAGTTTGGCCTTCAAACCCACCAAGGCAGTCCGATCATCACCGCTCAATTCAGAGGTCTTGGAGGCAAATAACGTCGCCTGGGATTTCAAAACGGGATCGCCCCCCAAAACCTTCAAATGGTTGGCCTCCAGCGTCGCACCCGTAGAGGTAATATCGGCCACAGCCTCCGCCGTCCCGTTCTTGATCGTGCCCTCCGTGGCCCCTTGGCTGTCCACCAGCTGATAGTCCGCCACGCCCGCCTCTTTGAGATGCTCGCGCACCAGCCGGTGATATTTCGTGGCGATCCTCAGCCGGAACCCGTGCTTGGCTCTGAAAGACGCCGCCACCGCGTCCAGATCATCCAAGGTGGACACATCCGCCCAGAACCGGGGCACCGCAATAATCAGGTCCGCAAACCCGAACCCCAGCTCGACCAGCGTCTCAATCTGCTCCGGCCACAGCGCGATCTTCTCGCGCACCAGATCGGTGCCCGTCACCCCCAGATCAATCCGCCCCGCCGCCAGCTCACGCGGGATCTCGCCCGCGCTCATCAAGATCAGCTCGACGCCCTGCGCACCCGACACGGCGCCGGCATATTCACGGTCCGACCCCGTCCGCTCCAACGTGATGCCCCGCGCGCCGAACCAGGCAAACGTGTCCTCCATCAACCGCCCCTTCGAGGGCACGCCCAGCTTCAGGCTCATGAGCGGACCTCCAACAACAGTTCCGGCCGGATCACCCCGCCCACGGCAGGGATCTCCCGCCCCTGCCCCAGCACCCGGGTCAGCGCGTCATAGCGCCCGCCCGAGGCCACAGGCGCGGACCCGTTCACCGCGAACCCGAAGACGAATCCGTCGTAATATTCCATCGAGGTCCGCCCGTATGAGCCTTCATAGGCCACCGCGCCCACGTCAACGCCCCGCGCCTTCAAAGCGTTCAGCCGCTGTGCAAAGCCCTGCGCCGCAGACTTGATGGCCCCAAAGCGAGTGGCAATGTCAGCCAACTCACCCGCCGCCCGCTCCGCGCTCGTGGACAGCGCCAACAAGGCGCTGACGGCGTCCAGTTCTTCCGCCGGAATGGGGCCCACCTGCATGTCCTCACGCAACGCATTCAGCCGGGCCGAAACCTCGGGGGCGCTGCGCAGCCCGATCTCCGGCCCCGCCCCTTGCACGATCTGGTCGACGTCCAGGCCTTCCAATGCCCCGATCAACTCCACCCGACCCGGCGGCATGTCAGCCCGCCCCGCAAACCGATCCAGCAACGCCCGGAACCGCTTGGGCCGCCAGATGTGGCGCATCAACGCCGCGCGGCGTCGATCAGACGTGGTCAGGCCCTGAACCGCCGCAATCAAGATACCAATATCCCCGACCGAGGCCTGCAGTGGCGCGTCCTTCAAAACATCGGCAAAAAGCGCAAACACTTCCGCATCCGCGGCAGCGGGGTCCGCGCGGTCAAACACCTCGTAGCCCACCTGCATATATTCGCTGGCGCGGCCCGTCCCCGCATCCTGCTTGCGAAAGACGTCCCCCATATAGGTGTAGCGCGCGGGCTCCGCGCCGTCTTTCATGTGGGACTGCACGATGGGCACCGTAAAATCAGGCCGCAGCATCTGCTCGCCCCGGATCGCATCCGAGGTCACATAGGCCCGCGCCCGGATGTCCTCACCATACAGGTCCAGCAGCAGATCTGAGGGTTGCAGCAAGTCGGTTTCCACCGGCATCGCGCCCGCCAGCTGAAAGGCCGAAAACAGCCGCGCAGCCTCCGCCTTTATGTCAGATTTCGCGGGCATCTACACGTCCAGTATCTTGCGAACTTCCGCGACCAGATCAGCGCGCTTGATCTCGAACTGCGCGGGCTGCTCCTTCCATTCCTCATGGGTGGCGGTCTCAGCAATCTTGGCCCCCAGCACAAGGTCCTTGATCTGTACGACGCCCGCGTCAAACTCGTCGGAGCCCGCGATCACCGCAACGGGCGCGTTGCGCTTGTCGGCATATTTCAACTGGTTCCCGAAATTCTTTGGGTTGCCAAGATAGACTTCCGCGCGGATGCCCGCGGCGCGCAGCTCGCCGACCATGCTTTGATAGTCCGACATGCGGGCGCGGTCCATGACGGTGACCACAACGGGCCCAACCGTGGCCTTGTCCATGCGGCCTTTGGCGTGCAGCGCCGCCAGCAGCCGGTCCACTCCGATGGAGACGCCCGTGGCGGGCACTTCCTGCCCGGTGAAACGCTTGACCAGATCGTCATACCGCCCGCCGCCCGCGACCGAGCCAAATTGGCGCGGACGGCCTTTCTCGTCGGTGATCTCAAAAGTCAGCTCGGCCTCGTAGACGGGGCCGGTGTAATAGCCCAAGCCGCGCACGACCGACGGGTCGATCTCGATCCGGTCCGCGCCGTAGCCCTGAGCGCTCAGCAAGTCGCCGATTTGGCGCAATTCATTGACGCCGTCCGTCCCGATCGCGCTCTCGCCGACTGCGTCCTGCAGCCGCGCCAGCGTGTCTTCGGTCTTGTCCTGCTTGGCGGTCAAGAAGGCGAGCACCGGGCCGGCCTGCGCGTCGCTGAGCCCCACGCCGTCGATCTCGGCACCCGAAGCGTCAGTGCGACCGGTGGTCAGCAATTCGCGCACGCCGCGCTCCCCCACCTTGTCAAACTTGTCGATGGTGCGCAGCACGTCGTCGCGGCGTGGGTCGTCGGCAAGCCCCATGACCTCCAACACGCCGTTCAACACCTTGCGGTTGTTAACCCGCACCAGATAGTCGCCACGTGGGATACCGACGGCCTCCAGGACGTCCGACAACATCGCGCAAATCTCGGCATCCGCCGCGACCGAGCCCGACCCGACCGTATCCGCGTCGCATTGATAAAACTGCCGGAACCGCCCTGGCCCGGGCTTTTCGTTGCGCCAGACCGGCCCCATGGCAAAACGGCGATAGGGCGTTGGTAAGTCGTTGCGGTGCTGGGCAAAGACGCGCGCCAACGGCGCGGTCAGATCATAGCGCAGGGCAAGCCAATCGGCCTCGTCTTCCTGCCAGGCAAACACGCCCTCGTTGGGGCGGTCCACATCTGGCAGGAACTTGCCCAGAGCCTCCACCGTTTCGACCGCCGAACTTTCCAGCGCGTCAAAGCCATAAAGCTGATAGACAGCTGTAATCTGATCCAGCATCGCCTTGCGCTGCGCCACTTCCGCGCCGAAATAGTCGCGAAACCCTTTGGGGGTTTCCGCCTTTGGACGGGGCTGCTTTCTCACTTTGGCCATGGGCTTTGGTCCTGATGTAAAACTTAAAGGCCGCAATAGCGAAGGGCTGGACGCAAGACAAGCAACCTGCCACATGGGGGCTATGTCCCAGACCACTCAATTTGAAGAACAACTGGCTCACCTGACACGCATGGTCGAGGAGATGTCGGATGTCGTCGCCCGGCAGGAAAAAGAAATTTCGCTGCTGACCCATCGTGTGCGCACATTGATGGAGCGAGAAGCGGAGCGTCAGCAAGATGCTGGTGGTCATGTCGTTCTGGGCGACGAGCGACCTCCGCATTACTAGAGACGTAAAATTCTTCTACGAAGAATTTTCAAGATTTTTCGATCGAAAAATCTTACCGCTCAAATTTCCTCTACCATCACCACACCACCCAGCGACTTGATCGCCCCCTTGACCTTTGGATTGACCGCAAACGCATCGCCCAAGGAGACTTCCACTTCGCCGGGCAACTCCGGGTTCATCAGACATAGCGATACGGGACCGCGAGCCCGGATGGATTTGTCCTGCCCTGAGCGTTCCAACACTGACGCGATTGAACCAATCACCGCGTCGTCTTCCACAAATATCTTCAACCCCATGGATCCCGCATCAACCGCGCCATCAATTGGCTGCGCGCCGCGACACAGCAGCTTGAGCTGCTCAGATTCGTAAGTCGCCTCGACCGTCAAAACGACATTGCTTCCGGGCACAAGATGCGCGCCCGCCTGTTCCAGCGTATCCGAAAACACCGTCACCTCGAACATGCCGGTGGGGTCTGAGCCCTGCACGAAGGCAAAACGGTTGCCTCGGGCAGACTTGCGCTCCTGCCTGCCAGAGATCGTTGCCCCAAGCTTGGTCACCAAGGCCCCGGCCTGCACCTTTTCTTCGATCTCCGCCAGCGTGGACACGCGTTTGCGCTTCAGCGCCAGAACATAGTCGTCCAGTGGATGCCCCGACAGGTAGAAGCCAATGGCGGTAAATTCCTGCGCCAGCCGCTCTGAGGGCAGCCAGTCGTCAACAGGTGAAAGGCGCGGCTCGGGAAGGTCGTCCCCAGCCTCCCCAAACAAGGAAACCTGGTTCGAATTTCGTTGTTCGTGGATCGCGGCCGAATAGCTAACCAACCCATCAAGGGACGAAAACACCCGGTGCCGGTTGGGGTCCAACTGATCGAAGGCACCAGAGCGCGCCAGCATTTCAAGTGGCCGTTTGCCAACCCGTTTCAGGTCCACCCGACGGGCAAAGTCGAAGAGCGTCGCAAACGGCTTCTCGGCCCCGTCCACCACACGGGCGTCGGTCACCAGATGCATCGCTTCGACGCCCACATTCTTCAGCCCGCCCAGCGCATAGACCACCTTGCCATCGGCAACGCTGAACATCGCAGCAGAGCGGTTGACGCAAGGCGGCACGATCTCAATATCCAGAACCTTGGTGATCTCTTCTTTATAAATCCCAAGTTTATCAGTGAGATGCAGGTCGCAGTTCATCACACCCGCCATGAACTCGACGGGGTGGTTGGCCTTCAGCCAGGCCGTTTGATAGCTGACCACCGCGTAGGCCGCCGCATGCGATTTGTTGAAGCCGTAATTCGCAAATTTCTCAAGAAGGTCAAAAACTTCCTTAGCTTTCTTCGCGTCAACGCCGTTCTCTTTGGCGCCCGTTTCAAATTTGGGGCGCTCCTTGGCCATCTCCTCAGCGATCTTCTTGCCCATGGCGCGGCGTAACAGATCAGCGCCACCCAGCGAGTAGCCCGCCATGACCTGCGCAATCTCCATAACCTGTTCTTGGTAGACGATGATACCTTGGGTTTCGGCCAGAATGTGGTCGATCAAAGGATGAATGGATTCAAGGTCTTTCAGACCGTTCTTCACCTCGCAATAGGTCGGGATGTTCTCCATCGGGCCGGGGCGGTACAGCGCCACCAGCGCCACAATATCCTCGATGCAGGTGGGCTTCATGCGCCGCAGCGCATCCATCATGCCTGAGCTTTCCACCTGAAACACGGCAACGGTCTTGGCCGAGGAATACAGGTCATAGGACTTCTTGTCATCCAGCGGGATCGTCCCGATGTCGTTGACCAGCCCTTCGGGCGGCTCAAACAATTGGGTGCCATCAGGCGCGGTGTGCAGCGTGCGGCCCGATGTCTTAATCAGGTCCACGGCGTTCTGGATCACGGTGAGCGTCTTCAGCCCCAAAAAGTCGAACTTCACCAGCCCCGCCTGCTCGACCCATTTCATATTGAACTGGGTTGCGGGCATGTCAGAGCGCGGGTCTTGATACAGCGGCACCAGCGCGTCCAAAGGACGGTCGCCGATCACCACACCCGCCGCGTGGGTCGAGGCATTGCGCAGCAGCCCCTCGACCTGCTGGCCGTAATCCAGCAGGCGGGCCACGACCTCTTCGTTCTTGGCCTCTTCGCGCAGCTTCGGCTCGTCGGCCAGCGCCTTTTCAATCGAAACCGGCTTCACCCCTTCCACGGGGATCATCTTCGACAGGCGGTCCACCTGCCCGTAAGGCATCTGCAAGACCCGCCCGATATCGCGCACGGCGGCCTTTGATAGCAACGCACCGAAAGTGATGATCTGCCCCACCTTGTCGCGGCCATATTTTTCCTGAACGTAGCGGATCACTTCCTCGCGGCGGTCCATGCAAAAGTCGATGTCGAAATCGGGCATCGACACCCGTTCGGGGTTCAGGAACCGCTCGAACAGAAGGGAATAGCGCAGCGGGTCCAGATCGGTCACGGTCAGCGCGTAGGCAACCAACGAACCCGCACCCGACCCACGACCGGGGCCCACGGGGATGTCATTGTCTTTGGCCCAATGAATAAAGTCGGCCACGATCAGGAAGTAGCCGGGAAACCCCATGCCTTCGATAATGCCCAGCTCAAAATCCAGCCGCGCTTGATACTCCTCGACGGACACAGCATGTGGGATAACGGCAAGCCGCTTTTGCAGGCCTTCATTGGCCTGACGGCGCAGTTCTTCGACCTCGTCATCAGCAAATTTCGGCAAAATCGGATCGCGCTTATAGGCCTTGAACGCGCAGCGCCGCGCAATTTCGACGGTGTTTTCCAGCGCCTCAGGCAGGTCCGCGAACAGCGTCGCCATCTCTTGCGGGGTTTTGAAATAGTGTTGCGGCGTCAGCTTGCGGCGGTCGCCCTGCTGGTCAACATAGGCCCCTTCCGCGATGCAAATCAGCGCGTCATGCGCCTCGTACATGTTCGATTTGGGAAAATAGACATCATTGGTGGCAACCAGCGGAAGACCCATGGCATAGGCCATCTCGACATGCCCACGCTCTGACAGCTTCTCTGCCTCCGGCAGGCCGTCATCGCCGGGATGACGCTGCAATTCGACATAAAGCCTATCCGGGTAGGTCTGCGCCAGTTGGCGCAACACGGCTTCCGCCTTGGGGTGCTGGCCGCCGCGCAGATGCCGTCCAACCGGCCCGTCGGGGCCGCCTGTAAGGCAAATCAAGCCGTCCGAATACTGCGCAAGCTCCTCCATAGTGACCTGCGGTAGTTGCCCACCCGCATCCAGATAGAGGCAGGAATTCAGCTTCATCAGATTCTCGTAGCCGGCCTCGTTCTGGGCCAGCAGCACAATCGGTGCAGGCGCGCGGGGCTTTTCGCCGGGGGCCGCAATGTCATAGGCCACGTCCACTTGGCACCCAATGATGGGCTGCACGCCCGCGCCGGACGCATATTCCGAGAATTCAAGCGCCGCGAACATGTTGTTCGTGTCCGTGACCGCCACCGCTGGAAGGCCTGCATCCTGACACATGCCAGCAAGCTTTTTGATACGGATTGCGCCCTCAAGAAGGGAGTATTCGCTGTGAACGCGCAGGTGAATGAATCGGGGTTGGTCAGCCATGCGACCACATTATCTGGCCCTGCCCCGAGGGGAAGTGAGAAAATCTGGGGCGTCCCGAGTTTTCTGTGGATGCCTAGCGCAGGCTGGACCGCTTGGGATCGGTCTTGTGGCCATATCCCGTTGTCAAAAGATCATTGGCCAAACCGCGACGCTCATTTACTCCGCCGACAACGCAATCTTCCAGCTCTTCCGGGAAAATCAATGTCAGCGGCACGACACGTATGGGCGACAACGGCGCTTGCGTCATTTCGCTGCGACCGGGCGGCACTGGAAGATTGATAAGCGCACCGGCGGGTTCCGCTATGCCTTCAACGATCCACTCAGGCGGCACGCAATTTGACGGAAGGTCCAACGACAACACGCCATGCTCATCAAGCACGTCCAACATATTATCGCCATGCGCACACAGGCGGGCGAATTGTTCGATCGCTTTATACGCCCATCCGGCGCGCAAACGGTCTGCATCGGTCTTGTTCCATTGATGCAGCTCGATGAAGACCTCAAGCCCGAACCCGTTCACATCGGTTGGACCTCTGAAGGCGGCAAATGGATCGCTCAACCCTTCGGAGGCGATGATGAGGCTGTTCTCGGTCCGCACAATTCGAAAGCTCTGGCGCTGGGTGGGCCAAGCGGGCGCGCCTTTCAGCTCAGGGCAGACCGCATATCCAAACAGTTCCGCGTCGGAGACGCCGACTTTGTTCCAATAGGCGTCGCGCGTATCAAATGTAGCTTCAAGTGCAGACGGGTTTGGCGCGGGGAATAGAATGTGGCCATCTTGCAAAGACAGCTTCGACGGCGCCGCGACCTCAACCGTTTCAACAACCGTTTCGACGACCGGAGCAGCCGCTTGCACAGCCGGCACGGCGGCAGGCTTCGGCGACGCACCGATCACGCCAAATTCCCCGGTCGAAGTTGCGTCGGTGGTCTCGGATTTGCGGGGCCGGTCAGGACGTTCGTCCATACCAGCGGCGCGGGCCGCAACGCCCATAATGTCAAATTCTTTGGCGGCCTCCGCGGCCAATTGTTCGGCGGAGCGGCCAAATTCGTCCTTCACATCGCTGTCGCGCATGCTTTTCGTTTTGCGGGCAATGGGCGGCATTGGCGCAGGAGTAGGCGCAGGCGCGGGCGCCGCCGAAACCGGCTCGATTGGCGCGGGGTCAGGCACAGCGGCAGCACTTGCCTCCAACGTGGTTTTGGCGCGTTCAGCCACCTTGCCTTTTGTGTCCCGCGATAAAAGTCGCTTCAACATCCCCGGTTCCCTCAGATCACTTATTGCTCGTCAACTGTTAACGTATTGCGCGTCAATCGGTCATTTTCAGGGCGAATGTGTGCGCAGGTTGTGCAATCTCACCCCGCCATGGGCACATGCGCTTGCCATCGGCGGGCAGTCCGGCTTAGCATTTCGGTGTTACACAGCTTTTCGCGCCGTCTACGCCGCATCGACGCCGCATTGAAAGAAGCAAACCAACGGGTAAGGCGGCGGGATACATCCTATATGGTGACGTTTCTTCTGAATGGGGAGATCGTTCAAAGCCGCGTCGGGGCCACCGACACGCTGCTTGATTTTCTGCGTGAGCGGATGGGGCTGACCGGGACCAAGGAAGGCTGCAACGAAGGCGATTGCGGCGCGTGTTCGGTCATTGTGACGGGCGCGGACGGCGTGGCGCAGGCCCAAAACGCCTGCATTTTGTTCATGCCCCAGCTTCACGGGCGCGCCGTGCGCACGGTGGAGGGTATCTCGGGGCCCAATGGTGGCATGCACCCTGTGCAGCAGATGATGGTCGATCATCACGGCTCGCAATGCGGCTTCTGCACACCCGGCTTCATCACCACCATGGCGGCCGCGCATAAAAACGGGGCGACCGATCACAAGGACCAGCTTGCGGGCAATCTGTGCCGCTGTACCGGATATGCCCCGATCCTGCGCGCCGCACAGGCGGCGGCGTCTGCCGCGGTGCCGCTTTGGATGGAGGAAGACGTCAGCGCCATTGACGGCTTGCCGTCCGAATTTGTACTGCCCGAAAGTTCCGACGAGCTGGCCGCCTGGTACAGCCAGCATCCCGACGCAACGCTTGTCGGCGGCGGAACAGATGTCGGTCTTTGGGTGACCAAGCAGTTGCAAGAGCTCTCTCAGGTCGCCTTTCTGGGGCGGTGCGCCGATCTGCAGCAGATTACCATCGACGACACCACCATCCGGATCGGCGCGGCCTGCACCATCACGCAAGTGTTGAACGCCATGCGCGATGTGCATCCCTCTTTTGCCGACATGCTCAGGCGCTACGGGTCGGTTCAGGTGCGCAACGCGGCCACCATTGGCGGCAACATCGCCAATGGCTCACCCATTGGCGACAGCCCGCCCGCCTTGATCGCGCTTGGGGCCACGTTGCACCTGCGAAAAGGGGACATTCGGCGCGAGATTTTGTTGGAGGACTTCTTTGTCGAATACGGGCGACAGGACCGGGAAGCGGGCGAATTTGTCGAGGCGGTGTCGATCCCCCGACAAGCGGATACCCTGCGCTGTTACAAGATTTCGAAACGGTTCGATCAGGACATCTCGGCGGCCTGCGGGTGTTTCAACATTGTGATGGAAGGCGAGGTGATAACATCTGCCCGCGTAGCCTTTGGCGGCATGGCCGGGACCCCAAAGCGCGCGTCGTCAGTTGAGGCCGCATTGCAAGGCCAGCCCGCAACGCAAGCGACACTTGATGCGGCGAAAGCGTGTTTTGAAAAAGACTTCACCCCTATGAGCGACATGCGCGCCTCTGCCGAGTACCGGTTGCAGGTTGCGCAAGGCATGTTGCAGCGGTTTTTCGATGAAAAATCCGGCCATATGACAGATGTCTTGCAGGTGCGGGCATGACCGTCCACCGCTCTCGCCCCCATGACAGCGGCACGCTGCACGTCACCGGCGCCGCACGCTACGCCGACGACATCCCGACGCCCGCGAATACGCTCCATCTGGCTTTTGCGACATCCGCTATCGCCAATGGCTCAATCACCGAAATGGACCTCGGCGCGGTAGAGGCCGCAGATGGGGTCGTGGCCGTTCTGACCGCGCGCGACCTGCCTTTTGACAATGATGTGTCCCCTTCCGCCCATGATGAGCCGCTCTTGAGCACGGGATCTGTTCATTACATTGGCCAGCCAATTTTTCTGGTGGTCGCGACGTCCCACCTGGCCGCCCGCAAAGCGGCCCGCCTTGGGCAGATCACATATGCCAAAGACACGCCGATCCTGACAATTGAAGATGCCCTTGCCGCCGAAAGCCGCTTTGAAGAAGGCCCACGGATCTACGCAAAAGGAGATGTCGAAGCGGCTTTGGGCAGCGCCAAGCACCGTCTGTCGGGATCCATTGACATTGGCGGGCAGGAACATTTTTACCTTGAGGGCCACGCGGCCCTCGCCCTGCCGCAAGATGGCGGCGAGATGGTGGTGCATGCCTCGTCCCAACACCCGACCGAAATCCAGCACAAGGTGGCCGAGGCGTTGGGCTGTCCAATGAATGCCGTGCGGGTCGAGGTGCGCCGGATGGGCGGGGGGTTTGGCGGCAAGGAAAGTCAGGGCAACGCGCTATGCGTGGCCTGCGCCATTGCGGCACGGCTGACCGGCTGGCCCTGCAAAATGCGCTATGACCGCGATGACGACATGATGATTACCGGCAAGCGCCACGACTTTCGCATCGACTATGACGTGGGCTTTGATGATGCGGGCCGCGTGTCGGGCGTTGATTTCACCCAATACGCCAAATGCGGCTGGGCCCAGGACCTGTCCCTGCCCGTGGCCGACCGCGCCATGCTGCATGCCGACAATGCCTACCTGCTCGATCATGCGCGGATCACGTCGCACCGGCTGAAGACCAACACCCAAAGCAACACCGCATTCAGAGGCTTTGGCGGGCCGCAAGGCATCCTTGGCATTGAGCGGGTGATGGATCATGTGGCGCATCATCTGGGCGTGGACCCGCTGCAGGTGCGGCGCGCCAATTACTACCCGTCCGCCGCGAGTATTTCTGCCAAAACGAAGCCCACGACCCCGTATGGGATGGCGGTCACCGACAGCATCCTGCACGAGCTAACCGAGGCGCTGGAGGTCTCTTCTGATTATCAGGCGCGGCGGGCGGCGGTGTCTGCCTGGAATGCCGAGAACGCCGTTCTGAAAAAGGGCATCGCGCTGACCCCAGTGAAATTCGGGATTTCGTTCACGTTGACCCATCTCAATCAGGCGGGCGCGTTGGTGCATGTCTATCAGGACGGCTCGATCCATCTCAACCATGGCGGCACCGAGATGGGGCAAGGGCTGTTCACCAAAGTGGCACAGGTCGCGGCATCCGTGTTCGGCGTGTCACCCGACCGCGTGCAAATCACCGCCACCGACACGGGCAAGGTGCCAAACACATCCGCGACCGCGGCCTCCAGCGGGACGGATTTGAACGGGATGGCGGTGAAAGCCGCCTGCGAGACAATCTGCGACCGGATGGCCGCCCATTTTGGTGGCGAGGTCAGTTTTGCAAATGGCAACGTGACCACACCAGGCGGGGTGATGCGTTTTGAAGAGGCGGTCAAATCGGCATATGAGCACCGGGTGTCGCTGTCGGCCACGGGCTTTTACGCAACCCCGGACGTGGCGTGGGACCGTATCAAGGGCCAAGGCCGCCCGTTTTTCTACTTTGCCTATGGGGCCGCCGTGACCGAGGTGGTGATCGACACGCTGACCGGCGAAAACCGCATCCTGCGCGCCGACATCCTGCATGATTGCGGCGCGTCGCTGAACCCGGCGCTGGACATCGGCCAGATCGAGGGCGGCTACGTGCAAGGCGCGGGCTGGCTGACCACCGAAGAACTGGTCTGGGACGACAACGGCGCGTTGAAAACCCACGCGCCCGCCACCTACAAAATCCCATGCGCCTCCGACGCGCCGGACGTCTTCAACGTCGCGTTGTGGGAGGGGGACAACCCCGCTGACACGATTTACAGATCGAAGGCCGTTGGCGAGCCACCATTGATGCTGGGCATCTCGGCCTTGATGGCCCTGTCGGATGCCATCGCCTCCACCGGCACCGCTTACCCCGCCCTCGACGCCCCCGCGACCGCCGAGCGGGTGCTGGCGGCCGTGAAGCGCGGCCAAAGGTGAGCTTTGATCTTCACGCCTTGCGGGACACGGTTGCCTCTCACGGCGTCGTTGGCCGCATCGTGATCGCCGCACATGCGGGGTCCGCGCCCCGCGAAACGGGGACATCCATGTTGGTTTGGGACGGCGGGCAGTCCGGCACAATTGGGGGCGGCGCGCTTGAGTACCAGGCCGTCAACGCGCTGCGCGCGCGGCTGGCCGCGCCCGGCACGACGGTCGACAAACTGCCGCTGGGCCCCGCGTTGGGCCAATGCTGCGGCGGGGCGGTCACGCTTGTCAGCGAGGTCTTCGGCGCGGCGGATCTGGCGCAGATCGACCCGAGCGATGCGGTCCACGCCAGGCGGGTGTCGGGCGATGCGGACATGCCGCTGAGCGTGACGCGGTTGGTGGCGCAGGCCAGATCGGGACAACCCGGCCCCCTGACGTTCCAAAACGGGTGGCTGGCCGAACCCGTCAGGTCCCAGCCCACGCCGCTTTGGGTCTATGGGGCTGGCCATGTGGGCCGCGCCATCGTCGGGGCCATGGCCCCGCTGCCGGAGTTCGCCATCACTTGGGTGGACACCGAGCTGAACCGGTTCCCCGACCACATCCCTGCCAGTGTGACGGCCCTGCCCGCCACAAACCCCGCCGCCACGGTGGCAATGGCGCCATCGCATGCGCAGCACCTGATCCTGACCTACGCGCACACGCTGGATCTTGAGCTGTGCCATCAGTTGCTGTCGCACGGCTTTGCCGGGGCCGGGCTGATCGGGTCAAAAACAAAATGGGCGCGCTTTCAGACGCGGTTAAGGTCTCTGGGGCACGCAGATGCGCAGATTGGGCGGATTACCTGTCCCATCGGGGACCCGGGTTTGGGCAAGCATCCGCAGGCTATTGCTTTGGGTGTTGCCGCCGCGCTAGTGATGCAGTCGCGCAGCCGGGCCAGAGACGGACGCAAGGGCACGCAGGCGACGGGGGGGCACGCCAAGGCATGACGGATCTTTTGACGTTGACGGGGCTGACCAAGGCCTATCCCGGTGTCGTGGCAAATGATGATGTGTCGCTGTCCATCAAACCCGGCGAGGTGCATGCGCTGCTGGGCGAGAACGGGGCCGGCAAGTCGACTTTGGTCAAAATGATCTACGGGTTGGTCAAGCCCGATGCAGGGCAGATGCAGTTTCGCGGACAGCCCTTCACGCCCGCTGAACCCCGCGCCGCGCGGGCCGCGGGCGTGGCGATGGTGTTCCAACATTTCAGCCTGTTCGAGGCGCTGGATGTGGCCGAAAACATCGCGCTCGGCATGGAAAACCCGCCCAAGATGCGCGACTTGGCCGCCAAAATCACAGACGTCTCCAACGCCTATGGTCTGCCGCTGGACCCGTCGCGGCTGGTGGGTGATCTGTCGGCGGGGGAACGGCAGCGGGTTGAGATCATCCGCTGCCTGCTGCAAAACCCGAAGCTGCTGATTATGGACGAGCCGACCTCGGTGCTCACCCCGCAAGAGGTCGAGATCCTGTTCAAAACCCTCGAAAAGCTGCGCTCGGAGGGGACATCCATCCTCTATATCTCCCACAAGCTGGAAGAAATCCGCAGGCTGTGTGACGCCGCAACCATTCTGCGGCTGGGCAAGAACGTGGCCACGTGCAATCCACGTCAGGAAACCGCGCGCGCCATGGCGGAGATGATGGTGGGCGAGGTGCTGCACGTGCCCGAACGCACACCACACCGCGCCACCGAGGTCGCGCTGGAGCTGCGCGGTCTGTCTATCAATGCGCCCAGCGCGTTTGGCACCTCGCTCAAGGACGTCACCGTGACCCTGCATCGCGGCGAGGTGCTGGGCATCGGTGGCGTCGCAGGCAACGGGCAGGACGAGTTGACCGCAGTATTGTCAGGCGAGCTGCCAGCGGCAGCCGGGCACGTGTTTTTCAAGGATCGCGATGTCGGGCCGCTTGGGCCGAACGCCCGCAGACAGATCGGGCTGCTGGCGGCCCCCGAAGAAAGACTGGGCCATGCCGCTGCGCCTGATATGAGCCTGACAGAAAATGCTGCGCTGACAGGAACGATCCGCAAGTCGCTGGTAAATAACGGGTTTTTGAATTGGGGGTTGGCACAAAAATTCGCCACCGACGTTATCAAGGATTTCGACGTGCGCACGCCCGGCGCCCATACCGCTGCGCGGGCGCTGTCGGGGGGCAACCTACAGAAATTCGTCATTGGTCGTGAGATATTGCAGCGCCCCGAGGTGCTGGTCGTCAACCAACCAACATGGGGGGTGGACGCCGCCGCAGCGGCCGCAATCCGACAAGCGCTTTTGGATTTGGCGGCGGAAGGTGCAGGCATTATCGTCATTAGCCAAGACCTTGATGAGTTGATGGAAATCTCCGACCGATTTGCCGCTTTGAACGAGGGGCGGCTCACCGCGCCCGTGCCTGCCGTTGGCCTGACAGTGGATCAAATCGGCCTGATGATGGGTGGCGCGCATGATCTGGAGCCTGCGAATGCTTAAGGTGTTGGGTTTGGATATTTTTGGAACAGTGATGGTGTTGTCGTGATCGCTCTGGAGAAACGCCCCGAGCCATCTCAGCTCTGGTCTTGGCTGACGCCGCCTTTGGCCGTCGTGCTGACCATGATTGCGGGCGGGCTGATGTTCGCAGCCCTTGGCAAGGACCCGGTCGAGGCCATACGGACCATCTTCTGGGACCCGATCTTTGGGGAATTCGCCTTCTATTATCGCGGGCAATTGCTGGTCAAAGCAGGCCCGCTGATCCTGATCGCGATTGGCCTGTCGATGGGGTTTCGCGCGGGTATCTGGAACATCGGCGCAGAGGGGCAATATATCATCGGGGCGATCTGCGGGGCCGCTGTCGGATTGGCCTTCTACCCGTGGGCCAGCTTCATCGTCTTCCCGCTGATGATTTTGGCGGGGGCTTTGGGCGGGTTTCTGTGGGCCATGATCCCCGGCATTCTACGCGTGAAGTTCAATACCAACGAGATTTTGGTATCACTTCTATTGGTTTACGTGGCGGAGTTCATCCTGGCGTCAATGGCGCTGGGTGCGCTGAAAAACCCTGACGGCGCGGGCTTTCCGGGGTCTCGTAACTTCCGCTCCTACCCGTCTGGTTACAATGAAGAAATCATTGCAGGCTCTGGCATGCATTGGGGTGTCGTCGCAGCCTTCATCGCCGTAATCTTTGCCTATGTTTTGTTCGCCCGCCATCAGATGGGGTTTCAGATCAAACTCGCTGGCCAAGCCCCCCGGGCAGCACGATTTGCCGGCGTGAACCCCTCGCGGTTGATCCTGTTCTGCCTTGGCATGTCAGGGGCATTGGCAGGGCTGGCGGGCATGTTCGAAGTCACCGGCCCCGCAGGCCAGGTCAGCATTGATTTCAACGTCGGCTACGGCTTCACCGCGATCATCGTGGCGTTTCTGGGACGGCTCAACCCCATCGGCATCCTGCTGGCGGGGCTTTTGCTGGCGCTGACCTATATCGGCGGCGAGGCCGCACAGTCGTCGTTGGGCCTGCCAGCCGCCGCCATTCAGGCGTTTCAGGGCATGTTGCTGTTCTTCTTGCTCGCGGTCGACGTCTTGACCAACTTCCGCGTGCGATTTGGCAAACGGGAGGTGGCGTAGATGACAATTCCCAAGATGCCCGTGTTGATGGGTTTGCTGATGGGGCTGATGCTTCCATGGATGGTCCATAGCGCTGGTCGCGACGCAGGGCTGATCTTCGTTTTGGCCCATATCGGGGGTATCGCGCTTATCATGGCCCTTGGCCTCGTTCTGCCAAGCGTAAGACGCCGCCTCGGCACGCTGCGGCGCCATAAACACCATGTGCCGCTGATGGTTCTGGCAGCTGCGGCGGGCTTCGGCATGATCTGCGCCTACTGCCTCATGATCGGAGGCCAACATTGGACCTGACATCCATTAATCCCATTCTGCTGGTGGCCTCCCTCATGGTTGCGGCCACCCCCATCATCCTCGCCGCAATCGGCGAGCTGGTGGTGGAGAAATCCGGCGTGCTGAACCTCGGCGTCGAGGGCATGATGATAACCGGCGCCATCTGCGGCTTCGCCATTGCGGTGGAATCAGGCTCGCCGATGCTGGGCTTCGTGGCGGCGGCGGCGGGTGGCGCGGTGCTGTCGCTGCTCTTCGGCGTCCTGACCCAGTATTTCCTGTCCAACCAAGTGGCCACCGGGCTGGGCCTGACGCTCTTCGGCCTCGGCCTCAGCTCGCTGATGGGGCAAGGCTATATCGGCATCCGCCCTCCCGCGACGGGGAAGCTGGAAATTCCGCTCCTTTCCGACATCCCCGTGCTGGGCCCGATCCTGTTCAACCACGACATCGTCGTCTATTTCGCCCTCGCGCTGGTGGTCGCCACTTGGGCGGTGCTGAAATTCACCCGGGCGGGGCTGGTGCTGCGCGCCGTCGGCGAGAACCACGACGCCGCCCACGCGCTGGGCTACAAGGTGGTCAAGGTGCGGCTGATGGCCATCACCTTCGGCGGGGCCTGCGCAGGGCTGGGCGGGGCCTACCTGTCGCTTGTCCGCGTCCCCCAATGGACCGAGGGCATGACCGCCGGTGCCGGCTGGATCGCGCTGGCCATCGTGGTGTTTGGCGCGTGGCGGCCCTTCCGGGTTTTGCTGGGTGCCTATTTATTCGGCGGCGTCACCGTGCTGCAGCTAAATCTGCAGGCCGCAGGCGTCGCCATCCCGGTGGAGTACTTGTCCATGTCGCCCTATCTGATAACTATCGCGGTGCTGGTCATCATGTCGTCCGGCAAGGCCAAGGCCGCGCTCAACGCGCCTGCCTGTCTGGGCAAACTCTTTCACGCCTCGTCCTAGGGGCAAAACCGCTGCTAACTATCCAACTGGGGAGAAACCAAATGAAACGCAGATCAATCCTTGCCGCCGGCGTCGCCGCGCTGGCCCTTGCCACCACAGGCGCATATGCCGACGGCCACGCCAAAACCAAAGTGGGCTTCATCTATGTCGGCCCCATCGGGGACGGCGGCTGGACCTACGAGCACGACAAGGGTCGTCTCGCGGTCGAAGAAGCCTATGGCGACAAGGTCGAAACCGTCTACCAGGAATCCGTGCCAGAGGGTGCCGACGCGGAACGCGCGATCACCCAAATGGCGCTGCAAGGCGCTGACATCATCTTCACCACCTCCTTCGGCTACATGGACCCGACCAACGCGGTTGCCGCCAAGTTTCCGGACGTGAAGTTCGAACACGCCACCGGCTACAAGCGCGAAACACCGAACGTGTCCACCTACTCGGCGCGCTTCTACGAGGGCCGCGCCATTCAGGGCCATATCGCGGGCAAGATGACCAAGACCAACAAGATCGGCTACATCGCCTCCTTCCCGATCCCCGAGGTTATCCGCGGCATCAACTCCGCCTATATCCACGCCAAGAAGGTGAACCCAGACGTGGAATTCAACATCATCTGGGCCTACACATGGTTCGATCCCGCCAAGGAGGCTGACGCCGCCACCGCGCTGATCGAGCAAGGCGCAGATGTGATCCTGCAGCACACCGACTCCACGGCGCCGCAAGCCGCAGCCCAAAAGGCCGAAGGCGTCATCACCTTTGGTCAGGCCTCCGATATGGGCGAATACGCGCCGCTGCCGCGCGTGTCCTCGATCATTGACGACTGGGCGCCCTACTACATCGCCCGGGTTGGTGCGGTGATGGATGGCACATGGGAATCGACAGACACGTGGGATGGCATCGGCGCAGGCATGGTTGCCATCGGTAAAATCTCCGACGCGGTGCCTGCTGACGTCAAAGCCGAAGCACTGGCGATGAAAGACGCGCTGGCAGACGGCTCCTACCATGCCTTCACCGGCCCAATTAACAAGCAAGACGGCTCCGTCTGGCTGGCCGAGGGCGAAACCGCTCAAGATTTCGGCGATGACGGCCTCGCCGGCATGAGCTTCTATGTCGAAGGCCTCACGGCTGAAATCCCCAACTAAGGGATACCAACCTGCAAATAGGGAAAAGGCCCGCATGCAAATGCGGGCCTTTTTTGTAGCGCTTGACCCGTTTGGCCGCGCAGCATAGCAACCTGATATGAAACTCCTCAGATCCCTCCGCAAACGCCGCCGCCGCAAGATTGTCAAAGCGCTGGCCAATTCCGTTTTCGCCAGTCTGAAAGGCAAACTGGTGGTCGTGGATGTCGGGGCGCAGGGCCTTTTCGGGCATGTATACCAGCCGCTGTTGGACGCCGGGTTGGTCGACAAGGTCGTCGGGTTCGAGCCGATCAAAGAAAAGGCGGATGAACGCAACGCGGCTGATCCTCATGCCGATATTCGCGCCGTAGCGCTTGGTGCTGGCACACCCGAAACGCTCTATCTCAACAACAAAGACGTGACCTCCTCGATGTTGCCCCTCAACGGGGCGCTGAATGCGCGTTTCGAACTGCTCGACGGGCTTGAAACTGTGTCCGAGCTCACCATGGACACCGTCCGGCTAGACGCCATTGAGCTACCCGAGGTGGTGGACTTCGTAAAACTCGACGTGCAGGGTTTCGAAATGACGATCATGGCTCACGCCATCAAGACGCTTGCGAAAACTCTGTGTGTGATGTCCGAGGTGGAATTTCAAAGCCTTTACAAAAATCAGCCGCTGTTCGGGGATGTCTTCACCTCCCTGACGCAAAGCGGTTTTGACTTCCATAGCCTGCACGATCCCTCTTATCTGGCCCGCTCTCAGGCGGCCAAAATGTCGCCCGGCATAGCTGGGTCGACGTTGATCTGGTCAGACGCGGTTTTCTTTCGGACGCAGGTGGACTTGTCGGCGGACAAGTTACTCAGACAAGCTGCAATCGCCGCGCTCGTCTTTGAAGCAAACGATGTCGCGCTAGAGCTGCTTGGGGCCTATGACGCACAGAAAAACACCTCGCTCGGCAAAGACTTCATTCGGATCAGCGCGACCTGAGCGCGCTCAGCTGCTCTGCGCGCTTCACCAAAACCCAAAACTCAGAACGCGCGTCAAGACATTTACTGGCGTGCCGCGACTGACGGGTCTGCAACAACCGCCTACCCGCCCGCAGCCTTCACGTAGCGCGTGGTCAGAAGCCCGCGCGCGCGCTTCCACTCGAACACCTCCAGCCGAGGCGACCATGCATAGCGCTTGTCGTCGCGCACGGTTTTCCAGGTCAGCTCCCCGCCTTCGCGCCACGGATCCAGCACCATGCCGTCATACATACTGGCACCCTTGGCGCTAATGATGGCTGTGGAATGCTCCAACCGCCAATTGTCGTAATTTGCAATCGCGCGGTGCAGGTCCAACGTCTGGAAGTTCTCCGCCTTTAGACGGTTCTCGATATCCTCGGCCCAGTGCCAGCACAGCCCGCGTGGCTTGGTGCCGCGATTGACCTTGATGTTGTGGATAATCGCGGCGTCCTCGATTTCGTATTCCTGCGCAAGCTGCGCGGTATAGCTGTAGGAAATCCGCGCGGCCCGCGCCGCTTCCTCGGGGTCAATCCCCGCCCCAAGCGCCAAAATGCCCGCAGTCAGCTCCGCCACGTTGCGGTTGACCTGCTCGACCTGTGCCACAGAGCCATCGCGCGCAGACGGCGCGCCGCCGCACGCCCCAAGGGCCACCAGCGCGGCAAAAACCACCGCCTTCAAAACATTCAATTTCACAGTCATAACCCGCCCGCAGCCTTCAGCCCTTGTTTGCAAACCTGCTACCGCGAGACGTGGCCGATGTCGAGCAACCCGACCCTTCACATCGCCGTGGGTGCGCTCAGGCCACATGATTTCCGGGTTAATAAGCGGTAAAGAAAAAATATAATACCAATTAATATCAGTAGGTTACAGAATTCGACGCATGCGTCGGATTTTCACTTCCCCCCGCGTCCTCTCTCTGCCACGATCCCCTCATGACCCAGCTTTTCACCCGCTCCGGCGCCCCCGCCTCACCCCTATGCTTCGGAACCATGCAGTTCGGATCCAACGCCGACCACGCCGCCTCCGCCGCGCTCTACCAAGCCTGCCGCGCCGCTGGGATCAATTTCTTCGACACGGCCTACGTCTATAACGACGGGACATCCGAGACCTTCCTCGGAGAGCTCGCAGCCCCCGAACTGGACGACGTGATCGTCGCCACCAAGATCGCCTACGACCAGCCCTCCACCCGTCAAACGATCCTCAGCAGCACCCAGACCAGCCTCGACCGCCTCAAGATGGACAGCGTCGATTTGATGTACCTCCATCGCTGGGACGCCGAGACCCCGCTCCAAGAAAGCCTCGAGGCCCTCGCCGAGCTGAAACAACAAGGCAAGATCCGCTACGTGGGCATCTCGAACTTCGCGGCGTGGCAGGTGATGAAAGCCGTCCAGACCGCCGCCACGTTCGACCTGAAAATCGACGTGCTACAGCCAATGTACAACCTTGTGAAACGTCAGGCCGAGGTCGAGATCATCCCCGCCTGCGCCGACCAAGACGTCGCGGTCGTCCCCTACTCCCCACTGGGCGGCGGGCTTCTGACCGGCAAATACGCCCAAGGCGCCGGTGGCCGTTTGAAAGACGTCGACATGTATTCCAAGCGCTACGACGTCGACTGGATGCATAAAACCGCCGCCGCCCTGCCCGCTTTGGCCGAAAAACACGGAACGAACGCCGCCACGCTTGCGGTCGCATGGGTCGCTTACAACGCAGGCATCGCCGCGCCCATCATCTCCGCCCGCTCGGTCGAGCAGTTGGAACCCTCTCTCGCGGCCGCGTCCTTCAAGATGACCGATGCCATCTATCAAGACGTAACGGCGCTCACCCAAAACCCCGCCCCGGCCACAGACCGCCTTGAAGAAGCGTGAAATGATCGACGTCCTGATTGTCGGTGGCGGCGTCGCAGGCCTCTCCGCCGCCGCCCGCATCGCACCATTCGCCAGCGTGACCGTTCTGGAGGCAGAGGACAGCCTTGGCTACCACGCGACCGGTCGCTCAGCCGCCATCTTCCTGAAGGACTACGGCAACGACGTCGTGCGCGCGCTGAACTATGCCTCCGAGGACTACCTGCATGACCAAGCTTTGTTGAAAGAGCGCAGCATGATGATGCTGGGCAAGCACAGCGAGCAGGAGGCATTTGAAGCGGAATACCCATCCTTCAACATGGAACAGATCAGCATTGCAGAGGCACAGACGAAGTTCCCGATATTGAACCCGGCACGTGTTGGCTTTGCCGGGTACCGCGAAGACATCCATGACCTCGACACCGATCTCATGGTGCAGGGCTTCGCAAAAGCCGCCCGGACTGATGGTGCCGAAATAGAGACAACCGCGCGCGTCCAAGACATTTCTCGGTCCCCGACGGGCTGGACAGTACGGACAGATACAAAGACATACGCGGCCTTGACACTTGTGAACGCCGCTGGCGCCTGGGCCGACCAAGTCGCGCTGATGGCCGGGGTCCAGCCAATTGGGTTGCAACCCTTTCGCCGCTCATTCGCGCAGCTCGCAGCGCCTGGAGGCCATGATATGACAGGTTGGCCCTTCGTCGATGGCGTGAACGAGGCATGGTATGCAAAACCGTCTGCCGGCAAGCTATTAGTGTCCCCATCTGAGGAAGACCCGTTGGCACCTTGCGATGCCTATGCAGACGACATGGTGTTGGCCGAAGGGTTGGCGCGATACGAAGAAATGGTGACAGAACCCGTCACCCGGCCCGAGACGACATGGGCAGGACTTCGCAGCTTTGCGCCAGACCGCGCATTGGTCATCGGAAGAGATGCAGCACAGCCAAACTTCTTGTGGTGCGCGGGACAAGGCGGTTACGGCTTTCAAACGGCCCCGGCAGCAAGCCAACTGCTTGCTGACATCCTTGCAGACCAAAAGTCGCTTCTGCCCCCTGAGGTCATTAAAGCACTCAGTCCGGCCCGATTTTCTTGAGATCGTTGATTTGCAACCCCGCTCTGCCTAAATAGCAGGCATGATGGCCCGTGATCTTAACTCCTTGAAGGACCGCCACGAACGGCGCCTTGATCGCCAGTTTGACGCGCTGTCTCGCCAGTTCCCCGCCCTTAGACGCCCGCTTAACGCAATACGGGCGCGTGGCTGGTGGATCATACGTCTGCCCATAGCCTTGCTGTTTGTTGCAGGGGGCATCCTGTCCATCTTGCCATTCCTGGGGTTCTGGATGCTGCCCGTGGGGCTGCTGTTGCTGGCTGTCGATCTACCTATGCTACGCGCGCCAATGTCGAACACGATGATCCGCACGCGCCGGCGTTTTGAACTGTGGAAGCGCCGGAGGGCGCACAAGAAGAGCTTGCCGAAATAAGCCCTAACCGTCTTTGCGGATCGTTTCATTTCGTGGGTCATAGGGGCTGTCTTCGACAATCGTGGCGTCCCACAATTTTCGCTGCATGCGGACCTGTAGCTTGGTCCCTACGGCCGACAACTCGGGCGAGACATAGCCCATACCGATGCTCTTGCCAAAGGCTACCGAATAGCCGCCAGACGTGAGACGCCCAACCTTTGTGTCGCCGTCATAGATCGCCTCGCGGCCCCATGGGTCGGCGTCGTCCGGCCCATCAATCAAGAAGGTCACACATTTCGAGCGGATGCCTATGGCTTGCATCGCATCTTTTCCGTGGAAATCTTTGTCGAGATCAATAAAGCGCGGCAAGTCAGCCTCCGCAGGCGTTGCGTCGCGGCCCAGCTCGGTGCCAAAGGCGCGGTATGATTTTTCCTGACGCAGCCAGTTCTGCGCCCGCGCACCAACCAACTTCATCCCGTGCGGCTCGCCCGCTTTTTCCAACAAGTCGAACAGGTAGTTCTGCATCTCGATAGGGTGGTGCAGCTCCCAACCCAGCTCGCCGGTATAGGCCACTCGGATTGCGTTGACGGGGCACATGCCCAGTTCGATCTGCTTGGCCGACAGCCACGGGAAGCGCTTGTTGGACAGCGCCGTTTCAGGATCGGCGTCTTTGATGATCGCGTTCAACACATCGCGCGACTTCGGCCCCGCGATAGCGAAGACGCCCCATTGGGTTGTCACGTCCTGACATTCGATCCGGCCAAACTCGGCCTCTTTGTCTTCGATAGCCTTGCGCAGGTAGTCAGCGTCATAGGCGGTCCATGCCCCCGCCGACACGAGGTAGAACTCATCCTCGGCCAATCGCACGATGGTGTATTCGGTACGCGTCGTGCCAGCTCCGGTCAGCGCATAGGTCAGGTTGATACGCCCCACACGCGGTAGCTTGTTGGTCGTAAACCAATCCAGAAAAGCCGCAGCGCCTGCGCCTTTGACGATGTGTTTGGTGAAAGCCGTCGCATCAACCAAACCCACGCCCTCGCGGATCGCCTTGGCCTCTTCAACTGCATATTGCCACCATGCGCCGCGCCGGAAAGACCGGCTGTCATGGTCGTTAAACCCTTCGGGCGCATAGTAGTTCGGACGTTCCCAGCCGTTCACCCAGCCAAATTGCGCACCGCGTGCGACTTGGCGGTCATAGGCGGGTGATGTCCGCAGGGGGCGCGCCGCCGGGCGTTCTTCGTCCGGGTGATGCAGAATGTAGACGTGGTCGTAGCATTCCTCGTTCTTGCGCGCGGCAAACTCGGTGGTCATCCATGAGCCGTAGCGTTTGGGGTCGAGCGACGCCATGTCGATCTCCGCCTCGCCTTCGACCATCATCTGAGCGAGGTAGTAGCCCGTGCCACCTGCCGCCGTGATCCCGAAGGAGAACCCTTCCGCCAGCCACATATTCCGCAGCCCCGGCGCGGGGCCGACCAGCGGGTTGCCATCAGGCGTGTAGCAGATCGGGCCGTTGAAATCGTCCTTCAGCCCGCAGGTTTCACAAGACGGGATGCGATGGATCATCGCCATATACTGCTCCTCGATCCGCTCCAGATCCAGCTGGAACAGGTCGGCGCGGAAACTGTCAGGCACCCCATATTCAAACCGCGCGGGCGCATTCTTTTCGTAGACGCCCAGAATCCAGCCGCCGCGTTCCTCGCGCACATAGGACTGCGCGTCGGCATCACGGATCACGGGATGCTCGGGGTTGTCTTTGCGCCATTCCACCAGCGCGGGGTCCTGCTCCATTACGATGAACTGGTGCTCAACGGGGATCGCCGGAATTTTGATCTTCAACAGCTCAGCCGTGCGCTGCGCGTGGTTGCCCGTCGCGGTGACCACATGTTCTGCCGTGATAACGGTCTGCTCGTCCGAGGCGACAAGATTGCCGCCCTTTTCAACCATCTTCGTAACTGTGACCTTCCATTCGGACCCGGTCCATTCGTAGCCATCAACCTGCAACTTACGTTCCACCGTCACGCCATGCTGGCGCGCGCCCTTGGCCATCGCCATCGTCACGTCAGCCGGGTTGATGTAGCCATCGGTCGGATGGTAAATCGCGCCCTCCAAATCCTCGGTGCGGATCAGCGGCCAGCGGTCCTTGATGTCCTTGGCGGTCAACCATTCGTAAGGAACTCCCACGGATTCCGCCGTGGCCCCGTAGAGAGCATACTCGTCCATCCGTTCCTTGGTCTGCGCCATGCGCAGGTTGCCACAAATGGAAAAGCCCGCGTTCAGGCCAGTTTCTTCTTCCAGCGTTTTGTAGAATTTGATGGAATAGTCATGAATATGCGTGGTGGCATAGCTCATGTTGAAATAGGGGAGCAGTCCCGCCGCGTGCCACGTCGAACCGGACGTCAACTCGTCGCGTTCCAGCAGCATTGTGTCCCATCCGGCTTTCCCCAGATGATAGGCAATCGAGGTACCAACTGCGCCGCCGCCAACGACAAGTGCTTTAACGTGAGTTTTCATGGGCGCAGTCCCTCAAATGGTGTCGCGCCTAAATTGCCTGTTTTGGGATGGATTGCGGAGCGGGTATCGACATTCGTGTGCCAATTGCGACCTGCGGGTCGTTACTCTTCCTTGGGGAAGGCGCAGCGCTTAAACCCTTGCTGCATCTTGCACACCATGCGACGTGGCTTTTCGACCTCTTCGGTGGACGATTTGCCCGACCCAAGCAGCGACGACAGACGATCCGCAAACGACAGCGGCTGTTCCGCGTCGCTTATTGGCGCTGTGTCTTCCGCCAATTGCGCAATGGCCTTCTCTGCTTCCTGTTCGGCATTGGCGATCTCCTCCATAATCACCTCCAACGCGGCCGATTTGGCCTTGGGCTGCCCGTTGGCCAGACCTTCCGCCGACGCCAGCAAGAGAATGTCATTTTCGCCCATTTTGGGGATCGGCTTGACCACCATTTGGTTCAGACTCGCAATATCAAGCGTCGCCAGAACTTCCATCACATCCGCATCTTCCTGAGCATTGGTCATCACTGACAATTGCAATTGCGGGGTCAACGACGCGGTGAGGCGGCGATAAGGAGCATCGTTGCTCAGGTTCATGGCCTCTTGGAACTTGAGGCCGCGCACGATTGCAAAATCGGTGCCAAGCCCGACCCCGTTCATCATGTCGGCCATCATGCCCAATTGCTTGCCACCAAAACCCTTCATGATGCGGGCTGGCAGAAAGACCCCTTTCACGATCACAACGGTGCCGTCTTTCTCGAAGGTATTGCCGGCCGTTTGGGTGCCACGGGTCACGCTGGCGGAGACAAGGTCCATCATCGCCTTGTCGCCTTTGGACAATCCGGGGATGTCGTCCTTGGTCTCCGGCGCAGTTTTGCCGGTCAACAATTCCATGTCTTTCGCCTCGAAAGGGCGCTTGGTCCAGCCTTCTGCGGCGGTCCCCAAGTAGTCAGCCATGTTGCGGTTCGCGATCGCTTCCCGCGCCTGCGCGGTGAAGGAGGTTTTCACATCTTCAACATATTTGGCGACGGAATAGCCGTCCTCGCCAGCCAAAGCCTGCTTCTTGTAAAAATCCAGCCCAACCGTCGCCCCAAGGGCCATCACCCCGAATGCGACCGGCAGAACAAAAGCTATCTTCGACATGTGATCCACCATTTCACGTGATAATCGACCAAGGGCATAGACAGGCAATACGGAGAGAATTGGGCGTACAAAGGGCAAATTAAGGCGCCCGAGGGCCTGCCAGCAGAATTCTGCTTTTCGCTGCGCAGCCTTCGCTTTAGGATGGCGCAGTGTTTACTTTACGGGAGCCTTTGCCATGACCAACCGCCGATCCTTCAGACGCGCCGCACTTGCCGCACTCATCGCCATGGCCCCTGCCGCGGCATTCGCTGCGCAATGCGGGAACAACTCCGGTGGGTTCGGCACGTGGAAATCCCAGTTTGCCAGCGAGGCCAAGCAAGCCGGCATCGGCAATCGCGGCCTTCAGGCCTTGGCAAACGCCAGGTATTCCAACAGCACCATTGCGGCGGATCGCAACCAGAAAGGCGTGAAATATTCGCTCGACCGGTTCATCAAAATTCGGCTCGGTTCCGTCGACGGATTTGCGGCGCAGGCCCGCAAACGCAAGGCCCAGAACGCCGGCTTCTACCAATCACTTGAAGCCAAATATGGCGTGCCCGCAGGCATCTTGCTGGCCATCCACGGCATGGAAACGGGTTTTGGCCGCAACATGGGCAACACGCCGGTGGTGGATTCGATCCTGACAGTCGCCTATGACTGCCGCCGCTCCGCCTTCTTCATCCCACATGCGCTGTCGGCGCTGGCGATGGTCGACCGTGGCATCCTGAGCCCCGGCCAACGCGGTGCGGCACATGGCGAGCTGGGCCACACCCAGTTTTTGCCTGGCAACGCGCTGAAATATGGCGTGGATGCGACGGGCGACGGGCGTGCTGATTTCTACAACCAAGCCGATGCACTGGCGTCAACGGCAAATTTCCTGCGTGCCAAAGGTTGGCAGCCGGGTCAGCCGTACCAGCAAGGCACAGCCAACTTTCGCGTGTTGAATGAATGGAACGCAGCAACGGTCTACCAGCAGGCCATCGCGTTGTCGGCGGCCCGCATCGACCGCTAATTGCGCAGGCCTACAACATCCCCGGCACGACCTGATCCGGCGGCCTATGGCCGTCGTCAAAGGTCTTGATGTTTAAAAGCACCTTCTCGCCCATCTCGATGCGGCCTTCTTCGGTGGCCGATCCCATATGCGGCAAGGCCACCACGTTTGGCAGGTCTCGCAGCCGCGGGTTTATGTCGGTGCCATGCTCGAACACATCCAGTCCGGCCCCCGCCAGTTCCCCTGCCCTGAGCATCCGCGTCAGCGCGTTCTCGTCAATCACCTCGCCCCGCGACGTATTCACAACCACCGCCGAGGGTTTCATCAACTTCAGCCGCCGCGCATTCAGCAAATGGTATGTCGAGGGCGTATGTGGACAATTGACCGACACGATGTCCATGCGGGCAATCATCTGGTCAAGGCTCTCCCAATAGGTTGCCTCCAGCTCGTCCGAGATGCCCTGGTGCACCGGCGTGCGGTTGTGGTAATGCACCTGCATTCCAAACACCTTGGCGCGTCGCGCCACAGCCTGACCAATGCGCCCCATCCCCAGAATGCCCAATCGGCGCCCCGCGATCCGTCCCCCCATCAATGCGGTTGGGGACCAGCCGTCCCACGACCCGCTTTGCATCTTGTTCAGGCCTTCGGGGATACGCCGCGTCACGGACAGGATCAGCGCCAGCGTCATATCAGCGGTGTCCTCGGTCACGGCACCGGGAGTGTTGGACACCAGAACGCCGCGCTGGCGCGCGGTCGCTACGTCAATGTGGTCAACGCCCGCGCCGTAATTGGCAATGAGTTTTAGCTTGTCACCGGCCTGTCCCAAAAGTCCCGCGTCGATCTTGTCAGTCAGGGTCGGCACCAGCACATCCGCCTCGCGCATCGCTTCGGCAAGCTCCGGCTTGGTCATTGGCACGTCGCTTTCACGCAGCTTGACGTCGAACAGCTCGCTCATCCGCGTTTCCACCACGTCGGGCAACCGTCGCGTCACGACAACACTTAGCTTTTGTCTTGGCAAGATGACGCCTCCCTGCTGGAAATCATACATTCATAGTGACAAGATCACGCTTAAAGGGGCAAGCAGAATAAGCCCCTAACAAAGAAATAGCAGTCAGGGCAGGCAGCTTATGAAATCGGTTTTGAGTATGGCGGCGGTTTGCGTCGTCCTTTCGTCTAGCAGCGCTTTCGCCGAGCGCGGCCCCGTCACCAATTTGCCAATGCCGCGCTTCGTGTCGCTAAAAGCCTCTGAGGGCAATGTGCGACGCGGTCCATCCCTGACGCACCGCATCGACTGGGTCTTCAAACGCCGCAATATGCCCCTGCAGATCGTGGCAGAGCACGGCCATTGGCGGCGCGTCGAGGACCGCGACGGTGCCGGCGGCTGGGTCCACTACACCCTGCTCTCAGGCGTGCGCACGGTGCTCGTTGAACAGGACATGGCTGCAATTCATCACACCGCCGAGGAAAGCTCCCCAGTGCAGGCCTACCTGGAGGCCGGTGTCATCGCACGGCTGGGCAAATGCACCGGCAACTGGTGCCGGGTCACAGCAGAAGGGTCCAAAGGCTGGATCAAACGCAGCGCGTTCTGGGGCCTGATGGCCGGCGAGACGCGCGACTAAGCCTCGCCAAACAGCTCCGACAGCTCTTCCCAAAGCGGCTCCGAGGCCGCGGTCAGTAGATGCCCCTTTCGCATCACAGGGTCATAATTGCGCCCGTCCAGCAGCCGGGCAACGCCACCCGCCTCCTGGTAAATCAATACGCCCGCAGCGTGATCCCAGACGTTGAGCATGCCGTTCAAACAAAACTGCGAAGCCCCCTGGGCCAGCATCCGGTACTCGTGGCACGAACAGCGCAGCGTCATGGACCTGCGAAAAGACGGCAAAGCTGCAGCCAATTGTGCCTGCCGCTCCTTGCCAAACAGGTAAAGCCCCACAAACCCGAAACAATCCGACAACTTGTCCGGCGGTGGTGCCAATTGCAGCGCACGCTTGGTGCCGTCCGGCCTGCAAAAGAAGGCCCCTTCGCCCTTTGTGGCCATGATCCAATCATCATAGCTAGGGTCATAAAGCAGTCCAAAAATGCACTGCCCGTCTTCGATGACGGCCAGGATCACCCCGTAGGTCGCGATCCCGTTGGCGTAGTTCCACGTTCCATCAATCGGGTCGATCACCACAACCAGCCCGGGCTCTTTCACCCGCGCCAGCACGCTCTTGTCAGACGAGACCGCTTCCTCGCCAATAATTGCGGCATCAGGCAATATGCTGTGAACTGCTTTTGAAATTGCCAGCTCCGCCGCTCGGTCGGCGATGGTCACCAAATCATCCGGCGCAGATTTGCTGTCGATCTGCAACGCATCCAAGTTGCGGAAATGAGGAAGGATTTCCACCCGCGCCACGTCGCGCACGGTCTCAATCAACGCGGTCATCTGATCGTCTGAAATCATCCAAAGCATCCCCGGTTTGGCTCAAATCTTCAAATCATTAACATCGGTAAGATACAACCTCCCCTTCCCATGTTCCTTAAATATCCCGGGGGAGGAGCGTCAGCGACGGGGGCAGAGCCCCCTAGATAAAACTGCGTGCGTAGCACCCATTTGGGTCACGCCACCTTATCCAATCCGCGTCCTTTCAGCAGCGCGTCTACCCCTGGCATCTTGCCACGAAAAGACATGTACAAATCACCGGCTTCGCGGGAACCACCAGTCGAAAGTATCTGCGATTCCAACTTCTTAGCCATCTCAGGATCAAACGCGCCACCTGCCTCCTCAAAGGCTTCAAACGCATCCGCGTCCATCACCTCGGACCACATGTAAGAATAGTAGGCAGATGAATATCCGTCGCCTGCGAAGACATGGGCGAAATGGGGCGTGGCGTGGCGCATGCGGATGGCGTGGGGCATGCCCAAACCGTCGAGGATTTCGGTTTGGCGGGCCATGATGTCGTCAGGGACGGGGCCGTTGTGGAATTCGAGGTCCACGAGGGCGGAGGCGACGTATTCGACGGTGGCGAAGCCCTGGTCGTAGGTGGCGGCCTTCAACATCTTGTCCAAAAGGGCCGCTGGCATCGCCTCGCCAGTGTCAAAATGGGTCGCGTGTTTTTGCAAAACCTCCGGTACTTCGAGCCAATGTTCATACAGCTGGCTGGGCAATTCCACGAAGTCACGCGGCACGGAAGTACCTGAAATCATTTCATAAGTTACGTCCGACAGCATCTGGTGCAGCGCGTGGCCGAACTCGTGAAACAGTGTCCTCGCATCGTCGTAGGACAAGAGCGCGGGGTCGCCTTTGGCGAAGTTGCAGACGTTGATGACATGGGGGCGGATGTTGCCTTTGAGTTTTTGCTGGGAGCGCAGGGCGGAGCACCATGCGCCAGAACGTTTTCCGCCTCGGGCGAAATAATCTCCAATGAAAACAGCGACGTGCTGGCCATCACGGGTGACTTCCCATGCGCGGGCGTCCTCGTGGTGAAGCGCGACGTCCGGCAGGGACGAAAACTCCAATCCAAACAAGCGGTTAGCGCAATCAAAGGCCGCTTCGATCATGTTGTTAAGCTGCAGGTAAGGCTTCAATGCCGCCTCGTCCAGATCGTGTTCAACGGCGCGGCGCTTCTCGGAATAGTAGCGCCAATCCCATGGCTCAAGCGCGCCGTTGACGCCGTCGGCATGCATCATGTCTTCCAATTTGGCGGCGTCCAGCAGCGCCTGCGCCTTGGCAGGCTCCCACACTTTCATCAGCAATTCGCGAACGTTTTCAGGGGTTTGCGCCATCTCGGTGACCAGTTTGAAATCGGCAAACGTGTCGTGGCCCAGCAGGTTGGCGCGTTCGCGGCGAAGGGCCAGCGTCTCTAAAGCGATCTCGCGGTTGTCGGTCTCGCCGCCATTTGCGCCGCGTGACACCCATGCTGTGTAGGCTTTTTCGCGCAGGTCGCGGCGGTCAGAATACTGTAGGAACGGGACAATTAACGAACGCGAAAGAGTGATTGCATATCCGTCAATGCCACGCTCCTTCGCAGCCTCTTGTGCAGAGTTTTGTACAAATTGGGGTAACCCTGAGAGGTCCTCTAACCCAATTTGTACAAACCAGTCGCGCTCATCTGCGAGCAGATTTTGGGTAAACTCCGTCCCGATCACCGCAAGGCGGTTCTTAATGTCCTTTAACCTATCATAATCGGCCCCTTCGAGCGCCGCGCCTGCCCGCAGGAAGTTTCGGCGCTGCAAAAACAGGACACGGTGTTGTTCTTCCGTCAGGTCCAAATCGTCCTTTTGGGACCAGAGCGTTTCGACCCGTTTGAACAGGTCGCGGTTCATCATGACCTCGGACCCCCATGCGGCAAGTTTGGGGGAGAAGTCGCGCTGCAACTCCTGTCGCTTGGGGTTCGAGTCGACCCCGGCTTGCAGGTAGAAAGGCGCCAGCGCCTTTTCCATGTCTTCGCCCATCAGTTCCAGCGCGTCGATGGTGTTGGCAAAGGTGGGCACATCCGCGTTTTCGGCGATAGCCTTTAGCTGCGCGCGGGCGGTGGTCAGGGCCTGTTCGAACGCGGGGGCCACGTCGTCATCGGTGAAGGCGCCGAAAGGCGGCAGCTCAAAGGGGGTGTTCCAAGGGGCGAGCAGCGGGTTTGTCATTGAGGGGTCTCCTTTGGCGGTCAACCTAATGCGCTGATGGCGGGCTGCAACGGGTCAATGCGGCTTGTCACGCATTTGTCGTTCCAACCGGCGCAGGCCGATGGACAGGGTGATGGTGAGGGTCAGGTAGATAAGGGCCACGATGTTGTAGGTTTCAAAGTAGCGGAAATTGCCTGCGGCGGTGACCTTGCCCAGCTGGGTGATGTCGGAGACGCCCAGGACCGACACAAGCGAGCTATCCTTCACCATCGCCACAAAGTCATTGCCCAGCGGCGGCAGGATGGTGCGGATGGCCTGCGGGAAGATGATGTGACGGAAGCGTTGCCAGCGGCTCAGGCCCAGCGCCTCCGCCGCCTCGATCTGGCCCGGCTCCACCGATTGGATGCCCGCGCGAAACACTTCCGCGATGAAGGCGGAATAGCCGATGGCAAGCGCGGCCGTGGCACGCCACAAAAGCGGGAAGTCGCGGGTGCGCCAAGGGTCCGCGCCCAGCGGCTCCAACGCCCAGTTGATCGCGTAGACCAGCGCAGGCGCCACCACGAAGGCCACGTAAAGCAGCAGCACGATGATCGGGATGCCGCGCACGATTTCGATATAGAACCGCGCGATCTGGCGCAGGATGATGGAGCGCGACAGCGACATGACCGCAAGGATCAGGCCCGTGACCGACGCCATGAAGAAGCCAATCAGCGTCACCATGACGGTGATGCGGATGCCTTTGGACAGCGTTCCCATGACTTGGGAATAGAGATCATTCACCCAGACCTGATAAAACATCCACGCCATCAGCCCGCCCAAGAGGACGAGCCAATAGGGGAAATCCTTATCGGGGTTTGAGGGGCCCATCACCCTGCGGGCTCGGGTGGCTTAGCCGCCCAGCTTGTAGTCGAGGAACCATTTGGTGTTCAGCGCGTCGATGGTGCCGTCCTTGGTCATGTCGGCAATCGCAGCGTTGATGGGGGCCACAAGGTCAGAGCCTTTGGGGAAGATGAAGCCAAAATCCTCGGTCCCGAGCTTCTCGCCCACGATTTTCAGCGCCCCGTCCGACGATGCCACATAGCCGTTGCCTGCCGTGCCATCCGTCAGCACCAGATCCACATCGCCTGTGCGCAAGGCCGCGACCCCTGCCCCGAAGGTTTCGAACTTGATGATGCGCGGGTTTGCCTCGTCCCCATCCAGCACGTCATAGACGCCGACATAAAACGGCGTGGTGCCAGGTTGCGCGGCCATAAGAAGGTCGGCGTCGGCGGCAAAGGATTTGGCGTCATTGAACCGGTCTTCGTCGCCGCGCACCAGCATGACCATCTCGGAGGTCATGTATTTGTCGGAGAAATCGACCTGCTCTTTGCGGTCCTCGCGGATGGTGATGCCGGTCATGCCGACATCGTACTGCCCGCTGGAGACCGCCGGGATCATCGCGTCCCAGCTGGTGTTTTCATAGACCACGGTGATGTTGATGCGCTTGGCGATTTCGGCCACCGCGTCATATTCCCAGCCGACGGCATTGCCAGTGCCCGGCTCCACGAATTGCAGCGGCGGGTAGGCGTTTTCCGTGACGAAGACGACTTCCTTGCCGTCGAGGTTTGGCAGGTGGCCGTCGGCCATGGCGGAGGTTGCGAGGGTGGCGGCAAATAGCGTGGTCAGCAGTTTCATGTGTCAGGCTCCAGATGAAATGATCGGGCGAGCCTAGCTTGGAGGGGAGCGCAGGCGCAAGGCTCCCCCTTCACACTTGGCGGCGGGCGGGCTAGGCCTGCCCCCATGATGCGCGTGATTGTCCTTTTGTGCTGGCTTTTGTCGCTGGTTGTGCTGGCCTCGCTGGTGGCGGGCGGCTTTGGCTGGGTGCCAAAGGGCTGGCTGGGGTCCGGCATTGATGTGTACCGCGACGCGCGGGACGCCTTGCCCGTTGGGCTGCCCGCCGTGCTGCGGGATTTGGTCCTGATGTACCTGCTGTTCGGCATCGTCGAGAAGGCGGTGAGCGAATGGGCGTATGACTACGCGGGGCTGGTGGAGAAGTACAAATCGCGCAAGGCCGCGGCCAAGGCCGGGCGGCTTATCGGGGCCGTGTCCGGCGTGCTGTTGTGGCCGATGTCCATCGCGTTGGACCTGATCGCGGTGCTGGTGTGGAACCGAGACGCGGGCGAGGCCGCGCGCGACGCGTCCGAGCAGACGCTGCGCAGCCTGCGGTTCGGGCTGACGCGCGACGAGGTGGCGGACGTGGTCGACCGCTACGGGCGGCTGACCTACATGGCGCGGCCCCTGTTCGTGGCCGCCCTGTGCTTTTCTTACGTGATCGTGATGCTGCTGGGCTTCAGCCTGGGCGGCTGAAGCTGTTCAGCGCGGGCGAATTTTCGACGAAAATTCGAAAGCCTCAGGATTTTTTGGGTGCCGCCTTTTTGGCCGGCTTCTTTTCCATCGCATCCAGGCGGGCCTTCAGGGCCTCGTTCTCCTCGCGGGCCTTCTGGGCCATGGCCCGGACGGCGTCGAATTCCTCGCGGGTCACAAAATCGCGGTCCGCCAGCCAGCGGTCAACCATGGAGCTCATGGCGTTCTCGGCCTCGGACTTGGCGCCCTGGGCCACGCCCATGGCGTTGGTCATCATTTGCGACATGTCGTCGAAGAATTTGTTGCGGGTTTGCATATCGTACCTCGTGCTTGCCTGACCTCTATATGGGGAGGCTTTGGCCATTTCTCAAGGTTGACATCGTCGCAGGGGCGTCGCACCCATGCGGCTATGTTAGCAGCGCTTCTTCCCTTCCCCGATATCGGCCCCGACATTTTCACGCTGGAGCTGTTCGGCCGCGAGTTCTCGCTGCGCTGGTACGCGATGGCCTATATCGTGGGGATCGTCATCGGCTGGTTCATCGCGGTGCAGCTGTTCAAACGGGCGCGGCTATGGCCCGACAACAAGTCCCCCATGACGTCGGAGAACGCGTCCGATCTAGTGACATGGATCATCCTGGGCGTGGTCTTGGGGGGCCGCTTCGGCTTCGTGCTGTTCTACCAACCGGCCTATTACTTCGCCAATCCCGGCGAGATTTTGCAAATCTGGCAGGGCGGCATGTCGTTTCACGGCGGGGCGTTGGGCGTGCTGATAGCCGGGCTGATTTTCTGCTGGAAGAACAAGTTTTCGCCGCTCAGCGTTGGGGACGCCATCGTGGTGGCCACCCCGCCCGCCATCTTCCTTGGCCGCATCGCCAATTTCATCAACGCTGAACTTTGGGGCCGCCCAACCGAGCTGCCATGGGCGGTGATCTTCCCCGGAGACGCAGCACAGGCCTGCGCCACGGTTGAACAGATGTGTGCCCGCCACCCGTCGCAGCTCTATGAGGCGCTGCTAGAGGGTTTGATCCTCTTTGCCGTGCTGATCTATCTGGCGCTGCGCAAAGGCTGGTTGAAAACGCCGGGCGCATTGATTGGCGCCTTCCTGGCAGGCTACGGCATTGCGCGCTTCGTGGTCGAATTTGTGCGCCAGCCGGATGCGCAATTCACCTCCGACACCAACCCGCTGGGCTATGCGTGGCAGTTTGGGGAGCTGGGGCTGACAATGGGGCAGTTGCTGTCCACGCCAATGATTATCGTCGGGCTGCTGATTATCATGGGCGCGCGCCGCCGCGCGTCATGAGCCTGAAGGCGCAGCTGATCCGGCAAATCGAGGTCGACGGCCCGATGAGCCTTGCCGACTATATGCAGGCCTGCCTGCTGCACCCCGAATTTGGCTACTACGCCACCCGCGACCCCTTTGGGCAAAGCGGCGATTTCATCACCGCGCCGGAGATCAGCCAGATGTTTGGCGAGCTGTTGGGCCTGTGCCTTGCACAGGCGTGGATGGATCAGGGCGGTGGTGCATGCGCCTTGGTGGAGCTGGGCCCCGGGCGCGGGACGTTGATGGCCGACATGCTGCGCGCAACCAAAGCCGTGCCCGGCTTTGCGCCCGAGATACATCTGGTCGAGGCCAGCCCCGCGCTGCGCGACATTCAGCGCGCGACGCTCAAGGGCGTTGACGTGATTTGGCATGACAGCGTGGCGGAGTTGCCTGAAACGCCCTTGTTCCTTGTGGCCAACGAGTTTTTCGACGCTCTGCCCATCCGACAGTTCCTCCGGCAGGGGCGCGGCTGGGCGGAGCGGCGGGTGGGCCGCGACGGCGACGCACTTACCTTTGGCCTCAGCGAGCCAGTCCCGATGGAGGCGCTGGCGCATCGCCTGCAAGACACAGGCGATGGTGACGTGGTGGAGCTTTGCCCCGCCGCCCCGCAGATCGTGGCGGAGGTGTCGGATCGCATTCAGCGCCATGGTGGCGCGGGGATCATTGTGGATTACGGCGACTGGGCCTCCAAAGGCGATACGTTTCAGGCCGTGAAGGACCATGCGCCGTGCGACCCATTGGACAGCCCGGGCCAAGCCGACCTGACCGCGCATGTGGATTTCAAAGCAATCTGCGACGCCAGCGGCTGCGCGACATCCAAAATGACCACGCAGGCCGCCCTGCTTTATGCGCTTGGCATCGGGCCGCGCGCGCAGGCTTTGGCCGAAAAGCTGGACGACGCGGGCGACCAAAGCGCCTTGGACCAGCATCTTGCCGCCTACAGGCGCTTGACGGAGCCGTCGGAAATGGGGAGTCTTTTCAAAGCCATCGCGCTTTACCCGAAGGGCGCGACACCCCCACCCGGATTTGACCCATGACGCCCGCATGACCCTAGAGATCATCACAGCCGACAGCCTCGCCCCGTTTCGGCACGGGTTTTTCACCCGCCGCGGCGGCGCCTCCTCGGGCATCTTCAAAGGACTGAATTGCGGCCATGGCTCGTCCGACCAGAAGGACGCCGTGGCCACCAACCGCGCCCGCGTGGCGGAGGCAATGGAGGTAGATGTCGATCATCTGGTGTCCGTGCATCAGTTCCATTCCGCCGAGGTGGTGACCCTGACCGAGCCAAGACAGGACCGCCCCAAGGCCGACGGGATCGTGACGGCCACGCCGGGCATCGCCCTGGGCATTCTGACCGCCGACTGCCAACCGGTGCTTTTTGCCGACGCAAAGGCGGGCGTTGTAGGTGCGGCACATGCGGGATGGGGCGGCGCCGTGGGCGGCATCCTGGAGGCGACCGTCGACGCCATGGAGGCATTGGGGGCCGCGCGGGACAACATTCAAGCCGTGATTGGCCCGTCGATCAGCCAAGCGTCCTACGAGGTTGGCCAAGAGTATTTCGAGCGTTTCCTCGACGACGACCCCGACAATGCCCGCTTCTTTGCGCAAGGCGTGTCAGCGGACAAATACCAGTTTGACCTGCAAGGCTACGGGCTGATGCGTCTGCGCGGCGCGGGCGTGCAGGCCGAATGGACCCGGCATTGCACTTATGCCGACGAGGCGCGGTTCTATTCCTATCGGCGGTCGGTGCATCACAAGGATCCCGACTACGGTCGGCTTATCGCAACAATCCGCATTTGAGCCGCGATTGTTTCGCTATTCGTGACAATATCTGGGCAAATATCATCTTAATCCTGCCTCAGATTGGGCGCGGGCTTGTCTGTTTCGGCGCGAAACCCCCGCAAAAGCTGGTTTGAACGGCTGCCCGCGTGTGGCCACAATCCACAGCAAAAAAATTTAGAAAAAATTAACCATGGCCACGCTGTCGCCCGAATGGATTGCGACAAAGAGGGCGTCCCAAGCGGGACACGACTTACCCGGCTCGGGCCAAATGACGCTGCAACCCAAGGCAGCAGGCTCGGGCCACTAACAAGAAACGGAGCGATACCATGGCTAAGAACGCACGCATGATGGACTGGGTCCTCGAAGAGAGCGCCAAAGTGGATGTGGTGATGCCTTGGACGCGCGGCAAGCGCAGCGCTTCGTGGAAAAACCGTTTGGCCGTCGAGGCACCAGAGCTGGACTACACAGAGCTGAAATCAGCCTGAGCAGCCTCCGACGACCGAAAGCCAAGCGCTCGCATGTCCTCCCACATGCGGGCGCTTCTTATTTCAAAGGGTCCAGTTTCGCGTATTCCGTCAGAAACGGCTCCAACTCCGTCTCATATTTCGCGGAGGCCTTCACCGAGGACGCATAAATCGGCTGGCGCACCTGCGCCGCCGACAAGGTCGTAATCTTGCGCGTATTTTCATGCGACGCGAGGAAGCCATCATCCCACTCCAGCCCCACCGCATCCACCAAAGCGCGTATTTGCGGCTCCGGCTCCGTGGTCAAGGTCTCGTAACTGATCTCGACAAAATCATCGGGGCAATGCTGCCGCCAAAAATCCAGCTGGCTTTCAAACAGCCGCATGAACTGCGCGATCCCGGTCAGGCTGGAGGCGTACCGATGCGTGCCCGGCGCAAACATGTTCTTGTAGATCGACAGCGCATTATCAGCCGGATCACGCCGCACCACCACGATCTTGGCGTTGGGCAGCGCCCGCTTGACGAAGCCGATCTGGGCATAGGTGCTGATAGATTTGTCGGTTACCTGCCGCGCATCGGGGAAGCGTTTGACCAATTGTGCCGCATAGTCATGGCCTATCTTGCTCAAAGCCTGCGGTGAAATGGCCCCGTCCCAAGAGGCCGCGAACATGTCACCCAGGATGCCCAACTCTCCACCGCCTTCAATGCCCGCATCCGTGCTCAGGATTTGCTCCACCAAGGTGGTGCCCGACCGCGGCAGCCCCGTCACAAAAATCGGCGCGACATCTGACGCATCGTCAGACGCCCCGCCCTCCATTTTCAAATACGCCGCCTGAAACTCCGCCACACTGCGGCGGTCCTGTTCAATATCGAACGGATGCGCGCGCAGGTTGGCGTCATTGCCCATCTTGAGGTAGCCAAAAACGTTGGCCTTATCGCCAGTGTCTTCCGCAGCCTTGGCCAACGCGTGGCCAAGAAACGTCTTCGACGGATCATCAAGTGCGGGCTTCTTCGCCAGCGTCTCCATGTTGGCAATCATCGGATCGCCCGCCTGCACCTTCGCGATGGAGCAGTAGGTATAATACAGTGGCGCCGACTCCGGCGTATACGCGATCGCGCCGCGGGCTGTGGCAAGCGCCTCCTCAAACTGCCCCATGTCGCGCAGCAATTCGCTTTTGCGCGCCAAGGCAAACGAGTTGTTGGGTTGTTTGGCCAGCGCGTGCTGGTACTGCACCAAGGCATCGTCATTGCGTCCCAGCGCGGCCAGCGCCACCCCATATTCCACATATGCACGCGGCGCGTTGAAGCCTTTTGCGATGGCGGATTTGAACAACGGCAACGCGTCTTCCGTCGCCCCGCGCCGGACACAGACCATACCGCTGAGAAACCCGAAGGCGGGCAAATGCCCAACCACGGGCTGCGCGCGGGTCAGCAAACGCGCCAGATTGTCGGTGTTGGGGTGGCGTTCAGCCATATTAAGGTAGGACAGCCAGATCGCGGGCTCCTGCGGGCGGAGCTTCAATGCCGCTTCATAATTTGGCCCCGCCTCGCCGAACATCGCTTTGGTGGAGAAGATTTCCGCCAGATTGAAATAAGCCTCCGCCAGATTTGGGGCCTGTTTGATGAGGGCGCGGTAGCCCGCGGCGGCCTCGGTCAGGCGGCCAGCGGCCTGCGCCTTGCGGGCCTTGGCGAAGCGGGATTTGATTTGGTCGTTGCTGAGCACGGTGGTTGCCCTCTTCGCGCGCTGAAGGTGGAGTTAAGGCGTGAGTAACACGCAAATCCACGCGCAACCAGCATCAGGGGCGACCAGCGATTCGCAGAGCTTGTGACAAGCCGCCTGTGGAAATGTGGCAGCACTGCCCAGCGCCTAAGAAACAGTCCTGTCCGCGAACATGAGATTGTCCACGCAGCCGCACCCATTACCCCCATTTCTTTGACTTTGCGGCTGGATCATGGCCATTGTTGGCGCAAGTTAAGTGAAACATCTGCATAGCGGTGGGGACCGTGCAGGCCAGCAAGCCCTGAAAGGGACGACGCATGACCTACTCACCCGCCCCACGCTTCGGCGTTGACCAGCAGATGGCCTCCAACCCGGATTTCGGTTCCGCTCCCTCCTCCACGTCGCGCGCGCCTCTGCGGGGTCCTCTGCCCCACGCGCCAGTGCGGGCGCATGTTATGTCGCGCCCCTACAATATCGCCTGGATGTCGCATCCCGGTGAGGTTTCCTACGACACCATCATGGCCCCCTCTGTTCCGGTGATCGAAAGCGCCTGCGCCAATGTGGCGCGTGGCACGCTGATTTCGACCACCCAAGGGCCAGTTGCTGTCGAAGATCTGGCGCCCGGTATGGGCGTGTTAACCAGTGAATACGGCCCCCTGCCCCTCCAATGGGTCGGCTCTTATGACATGACGCCGCGCGACGCGCAGACCAGCGAACGCGGCAAGCTATTCCGGGTGACCAGCGATGCGTTCGGGCTTGCAAAGCCCGCCTCTGACCTGATGTTGGCCCCCCGGTCTCATATCCTGATGCGCCATGCTGCCTGTAAGGCGCTGTTTGGCGTGGACCTGGCGTTTGCGCCGGTCCGCGCCTTTGAGGACGGGGTGCAGGTGATCTCGATCACTCCGATTTCGTCGATCTCGCTGTTCAATCTGGCCTTTGACCGTCAGGCGACCATTCTGGCCAACGGGGTGGAGGTGGAAAGTTTCCACCCCGGCCCCTTTGCCGAAACCTTGCTGGATGACGAGATGCTTTATTCGCTGCTGCGCCTGTTCCCGCAGGCACGATCTCTGGAAAGTTTCGGACCGCAGCTGACGCAGCGGCTGACCTCGTTTGAGGTTCGCGCCTTGCGCGAAGGCGGCTGAAGCCGGGCGCTGTGGGAAAATTTTTCGATCGAAAAATTTTACGCCCCAATCCACGCGCCCCTAGCTGATCTGGCTGAGACGCTCTTCCACCACATCAAAGGGCACGCCCGGCTCGTCTTTCGAGCCGCGGATCACCAACGACGTTTTCACGCTGGCCACATTGTCTGCCGAGGTCAGCTCTTCCGTCAGGAAGCTCTGGAAGCTGGACAGGTCTGGGGCCACGCATTTCAGGATGAAATCGACCTCGCCGTTGAGCATGTGGCATTCGCGGACAAGCGGCCAGCCGTTGCAACGGGCCTCAAATGCCGACAGGTCGGCCTCGGCCTGACTTTGCAAACCCACCATCGCGAAAACTTGCACCTCAAACCCCAGCGCCCGGGCCTCGACCTCGGCGTGATAGCCTTTGATGAACCCGCTTTCCTCCAATGTGCGCACGCGGCGCAGGCAAGGCGGCGCAGAGATGCCCACCCGCTTGGCCAATTCAACATTGGTCATGCGCCCATTGGCCTGCAATTCGGCAAGAATTTTACGATCAATATCGTCAAGTTTAGAAATGGCCATGTCGTCCCCTTAGCTGGCAATAACTTACGAAACGCAGCGGCTTTGCGCAACAATATTTCACGTCCGCGCAACATTTAACCTGCTCAAAGAATTGCGGCGATGCCTCTGGCACCCGCCCGCGCTCCGACTTATATCGGTCTGGCTGCATCTTAAGACCTCAGGGGATCACCATGGCCGAGACACGTCACACCAAAGTTCTGATTATCGGCTCCGGCCCCGCAGGCTACACAGCCGGCGTCTACGCGGCCCGCGCCATGGTCGAGCCGATTCTCGTGCAAGGCATCGAGCCCGGCGGCCAGCTGACGACGGCCACCGAGGTGGAGAACTGGCCCGGCGACACCGAAGTGCAAGGCCCCGACCTGATGGTCCGCATGGAAGCCCATGCCAAGGCGATGGGCTGCGAGGTGGTGAGCGACATCATCTCCAGCATCGACACCACCAAACGCCCTTTCACCTGCCAATCCGACAGTGGCACCGTCTACACCGCCGACGCCGTGATTTTGGCAACGGGCGCGCGGGCGAAATGGCTGGGGCTGCCATCGGAAGAGAAGTTCAAAGGCTTCGGCGTCTCCGCCTGCGCCACCTGCGACGGCTTCTTCTACCGTGGACAGGAAATTGTGGTCATCGGCGGCGGCAACACCGCCGTTGAGGAAGCGCTGTTCCTGACCAACTTCGCCTCCAAAGTCACCCTGATCCACCGCCGCGACGAATTGCGGGCGGAGAAGATCCTGCAAGACCGATTGATGAAGAACCCCAAGATCGAACCCTTGTGGTTCCACCAGTTGGAAGAAGTGATCGGCACCGAGAACCCCAATTCCGTCGAAGGCGTGAAGGTCCGCAACGTCAAGACCGACGAAATCACCGAGATCGCCTGCAAGGGCGTCTTTGTGGCCATCGGCCACGCGCCATCGAACGAGCTGGTCAAGGACGTGCTGGAAACCCATATGGGTGGCTACGTCGTGACCAAACCCGACAGCACCGAGACCTCGATCCCGGGCATTTTTGCGGCTGGCGATTTGACCGACCACAAATACCGCCAAGCGGTGACCTCCGCCGGGATGGGCTGCATGGCCGCGTTGGAAGCGGAGCGGTTCTTGGCGGAGGACGACTGAGCCGCTAGGCTGAGTGCAAGACATCCGCCCCAGACCAAAAGGCCGGCCCCGATGAGACACCGCATCCTGACCGCAACGATTGCCGAGCTGCTGCTTGCCACGGCCAGCGCCAGCGCTGACGCCGCCAAAATGGAGTGGGACACGCCTGAATTTGGATTTTTCGAAATCGAACCTGAAGGCGGCGGCACCGCGTCGGGGTTGTCGGTCCATGTGCGCGCCGACCGGCTTTTGAAAGAGGCGGACTATCAGACCATCGTGCCGGAGTTTTGCGACACTTATCTACCACCCTACCTGGACTTTGCCAGCAAACTGGACGGCGCGCCGGAGGTCTCTGTGGTGCGCTTACAGTTGGAATTTTACGGTCCCGAGATTGGTGAGACCCAAACCTATGTCGCCAGCGCGGTGAACTTGCCTTTGAAGGACGGTGCCTGCGACTTGGGCGAGTGAGCGGCAAATTCCTGGTGAGACTTTCACAAACGGGCCGGGTTAACCGGCGTTTTGCTGACCCCAAACGAAAAATCCCTGACGCCTGCCAAAATTGGTAGCTGTCACGGTTTCCGCTGTTTTGAGCAGACCTGACCGGTGCGCGTCCTCAGAGACACAGTGTTTCCTAAATTCACGGCGTTTTGCCGCCTCATCTCCAAATTTCCCCTTTGAGAACTGGTGGCGCTATGCGATGCGTTCACGCATGAACATACATTGAGTCGCGAGTGATGACGTCGAAACCGAAACCCATACAAGAGGAGGAAGACCTGCGCTTCCGACTTCTGCGCCAGTTGGATCTGGCCTCGGATGCCTCTCAGCGGGCGACGGCGGAGGCCGTGGGGGTCTCGCTTGGCAAACTTAATGCTCTTTTAAGGGCGGCGGCGGATGCTGGATTTGTGAAGGTCAGCGACCGTGCTGGCCCCGACAAACGCCAGCGTTTTGCCTACGCCCTGACCACCCGCGGCGCGTCTGAAAAGAACCGCCTGACCACTGCGTTTCTGACGCGCAAATTTGCGGAATATGACGCGCTTCATGCCGAACTGACCGGCGCAAATACCGGCCTAACACCGTTTAGTAACAGGATTAAACAAATGGAAAACAACCTCGCCCCGATCCCGGAGCTTTATGTCTCTTATGACAGCGCCCAGAAGATGAAGCTGGAGGCCGCCGACCTGACCTCGCACGATCTGACGCCGCGCCAGATCTGCGATCTGGAACTGCTGATGAATGGCGGCTTCAACCCGCTCAAAGGCTTCCTGTCCGAGGCCGATTACGACAGCGTCCTGGACACGATGCGCCTGACCACCGGCGAGCTGTGGCCAATGCCCATCACGCTGGACGTGTCGGAAGATTTCGCGAACTCCCTTGAGATCGGCCAAGACATCGCGCTGCGCGACCAAGAGGGCGTGATCCTTGGCACCATGACGGTCACCGACCGTTGGGAGCCAAACAAATCGAAAGAGGCCGAAAAGGTCTTCGGCGCAGATGACAGCGCCCACCCTGCAGTGAACTACCTGCACAACCAAGCGGGCAAGATCTATCTGGGCGGGCCTGTAACAGGCATCCAACAGCCGGTGCATTACGATTTCCGCGCCCGTCGCGACACGCCCAACGAGCTGCGCGCTTACTTCCGCAAGATGGGTTGGCGCAAAGTGGTGGCGTTCCAAACCCGCAACCCGCTGCACCGCGCGCATCAGGAACTGACCTTCCGCGCCGCCAAAGAAGCGCAGGCCAACCTGCTGATCCACCCCGTTGTGGGCCTGACCAAACCGGGCGACATCGACCACTTCACCCGCGTTCGCTGCTATGAGGCGGTGCTGGACCAATACCCCGCCTCCACCACCTCCATGAGCCTTTTGAACCTTGCCATGCGCATGGCGGGTCCTCGTGAGGCGGTTTGGCACGGGCTGATCCGCAAAAACCACGGCTGCACGCATTTCATCGTTGGCCGCGACCACGCGGGCCCCGGTTCGAACTCGGCTGGCGAAGATTTCTACGGGCCATATGACGCACAAGAGCTGTTCCGCGAGCATCAGGAAGAAATGGGCATCGAAATGGTCGACTTTAAGCACATGGTTTATGTGCAGGACCGCGCCCAATACGAGCCTGCCGACGAGATCGAAGACAAGGACGACGTCACTGTTTTGAACATCTCCGGCACCGAGCTGCGCCGCCGGTTGGCGGAAGGCCTGGACATCCCTGAATGGTTCTCCTTCCCGCAGGTGGTTGAAGAGCTGCGCAAATCGCGCCCGCCACGGGCCAGCCAAGGCTTTACCGTGTTCTTCACCGGCTTCTCCGGCTCCGGCAAATCGACCATCGCCAACGCGTTGATGGTCAAGCTGATGGAAATGGGTGGCCGCCCTGTGACGCTGCTGGACGGCGACATTGTGCGCAAAAACCTGTCCTCGGAACTGGGGTTCAGCAAGGAACACCGTGACCTGAACATCCGCCGCATCGGCTACGTTGCCTCGGAAATCACCAAGAATGGCGGGATCGCCATTTGTGCGCCCATTGCGCCTTATGCCTCGACCCGCAGGGCCGTGCGTGAGGACATCGAAGCGTTCGGTGCTTTCATCGAGGTCCACGTCGCCACATCCATCGAGGAATGCGAGAAGCGCGACCGCAAGGGCCTTTATAAGCTGGCGCGCGAAGGCAAGATCAAGGAATTCACCGGCATTTCAGACCCCTACGACGTGCCTGAGAACCCTGAACTGTCCGTCGAGACCGAAAATGTCGAAGTCGACAACTGCGCGCACCAGGTGATCCTGAAGCTGGAATCGATGGGGCTGATCTCTGGCTAAACGGCCAAAGGCAAAACACTACTCAGCGGCGGTGCTCATCCCGAGCGCCGCCGTTTTTTGTTGCGCATGATCCAAAATGGCAGGCGACACGGCCTCGATACACGCCTCCAGCTCTTGCGAAGTATCCACATCCAAGACCGGCGCGCCCCGCGCCTTGAGCGCATCAAGCCCCATCTCGATCAGCCTGTGACGGCGGCGAAACACCGTCTGGTCACCCAACTTGGCGAAGACCTTTTTGCGGGTCGCAGGCTTTGCTTTACGCCGATGAATTGCGCGCCTGAACGCGGTGCGCGGAGGCGGGCAGAGGTTCAATATAAGATCGGGGAGCGGAATCAAATCCAGATACCGGGCATAGAGCGCATCATCGGCATCCAGATGCGCAAATGTGCCGCGATGCATGAACCCCTCGTCCAAGAAGGTTGCCGCATATTTGTGCCTGTGCTCGTGAGCGGCCTGAAACAGCGTCGTTGTGTATGAGAACAAAAACTGCTGGCGATGATCCATATCGAGCTTGGTTTCGATGTGGCGCAGAAGGTCGGGATGCGCGGCCCGAAAAGCCGTGGCGCGGTACAGCATGGTCCGGCCGGGATGGCTGGTCAAATACCGCGGCGCATCGGCATCGGCGCAGGCCGTGTCTTCCAGCTTTTCGGCACTGCACACCTTGACCCCCTGCCCTCTGAGGTGCGGCAGCAGCGCGCGCAGCAGCGTCGATTTCCCGGCGCCCGGAAGGCCAAGGAGTTCGACCAACACCGGCGTCAGACCTTCTTACATAAGATGTGATAAATCTCGGATTGGGCGGCCTCGTCTTGCTTGACCAAGCGCTTCTCGACGATCTCGAACCCGACGGCTTTGAGCAACGTCTTGATCTGCGCGGCAGACATCTTGCTGCCCATGGCTTCGCCAGCCTGCGGCTGCGCGCCCTTCGAGGCCATGGTCTGGCCCAGCTGGATGATCGCGTGGCTTCGGGTGACGCGGGCAAATTCCGCCAGCGCCTGCTTGGCATCTTTGTAGACGATAATGTCGCGCAAAAAGCGGGTGGACACGAGCAGGTCAAATTCCGCGTCCTGATATGGCAAGGCTGTCGCGGTGCCGGTCTCGGCGCGGCATTTGCGGAAGTCCTCCCCCAGCGTTTCCTGAGCCTGCGCAATCATTGCCGCCGACGCGTCCAGCCCGTGGACCTGATAGCCCCGCGCCAGGTACATTGGCACAAAACGCCCCGTGCCGAACGGGATGTCGACCACCCGCAGGTTTGGCGGCAGCCTGTCCAGCAGCGCCTCCATCTCGGTGTTTTCGACATGCCACCAGTCCTGACGCGCGCGGCGTTGTTCATAATTGCGCGCGATTTTCCCATAATAGGTGTCGCCCTTGACGGGCCTTGTTTCTGGTCGAGCCATCTGCCTGTATCCTCGGCCTTTTTTGGCCGTTATTGATCTGTTGGCCGCACGATAGCCGCATGGCTTGCATTTGTGAATCCCTTGCAATCCTGCAGCTGGAGGTTTGAGTCTTTGACGCACCACCCGAAACACGCAGAGCTTTGCGGCAACGGCTTTGACGCTGGGCTGGGCTTCTAAGATCGCCCAATTCACATTGAAAAAGGGCGCGGCAGATCAGACCTGCCGCGCCCTTTGTTATTTTGCTGAAACCTCTTTCAGCGGGCAAACCATGACGTCTAATGCACGGTCACTGGCGCAAAATCATTTTGGCGGGCCAGCGCGAAGGCCATGTCGCGGTCCAGCACCAAGGCCAGCCGCTCGCCGTCAGGGGCATGCACCGCGTAAAGCGTCTCAAGCCCTTGGGATTCCTTGCGGACCTCTTCGGGCAGCTCGGCCACATCGACGGAGCGCACATAGACAATACGTTCCGCCATTCCGGTGTTGAGATCAAATGGGGTGTTCATCGCATTATCCTTTCTTGATTTGGATCGTTTGCACCACGGTTTCGGGCACCGCGCGTTCCAGGTCGATGTGCAGCAGGCCGTTTTCGGTCATGGCCCCGGCCACGTCGACGCCGTCGGCCAAGACGAAGGCCTTTTGAAACTGCCGCGCGGCGATGCCGCGATGCAAAAAGACCCGATCCTCCGGCGCGTCAGGCTGTTTGCCACGGACCACCAACTGGCGGTCTTCAACGGTGATCGACATATCATCCATGCCAAAGCCCGCGACGGCCAGCGTGATGCGGAACGCATTGCGGTCCGATTGTTCGATGTTGAAAGGCGGGTAGCCATCATTGCCGGACTTGGCGGTCCGTTCCACGAGGCGTTCCAGCTGGTCAAACCCCAGCAGAAAGGGATGCGATCCCAAGGTCAATTTTGTCATGCGACAGCCCTTTATCTTTAAGCGACTTTGCCGGTAGCGGCCCCTTTACGGCGGCCTCTTGATAAAAAGATGGGGTGCGACTAGCTGCCATGCAACCCTTTGATGATCTAAACTGTTGGTAGAGAGACAGAATCCCCCTAATCTGGGCGCTCCGCCCCGCAAAATGGACCCGAAAAGCCCGTGAACAGCCCCTCAAACATGTCCCAAGAAGACGTCTTGCGTGTCAAACTGGAGGTATTGCGCCGCGAGCACCGCGATCTGGACGAGGCGATTGAGGCGCTGCAGGAACGTCTTTTGCCCGACCAGCTGACCGTGAAGCGGCTGAAGAAGCAAAAACTGGGCCTCAAGGACCGCATTCAGGCGCTTGAGGACCAACTGACGCCGGATATCATTGCGTAAGGGCGGCGGCTGGCTATAGTGCCGCTTCCTTTTACGGCTGAAAGCGCGTTTGTCATGGCAGAGATCAAAGTGGGCATCATCATGGGCAGCCAGTCCGACTGGCCCACCATGAAAGAAGCCGCCGACATGTTGGACGCTTTGGGCGTGGCCTATGAGGCCAAGATTGTCTCTGCCCACCGCACGCCTGACCGGTTGTGGGACTATGGCAAAACCGCCGTGGATCGCGGCCTTCAGGTTATTATTGCAGGCGCCGGCGGGGCTGCGCATCTTCCCGGCATGATGGCGTCGAAAACGCGGGTGCCGGTTGTGGGCGTGCCCGTGCAGACCAACGCCTTGTCGGGCGTGGACAGCCTCTATTCCATCCTGCAAATGCCGCGCGGGTTTCCGGTCGCCACCATGGCGATTGGGGCGGCGGGTGCCGCGAATGCGGGGCTGATGGCGGCTGGCATTCTGGCGCTGCAAGACGACGCCTTGGCCGCGCGGCTGGACAAGTGGCGCAGCGATCTGTCCGCCTCTATTCCTGACGAGCCGTCCAATGACTGAGGCGCTGCCCACCGGGGCCACCATTGGCATTCTTGGCGGCGGCCAGCTGGGCCGCATGTTGTCGGTTGCCGCATCTCGCCTTGGGTTTAAGACCTGCGTGTTCGAGCCGGGCGGCGACTGCCCCGCAAGCCATGTGGCCAACTACCATTTCAAGGCAGGCTATGACGACGCGGAGGCGCTGAAATCCTTTGCCGCGTCGGTTGATGTCATCACCTATGAATTCGAGAACGTGCCCGCATCGGCTTTGGACCTGCTGGAAAGCGGCGCGCCGATACGGCCCAACCGCTTGGCGCTGTCGACCTCGCAGAACCGCATTGTTGAAAAGACCTTTCTGGAAGGGCTGGGGCTGAAAGTCGCCCCCTTCGCCGCCGTGACGTCTGAGGCAGAGCTGCGCGACGCAGTTGCCCGGATCGGCGCGCCCTCCATCCTGAAGACGCAAGAGCTGGGCTATGACGGCAAGGGGCAGACACGGATCAAAGAGGGCGACGATCTGGCGGCCATCTGGGCCGACATGAACGACGCGCCCTGCGTGCTGGAAGGGTTCATCGACTTCAGCCACGAAGTGTCTGTCATCGGTGCGCGCGCGTTGGACGGGCAAGTGGCCTGCTTCGACCCCGGCGAGAATGTCCATCGAAACGGCATCCTGCACACCACCACAGTGCCCGCCAACCTGAACGGCGCACAACGCACCGACGCGGTGCTGATGGCGGGCCGCATTTTGAATGCGCTGGATTACGTGGGCGTCTTGGGGGTCGAGCTGTTCGTCACCCCGCAGGGCCTGATCGTCAACGAGATCGCGCCGCGCGTGCATAATTCCGGCCACTGGACCCAAAACGGCTGCGTCATCGACCAGTTCGAGCAGCATATCCGCGCCGTCGCGGGCTGGCCCTTGGGCGACGGGTCGCGCCATGCCGACGCGGTGATGGAGAACCTGATCGGTGACGACATAGACCGCGTGGCCGAATTGTCAGCCGACGCAGGCGTCGCGTTGCATCTTTACGGCAAGGCGGACGTCAAGGCGGGCCGCAAGATGGGGCATTTCAACCGGATCACCCCGAAAAGCTAAGGCTGCGCCTTAGTCGGTGACGCTGTTGATCGTTTCGGTGACTGTTTCTGTCACCTCTTCCGCAACCTCGCCCACCGTTTCGCCAACTTCTTCGGCGACCTCCGTGACGATGTCGGCCAGCGTCAGGTCCCGGTCGAACGCCCCGTTTTGCAAGAAGCGCACCGTTTGCCCCACAACCAAAGGCGCGTTCATCATGAACGTGTGCGTGACGTTGAACACCATGTGATCCGACATGCCATCGACCCGCGTGCTGGCGACGGACACCTTGCCATCGTCTTCGCCCGGAATGATGGCGGAATAGACGATGTTGAGCGTCTTATTGCCCGCCAGCACCCCCAAGGGGAAATCAACGGGGCCAAGCTGTCGCGGCACCGAGTCCGGGCCGGTTCCCAACTGCAGCCCGGCAGGCCCGTTCACCCACTCGAACGCGTCGATCGTGCCCAGCTGATCCACCAGCTCCGACCCCTGATTGGGCGGGGCCAGCATCACCACGCGGCCCAGCGTGGGCAGCTCGTTTTCGGCCAACCACGCCCGCACCAATATGCCGCCCATGGAATGGGTGACAAAATGAATTGGGATGTTGGTGTCACATTCGGCAATCGCCGCCGGTATTGTCGCCTCCGCCAGATCGCCAATGGTGTCGCTGGTGGACGGATAATCCGGGTTCACCGTTTGGTACCCGTTCGCCTGCAGGCTTTCCTCCATCACGCTCAGCGAAAAGGAGGTCCGCGCGAGACCGTGCAGCAGCACCACACAATCCGCCGCAGCAACGGACGGGAACAGAAACAGGAAGGCCAATGCATATTTCATGACCATTTACCTAGTACCAAACAATGACCATTTCATCACCAAGCTGCGTCGACCTTGCGTCACTTTGCCAAAGATTCCCCCCAGTTTATCGCCTGCAATCGGCGGCTATACTGTCACGCCCTGTTGACATCTCCCGCCGACACGCCACATGTATCGCCGCCAGAGCAGTCGTTGAATCAGAGGTTTTTCATGCCCGTAGTTGTTGTCGAATCCCCCGCAAAAGCGAAGACAATCAACAAATATCTGGGCGACAATTACACGGTTCTGGCCTCTTACGGCCATGTACGCGACCTGCCCCCCAAGGACGGATCGGTCGACCCCGACAACGAATTCGAGATGCTGTGGGAGGTCGCCTCCGACAGCAAAAAGCACGTCAAAGCCATCGCCGACGCCCTGAAAGACGACAACGAACTGATCCTCGCAACCGACCCCGACCGCGAAGGCGAGGCCATTTCGTGGCACCTTGAAGAGGCCCTGCGCAAGCGCAAGTCCATCAAGAAGGACACGCCTGTCAGCCGCGTCGTCTTCAACGCGATCACCAAGGCGGCGGTGACCGAAGCGATGAAAAACCCGCGCCAGGTCGACGAGCCTCTGGTCCACGCCTACCTCGCCCGCCGCGCGCTGGACTATCTGGTTGGCTTCAAACTCAGCCCCGTTTTGTGGCGCCGTCTGCCCGGGGCCAAGTCCGCAGGCCGCGTGCAGTCGGTCTGCCTGCGCATCATCGTCGACCGCGAGATGGAGATCGAGAAATTCAACGCGCAGGAATACTGGTCCGTCAAAGCCATGCTGACCACCCCGCGCGGCAAGGATTTCGAGGCCCGCCTGACCGTTCTGGGCGGCGACAAGCTGGACAAGTTTGACCTCGCCAATGAAACGGCGGCCGAACTGGCCGTGCAAGCCATCAACTCCCGCGACATGGTCGTCAAATCGGTCGAGGCCAAGCCTGCGTCGCGCAACCCGTCGGCCCCCTTCATGACGTCGACCCTGCAACAGGAGGCGTCCCGCAAATTCGGCATGGGCGCGCGCCAAACCATGAGCAGCGCCCAGCGGCTCTATGAGGCGGGTCATATCACCTATATGCGGACCGACGGCATCGACATGGCGCCTGAGGCCGTGCATGCCGCCCGCGACGCGATCAAAACCAAGTTCGGCGGCGACTACGTGCCAGACAGCCCGCGCATGTACAAAAACAAGGCCAAAAACGCGCAAGAGGCGCATGAATGTATCCGCCCCACGGATATGATGGCGGATGCGGACAGCCTCAAGATCATGGATAAGGACCAGTACAAGCTCTACGACCTGATCTACAAACGCACCATCGCAAGCCAAATGGCGGCCGCCAAGATGGAACGCACCACGGCCATTATCGGCTCGGATGACAGCCAAGTGGAACTGCGCGCCTCTGGCCAAGTGATGCTCTTTGACGGCTTCCTGCGCGTCTATGAAGAAGGTCGTGACGACGCCGTCTTGGACGACGACGACAAGTCCTTGCCCCAGATCAACGAAGGCGAGAACACAACCAAGAAAACCGTCACGCCTGAGCAGCATTTCACCCAGCCCCCGCCCCGCTACACGGAGGCCACGCTGGTCAAACGCATGGAGGAACTCGGCATCGGGCGTCCCTCCACCTACGCCTCAATCGTGACGACCATCCAAGACCGCGACTACGTCCGCAAGGAAAAGAACCGCCTGATCCCCGAAGACAAAGGCCGGTTGGTGACGGTCTTCCTGACCAACTTCTTCAAGCGCTACGTGGAATATGATTTCACCGCCGCCCTGGAGGAAGAACTCGACGACGTCTCCGCCGGCGAGCGGAATTACAAGAACGTGCTCGACCGTTTCTGGCGCGACTTCGCCGTTGCCATCTCGGAGGCGATGGATCTGTCCATCACTGAAGTGCTGGACAAGATCAACGAGGCGCTGGCCCCCCACATCTTCCCGCCAAACGAAGACGGCACCGACCCGCGCCTTTGCCCGAACTGTGGCGAAGGGCGGCTATCCATGCGCACGGCCCGCGCAGGCGGCGCGTTTATCGGCTGCTCCAACTACCCGGACTGCCGCTACACCCGCGCGTTCGGCCCGCCCGGCGGCGACGAAGACACCGGCATCCCGCCCGAGGGCAAGATGCTTGGCATGGATGGCGACGACAAGATCTGGATCCACAAGGGCCGGTTTGGGCCTTACGTGCAGCGCGGCGACGTGACCGAAGAAAACAAGAAACCCCAGCGCCAATCCGTGCCCAAAGACTGGCCCGAAGAAGGCTTTGCCCTTGAGAACCTGACGCTGGACCACGCGCTGAAACTGCTATCCCTGCCCCGCCTCATCGGCCCGCACCCCGAGGACGGGGTGAATGTCTGGTCAAATATCGGCCGCTATGGTCCCTACCTTAAACACGCCGAATCCACCTCCGAGCGCGGCGGCACCAATGCCAACCTGCCCACGATGGAGGATGTCTTCACTGTGGGTATGAACCACGCGGTTGAATTGCTGGCGGCCAAGGTCGCCTCACGCGGTGGTCGCGGCGGGGCTGCCAAAACGCTCAAGGAACTGGGCGATCACCCCGATCAGGGCGGCCCCATTGCCATCATGGAAGGCAAATACGGGCCATATCTGAAATGGGAAAAAGTCAACGCAACGCTGCCCAAGGGCACCGAGCCCGATGATCTGAGCATCGACCAAGCGGTCCAGCTGATTGAGGAAAAAGCGGCCAAGAAAGGCGGGCGCAAACGCAAAGCTCCAGCCAAGAAAAAACCCGCCGCCAAGAAGAAAACCGCCGCCAAGAAATGATGAAAGGCGTTGCGATCTTCTTCGGGCTGTTCTTTTTTCTGGTGGCGCTGTTGTTCTGGGCCAAGATGGCACCAGCGGGTGCGCACCCCTTCCCCATCACTGTTCCACAAATATCCAAAAACCCATCACAGACCTAAGGCGCAACAGCCCTGCCTGACACCGACCTCCCAACCAGCGCTGCACAAAATAATATCGCGGCGCGGAACGCGCCTCATCTTCGGTGCGAGCAGGTCACGCCCCTTGAAGACCAAGCCGCGATACCCGACATATAGCGCAACCAAAGGGACCGATATGCCTGACACCAACCAAGCCGCGCTCGACTTCCTACTCACCCGCCGGTCGCGCCCTGCCAAAACGCTGGCCGCGCCCGCGCCTGACCGGGAAACGCTCGACACGCTGCTTACCGCCGCCGCCCGCACGCCCGATCATGGCAAGCTGGAGCCGTGGCGCTTCGTCGTGCTCGAACAGGCCGCCTTACAGCGGCTGGGCAAACTGGCCCGCACACGCGGGGCGGATCTGGGCTTTGATACCGACAAAATAGACAAGATCGGCGTCATGTTCGAAAACGCGCCCCTGTCTGTCGCGGTCGTGGCCTCTCCCAAACCAAGCGACAAAATTCCCGAAATTGAACAAACGCTCAGTTCCGGCGCGGTCTGCCTTGCGCTGCTGAACGCGGCCCTTGCCGCTGGCTGGGGCGCGAACTGGCTTACGGGTTGGACCGCTTTCGACCGGCCGTTCCTGAGCGAGGGCCTGGGCCTCGAAAACCACGAATTCGTAGCAGGATTTATTCACCTGGGCTGCGAGACATCGACGCCACCGGACAGGCCGCGCCCCGACCTAGCCGCCATCACCACATGGCTGAGCGCATGATAATCGGTGACTATCTCAAAGCCGTGGGCCAAATCGGCGACAACCGCTTTCTGCGGGTGCTCATCCTCGGCATCGGCCTGACAATCGCGCTGCTGTTTGCCTTCACCGTTGCCTTCGCCTGGACCATCGGCCTGATCGTGCCAGACAGCTTTTCGATCCCCTGGATCGGGGAGATCACATGGATTGACAACGTCGCCTCCTGGGCCGTGGTGCCGGTGATGCTGTTTGCATCCGTTTTCCTGATGATCCCCGTCGCCTCCGCCTTCAGCGGCATCTTTCTCGACAGCATCGCTGACGCGGTGGAGGCCAAACATTACCCCGGCCAACCGCCCGTGGCCCGTGTTCCATTTTCCGAGACCCTTGGCGAGACCATCAAATTTCTGGGCCTGCTTTTGGGCGTGAACATCGTGGCCCTTGTCATCGCGCTGATCTTCGCGCCGATCGCGCCCTTCATCTTTTGGGGCGTGAACGGGCTGATGTTGGGGCGCGAATTCGCCACCATGGTCGCGCGCCGCCGCATGGCCCCCGCCGAGGTCCGCGTCTTTCGCAAACGCCACTCCACCTCGATCTGGCTGGCGGGCATCTGCATGGCAGTTCCTCTGACCATCCCGGTGATGAACCTGGTGATGCCAATCATCGGGGTCGCCGCCTTCACCCACCTGTTTCACCGGTTGAAACCAGCCTAGCAAACGCGTCTAGCTGCCCGGCCCGAACCGCTTGAACAGGTCGATGTCGTCGATGCTGATGAGGCCGTAATTGATGACAACGATCACCGGCACTGCGATAATAATCGCCACAATGGTGGTGATCTTGAACTTGCGCCGCATGACATATCCAGATGGCGCGGAGGCCGGCGTCCCTGCCTCCACCTCGCCCGCGTCGCCTTGCGAGCGCATGCCCAAAGGCAGCACCACAAACAGCGTCATGAACCAGACAACGGCGAACACAACGCCCATAGAGGTGATCGCCATTACGCTTGCTCCAGCTCAACCAGGGTCCCGGTGAAATCCTTTGGGTGCAGGAACAGAACCGGCTTGCCATGCGCGCCGATCTTCGGCTCGCCAGAGCCCAAAACGCGGGCGCCATCGGCCTGCAGCTTGTCGCGCGCAGCCATGATGTCGTCCACCTCGTAGCAGATGTGGTGAATGCCGCCCGAGGGGTTCTTCTCCAGAAAGCCGTTTATCGGGCTGGCGTCGCCCAGCGGGTATAGCAGCTCGATCTTGGTGTTGGGCAATTCGATGAATACCACGGTGACGCCGTGGTCCGGCTCATCCTGCGGCGCGCCCACCTGCGCGCCCAATGTATCGCGGTACATGGCCGACGCGGCCTCCAGGTCGGGGACAGCAATGGCTACGTGGTTCAGGCGTCCGATCATGGCTCATATCCTACTTGTTCTCGTGTTGCGCTCTTATGCGATGCTGCGCACTGCTTGCAAAGGGGATGAGGTGCCGCAGGCACGAATGCGGGCGGAGTTTACGAACTGTTAGGCAAGTTACGTCAAGTTTGAGCGGCCAACCCCGACTCGCCCCCGTGCTAAGGAGAAGCCGCCATGCCCGAAGATCTTGGATACCTGTCGATGCAGGTGAACCCGACCGCAATGCGCCCCTTGTTGGGCCTAACCATATTGGTCGTAGAAGACAGCCGCTTCGCGTCCGAGGCGGTTCGGCTCTTGTGTATCCGGTCCGGCGCACGCATCCGCCGCGCTGACAGCTTGTCGGCCGCCCACCGGCACTTGCAGCTGTATCGCCCTTCTGCGGTGATCGTTGACCTTGGCCTGCCGGATGGCTCCGGCATGGACCTGATCGCGGAGATCGCCAAGGGGGACAAGGCGGATCGCCCTGTCATCATCGCCACAACCGGCGCGGATGGTGAGGGGCAGGAAACAGCCTCCCTCGCTGCGGGCGCCGATGGGTTCTTGCCCAAGCCGATCGACACTGTCAGCGCGTTCCAGCACGCCATTTTGCAACATCTGCCCAAGGATCTGCGCCCGTCCGGCCCCCGACTGCTGAGTGATGAGGTCGTGCAACCTGACACCTTGTCGCTCAGGGAAGATTTGTCCCATCTTGACGAGCTGCTCAGCTCCGAGCCGGACTCGCTTGGCTATGTCGCACCTTTTCTGCAAGGTCTGGCCCGGCTTGCGGGCGACAAAGCTCTGAAATCGGCCTCTGACGCCTTGTCAGAAGGGTTCACCAAAGGATCAGACGTTACCTTGCCGATTGCCAATATAAGGGGCCTGATCCGCGACAGATTGGCCAATGCAGAGCCGGTCTAAGCCTCAAGCACCGGATCAGATGAAATCCGGACCAGCCGCGTCAACGATGCCAGGCTTTCGATCTGCCGCCCGTCCTTGTCAAAATTGGTCGGATCGAACCAAGCCCGATACGCCTCTCGCAATGCTGGCCATTCACTGTCAATGCAGGCAAACCAAGCGGTATCGCGGTTGCGGCCCTTCACGACCGCCGCCTGCCGGAAGACCCCTTCGTAGCTGAACCCAAAGCGCTGCGCGGCCCGGCGCGAGCCGATGTTGAGCGCATCACATTTCCATTCAAACCGCCGGTAGCCCGCCTCAAAGGCCCATTCCATCAGGAGGTAGATAGCCTCGGTCGCTTCCTTGGTCCGCTGCAATTCCTTGGCGAAATTGATGTGGCCCACTTCGATGCTTCCCATGTCTGGATTGATGCGCAGATAGCTGGCGACGCCGCCGAAATGGCCCGTGCTCAGGTTTCTGACGGCCCAAAAATAGGGGTCATCCGCCTCCATCATGTCGCGCACCCACCGATGATAGCTGGCCGCAGAGGTGAAAGGCCCGTAAGGCAGATAATTCCAAATCGCATCATCGGCAGAATTTGCGCGATGAATGTCTGCCGCGTGCTTGTCCGCGTTCAAAGGCTCTAACGCGACAAAGCGTCCGGTCAGGGTCGCTGGACCGGGCCGTTCGCGGGACGTCCAATTGGGAACGGGCGCTCCAAATTTGTTGTCTGCACTCATTTCGCTGCACCCTCACCCACATGGACGTCTGCCATGATTGTTTCAATTCCATCTAAAATGGGCGTGAAATCACCCTTAGTCGAGCGGGAAATGGGCACAATCCTGCCTTCTTTCGTCGCGATAAGCATATCAAGGACGGATCAAAGCCGTCTTTGGCAAAACGCAATTCGCGGAGAGTGAATATGAAAAACGCATTGATGACCTTCCTGGCCGAAGAAGACGGTGCATCCGTTGTAGACATGACCATGCTGATGGCAGCCTTGGCGGGCCTTGCCCTTGCAATCACAGCGCAGGTTTCCAACGGTATGGAAGACCTGACAGGCGAGCTGAGCGCAACTATTGCAGCCGAAGACGCCGCCGCCGCTTGGTAACCAGACCGTCTATCGACTTACGCCAAAACTCCCGGATCGCGGCCTAGCTGAAGGCCCGGGAATACGGTCGTTTGCAGGGTTGTGGCGTCCACGCCGAACAGCCCTTGCATGATCCATGCAGGATATGACCGCACATCTGCCGTCGGCATCAGGTCGCGCCGCGCGTAAAGCTGCGCTTCGTCCAACCCCGGCCAATCTCCGTAGACTTTGCCACCACGCACGGCCCCACCGGCCATAACCATCGCACCGCCGGTGCCATGATCGGTACCACGTGTGCCGTTTTCGCGTGCCGTGCGCCCAAACTCGGTGATCGCCACGACCGCCGTCCGCTCCCAGTTTGTCCCCAGCTCCGTCTTCAACGTCAAAATGGCGTTCTGCAGATTGCCCAAAGCGCGGGCCAACCCGTTGCGCTGGCCGCGATGCGTGTCCCAACCTGAAAGCGAAAAGGCGGCGATCCGCGCTGTCTCGTTCAGCCGCTTGGCGGCAAAACTGGCCACAACATCCGCATTGCTGGCATTCTGGCCTTGCTTGGCCTGCTCGCGGAGCACGCGCTTGGAAACGCCAAAGCTGTCGCCACTCGACACGCCAAGGCTTTGGGCGATGTCCAACGCCTCCTCACCCGCGTCGCGGAAAAGCGGGTCGTCATGATAAACCTCTTGCAGCAACAGCTGCGCCTGCGGCGACATATCCATGCGCCCATCCGGCGCCCAGCTTGACACCGCCGCCGCCCCCGAAACCAGTTTCATGTCAGAGTGACCAACCGCAAAAGCGGTCTCGGACGTCGCCCCCGGCATGACCTGCAAAAGGCGGTTCAGCCAGCCGTCACGCACCACATCGGTGTCCTCGCCGGTGCCGGCCTCCAGCAGATCTTGCCCGTCAAAGTGGCTACGCACGTCGCGGTAAGGCGTCGAGACCGCCTGCGCGAAGCCCAGCTCGCCAGCCTTCCAAAGCGGCATCAGATCCGACAATGCAGGGTGCAACGCGTAGAACCCGTCCAGATCGTGCGCTTTGCCGCCCAGCAAAGTCGGGCGGTATTTTTCCAGCAGCGGGTCACCATATGGGCGCACCACGTCCAACCCGTCCATCGCCCCGCGCAAGATAATAACGACCAGCCGGTTCTCCCCACCGGTCGCGGCAAAAGTGACCGGCGTCAGCAGCGGGCTGGCAGCCAAAGAGCAGCCAAGCGCCCCGCCACGCAGCAGAAAACCACGGCGGCTCAGATCGGATGTTTTCAGGTCTGACATCGCTATCTCCTTTGAAATCCGGGCGAGGCAAGGATCAGCCCGACCCCTTCGCGTCGTGTTTCCGCAGCGCGGGCCGCGAACAGCAGCCGCTCATCGGCCAAATCCCCCAAAGCGCGGGTCACAAATTCACGCGGGTCCGGCAATGACCGGTATATTGCCGATGGCATCGCCATGGCGAATTGCAACCGCGCCGCCACGCCTTGCGGCGTCACCCAATGTTCGGCGTCTTCCGCCCACCCATCCGGCCCCAATGGCCGATACAGGTTTTGCCCCATCGCAGCCATTGGCGCGGTCATAAGCGCATGCATCTGGCCGCGGTTCATCTTGGCGATGGTGCGCACCGGCACGGGGAACACCCGCAAGGCAGACATAACGAAATCAACCGGTTGCTTCACTTTTTGCCCGAAGCTGTCCCAGGCAAACGGGTGCTCCAACATCACCTCGTAAAGCGGCATCAATGCCCCGCCGGAGGCCAAATAGGCCGCCGCCATGTCGGCGATCATGCCCTCGTCTGGCGTGTCTGACGTGAAATGCACCGCCAATTTCCGCGCCAGATGGGTGGCGGTGTCCGGATGAATAGCGAGGTCTTCCAGCACGGCATAAATATCGTCCAGATTGGCCGGACCACCGCCGTAAGATTTGCCCAGCACCGTCTCCGCATCTGGTTCCGCCATGTTTTCCCGGAACACAAACCCGTCGCGCAACGTGCTGCTGAGCCCGGTTAGCAATTCGGCCAACTGCCGCACATCCGTTTGAGAATAGCTGCCATCCACACCAAGCGTGTGCAGTTCCAGCAACTCGCGGGCCAAGTTCTCGTTCAACCCGCGCCGCCCCCGCGCCCCTTTGGAATTCGGCCCAAAGGAGGCGATCTGGTCCAGATACAACAGCATCATCGGATGTGTCACGACGGCTTTCAGCATGTCCACGAAACGGCCGGTGATCCAGGGCCGGATAGCCCCTTCAACATAGTACGGAGCCGCATGCCGAAACGCGACGCTGCCGCCCACAACGGTGAAATGGTCGCCCCAAAACCGGGTCAGCCGCTCGCGAAAGGGCTGCTCTGTGGTGATCGAACGGGTGTAGAAATGCCGGGTATGCTGAACCTGGGCGCGCGACATCTCGGCACGGGCTTCGCGGTGGTTTTTCCTCAACTCCGCTTCTTCGGCTTTGCCCGCCGCCTTGCGCCAAATGCGTCTGAGCCTTTCGACCTTGGCAATTTGGGGCAGCAGGTCTGCGAAACTGGGGATGGGGTAGGCCTCTGCGGCCAAATCCGCCCCCTGCAATTGCGCCAAAACATCAGAGGCCGACCCGGGCGCCGTCACCAGCGGGGACAGCCCTTCGCCAAACCTGATCGCCGCAATTTCAGGGGTAAAACCCATGCCGTTCTCCTGCCTACGTCCTTATCACACGCATGGCGTGCCCATTTCCGTCGCAGGTTAAAGCAGTCCCACGCAGAGGCAATGCCTAGCGCAAAACCGCCCGAAACAGGCTCAATCCTGCGGAATGACGCGCAGGCCCAATTCCATCAGCTGATCCGATTGCGGCTCGCTTGGCGCGTCCATCATCAAATCTTCGGCGCGTTGGTTCATCGGGAACAAGATCACCTCGCGGATGTTGGCCTCGTCAGCCAGCAGCATCACGATCCGGTCGATGCCCGCAGCACAGCCACCGTGGGGCGGCGCGCCGTATTTGAACGCGTTGACCATGCCGCCAAAGCGCTTGCGCACCTCGTCCTCGCCGTAGCCGGCCAGTTCAAACGCTTTGAACATGATCTCTGGTTTGTGGTTCCGGATCGCGCCCGAAATCAGCTCATAGCCATTGCAGGCAAGGTCATATTGATAACCCAGCACATCAAGCGGGGCGCCCTGCAGCGCCTCCATACCGCCTTGCGGCATGGAAAACGGGTTGTGGGAGAAATCAATCTTGCCGCTTTCCTCATCCGCTTCATACATCGGGAAATCAACAATCCACGCAAAGGCAAAACGGTCCAGATCGGTCAGTTTCAACTCTTTGCCGATCTCAACGCGGGCACGCCCCGCAACACCTTCAAAGGCCGACGGCTTGCCGCCAAGGAAGAACGCCGCGTCGCCCACGTCAAGGCCCAGCTGCTGGCGAATGGCCTCGGTCCGCTCCGGCCCGATGTTTTTGGCCAGCGGCCCTGCGGCCTCCATGCCCTCACCTTGGTCACGCCAGAAGATGTAGCCCATCCCCGGCAGCCCCTCTTTTTGGGCAAAAGCGTTCATCCGGTCGCAGAATTTGCGCGAGCCGCCGCCCGGGGCCGGAATGGCGCGGATCTCAGTTCCGTCTTGCTCCAGAATTTTGGCAAAGATCGCAAAGCCCGACCCTTTGAAATGCTCGGATACCACCTGCATCTTGATCGGGTTGCGCAGGTCTGGCTTGTCAGTGCCGTACCACAAAGCCGCGTCTTTGTAGGAAATCTGCTCCCAAGTCTGGTCGACCTTGCGGCCACCGCCAAACTCTTCAAACACGCCGCCCACAACCGGCTGGATCGTGTCGAACACGTCCTGCTGGGTCACAAAGCTCATTTCCAAGTCAAGCTGGTAGAAATCAGTTGGCGAACGGTCAGCCCGCGGGTCTTCATCGCGGAAACAGGGCGCAATCTGGAAATACTTATCGAAACCAGACACCATCAACAGCTGTTTGAACTGCTGCGGGGCCTGCGGCAGCGCGTAGAATTTGCCCGGATGCAGCCGCGACGGCACCAAAAAGTCGCGCGCACCTTCTGGGCTGGAGGCCGTGATAATCGGCGTCTGGAATTCTTTGAACTGCAGGTCCCACATCCGCTTGCGCATCGACGCCACCACGTCCGAGCGCAGCGTCATGTTGCGCTGCAACTTCTCGCGGCGCAGGTCCAGAAAGCGGTATTTCAGGCGGGTTTCTTCAGGGTATTCCTGATCGCCAAACACCATCAATGGCAGCTCGTCCGCTTTGCCTAGCACTTCGATGTCGCGGATGAACACCTCAATCTCGCCAGTTGGGATTTTCGGGTTCACCAGGCTCTCGTCGCGGGCCATGACATTGCCATCAATGCGGATACACCACTCGCTGCGCACTTTCTCGATCTCGGCGAAAACGGGGCTGTCAGGGTCGGCCATCACTTGGGTGATGCCGTAGTGGTCGCGCAGGTCGATAAACAGCAAGCCGCCATGGTCGCGCACCCTGTGGACCCAGCCCGACAGGCGCACAGTGTCGCCCACATTGGATTTGTTTAGACCGGCGCAGGTATGGCTACGGAATTCGTGCATGTCGGGGACCCTTCAACATCTTTTTCTCACGGCGAGAATTTGGTGTTGATACACATCGCCACCCCTTGGAAGTCAAGGCGGGCATGGACTGGTAGCAGCCCATACCGTGGCTTTCGGGTCCATATCGGGCCGATTTCAGCGACAACTCTGCAAGAAGACCGCAATTTTCTTTGCAACGCCCCAATATCTTTGTGAACGCGCTCACAAGAATTGACCTAGCGGTAAAATAATCGCAAAGAGTGCCTCAGTGTTTTTATTAATGTTTTTTTAGGTGGTCCGGCATGCGTCTAGCGGCGTAAGTCAATTCAGTTCGAAGACGCGCCCCTTATGGGGTGCAAATGACGATGACGGGAAGACGACGATCTATGTGGGACAAGTTATTTGTGGCGATGCTCCGCCACCTCCTGAAAACGGGCGACTTGACGCTGCGCATGCCATCCGGGGAAGTGGTCCATGCCGGCGACGGCACCACCCCCAAAGTCACCGTTTCTTTGCATGATGACACCCTGCCGCGAAAACTGATCCTGAACCCCGAACTCGCCATGGGCGAGGCTTATATGGACGAACGCCTCACCATTGAAGGCGACGATGTCCGCGGTTTTCTGACCCTGGTCGTGCAAAACTTTCAGCAAGGCAATCTGCCGTTCAGCCAAAAAATCGCTCGCCAGATCCGCATCGCCAAACGCGTCTGGGACCAGTGGATCCCGCTCAAGACCGCCAAACAGAATGCCGAGCACCACTACGACATCTCAACGCCATTCTACTACCTGTTCCTCGACGAGGATCGCCAATACACCTGCGCCTATTTCAAGGACCCCGCCTACACGCTTGAACAGGCCCAAGACGCCAAGAAGGCCCATCTTGCCGGCAAGCTGCTTATCAAGCCGGGGATGAAAGTCCTCGACATAGGGTCGGGCTGGGGCGGGCTGGCCATCACGCTGGCCAAGGATTACGGTGCGCAGGTCGTGGGCGTGACGCTCAGCGATGAGCAACGCAAAGCCGCGATACTGCGCGCCGAGGAGGCCGGTGTGTCCCACCTGGTCGAGTTCCGCCTGCAAGACTACCGCGACGTGACCGAGCAGTTCGACCGCATTGTCTCCGTCGGCATGCTGGAACATGTGGGCCAGCCGCAATACCCGACCTATTTCAAGCAGATTGAAAAGAACCTTGCCGCAGACGGCATCGCGATGATCCATTTCATCGGCCGGACCGGCCCGCCTGGCAACCTCAGCCCGTGGTTCCAGAAATACATCTTCCCCGGCGGGTACACCCCCGCCCTGTCCGAGGTTCTCAAAGTCGTCGAAAAGACCACGCTGGAACAAGCCGATATCGAGGTCTGGCGCACCCATTACGATCGCACCCTTTACGAGTGGTTAATCCGCTTCGAGGACCGCTTGGACGAGGTCCGCGCCATGGGCTATGACGAGCGCTTCATCCGCATGTGGCGCTACTACCTCATCGCCTCCGAGCTGTCGCTGTCCCACATGCCCCATGTGCTGTTCCATGTGCAGTTGCACAAACACCAAACAACGGTCCCGATCACCCGCGACTACCTCTATGTCGACGGTGCGCCGGAGCCCCATTCATCTTTCCCAGACGGTTTTGTGCCAAAGAAATAAGGCTGTTCGAAGAGCCTTGCTGGCGCGCATGCGCCAGCCCAAACCGCCTTCCAAGGCGGTTTCAAGCCTGTTCGAACAGGCTTCCCCGCTCAAAATGGCCTGACGACATTCCCCGAATAGAAATACGTCCCCATCCCCACTGCAAACAGCACCACGCCAGCCACGGAATGGGCCACCACGGCCTCCGGGAAATTCCCGCGCCGCTCGTAGGACCATGCGAATAGCAGCCCGCCAAAGAAGGTCATCACCGCTACGACCCAGCTCCAATACATCAGATGCGCCAATGAAAAAGCGGCGGCGTTGATCCACAGCCCCCCACCAGAAAACAGCGCCCCGTAGCGCCGAAAGAACAGCGGCCTGAACACAATCTCCTGCGGCAGGGCCGAGACGAACGGGTAAAACAGCGCGATCACCCAGATCACCGAATACCCGCCCCACATGCGCGGCGCGCCCTCGCCAAACAGCTGGAACAGCCGCTCCGGCGCGAACCACCACAACACCCCGTAGGACACAGCGCCCGTGGCCAAAGCCACCGCCAAAATCAGCCCCCACGATATCCGCGTCCAGCCCACAAAAAGCGAGCGCCACTCGAACCCAGACGTAAACCCCAGCAAAACAAGCCCCACAAAGGTCATCGCAAACAAGGCCGGAAACATCCATGACGGCGGGAAGAACACGGCAATCGCCACCGGAACCCCCACAAAGAAAACAAGAAATTCGGCCCAGCGCAGCATGACGATCCCTTCGGTCAGAACCCTTCACATAGGCGCTTCCGAAAGATTCTCAAATCCCTGCCCTACATCGACTTGCACCCCTAAGGCGGACTCCTTAAACCCCTGATAATTTGTGTGCGCGGCGGTGCCGCCACGACAATTTGCGCTGACAACTTGGGGACACGGATCATGCCAAAAAGAACCGATATCAATTCCATCATGATCATCGGCGCGGGTCCCATCATCATTGGCCAAGCCTGCGAGTTTGACTACTCCGGCGCGCAAGCCTGTAAGGCGCTGCGCGAAGAAGGCTACCGGGTCATTCTGGTCAACTCCAACCCCGCCACGATCATGACCGACCCCGAAATGGCGGACGCGACTTATATCGAGCCGATCACCCCCGAAGTGGTCGCCAAGATCATCGAAAAAGAACGCCCCGATGCGCTGCTGCCCACGATGGGCGGGCAAACTGGCCTGAATACCTCGCTGGCGCTCGAAGAGATGGGCGTGCTCGACAAATTCAACGTGGAAATGATCGGCGCCACACGCGAAGCCATTGAAATGGCTGAAGATCGCAAGCTGTTCCGTGAAGCCATGGATCGCTTGGGCATCGAAAACCCGAAAGCCACCATCGTCACCGCACCTAAGGACGAGAACGGCAAATATGACGTCAAAGAAGGTGTCAAAATCGCCCTCGACGCGCTGGAAGAGGTCGGCCTTCCCGCCATCATCCGGCCCGCCTTTACCATGGGCGGCACCGGCGGCGGCGTGGCGTATAACCGCGACGATTACGAAGCAATCTGCCATTCCGGCCTCGACGCCTCCCCCGTCGGTCAGATCCTCGTCGACCAGTCGCTTTTGGGCTGGAAAGAATACGAAATGGAAGTGGTCCGCGACCACGCCGACAACGCCATCATCGTCTGCGCCATCGAAAACGTGGACCCGATGGGCGTGCACACAGGCGACTCGATCACCGTCGCCCCGGCGCTGACGCTCACGGACAAAGAATACCAGATCATGCGCAACCACTCCATCGCCGTGCTGCGCGAGATCGGCGTGGAAACCGGCGGCTCCAACGTGCAATGGGCCGTGAATCCCGCCGATGGCCGCATGGTGGTGATCGAGATGAACCCGCGCGTGTCGCGCTCCTCCGCGCTGGCGTCGAAAGCCACCGGCTTCCCCATCGCCAAGATCGCAGCCAAGCTCGCCGTCGGCTACACGTTGGACGAGCTGGACAATGACATCACCAAGGTCACGCCTGCGTCGTTTGAGCCCACAATCGACTACGTGGTCACCAAAATTCCGCGCTTCGCGTTCGAGAAATTCCCGGGCTCCGAGCCCTACCTGACCACCGCCATGAAATCCGTGGGAGAGGCTATGTCCATCGGTCGCACTATCCACGAATCCATGCAAAAGGCGCTGGCCTCCATGGAAACCGGCCTGACCGGCTTTGACGAGATCGACATCGACGGCATGCCCGGTGTGGACGCCGTCACTTGGGGCCCCGCCGCAGACGGCGACATCATCCCACGCATCGTGGTCGGCAAAACCGCCACCGCCCAGGACGCCATCGACAAGACCCTGACCCGCGAGCTGGCCAAGCCCACGCCAGATCGCCTGCGAGTCATCGCCCACGCCATGCGCTTCGGCTTCTCCAACGACGAGATCAACGAGATCAACCAGTTCGACCCATGGTTCCTCGCCCGCATCCGCGAAATCATCGCCGCCGAGGCCACCGTCGCCCGCGACGGGTTGCCCATGACGGAAGAGGGCCTGCGGGAGCTGAAAATGCTGGGCTTCACCGACGCCCGGCTTGCCAAGCTGACCGGCCGCGTTGAGGTCGACATCCGCAAGGCCCGCGAAAATCTGGGCGTGGTCGCCTGCTTCAAACGCATCGACACCTGCGCCGCCGAGTTCGAGGCGCAAACCCCCTACATGTACTCCACCTACGAGGCCCCGATGATGGGCGAAGTGGAATGCGAGGCCCGCCCCTCTGACGCCAAAAAAGTCGTCATCCTCGGCGGCGGCCCCAACCGTATCGGCCAGGGCATCGAGTTCGACTATTGCTGCGTGCACGCCTGCTACGCCCTGACCAAGGCGGGCTACGAAACGATCATGATTAACTGCAACCCCGAGACGGTGTCGACGGATTACGACACCTCAGACCGGTTGTATTTCGAGCCGCTGACCTTTGAGCACGTCATGGAAATCCTGCGTGTCGAGCAGGAACGCGGCGAACTTCACGGCGTCATCGTGCAATTCGGCGGCCAGACGCCCTTAAAGATTGCCCAAGCGCTGCAAGACGAGGGCATCCCCATCCTCGGCACCACGCCCGACGCCATCGATCTGGCCGAAGACCGCGAACGCTTCCAGCAGCTCGTGCAATCCCTCGGCCTCAAACAGCCCCACAACGCGCTGGCCCATTCCGACGCGGAGGCCTTTGAAAAAGCCAAAGAAATCGGCTTCCCGCTGGTGATCCGCCCCTCCTACGTGCTGGGCGGCCGCGCCATGGAAATCGTCCGCGATCAGGCGCAACTCGAACGCTACATCTCGGAAGCCGTCGTCGTCTCCGGCGACAGCCCGGTGCTGCTGGACTCCTACCTCTCCGGCGCGGTGGAACTCGACGTCGACGCGCTCTGCGACGGCGAACAGGTCCACGTCTCCGGCATCATGCAGCACATCGAGGAGGCCGGCGTGCACTCCGGCGACAGCGCCTGCTCCCTGCCCCCCTACTCCCTCGACGCGGACGTGATCCAGGAAATCCGCCGCCAGACCGAGGCGCTGGCCAAGGCCCTCCACGTCGTGGGCCTCATGAACGTGCAATTCGCCATCAAATCAGGCGAAATCTTCCTGATCGAGGTCAACCCCCGCGCCTCCCGCACCGTGCCCTTCGTGGCCAAGGCCGTCGGCTCCCCCATCGCCGCCATCGCCGCGCAGGTCATGGCCGGTGCCAAGCTGAAAGACTTCGACCTCGTCGACCCGATGATCGACACCTTCGCGGTCAAAGAAGCCGTCCTCCCCTTCGCCCGCTTCCCCGGCGTCGACACGATCCTCGGCCCCGAAATGCGCTCCACTGGCGAGGTCATGGGGTCTGATCCCACCTTCGCGCGCGCCTTCCTCAAGGCGCAGATGGGCGCAGGCACCGAACTGCCGCAAAACGGCACCGGCAAGGTCTTCATCTCCATCCGCAACGAGGACAAGACCCCCGCCATGCTGCAGGCCGTGCAGACCGTCGCAGGCCTCGGTCACAAGCTGCTCGCCACTCGCGGCACGGCGGCTTGGCTGACCAAAGCAGGTTTGGATGTAGAAACCGTAAACAAGGTCTACGAGGGCCGCCCCTCCGTGGTCGATCAGCTCAAAGACGGGCTCATCTCACTGGTCTTCAACACCACCGAGGGCGCCCAGGCCGTCGAAGACAGCCGCGACATCCGCTCCATCGCGCTCTACGACAAAATCCCCTACTACACGACCGCCGCCGGCTCCCAAGCCGCCGCCATGGCCATGCAGGCCAGGGTTGAGGGGGATGTTGGGGTTAGGGCGTTGCAAGATTAGTTTTGCCTTTCATCGCATCTTGTTTCAGTTTTCCAGCCCTATTCTTTTGTCTGATCGTAAATACCACTCCTTCAACCAAGGACCATAATTTTAGCTTGACGATGATATCTAAATGATAGATTAAAGAGTAAATAATGAGTATATATTAGTAAAAAAGGGGGGATAAGGGGTGGTCCATTCTGCTGTGGGGCGCTCTTGGGATAATACCGCTCGCAGGGCTGCTCGGCCTGCAAGTAAACGTTGCCTGTATGACGATAGCGGAGAAAAACTCCGAAGGAGGCCTCATGAAAAATACAATCGGCAGAAATAATGTAACGAACCTTAAAGATTTTCAAACTAACAAACCAGAGGAAGCAGTGCCAGTTGAGGAGTGGTTCAGCTCAGCCACCGAAAGATACGACGCACCTACTGATAAATTGACCACAAAGTTACCCAAAAATGACCTTAAAATCATTACAAGCAATGACAATATTGAAGAATAACACTACCGCCTAAGTACCACAAACCGAGAGGATTACCCATGCTCAAACCAAACACCATGAAGGAGATGAAGAAGTTACAGTTAGAAATCACACCATCTCAGATGGAAAACTTGGACTCTCTAATACAGAAGTGCGGCCTTACCACCCGCAAAGAACTATTCAACAACGCAATGACTCTATTTGCGTGGGCAGTAAGCGAGTCTGAAAAAGGAAATCGAGTCGCTTCCTATGACGAGGAAAACGATAGAATAGAACGGCTGGTGTACCCTGCCCTGTTTCCACTTTACGAAGCTGCCCTTGCCGAAAAGGCAAGATCAGCAGAAACGACGAAAAAGCGTAAAGAGCGGTTAGGATTAGATGTCCGACCCGGCGGTCAAGCCGCGTCCGCTCAATAAGCTGTTGTATTTGGAGATCGAATACATATCATCACCCCAATTAACTTGGGGTGATGATGACGAGTCGAACTATTGCCGAACGAAAGATAGACACAAAAGATTTTTTCGATGAAGACCCAGAGCAAGAAATTGAAACGCTCTATGTCGCAGAAACAATTGAAAAATGTGTATTCTTAATTCCTGGAATCCGATCAGATCGATCATGGGCACACTCATTTAAGATAAAGAACAAATTCTATTCTGAAACTAATGAGACCAGCGCGTATACCATAGGGCCTAACAGCAGGATGCACATCTTGGACGTTGTGTTTCGCATGAGAAATAGCTCGTTCAAACAGGCGTTTAAACGTCAGATTCTGGACACCGCAGAAAAGCTCTCAGCAAATGAGGTAAACATTGTGGCCCACAGCCTTGGGTCAGCAATTCTTGCAGAGATAATTGAGGAGCTGTCAAAGGACTTGTCCAAACAGGGTACAACTATCGACAAAGTGATATTCTTAGGAAGTATCTGCCACAAGAAATGGTCGAAAGTGATTAGCGACAATTGCAACGAATTCATCAACCACGTGGGCGTCAAAGACTGTGTTACACCGTTTGCAGATTTCTTAAATCCTAAGAGGTATAGCCATGTAGGGACATTTGGCTTCGAAAACCCCTATGTTGAGGACTATCGGTTCAGCAACGACCATACCTCCTGCACTTCTCTTGAGCACTTACAAGACTACGTATTGCCAATAATCAACAATAAATTCCGAGCGGATCCTTTGATTCCAAAGCCAAAATTATCTTTGAACCAAGTCGCTTACATTCAGAACACAGGGTACTTTGCTGCATTCTTAGCAGTTTTACTTTTAGGTTACTTTGGACTGTGGACATAATCGAAAAGAATACCAGCCAAAACACTTGAAGCCTAATGGCCAAAGGTTCCCTCACTACTCTCAGCAAAACCCCATACCCATGCTAAACTCCCCCACATTACCCACCAAAGGAGTTTGCCCATGTTACGCCCATTGATCCCCCTCGCCGCCGCTGCGGCTCTCACCGCCTGCGCCCAGCAAGAACCTGTCACCGGCACCGCGCTGCCCTTTTTCGGGGACGGTTACCGCATCAAAGGCGATGCCTGCCGCCGCGTCGGCGAGAACGACTTCACCAACCAATTCCTCGACGATGCCGCTGACCTTGTGGGCTGCCCTGAGGATGCCGAGAACCTCGGCGTGTTTGTTCTGGATACCGGCGCTGTCGAAGTGGCGCGGGTGGATGGGTTTATCCTCTATTCCGTGCCCGTCCGCTAAGAACCGCCGACCTCAATCCTCGTCCCATGGGGGCGGCTCGATGCCCACGCGGGCCAGCGCCATGTGCAGTTCAAACTTCAACTTGCGCCGCTCTGCATCCGTTGTCGCTTTCTGGCGTCGCGCCTCAAGGTCGTGCATCACCTGCTCGGTCGTTTTGGCGGCCTGTGCGGCCACATCAAGCGGGCGGAGCACGATGTCGGTGGTGTCAGGCCCGTCGATGACCTTGGCCAGCCGCCCGTGCATCCAGGCGCGCAAAACGCAGGCCATGCGCTCCTGATAGCCGCGCCCCATCGCTTTAAAGAACTGCACCACATCGCGATCAATCGCCATCGTCACCCGGGTGCGTTTGTCAGAGGCGGTGCCACTTTGCGCTATGTCTTGCCACGCCTCGGGGATGCCATCGCCCGCAATCACGGTGCGCAAAACATCATGCTCGAGCTTGCTTAATGCATCCCCCATCAACGAGGAATGGCGGCGTTCCGTCAGGGAACGGGTTTCATATGTCTTCATAAAGTCACTCTTTGGCAAAAATCTTTGTGAATTCTGCCCGAGAATGGTTAACGAGGTACAACCCTACCGTGCGCATGAAATACATACGAAATACACATCAAATACATATTTGGATTTTGAGTGAGATTCGGGGCCCAAAAAGCGCCCGAACCTAGCTTGCTTCGTCTTCCAGATGCAGCTTCATTTCGACCAGAACCTTCTGCAGGGCGAGGGTTTCCTGCAGCATCCGTTTTGCCTCGTTCGCGGTGATGATGCCATCCTCGATAGAGGTATTATATTCCCCCATCAGCATTGCAAACCTTTGCGCCAACGCCACGATATCCGCGTTGACCGAAGTCGAATTGCGTGTCCGATTGTTGTTTGCTTCCAACGTGTTACCGTTGATTTCGGCCAGCGCGGTGGTGACATGCGGGTAGCTGGACACAGCCTCCAACGCGACCACGGCATCAATGGGCATATAGCGGTCGGCATGCTCGTCATTGTCGGAATAATAGCGCCCCAACGTCGCCTTTGAGCGGCCCGTCAGGCTGCAAGCGGTCTCGATGCCCACGTCTTTGACGAGCGCCTCGGTGTGCTTTTTGAGGTATCTATTCTGTTCCGTCATCCCAACACCCTTTTTTCTTCTAATACCCCATTTTCAAAGGGGGAAAAGCATTTATCCTTTCCCCTACTCCACCCTATTACATCCTATAAATTCTGGGTAGCTTCGTTATTTCGTCGAAGCCCTGATGACAAATGACCGTATTTGCTGTCATCTCGGGTGAGGATCAATTTGGCCGCTGCGCAGGAGACCTCGAAGTTCTGCATCCCCTTGCGGCCACCCAAAGTTGCTTCTCACCCGAACCCATAACGCCCTCACACTGTTGTAAGTTCTTCGCATCATGGGTAAATCCGCGCTATGGCCAAGCTTTATTTCCACTACTCGACGATGAACGCGGGCAAGTCGACCTTGCTGCTGCAAGCCGCCCATAACTATCAGGAAATGGGGATGAACACGTTCTTGCTGACGGCGGACTTCGACAGCCGGTCCGGCGAAGGCAAGATCGGAAGCCGCATTGGGTTTGCCAAGAAGGCTACGACATATGGCAAGGATGACGACTTGTTCGATATGATCCAAACGCGCCAAACCAAGGGCCAGCTGGCTTGCGTCATGGTTGACGAGGCGCAATGGCTCAGCAAGGCGCAGGTCTGGCAATTGGCGCGCGCGGCTGACGACCTTACGGTCCCCGTAATGTGCTATGGGCTTCGGGTTGATTTCCGCGGAGAGCTTTTCCCCGGATCCGCAACCTTGCTCGCCTTGGCCGACGACCTTCGGGAGGTTCGCACGATCTGCCATTGCGGTCGCAAGGCAACAATGGTTATCCGCAAGGATGAACACGGCAAGGCCCTGATTTCAGGGGACCAAGTGGTTGTTGGTGGGAACGAGACCTATCAATCGCTCTGCCGTCGACATTGGCGAGAAGCGACAGAAAGCTAGACCAGGTTTGGCGGCTCATTCCCGGCAAAGAACGCATCCACATTTGCAAGCGCCATCATTCCCATGCCTTCACGGACATCCAAAGCTGCCGTGCCAAGGTGGGGCAGTAAGGTGACGTTCTCCATGTCGATCAGGGCCTGCGGGACCAACGGTTCCTGTTCGTACACGTCCAACCCGGCGCCCGCCAATTTGCCAGCGTCCAATGCCGAAATGAGCGCGGCTTCGTCTATCACGTCCCCACGAGAGATATTCACAAGGATGGCGTGGGATTGCATTGCATCGAAGATCGGCGCGTCGATGAGATGTCGCGTCTCGGGCCCACCGGGCGTGGCGATTACCACAATATCGGCCTTTTTGGCGACGTCTGCAGCGGTGTCCAATTGTTCCGCGCCGTTCAGCGACTTCTTGGATCTGTTGGCGTACACGATGCGACAGCCAAAACCTTCACGGCACCGATGTGCGATCGCTTGCCCGATACGGCCCATTCCAATAATTCCGACGGTCTTGCCTGAAATATGAAGACCCAGCATTTGTGTTGGCTGCCAACCTGTCCATTTCCCGGCGCGCACCAGGCGTTCTCCCTCACCTGCGCGGCGCGCGGTCATTAAGATTAGGGTCAAGGCAATGTCCGCCGTCGCGTCGGTTACCGCTCCGGGCGTATTTGTTACAAGGATACCGCGGTCTTTCGCAGCCGCTGCATCAATGTGATTATACCCGACGCCAAAATTGGCAATAAGTTTGCAACGGACAGAGCCGCAAGCACGGATCGCATCGCCGGTAAAACAATCCCCGAGGGTTGGCAAAACGGCGTCGTAGCTTTCAAGTGCGGCGGTCACTTCGGCTTCGGTCATAGACGCGTCAGTATCGCGCAATGTGACGTTGTACCGTGCGCGAGCAGCCGCAAGTACCGCGTCCGGCAATAGCTTGGAGATCAACAGGTCAGCCATCAATACATCCTTCCACCAACGGGCACGTCCTGGTCTGGGGTCAGCAGAACCACCTCGTCATCGGCATCCGGGACGCCCAAAACCAAAACCTCAGACATCACGGGGCCAATCTGGCGTGGTGGAAAATTTACGACCGCAAGAACGCGTTTCCCGGGCAGCCCATCTACGGTGTAATGCTTTGTAATTTGGGCAGAACTTTTTTTCTCGCCAAGTTCAGGCCCAAAATCCAGCCATAGCTTGATCGTGGGCTTTCTTGCCTCTGGAAACGGTTCAGCGCGGATGATCTGACCGACGCGAATGTCGACTTTCATAAAGTCGTCGAATGTAATTTCTGTCATGTTTCAGCCCCTGAGTTCCCGCCCGCGATCAGTAGCGGCTTTTACGGCGCGCATTAGAAGAGGTGGAAACCCGGTCTCAGCGTCCATCAGCACCTCAAGAGCCGCCTGTGTCGTGCCATTGGGGCTTGTGACGTTGACGCGCAATTGAGTGGGCGTTTCCGCCGCCTGCTCTGCCAGATGCCCGGCACCACCAACCGTCGCTTTCGCCAATTGCATCGCCAGAGCGGGCGCAAGGCCTTGTGCCTCCCCCGCCGCAGCCAGCGCTTCAATGAGGTGAAATACGTATGCAGGACCGGAGCCGGAGACCCCAGTCACGGCATCAATTTGGTCTTCGGTTTCCAACCGGACAACCTGACCAACCGCACTGAGCAAAGTCTCCGCCAAGTCCATCTGGGCGGGTGTGGCATGGTCGTTCCCGATAATCGCTGTGATGCCCCTACCTACGGCTGCTGGCGTGTTTGGCATTGACCGGATGACGGCAGCTTGCGATCCAAAGACATCCTCGAACGCCGAGATCGGAGTACCTGCCGCGATAGATAGGAAGACAGTTTCGCCGCTCAGAGCTTGGAGCTGGCCCAACGCATCCCCCATCATCTGAGGCTTTACTGCGATCAACGCGATTGCGGGGTTCATCGGAAGCAGACCATTCACTGAAACGCCTTGTGCATTCAGCCAGTCCGACGGTTTCGGGTCAATCACATGGACCGCGGACGGCGACACGCCCTGTGACAGCCATCCCTGCAATAGCGCAGAGCCCATCTTACCGCAGCCCAACAATACGAGCCCACGTGCGTTTAGCTGTGTTAGGTCCATGACGCCCCCGCTTGGTCAGAGGGGCAGATTAAGCGCGCCCGTAGGCCTCTGCAATGGCAACCTGCATCGCCTCTGCGGGTGTGCGGTCGCCCCAGCTTACCAGCTGGAAGGCGGGATAGAACCGCTCGGATGCCATCACGGCCGCGCTTAGCATACGATCAATCTGGTCTGCCCCTGCGCCCGCACCGCCTGACAGCAACAAGCCGTAGCGATAGACCATCAATTTTTGCGCGCGCCAGTAGCTGAATGCCCCAGACCAGCACGTGTCATTGGCACGGTTAAGCAAGTCGTAGAGCGCGGGCAGACGTTCTTCTGGCGGCTCCATTTCGAAGGTGGAGACCATGCGCAATGTCTCGTCGTAGTTGGACCATGCCAGCGTGATCGAATAGGTGCGCCATTGGCCTTCTATGGCCATCGCAATCTGATCTTCCGCTATGCGGTCGAAATCCCACTCGTGATGTTCCGCAAGGTTTTCCACCATATCAATGGGGTGAATATCCTCGGTCTCAAGGTAATGTTCCAGCTGCGACATGCCTGGCCCCTGTCTGCTCTGGTGTCTGTGGCGTTGACCGCCGCTAAACACTGGGTCCCAATCAAAGGGTCGACTTTTGTTGTCGGACCCTTACTACATATGGTGTGCTTTAACGCCGAATCTGTAAAGAGTTTATTTGGGGTTACCCACAGCTGAGTTGCGGGCTTGGGCATAAGGGCTGAGTTTTAGGGGAGTTATCCCCGATTGCCGCACACGAGACAGTCGGCTTCGCGTTTGACGGAAATGACCCGTACATCCCCATAGGCCGCATCATAGATCATCAACCGACCGGCAAGAGTTTCCCCGGCCCCTGTGATCCACTTGATCGCCTCCACAGCCATCATGGAGCCGATGACACCAGGTAATGCGCCAATAACACCAGCCTCAGCGCAAGACGGCACCAGCTCTGCTGCGGGGGCCTGTGGAAAAACGCAGGCGTAACAGGGCGCATCTTTTGCGGGGTGATAAAGGCTGATCTGCCCTTCCCATTGCGTGATCGCAGCTGAAATTAAGGGAACGCCAGCCGCGACACAGGCCCGGTTGACCAAATAGCGAGTTTCAAAATTATCGGTGCCATCAAGCACCAGATCATACTCTGCAATCAGGTCGGGCGCGATGTCTTCGGTCAGGCGGCGATTATACGGGCGAATGGTGACAAAGGGGTTCTGTGCATTTAGCGCATCAACGGCTGAAAGGACTTTGGGCCTGTCAACGTCAGCGTCGCGGTGAATGACCTGCCGCTGAAGATTGCTTGCCGAAACTGTGTCATCATCGACCACGCCAATGGTCCCAACCCCAGCCGCGGCCAGATATTGCAAGGCGGGCGCACCAAGCCCCCCTGCGCCGATCACCAGCACTCTAGCATCCTTGAGTTTCCTCTGCCCGGGCCCACCGACCTCCCTCAAGATGATGTGGCGGGCATACCGTTCCAGTTCCGCGTCAGAAAAGGCCCCTTCCTGAGGCGCTGGCATCTCTCTCTCGTCATGGCGCTTGCGCAAGGCTGACAGGCCAAATCGGTAACCTACAAATATCGCCCCCAGCGAGAAAGCGATCAGCCAGTTTGCCAAACTGCCGCCCGTCGCCGCTTTCAAGGGATTGCCAGCGGGGAGGGTAAGTTGGATCGCTATCACAGCAAGAATAACAACCGCAGGCAGCATGAGCCGTGCCTGTCGCGACGCCCCCATATATCCGCCCAGAACATAAAGCCCGACGACAACTATCAGGACCAAGACCATCTAGCTGCGTCCCGTCGAGCCGAACCCACCCTCGCCCCGCGCCGTGTCATCCAGCGCATCAACTGTCTGAAAATGCGCTTGGACAACTGGCGCAACCACCAACTGTGCGATGCGGTCGCCATGGCCAATCTTGTAGCTCGCGTCGCCATGGTTGATGACGATCACCCCAAGGGGTCCCCGGTAGTCGCTGTCGATTGTACCGGGTGTGTTGGGCAAACTGATGCCGTGTTTCAGCGCCAGCCCGGAACGCGGTCTGATTTGCGCTTCGAAGCCATGAGGAATTGCTAATTTTAGGCCGGTGGGAACCAAAGCCCGCGCGCCGGGTGCAAGATCAATGGACGCCTTATCGGGAAAATTTGCCCGCAGGTCAGCGCCAGCTGCACCGGAAGTTTCATAGCAAGGCAGGCCTAAAGACCTGTCGGCGTCGTCCGCCCATGCGACCTGCACATTAGGGGTCATTTCAACGCCTCCGCAATCCGTGCAGCGATCCGCTCCGCAACACGGGCTTTTGTCATGCGGGGCCATTCTTCGTGGCCTTCCGCGCTGATTAAAGTAACCGCATTTTCGGTGCCGCCCATAATTCCCGTCTCGGGGCTCACATCATTTGCGATAATCCAGTCGCAGCCTTTGCGGTCCCGTTTGGCTGAAGCGTGGGCAAGCACATCATCTGTTTCTGCGGCAAAGCCTACCACCAGCTGCGGCCGTCCGCTCTCAAGCTGAGACACTGTCGCCAGAATGTCAGGATTTTCAGCAAATTCTAGTGTTGGGGTGCCCTTATCACCCTTCTTTATCTTGCTGTCAGAAGCGCTGGCGACCCGCCAATCTGCGACCGCAGCCGCAAATACCGCCGCATCTGCGGGCAGCGCGCTGTTGACGGCGTCAAGCATCTGTTGCGCGGTCTGTACGGACCGCACGCTGACGCCCGGCGGCGGCGCAACGTCGGCAGGGCCGGTGACGAAGGTCACATGCGCCCCCAAGGCAGACAGCGAACGCGCGATTGCGGTGCCTTGAGCCCCGGACGACCGATTTGCGATATAGCGCACCGGATCAATTGGCTCATGCGTCGGGCCAGAGGTGACAAGGACATGCTTGCCCTTGAGCGGACCACTCGATAGCGCCGCCTCAACCGCGTCGACAATTGCCAAAGGTTCGGCCATACGACCGGGGCCGTGTTCCCCGCACGCCATTTCACCCTCATCCGGGCCGACAAACAGGATCGCATCCCCCTTCAGCGTTTCGATATTGCGTTGTGTGGCGGCATGTTCCCACATGCGCACATTCATTGCCGGCGCGATCAATACCCGTTTGTCGGTTGCCATGAGAATGGTCGAGGCAAGGTCGTTGGCGTGTCCGCCTGCCATCTTCGCCATAAGGTCTGCGGTTGCAGGTGCAACGACAACCAGGTCTGCTGAGCGCGACAGCTCGATGTGCCCCATCTCCGCTTCATCCGTCAGATCAAAGAGGTCACGAAAGACCTTTTGTCCGGCCAAAGCCGATGTGCTCAGCGGCGTCACAAATTCTTCCGCTGCTTTGGTCAGGACGGGGGTGACCGTCGCCCCACGCTCCCTGAGCCGACGGATCAAGTCGAGCGATTTGAAAGCGGCAATGCCGCCGCCTATGATGAGAAGTACTCGCTTGCCTGCCAGCATAACCGGCTCCTTCGCTTACCAACCCTCTGATAAGTAAGAGCTTAGGCCGTTGGGGGCAATAACGCTATCAAGGAGTCGATTTGCGACAGGCCCTGTCAGTGCGCGAGAAACTCGTGGACTTCGGAGGATTCAGTTTCGAGGGTCTTGCGCATTTTCACGAAGGCGGCAGCTTCAAGCTGGCGCACACGTTCCTTGCTCAATCCAAGTTCGTTCCCGAGGTCTTCCAAAGTGCGAGGTTTGTCGCGCAGCTTCCGCTCGCGAACGATAAATTGCTCGCGTTCGTTGAGCTTTGTCATTGCGTTTACAAGCCACGCGCGCAGGGCGTCGATATCGTGCTGGTGCGCAACTGTTTCCTCGGCCTGAGGCGCGTCATCCTGCAGGGCGTCGATCCATTCGCGCCCTTCGTCCTCTGTGGATTGAGTTGCATTGAGCGAGAAATCCGATCCGGCCAAGCGACCTTCCATCATCTCAACGTCGTGCAATGGCACGCCAACCTCGGTCGCAATCATTTCGCGCAATTGGAACCTGTCCAACGTTTCACCACGGGATGCGGCTTCTCGTTCTAACTGAGCTTGTACGCGGCGCATGTTGAAAAACAGCGACTTTTGCGAAGAGGTAGACCCTGTTCTCACCATGGACCAGTTGCGCATCACATGATCTTGGATAGAGGCTTTGATCCACCACACAGCGTAGGTCGAAAAGCGGACGCCGCGGTCTGGGTCAAACCTATCCGCAGCTTTCATCAGCCCAAGACCTGCTTCTTGGATCAGGTCGTTCATCGGAGCGCCATACCGTTTGAATTTGGCAGCCATAGAAATCGCAAGGCGCATATAGGCCGTGATGAGCCGATGAAGTGCTTCCTCGTCGCGCTCGTCGCGCCATGCATATGCCAGCTTGAGTTCAGTTTCCGCGTCAAGCAGTTCTGCCTTCATCGCGGTTCTGGTTAAGGTTCTGTCGTAGGTTGCATCCAACGCCATATCAATTCCCCCGTGTTTTTGTACGTGGCTTTTTCTTGACCATCGTGATTGATACGCAGCATCGCTGCGATTGGATCAAAGGAAAATTCAAGTGTCTGAGCTACCACGTCTGAGCATGGTGATAGGCGGTGCCGCTTCTGGCAAATCAGATTTTGCTGAACAACTTGTGATCGCTGATCGTAGGCCGCACATCTACGTTGCAACCGCGCAGGCGTTTGATGACGAAATGGCCGCCAAAATTGCGCGTCACAAAGCCGCTCGGGCGCAGGCTGGCTGGACAACTGTAGAAGAACCCAGACAGGTTGCCCAAACGGTGCTCGGGCTGACGGATGCAGGGGCCGTCTTGATTGATTGCGCCACGCTGTGGTTGACCAACCTCATTATGGATGGTGCCGATATTGCCTACGAAACGGAGTTGCTTTTGGACAGTTTGGCCAATTCGCATTGCCCGGTGGTGATCGTGACCAATGAGACCGGTCAGGGTATCGTTCCCGACAACCGGATGGCGCGGGACTTTCGCCAGCAACAAGGCTACCTGAACCGACGCATTGCCGCGAAGGCAAACCTTGTCGTGCAAATAGTCGCGGGCCTCCCGAATGTGCTCAAAGGCGACCTGCCGGGCCCGCAGGAATGACCCGGTGGTGGTGGGTAAGACACGGGCCAACGCATGAAAAGGCTTTCACCGGTTGGCGCGATGTCCCGGCTGATCTAAGCGACACCGCACGGCTGCAGCGACTTTCCGCGTATCTTCCCGCTTCGGCAATCATGGTGACGTCAGACCTTCAACGTGCGGTGAAAACCGGGGACGCGATTCAATCGCGCCGACACCGCCATGAAAACTCCAGCGCATTGCGCGAATTTGATTTTGGGGTTTGGGACGGGATGCACTTTGCTCAGGTTGCCGAGCGGGATCCGGACTTGTCCCGACGGTACTGGGAAGCACCGGGCGACGTTCGCCCGCCAGAAGGAGAAAGCTGGAATGATGCTGCTGCGCGGGTTCGTCCGGTTGTTGATGAAATGAACCTCGCCAATCATCCAGATGTTATTGTGGTTGCCCATTTCGGGATCATCCTGACGCAACTTCAAAGAGCTTCACAAAAGACGGCCTATGACGTTTTGGCCCAAACAATTGATCCTTTGTCCGTGACACAACTGACCCATGAGGACGGCACATGGCGTGTGGGGGTCGTCAATCACTCTCCCTGATAGCGCACGTCACCAATTGAAATTTCCCTCCGCAAAGATCAATCGCTACCCTGTGCCCATGACTTATGATTTATTCCTAGGCGATCGCGCCTATTCAAGCTGGTCGTTGCGCGGTTGGCTCTTGTTCGAAAAATTCGGTATTCCGGCGCGCTCACATTTCGTGGACTTTGCAGACCCGGCCGGGGTCGCGCAACAAATGGCTGAGGTCGCACCAGCCCGCACGGTTCCAACGGTCCGGTTTGACGATGGAGCGATTGTGTCTGAGTCGCTCGCCATTGCGGAAGAACTGGCGTCGCGGCATCCAGATGCAGGCCTTTGGCCAAAAAGCGGACATGCCCGTGCAATCGCCCGCAGTCTCTCGTCAGAAATGCATGCGGGCTTTGGTCCGCTGCGCGATTTTTGTCCGATGAATTTGCGACTTGCCTACAAGAACGTGCCGGTCCCCCTCGAGGTCACCGCCGATCTTCGCAGGCTAGAGTGCATTTGGGCCGACGCGCGCACCGCAACAGAGCCTTGCGGCCCATGGCTGGCAGGTGATTACTCCGTCGCGGACGCTTTCTACGCGCCAGTCGCTGCAAGGATCGCGGGATATGGTCTGGACGTGAATGACCAGGCAATGGCCTATGTGAACGCCCATCTTGCAGACCCTGCATTTCGAAGATGGAGGGCGATGGGCTTTGCGGCAGGTGAGACACTTGACCACTACAAGCGCGACTTCGCTATCGACGCATGGCCGGGCCCGAAACCAATACACGCTGTAGCAACGGACACGGGCCAGCCGGAAAACGATGCATGTCCTTATTCAGGCAAACCGGTCACGCATCTTGCATCTGTTGAAGGCCGCACCTTTGGCTTTTGCAATGCATTTTGCAGGGATAAAACTGTTGCTGACGCGGAAGCGTGGCCTGAATTCATAAAAATTTACCGCTCGTAAACCTTCCGACCTTAGCCGTTAACCAAGTTATCGGATTGATGGGCATAAAATGGTTTCGCGAACTTACACCGTCGCCTTCGAGGGGATCGACGCACGCATGGTCGAAGTCCAGTGCGCGGTGACGCCTGGACTGCCTTCCTTCTCGATTGTGGGGCTGGCCGACAAGGCTGTCTCGGAAGCGCGTGACCGCGTAAGAAGCGCCTTGACCTCTTTGTCCATTGCAATGCCGTCCAAAAGGATAACGGTAAATTTGTCGCCCGCCGACATGCCAAAAGAAGGCTCTCATTTCGATTTACCCATTGCGCTGTCTCTTTTGGCTGCCCTCGATATTTTACCGCAAGAGGACGTGCAAAACACGGTATCTCTGGGCGAGCTGTCTCTGGACGGATCGCTCGTTCCCGTTATCGGCACCTTGCCCGCCGCACTTGCTGCTGCAGAAGAGAATTGCACCCTGCTTTGCCCTGAGGCCTGCGGTTCAGAGGCGGCTTGGGTGGATGCAGCCCAAGTACTTGCTGCTCCGTCTTTGCATGCATGCATTCAGCATTTCACAGGACAATCGCCGCTTTCACCAGCGATCCCCGGCGAAGTGCCACAACAACTGCATGCCAAATGCCTTCGCGACGTCAAAGGGCAGGAACGGGCAAAGCGTGCTTTGGAAATCGCCGCGGCAGGTCGGCACCATTTGCTACTGGTCGGCACGCCGGGGTCCGGCAAATCAATGTTGGCAGCGCGGTTGCCCGGCATTCTGCCTCCGCTCATGCCCGAAGAAGCGCTGGAGACGTCCATGATACATTCGTTATCAGGGCTTTTGGACGAGGGCGGCATTTCCAGGGAACGTCCATTCAGAACCCCGCACCACACCGCATCAATGGCCGCCATTGTCGGTGGCGGGCGCGGCGCAAAACCGGGGGAAATCTCTTTGGCACATAACGGCGTGTTGTTCATGGACGAGTTCCCCGAATACCCGCGCGCAGTGTTGGAGACTTTGCGCCAACCTATTGAAACTGGAGATGTGGTGGTCGCGCGTGCAAACGCACATGTCCGGTACCCTTGCAAATTCATGCTGGTCGCGGCTGCCAACCCGTGCCGGTGCGGATATATGACGGACCCGGCGCAAGCCTGCGCCCGCGCACCGAACTGTGGTGAGGATTATATGGGACGCATCTCAGGCCCGCTTATGGATAGGTTTGATCTTCGCATTGATGTGCCACCGGTCGCTTTCACGGATCTTGACCTGCCAGCGTCTGGCGACACTTCCATAGAGATTGCCGCGCGGGTGACCGGAGCCCGTGACCTTCAAACAGCACGTTTTGCCAACTATCCCGATGTCCGGGTAAACGCCGACATGGAGGGCGAGCTTCTCAGGGATGTCGCCACCCCAGATGTCGAGGGATCAAAGCTTCTTACCCGCGCTGCGGAGCATTTCAGACTGTCCGCTCGCAGCTACCACCGCATCTTACGTGTTGCGAGAACCATCGCGGACCTTGCGGCGTCGGAACAGGTGCTCTCGAACCACGTGGCCGAAGCCGTCAGTTACCGCGTCGCTGCCTGAGCACGTTTTGCCTCGATCACGTCCCAAATCTGGGCGGTGATATTCACGCCATCAAACCGCTCAAGCTCCTGAATACCGGTTGGTGATGTGACGTTTATCTCTGTCAGCCAGCCGCCAATAATGTCGATGCCCACGAAGACTTGCCCATGATCCTTTAGGTCTTTGCCAATACGGGCGCAAATCTCTAGGTCGCGTTCCGTCAAGGTCGTTTTCTCCGGCCGGCCGCCGACATGCATGTTCGATCGTGTCTCCCCCTTAGCGGGAACACGGTTAATGCCTCCCACCGGTTCTCCATCAATCAAGATGACGCGCTTGTCGCCCTTCGCGACGTCCGGCAGGAATTTCTGCATAATCAACGGCTCTCGGTTGATCCCCGCAAAAAGCTCGTGAAGCGAATTGATATTGCTGTCATCCACGCCCAGCTTGAAAACACCGGCCCCGCCATTCCCATAGAGCGGCTTCAAAATCACTGTGCCATGTGTTTCCCGAAAGGCTTTCAAGGCATCCAGATCGCGCGCAATTGCCGTCGGCGGTGTCAAATCAGGATAATCAAGAACCTTCAATTTTTCCGGCCAATTGCGAACCCAGGTGGGGTCATTCACCACCAAAGTGGCGGGATGAATGCGGTCCAAAATATGCGTGGTTGTGATATAGCCCATGTCAAAAGGCGGGTCTTGCCTTAGCCAAACCACATCCCAGTTCGCCAAGTCGATCTCTTGCCGATCCCCCAAGGTGAAGTGGTTTCCTTTTTCCCGTCGCACCGTTAGTGGCCAGCCAGTCGCCACCACATGTCCTTCACGGTAAGCCAGCATGTCTGGCGTGTAGAAGAAGAGTTCATGGCCACGCGCTTGCGCCTCTTCTGCAATGCGAAAACTGCTGTCCCCGTCGATGTCGATCGCATCTATTGGGTCCATCTGAATTGCGACTTTTAGGGCCATCTTGGTCTCTCCTGCATAACTGCAGGCCCTACATGCCCTCAAGAACCGCCACAGGCAATGCGGATTGGCGCAGACCTATTGCGCGCTGCGGTCTAGGCAGCGAAAGCGTTTTCCAGAATTTCGACGCGGCCTTGGCCGTCAACCAGCCCCACGTCGAAGCGTGATGGTGTATCGGCGCCCAAAGGTTGAGATGCTAAGTATTCCGATGCGGTTGCATAAATCCGCCTCATCTGGCGGTCACTCAATTGCGCAGCAGCGGCTGCATGGGAACGGCTCTTTTTCACTTCGATGAAGACAACCGCACCATCCTTCTGCACAATTAAATCAATTTCGCCACTCGACGCCCGGTAGCGCTTTGCGGCAATATCAAAACCACGCATCGCATAGGTTCGCGCAACAGTTTCTTCTGCACTCAACCCCGCGTGGTAGTTTGTCGATCCGCTCACGTGTCTTTCTCCATAGCCAACGCCAATTGATACACCCGCCGCCGCGGCATGCCTGTTTCTTGCACAACATTTGCTACCGCATCCTTAACGCTGCCTTCTTTCAAAGCAACTGCAAGCAGGCTTTCCAAATCGGCCTCGTCAAAGTGGGCGGCTTGCCCCCGCGAGACCAGCAGTACGACTTCGCCTTTGATCTTTCGGCTCGAAAGGGTGTCGGCCAGTTCTCCCAGCTTGCCTCGCACAACTTCTTCGAACTTTTTGGTGACCTCCCGCGCCATTGCGGCTTCTCTATCAGGGCCAAAAACCTTGACCATATCGGCCAGAGATTTCGCAACGCGATTGGGCGACTCATAGAAAACCAACGTCCCCGGGACGTCATCCAATGACCTGAAGAATGTCTGGCGCTGCCCCGATGCGGTTGGCGCGAAGCCTGCAAAAAAGAAGCTGTCGGTAGCCAATCCGCTGATGGACAGTGCCGCCACAACAGCTGAGGGACCGGGCGCTGAGGTCACAAGGTGCCCCGCTTCGGCAACCTCTCTGCCCAGCTGGAACCCGGGGTCGGCGATCAAAGGGGTGCCCGCTTCTGACGCATAGGCAACTGATTTACCGGCGGCCAACTCTTTCAGCAAACGCGGTCTCTGCGCGGCACCGTTGTGATCGTGGTATGCCAATACCTGTCGCCCATCCAATGCGATTCCGTGGATATCCATCAGCCGTCTCAAAGATCGCGTATCTTCGGCGGCAATCACGTCAGCCGACGCCAAAATATCCAGCGCCCGCAATGTTATATCACGCGCGGTTCCTATCGGCGTGGCCAAGAAATAAAGGCCCGGAGCCAGATTTACGCGATTTGCAGCCGTCATGGCGAATTGCCCATCCTTCACATTTACTTGAACCCCCAGACCGCATAGTTTGACGCCGAATGTGCTGGGCCATCCGCTCTGGGTCCGGTGGGGAGCAAGGAGATTTTGAGTATGTTCAACCTTTTGGGATTCGCACGCAAGGGCGCGCGTCTTATCGCATCGCTTGGCTTCGCCGCCGGATTGGCCGCTTGCGACATTACGTTGCCGACCGGTATCGGTGGTGGTGGGGAGAAACTGGGCGACGGAAATGTCACCGTCGCGCTGCTTGTCCCATACGGCTCCCCAACGCCCGGAGATGAAGGATTGGCACGCTCTCTGGAGAACGCTGCGCGTCTTGCTGCCAACGACCTTGGTGGCAAAGTGGACATCAAAGTTTACCGGACTGCGGGCCAAGCCGGCACTGCGGCGGCAGTCACCGACCAAGCCATTGCTGAGGGTGCGCAAATCATCGTGGGGCCGTTGCGCTCTGACGCCGCAAACGCGGCAGCCGTGGCGGCCAGAGATGACAACGTGAATGTGCTGGCCTTCTCGAACAATACGTCAATTGCCGGCGGCAATCTTTTCGTGCTGGGCAATACGTTTGACAATATCGCGCAGCGATTGATGCGCTATGCAGGGGCGCAAGGCCGCTCTCGCGTTGTTGTTGTGTATCCGCGTACCCCCGTTGGTCAGATCGCAAGGTCATCTGTCGTAAAGGCGACCGCTGGCACGAATGTGCAAGTTGTTGGTGATGGCTCATTCGAGTTCAGCCAAGAAGGCATCGCCAGCGCCATTCCCACCATCGCTCAAACAGTCACGTCTACCGGTGCGAATGCAATCATGCTCACCGATGATAGTGCCGGGGCATTGCCCTTGTTGGCGCAACTGCTACCCGAGCAAGGTGTAAATCCCGCCGTCATCAAATCACTTGGACTGACCCGCTGGGACGTGCCGCCACAAACATTGGCATTGCCGGGACTGCAGGGCGGTTGGTTTACATTGCCCGACCCGCAGCTGGCCGCAAATTTCAATGCCCGCTATCAAAGCGCGTATGGTCAGGCGCCGCACCCGCTGGCAGGCCTTGCTTATGATGGTGTTGCCGCTGTGGGTGCGCTGGCCGCAAAGAACCTGAAAGCGTCTGCAGGCAACCTAACGCAAACCTCTGGTTTCGCGGGCGTAAACGGGGTATTCCGCTTCAAGGGCGACGGCACAATCCAGCGTGCCTTGGCCATCGCGCAAGTTACCAATTCCCGGGTGCAGATCGTTGACCCAGCTCCAAAATCATTCAGCCGTGGCGGGTTCTAAAGACCCACTCAACATGACCGAAGACACAACGCCGGGCAACTTGATCTGCCCGGCGTCCGCTATTTTTGATGTCGCGCAGACGACCCAAACGCTGGACGCTGCTGTCGGCAAGGCAGATGGGCCCAAGGCCGCGCGTGCTGCAACTGTCGCTATCCTCAAGAAGGCTCAGGCTGATGGGCGCGCCGCGATTGCGGATGCCTTTGTCGGCAAACCAAAAGCCGCCTACGAGCTTACGCGTAGTTACACCTTTCTGACTGACGGCCTGGTGCGCGCCGCATTTCATGTGGCTCAAGACCACCTCCATCCTTTGGCCAATCCCACGGAAGCAGAGCGCCTGGCCCTCATGGCTGTTGGGGGCTACGGCAGAGGAGAGATGGCGCCTTTCTCCGATGTGGATTTGCTGTTCCTGACACCCTACAAAATCACGCCATGGGCGGAGAGCGTTATTGAATCAATGCTCTACATACTTTGGGATCTGAAGCTCAAGGTTGGCCACGCGTCGCGAACGATCAAAGACTGCCTCCGGCTTGGTCGGGAAGACTTCACGATACGAACGGCACTGCTGGAAAACCGGTTGATTGATGGCCATGCGCCTCTTGCCCGGCAGCTGGACAAACGGCTTTGGGAGGAGTTGTTCAAAAACACCGCCACAGAGTTCGTTGAAGCAAAGTTGGAAGAACGCGCGGAGCGCCTCAGGCGGCATGGCGGCCAGCGCTATCTGGTGGAACCGAATGTCAAAGAGGGCAAAGGCGGGCTGCGGGATCTGCAATCCCTGTTCTGGATCGCCAAATATACGCGACGCGTAAAGACGGTTTCCGCACTGGTAGACGCAAAGGTCTTTACCGCTGAGGAACGCGATGACTTCGCCGCCGCCGAAAATTTCTTGTGGGCCACACGCTCCCACCTCCATTTGGTCGCCAACCGGGCCAACGAAGTTTTGAGTTTTGACATTCAAGTCGAAGTGGCCAGTCGGATGGGCTACCGTGACCACAGCGCTAGACGCGGTGTCGAACATTTCATGCAAGACTATTTTCGCCACGCAACGCGTGTAGGAGAGCTCACCAGAATTTTGCTAACCGACCTTGAGGCACAACACGTCAAGCAAGAGCCTGCGATCCTGACCATGTTTCGCAACGCGCGCCGCAAGAAGCTGAAAGATGGTTACAAACTGCGCCAGAACCGCCTTGACGTTGCTGGTCCCAAAACCTTTCTGAAAAACCCGCTGAACATATTGCGCGCATTCGAAGAAGCGCTACGAACCGGCTACCTCATTCATCCCAATCTCATGCGCCTGATCGCGGCAAACCTGCACTTGCTGGACGAAAAAACGCGGTGGAACAAAGATGCCTCTCGCATCTTTCTTGATACGCTTCTTAAGCACGGCAACCCCGAACGAGCACTGCGCCGCATGAACGAGCTTGGGGTGCTTGGCGCGTTCATCCCCGAGTTTGGCAAGATCATCGCGATGATGCAGTTCAATATGTATCACAGCTACACGGTCGACGAGCACACCATCCAAACAATTTCGGTGCTCGCACAGATAGAACGCGCCGAACTTGTGGAAGAGCTGCCGATCGCGTCATCTATCCTTAAGCGCGGCGTGAACCGGAAAGTCATTTACGTGGCGCTTTTGGTTCACGATTTGGGGAAAGGGCAGAAGGAAGATCATTCAATCCTTGGCGCAAAGCTTGCGCGCCAGATTTGCCCCAGACTTGGCCTGAATGCCGAGGAAACCGAAACTGTCGAATGGTTGGTCCGCTATCACCTGCTCATGTCCGATATGGCTCAAAAGCGCGACATCGCCGACCCGCGGACAGTGCGGGACTTTGCCAAAGCGGTGAAGACGGTCAAACGGCTGGACCTGCTTTGTGTGTTGACCGTTTGCGATATTCGCGGGGTTGGGCCTGACACTTGGAACAACTGGAAGGCCTCCTTGATCCGCGCGTTGTACCGCCAAACGCGGCGCGGCTTGGAAGACGGGATGGAAGCGCTTAACCGCGAAGAACGCGGCTCTGAGGCCAAAAAGAAGCTGCGTGCGGCACTCCCGGACTGGGAGCCTAAGCTGCTGCGCCTTGAAACGCAGCGCCACTACCCGCCCTACTGGCAGGGCCTGCATGTCACCGCACATACTGATTTCGCAACGCTCCTACGCGGGCTAGATACCGACGAGATCAGAACTGCTCTTACGCCCGATGAGGACCGCGACGCGACGCGTGTCTGCTTCGCAATGGCCGACCACCCCGGCATTTTCTCGCGGATGTGCGGCGCGTTGGCATTGGTGGGCGCAAATGTGGTCGACGCCCGCACTTACACCACCAAAGACGGTTTCGCGACGGCTGCCTTCTGGATACAGGACGCCGAGGGGCATCCCTACGAGGCCAACAAATTGCCGCGCCTCAAAAACATGATCGAAAAAACCCTTAAGGGCGAAGTCGTGCCGCGCGACGCCTTGAAAGATCGTGACAAGGTCAAAAAACGCGAGTCGCAATTCAAGGTCCCAACCTCCATCACATTCGATAATGATGGCTCGGAAATCTACACGATCATTGAGGTCGATACCCGCGACCGTCCGGGCCTGCTTTCAGACCTGACGCGCACCTTGGCAAATTCCAACATCTACATCGCCTCCGCCGTTATCGCGACTTATGGGGAGCAGGTGGTCGATACGTTTTACGTCAAAGATATGTTCGGCCTGAAATTTCATTCCAAAGACAAGCTTGCCGGTATCGAACGTAAGTTACGCAAAGCCATTACCCAAGGCGCAGAGAGAGCGGCCAAATGAGCCAGCCCAGCCGATTGATGCGTGGCTTTGCGACCGTCGGGCTCTGGACGCTGCTCAGCCGTATTCTTGGTTTCATTCGTGACGTCCTGATTGCCGGCTTCTTGGGCTCTGGCCCAGTGGCCGAGGCCTTCTTGATCGCCTTTTCCCTTCCCAACATGTTTCGACGCTTCTTTGCCGAAGGCGCGTTCAACATGGCCTTTGTGCCGATGTTCTCCAAAAAGGTGGAAAGTGGCGAAGGGCCGCTGGAATTTGCACGTGATGCGTTCACCGGGCTGGCCACAATCCTGATTGTCTTCACCGCCATTGCGCAAATCTTCATGCCGGCCTTGGTGCTCCTTATGGCCTCGGGGTTTGCGGCGGATGAGAGGTTGGAACTGGCCACGGTCTTCGGCCGTATCGCATTCCCTTATATCCTGTTCATCTCGCTTGCGGCATTGCTGTCCGGGGTTCTCAATGCGACCGGCCGCTTCATGGCCGCAGCCGCCGCGCCGGTGCTGTTGAACATTCTTTTCATCACCGCTGTGACGGGGGCCTACTATGCGGGTTGGGACATTGGGCTGACCCTCGCATGGACTGTCCCAATTGCGGGCATTGCGCAATTGGCACTGGTCTGGGTCGCGGCATCGCGCGCCGGGTATCGCCTTGTCCCGACAATGCCCCGTATGACGCCAGAGCTGAAACGCCTTGCAATTATTGCAGCCCCTGCGGCGCTTGCAGGCGGTGTGGTGCAAATCAACCTGCTGGTGGGTCGCAACGTGGCCAGCTGGACCGAAGGTGCGATCGCTTGGGTGAACTATGCCGACCGCCTGTATCAATTGCCACTTGGTGTCGTCGCCATTGCCATCGGGGTCGTGCTGTTGCCAGAGCTGTCGCGCCGCCTTCAAGCCGATGATGTCAAAGGCGGACAGGACGCGTTGAGCCGCGCGGCGGAAGTAGCCTTGGCACTGACGCTTCCCTGCGCAGTTGCATTGTTTGTCATCCCCCAGCCGATGATATCCGTGCTCTTTGAGCGCGGCCTCTTTACGAGCGAGGACGCCGCTGCCACCGCGCTGGCCGTTGCCATCTATGGTTTGGGTCTGCCTGCCTTCGTGCTTCAAAAAATCTTCCAGCCGATCTATTTCGCGCGGGAAGATACCAAGAGCCCTTTCAAATTCGCGCTGGTCTCGATGGTCGTCAATGTGGTCGTGGCCGTGGGGCTTTGGGCGTGGCTGGACTATCTTGCCGCCGCATTTGCCACGACGTTAGCCGGTTGGTCGATGGCGTGGCTGTTGTGGCACTACTCTAAAGACTTTGGCGAGGCCGCCAGCTTTGACACAAGGTTCAAGACCCGCCTGCCCCGTATCATTGCCGCATCGTTGTTGATGGGTGCGGTTCTCTACGGCTTGGAAGCCGTGTTGAGCACTCTGCTTGAAACGGATGGTTGGCGCTATGCGGCCTTGGCCGTTCTGCTTGTGGTGGGCGGCACGAGCTATGCCATCTTTGGGCGTCTGCTTGGCGCATTCAAACCATCGGAGTTGAAGGCGTCCTTGCGCCGCTAATCGCGCCGGATCTTCGCGACCACCCGCGACCAGCCGCCAGGGCTTACGATGAAGGACAGCAAGAACCCTGCAACGAAGCCGCTCAGGTCCGCAATCCAATCGTAACCAGCACCAAAGAGCACGCCAAACACCAGTTGGATACCCATCAAAACCCCAATCAACGAAAACGCGCGCATCGAATTTGCGCCGACAGCGGCGAGGTTCACCCACAACAAAAAGGTGAAGGCTCCGATCAGACCGTAGCCGCCCGGGTAGCCCCCCAGCAGCGGGGCATTGATGGAGACGAATGATCCGTAGACCAACGCGCCAAAAATTGAAGATATGAAGAAGACAGCTAGGACCGAGACAGCGCTGAATATCTCGCCGACCGCCTTGCCGATCGCCAGCACGATCACAATTGCGAAGGCCGCGTGGGTGAACGATCCGTGGATGAACGGATAGGTGACGAAGCGCCTCATCTGTTCCAGTGGGAATTGCCCGGACCCGATCATGAACTCCCATACGGCGGGGAGAAAGGCGTAGTCTTCGAACGCTGCCAGCCGCCATCCGACGGCCTGCGGGCCGCCGACGAACCCGCTGGCCCCCGCTTGCAGGACGATCTCAACAGCGGCCATCACCATCGCCAACAGCACCACCACCGGCGGCAAGGCGTTGAACGGGCTTTCATCGGCGTGGGGGTCGTACATGGGGCTGCTCCGGTTGACCTCGGTTTTGACCATCGGTAAGCGATGAGGCGCACATAATCCAGATGGAGCGGCTCTCATGGCCACCGAATTTACCCAACGCGTCTTTTCCGGCATCCAGCCATCGGGCGGGCTGACCTTGGGCAACTACCTTGGCGCGATCAAACGCTTCGTGGACATGCAGGGGTCAGACTTCGAGACGATCTACTGCATGGTGGATTTACATGCGATCACTGTCTGGCAGGACCCGGCGGACCTTCGCAAGAACACACGCGAGCTGTGTGCGGGGTTCATCGCGTCGGGGATCGACCCCGAGCAGTCCGTTTTGTTCAACCAATCCCAGGTGCCTGAGCACACGCAGCTGGGCTGGATTTTCAACACCGTGGCCCGCATGGGCTGGCTGAACCGGATGACGCAGTTCAAGGACAAGGCGGGCAAGAACCGGGAGAACTCCTCGGTCGGGCTGTTCGCCTACCCTGCCCTGATGGCCGCCGACATCTTGGTCTACCACGCGACCCACGTGCCGGTCGGTGAGGACCAGAAGCAGCACGTTGAATTGACCCGCGATATTGCGGCGAAGTTCAACCACGACTATGGCGTCGACTTTTTCCCGATCACCGAGCCGGTGATTGAGGGGGCGGCGACGCGGGTGATGAGCTTGCGGGACGGGTCCAAGAAGATGTCCAAGTCTGATGCGTCTGACATGAGCCGGATCAATATGACGGATGACGCCGACGCGATTGCCCAGAAAATCAGGAAGGCCCGCACGGACCCGGATGCTTTGCCCTCTGAGGTCGAGGGCCTGAAGGACCGGGCGGAGGCGCGCAACCTTGTGAATATCTATGCGGCCCTGGAGGACTGCTCGGTCGAGCAGGTTTTGGCGGACGTGGGGGGCAAGCAGTTCTCGGAGTTCAAGCCGATGCTGGCGGAGCTGGCGGTGGACAAGCTGTCGCCTATCTCGACCGAGATGGCGCGGCTGATGACCCAGCCCGACGAGATCGACAAAATTCTGGCCCGAGGGGCCGAGAGGGCGCGGGAACTGGCGTCGCCTATCCTCAAGAAAACCTATGAGATCGTGGGGATGGTGGGCAGCTAGGAGGTTTCCGACGCATGCGTCGAATCTTGTAAGTCCATGTAATTACAAGGCTTTCAAAATTTTGTTAACCACTTATTTACTCGCAAATCATCTCGTTGATGAAGCAGTTTGAGCCGATGCATCCGTCCCAGCCTTCGGCTTTGACGGCCTGCGACTTTTCACCAAATGCGCCGTCCACAAGGGTCACCGACTTGATCTTGTCGAAGCGGAAAATCCGCTTGGAGGCATAGTCCCGCCCCTTGGTGCAACCACGGCTTTGCCAGCCGTGCATATAGAGCTGGCCATTATTGCCGATGGCGACCTGATGGACATCAATCACCCGTGGCAGACAGCCCTTGCTGACGTCTTTGTCGTAAACAAGTTCGACAACACGGCCCGTTTCAGCGGCCTCGCATAAGGGGCCCTCGTAGTCTGATTGTGCCAAGGCTGGCGTCAGGCATGTGGACAGAGCAACAAGCGCTGATGCGAGGTGGTATCGGTTCATTTTGGCTGTCCTCAGATCAAATTCTACCGAACACTATCGCAAACCACATTGCCGTTCCAGATGCAGGCTCAAGGGGCAGGCTCATCCGGTTGAGGTCCTTGCGTATTGAAAATGGTGCGCACCCGCCAAGCAGGCTTGCGCTGAGGGGTCACAACTGATCCATTTCGTATACATTCATGGAAGTGGAGCGACGGGTCATGCGGAATTGGGAAACGATCACCTGCAACGGCGCCCCGCATTGCCGGCACGAAAACGGCTTCGCGGAGTTTGACGGCAAGTTCTATCTGTTTGGCGGGCGGCGCATTCAGCCGGTGGATGTGTTTGACCCTGAAACAAGCACGTGGACCCATGCCTCGCCCCCGCCGATGGAGATACATCATTTCCAGCCCGTGCGCGTGAAAGACCAGTTGTGGATGTTGGGAACCATGACCGGCGTGTTTCCGAGGGAAACACCGTTGGAGACGGTTTATATTTTCACCCCCGCGACGGATACGTGGTCCGAGGGGCCTGTTATCCCCGAGGGACGGCGGCGCGGGGCGGCAGGCTGCGCGATGCATAGTGACGGGTGGATTTACGTGGTGGGCGGCATTGTGGACGGGCACCACGCCGACACGCAGTGCTGGTTTGACCGGCTGAACCCCGAGACGGGGGAATGGCAGATCCTGCCGGACGCCCCCAACAAGCGCGACCACGCGCCCTGCGCCATTTTGAACGACAAGCTGTATTTCTTTGGCGGACGCGAGACGGGGCGGCACAACGGCACCGATTACAACCAGCTGTTTTTCGACACGATTGGCGATGTGGATGTGTATGACTTTGCGTCCGGTTCGTGGTCGGTGCATCCCGAGCCTCTGCCCATCCAGACGGCGGCAGGCGGCACCGGCGTGCTGAAGGGCAAAATTCATTACGTGGGCGGCGAAGCTGGCCGGATGGAGACCTTTCCCGAGATGCAGGTGTTCGACCCGAGCGTCGAGCAGTGGTCGATGGGGCCGAAGCTGCGGCGATCCAGACATGGGACTAATTGTTGCGTCTATGACGGCAAGCTGTGGATTGCGGCAGGCAGCGGCGCGCGGGGCGGCGAGCCGGAGCTGGACAGCATTGAGTGCATCGAGATTGACGACTGATGGAACCTGACGACCCGCCTGTCACTGAGAACCCAAATTACCGAGATGAGCAAAGGGCGTGGAGCGAGCAGGTCCGCGCCTATGCAAAGGACCGCGCAACAGAGCACAGGGTCGACTACATGCCGATCCACACATCCATAACATCCTTCTATGAAGGGCTGGAGCACCGGCATAGCCTTGACTACGGAATTCTGGAATTCGGAGGGCTTTACACCACCACCGAAATTCTTGAACCGAACCGGATGGGGCATTTCAAACCTGGTGAGGTGTACCGGTTTTTGGGCTTTTATGTCTTTCCCTATGACAACGGGTTGCGGCTTTATTTCGAAAACGGGAACATGGCCGCAGCAAACCTAGAGTTCGAAGGCAATTTCCCTGAGGCGGCGGGCGTCATCCGCTATATAACCCAAAAAGAAACGCCGGAATTCTTTCGCCTTTTGAGGGCTGACAATGATGCGCGGGGCGCGCAACTGCGCGCTTTGAAGGAGGAGGTCCTGGCCGAGGCGGGGCGGCGCGCGCCGAGCCGACCGAGCCCTTATCTGTAGCTGGACCACCGCCCCCCGCCCCTTTAGGCTTGGCCACCCAAGCATGAGGAGATGCGACCATGGCGACCGGCACCAACATCAAGACCTACTTTGAAGGCAGCTGGCATGACGGCGACCTGCCCGTGTTGCGGGCGGCGGATCATGGCGCTTGGCTGGGGTCCTCGGTCTTTGACGGGGCGCGTTATTTTGAAGGCGTGTGCCCCGATTTGCAGGCCCATTGCGAAAGGGTGAACCGATCCGCCGAGGCGCTGATGATAACGCCCACCATGGCGCCGGACGACATTGTCGAGGCCGTGCGCGAGGGGCTGAAAATGTATGCCTCTGACGCCACCGTCTACATCCGCCCCATGTATTGGGCGCTGGATGGCGGCGACCTGGGGGTGGACCCCAAGCCCGGATCAACGGGCTTCACCATCTGCCTGGAAGAAATCCCGATGGCGCCCAAGGGCAAGGCCACCACGCTGACCACCACCCAGTTCCGCAGGCCGGTGATGGAGGACGCGGTGGTGAACGCCAAGGCCGGCTGCCTGTACCCCAACAACGCGCGGATGCTGATCGAGGCCCGCAACAAGGGCTACGGCAACGCTTTGGTGGCCGACGCCCTTGGCAACGTGGCCGAGACCGCCACCGCCAACATCTTCATGGTGAAGGATGGCGAGGTGTTCACGCCCGTGCCGAACGGCACCTTTTTGGCGGGCATCACCCGCGCGCGGCACATGAAGAACCTGCGCGACAACGGGTTCAAGGTACATGAAGACGTGCTGAGCTTTGACGACTTCCGCGCGGCCGACGAAGTGTTCATGTCGGGCAACATGATGAAGGTCACCCCGGTGACCGAATTTGACGGGACGCATTACCAGCAGGGGCCGGTCACGGCCCAGGTGCGCGACATGTATTGGGACTGGGCCCTGTCCGAGGGCGCGGTGTGACCGGCGCCATTTTCTGGATTGCGCTGTCGCTGATGGTGTTTGTCGGCGTCTATGTGGCGGCCTTTGGCCGCCGGGGCTAGCGTGAAGGCGCTGCTGCTGCCCGGGCTGGACGGCACGGGCGCGCTGCATGACGCATTTGCCCGCGCCCTGGGGATGGACTGCCAGATCCTGCGCTACCCCGCGGACCTGACCCGCTACACGGACCTGCGGCGGCATGTGACGGCGGCCCTGCCCGACACGCCGTTTGTCATTATTGCGGAGTCCTTCTCCGGCCCGCTGGCGATACAAATTGCGCGCGACGCCCCCGACGGGTTGCGCGGGGTGGCGTTTGTGGCCAGCTTCGCCCAAACCCCGCGCCCCGCCCCGGCCTTTGCCGCGCGGGCCCTGCGGGTCCTGCCGATGACGTCGCGGCTGGCCTGCCAGATGATGCAGCCCGCCGTCATGGGCCGCTGGGCCAACCGGGCGTTTACCTCGGCGCTGTGGGCCGCTTTGAAAACGGTGCCTGCGGCGACCCTTGCGGCGCGGCTGGAGGAGGTGCTGAGGGTGGATGAAACCGCGGCGCTTGAGGCCACCCGGCTGCCCTGCCTGTACCTGCGGGCGAAGGCCGACCGGCTGGTCCCCGCGAAAGCGGCCCGCCCTTTTGACGCCGCCGGGGCAGAGGTATACGCCGTTGACGGCCCCCATTTTCTGCTGCAAGCCCAGCCTGACGCAGCCGCCCGCGTGATCCGCGATTTTGTGACCGGGCTGGGGGTGGAGCCACAGCCTGCGGCTGACGAACTGAGATCTGACCCTCCAACCGAAAGGAAACGCAAAATGAAAACCTCCAAAGACTATATGGCGGAGGCAAATGCCGCCGTGACCCGCATTCCGGGTGCGGACGCCATTGCCAAACATGGGACCGGCGCGGTGTTCGTGGACGTGCGCGATTCAAGCGCCATGGCGAAGACGGGCACCATTGAGGGGGCCGTCTGGGTGCCGCGCGGGATGCTGGAATTTATGGCGGATGCGGAGAACCAGTACCACAACCCCGCGCTGAAACAGGACGCGGAGCTGTATCTGGTCTGCGGCGCGGGCGGACAGGCCGCTTTGGCGGGCAAGACGCTGCAGGACATGGGCTTCACCAACGTCACCAACATTGGCGGCATCGGCGAGTGGAAAGACGCCGGCGGCCCGATGCAGGACGGCTGAGCGCGTATAGAACCCGCCCGCGCCGCTTTGATGGCTGTTGCGCAGTCAGGCCCCTTCAGCCATGATCGGCGATGCCGCAACGCAAGGGAGGTGGACGATGCGCAAGTTTTTGGTGGTGCTGGATGACAGCAGGGAATGCCTGAACGCCATGCGTTTCGCCTCGATGCGGGCGGCGCGCACCGGCGGCGGCGTCGAGGTTCTGGCGGTGATCCCGCCCGAGGAGTTCAACCATTGGATCGGCGTCGGCGACATCATGCGCCAAGAAGCCCGCGAGCGGATCGAGGCGCATTTCGAGGTGTTCGGCAAATGGATGCGCGACAAGCAGGGGGTCGACCCCGAACTTGTGATCCGCGAGGGCGAACCGGTGGTCGAAATTCTTGCGCAGGTCAAAGACGACCCGGAGGTCGGCGTGTTGGTGCTGGGCGCAGGCAGCGACGGCGGCCCCGGCCCCTTGGTCACCGAGATGACGCGGCGCTCTGGCAACCTTCCGATGCCCATCACCATTGTGCCGGGCGACCTGAGCAAAGAGCGGCTTGAAGCGATCAGCTGAGCATATTAGAATAATTCTAAATCCTTGACGAATGGGCTTTCAAAGCGCATATTCAAATCCTGACAGAAAAGGTTGGCATAGCTCATGTTCATTCAAACCGAATCCACACCGAACCCCGCGACCCTGAAATTCCTGCCCGGCCAGGAAGTGCTGGAAGTGGGGACCGCAGATTTCCCGACGCCTGACACGGCGGGCTCCTCGCCGCTGGCCACGCGCATCTTTGCGGTTGAGGGCGTCACCGGCGTGTTCATGGGGCTGGATTTTGTGACCGTCACCAAGGCTGACGGCGTTGAGTGGGACCACATCAAGCCTTCCATCCTTGGCGCAATCATGGAGCATTACCAGTCGGGCGCGAAAGCGGTTGAGGGTGAAGCATCGTCGGGCCACGCGGAACATACTGGCGAGGACGGCGAGATTGTTGGCCAGATCAAAGAGCTTTTGGACACCCGCGTGCGCCCCGCCGTGGCGCAAGACGGGGGCGACATCACGTTCCACGGGTTTGACCGCGGTGTGGTCTATTTGCATATGCAAGGCGCTTGCGCTGGCTGCCCCTCGTCCACGTTGACGCTGAAAATGGGCATCGAAAACCTGCTGCGCCACTACATCCCCGAGGTGTTGGAAGTGCGTCCCGTCGCGGCCTGATGGGCCGCTCTGCGCGGTGCTATTGCGGGGCAGCCACGCTGTCCTTCATGGCGGACCCCCTGCAAGTCATCTATTGTCATTGCGATGACTGCCGCCGTTGGACCGGCGCGGCAGCGCCCGTTTTTGCGGCCTTTGCCGATGATGTGGTGGACGGGCTTGCAGCCCTTGGGCCGGGCAAATCCTTTGCCAAAGGCGTGGATCGCTGGAATTGCGCCAAGTGCGGCTCCCCGCTGGTGGGGCGCTTTGACTATGTGCCGGGCCAATCCTGGGTGCCGCTTGGCGTCATCGAGGACGCATCCGGCCTTAAGCCGGAATTTCACTGCTTTGCCGAACGCCGGCATGATTGGGTGCCCGCCGCTGGCTTGCCCGGGTCCAATGGAACCGGGCGAGACGCGCTGAATGCGGCGGCACATGACTGACAAGGTGATCCTCGGCTTTGACACGTCCGGCCCCTATTGCGGCACGGCGCTGTTGGTTGGCGATGACGTGGTCGCGGCCAAATATGAGGACATGGTGAAGGGCCAGGCGGAGGCGCTGATGCCTTTCATCGACGAAACGCTTGAAGAAGCGGGGGTAAGCTACTCTGACCTAACGGGAATTGCGGTTGGGGTTGGGCCCGGCAATTTTACCGGCATCCGTGTGGCCGTGTCGGTGGCCCGCGGATTGAGCTTGTCGCTGGGCATCCCCGCCACGGGCGTGAACCTGTTTGATGCGCTAACCGTTGCGGCCCCCTTGCCGATTGTGGCGACGCTGCAGGCGTCCCGCAACGAAGTCTATGTCAGCGAAATTCATCGCGACTGGCGGTCCCCGCCCAAGCAGATGGCGATTGGCGACATCCCCGCCCCGACCGACCCCAAATGCGTCTGCATCGGGCACCGCTCGCATGATGTTGCGGACCATTTGCGGCTGACCGCGCGACCGGCCAAATACGCCCCGGCTTCGGCCATTGCGAGATATGTCGCCGCGATGGACGTGGTGCCGGAGGCACGGCCCACGCCCTACTACCTGCGCCCCGCCGACGCGGCCCCGCCGCGCGACCCCGCGCCGATCATTCTGGACTGATGCTGACGCTTGACGAGATGGCCGAGATACATCGGCTGAGCTTCACGGTCCCGCGTCCCTGGTCGGCGGCAGAACTTGGCGACATGGCAACGGCCCAAGGCGCAATTGATCTGCGGCGACAGCAGGCTTTCCTGCTTGGCCGCATTGTTGCGGACGAGGCGGAGGTTTTGACCGTTGCGGTGCATCCCGACGCGCGGCGCGCGGGGCTTGGTCGCGCTTTGGTCACCGAGTTTCTGGGCGCATGCGGCGACGCCGCCTCGGTCTTTCTGGAAGTGGCTGCCGACAACGCGCCCGCCATCGCGCTGTACCAAAGCCTCGGCTTCCAACAGGCCGGGCTGCGCAAGCGCTACTACGGCGATGTGGACGGCGTTGTTTTGGCGCGCAAAATCTAGGCCTGCCCTTGGGTAACCTTCTGAAAACACGGGTTGCCCCGCCGGAGTTGGGCAAGAATCGGTTGCCCTCTCCCCAAACCTGTCCCTTAATACCGCATGATCCGGAGACATATCTCTGCTCAACCGTAAAACCGGGGGGACGGTCCCCGGACCTGCCTGGGGCTTTGCCCCCGCAGGGAAACAAAACATCTGGGAGACCAATAATGACCCTCATGAAATCCTTTATGGGCGCAGCCGCCACCATCGCATTGACCGCTGGCATGGCCCTTGCCGACCCGGCGATCATCTATGATCTGGGCGGCAAGTTCGACAAATCCTTCAACGAAGCGGCCTATAACGGCGCCAAGAAATGGGCAGACGAAACCGGCGGCACCTACAAAGAAATCGAGATGCAGTCCGAAGCTCAGCGCGAGCAGGCCCTGCGCCGCCTGGCCGAAGCCGGATCGAACCCCGTTGTCATGACCGGCTTTGCCTTCGGCAACGTGCTGGGCGAAGTTGCCGCCGACTACCCTGACACCGACTTTGTCATTATCGACATGGTCGTTGACGCGCCAAACGTCACATCCGTCGTGTTCACCGAGCATGAGGGTTCCTACCTTGTGGGCTACATGGCCGCGCAAACGTCGAAGACCAACACTGTCGGCTTCATCGGCGGCATGGACATCCCGCTGATCCGCCGCTTTGCCTGCGGCTACGCCCAAGGCGCGAAGGCGGCCAACCCCGACACCACCATCATCGCCAACATGACAGGCACCACGCCTGCGGCCTGGAACGACCCGGTCAAGGGCGGCGAGTTGACCAAAGCGCAGATCAGCCAAGGCGCTGACGTTGTTTATGCGGCGGCTGGCGGCACTGGGGTCGGCGTTTTGCAAGCGGCAGCCGACGCGGGCGCATTGTCCATCGGCGTGGACAGCAACCAGAACGGCATGCACCCGGGCAAGGTCCTGACATCCATGCTCAAGCGCGTTGACGTTGCCGTCTATGACGCGTTCTCGCGCGGCACCGAGCAGCCCGGCGGCTTCTCTGTGCTGAACCTCGCGTCGAACGGCGTGGGCTACGCCATGGACGAAAACAACGCGGACCTCGTCTCTGCCGAGCTGCAGGCGACCGTTGACGCGGTTGCGGACAAGATCATCGGCGGCGAGATCACCGTGCATGACTACATGTCCGACGAAAGCTGCCCAGCGCTGTCCTTCTAAGCTGCTGAGCTAAATACGGGGCCATGCCTGTTGATAGGCGTGGCCCCTTTTCGCTTTGCGGGGGGCGCAAATGAGCAATCCAATTGAGACCTTCTTTGACGCTTGGGGCATGGCGGATGACGCCGCACGCGCCGAGGCCATTGCGGGCGCCTTTGCGGATGCAGGCACCTATGCCGACCCGCGCAGCGACGGCGTTTTGACGGGAGCGGAAGCGATTGCAGGCTACGTGAATATGTTCAGCGCCAACGCCCCCGGCTGGACCGCCAAAGTGGTCAAATCAGACGAAAGCGGCGGCATGACCCGCGCGACCGTGGCCTTTGGCGGCATGGGCCCCGATGGCAGCGAGATGGTCCAACATGGCCAATATGTCACCGAACTTGCCGACAACAAAATCACCCGCATGGTCGGATTTGTCGGCACCGGAGCCCCTGAATGAACGAGCAAGCCCCTGCCATCGAGCTGAAAGGCATCTCGAAAGCCTTTGGGCCTGTGCAGGCCAACAAAGACATCTCGATCCGCGTTATGCCCGGCACCATCCACGGCATCATCGGGGAGAACGGCGCGGGCAAATCGACGCTGATGTCGATCCTTTACGGGTTCTACAAAGCCGATGCGGGAGCGGTGTTCATCTCCGGCCAGAAAACCGCGATCCCCGACAGCCAAGCGGCGATTGCCGCGGGCATCGGGATGGTGTTCCAGCATTTCAAGCTGGTCGAGAATTTTACCGTGCTGGAGAACGTGGTTCTGGGCGCGGAAAGCGGCGCACGGCTTGGCCCGTCGCTGGCCAAGGCGCGCAAGGAACTGACGCAGCTGGCTGCCGACTACGAATTGAACGTGGACCCCGACGCGTTGATTGAAAACATTGGCGTGGGCATGCAGCAGCGGGTCGAAATCCTGAAGGCGCTTTACCGCCAAGCCGACATACTGATTTTAGACGAGCCGACGGGCGTGCTGACCCCCGCCGAGGCCGACCATCTGTTCCGCATCCTTGAGGGGCTGAAGGCGCAGGGCAAAACGATTATTCTCATCACCCACAAACTGCGCGAGATCATGGAGGTCACCGACACCGTGTCCGTGATGCGGCGTGGCGAGATGACGGCGACAGTCAAAACGTCCGAGACCTCGCCCGCCGAATTGGCAGAATTAATGGTGGGCCGTAAGGTGTTGTTGCGCGTAGATAAAGTGCCAGCGCAGCCAAAAGATATGGTACTTGAGGTCGACAACCTTGAGGTCATCGACGACAAGGGCGTGAAGCGGCTGAAGGGCATCTCTCTGAACGTGCGGGCCGGTGAAATTTTGGGCATCGCGGGCGTATCAGGCAACGGCCAGTCCGAGCTGCTTGAGGTTCTGGGCGGCATCCAAAGCGCGACAGGCCGCGTGAAGTTGAACGGCCAAGACATTGATTTAACAGGCAAACACTCAGATGGCAGGTCGCGGCGCAAACGGGGCATCGCCCATGTGCCAGAGGACCGCCAGCGCGAAGGCCTGATTATGGACTTCAAAGCGTGGGAGAACGTGGCCTTCGGCTACCACCACGAAGAGGAATACAACGCCGGGCTTCTGATGGATCAGGCCGCGATCAAGGATGACGCGGCGGGCAAGTTCACCCGCTTTGACGTGCGGCCGGACAACCCGATGCTGGAAGCCAAAAACTTTTCCGGCGGCAACCAGCAAAAGATCGTGCTGGCGCGCGAGATTGAGCGCAACCCCGACCTGCTGCTGGTTGGCCAGCCCACCCGCGGCGTCGACATTGGCGCGATTGAATTCATTCACCAACGCATTGTCGAGTTGCGGGATGCAGGCAAGGCGATCCTGCTGGTTTCGGTCGAATTGGAAGAAATCTTGTCCCTGTCGGACCGCATTGCCGTCATTTTCGACGGCCAGATGATGGGTGAGAAATTGCCAAACGACACCGACGAAAAAGAGCTGGGGCTGATGATGGCCGGCATGACCAAGGAGCCGGACGGCCCCGTTCATGAGGCCGTCGAGGCCCAACTGGCCCATGTCGATGGGGAGGCCAAATAATGCAGACCATGCCAAAATGGGCGGACATTGTCCTGATCCCCGTGATTAACCTGCTGCTGGCCTTCATCATTTCCGGCTTCGTCATTCTGGCCATCGGGGAAGACCCGATTGCCGCCGTCGGCCTGATGGTCGAGGGCGCGCTGGGGTCCAGCTATGGCTGGGGCTTCACGCTGTATTACGCGACCAACTTCATCTTCACCGGGCTTGCGGTCGCCGTGGCCTTCCACGCCGCGCTGTTCAACATTGGCGGCGAGGGCCAGGCCGCGCTGGGCGGGCTTGGCGTCGCGCTGGTCTGCCTGATGATCCCGTGGCCGCACTGGACCGTGGCCCTTGTGGCCGCATCCGTCGGGGCCACGTTGTTTGGCGCGTTGTGGGCAATTATCCCCGCCTACCTGCAGGCCAAGCGCGGCAGCCACGTCGTCATCACCACCATCATGTTCAACTTCATCGCCGCCGCATTGCTGAACTACGTGCTGGTCAACATCCTGCGCCCCAAAGGCACCATGGACCCCGCGTCGGCCAAATTTGCAGAGGCCACGCATTTGCCCACGATCAGCGACATGCTGAACGCCGTGGGCATCCCGTTTGCCGCCAGAACACCCGCCAACATCACCCTGATTATTGCGCTTTTGGCCTGCGTCGCGGTCTACTACCTGATCTGGCGCACCAAGCTCGGCTACCAAATCCGCGCCTTCGGCAAGTCGCAGGCGGCGGCGAAATATGCGGGCATCAGCTCTGTCAAAATCATCATGGTAACCATGGCCATTTCCGGCGGGCTGGCGGGGCTTATGGCCATCAACAACGTCATGGGGGAGGCCGAACGGCTGGTCCTGAACTCGGTCGAGGGGGCGGGCTTCATCGGCATCGCTGTGGCGCTGATGGGGCGGTCGCACCCGTTTGGCGTGCTGCTGGCCTCGATCCTGTTCGGCTTCTTGTATCAAGGCGGCGCGGAGCTGGCGCTGTGGACCACGATCCCGCGTGATCTGGTGGTGGTCATCCAGGCCTTGGTGATCTTGTTCACCGGGGCGCTGGACGGCATGGTGCGCGCGCCCGTGGAGCGTGTGTTCCTGATGATGCGCAAGAAGGAGGCGTAAAGATGGACTATCTCACCCTCCTGCAAATTCTGGACTCGACCCTGCGGCTTGCGACGCCGCTGCTGCTGGCCTGCCTTGCCGGGCTGTTCTCGGAACGGGGCGGCATTTTTGACATCGGGCTTGAGGGCAAGATGCTGGCCGCCGCCTTCTTTTCAGCTGCAACAGCGGCGATGACGGGTTCGGTCTGGCTGGGCCTGCTGGCGGGCATCGCGTCGTCCATGGCGCTGTCCGGGCTGCATGGGCTGGCGTCGATCACCTTCCGTGGCAACCAGCTGATTTCGGGGGTCGCCATCAATTTCCTTGCCTCCGGCCTGACGGTGTTGATCGCGCAAAGCTGGTTCCAACAGGGCGGGCGCACCCCGTCGCTGATCGGTGGCGGCAGATTTGAAGAAGTCACCCTGCCCTTTGCGGACGCCTTGCGCGACGTGCCGGTCTTTGGCCCGTTCTATGCCGAGGTCATCTCGGGCCACACCATCCTTGTCTATGTCGCCCTGCTTTGCGTCCCGCTGAGTTGGTACATTCTGTTTCGCACCCGCTTCGGCCTGCGCCTGCGCGCGGTTGGCGAAAACCCGGCCGCCGTCGACACGGCAGGTGTGTCGGTGATCGGGCTGCGCTTTGCTGCCGTGGGCATCTGCGGGCTGCTTTGCGGGATCGCGGGGGCGTATCTGTCCACCGGTCTGGGCGCAGGCTTCGTCAAAGAGATGAGCGCGGGCCGTGGCTTTATCGCGCTGGCCGCCCTGATCTTTGCCAAATGGCGGCCATGGTACGCGCTCTACGCCACGCTGCTATTTGGGTTCCTGCAAGCCATCGCGCTGCGGCCGGACGTGCTGGAATCAATGTTGCAGTTCAAAATTCAGGTGCAGCTGCTCGACGCCCTGCCCTACATCCTGACTGTGGTCATCCTCGCGGGCTTTGTCGGCAAAGCCATCCCGCCGCGTGCGGGCGGCGAGCCCTATGTAAAAGAGCGTTAACGCAGGTCCCAGTTTTTGCGCGCTGCCGCAGCGCAGCAAGAATTGGCAACTGGACCTATGAAATGGCATTGCTCTGACTATCTGGACGGGTCTATGGGGGGCATATGCAAATTTACCTGCCCATAGCCGAGGTCTCGGTCAACGCGTTTCTCCTTTTGGGATTGGGCGGGCTTGTCGGCATCTTGTCGGGCATGTTCGGGGTCGGCGGCGGCTTTCTGATGACGCCGCTGCTGTTTTTCATTGGCATCCCGCCGGCCGTGGCGGTTGCGACCGAGGCGAACCAAATCGTCGCCTCCTCTTTCTCGGGCGTGTTGGCGCATCTCAGGCGCAAGTCGGTGGATCTGCGAATGGGCACGGTCCTGCTGGTCGGAGGGCTGGCAGGCGCGGCCCTTGGGGTCCAACTGTTCGCGGCTTTGCGCGAAATGGGTCAGGTCGATCTGCTTGTGAAACTTTGCTACGTGGTGTTTCTGGGCATCATCGGCGGGCTGATGTTCTTTGAAAGTCTCAAAGCGATCCGCCGCGCAAAAGGGGCCCATTCGGTGCCCGCGCGCAAGAAGCACGGACTTGTTCACGCGCTGCCTTTCAAGATGAAGTTCCGGACCTCGGGGCTGTATATCTCGGTTATCCCGCCGCTGGTGGTTGGGGTCTTCGTCGGCATCCTGGCCGCGATCATGGGCGTCGGCGGCGGCTTCATCATGGTGCCTGCGATGATCTACCTGCTGGGCATGCCCACCAAAGTGGTGGTTGGCACGTCGCTGTTCCAGATCATCTTTGTGACCGGCTTCACCACGTTGATGCACGCCACGACGAACTACACCGTGGACATGGCCTTGGCCGTGTTGCTGCTGGTTGGCGGCGTGATCGGGGCGCAGATTGGCACGCGCATCGGCGCGCGGCTGAAGGCCGAGCAGCTGCGCATTTTGTTGTCGATCATGGTGCTGGCCGTCTGCTTCAAGCTGGCGCTTGACCTGCTGATAATGCCGGTTGAGCTGTATTCCATTGGCGCGGCGGGGTCGCATTGATGCGTGTCTTGCTCGCCTCCTTGCTGATGCTGGTGACAGCCGCAGCGGCGCAGGCCGAAAAAGTCGTGGCCGACTTGTCCCTACGCGACGTAGAGATCAACGCCAATTTCGACGGCTCCGACATTTTGATCTACGGGGCCATCAAAGGTGCCAAGGAAGGCGCGGACGTTGCGCCTTTGGATGTCATCATTGCGATTTCCGGGCCCGCGGGGCCGGTCACCGTGCGCAAGAAGGACCGCCGCTTCGGCATTTGGGTCAACACGCAATCCGTTGAAGTGGACCGGGCGCCCAGCTTTTACGCCGTGGCCTCCACCGGGGCGCTGGCGGACACGCTGTCGCGCAATGATGACGTGCGGTTTCAGGTGTCTATCCCGCGCGCCATCTATTCGGTCGGGGCCCCGAAGGACATCGAAGACCCGCAGACCTTCACCGATGCGCTGATCCGCATCCGCAAGGATAACAACCTGTATCAGCAGCTCGACAACACGGTCGAGCTGTTTGACCAGACCTTGTTTTCGACCACCATCGACATGCCCGCCAATCTGGTCGAGGGCTCCTACCCCACCCGCATCTTCCTGACCCGCGAGGGCGAGGTGGTGGCCAAATTGGCCACCTTTATCGACGTGCGCAAAGTGGGATTGGAGCGCTGGATCTACGATCTGGCGCATAACCAGCCGCTGATTTACGGCATCCTGTCGCTGGTTATCGCGATCACCGCGGGCTGGCTGGCCTCTGCCTTCTTTCGCTACCTCCGGTTCTGAGCGGCAAAAATTTTCGATCGAAAATTTTTACGCCTCAGGCTCCGGTTCCGCTTCCAAAGTAAGTGGCGCGGGCGCAACCGTGCTGAGATCGCTCGTATCAAGTGCCGCCGTTGGCCGTGCCAACCGGCTTCGGGTGATCCACAACAGCCGGTTCTCCGCCCGCGTGATCGCCACATAAGCCAGCCTCTTCCACACAGGTTGACCGGCCTCGGACCGGCCCGACCGGGCCGCCGCGTATAAGTCCGGCGCAAAGACCTGCACCGTGTCCCATTGCGACCCCTGCGCCTTGTGGATGGTGACCGCCGCGCCGTGCAGAAACGCCGCCCCCATGCGGGCCGCAAAGGGGATGAACGGCTCTTCCTCATCAGGCGCTTCGATCTTGATGATGGACGCCGCCGAGACCTGCGGGTCTTCGGCCCCAATCACATGCAGCCGGGAAAATCCCGGCTTTTTGCCCGGGCCCATATAGACCACCTGCGCCCCCTTCACGAGGCCACGGGCCTCCAGATCAATGCGCTTCTTGCGGTGTTTGGCGGGCAGCTCGATCCCGTCGCAGATCAGCGGCTCTCCGGGCAGCAGCGTGTCGACCGTCGCCCCGTAAGCCCCGCGCCACGCCTGGATCAGTCGGATGCGCGTGGCGTTGCGCCACACCAAAACCGGCGAGCGGGCCATCAGGTCCGCCTCCACCCGTTCGGCATAGACCACGCGGTCGTCTTTGGCGGCGGCCTCCCGCACCAAGGTCTCGAACTGGCCGAAATCCACCGACGGGTCCGACAGCGCATGGGCCAGATCAAGGATCGGGTTATCCGCGTCCTGGCGGTGCACCCGGCTCAGCTCCAGCCGCCGCCCGTCTTTCAGCGTGTCGAACACCATGTCGCCATTGCTGCCCACAGGGGCCAGCTGCGCGGGGTCGCCGAACAGCACGAGGGTCGGGAAAATTTCGCGCAGGTCCTCGAACTGTTTCTCGTCGAGCATAGAGCTTTCATCGACAAAGCCGATATCCAGCGGGTCCTCCCGCCGTTTCCAGCCTTGGATAAAGTCCGACCCGCGCAGGCCCGCCGCCGCCAAGGCACCGGGGATTGATTTATGCGCGTCGTAAAAGGCCTTGGCGCGGTCCAGCGCGGCATCCGCAAGCCCCTCAACCTCAGGCCGGTCGCCCTGCCCCGCCAGCCAGTCGGCGATCAGCTCGTAATCCGGATCATAAAGCGGCGTATACAGAATGCGGTGGATTGTGGTCGCGGGCACACCGCGATTGCGCAGCACGGAGGCCGCCTTGTTGGTGGGGGCCAAGACCGCAAGGGTTCGGCGGTCCTTTCGGGCCTTGCCCTCGTAATCGCCCGACACCAGATCAACGCCGGACGCCGTTACCGCGTTCACCAATTCCGACAACAGCAACGTCTTGCCGGACCCAGCCTTGCCCACAATCGCCATGACCTGATCGCGGTCTTCCATCAACGGCATCGTATCGCCGGACGTTATGTCGACGCCCGCCCGGCCCAGCAAATCGGCGACGGCGTCATAGGCCTCCGCCTGGTCGTCGGAATAGGTTATTTTGGACAGCTCGGACATGGCCGCGATCCTACCCCTGCTCCCGCAGGGCCGCCAGCGGTTTCGGCCTTTAGGCAGCGAGTGGCACCGCGCCCCCAAAGGCGCGGTCAAACCACAACTGGGACAGCTCGCGGCTCACGCCTGCGGCCAGACACATCCTGCCCAACACGGCATCGTCGAACGCCCACAACCCGGCGCTGACCGCGTCGCGGCCTTGCCCGTCAGTGCCCAAAATTTCGGGCTCCCAGCCCAGCTTGCGGTAGATACGCACCATGCGGGCGTCAAAGACGCCGATGGAATGGGACAGCCCAAAGCCCATACCAAGCTGCGCGCCGGCCATCATCAGCAAGGTGGCAACGCGGTTGCCATCCAACGCATCGGGAGACACGCAAAAGCGGGTGGTTTCCCACAGGGTCGGGGCGCACAGCGCCCCCCCTGCCAAATGGGCAAAATGGTCATTGACCATCGTGTCGCCCGTGGTTGGCAAAAACCGCATGGACCCGCCATGCCGCCCGCCATGATCCCAAATCACATAGAGCGGGTTCAACGCATCATATTGATCGGTTTCAAAGCCATCGGCGTCCACCGTGACGTCCCATTTCAGCCGCGTATGAAACTGCGTTGCGCGGTCGGTAAGCATCGTTGATTTGAGCGTTGGGTATTGGCTGAGCTGGTTGGCATAGATGTAGCGGATCATGGCGGTTCCCTCTGTCTGGATTAGGACAGGGGGTGTGCCATTTTGACGGCAACAGACCGTTAACCATGCGTTCGCACCTCAGCGAAATCGGCAACGCGATGGTCTGCAAATAGACGTAAAATCGGTTGGGGGCGGGCCTAGACCACGATCAACCCGTGGGTCACCGCCATGGCGACGGCATGAACCGTGTTCGATGCGCCGAGCTTGAACCGGGCGCTTTCGATATAGACCCGCAGCGTGTTCTCGGAGATGTTCAGCGCCTCCGCCACGCCGGCCCGGTTGTGGCCAAGCGCCAGCAGCGTCAGCGTGTCCTTCTCGCGCGGGCTGAGCGCGCGGACCGGGCCATGCGCCGGGCCGCCTTCGATCTCCAACGCCTTTTCGTTCATGTAATGGGCAATCAGGATCAGGTCGCCCACACGCTCGTCAGTGTATTTGGCCCAGCTGTCATCCTTGTCCTTCTGGTTCGCAGAAAACAGCGCAAATTGCCCGGACGGGCCCCGAATGGGAATGGAGAACCCCTGATTGCCAAGCCCCGCATCCACCGCCTCGCCCATGAAGTCACGCGCCGGTTTTCCGGACCAATCAAGCGCCTTCCAGTCAATCGGCGTGAACCGCTTGTAGCAGCCCTGAACCACCGGATCGACCCGCTCGTATCCGCGTTCGATGTAGCGATCGACCCAATTTGGGGAATAGGTCAGCGCCGCGTATTGCCCGCCGCTGGCATTGACCGAATGATAGACGAGGTTTTCGATGTCATAGACATCGCGCAACCCCTCAACAAAGCCTTGAAGTTCCTCAAGCGTTGTCGCGTGAGAAAGTGCTTCCTGCATGTCCACGAGCTTGTTCAAACTCACCTACCCCTGACCGCTTCGGCGTTTGGTGGGCAGACAGCTCACGCGAGGCCAGAGCGATTGTGTCGTCCAGCCGGTCCGCAAGTTGGCCCATGGAATTGGTGGCCGAGAATTTTCGCAGGTCCGTCAGTACGTCAATAATCCAATCATTCGTCATCACAAGCTTCCCTAACTGCGGTTAATTAATGGTTAACGACAGTCTATCAGCTAAAAGTTGCTCAAATATATTCGCGGTTTTCCCTTCCCCATAAATGGTGAGGTGTCGCAGAAATAAGCTACTGAAATCACTGGGAACCACGCTCTAACAAACTGAAAAGCCCCGCAAATCTTCTGATTCGCGGGGCTAATTTACGTCTGCGTCAAGTGATTGCGGCGTTACATTTCGCGGCTGGCCTCAAGCGTGTCCTCAAATGTGGACAACCCGGTGCGCGGAGCGGTGACCAGCACCGCCATATTGCCTGGCTTGTGCTCATTGCGCAGCATTTTGGTATGTGCCTGAGGGATCTCGTTCCATGGGAAGACCTCGGACATACAAGGGTCCAAGCGGCGCTCGCACATCAGTTGGTTGGCCGCGGAGGCCTGCTTGAGATGCGCAAAATGGGAGCCCTGAACGCGCTTTTGGTGCATCCAAAGGTAGCGCGCATCCATGGTCAGGTTGTAGCCCGTTGTGCCCGCGCAGATGACGACCATGCCGCCCTTTTTGCAAACAAACACGGACGCCGCCATTGTGCTTTCGCCCGGGTGTTCGAACACCATGTCCACGTTGTTGCCCTTGCCGGTGATGTCCCAGATGGCCTTGCCAAACTTGCGGACCTCGCCGAACCAGTCCTTGTACTCGGGCGAGTTCACAGTGGGCATCTGCCCCCAGCAGTTGAAATCCTTGCGGTTCAGCACGCCCTTGGCGCCCAGCCCCATCACGAAGTCGCGTTTGCTTTCATCCGAAATCACGCCGATGGCGTTGGCACCCGCCGTATTGGCCAGCTGGATCGCGTAGGAGCCCAAGCCGCCCGATGCGCCCCAGACCAGAACGTTCTGACCCGGCTTCAGCTCATGCGGGTGGTGGCCGAACAGCATACGGTAGGCCGTGGCCAGCGTCAGCGTGTAGCAGGCGCTTTCTTCCCAGGACAGGTGCTGCGGGCGCGGCATCAGCTGCTGCGACTGCACCGTTGTGAACTGCGCAAAGGACCCGTCCGGCGTCTCGTAGCCCCAGATGCGCTGCGAGTTCGAAAACATCGGGTCGCCGCCGTTGCAATCCTCGTCATCGCCGTCGTCCTGGTTGCAGTGGATCACGACCTCGTCGCCGACCTTCCAGCGCGTGACCTTGTCGCCAACCGCCCAAACGATGCCCGATGCGTCGGACCCAGCGATATGGTAGTCCGCCTTGTGCACGTCGAATGGCGAGAGCGGCACGCCCAGGCCCGCCCAAACGCCGTTATAGTTGACGCCAGCGGCCATCACCAAGACCAGCACTTCGTGGCTGTCGGGCTGGACCACATCCACGACTTCGCTCAGAAACGCCTGTTCCGGCTCCCCGTGGCGTTCGCGGCGGATCGCCCATGCGTACATCTGCTTTGGTACATGGCCCAACGGAGGGATTTCGCCGACCTCGTAAAGGTCCTTTTGTGGGGCATCATATTCCATAACAGGGTCTCGCATATCTAGGGCCATGGCCGGTGTTCCTTACTCTTTCATGCTGCCACGCAGAATCAAATGCTGCGCTGCGGATAAAGGGTAACTACAAAGGCAAAAGCAAGATTACAACCCTAAACGGGCATGTTTTGTAATTTTATGTCGTGACGCCATCCTCAACAGGTTTTGGCCTGAAATGGCTGATCGACCCGGCATAATAGGGGATCAGCTCGGCGTATTTGCCCGTCAGTCTCAGAACATCGCCGTCCTGCTCGACCATTCCGCGCGCCTCTAACATGCGCAGGGCCGCGTCCAAGCCCTTGGCCGCCCCAGACTGCGGCAGGCACAGGTTGATGCCCTTTTCGATCATTGCGACAACTTCCAGCTCGAACAGCTCTGTCAGCTTGGCGCGCGACATTTCTCCGCCGGCTTCTTGCAGGTGCCACGCGATCAACGGCACCGGCAGCACCGGAACGGAGGACGCCACGCGGCTCATCAAAGCCTCACCCAGCTCTTTGCTTGTGTCTGCATGCGGCTCTTCAAGGAATTTGCGCAAGGACAGCGGCGGCCCATATGCAACAGCCGCGAAGCCCAAACGGTGGAAATTGCCGGTGAGGCGCTGCCAGAAATGGCGGCCGACATACCGGAATGCGGTGAGCATCCGAAATTTGAATTGCGACCGGTTGTCCCCGGCAGCCGCCACCAAAACACGGTCTTCAAGCACGCGGTCGTAGTTCAGCCCGATGGGCACGAACACAACGTCGCGCGACGCTTCCGGGTCAAAACCGTCCAGAATGTAGCTGATAAGGCCCAGCTTAGGATCGCCCAGTTCGCCGGTACGCGACAGCCCGCCTTCGGGGAAAACGGCCTGTGCCACCCCTTCCTTGGTCGACAGCTGCACGTAGCGCGCCAACACGCGCCGGTAGAGGGGGTTCAAGGATTTGCGGCGGATAAAATACCCGCCCATCATCTTAATCAGCGGCCGCAGCGGCCAGCCCCTTGCCCACTCCCCCACCGCATAGGAGAGCGACGTGTCCTTTGCCGCCAGATAGGTGACCAGCACGTAATCCATATTGGAGCGGTGGTTGATGATGTAGACCACCGTCGCGTCATGGTCGATATTTTCAATTTGGTCATGCGACTGGCCGACCACCCGCACGCGGTACAGGCCCCGCGACAGCCATTTCGCAAGTTTGGTGCCCCATCCGAAATAGATCGTGGCGCTAAACGACGGCACAATTTCTCGCGCGTAGCGTTCAGCGGCCTCAAAAGCGACGTTGTCGGGGATGCCTTCCTTGTCGGCAAATTCATTAACCGCGCGGATCACGTCAGGATCATAAAGCACGTTCTGGATCATGTCGTGCCGCCGCGCCAGCTTGAAGGGCTGGATCGGGCGTTTCAGGTTCTCGTTCAGCCGGGCCACCACCCGTTCGGCCCTGCGACGGAAGAACCAGCGTACCGAGGGGAATAGCAGGTGGGACGCCGCGGTGACCGCCGCCAGAAGGCCCATCAGGATCAAAGCCCAGACGGGCAGTTCTACGGTCTGAAACATGGGTCAGACGTTGGCAGGGAACGGCAGCGGGGTAAATGCCGCACACGCCCCCACCGCGCAAAACGCAGCTTTCCCGCAACGATTTTTCGACGAAAAATCTTACAAATCTTCGAAGAAGATTTGCCCAAGCTAAGGTTTCATCTGCTCCGAGACGGCCACCATAGCGGCCTGGTTGACCTCGATCATCCCACGCCGCGGCCGGTCCAGGTCAATAATCACGAAGACCAGCACTACGATCAAAATCAACATGGCGTAGACCGGAAACCCCGCCTTCACCGCCGTCAGCCCGCTGGAATAGCCCAAAATTGCGCCCAACAGCACAAAGGTCGCGAACATCAGAAACAGGACCAGCTCCGGCACATGCCGTTCAATCGCCGCGTCCCGCGCGCCCAGCGCGTCAATCATGTCATTCAAAGACGCCGCAAACCCCATCGACACAGGCCCCGGCTTTTCTGCCGCCTCCGCGGCCGCCAGCGCCCAAAGCTGGCCGAACACGTTTTCGGCAGCGCCAACCAGTTCGGTCCGGCGGTCATGCGCGCTGGCGGGAACGCGACCCGCCTCCAGCCGCAAGATGCCGTACCGGCTCATCAGCGCCTTTGTATCGGCTTGCCGATCCTCGCCAACCATGTCGGTACGCAGCCACGCGGTGCCAATCGCGTTGGCTTCTGCGACCACCGCTTTGGAGCGGTCGTCATAGCGGTTCAGCGCCAGCGAAAAGGTGAAGCCCAAAAGCAGCGCCAGCAGACCCAAAAGCGAGCCCTGCACCGCGCCAACCTGACTTTTGCTTTCGTCATTATGGTGCTTCGCACCCCGTTTACCGACGGCGCGCCCGACCCGCATGGCCAAGCCCATGGCCGCTAGCAATAAGATGGCGATCAGCCAAGAGTTGATGTCATACATGATTTCGGTCTGCCCCAAAGCGGTTGCCCTTCCATCGCAAAAGGGTGGCAACCCTTTGCCACACCTTGGGGGAATGTGCGAGGTCGCGCAGCCAAATACAACTGCCCAACCCACCGATATTTGGCTTAAAGCAGCCCCAGAACCTCGCCTGAGTGTTCCATCGCCGCGCGGATGTCGTAGGCGGCTTTGACAATCGCCCCCCGCTCAAACGCGCGCACGTCGGAATAGCGGGTGACGCCGCCGCCCTCAAAATACGGCTCCAGCACGGCCTGGGCTTGAAGGAACGCCATCTGCGCCCGCTCATAGGCGGCGACGTTCTTGGCCTCCACGGCCTCCGCAAAACCCGCATATTGCGACTGTACGCCGATAAAGTTGTGGCGGAAGATGACGAGGCTCAGGTCCGACCACGTTCCCTCCTCGCTCGAAATTTTCTTCGATGCCACTTCTTCAGGCAATGCGATCAGCCCCTCAAAGAACAGCTTGTCCGAGAACCGGTCCGCCTCCCCCAAGGCCGCGCTCAACGCCGCGATGCTGCGTTCCAGCTCTTGCGCCACCGGCAACGCACCCGCCAGGTCGCGGTCACGGAACAACAACGCCTCGATGCGGTGGAAGCCTTTGAAGTCGCCGCTCGTCTCCCCGCCGTCAAAGGCGTAGGGCCGCGCATCAATATCGGCGTCAATGTCGGCAAAGGCGCCTGCATGCACCTCAATCTCCTCATAGGGCGGTCGCGCCGCGCCATATGCTTGCCGTGCCGCTTCAAAATCGCCGCTCTCTATCGCCACTGTCAGGTCGCGGCACAACACCGCCTGCGTCGCCGCGCGGTCCTGGAAATAGGTCAGGCCTTTGGCCACCGCCTCCGACGACGGCGCGGCGAAAGCTGCGGATTTCAGCACAAGCGGAGCAGCCAGCGATACGGCCGCCCCAGCCAGAAGGTCTCTTTTGGTAATACGCATCGGTGTCTCCAATCTGCGTGTGATGGGGTCATGCCCCCAACACGCAATATCTGATTAAAAGAGTCAACAATATATTCCGACTATTTCACTCAGGTATAAAATTTCTGCGCCGCAGCGAATTGACATTGGTATAAAATTCCCCGTATCTACATCCACACGCAACAAAGTTACTCAACCCGACTCGCCGGAGGCCGCCATGACCGAGATCAAAAAAGACCGCCCGTGGCTGTTTCGGACCTATGCGGGCCACTCCACCGCCAAAGCGTCAAACGCTTTGTACAAAGGCAATCTGGCCAAGGGGCAGACCGGCCTGTCCGTCGCGTTCGACCTGCCCACCCAAACCGGCTATGACAGCGACCATGAACTGTCGCGCGGCGAGGTCGGCAAGGTTGGCGTCCCCGTCGCGCATTTGGGGGACATGCGCACGCTGTTCAGCGAAATCCCGCTGGACCAGATGAACACCTCCATGACGATCAACGCGACCGCGCCGTGGCTATTGTCGCTTTATATCGCCGTGGCCGAAGAGCAAGGCGCGGACGTCTCCGCCCTGCAAGGCACGGTGCAAAACGACATCATCAAGGAATACCTGTCGCGTGGCACCTATATCTGCCCGCCCCAGCCTTCCTTGCGGATGATTACAGACGTCGCCGCCTACACGCGCGAGCATCTGCCGAAATGGAACCCGATGAATGTCTGTTCCTACCATCTGCAGGAAGCAGGGGCCACACCCGAACAGGAACTGGCCTTCGCGCTCGCCACCGCCACTGCCGTGCTGGACGACCTCAAAGGCAAGGTCCCGGCAGAGCACTTCCCCGCTATGGTCGGCCGCATCTCCTTCTTCGTGAATGCCGGCATCCGCTTTGTGACCGAGATGTGCAAAATGCGCGCCTTTGTGGACCTGTGGGACGAAATCACCCGCGAAAGATACGGCGTCGAGGACCCCAAATTCCGCCGCTTCCGCTACGGGGTGCAAGTCAACTCCCTCGGCCTGACGGAACAACAACCCGAAAACAACGTCTACCGCATCCTGATCGAGATGCTGGCCGTGACGCTGTCCAAAAACGCTCGCGCTCGCGCGGTGCAACTGCCCGCCTGGAACGAGGCGCTCGGCCTGCCCCGCCCTTGGGACCAGCAATGGTCGCTGCGCATGCAGCAGATCATGGCGTTTGAAACCGACCTCTTGGAATATGACGACCTCTTCGACGGCAACCCCGCCGTGGAGCGCAAAGTTGAGGCTCTGAAAGACGGAGCGCGCTCCGAACTGGGCACCATCGACGCCATGGGCGGCGCGAACGAGGCCATCGAATACATGAAGTCTCGCTTGGTCGAAGCCAACGCCAACCGCCTTGGCGGCATTGAAACCGGCGAGACAACTGTGGTCGGCGTCAACAAATACCAGCAGGCGGAGGAAAGCCCCCTGACCGCAGGCGAGGAGGCCATAATGGTGGCCGACAAAGACGCCGAGGCCGACCAGATCGCGCGGCTGGAGCAATGGAAGGCGGACCGCGACGACGCCAAGGTGCAGGACGCCTTGAAAGCGCTGCGCGAGGCCGCGCAAAGCGGCGCAAACATCATGCCCGCCTCCATTCAGGCCGCGAAAGTCGGCGTCACCACAGGCGAATGGGGCGACATGGTCCGCACCGCCTTTGGCCAGTACCGTGGCCCCACGGGCGTGTCGCGCAACCCGTCCAACCGCACCGAAGGGCTTGAGGAAATCCGCCAGCGCGTCGACGCCGTGTCAGACAAGCTGGGCCGCCGCCTGAAATTCCTCGTGGGCAAGCCCGGCCTCGACGGGCATTCCAACGGGGCCGAGCAAATCGCCGCCCGCGCCCGCGACTGCGGCATGGACATCACCTATGAGGGCATCCGCCTGACCCCCGACGAGATCGTGGCCGCCGCCCAGAAAGACGAGGCGCATGTGGTAGGCCTGTCCATCCTGTCCGGCTCCCACATCCCGCTGATCGAGGATTTGATGAAAAAGATGCACGCCGCAGGCCTGTCCGGCGTGCCCGTCGTGGTCGGCGGCATCATCCCCGAGGACGACGCCAACAGGCTGCGCGCCATGGGCGTGGCCAAGGTCTACACCCCCAAGGATTTCGAGCTGAACGTCATCATGAATGATCTGGTGACGCTGGTGGACCCGCAAGGCATCGCGGCGGAATAGGCCCGCGTCACCCTTCTCCGCGGCTTACCCGTCTGGCTGCCACCGCTCCAACAGGTCCGGCTCTGCCAGCCGCATGAAGTAATAGGACACCGGGGGCTCCTCCGGCTCAATGCGGTACAGCAGCAGCCCCCGCTCTCGGTCGTAATGGCTCAGGTAATAGCTGCCAACGGGGTCAAACCCGGCGGGCGCGCCGTCCGCGGTCACGAACTCGAACCGTCCCTCGTAGCGCAGCAGCTGGTCCCAATAGGCGCCCCGCCACACGCCGTCCTCGCGGCAGACCCGCGCCCAGCCCCACCAGTCCAGCCCGCCGATGCGATGCAGGTCCTCGGGGATCGGCTGCCCCCAGCTGTCTTCGACCAAAGAAATCTCGCTGGCAAAGGCCTCATACCCGTCATCAAGCGCGCTTATGCAGTTGGGTGGGGCCGGTTGCAGCACGGACTCGCGGTTCACGGCGATGGTCTTCAAGGTGGCCAGGGCGCCCACGGTCAGGGCCAAGCCCACCGCCACCAGAAACAACACCCATTTCAACACCCTGCCGCCCTCCATCCGCCCGTTTTGGCTGCAAGGATGGGGCCAATCGCCGCGCAAGCCAACCACAAATCCCGTTGCCAAACCGGCGGCGACAGGCGATTATTGCCCCAGCGCAGCGATTGTATTTGGGCGCGACGTAGCTCATTCATCTGCAAATCCTATTGGCCAAAGACGCACCCTCATGACCTCACCCCAGAACACCGCGCAAACCCAAGCCTGGGTGCAGGCGCTTCAAAAGTACCGCCACCCCGACCCCAAGCGCACGGCGTGGGTGCTGGTCAACACGCTGGTCCCTGTCGTAGCCCTGTGGGTCTTTGCGTGGTGGGCCATGTCGGTCAGCTATCTGCTCAGCTTTGCCTCCGCGATCCTGATCGGGTTCTTCCTGATGCGGGTGTTCTGCATCCAGCACGATTGCGGCCACGGGTCGCTGTTCAAAACCAAGCGCGCCAATGACATCTGCGGGCGGGCGGTCAGCCTGCTGACCATCACGCCCTACGCGGTGTGGCGCAAGATGCACGCGGTGCATCACGCTACCCATGGCGATCTGGACCACCGCGAAATGGGCGATGTGCGGACCCTGACGCTAAAGGAATACCGCGCCCGCACGCCCCTCGGCCGCTTTGGCTACCGCGTCTACCGCAACCCGTTTTTCCTGTTCGTGCTGGCCCCCTTCTTCCTGTTCTTCATCCAGTACCGGCTGCCCGTGGGCCTCTGGGGGGAGCGCCGCTACTGGGTCTCTGCCATGTCGCTGAACGCGGTGCTGGCCTGCTTCCTGGGCGCAATGTATCTCGCCGCCGGGTGGGCGCCGATCCTGCTGATCTTCCTGCCGTCCACGCTGCTGGGCGCGCTGGCGGGCGTCTGGACCTTCTATGTCCAGCACCAGTTTGAGGACACTTCATGGGACCGCCACGATCAGTGGCAGGTGCATCACCACGCCTTCCATGGCTCGTCGCACTACATCCTGCCCGCGTGGCTGGCCTGGTTCACCGCCAACATAGGCATCCACCACATTCACCACCTCTATGCCCGTATCCCGTTCTACCGCCTCCCCGAGGTGCTGGAGAACGAGCCCGACATGCAAGACGCCCACACGCTGACCTTTCGCAGCTCGCTGAAATGCATCTGGATGCAGCTCTGGGACGAGGACCAACGCCGCATGATCTCCTTCGCCGACGAGCGCGCCATGCGGGCGGGGCAGGCCGTGCTCAGCCCAGCCGAATAGTCCCATTTTAGCTAAATCGGCCACAAAATATCGTGGGGCTTAAGAATATCACCTCAACGTGTTGATATTTCGCTATGCGTCGGCGCGCGCCTGCACTATCCATGTCTAACCCTCAAATATATCGGACCGTCTATGACCTCGCCCACCCTACCCACTTCGGCAGAGGCCGCTCGCAATTGGGTCCAGATCCTCGCCAAATATCGTGACCCCAGCTATGCCCGTTCGATCTTTGAGCTGGCTGTGACCCTGATCCCGTTTGTGGCCCTGTGGGCGCTAAGCTGGTGGGCCTTGTCGGTCAGCTGGTTGCTGACGCTGCCCTTGGCCGTCATCAATGGGTTCTTTCTGGTCCGCATTTTCGCCATTCAACATGATTGCGGGCATTCGGCCTTTTTCAAGAACACCAAAATCGGCGATTGGGTCGGCCGCGTCTTGGGGGTCTTGACGCTGACGCCCTATGATGTGTGGCGCAAGGTGCATTCGCATCACCACTCCACCTCCGGCAATCTGGACCGCCGCGAGATGGGCGACATCTTCACGCTGACGGTCGATGAATACGCGCAACGCAGTTGGTTCGGCAAATTCGGCTACCGGCTGTATCGCAACCCGATCGTGCTGTTCGTGCTGGCCCCGGGCTATCTGTTCTTCATGCAAAACCGCCTGCCCTACGGGTTGATGCGGGCGGGGTTCAAATACTGGCTGTCGGCCATGGGCACCAACGCGGCCATCGTCGCGATCCTCGGCATCATGTTCTATTTCGGCGGTCTGGCCCCGCTGCTGCTGATCTTCGTGCCGACCACGCTGGTCGCGGCCACCATCGGTGTGTGGCTGTTCTATGTGCAGCACCAATTTGAGGAAACCCATTGGGACGGTGCCGCCGACTGGCAGGTCCATGACGCGGCCCTGCACGGCTCCTCGCATTATGTCATGCCCTCGGTGCTGCAATGGGTCACCGCCAATATCGGTGTCCACCACGTCCACCACCTTTACAGCCGCATCCCGTTCTACCGCCTGACCGAAGTTCTGCGCGACCATGGGGAGCTGGCGCAAGCGCAGCGCCTGACCATTTGGGAAAGCTTCAAATCGGCGCGCCTACACCTGTGGGACGAAGGGGAGCGCCGGTTGCTGACCTTCCGCCAAGCCGACCAACTGGTCGCCGCACGTTAACCACCTGACCCAAGCGTCACTGTGCGCGCATCGCGTATGTATGAAATACATATAAAATACACATGATTTACACATGCCCGTTTTCTCGTTGAAACGGCTTGCTCTATAGTCGCGTTAACCAAAGTATAGAGGAGCCTGCCATGACCATCCATATCGGCGCAAAGCCCGGCGAGATTGCAGACACAGTCCTCCTTCCCGGAGACCCCTACCGCGCCAAATGGGCGGCAGAGACGTTTCTGAAGGACGTCAAATTAGTCAATGAAGTCAGGGGGATGCTTGGTTTCACCGGCACATGGAACGGCAACCGCGTCACCATCCAAGGCTCCGGCATGGGCATGCCCTCGTTGTCGATTTACGTCAACGAGCTTATCAAGGACTATGACGCAAAGACCCTGATCCGCATCGGGTCTTGCGGCGGCATGCAGCCTCAGGTCGGCATCCGCGACGTCATACTCGCCTCAACTTCCTCAACGATATCAACACCTTCCATCGGAATTTTCAAAGAACTCAACTTCGCCCCCACCGCCGATTTCGGCCTGCTGCACAAAGCCTTCCACGCCGCCGAAGGCAAAGGCATCACCCCCCATGTCGGCGGCATCTACTCCGCAGATGTGTTCTACGACGAACGCCCTGATCTTAATAAGGAAATGACCCGCCACGGCATCTTGGCAGTCGAGATGGAAGCGGCCGAGCTTTACAACCTCGCCGCCCGGTACAACCGCCGCGCCCTCGCAGTCCTCACCGTCTCAGACCATCTGCAAACCGGCGAGGCGCTCCCCGCCGAGGACCGCGAAAAAAGCTTTGGCGACATGGTCGAAATCGCCCTGGAGGCCGCTTTCAACTAATTGATTTTTCTACGAAAAATCACCGCACCTCAAACACCATGCGACCGATTATAGCCGTTCAGCTTAGGCGGCTGCCAGCCTTTCAGCGCCCCGTCAGCGGGCTCGAAAATTTCGATCAGCAACGGATGGCAAACCGCCACATCGCTGGAATGTTCTGCCGAACAATCGCCCCCCGGGCACGCACTTAGAGCACCCAACAGGTCAATTTCTGCAAAGAATTCAATGTAGTCGCCGGGCCTGACCGGGCTGGCTTTCATAAAGTATTGCCCCGTATCCCGCGTAAAGCCGGTACACATGAACACGTTCAACACGTCATGTACCTGCGCCTCTGCTTCGTGGACAGAAATGCCAAGCTCCGCCGCGAAGGCACGCGACAGATTGGAATGGCAGCAATGATTGTATTGACCAGATTTTAAAAGATTATGCGTATACGGATCACACCGCGTCCCGATCACGTCATGCACGGACCCGCCATAAGCGTCGATACCGTACCAGCCCAACGTATCATGGGTGACCGTCGCCATCGGGCGCAAAGCCGGAAAGGAAGACCACATACGCTCGCCCGTGGTGATATGCGTGCCATGCAAGGCGCGGGTCTTGCCAGAATAGAACCGCTCGTTGAAATCCATCGCGTTCCACAGGTTCAAATCGCCAACCTGCGGCCCTTCGATGGACTTAATTCTGAAAAAGCAGCCCGCCGGCACCCGAAAACAGGTCGCATCCCGCGCCTCCACCCGAATTTCTTCACGCTTTGTTAACCCTTCCCGAGCCGCCGCGTATAGCGCCATGTCAGGTGCTGGCAGCGTTTCGACGGGGTAGCAGATGACCGGGGCAATAGCCTTCAAATCTTCCGCATTTTCAGGCACTTGCACCACGTCGCGTCCTAGATCGTCCGCTCGACCATCATCTTCTTGATCTCACCGATGGCCTTGGCCGGGTTCAGCCCTTTGGGGCAGGTCTTGGTGCAGTTCATGATCGTGTGGCAGCGGTACAGCTTGAACGGGTCTTCAAGCTGGTCCAGCCGCTCGCCCGTCGCCTCGTCGCGCGAGTCGATGATCCACCGATAGGCATGCAGCAAAGCCGCTGGCCCAAGGTATTTGTCACCGTTCCACCAGTAGCTTGGGCAAGACGTTGAGCACGACGCGCACATCACGCATTCATACAATCCGTCCAGCTTTTTGCGATCTTCGATAGACTGACGCCACTCTTTCTGAGGGCGGTTCGTCGTCGTCTCCAACCACGGCATAATGGACGCGTGCTGCGCGTAGAAATGTGTCAGGTCGGGGATCAAGTCCTTCACCACTGGCATATGCGGCAGCGGGTAAATCTTCACATCACCCTTGATCTCGTCCATGCCGTAAATGCAGGCCAGCGTGTTGATCCCGTCGATGTTCATCGCGCATGACCCGCAAATCCCTTCGCGGCAAGACCGGCGGAAGGTCAGGGTCGGGTCAATCTCGTTTTTGATCTTGATGAGCGCATCCAGAACCATCGGCCCGCATTTGTCCATGTCGACGAAATAGGTGTCGACCGCGGGGTTCTTTCCGTCATCAGGGTTCCAGCGGTAGATCTGAAACTTGCGCACGTTCTTGGCACCTTCAGGTTTTGGCCAAGTCTTACCGCCCATGATGCGGGAATTCTTTGGAAGGGTCAGTTGGACCATCAGGTATCTCCTAAGCTGCTGTCGCAGGTAAATTCGCAAGGCATGCGGCGGTCGCAGGGCGCGCTATCACGGCTCGTACAGTGTCCAGATGCGCTTGGCTGATGCCGGTGACATCGCTGGTGCCCATCTTCAAAATTTCGCGGCGTTCCATGTTGTTGAACACACAATCACCGGCGGCGTTGGCGTCGAGATCAGTGCGCAACTTGGCCATGACCCGCGCGGTATGGGCGCGGCTTTCGGTCTTGGCCCCTTCGTAGATCACCAAGGCAGGCGCGGCCACGCATCCTGACAAGGCCCCGCACAGCGCAGTCATTGCAATCAATCGGATCATCACAGCCCCCTAACCAAGAACGGTGCAATCCCGTCCTTCAACAAGCATTCAATCGTTTCAGGTCGCGTGGCGATTTGCACGACCAGCTCAACATCGGTCTGCGAAACCGTCGTCGTGCCGGCCTTCGCCAATTGGAATATCTCGGAGGCCGAGGCCTCGTTTATCACGCAGTTTGTTGCAGGTTCCAGCGGCACGCCCGGAAAGCGTTCAGCCAATACCGGGTTCACGGCCTTGCGGGCCTGATCGCGGGCAAGCTGGTCGGCCAAACCGTCATCGCCGCAAGACGACAACACCATCAAGGCCGAAAGCACGCAAAGCAGTCTCATGTCCGACCTCCAACTGAAATTCCGTAAGTCACCGGTGCAGGCTCCCCTGCCATGCGACGCGCTATGCAGTCACGCAGATAATCCGCCTCTGACTGCGGGTTCAGCACACGGTTGGTGACGGTGATGCCGCCCTTGGCTTTCGCCCCGCCGGTTCCGATGCCAACGCCCACGCTGCCCTGCACACCATCCGCCAACCCAACATCCTGACGGCACAGCCGGTCAGCGCGTTCCAGCGTCATGGGCGTCGGCGCACACGCCGACAGCCCCAGCAGCACGGCACAAAATGAGGACGCAGGTCTGACCATCCTAGTCACGCACCCCGTAGGCAAAGTTCAGCATGTTCTGAACACCTGTCACCGCTTCTTCCTGACCCAGTCCGATGGACTGGAAAAAGCTGGCCAGCTGTTGAATGCCAGCCGCATCATCAGGCCCTGCTGGCGGCAACTGTCCTGACAATTTTGCCGCAATCACCCAGCTCATCGTCCGACGGTCGCGGGCCTGATTTGCAAAGAAGGACGGGTCAGACGCCGCGCGTTCAAAGTTTGCGCCCCAGGCCTGATTGACGTTGCTGGCCACGGCTTCGATGCGGATGAACGTCCCCGTTTGCGGGCTGCGCGCGCGGTTCAGCAGGTGGTCCACGTCGAAAGAAGCCATTTCGCTATCGGTGACCCCGACGCCGTAGACCTCCTTGATGAAGGCCTTGTAGGCCGCGCGATATTTCTTATATCCGGCTGCCACCCACAGGCTTGTATCATGCGGGTTGCCAGAGCCTTTGACGATCACGACCTTGTCCTCAGAACGACGCCCAAGGCCCGCCACGTCGCCCTCGACATTGACGTCAAGATTGGCAAGCAGGCCTAAAACGCTTGGGTTTTCGACCTGCACCTGCACCAGCGGGTTTTGCACCCAACGGGCCAGCAAAGCCTGCTGCCGCGCCGTGACGATCCCATGAAGACTTTGCGCCACGGCTTAGTACACCCGCGCTTTTGGTGCGATTTTCTTCAGGTCGATGCCGCCCTCATTGTGCGAGGTCAGCGGCTCCAAATGCACGCCACGGTAATCCAGCTTGGCTTTGTGGCCTTTGAAATAGGTCAGCGAATGCTTGCGCCAATTCTTGTCGTCACGGTCCGGATAATCCTCATGCGCATGCGCGCCACGGCTCTCCTTGCGGGCCTCGGCGGAGACGACAGTTGCCACCGCGTTCGGCATCAGGTTTGCCAGCTCCAGCGTTTCCATCAGGTCGGAATTCCACACCAGCGAGCGATCAGACACCAACACGTCATCCATCTTGGATGCCACGTTGTCCATCTTCTCGACGCCTTCAGCCAAAGTCTTGTCCGTGCGGAACACGGCAGCATCCGCTTGCATGGTCGTTTGCATTTCCATGCGCAGTTCCGCTGTCGGCATCTGGCCCTTGGCGTAGCGCAGCCCGTCGAAGCGGTCCAAAGCGCGTTGCAGCGAAATTTGGTTGATCGGCGGGTTCGGCGCGTTCGGGTCAACGACCTCGGCCGCCTTGATTGCCGCCGCGCGGCCAAAGACCACAAGGTCGATCAGCGAGTTCGAACCAAGCCGGTTCGCGCCATGGACCGACGCGCAACCTGCCTCACCCACAGCCATCAGGCCGGGCGACACGCGGTCGGGATCAGATTTGGTCGGTGCCAGCACCTCGCCCCAGTAATTGGTCGGGATGCCGCCCATATTGTAATGCACGGTCGGCAAAACAGGGATCGGCTCTTTCGTCAGGTCGACGCCCGCAAAGATGCGCGCCGATTCCGAGATACCCGGCAGGCGCAACGCCAAAGTCTCAGGTGGCAGGTGGTTCAGATGCAGGTGGATATGATCCCCCTGATCGCCCACGCCACGCCCTTCGCGAATTTCCATCGTCATGCAGCGCGACACCACATCGCGCGACGCCAGATCCTTGTAGGTCGGCGCATAGCGTTCCATGAAGCGCTCGCCTTCGGAATTGGTCAGATACCCGCCTTCGCCACGTGCGCCTTCGGTAATCAGGCAGCCCGCACCGTAGATGCCGGTTGGGTGGAATTGCACGAATTCCATGTCCTGCAACGGCAGGCCCGCCCGCGCCACCATGCCGCCACCGTCGCCGGTGCAGGTGTGCGCCGAGGTGGCGGAGAAATACGCACGGCCATAGCCGCCCGTCGCCAGCACCACCATCTTGGCAGAGAACAGATGCAACGTGCCATCATCCAGCTTCCAGCACAGCACGCCCTGACACTGCCCGTCATCGCTCATGATAAGATCAATGGCGAAATACTCGATGTAGAACTCAGCCTTTTGCTTCAGCGACTGACCATACAAAGTGTGCAGGATCGCGTGACCCGTCCGGTCGGCGGCGGCACAGGTGCGCTGCACCGGGGGGCCTTCGCCAAACTCGGTTGTGTGGCCCCCAAAGGGCCGCTGGTAAATCTTGCCCTCTTCCGTGCGCGAGAACGGCACGCCGTAATGCTCCAGCTCGTAGACCGCCTTGGGGGCTTCGCGCGCCAAGTACTCCATCGCATCCGTGTCGCCCAACCAGTCAGAGCCTTTGACCGTGTCATACATATGCCACTGCCAATTGTCGGGCCCCATATTGGAGAGCGAGGCCGCGATCCCGCCTTGCGCCGCCACTGTGTGGGAGCGGGTCGGGAAGACTTTGGTCACGCAAGCCGTGCGCAGCCCCTGCTCCGCCATGCCCAAAGTCGCGCGCAGACCTGCGCCGCCGGCCCCAACAACCACAACATCATATTCGTGGGTCTCATATTCGTATTCAGCAGCCATGTCTTTGCTCCGAAATTAAAGTGCGATGCGCGCAATGGCGAACAGGCCGGTCGCGGCGATGGCGTAGCTCAGGCAGATCATCACGATGATCGTCACCTTTTTGGCCATGCCGTGGACGTAGTCCTCGATCAGGACCTGCACACCTTTTTTGAAGTGCATCATTGTCACAAGCACGGTCAGCCCCGCGACAATCGCCGGGAAAGGCCGTGCGAAATAGGCGACCACCTCCGCGTGAGGTGCGCCGAGGATCGGCCCGAAGGTAAAAATGAACAACGGGATCAGCACAGCCAAACCGGCGGAGCTGACCATCATCGACCAATGATGATGCGTCCCCGTTTTGGCAGAGCCCATCCCTTCAGCGCGTTTGCGGTCGGTCAAATAAGCCATGTCTTGCCCCCTCAAATCACGATGACGGTAAAGATGGTCAGGATCAGCGAGCCCGCGATCACCGCGTATCCCAGCTTCTCAGCTGTTTCCAACTCGAAGCCGTGGCCGCTGTCCCAGATCAGGTGCCGGATGCCCGCACAGAAATGGTACCAAACGGCCCAAAGCGATAGGAACAGCACCAGATCACCGAACCATGACGTCAGCACCGCGTCTGCGGTCGCGAAGTATTCTTCGCCGTAGCTGGCCGCCAGAAACCACCAGACGATCAGCACGGCGGCGACAATAAGCGCGTTGCCGGTGATGCGGGTCAGGATAGACGTCATCGACGTGAGCTGCGGACGGTAGATGGTAAGATGCGGGGAAAGCGGTCGGTTCCCACGGTTTACGTCGGCCATTTTTCGGCGTCCCTATGTTTAGCTACGGGTCAATTGGAACAATGTTTAGCGGTTTTCCCGGCGGTGTCACGGGTCAGGACGGCAAAATTAGGGGTTAAGCTGCGGCATACCCGTCAAATTTGACCATTGTGATCACTGTTTTTCGACTCGTGATCACAAACGGCCATCCGCAGCAGGCGGCAACCCGGAAACCTGCTTGGTGATTTCGCGGAACAGCTTGCGCTTGATGCGGTCGGGGTACTCCTCATGGGTGGCGGCGCGCATCACAAAGGCACCCGGGCCGGTTATCAGCTTCTCCTCGAAATACTCAGACAGGTTCTTGTCATAGGATTCGATTGCCAACCCGTTCACAATGATACCGGCGGCGTTCAACTCAGCATGCAGCTTTTCGGGGGACACCCCCTCGTTCGAGACGCCGTCGCCAGACACGTCGACCACCTTGCGTTCGCACTGGGGCACATCGTCAAACGCGTCCATCGCAAAGGCGACCGCCTCCCCCACCGCGGTTGAGAAGTTGCGCCAGATGCGCGGTGCGCGCTCTATATCCTCGGCCAGCTGGTCAGTGTGGTCAAAGTTGCGGATATGCACCCAAGGCACCGACACGCGCTGCCGCCCCGTTCCGGTCCATTGGATCACCAGTACGGATGCCTCCGCCACTACCAGCGCCTCGGAAATGGCAGGGTTGCGCAGGGCTGCCGCCAGCCCGTCCATTTGCAGGTCATATTCCTGCGCATCGACCGAGCCTGAGACATCTACCGCCAAAATCAGGGCAAGGTCGCACGCTTGGGCTTGGCCGCCGAAACAGGCGCAGACAGAAAGAAAAAGGCCAGACAACCACCGCATGGGGGAAGCCTAGCCTTAATGTCTCAGATCATGCAGTCACTTTTTTGAAGTGCCTGCAAAAGGGGCGTCTAGCGCTCCAGATCGTTGCCGTTCGAATCCTTCATCGAGCCGACGATGATGCGCACAAGGTCAATCAGGGCCCAAATGCCCAAACCACCCAGCGTCAGGATCATCAAGATCGCGGTGCCGTATTTGTTTAGGTAAAATCGGTGCGCGCCAAATGTCCCCAAGAAGAAGCAAAGAAGCGCGGCCGGAACCATCTTTTTGACGGGCGCCGGACCCGGTGCTGCTGCGTTATCCATTGTGTTTTCCCTCGTAAAGTTAATGAATCAAAGAGTTACTCGGCGGCCGTCTCCGTCATGCCATTTCTCGACGATCAGCATCGAAAAGACCCAGATCGTATGCGCAACGTCCACCAAAAGCACCAAAATGCCAAGCAGGGGGGCGTTGCCAAAAAACAGGATGCAGAAGAGCAGGAACAGCCCAAGGTCAATGAAGCCATGGATGAAATTGCCCAGATAGAAATGGTGTATGCCGATTGTGCCGAAGATCCCGCACAGGATTACCGCCACGCCATATGACTTAGGTGACTTTTCGTCCCTGACATCCATTCTGTCTGCTCCGCCGTTTCACACGGCTTGGCCGCGCTCTCTGTCTTCGCACTAAGCCATATCCCATTTGAAAGGGAGAGACCCCGCAGCGAAAAACACGCGCATTGGTGCCAATATGACTCAGGGTCAGCTTAGAGCGGCATCAACGCCCAGTAGTCCAAATCCAGCAACACGTCCGGCAGGTATTTGCCGCCGTCGTCTTTCAGCGAGAACATCTCCGCCTCTGCCCGTTGCGCCACCAGACGCAGGCGGATCGCGCCCATTCCGGGGGCCTCTGTCTCGGCCACCTCCAGAACTTCAGACCAGGCCCGCACCGTGTCGCCGCTGAAACAGGGGTTGGCATGTGCGCCGCCGTTCAGCCCGACAATCATCTGCGCATTCGCCAGCCCATTAAAGCTCAAGGCCCGCGCCATCGAGATCACGTGCCCGCCATAGATCAACCGCTTGCCATCTTCCCGCGCTGTCGCGTCAAAATGCACCTTGGCGGTGTTCTGCCACAGCCTTGCGGCCAGCATATGCTCGGCTTCCTCAATGGTGATCCCGTCCACATGGTCGATCCTTTCGCCCACGGCGTAGTCGCCCAGCCGGTGGGTCTCGCCCGATTGTTCAAAGTTGTAGCCGCTGAAATCCAAACCTTCCGGGACGACCAAATCACCCGCCGCCACAACCGATGCCAGTTCCGGCACCACCGTTTCCGGTGCCTCTGCGGACACGTCCCGCTTGCGCACCATCACCCACCGCACATAGCTCAGAACATCTTCGCCCAGCTGGTTCTCGCCCGTCGTGCGCACCCAAACCACACCGGTTTTGCCGCTGGAATTCTGTTTCAGCCCGATGACCTCGGATCGCGATGTCAGCGTGTCGCCCAAATGGACGGGCTTCAGGAACCGCCCCTCCGCGTAGCCCAGATTGGCCACAGCATTCAGCGAAATGTCTGGCACCGTTTTGCCAAACACCGTGTGAAACCCGATCAGGTCATCCAAAGGCGCCTCATGCAGCCCGCAGTCGCGGGCAAACTCGTCCGAGGAATAGATCGCGTGCCGCGCGGGATACAGCGCGTGGTACATGGCCCGCTCGCCGCCCGATAACGTCCGCGGCACCCCGTGCCGGATCACTTGGCCAATCGCGTAATCCTCGAAAAACCAGCCCGCATTCGTCTTCGCCGCCATTCAATGCGCCCCTAATTTGGTGTCGGGGGTGTAGGTCCCCTCGACCTCTTTCACCACCGACTGGCCGCAACGCATCACGCCGGCCTTGTGGTCCCATGTCTGCGTGGGGGAGCCGTGCAGTTCCCACCCTTTGTTCAGCGCATCCGTGACCTTGTGGCAGAAGGCGGATGTGTCTTCCTCGCTCAGAAATCGGTACAGTTTCACGTCACACTCCAAACGGCGAGACGCCAAGCCATGTGTGGATGCCTGCCACGACGCTGAACAGCACCAGCGCGATGACCACTAGAATGATCTCTGATTTTGCAGGCGCGCGCGGCGGCACGGTCCAAGGCCCCTCGGCGCGGTTGATAAGCATGACCGACCCAGCAGCCCAGATCAGCAACCCACCAAACAAAATGATGGAGGCCAAATCACCGTTCACCAGCAAATGCGCCACCGTCCAGATCATGAAGCCGGTCAGTTGGGGGTGCCTGATTTTGGTGCCGATCCACACCTTGTCGGCCTTCCGCGCGCTCGCGCCATAGACATAAAATGCCAGCAACATCAGTAGGTTGTTGATGCCTTTGAAGAACGAGGGCGGCTCCCAGACGGGGATGACATCGGCGGCGCGGTAGCCAAAGACCATCAACACCACAGACAGCACAACAACCAGCGCGACAACGCCCTTCGACGCCTCGCCCATCTTGTCCGTCATCGCGCCGCGCGCGGCGGGGGCCAGTCGTTTCAGCCAATGGATCGCGGTCCACGCAATCACGCCAAGTATAAGTAATGCCATCGTCTAGCCCTCCAGCTGCGCGATCGCCTCCGATTGGGCGAGGATGCGCTGTGCGGTTTCAACATGCAGGTTTTCCACGATTTTGCCATCAAGAACCGCGACGCCCTGCCCATCGGCCTCCGCTCGCTTGAACGCTTCAATCTGGCGGCGCGCAAGGTCAGTATCGGCATCCGTTGGGCCGAAGGCTGCATTTGCGATGGCCACCTGCGCGGGGTGGATCAAGGTTTTGCCGTCAAACCCCATGTCGCGCCCCTCGGCGCATTCCGCGCGCAGCCCGTCCTCGTCTTTGAATGCGTTATACACGCCGTCCACGCAGATCAGCCCAACGGCGCGGGCCGCAAGCAGGCACAGCTGCAGGCTTGTCACCATTGCGGCACGGCCCTCGCAGCGCAGGTCCTTGGCCAGATCGTTGGTCCCCAGCACGAACCCCTCCATGCGGGGGGCTTGGGCGATTTCCAACGCATTCAAAACACCCATCGGGGTTTCCATCATCGCCCAGATCTTTGTGTTTTGGGCGGCTGGCACCTTATCCATCATCGCGGCCAACGCTTCGATGTCGGCGGCACCGTTTACCTTGGGCAGAAGGATCGCGTCAGGCCCGGCGGCGGCGATGGTCGAAAGATCATCCACGCCCCAGTCCGTGTCGAAACTGTTGATGCGCACAATGCGCAACCGGTTGCCGTAGTCGTCCGACCGCAGTGTCTCGGCCAGCAATCCCCGTGCCGAGACCTTCTCGTCGGGGGTCACCGCGTCCTCAAGGTCAAAAATGATAGCGTCGACCGGCAATTCACGCGCTTTTGCAAACGCGCGCGGCTTGGAGCCGGGGATATAAAGGACGGAGCGGCATGGGCCAGCGTAACGTTCCATCTGTTTCACCTATAGTTTTTGTTATTTTGTTATCCATCATATGGACGCCGCGGCTGCAAGGTAATTTTGCTGCAGCGCAGAAGGTTTACGTATCCGATAAAATTCTTGGCATAAGTTGCACCAAATGCCGAAGCACCGCGCGGTGCGTTAACCTTACTTTCGTCATTCGGGTACAGGCTGCATGTCGTGGCGATTGGTTAAGAACCCGTTGCCTGACTGATATTGAAACTCACGAGCCGCCCGAACGCCGCACGTGTTTCACCCATTAATTGGAGCAAGCCCGACAGGCGCAAAAAGGCGCCCCTACTAAAAGGTAGACCCAGAATGAAAACGCAGTATCTCGCCCTTTCGCTCGGCTTTGTCGCCGTTTTGGCCGCCACGCAGGTCACGCAAGCTCAGCAAAACGGCCGTTGCGCGGCCCGAAGCGTGGTTTTGGACCGGCTCAGCACCAGCTTTGGCGAAACCCGCCGCAGCATTGGGATGGCCCCGAACAATTCGCTGGTCGAGATGCACGCCTCAGGCGAAACTGGGACATGGACCATCACGGTCACCCATCCGAACGGCACGACTTGCATGGTCGCGGCCGGCACCGCTTTTGAAGCTGTCGAGGAAGAACTTCCGGCCTCGCTTGGCGATCCCGCCTAGGTCAGGCCGTCAAAAATCAGCTTGAACCCGGCCCCAAGCAGCAGCACGTATGTCACCAAAAAGAACAGGCGTTCCGGCATAGCCCGGTGCGCGTAAACGCCGACCGCGCAGCCAATCAAAGCCGGCGCCACCATTATCAGGTCGGCCTTGAACGTCTCCCAGGTGAACACACCCAGAAACGCGTAGGGCACCGCCTTCATGGCGTTGATCGCCCAAAACGCCAGCACCGCCGTTGCTTGATAGGTGGTTTTGCCCAAGCCCTTGCTCAGCAAATACATCGCCGCGGGCGGCCCGCCCGCGTGGCTGACAAAGCTGGTGAACCCCGTCACCATCCCCGCAAACAGCCCCACCCGCTTGGACAAGGGCCGTTCGGACACGCGTATCCAGTCGCGACCGCGCGCGACCTGAAACACGACAAAAAGCACCGAGATGACCCCGATCAGCACCCGCAACACATCCGCGTTGGCAATTTGGTACAGCGCCGTTCCCAGCAAAATTCCGGGCAGCCCGCCGATAATCAAGGCCTTGGCCGCGTCCAGATCCCATTGCTTCCAGAACGGGCGAAGCGTCGCAAGGTCCACGACCATCAGCAGAGGCAGCATGATGCCCAACGCCAATGCGGGCGGGATCACCAACGCCAGAATCGCCGTTGCGACAAAGGCCGCCCCACCGCCAAAACCACCCTTGGCGACCCCCGCGATGAAGGCCGCCGGGATCGCGACCGCATAAAATGTGAAGTCGAATTCCATAGGTTCGGCCTAGTGGAAAAACCTGCTGATATTCAACACTAAATCGTCCTGACGGCGCGCCCAAGCCCCCCCGGGCGCCAACTTTCTGCGCCGCAGCACCCTTGCACCGCCCAATGCAACAAGCTACCCCCTCCCCCAACTTCAACCGACTGGAGACCATTGCAAATGGCCAGACCCAAGATTGCCCTCATCGGCGCCGGACAAATTGGCGGCACGCTCGCTCACTTGGCAGCTTTGAAAGAATTGGGCGACGTCGTCCTGTTCGACATCGCCGACGGCACGCCGCAAGGCAAATCGCTCGACATCGCTGAAGCTGGCCCAGCCGGCCCGTTTGATGCCTCCATGAAGGGCACCACCAACTACGCCGACATCGCTGGCGCGGATGTGTGCATCGTCACCGCCGGTGTGCCGCGCAAACCTGGCATGAGCCGCGATGACCTGCTGGGCATCAACCTCAAGGTCATGAAATCCGTGGGCGAAGGCATCCGCGACCACGCGCCAAATGCGTTTGTGATCTGCATCACCAACCCGCTGGACGCGATGGTTTGGGCGTTGCGCGAATTCTCCGGTCTGCCGCACAACATGGTTTGCGGCATGGCAGGCGTTCTGGACTCGGCGCGTTTCCGTCACTTCCTGGCCGAGGAATTCGACGTCTCCATGAAAGACGTCACAGCCTTTGTTCTGGGCGGCCACGGCGACACAATGGTGCCGCTGACACGCTACTCCACCGTCGCAGGCATCCCGTTGCCCGATCTGGTGGATATGGGCTGGACCACGCAAGAGAAGCTGGACGCCATCGTGCAGCGCACCCGTGATGGCGGCGCGGAAATCGTGGGCCTTCTGGGCAACGGCTCCGCCTTCTACGCGCCGGCAACCTCCGCCATTGAGATGGCCGAAAGCTACCTCAAAGACTTCAAACGCGTGCTGCCCTGTGCGGCCTATGTTGACGGCGCTTACGGCCTCGACGGCTTTTATGTTGGCGTGCCGACTGTGATCGGCGAAGGCGGCGTGGAACGCGTCGTGGCGATCAACATGAACAAGGACGAGCAGGCCATGTTCGACAAATCCGTCGATGCGGTCAAAGGCTTGGTCAAAGCCTGCAAGGACATCGACAACGCGCTGGCGTAACAGCAGCTACAGTTAAACTGAAAGGCCTGCCGTCCATTCGGCGGGCCTTTTTTGTTCCTAATTTGCCCTCATTTATACCATCATTTGCTGCTCAAATACGCCCTGAAAGACAAGGGGCGCCTTATGACAAAGCAATTTCATCTCATCGTTGGCTATACGCCAAAGCGCATTTGGAAAGTGCGTCCTCCCCTAACCAAGCAGCCATTCATGGCTCTGAGAGGGTCTTAAGCGATGATGAATGTATTCAAAGATCTAGCCTACGCTATTTGGGAAGTCTTGGCCAACGGCGCACCTCATCTTCTCACCGACCGCCAATACCGGAACAATATCTCCTATGCCAAGGGCGTCGTTTCAAAAAGCACCGCCCACCAGAAGGTCCAGACAGACCTCATACATGAGCTGGTTTCGGATGCAGATTGGGTCTCTTTTGCCGAACTGCTGAAAGAGTGGGACCAAAACCGGGCCAAGTGTCCTGCGGGCTACTCTACAACTCAATTTGCCATAGAAACCTTTCTTCGCATCATTGCTGGCGAACGGTATGACTATGACTGTGCCCCGACAGCAATCTCCTCAATTCCAGCGCAACTCGTCGCTCAATTCGAGACGCTTGCCGCCGCCAAGCCAGACCACTACCCGTTGGCCGCGCTCGCCGCTCAATTGCGCTTGCATCAAGCGTGGGATTTGCGCGGTGGTGGATATGTTGACAGCGTCCCGGAGGAGGCTTGGGCGCAAATAGATACACATTACGAACGGGCCACGTGGCTACTTGAGGTCTACGATCCCATCGAGCTGAACTCCCCCATGTTGGCCGCGACCAAGTTTCGTCTCTGTGATCACATGGATCCTCACGAAGTGCGCACACAACTCCATACCCGCTACGAGCTTTGGCGTGATCTCGATCCCGAGGACATGAGCGCGCATGAGGCATACGCCTTCAAAATGCTACCCCGCTGGTACGGCACCTATGAGGAACTTGAGATGGGACTGCGCAAGTCAGCTGCTTTGCATGGCTCGAAGGCCTATGCCGCAGGCTACTTGGGTGTCGCAACCAACGACGAGGGCGCACTTGCGACTATGGATGCAGAGCTGTTTTCTGAAGGCTTAAACGAGTTAGTGCAGTTCCGTGGCAGGGACACAGGCCACGTCGCACGCATGATTCAAGCCGTCTACGAAATGGTCGGCGACTGCAGCCGCCTTGGCCGCCATCGTCAAGTTCCAGAGCATATCAAAAACAATTTGAAATCTACTGCGGAAGTCCTGACGCTTACGAACCGTTCAATTGCAAAAAACCATCTAACCGGACTGGATCGCGACGCGTGGGAAGATGGGATAACCGGAGCACTTGAATACATCTCTGAGCTTTTCCAAGCCGAGCTCAAGTCCGGCGCATTCTTCGAGGTGACTGAGGCCGGGCTGCAAATTATTGAACCCACACCAGACGCACGAACTGAACCGCTGTAAATCTCGCCTCCCCCAAAATCTTGCGGAGCTCGATTCGAGAGAGCCGGCCAAAAGTTGGTTGTTGGGAACTAAGAAATCCCTTTTGTGATCACGCGTTTTCTTTGCGTGATCACAAATATAGTCTTTTACACAATTGTTCAAATTATTTCCTTCCCGATGCGCCTTGGTCATGTCAAATCAGGTTGCAACAGCGCATCCCAAGGAGAAGAGCTTTGAACATCCACGAGTATCAGGCGAAAGCCTTGTTGCGCAGCTACGGCGCGCCAGTATCTGACGGCCGCGTCGTGACCCGCGCAGAAGACGCAAAAACCGCCGCAGGCGAACTCGATGGACCGCTCTGGGTCGTCAAAGCCCAGATCCACGCAGGTGGCCGCGGCAAAGGATCGTTCAAAGAAGCCGACGCTGGCGACAAAGGCGGCGTGCGCCTGACCAAATCGGTCGAAGAAGCCGCCACCGAGGCCAAGAAAATGCTGGGCCGCACATTGGTCACGCATCAATCCGGTCCCGCAGGCAAGCAGGTCAACCGCATCTATATCGAAGACGGCTCCGGCATCGAGACCGAGCTGTACCTCGCCATCCTCGTCGACCGCCAGACCAGCCGCGTGTCCTTCGTCTGCTCCACCGAAGGCGGCATGGACATCGAAGCTGTCGCCGCCGATACGCCCGAGAAAATCCTCAGCTTCTCCGTTGATCCGGCCACCGGCTATCAGGCCTATCACGGCCGCCGCATCGCCTTCTCGCTGGGCCTCAAGGGCGGGCAGGTCAAACAATGCGTCGCGTTGATGGGTACGCTCTACAAGCTGTTCCTCGACAAAGACATGGAGATGCTGGAGATCAACCCGTTGATCGTCACCGACAGCGGCGATCTGAAATGCCTCGACGCCAAAATGGGCTTCGATAGCAACGCGGTCTACCGCCACAACGACATTGCCCAGCTGCGCGACGAGACGGAGGAAGACCCCAAGGAACTCGCCGCCTCCAAATACGACCTCAACTACATCGCACTGGACGGCGAGATCGGCTGCATGGTCAACGGCGCGGGCCTTGCGATGGCCACGATGGACATCATCAAGCTCTACGGCGCGGAACCCGCCAACTTCCTTGATGTGGGCGGCGGCGCGACCAAGGAAAAGGTGACCGAGGCGTTCAAGATCATCACCTCCGACCCGCAGGTCAAAGGCATTCTGGTCAACATCTTCGGCGGCATCATGCGCTGCGACGTCATCGCCGAGGGCGTGGTGTCTGCGGTGAAAGAGGTGGGCCTGAAGGTTCCTTTGGTGGTCCGCCTTGAAGGCACCAACGTGGAAGAGGGCAAAGCCATCATCAACAATTCCGACGTCGACGTCATCGCGGCGGATGACTTGAAGGACGGCGCAGAAAAGATCGTGAAGGCGGTTAAGGGGTGATGCCAAGGCCGGATGTTCAAACCCGGCTCTTGACCGAAAGCGAATACCGCAACTTATCCCCTGACCCAACAAAAGAGGTTACTCAAACTGCCGAAGAACTGCTGGATATCTGGCCATACGTGGAAGAGGTCTTCCAGACCGACCTCAATGGCATCGATTCATCTGAACTGAACGTGAGGTGGGTGTATGACATGGGTGAACAAAAAAAATACACTCACGTGCTCATTCCCCTCGGTGACGAGAATATCGTGCTAGCAGTTATCATTGACGACGGAGCCAAGGCAATTGTTGGCCATCATGTACTGAACATGTACGAGCTTTACAGCCTAACTCCGCCCGAGAGCGCAAAGCAGATTATGGCATCTGTTTTCCAAGGCAATTGACCGAACCCATGCTCGACACCCCCACATATCGCCAATGCCCCGCGTGTCAGGGCGATGAACCCTCACTCCTTGAGGCGTTCTCCCCTGACCCGTGGACTGTGGCCAGCTGCGGGGCGTGCAACTTCGTCTATCTGACTAACCCGCCGAGCTACGAAGCCTTGGAAGAAGACTTCGCCTGGGAAAAAACCTACGTCGAAAAGAAAACCGCCACCAAAGGGTCGACATGGTTCTCCCCGCTTGGCCGCAAGATCAAGGCCGCAACCAAGATGACCGGACGCAACCGGGAGGCCAAATATATCGACTGGTTCAATGGCGGCAAAGTCATAGACATCGGCTGCGGTTGGGGTAATCGCATCCCGGCGCCGTTGATCCCTTTCGGGATTGAGCTGTCCACCGCCATGCATGAACGCGCCGATGCGCATATGAAGGCGCGCGGTGGGTACTGCCTGCACGGCGCAGGTGCCGAAGCGATCTGGGATTTTCCCGAAAACGCCTTCGACGGCGTCATTATGAATTCCTATCTTGAGCATGAAACCGAGGTCATGAAGGTCCTCGAAGGGACCGCCCGCGCGCTCAAACCGTCGGGTGCGATCTTCGTGCGGGTGCCCAATTACGCGTCGCTCAACCGCAAGGTCATCGGCCCCAAATGGTGCGGTTTCCGCTACCCCGACCATGTGAATTACTTCACGCCTGACAGCCTGCGGCAGGTTGCAGCCAAGGTGGGCTTCACCGTGCAAATCACCAATGCGCTGACCCTGCCCATAGATGACAACATCAACGCCTTGCTGCGGAGGGCCTTATGAGACGTTTGACCCTCCTGCTCGCGATGACCGCGGCGCTGCCTGCCGCGGCGCAGGACCTGACCACCTCGACGACATTGCTCACCCATTTCGCCACCCGTTGCGGCCAGATCGCTGCTGACCCGACCACGGCCGTCTCCGGCATCGCGGGCGCGTCGGCGCGGATTGCGGGCGACCGCAGCCTGATAACCCACAAAGAACCCGCCGGGCCAAGCGGCGAGATCGCCTTCCGCCAAATGCAGTTCGCAGACGGTAAATCGTCTGACTGCGCCCTGACCATCACCGGCTTTGGCGCGGCGCAATATGATGACCTGGGCACTCTGATCGCCCAGAACGGGGCCACGCTGTTTGGCACGCAGGTCAAGGTCTACGGCAACAACACGCCCGGCAACACGGTGCAGATGATCGCGACGCCGGGCTACCCGCCTGCCGCCAGCCTGACACAAGTGCAAACCCGCGACCGGTTGGAACTGCTCTTGTCCCTGGCGTCAGGCCCCGCATCGGCCGCACAACCCGCGCCAGCCGTCGAACCCGTGCAACCGGCGCCCGCGCCGCAGCCCGATCAAAACGCAGCCCTCGCCCCGCAACCTCAAGTCCTCGAAATCACGCCCGCCCCTGGCATCGCGCCAGAGGCGCTGGCGCTGGAGCTGGCACCACCTTCCCCAGAGCAGCAGGCCAAGATGGACATAATCGGCCAAGGCCTCACCGCCTGCCTGATCGCGGCCAACGACCCACTTGCGTTGGCGCCCTCCTTGCAGGAGGTCGGCTTTGCCTTTGACCGCATGGATGGCGACACCGGCTTCTTGCTGACAAAGGACGGCGTCAGCGCCCGCATCTCGGCCAGCCCAACCGACGGCTTTTGCACGTTGATCGCAGAAGACCTGCCCCTCGCCTATGGCATCCAAGCCGCCGACGCCACGGCGGCCAAAACAGCCGTAGGCACGGCCACCAATATCGAAGACAAAGGCTGCAAGGCGGTCTCTATGACCGCGCCAGCCGCGCCCGTCACCATGAACTACATCAACCCCGGATACCCGATCGCGTGTGAAAGCCCAAAGGGCACCGCGATCTCTCTCGTACTGCAATAAGGAACCGAAATGGCCATTCTCATCGACGAAACCACCAAAGTCATCTGTCAGGGCTTCACCGGCAGCCAAGGCACGTTCCACTCCGAGCAGGCGATTGCCTACGGCACCCAAATGGTCGGCGGTGTGACACCCGGCAAGGGCGGTCAGACCCATCTTGACTTGCCGGTTTTCAACTCCTGCCACGAAGCGGTCGCCACCACCGGCGCCAACGCGTCCGTCATCTACGTCCCGCCCCCCTTCGCCGCGGATTCGATCCTCGAGGCGCTGGACGCGGAAATTCCCTTCATCTGCTGCATCACCGAGGGCATACCGGTGCTCGACATGATGCGCGTCAAACGCGCGCTCGAAGGGTCGTCCTCCATGCTGGTTGGCCCCAATTGCCCGGGCGTTATCACGCCCGATGCCTGCAAAATCGGCATCATGCCGGGCCACATTCACAAACGCGGGAGCGTGGGTGTCGTGTCGCGCTCCGGCACGCTAACCTATGAAGCTGTGAAGCAGACAACTGACAGCGGCCTTGGCCAATCCACAGCCGTGGGCATCGGCGGCGACCCCATCAAGGGGACAGAGCATATCGACGTGCTAGAGATGTTCCTCGCCGACGAAGAAACCCAATCCATCATCATGATCGGCGAAATCGGCGGCTCGGCGGAAGAAGAAGCCGCGCAGTTCCTCGCGGACGAAAAGAAAAAAGGACGCTGGAAGCCCGTCGCTGGTTTCATCGCGGGCCGCACCGCCCCTCCCGGCCGCCGCATGGGCCACGCAGGCGCAATTGTGGCTGGCGGCAAAGGCGGCGCCGAGGACAAGATCGAAGCCATGCGCTCCGCCGGCATCGTGGTGGCCGAAAGCCCAGCTGGGCTGGGCGAGGCTGTCTTGGAAGCCATCGAAGCCGGATGAAACTGCGGGCGGCGGATATCGTTCAGATGACCGGGTTCGGCACCTTGCTGGAAGACCGGGTCGCAGCTGTGCGCAGCTGGGGTTGGGTTGACACCGAGATTACGTACGATTACCGCCGCTTCATGCAAGACGCGCAATGCCTCTTGCTCTATTACGTCGGCGACGAAGGCCTCGCATATCCAGAAGACTTTGAAGAGAGCAAGGCCCACTTGCCCGGCGTGGTTTTCGATGGTTTGAACCTGTCGTCGTCCGACGGTCAGGAATACGTGATCCTCTACCAAAACATCCATGGCAGCGAATGTGCCCAATACGCGTCACGACACGGCGTATGGAGCGACGCTTTCGGGGACGATCCAACCTTGCGCACCAATACCAAGGCAAGGGTCGACGGCAATGTGTATGCTCCCTCCGTTGGTGGTTTTGTGGACGGTCGCTCGCTGCGCGACAGCGACTTTGAAGCGTCTTTTTACATGGACGTCACGGGCCCCATGACGCCAGAACTGCAAGCCCGCTACGAACAAAACCGCGTCGCAGAAAATGAGAAGTTGCGAACCAATTTTGGGGCCGGCACGACCTTAGATAGAAAGCCTGCGCGCAAATGGTGGTGGCAATGAAGTCTGACCTATTTAACGCCTCTGCGTCACGTAACGTGACCGTCGCCTCCCGCCAAATCCGCGCGGCCGTTGCCGTGCTGGCTGCGCTGCTTTGTGCCCTGCTCCTAGCTGCCTCCGCCCAGGCGCAATCACTCAATATGGGCAAGCTCAAGGGCGATGTCTGGGGCAGCGGCAACCGCAATCTGGTGGTGATACTGCACGGCGATGGCGGGCCGAGCGGCTACGACGCCTACGCCAAAGCGCTTGCAGCCGCCGCAAAAGGCACAACAGTCGTCACCATGGTGCGCCCCGGTTTCAAAGGCAGTGCCGGGCGCAGCCCGGGCAGCAATCGCGGCAAGGACCACTACACGTCTGGCAACAACCGCAGCCTCGCTGCGGCGCTGGCCTCCATGAAGGCCTCTTTCAAGCCGGGGCGTCTGATCGTGGTCGGCCATTCCGGCGGGTCGGGGCAGCTTGGGTCCATCATTGGGCAACATCCCGGTATCGTGGATGTGGCCATTCTGGCGGCCTGCCCGTGCAACGTGCCCAAGTGGCGCGTGGCGCGGCGAGGCAAGAACAACTGGAACGCCAGCCAATCGCCGCACCGCTATGCCAAGAAAATACCTCGCTCCACCAAGGTGATTGTCATCACCAACAAGGGCGACAGCAATACGCGGGCGACGCTCGCTCGTGAATATGCCCAACTTGCGCAAAGCGCGGGGGCCAATGTGACTTTGATGATACCCAATGGCGGCTCACATCGCTGGTCCGCCTACCAATCCAACGTGAACGCCGCGATCCGCCAAAACCTGCGCTAGCAAAAGGGGACGACAATGACCGACCACCCAGCAAACGACCAGTTCCACGCTTCTTCCTTCATGCAAGGCCATAACGCGGAATACCTCGAACAGCTTTATGCCCGCTACGCCAACGACCCCAACGCTGTCGACGAGGGCTGGCGCGCGTTCTTCAAGGACCTTGGCGACACTGAACTAGCGCAGGCTGAAGCCGCAGGCCCCAGCTGGGCGCGCACCGATTGGCCTCCCGCACCCAATGACGACCTGACCGCGGCGCTGGACGGCCAATGGCCTGCCGACGCCCCTGCGAAAGAAACCAAGGCCATCGCCGAAAAGATCGCAGGCAAAGCCTCCGAGATGAAGGTCGAGGTGTCCGAGGAACAAATCCGCCACGCCGTGCTCGACAGCATCCGCGCTATCATGATTATTCGCGCATATCGTATCCGGGGACACCTCGCCGCCGATCTCGATCCGCTCGACATGCGCGAGCATTCCAAACACCCTGAACTCGACCCGGCAAGCTACGGTTTCACCGAAGCCGACATGGACCGCCCGATCTTCATCGACAACGTGCTGGGGCTGGAAACCGCCTCGATGCGCGAGATCGTCGCCATCGTGAAACGCACCTATTGCGGAACCTTCGCGCTGCAATACATGCACATCTCCGACCCCGAAGAAGCGGGCTGGCTGAAGGAACGCATCGAAGGCTACGACAAGGAAATCCGCTTCACCAAGGAAGGCCGCAAGGCCATCCTCAACAAGCTGGTGGAGGCCGAGGGCTTCGAGAAATTCCTGCACGTCAAATACATGGGCACCAAACGCTTCGGCCTTGACGGCGGCGAAAGCCTGATCCCCGCGATGGAGCAAATCATCAAACGCGGCGGGCAGCTGGGCGTCAAAGACATCATCATCGGCATGCCCCACCGCGGCCGCCTTAGCGTGCTCGCGAATGTCATGCAGAAACCCTACAAAGCCATCTTCAACGAATTCCAGGGCGGCAGCTTTAAGCCCGAAGACGTCGACGGCTCTGGCGACGTGAAATACCACCTTGGCGCGTCCTCTGACCGCGAATTTGACGGCAATGGGGTGCATCTCAGCCTGACCGCCAACCCGTCCCACCTTGAGGCCGTGAACCCTGTGGTTCTGGGCAAGGCCCGCGCCAAGCAGGATCAGAACAAGGACGACGCGCGCACCTCCGTAATGCCCATCCTGCTGCACGGCGACGCGGCCTTCGCGGGCCAAGGCGTTGTGGCCGAAGGCTTCGGGCTGTCCGGCCTGAAAGGGCACAAAACCGGCGGCACGATGCATATCGTGGTCAACAACCAGATCGGTTTCACCACCGCGCCGCATTTCTCCCGCTCCAGCCCCTACCCGACCGATATTGCGCTGATGGTGGAGGCCCCGATTTTCCACGTGAACGGCGACGACCCCGAGGCGGTGGTACACGCCGCCAAGGTGGCAACGGAATTCCGCCAGAAATTCCGCAAGGACGTGGTGCTCGACATTATCTGCTACCGCCGGTTCGGTCATAACGAGGGCGACGAGCCCATGTTCACCAACCCGGTCATGTACAAGAAGATCAAGAAGCAGAAGACCACGCTGACGCTCTATACCGAACGCCTCATCAAGGACGGGCTGCTGCCCGAGGGCGAGATAGAGGACATGAAGGAGAAATTCCAGTCCTACCTCAGCGACGAATTCGACGCGGGCCGCGACTACAAGCCCAACAAGGCCGATTGGTTGGACGGCAAATGGTCCCATCTCGACAAGCGCGAGAAGGGCAAATACCAGCGCGGCAAGACCGCGATCTCTGCCGAGACCATGATGGATGTCGGAAAGGGCCTGACCGAGGCACCCGATGATTTCCCAATACACAAAACCGTTGGCCGCTTGCTGGATGCCAAGGCCAAGATGTTTGAAACCGGCGAGGGCTTTGACTGGGCCACCGGCGAGGCGCTGGCGTTTGGCTCCTTGCTGACCGAAGGCTACCCGGTCCGCCTCGCGGGGCAAGACAGTACACGCGGGACCTTCTCGCAACGCCATTCCGGCCTCATCAACCAGGAAACCGAGGACCGTTATTACCCCCTCAACAACATCCGCGAGGGGCAGGCCCACTACGAGGTCATCGACTCGATGCTGTCGGAATACGCGGTGCTGGGTTTTGAATACGGCTACTCCTTGGCCGAACCCAACGCGCTGGTGCTGTGGGAGGCGCAGTTTGGCGACTTCGCCAACGGCGCGCAGATCATGTTCGACCAGTTCATCAGCTCCGGCGAAAGCAAATGGCTGCGCATGTCCGGCCTTGTGATGCTGTTGCCGCACGGGTTTGAGGGCCAAGGCCCCGAACACTCGTCAGCGCGGCTGGAACGGTTCCTGCAAATGTGCGGCGGCGACAACTGGATCATCGCCAACTGCACGACGCCTGCAAACTATTTCCACATCCTGCGCCGGCAAATCCACCGCGACTACCGCAAGCCGCTGGTGCTGATGACCCCCAAATCGCTGCTGCGCCACAAGCTGGCCGTGTCGAGGGCGGAGGAGTTCCAGACAGGCAGCTCCTTCCACCGCATCATGTGGGACGATGCCCAGCAGGGCAATTCGGACACCAAGCTGGTGGCAGATGACAAGATCAAACGCGTCGTGATGTGCTCGGGCAAGGTCTATTACGACCTGCTGGAAGAACGCGACGCGCGCGGCATCAATGACATCTATCTGATGCGTTACGAGCAGTTCTACCCCTTCCCCGCCCAATCGGCGGTCAAGGAGCTGGAACGCTTCGCCAATGCCGAAATGGTCTGGTGTCAGGAAGAGCCGAAGAACCAAGGCGCGTGGACCTTCATGGAGCCCAATATCGAATGGGTCCTGACACGCATCGGCGCGAAACACACACGGCCAACCTATGCGGGGCGCGCGGCGTCTGCCTCCCCCGCGACGGGGCTGGCCAGCAAACACAAATCAGAACAAGCAGCGCTCGTGGATGATGCGCTCACACTGGAAGGGAAGTAATCCATGACCGAAATTCGTGTCCCAACATTGGGTGAGTCAGTCACCGAGGCCACCGTCGCCACATGGTTCAAAAAGCCCGGCGACAGCGTTGCCGTGGATGAAATGCTGTGCGAGCTGGAAACCGACAAGGTGACGGTCGAAGTGCCGTCCCCCATCGCCGGAACCCTCAGCGAGATTGTCGCCGAAGAAGGCGCCACCGTCGGCGTTGACGCGCTTTTGGCGCAGGTCAGCGAAGGCGACAGCGCGCCAGCGCCAAAGGCCGAAAAGGCCGAGGCTCCAAAAGCCATCGACGCAGGCTCCGAGGAGCCGAAACCCCGTGAGGAAACCTCCGAGACCACGCCGGAGGCCACGCCCACCAAGGGCGAAACCGTCGACATCATGGTCCCCACTTTGGGCGAAAGCGTCACCGAGGCGACCGTGTCCACCTGGTTCAAAAAGCCCGGCGAAAACGTGCAGGCCGACGAAATGCTCTGCGAGTTGGAGACCGACAAGGTCTCCGTCGAGGTTCCCGCCCCCGCCTCCGGCGTCTTGCAGGAAGTACTGGCAGGCGAAGGCGACACGGTTGAGGCAGGCGGCAAGCTGGCCACCATGACATCGGGCGGGTCCGGCGCGGTGCCGCATTCCGTCGATGACGGCACGCCCGAAACCACCACCGCGCCAGAGGCCCAGGATGGCGGCGGCAAAGATGTCGAAGATGCGCCGTCTGCCAAAAAGCTGATGGCCGAACACAACCTGACGGCAGACCAGGTCACCGGCACCGGCAAGGACGGGCGCATCATGAAAGAGGATGTGCAAAAAGCCGTGGCAGCAGGCGTGGCCCCGCCGGCCAGTGCAGCTTCCGCTGCACAGCCGAGCGTGCCCACCCCCGCTGCCCAAACGCCCCGGGCTCCGGTCGCCGCTGACGACGAAAGCCGCGAGGAGCGGGTCAAAATGACCCGCCTGCGCCAGACCATCGCGCGCCGCCTCAAAGACAGCCAGAACACCGCCGCCATGCTGACCACCTATAACGAGGTCGACATGACCGAGGTGATGGCGCTGCGCAACGAATACAAGGACCTGTTTTTGAAGAAGCACGGCGTCAAGCTGGGCTTCATGTCCTTCTTCACCAAGGCCTGCGTGCATGCACTCAAAGAGGTCCCCGAGGTCAATGCCGAGATCGACGGCACCGACGTGGTCTACAAAAACTACGTCCACATGGGCATCGCCGCTGGCACGCCGACCGGTCTGGTGGTCCCTGTCATTCGCGACGCCGACGCCATGTCCTTCGCCGCTATCGAAAAGGCCATCGCCGAGAAAGGCGCCAAGGCCCGCGACGGCAAGCTGTCCATGGCCGAGATGCAGGGGGGCAGCTTCACCATCTCCAACGGCGGCGTTTACGGCTCGCTGATGAGCTCTCCCATCCTCAACCCGCCGCAGTCGGGCATCCTCGGCATGCACAAAATTCAGGACCGCCCCATGGCCATCAACGGCGAGGTCGTCATCCGCCCGATGATGTATCTGGCCTTGTCTTATGACCACCGCATCGTGGACGGCAAAGGCGCCGTGACCTTCCTTGTGCGGGTCAAAGAGGCGCTGGAAGACCCGCGCCGGTTGTTGATGGATTTGTAGGCCATGGACCCCGCGCGCAACGGCAGCCAGTTTACGCGGTCCTCGGTGGTCACATCCGTCGGGGCCGCCGCGCTTGTCTTGATCGGGCATCAGCTGTGGTCTTTGGCCTATCATGGCCCGCTGGACCTGACCGGTATCAAGACCCAGTTCACGCCGGAACTGATGGCCGCAATGGCGCTGCTGTTCGTGCTGATCCTGCCCCTGATCGGGCAGGTGCTTGAGGCCATCGGCGACGCCATACTTAGGCGCATGTTTCGCATCCACCCACGCGAGGTCGCTTGGGTGGCATCGCTGGCGCAGACACCTCTTGCGGTGCTGGAGGCGCAGTTCAATGAGTACCGAACCGCACGCAGCCTTTGCGCCAAAACACTCGGCGCGGCCTTCATCGTGATCGGCTTTGCGCTGATTGAGACGGGCATCCATTCCGGCAGCGTTGTCGCCGACCCCGCCGGGGCAATGGCATTTTCGTTGCTTTTGGTCATCATGTCGGTGGGCACAGTCCTTAACCTACGCGCAAGAATGCGCTTATGCGCAGATGTGCTGCCGATGCCTGCATCAAAACCTTAGCGCCGGGCCGTCGCGCCAACTGGGGCATTGTTGAATTCAGGCATTGGTCACGCGGCTCACGCACCTCGCCAACAAAGGACCACATGATCCTCCAAGACACCTACTTCAGACCCACCTTGCGGCGGTTCGTAGACTGGCTTTTCTTGTTTACGGTCGCGGCTTTGTCATTTGCTTGGAAGGGGTATGACCTGCCCGCGGCCCTCGCTGACGTCGGATCAGGCAAGAATGTCTTTATCGGTACTATGTTGGGGCTTGGCCTCATTGTATGGTGTCACATCGGATGGATTCCGATGGTCGCGGTGATTATCAATTCGCGGCGGAAGAAGCACCCGTAGGGCGGGGTTCACCCCGCCACCCCAAAAGGACACCACCCAAAATGGCCATCCCCAACCGCACCACCATCACCTGCCCCGCCTGTGGCACGGCGGAGGATGTGGTGATCGCGGATACCTCGGTGGGGCCGCAGGGCAGAACCAGCGACACGCCCGTCTATTCCTTGCTCAACCGCCCGCTCTGGACCCAGACCAACCGCGACGGGGAGACCTTCCTCAGCTGCACCACCTGCGGGGAGCAGGAGTTTACCACCCTCAAAGACCGCGCCACCTCGTGGATAAGGCGCCGCTGATGGCCTACCTCACACCCACCACCCTGACCTGCCCAAGCTGCGGCTTCAAAGGCAAGGTCGAAACCGTCACCGGCGCGGGCCCGGGCATGCGCAAGGGCGACATCCCCTATCGCAGCTACATGTCCGCTGGCCCCTTCACCGAGCATCTGGATGCGCAGGGCAAGAAGACCGGGTCGCTGCTCTGCCCGCAGGACGGCACGCCGGTCTGGACCAATCAGCCCTCCGTCCTCGCCTTCGGCCCGATCACCAGTCAAGAGCATGAACGCACCGAACACCGCCGCAGCCCGATGGCGCCGGGCAACGGCAAAAGCATCTTTGGCGTCCGCGCCCAAGGCCCCATGCAGCCGGTATGGATGAAGAAACGCAAACGCCCGGTGAAGCGCAGCTCATGAGCACCAAACTGTCCAGCTGGGTCTACCGCATCACCCTCGGGGTGCGCGTCCTTGCCACCTTGCGCTCTGCGCGCGGGGTGTCGGCGGGTGGCAATATCATGATCCACGGCATCCTGAACGGCTGGGGCCTGCTTGGCCCGTTGCTGGACTATTGGGATTGGACAAATGGCTGCATCGCGGTGACAAACGCGGATATGCGCGAAATCTGGTCGCTGGGGCCAAACGGCACCCCGATCACAATTCAGGAATGACACCATGACCACCGAACTCACCGTCCTGACGCTTGCGGCCCTGTTGCAGGTCGTGCAATTCGCGGTGATGGCCATCCCCGCCAATCTGGAGCTTGGCGTCGGCAAGACGCTCAGCCCCCGCGACCCTGAGCGGCTGAAGACGCCCTTGATGGAGCAGGCCTCTGTCAGAACGGGCCGCCTCAACCGCGCCATGATGAACCATTTCGAGGCGCTGACCCTGTTCACCATCGCCGTGGTCGTCGTGACGCTCGGCGATCAGTCCACCGCCACCACGCAAACCGCCGCTTGGGCTTATCTGGGCGCGCGGGTGCTCTACGTCCCCGCCTACGCCTTCGGCTGGGTGCCGTGGCGGTCGCTGATCTGGGCGGTTGGGTTTTTCTCCACAGTGACTATGTTGGTGGCAGCCCTCATCTGACGCAGATGCGCATGAAATACATACGAAATACACATTAAATACACATGGCCAAAATCGCCAAAGGAGACCCCCATGTCCAGCTACGACGTCATCATCATCGGTTCCGGCCCCGGCGGCTATGTCTGCGCCATCCGCTGCGCGCAGCTGGGCCTGAAAACCGCCGTGGTCGAGGGGCGTGAAACGCTCGGCGGCACCTGCCTGAACGTGGGCTGCATCCCCTCCAAGGCGCTGCTGCACGCGTCGCATATGTTGCACGAGGCAGAGCACAATTTCGCCGCCATGGGCCTGAAGGGCAAGGCACCGTCGGTCGACTGGAAGCAGATGCTGTCTTACAAGACCGACACCATCGGGCAAAACACCAAGGGCATCGAATTTCTGTTCAAAAAGAACAAGGTAGACTGGCTGAAAGGCTGGGGCTCGATCCCCGAGGCCGGCAAGGTCAAGGTCGGCGACGACGTGCATGAGGCCAAGCACATCATCATCGCGTCCGGCTCCGAGGTCTCCACCCTGCCGGGTGTCGAGATTGACGAAAAGACCGTGGTGTCCTCCACCGGCGCATTGGAACTGGGCAAAGTCCCAAACAAGCTGGTCGTGATCGGCGCAGGCGTGATCGGGCTGGAATTGGGCAGCGTTTACAAACGCTTGGGCTCAGAGGTGAAGGTGATCGAATTCCTCGATGCCATCACCCCCGGCATGGACGCCGAAATTCAGAAGACCTTCCAGCGGACCCTGAAAAAGCAAGGCATCGAATTCCAGATGGGCGCCGCCGTGCAAGGCGTTGAGGTCAAGAACAACAAGGCCAAGGTCACCTACAAGCTGCGCAGCGATGACAGCGAGCATGTCGAAGACGCCGACACTGTGCTGGTCGCCACAGGCCGCCGCCCCTTCACCGACGGGCTGGGGCTGGACGCCTTGGGCGTCGAGATGTCAAAGCGCGGCCAGATCGTGACCGACGCTCACTACGCCACCACCGTCAAAGGCATCTACGCCATCGGCGACTGCATCGACGGGCCAATGCTGGCGCATAAGGCCGAAGATGAAGGCATGGCGATTGCCGAAATTCTGGCAGGCCAAAAGGGCCACGTGAACTACAACGTCATCCCCGGCGTGATCTACACCCACCCCGAGGTGGCCAATGTGGGCCAAACCGAAGAGCAACTGAAAGAGGCGGGCACCGCCTACAAGGTCGGCAAGTTCTCCTTCATGGGGAACGGTCGCGCCAAGGCCAATTTCGCAGGCGACGGGTTCGTCAAAATTCTGGCCGACAAGTCCACCGACCGCATTTTGGGCGCGCATATCATCGGCCCGATGGCCGGTGATTTGATCCACGAGATCTGCGTCGCAATGGAATTCGGCGCGGCTGCCGAAGACCTCGCCCGGACCTGCCATGCGCACCCGACCTATTCGGAAGCGGTCCGCGAGGCGGCCCTCGCCTGCGGCGACGGACCTATTCACAGCTAGGCGTTCCCTGCGGGGAACCATCGCGAAAAATGCCAAGGGTTCCCCGCGGGGAACCCTTATTTCGTCCCGCTATGCACTGTTTTCATTGGATAATTTTTGCAGCCATTAGAGTCTCGTTAAGACTCTACTGCGCCAGCATCCGCAGCCCTTGGGTGACATCGGCACGGACCGCGACACGCAACCCCGGCTCGTCACCGGCCTTCAACGCCGCCACGATCAGCTTGTGATGTTGCGGCGTCCCGGTGCGGTTCAACCGGCCATACAGGTCGCACATGGTCGGCCCCATCTGCAGCCAAACGGTTTCGGCCATCGCCAGCATCGCGGGCGCCTGCGCGCGCAGATACAACGTCCGGTGAAAGTCCAGATTGGCGCGGATATAGCCCGGCGCGTCATGTTTCGCGATCACCTGCGCGATGGTGCCGTTGATCGTTTGCAACCGGTCGATCAGTGCAAAATGCGCGCGCGGCAACGCGCGGGCGGCCAGCTCCGGCTCCAGCAAGGCGCGGATGGCGGCCAGCTCCTCAATCCGGTCGGGCGACAATTCCGGCGTCGAGACGCGGCCTGACGACGACAGGGTCAACGCCCCCTCCGCCACCAGCCGCCGCACCGCTTCGCGGGCGGGGGTCATCGAGACGTCGAATTCCTTGCCAATGCCGCGCAGCGTCAGGGACAGGCCCGGTTTGACCTCTCCATACATGATGCGGCTGCGCAGGCGGCGATAGACCATGTCATTGGCAGCCCCCGTGGGCGCAGTGGCGGAAGGGTCGGCGGAACGCGATTGGATCAACATGGCGTCTTTGTGATCACATCGCGATGCCGGGTCAAGCTCAGAACTGGAACCGGTGCAACCCGCTGCCGTGGTCGCGCAGCCATTTGCGATGCGCCTTGTAGCCCGGCATCACGCTGGCGACCTTGGCCCAATAGGCGGGCGAATGGTTCATCTCGGCTAAATGGCAAACCTCGTGGGCCGCGACATAATCCAGCACCTCGGCAGGCGCGAGGATCAGCCGCCACGAATACATCAAATTGCCCTCGGACGTACACGACCCCCAACGCGACCGCGTGTCGCGCAAAGTGATCTTGCCAAAGTCCCGCCCGATCAGCCCCGCATAATGCTGCGAGGAGGCCGCCAACCGGTCCCGTGCAAGGTTTTTGAGAAACGCCCTGACGCGCGGCGCGGTTTTGTCGGCGCCCCGTGGCACCTCGATCCAGTGAGGATGCATCTTCACAACGCGGGTGGCGGTCTCGACAATTTCGCGCTCCGCGCCTTCCACCGGCAACATGGTGCCCGGAACGATCGGCTCCACCGAGGGGCGTTTGTCCAGATGTTTGCGAATCCAGCTCTCTTTTTCGCGTAAAAACCCCTGCGCCTCCGAGGCGGACGAGAACTTCGGCAGGGTCAGTGACACCTTGCCGTCCACACCCGAAATCCGCAGCGACAACCGCCGCGCACGGGCGGAGCGCTTTACATTCACGTCAATCGGGGGCTGCCCAAGCTGGATGATCTGCGTCATCTGCGCGTGGCTCCTAGATGTTGCAATCTGATAATAGGCCCTTATTTGCCCCATGCAAACTAGGGAAAGGCTTTACACGCCTGCGCCCTTGTGGCAACTGGCTCCAACCTGATTATACACACCGCATATGAGGACGATCATGCCCAAGGAAGAATGGGGCGTAAAACGCGTTTGCCCGAACTGCTCGGTCCGGTTTTACGATCTGCAGAACGACCCGATGACCTGCCCGTCCTGCGCGCATGAAATGACGCTGGACAGCTTCACCGGCGGCAAATCCCGCACGATGAAGGCCGACAAGGCCGACGCGCAGAACAAAGACAACAAAGAAGTCGAGTCCGACGAGGATGACGTGGTCTTGGATGACGACGCCGAAGATGATGCGGATGACGTGGATCTGGGCGACGACGTTCTGGATGATGATGACGACGACACAGTCAGCCTCGACGAGCTGGCCGACGTTGCCGCCGATGACGACGACGATTCCTAACGGGTTTCGATTAAGACTTTTGGCCGCGCGGGGAACGGATTTTTCGCTTGAACTGATCCGCCGCGCCGCCTAAACCACCCCTCGCAGCTAACGCTGCGTTTAGGGCCCTTAGCTCAGCTGGGAGAGCGCCTGCATGGCATGCAGGAGGTCAGCGGTTCGATCCCGCTAGGGTCCACCACCTTCTTTCCTTTGATCTGTCGTTGAACTGGACGCCCCCGCAGCGCCCAGCCATGATGGCCGCATGAGCAACGCATTCACCGCCAGCCATTGGGGCAGCTACCGGATCAAAGGCACCGGCGATAACAGGCATCTAGAGCCGGTCGAGAACGACCCGCATCCGGCGGCGATTGGCTCTGGCTGGCTGGACGCGATGCAGAACCCCCGAACCCGAATTGCGCGCCCCGCCATCCGCGAGGGATGGCTGAAGGGGCGCGACCAAGACCGATCCGGCGACGCGCGGTTTGTCGAAGTGCCGTGGGACGAGGCGCTGGACCTGCTGGCTGGCGAATTGGACCGCGTGCGGTCCACATATGGAAATACGTCAATCTTTGCAGGCTCTTACGGCTGGGCCAGCGCTGGGCGGTTTCACCACGCGCAATCACAGATGCGGCGGTTTCTGAACACGATTGGCGGGTTTGTGGGCTACCGCAACACCTACTCCCACGCCGCCGCCGAGGTGCTGCTGCCCTACATCGTGGGCGAGGACAAATATACGTTCCAAGACACCATGACCAGCTGGCCCGTCATCGCCGACAATTGCGAGCTGTTCGTCAGCTTCGGCGGATTATCTGCGCTGCGCACCGGGCAACTGGACAGCGCCGGCACGGCGCTACACGACGCGCCGGCATGGATCGAGCAGGCCGTGGCGGGCGGCATGGAACTGGTCAACATCTCCCCCCGGCGTCACGACGTTGAACACCCCGCCCAATGGATCGCCCCCCGCCCCGGCACCGACATCGCTTTGATGCTGGCGCTGGCGCATGAACTGTTTGCGACCGGCAAAGCCGACCGCGCCTTTTTGGCCCGCTGCACATATGGTGCGGAGAGGTTTGAAGCCTATGTGATGGGCCAAGCAGACGGCGTTGCGAAGACACCCGAATGGGCCGCCACAATCTGCGACGTCCCAGCCGCCGAGATACGCGCATTGGCCGCCCGCATGGCCGCCTCGCGCACGATGATAAACATGACATGGTCGATGCAACGCATGGACCACGGAGAGCACGTGATCTGGACCGGATTGGCCTTGGCCTGCGTGCTTGGCCAAATCGGCCAGCCCGGCACCGGATGGGGCTTTGGCTACGGATCGACCACACCGGTGGGCCGCCCCGTGGCCCCCGTAAGCTGGGCATCCCTTCCGCAAGGCGAGAACGCGGTTCGGACCTTTATCCCCGTCGCCCGCATTGCCGAGATGCTGACGAGCCCCGGCGGGACCTATACCTACGACTGCACCGGGCGCATCTTCCCGGACGCCAAACTGGTGTGGTGGTCGGGCGGCAACCCGTTCCACCATCATCAGGCTTTGAGCCTGCTGGACAAGGCGTGGCGGCGGCCGGAAACGGTCGTTGTGACCGACCACAGCTGGACCGCCACGGCGCGGCGGGCCGACATTGTGCTGCCTGCCACCTGCCCTTTGGAACGCGAAGACATGATGATGAACCGGCGCGACGCGACCGCCGTTTACATGCGCCCAGCGATGGACAGATACGGCGAGGCGCGCAACGATTTCGAGATCATGTGCGGCTTGGCACAACGGTTGGGAACGTTGGACGCCTTTGCCGAAGGCAAGGACGCCGATGCATGGATGGCCGACATATGGGACCGCAGCAACGCTGACCTGCCCTCATTTGAGGCGTTCAAGGCGGACGGCCGGTTCACCGTCCCCGGCGCGGAGGTAAGCCATATCAAGTTCGCGGATTTTGTGCGCGACCCCGTGGCGCATCCGTTAGACACCCCCTCCGGCAAGATCGAGCTGCATAGCGACCGCATCGCGCAAGCGCGATTGCGCGACTGCCCGCCCTCCCCTGTTTGGATGGAGCCGATTGCTTGGCTTGGCAACGCGCGCGACGCAGAACTGCACCTCATTTCCGGCCAACCTATGACCCGGCTGCATGCGCAGTTTGACGCGGGATCGGCCTCGCAGGCGACGAAGCTGCGCGGGCGCGAGCCCTGCGCATTACATCCCGACGCCGCCGCCGCCAGAGGGCTGAAGGAAGGCGACGTCGTCTTGATCGAAAGCCAGGCCGGGGCATGCCTTGCGGGGGTCACCTTTGACGACGGATTGCGCCCCGACTGCCTGTGGCTTGCCACCGGCGCGTGGCTGGACCTGCGCGAGATTGACGGGCGCATGATCTGCGTGCATGGCAATGTGAACATGCTGACATTTGACCGCCCCTGCTCTGGTCTGAGCCAAGGCAACATCGCCCATACCGCGCTGGTGCGCGTGTCGCTTTGGGACAAGCCATTGCCCGAGATAACAGTGCATGACTTGCCAGAATTTGTAGAGAAGGACTGAACATGAAACTGACCCCCAACCCGTTTACCCACGCGATAGCCGCAGGCGACAAGCAAGTCGGCCTTTGGGTCACGCTTTTGGGCGGCTTTCAGGCGGAGGTGGTTGCGGCCTCCAGTTTTGACTGGGTGGTCTTGGACATGGAGCATTCCCCAAACGACATGCAATCGGTGCTGGGACAACTTCAGGCCTTTGAACGCAGCGCCACGACCGCGCTGGTGCGGCCTCAAACGAATGACCCTGTGCTGGTGAAGCGCCTGCTTGATCTGGGGGCGCCGGGCATCGTGTTCCCGATGGTGCAGACGGTCGAGGAATGTGAGATGGCCGTGGCCTCTACCCGCTACCCGCCGCGCGGCATGCGCGGGTTCAGCGGGTCGCATCGCGGCAACCGCTTTGGGCGGATCAAGGATTATGCGGCGCAGGTCGAGAACGAAACCAGCGTCATCATCCAGCTTGAGACGCGCGACGCAATTGAGCGGGCCGAGGACATTGCCGCTGTCGATGGTGTCTCCGGCATCTTCTTCGGGCCTGCCGATATTGCGGCCGATATCGGGCTTTTGGGCCAGCCAATGCACGCGGATGTGTGGGACCTGATCTGGAGCGCGGCATCCAAGCTGATCGCCAAGGGCGTGCCTGTTGGCACGCTTGTCATTGACGGCCCGTTTGCCACGAAGCTGCTCAATGACGGGTTCACCTTTGTCGCCTGCGGCACAGATGCCGCAATCCTGAGCCGCGGCGCTGACGCCTTGGCGGCGGAGGTGAAGGGCGCGGTTTAGACCGTTTTCCGAGCAAATAGCACGGTCAGGCGATCCTCGGGGTTGGTGTTTTCGACACGTGGCGCAAGGGTCATGCCGTTCCGCGCGAGGATCGCGTTGTATTCACGCTCCGACAGGCTGGCATGGTAGACGGGGGCGTCCCCGACATGGCCGCCGGCCTCCCCATCCTCGGGGCCTATGGTGAGCATCAAGACGCCGTCAGGGCGAAGGTGGCGCGCGAGGCTTGGCAGGACGTCGCGTTGTTCCTCGCGGGTGAGGTGAAAGAAGCTGTGCCAGCCGATGATGCCGTGAACATGTTGGCCAAGGTCGAAATCCCGCATGTCTGCGACCCGCCAATCGGCTTGTGGGAAGTTTGATCTGGCATGGGCGATCATGTTGGCCGACGCGTCCAGACCCGTCACCTGAAAGCCCTTTCCCAAGATATAGTCTGCGATCGGTTTGCCCGTGCCACAGCCAAGATCAAGGACATGGCCGCCCGAGGGCAGGTATTGTAAGAAGTGATCCAGCCACGGCTTTTCCGTCAGCTTCTGCCGACGGTTTTGCGCAAACCAATCGGCTTGGCATTCGTAGATCTGTTGGGTTTGCAACGCGAGTTTGGAGAGGTCATCGGCCATGCAGCGACCCTACCAAAAAGAAAAGGCCGACGCGATGTCCTCGCGCCGACCTTTTCGTTTCTCGTGAGTGGCCCCCTAAGTGCGGGAGCCTACCCCCCGCCCATGACCCGCGGCAGCCAGAGCACCAGCTGCGGGAACGCCAAGAGCAGGATGAGACCCAGGAGCTGCACCAGCATGAATTGCATCATGCCCAGATAAATGTCCTTGAGATCCCAATTGGGCACGACCCCCTTCAGGAAGTAGGCGGAAAGCGCCACCGGCGGACTGAGCCACGCGGTCTGCAAATTCACCGCCACCAGGATGCCGAACCAGACCATCAAGTCGTAGCTGCTGAGGCCATGGATATCGAGCGACTGCACGGTTGGCAGCAGGATCGGCACAACGATCAACACGATCGGCACCCATTCCAGCGGCCAGCCCAACAGGAAGATCAGCGCCATCACCAGAAGAAGGATCAGGAACGGCGCCATATCGAGGCCCAGCAAGATTTCCGTCATCATGCGTGGTGTCCCAAGCGCACTGAACTGCGCGCCGAAGAAGTTGGAGGCCGCCACAAGGAACATAATCAACACCGTGATTTCGAGCGCCTTAATCAGGCTGTCGAAGAACCCCGGGAAGGTGAACTTGCGATAAGCGATGGACAGCACGATGGCACCGAAGGCCCCCATTGCAGCCGCTTCCGCAGGCGTTGCGAAGCCCAGCAGGATCGACCCCAAAGCGAAGGAGATCAGGATCGTTGGTGGCATCAGACCTGCAAAGAACTCATCCCATAGGCTTGAGAAGTAGAAGCCGTCCTCCGCCGCTTTGCTGTAGATCGGCCGCCCAAGGATGGCGAGCAGCACGATGAAGGCACTAAAGACCATGCCCCAGATGGAGAAGCCCCCCACGACCAACGACAGATACAGGTGGAAGACCACCGCAATCGGCACCATGATCCGCAACACCGCCAGCTTGCGATAGGCGGCATAGGTTACGCCAAGGGCCGCAATCAGCCCGAAGAGGCCGCCAAACGGCACCACCGTGCCAAGCGCCCCGCCCATGCCCAGCCCGAAGACACGGCAGACCGTGAGGATACCCAGACAAATCAGCGCGACCTCCGCCCCGTAGAACCGGGAGGTGTCGGGCTGGTCCTCTTCCGACAGGATCGGACCGAGGCTTGGGTTCAACCAGCACCGGCCCAACGTGTAGATCAGGTAAAGAGAGGCCAGCATGGCGCCGGGGATGAACGCGCCCCGGAACAGATCAAGCGTGGAGACCTCAAGCACCGGCCCCATGACGATCAGCATGATCGAAGGTGGGATCAGGATGCCCAACGTGCCGCCTGCGGTGATTGTACCGGCGGCCAGTTTGACGTCATAGCCTGACCGGCTCATCGTGGCACCAGCCATGATGCCCAGCAGCGTCACCGACGCGCCCACGATGCCTGTCGCGGCCGCGAAGATGGTCGACACGATCAGCACCGCAATGAACAGCGCACCGCGCACCCGCGCCATAATCATCTGAATCGACGCAAAGAGCCGTTCCATCAGCCCCGCGCTTTCCATCACAATGCCCATCAGCACAAACAGCGGCACCGCCATCAGCTGGTCGTTGAGCATGGTGGAGTTGGTGTTGAGCGTCATCAGCAGCGTCGTCAGCTTGAAGTTCGACCCCCAGATACCGAAGACGAAGGCCAGAAAGATCAGCGTGAACGAAATCGGGAAGCCGATGAAGATCACGAAGAGCATGGCGCCCAGCATAATCAGACCGATGATGGGCTTATCGAGGTTGGGACGTGCGCTCATCAGCTCGGTGAAGAAGGCGCCACCGGGCACCAGATCGGGCAGGAAAATTGCCAGCGACAGCCAAAGGATGAACACGGCGTAGATGGGCAGAAAGCGAACAAACCACTTCTCCCGTTCCTTGCCCATTTTGTGGAAGGCACGGAAAATCTCGGGCAAGCCCTGCAATAGAAGCAGCGCGCCGCCGATAGGCATGGCCAGACGCGCGGGCCACAGGATCGGCTGCCACGCGCTGTCGAGCGCCAGCCGCTCGCCGGTTTCATAGGACAGCACCCAGTATTGCGACGCCACAACGGTGAAGAAGATCATCGACGGGATGAAGAACAGCAGATAGGCGACCGCGTCCACGGTGGCCTGCGTTTTGTCGGACCAGAACCGGTAGATGAAATCGGCGCGAATATGCACCCCGCGCATCAGCCCGTAGCCGGCCCCTGCCATCCACAACACGCCCGCTATCATGCGGCTGAGGTCGTAGGCCTGCAACGTCGGACCAAGGCCCCACGAGCGCGCAAGGTCCGCGTACCCTGCGTTTTGCAAGATGATGAACGAGTTGCGCGAGAAGACTTCCCACACCACAATCGCAATCAACGGCACCATCATCAGGGCGATGATCTGGCCGGCGCGGTAGTTGATGACGTCGATGGCAGCCGTGATTGGCTTCTGCCATGGCGTCATATCTTCGGGGGTTTCACCGGGGGCTTCCGCCCGCCGCTCGGCAATCAGCTCGTCGGCAATCTCCAGATCCTCTGGATTTGGTTCGTCTGCCATGTGGTGTCCCTCCCCTGGCCGCAGATTTTTGGGTTCTGCGTTCTCGTCGTCAAAACACCTCGGGGAGGCGCTTGGAAGAAAAGAACGAAGAGGCCCACATGGGGCCCCTTCTAAAAGTCTGAATTACTTCAGTGTGTCTGCGAATGCGCGACCGAGGCTCGCGTTCGATGTCTGAGCACCAGCCCAGAACGGAACTGCGATTTTCGCGAATTCAGTTTGGGAGGCCCAAACTTCCGCAAAGAACTCGTTCTCGTCCGCAGCAGCTTGCAGCGCCTTGGTTGCAGCAGCCGAATACTCGGTGAAGTAGTCAGCTGGTGTGTCTTCCAAGATAACACCGTGGTTGTCGGTCAGGTCCTTCAGCGCCTTGCCGTTCTCGTAGATACGGTAAGAGAGCGACTTGGACAGCGACGCGTTTGCGGCCACTTCCAGCGCTTTCTTCTCAGTTTCGGTCAGACCGTTGTAGAAGTCGCCGTTCACATACATGTCTGCGTTCACGGTGACCTGGTGCAGGCCTTGCAGGTAGTAGTGCTTCAGGACTTTCTGGAAGCCGAACACGCTATCAGGCTTCGGGCAGCACCATTCAGCCGCGTCGATTGTGCCTTTTTCCAGAGCTGGCAGGATGTCGCCGCCGCCCATGGCAACAGCTGGAACGCCGATGTCAGCGTAAGCTGCACCAACCATGCCTGGAGGGGCACGGAAACGCATCTGACGGAAGTCATCCATGGATTCGATCGGCTTCGGGAACCAACCCAGAGCTTCCGGGCCAACTGGCTGCAGCATGAAGCCTTTGACGTTCACGCCCATCTCGTCCCATAGACGGTCATAGAGCTCTTTGCCGCCGCCGAACTGGAACCAGCTCAGGAATGCGATGTTGTCGAGGCCGACACCGGCACCCGCAACAGGCGCGCCAAACAGGTTGGCTGCAACGTGCTTGCCACCCCAGTAGTGGGTCCATGCAAAGCCGCCTTCAACCAGACCGGCGTCAACCGCGTCCATGATGTCGCGCGGGCCAACAACGGCGCCAGCAGGCAGCACTTCGATAGTCAGCGAGCCGTCTGTCAGCGCAGCCACGTCATCGCCGAACGCGTTCAGCATGACCACTTCGTCAGCCGTGTTTGGCAGAACGGACTGGATGCGCAGAACTTTTTCCGCCATGGCGCCCGTCGCCATCAGCGCAAGGCCAACTGCCGTCGCAGTTAGAGTTTTCAAGTTAATCATTACGGTCCTCCCTTAAGGTCCAAGCCTTCTTCTTAGATTTTTAGCCGGCCAATGAAGGCATATCGCCCGGCATATGGTTCAACTCTGGCAGGAAGCCCTGCCATAAGCGAATTGAATTCTCTCCCTTTAGTGCCCCTTACCGGTCGGCCATCCCTCCATGAGGCCAAGCCAGGGGCCCACCCCGGTATTCACATCGACAACCCCGCGGTAGAACATTTCGCACGCCACGTAGAGCAGCACGATCAGCCCGACCCACGATATCCATGGATATTTTGTAAGCAACTTCATAATCAGCGTCGCGGCAAATGCCATGAGCACAATTGCGAGACCAAGCCCGAAAACCAGCATCGTGGTGTCGCCATCGGCGATGGCCGCCACCGCCAGCACGTTGTCGAGCGACATGGACACATCGGCAATGGTGATCGAGATCAGCGCCGACATCATCGTTTTGCGCGGCGCGCCGGTATATCCCTGCTCGGGGTCCTCGGCGGCTTCTAAGGCCAGCTCGGCCTCGTGATCCACGCCTGAGCGGATTTCGACGAACAACCGCCAGCACACGTAGAACAACAGCAGCGAGCCCACGAACAAGATGCCCTTGATGCCCAAGAGACTGGTCGCCACCACCGCAAAGACGATGCGCAGCACCGCCGCGATAATCATGCCATAGAGAATGGCCTTCTTGCGCAGCTCTGGCGCAAGGCCAGCGGCCGCCATGCCGATAATCAGAGCGTTGTCGCCCGAAAGGATAAGGTCGGCGATGATGATTTTGCCGAAGTCGAGAATCATATCCATGTAGGTTAGGCCATTTCTTTTACTGGTGCGGAGGCGCCTTTTTCGGCGTCCTCCAGAATGAGGTCTGACGCCTTTTCCCCGATCATGATCGACGGCGCGTTGGTGTTGCCGGACACGATGATCGGCATGATCGACGCATCCGCGACGCGCAGGCCCTCCATGCCGATGACCTTGAGGCGCGGGTCAACCACCGCCATATCATCGACGCCCATTTTGCAGGTGCCGGTCGGGTGGTAGATCGTGGTCGACGTGTTGCGCACCCATTCGAGGATTTCGTCGTAATCGTCGCCCACACTTGGCCCCGGCGTATGTTCAGACGTCACATGCTGCGCGATGGGCGCGGTGGCGGTGATCTTGCGGGTGATCCGCACGCCTTCGACGATTGTGTCGCAATCTGTCTTTGTTGCCAGATAGTTGGGATGAATTTTCGGGTAGTCGCGCATATCAGCGGAGGCCAGTTCCAGATGACCCACGCTTTCGGGGCGCAGCTGCAGCACCGACGCGGTGAAGGCGGAAAACTTATGCGCGCCCTCGTCGATTTTGTCTGCGCTGAACGGCTGGATGTGGAACTGAATATCCGGCACATCCAAGTCTTCGCGAGTTTTCAGAAAGCCTGTCCCAAGCGACGCGGCCATCGCCATTGGCCCCTTGCGGGTCGCGACATATTGCATGCCGATCAGCGCCTGCTTGAAGATGTTGGATACCTCGGTGTTGATAGTGGGCAGCGAGGTTTTGTAGACAGGCCGCGCCTGCAGGTGGTCTTGCAGGTTTTTGCCGATGCCTTTGAGTTCATGCACCATGTCGATGCCAAGCGGCTTCAGCTCGTCGGCAGAGCCAACACCCGAGACCATCAGGATTTGCGGGCTTGCCAGCGCACCGGCGGACAGAACCACCTCTTTATGCGCCGTCATCGTGACCCGCTGGCCGTTGTGATTGGCGATCAGGCCGGTACAGCGCTTGCCCTCGAAGGTCAGTTTTTCGACTGCGCAGCGGGTCAGCACCGTCAGGTTGTCGCGCGACTTGGCCGGGTTCAGATAGGCCACTGCCGATGAACAGCGACGCCCGTTGCGGGTGGTCAGCTGGAAAAGCGACACGCCTTCTTGGTCCGCCCCGTTATAGTCCTTGGCGCGCTTGTAGCCGCAATTGACGGCGGCCGTGAGCCAGTCATCGACGCATTTGCGCGTCACGGTCGTGTCGGACACGGACAATGGCCCGTCGCCGCCACGCAGCTCGTCTTCCTTGGTGCCGTTTTCGTAAGTCTCGGAGCGTTTGAACAAGGGGGCCACGTCATCCCATGACCAGCCTGTGTTGCCCAGTTGACGCCAGCCATCATAGTCCTGCGCCTGACCACGCACATAAAGCAGCCCGTTGATGGAGGACGACCCGCCCAGCACCTTGCCGCGCGGCCATCTGAGCGAGCGGCCATTCAAACCGGGATCAGGTTCGGTTGTGTACATCCAATCCGTTTTCGGGTTGGACATGGTTTTGAAATAGCCGACAGGGATGTGGATCCATGGATAGGTGTCTTTGCCACCCGCCTCCAGAACTGCCACTTTATATTTGCCATTGGCCGAAAGACGGTTTGCGAGAACGCAACCAGCGGAGCCTGCACCAACGATGATGAAGTCAAATTCCACTCACTTCCTCCCAAAAGCGCCTATTTTCTAATAATTGGGACTTGAAGTCCCGTTTTTATACTGCATCATGCTTCAACGAGTCGCACAAGCGAAAAAATACTCACGATTGATTTGGGAGGATCATGATGGAGGACGGCAGCCGCATTCCAACAAACCTGCGCACCTTGCTTATACTGGAAGCCGTGGGCCTGCAGCCAGAACCAATGTCCCCCGCCGAGATCGGCCGCGAGATCGGGCTGCCCAAACAGACGACCCACCGCCTGTGCAACACCCTGCTTGAAGAGGGGTTCTTGATGCGCGACGAACGCGGGCGCGGATTGCGGCCCGGCAGGCGCGCCCGCATGATGGGGCAAGGGGTCGTGCATTCATCGTCAAGCCACGTCGCCCGCCATCAAGTGCTGCAAGAGCTGGCGCGCGAAATTGGCGAGACCGTGAACTTTGTCGTCCCCGAAGACCGCGGCATGTCCTACCAGGACCGGGTCGAGACCGACTGGCCCTTCCGCATCCAACTGCCCGTCGGCACCAACGTACCGTTTCACTGCACCGCGTCGGGCAAGACCTATCTTGCCTCCCTGCCCAAGGCCGAGCGCCGTCGGCTTGTGCATGTGATGCATCTGGAGCGGCACACCGACACCACCATCACCGACCCCGACGCCTTCCTCAACGAATTGCAGGATATCGCCAAACAAGGCTACGCGCTGGACCGGTGCGAGTATTTCGAGGGCATGGTCGCCGTCGCCGTTCCAATTCTGGACCCCAATGGCCGCTACTGCGCCTCCGTCGCGTTCCACGCGCCGGAGCAGCGTATTTCCATTGAGGAAGCCCGCACCAAAGTGGATGTGCTTCTGGCCACCTCAAAGAAGCTGACCGACACGATCTTTTCATCCTAGCTGGCGGAGGGCGGCTGCCATGTCCATCACCCTGCTGCGCACCCTGATTGCGGTGTCGGACACCGGCAGCTTTGCGGCTGCCTCTGCCCGGGTGAATGTCAGCCAGGCCGCCGTGGGCCAGCAGATGAAGCGGCTGGAGGAAAATCTGGGCGTGGCGCTGTTTGACCGCGACCGCAAGGTGCCGCGTCTCAACCCGCTTGGCCAAGGTCTGGTGCCCAAGGCGCGCGACGTGGTGCTGGCCTATGACGGCATGCTCACCGATTTGACCGGCGACGCGCAGCTGGTCGGCGAGATGACGCTGGGGGCTGTGCCGTCCACATTGCGGGTCTTGGTGCCACGCGCCGTGAAACAGCTGATTGCCGCCTACCCCGATTTGCGCATCCGCGTGGTGCCGGGCCTGTCAGATGACCTGTCCGAGCAGGTAGAACGCGGCGCATTGGACGCCGCTTTGCTTGGCCCCTTCGCGCCGCAGACGAACATGTTGTGGCAGCCGGTCGCCCGCGAGCCTTTTGTGCTGATTGCGGGCCCCGATATTGAGGGGGACGACCCTCGCGCCTTGTTGGCCGGGCATCCCTTCATTCGCCACACGCGCCGCGCCGCGGCGGGGCGTTTGGCCGATGACTGGTTGGCGGCCCAAAAGATCGCGGTGTCAGCCGCGATGGAAATGGAAACTTTGGAAGCCGTCGCCGCGATGGTGTCGCACGGCCTTGGCCTATCGGTGGTCCCCGACATCTGCGTGCCCGACGCGACCTTTGCCGATCTTCGCAAGCTGTCCCTGAAAGGCGCCCCCGCCCGAGAGCTGGGCATCCTGAGCCGCGCCGACAGCCGCAAGAGGCGGCTGACCGAGCGTTTGCTTGAAGAAGTTGAGGCTATTATCAGAAACTAAAGCAATTCTTTAGTTTTGGTAAAATCAGTTTGATTTGCCTTCGCATGTCTTTTGCAAGATACCTGCTCCAAATTCACCCCTTGAGGAGACAACCCCATGTCCGTCAATGACAAGATCGTGGACGCCTTCGCGCGCCACAAGGTCGAGTTCATCACCACCGTGCCCTGCAAACAGCTGGGCGGCGTGATCGAAAAATGCGAAGAGCACCCCGAGATTTACCACATCCCGTCCAACAAGGAAGACGAGGGCATGGGCCTGTGCGCGGGCGCGTTTATGGGCGGCAAACGCTCTGCCATCATCATGCAGAACACCGCGATTGGTGTGACGATCAACACTCTGGTGACCCTGACGCAGTATTACCGCATGCCGCTGCCAATGCTGATCTCGTATCGCGGCGAGCTGGGCGAGCCCGTGGCCTGCCAAGCCGAGATGGCCGTGCACACCAAAGCGCTGCTGGCGCAGCTCAACATCCCGACATACCACTTCCACGAGGAAAACGACGTCGAAGAGTTCGACAAGATCCTTGAATACACCTTCATGTGCAACAAACCCGTCGCGATCCTGACGGACGCCTCTTTCTGGAAAGGGTACTAATCATGATCCGCTCTGACATTCTGAAAGAACTGGCCCCGACCATCAAAGACACGCTGACCGTCATGAACATTGGCCTGCCAAGCCAGGAAATGCACATGATCGACGACCAGCCAACCAACTTCTACATGTTGGGCACCATGGGTCTGGCCTCCTCCATCGGGCTTGGCCTTGCGCTGGCGCAAAAGGAAAAAGTGCTGGTTGTGGACGGCGACGGTTCCGTTTTGACCAACATGGGCACGCTGCCGACGATCGCCAATAACGTGGCCGACAACTATGTGCTGCTGATTATCGATAACGGGTCCTACGGGTCCACCGGCGACCAGCCCACCTATGCGGGCAAGCTGACCAAGCTGGAGAAAGTGGCTGAGGCCTGTGGCTGTGAAAACGTGGTGACATGCGCCGCCGAAGACACTGTGCAGGCCGTCAAGGACGCGCTGGCGGGTGACAAGATGACCATCATCGTGGCCAAATGCGAAAGCGGCAACATAAAGGTGCCTGTTATCACCATGGACCCTGTCGTGATCCGTCACCGCTTTATGGAAACCATCAAAGAGCGGAACGCGTAAGCCATGAAAAAAGTCGTCATCTCCGAGTTTATGGACGAAGCTGCCGTGGAGGGCCTGCGGGCCGACCACAATGTGGTCTATGACCCGACGCTTGTGGATGACGACACCCGCCTTTTGGCGGAGCTGGCTGACGCGGACGCAATCATCGTCCGCAACCGCACACAAGTGCGCGGGGCCGTGTTGGCAGGCGCACCTGCCTTGCGGGCCGTGGGCCGGTTGGGTGTCGGCCTTGACAATATCGACCTTGACGCCTGCAAGGCGGCAGGGATTTCGGTGCATCCTGCGAGCGGCGCGAATGACCTGTCGGTTGCGGAATATGTCATCACCACCGCCGCCCTTCTGCTGCGGCAGGCCTATCTGGGGTTTGACCGGATGATCGCGGGCGAATGGCCGCGCCAAGACATGTCCGGGGGCGAGCTGTCGGGCAAGACCTTGGGTCTTGCAGGCTTTGGCTCAATCGCGCGGGAGACCGCGGGGCTTGCGCGCGGGCTTGGCATGTCAATCGCGGCCATGGACCCATTTGTGCCTGAAGGCGACGCCGCGTGGGAGGGCGTCACGCGGCATGAAGATCTGGCGTCACTAGCGGCGGGCTGCGACGTACTCTCTTTGCATGTGCCGCTGACCGACGGGACCCGCAACATGGCGGGGGCAGACATCTTTGCGGCGATGAAATCAGACGCCGTTATCATCAACGCGGCCCGAGGCGGTGTGGTGGACGAAACAGCCTTGGCGCGCGCTTTGCTCGAGGGTCAAATTGCAGGCGCCGCGTTGGACGTATTTGCCAAGGAGCCGCTGACGGCGGAGGATGCGGCGAAATTCAAGGCCTGCCGCAACTTGGTCCTGACGCCACATATTGCGGGCGTAACAGTCGAATCCAACACCCGCGTCTCGGCCTTGACCGCGCAGAATGTGCGCAAGGCGCTTTTGGGCTGACCTGATTGGGCGGCTGCGCCGCACATGATGTTCAGGGGGCTCTGCCCCCGTCGCTGACGCTCCTCCCCCGGCATATTTCGAGCAGAAAGAAGCTAAGGCAGAATGGGATTTACGGCGCGCGGAAATTGACCTTTAGTGCGGGTGATGAAAACTCAGGTTGCCATTATAGGGGGCGGTCCCTCGGGCTTGCTCTTGTCGCAGCTTTTGCACGTGCGGGGGATCACCTCGGTCGTGTTGGAACGGCGGACGCAGGCCTATGTCTTGTCGCGCATTCGCGCGGGCGTGTTGGAACAGGGGCTGGTCGATCTGATGCGCGAGGCCGGTGTCGCGGACCGGATGGAGCGCGAGGGCTACCCCCATACCGGCACCATTCTGGCCGTGGATGGCGAGAGTTTCCGCATTGATTTTACCCAAGCGACCGACAAACCGGTGATGGTATATGGCCAGACCGAGGTGACGCGCGACCTTTATGCAGCGCGTGAAGCGGCGGGCGGGCGTATTGAGTATGAGGTCGAAGATGTGGTGATCGACGCCCATGGGCCATCGGTCAGCTACACTGTGGGCGGCGAGCCGCGCCGGGTGGAGTGCGATTTCATCGCGGGGTGCGACGGGTTTCATGGCGTGTCGCGCAAAACCATCCCAGAGGATGTGCGGCAAGAGTTTGAGAAAGTGTACCCGTTTGGCTGGCTGGGCATTTTGTCGGAGACCCCACCCGTCAATCATGAGCTGATCTATGCAACTTCGGAGGCCGGGTTTGCGCTTTGTTCGATGCGCAACGAGACGCTGAGCCGCTACTATATTCAGTGCGACATGTCTGAGCGGGTGGAAGACTGGTCTGACGACGCGTTTTGGGCGGAGTTGAAGCGGCGTTTGCCTAAGGAACATGGGGACGCCTTGGTCACCGGGCCGTCAATTGAAAAATCCATCGCGCCCTTGCGCAGCTTCGTGTGCGAGCCGATGCAATGGGGCAAGCTATTTTTATGCGGGGACGCGGCACATATCGTGCCGCCCACCGGGGCCAAGGGGCTGAACACGGCGGCCTCGGATGTGCATTATTTATACAACGCGCTGCGGCGGTTTTACGAGGATGGCGACAGCGCCGGCATTGACGGCTATTCTGAAACTGCGCTTGCGCGGGTCTGGAAGGCGGAGCGGTTCAGCTGGTGGTTCACCTCGCTGATGCACCGGTTCCCGGACCAGTCGCGGTTTGACGCCAAGATGCAACGCGCCGAGCTGGATTTCTTGCGCACCTCGCCTGAGGCGCAGGCCGCCTTGGCCATCAATTACGTGGGGTTGCCATATTGAGCACGCGATTTGACAAAGGCATGGACATGCGCCGCCGCGTCTTGGGTGACGCGCATGTGGACCGGGCGGAGGCTGCGAAATCGCAGCTGGACGCGCCTTTCCAGGACCTTATCACCGAAGGGGCCTGGGGCACCGTTTGGGCATCCGACAAGATCAGCCTGCGGGAACGGTCGATGCTGACCCTGGCGCTGCTGGCCGCCACCGGGAATTTCGCGGAAATTCCGATGCATGTGCGGGCCTGCGCCAATACCGGCGCCTCGCGCGACGACGTTATGGAGGCGTTCCAGCATGTCGCGATTTACGCGGGCGTCCCAAAAGCCAACCACGCCATCAAGCTGGCCAAAGAGGTGTTTGCGGAGATGGACGGGTGAGCTTTCCGCCGCGCGATCTGGATTGGCATCCGCCTACGATTGATCTGGCCTACAAATCAACAACCTACCGCGGGCCGAAACATAAGCGGCTGCAGCTGCCGCCGACGGCCAGCGAGCTGAGCGGGCCGGTTTTTGCGCGTGACATGATCGGGCCCGATGACGCGAACCTGATCGAAAATTTTGCGGCCTCCGGCGAGACAGCAATTGGCCCGCGCATCATCGTGCATGGGCAGGTGCGCGATGAAGAAGGCCGGCCAGTGCCCAATGCCCTGATCGAAGTGTGGCAGGCCAATGCGGGCGGGCGGTATCGGCACTCAAAGGAGGCCTATCTGGCCCCGTTGGACCCCAATTTTGGCGGCTGCGGGCGGTGCATGACCAACGCCGAGGGGCGGTACGAGTTCTGGACCATCCAGCCCGGCCCCTACCCCTGGCCCAACGGGCCAAATGACTGGCGGCCCGCGCATATTCATGTCTCGGTTTTCGGCCATAGCTTTGCACAGCGGCTTATCACGCAGCTTTATTTCGAAGGGGACCCGATGATCTGGCTGTGCCCGATTGTGGGCACGATCACCTCAAAGGCCGCGGTCGAGACCTTGGTGGCGCAGCTGGATATGGACCGGACGGTTCCGTTTGACGCGCGGGCCTACGCGTTCAACATCACCTTGCGCGGGCCGGATCAGACGTTTTTCGAGGGGGCGGCATGAGCGCCAGGGAAACCCCATCACAAACGGCAGGACCATATGTGCATATCGGCTGCACGCCGAATGTCGACGGGATGGCCATGTATGGCGGTGACCTTGGGGCGGTGATGAAAACCGGGCCTGTTCAGGGTCACGACATCATCGTGACCGGCACTGTCTTTGACGGTCAGGGCGAGGCATTGAAGGACGCGATGGTGGAGATTTGGCAGGCGGATGCACATGGCGTCTACCCCGGCCAAACTGGCGCTGACCCGCATTTCACCGGGCTGGGGCGCAGCGCAGGGGACATGGGCACCGGCGCGTTTCGGTTCGAGACCGTGAAGCCCGGCAGCGTGGGCGGGCAAGCGCCGCATATCACCTTCTGGATCGTGGCGCGGGGGATCAATCTGGGGCTGCATACGCGGATGTATTTCCCCGAGGATGATCTTGGCGGCGACCCGGTGATGGCAGCGGTGCCCGAGGCCCGCCGCGCCACGCTGATTGCCGCGCGCACCGACAGCGGCTACCAATTTGACATCCACCTGCAAGGCCCGCAGGAAACCGTATTTCTGGATATATGACATGACAAACCCCTGCATCATCTGCGTGGCGATCACCGGCTCGGTGCCGAGGAAAGCAAACAACCCGGCGGTGCCGATCACCGTAGCGGAGCAGATCGAAAGCACGCATGAGGCCTTTGAGGCCGGGGCCTCCATCGCGCATTGCCATGTGCGCAATGACGACGAGACGCCGTCCTCCGACCCTGAGAAATTCGGGCGGCTAATGGAAGGCATTCGGGCGCATTGCCCCAACATGATTGTGCAGCTGTCCACGGGCGGGCGGTCCGGCGCGGGGCATGAACGCGGCGGCATGTTGCCTTTGCGGCCCGACATGGCCTCCCTGTCGGTGGGGTCAAACAACTTCCCGACGCGGGTCTATGAGAACAGCCCCGATCTGGTGGACTGGCTGGCGGGCGAAATGCGGACCTACAACGTGAAACCCGAGATCGAGTGCTTTGACCTGAGCCACATCCATCAGGCGGCATTGCTGAACCGTGACGGCCGCATCCCGGGCAAGCTGTATGTGCAGTTTGTGATGGGGGTGAAGAACGCGATGCCCGTGGACCGGGACGTGTTCGATTACTACATCAAAACCGTCAGGCGCCTGATGCCGGACGCGCAATGGTGCGGCGCGGGCGTGGGGCCGGGGCAGATACTGGTCAACGAATGGTCGATTGCCGCAGGCGGCCACACCCGCACCGGGCTGGAGGACAACATGCGGCTGGACCGTGACACGCTGGCCCCGTCAAACGCGGCGCTGGTCAGCCGCGCCGTGGCGTTGTGCGAAAAGTATGAGCGGGCCGTCGCAACACCTGCGCAGGCCCGCGCCATTCTGGATTTGGCGGCTTAGCTCAGGCACTCCGCAAAGGACTGCGCGATATTGCCAAGCAGGGCTTTGTAGAGTTCTGGGCCTTGCTCCAGCTTTGCGCCCAATGGATCGAGCTCGACCACTTTGACGTCGAACCCCTCGGCCACGGTGCCGACAATGTCGGGGCCGAACTGTGCCTCGGTAAACAGGCAGCTGACATGGCCTTCCTCAATCTCGGCGCGCGCGGCTTTGATGTCGGCGGCACTGGGGGCCACACCTTCGTTGGAGGCAAGCGAGCCCGCAGATTTATATCCCCAGCGCTGAGAAAAATAGCTGTAGGCGTCGTGAAAGGCGATATACTCGGACCCGTTATAGGTGCTGGTGGAGGCCTCAATTTCGCCCATAAGAGCGCCGATTTCACCCATCGCGGCAACGGCATTCTGCGTATAGGTCGCTGCATTTTCCGGGTCAGCAGCCCCGAGGGCGGAGCCCATTTTTCCAAGCCATGCCACCGCGTTTTGTGGGTCCAGCCAAGCATGGGGGTCTATGGCATGCGCGTGCCCTTCATGGCCGTGCGCGTCCTCATCCCCGTGGTCTTCATGGCCATCCTCATGGGCGTGGTCTTCTTCTTTGGCGTGATCGTCGTGGTCATGCCCATCTTTGTGCCCGTCCTCGTGCCCGTCCTCGTGGCCGTCGTCATGGCCGTCCTCGTGGCCGTCTTCATGCGCCTGTGCATGGTCGTGATCTTTGTCTTCGGCGTGATCCTCAGCGTGGTCGTGGCCTTCATGGTCGTCGTGGTCGTCATGCTCGTCATGGTGACCCTCTTTGTGATCGTCATGGCCGTCCTCTGCCACCTTGCCTGGCTCAATCAACACCGGAGAGCCGTCCAGAAAAGTCACAACCCGGGCGTCGCCGGCCAACGCCTCCATGCGTTCGCTCAACCACGGGGTCAGCTCCTCCCCGATCATGAACACAAGATCGGCGTCCTGCAGCGCCGCCGCCTGCGAGGGACGCAGGTTGGCGTGATGCGGCGAAACGGACGGGTCAATCAACATCTCCGGGCTGCCCAAATCGCCCATCACCATTGCCGCCAAGGACTGCATCGGCGCAATATCGGTGACAACGCGCGGCGCGTCGGCGGCGGCTGGTGTTGCAAGTGCGAGCGGCAGAACTAAACGTTTGAGCATGGAATCACAGTCCTTGTGGTTTATGGTTGAAGCATCGGTAAATGTTACGTTATAACATATCAACCCGAAAGATGAGGTGACCCATTGTCCCGCCCGGCCTTTGACAAACATGACCACGCCGCCTGCGTGAGCGGCGCGCTTGAAGCGGCGACGCAGCACTGCGCGGACGGCAAATTGCAGTTCACGCCCGTGCGGCGGCGCGCGTTGGAAATCCTGTTGCGCGAGCACAAGGCCATGGGGGCCTATGATGTGTTGGAGCGCCTGAAAGCGGACGGCATGGGCTCTGCCCCGCCGGTGGCCTACCGCGCGCTGGATTTTCTGGTGTCGAACGGCTTCGCCCACAAGATCGAGAAACTGAACGCCTATGTTGCCTGCGCCCATCCCGGCGAGGCGCATGACCCGGCCTTCATGATCTGCACCTCATGCGACGCCGTCGCGGAAGCCGCGACCGATCCGATGGCAGGTCAGCTGGGCCGCGCCGCGCTGGCCGCAGGGTTCGAGATCGACCGCGCCATTTTCGAGGCAGAGGGCACCTGCCCGTCCTGCAAAACGTCATGAGCCTGATAAAAGCTGAAAGCCTCAGCGTCACGCTGGGCGGCCACAAGGCCTTGACCAATGTGGATATGAGCATTGACGCGGGCGAAATCGTAACCGTCGTCGGCCCAAACGGATCGGGCAAAACAACGTTGCTGCGGGCCCTGATCGGCGCGGTGCAACCGTCTGGCGGGCGTGTCACCCGCGAAAGCGGTTTGCGAATCGGCTACGTCCCGCAGTCTTTGACCATAGATGCGACCCTGCCCATCACCGTGTCGCGGTTCTTGTCCCTGCCCGTGCGCCGCAGGGCACAGGCGGTCGATGAGGCGTTGGATCAAGCGGGTGCATCTGGCCTGCAAAGCCGCCAGATGTCGGCGCTGTCAGGGGGCCAGTTTCAGCGCGTCCTGCTGGCGCGCGCGCTGCTTGAGAAACCCCATATGCTTGTACTGGACGAGCCAACCACTGGACTGGACCAGCCCGGCTCGGCCGGGTTTTACCGCCAGATCGAGGACCTGCGCCGCGACATTGGCTGCGCCGTGTTGATGGTCAGCCACGAGCTGCATGTGGTGATGAGCGCCTCGGACCGGGTCATCTGCCTCAACGGCCATGTCTGCTGCCACGGCGCGCCCGACATTGTGGCCTCCGCGCCGGAATACCGCGCCTTGTTTGGCTCGGGCACCGGCGGGGCGTTGGCGCTGTATCGCCATGACCACGATCATCATCACCACCATGACCATGAGCACGACCATGCTTGATGACTTCTTGATCCGCGCCACCCTCGCCGGGCTGGGCGTCGCCTTGGCGGCTGCGCCCTTGGGCTGTTTCGTCGTGTGGCGGCGCATGGCTTATTTCGGCGACGCGACCGCGCATGCCGCCGTTCTGGGCGTGGCCTTGTCACTGGCGCTGTCGACCTCGATCTTTGCGGGGGTGCTGGTGGTGTCACTGATAATGGCGCTTGTGGTCTCCGGGCTGAGCGGGCGCACCTTGGCCATGGACACCATGCTGGGGGTGCTGTCGCATTCGGCGCTGGCATTGGGATTGGTGGCGGTGTCCTTCCTGCAAGGCGTGCGCATTGATTTGATGGCGTATCTGTTTGGCGACATTCTGGCCGTTGGGCGCGGCGATCTGGTTGTCATCTGGGGCGGCGCTTTGCTTGTTCTGGCGATGACTATGTTGCGCTGGCAGGCCCTGCTCACCGCGACGTTGAACCCCGACCTTGCCTATGCAGGCGGGCTCAACCCCAAAGCAGAACAGCTGGTTCTGACCCTGTCGCTTGCCATCGTCGTGGCCGTGGCCATCAAAGTGGTGGGCGTCTTGCTGATCGCCGCGATGCTTATCATCCCTGCCGCGGGTGCCAGGCCGCTGTCACGCACCCCCGAGGGCATGGCGGTCAAAGCCGCCATCATCGGGGCCGTGTCGGCCGTGTTGGGCCTGCAGGCATCCGCGCTCTATGACACGCCGGCGGGCCCCTCGATTGTGTGTGTCGCGGCGGCCATTTTTGCGCTGAGCCAAGGGGTCGCCAGCCTGCGGCCCTCCTGAATGCCCGATTTTTAGGCACTCGGGCAGCGGAGGTCGGTTTTTGCGGGCCAAACCGTTGCGCAGCTACAGCCCATGCGATTTGATCGGTGGCTGAGGAGCCGAGCCATCACCGAAACTGCAATCAAGCCTTCCCCCCAAGCACAGCCCCGCGCACGCGGTGCGCTGCGCATGGCATCCAAGCGGCGAGACGACCTGACGGTCTTGCGCGATTTGCACCAATCCGGCTCTTTGCGGATGTTATTCCCACGCCCCGCTGGAAACGCGCTGACAGGGGTGATGATAAACTGCGCAGGCGGGCTGACCGGCGGCGACAGATTTAGTGTAGAGGCGCTGGGCGCCGCGCATACCGAAACCACATTGACCACCCAAACGGCCGAACGGATCTACCGCGCCATAGGCCAGGAAACAGCGCGGCTGTCGACAAAGCTGTCAGTTGGCGCGGGCGGACGGCTGAACTGGTTGCCGCAGGAAACCATCTTGTTCGATCGCTCCAGCTTTTCGCGGCGGATGGAGGTTGATTTGGCGGCAGATGCAAGGTTTGTGATGATCGAGCCTTTGATCTTTGGCCGCACCGCCATGGGCGAACACCTGCGCGACATCCGGTTCAGCGACCAGTTGCGCATCCGGCGCGACGGAGCGCTGGTCCACGCGGATGCGACACAGCTTGCCGGCGATGTGGAGCGCGCGCTTGGCGGCGACGCGGTGACATCAGGACAGCGCGCCGTTGCCTCGGTTGTTTTTGCCTGCCCATCAGCGTCGCTTCAGCTGGAAGCCGCAAAGCGGATCGTCGGTGAGGCTGGCGGCGTCAGCCTGAAAGCGCCTGACCTGCTTTCAGCGCGCCTGATTGCGCAAGACGCCCTCGCCTTGCGCCGGGTCGCAGTCCCACTGATCGCCCTGCTATCCGGCAACGACATCCCAAGAACTTGGACCCTTTGAGATATGCAACTGACCCCCCGAGAAAAAGACAAACTGTTGGTCGCCATGGCCGCAGAAGTGGCCCGCAAGCGGCTTGCCCGCGGCGTGAAGCTGAACCACCCCGAGGCCATCGCGCTGATAACAGACGCTGTGGTCGAGGGCGCGCGGGACGGGCGCAGCGTGGCCGACATGATGGAGGCCGGAGCGCAGGTGGTGACGCGCGCGCAGTGCATGGACGGCGTGGCCGAGATGATCCATGACGTCCAGGTCGAGGCGACCTTCCCGGACGGCACCAAACTGGTGACGGTCCACAACCCAATCCGATGACAATTTTTCGACGAAAAATTGTAAAAATCTTCGCCGAAGATTTTTGCCTCCGGCGGGCATATTTTTGGCAAAAAGAAGCGAGGCCCACATGATCCCAGGTGAGATATTTCCCGCCAACGGCGTATTGGAACTGAATGCCGGCGCAGCCGTGACTGTTTTGACGGTGGCCAATACCGGCGACCGGCCGGTGCAAGTGGGATCACATTTCCACTTTGGCGAGGCGAATTTTGCATTGGAGTTTGACCGCGCCACCGCGCGGGGGATGCGTTTGGACATCGCCGCCGGAACCGCCGTGCGGTTCGAGCCGGGGCAAACGCGGGACGTGTCATTGATCCCTATATCGGGGGCGCGGCGGGTCTTTGGGTTTAACGGACGCGTGATGGGAGATTTGTAATGCCAGCCACCATTTCCAGAGGCGACTACGCCGCGATGTTTGGTCCCACCGTGGGCGACAAGGTGCGGCTGGCGGACACGGATCTGATTATCGAGGTCGAGCGCGACCTGATTGCAGAACGCGCGGGGGGGGCCTCGTCGGGCGGGTCGGGCGGCAACGCATTGGCCTACGGTGAGGAAGTGAAATTTGGCGGCGGCAAGGTGATCCGGGACGGGATGGGCCAATCCCAAGCCACCCGCGCAGCGGGGGCGGTCGACACGGTCATTACCAACGCGCTGATTGTAGACCACTCAGGCATCTACAAGGCTGACATTGGCCTGAAGGACGGGCGCATCCACAAGATCGGCAAAGCCGGCAACCCCGACACCCAGCCGGGCGTGGACATTGTGGTGGGTCCGGGAACCGAGGCGATTGCCGGTGAGGGCCGGATCGTGACGGCGGGGGGCTTTGACAGCCATATCCATTTCATCTGCCCCCAGCAGATGGAGGACGCGTTGCATTCAGGGCTGACCACCATGCTGGGTGGCGGCACCGGCCCCGCGCATGGGACCTTGGCCACCACCTGCACGCCCGGCCCCTGGCATATCGGGCGGATGATGCAGGCCGTCGACGGCGTCCCGATGAATATCGGGTTCGCGGGCAAGGGCAACGCCTCGCGCCCCGACGCCTTGGTCGAGATGGTGAAAGGCGGCGCCTGCGCGCTGAAGCTACACGAGGATTGGGGCACGACGCCCGCGGCGATTGATTGCTGCCTTGGGGTGGCCGACGACATGGACGTGCAGGTGATGATCCACACCGACACGCTGAACGAAAGCGGGTTCGTGGAGAACACGGTGGCGGCCATGAAGGGGCGCACCATCCACGCGTTCCACACGGAAGGTGCGGGCGGCGGTCATGCGCCCGACATTATCAAGATTTGCGGCGACGCGCATGTGCTGCCCTCCTCCACCAACCCGACGCGGCCCTTTACGGTGAACACGCTGGAGGAACATCTCGACATGCTGATGGTGTGCCACCATCTGGACAAGTCGATCCCCGAGGACGTGGCCTTTGCCGAAAGCCGCATCCGGCGCGAGACCATCGCGGCGGAAGACATCCTGCACGACATGGGGGCGTTCTCGATCATCGCGTCGGACAGCCAAGCGATGGGGCGCGTGGGCGAGGTTTTGATCCGCACATGGCAGACCGCCGACAAGATGAAGAAACAGCGCGGCCGGCTGAGCGAGGAGACAGGAGAGAACGACAACTTTCGGGTGCGGCGCTACATTGCGAAATACACGATCAACCCCGCGATTGCCCACGGCATCAGCCGCGAGATCGGCTCGCTGGAGGAAGGCAAGCGCGCCGATATTGTGATCTGGAACCCGGCGTTTTTCGGCGTGAAGCCCGAGATGGTGCTGATGGGCGGCTCGATTGTCTGCGCGCAGATGGGGGACCCGAATGCCTCGATCCCGACGCCGCAGCCGGTCTACTCGCGGCCCATGTTCGGGGCGATGGGGCGGGCGGTGGAGCACTCGGCCGTGGTCTTCACCAGTGCGGCGGCGATGGAGGAGGACGTGCGGGGCAAGCTGGGGCTGGCCAAGGAATGTCTGGCGGTGGAAAACACCAGAAATATCGGGAAGAAGGACCTGATTTTGAACGACGCTTTGCCGGAGGTGGAGGTGAACCCCGAGACCTATGAGGTCCGCGCGGATGGAGAGCTTTTGACCTGCGAGCCGGCGGAGGTCTTGCCCATGGCGCAGCGGTATTTCTTGTTCTGACGCATGCCCAACGCGGGCGCGACGCATGCGTCGAAACCTGTAACCTGTTGATAAATCAAGATTATGGAAAAAATTTTAACCACTTATTAATCGCCTTCCATCACTGCCGGAGCAACAAAAACAGATAGCATTTGGGAGCGCATAAAATGGCAGACAAACAAACCCCGGAGCGGCAAAAGATCACCCGCGTCGAGATTGAGGCGGCATACCGCGAGGGCGTTTTGGTGCTGCACGGCAAGGAGGAGGCCAGCGCCGTGGCGGACCTCCACCAGAGCTTCAACATGAACCACGCAAGCGCAACCGATCACATTCGCATTTTGCGCCAGATGCTGGCAGGCCAAACCTATCACCGCACGCTGAGCCAGCTTGCCACCCGCATTTTCTTTGACGGCATCCTTGCCGACTATGGAAAAGAGGGCTTGAGCCGCGCGCTGTCGGCGACATTGTCCCACGCGGATTACTACGAGACGCTGAAGACGGGCGGAAACCGCCCGGCCCTGCGCGCGTTGTGCGCGGAGTATCAGGCCATTTTAACTGCACCCGCCCGTGGCAAGGGGGCAGACGGCGATTTTCAAGCTGCCATCATCCGCTCCACCTTGGACACGCCGAAAGACCGGCAAGCCCGATTGGCGCGCGCAGACAGCACCCCCCAAAAGACGACAACCATCATTGTCAGCTATCGCCGCAACCCCGATGTCGTCGCCGAACGGCTTGAGCTGGCGGATGGTGTTTGCGACAGTTGCCACGCCCCCGCGCCTTTTTTAACGGCGGCGGGCAGGCCCTATCTTGAGGTGCATCACAAAATACCTTTAGCTGAGGACGGACCAGACACTGTCGAAAACACCGCAGCCCTTTGCCCCAACTGTCACCGGGAGGCGCATTATTGCGCTACAAAAGATCAACTGATCGCGCCCTAACCAAGAAGGACCGGCCGCATGCCCATCCGCAACCGATTTGCCGAATTGCACCCCGAGATCACCGCCTGGCGGCGGGATTTCCATGCCAATCCCGAGCTACTGTATGACACGCATCGCACCAGCGCGATTGTGGCGCAGAAGCTGGGCGCCTTTGGCTGTGACGAGGTGGTCGAAGGTCTGGGCCGCACCGGGGTGGTGGGGCTGATCCATGGGCGCAACGGCCCCGCGTCCAAAACCGGTGGCAAGGTGATCGCGCTGCGCGCCGACATGGACGCGCTGCCCATCCTGGAGGCGTCGGGGGTGGAACATGCCTCGACCGTTGTGGGCAAGATGCATGCCTGCGGGCATGACGGACACACCGCGATGCTGCTGGGGGCGGCGCAATATCTGGCCGAGACGCGGAATTTCGAGGGGACCGTAGCTGTGGTGTTCCAGCCTGCCGAGGAAGGCGGCGCGGGCGCCGAGGAGATGGTGCAGGACGGGCTGATTGACCGGTTCGCAATTTCCGAGATTTACGGCATGCACAATTCCCCTGTCGTGCCGTTTGGCGAATTTGCGATCCGCTCGGGGCCGTTTTATGCGGCCTGCGACAGCTTCACGATCAATGTGCGCGGCAAAGGCGGGCATGCGGCGCGGCCCAACAACACGGTGGACACGACGCTTGTGGGATCGGCCATTGTGATGGCGCTGCAGTCGATTGTCTCGCGCAACGCGGACCCGCAGCAGCCGCTGGTGGTCTCGGTCACCAGCTTCCGGACGGAGAGCGAGACGTACAATGTCATCCCCGAACATGTGCGGCTGCAGGGCACGGTGCGCAGCTTTGACCAACAGCTGCGCGAGGTGGCGTTGCAGCGGGTGCGCGATTTGGCGCAAGTCACGGCGCAGGCCTATGGGGCCGAGGCCGAGGTGACGATGGACGAGATCCCCTACCCCGTCATGGACAACCACGCGCGGGAGACCGACCATTGCGTGGCCGCGGCACAGGCCGTCAGCGGCAAGGTGAACGCGCAGGCCCCGCGCGTCACGGGCGGGGAGGATTTTGCCTACATGCTGCAGGCCTGCCCCGGCGCATATATCCAGCTGGGCGTGAATGTAGAAGGCGGGCGCAACGCGGGGCTGCATCACCCAGAATACGACTTCAACGACGAGATCATCCCGATGGGATGCTCGTATTGGGTGACCCTGGCAGAGCAAAGGCTGGCGGGGTGAGCATGGCCAAAGTTACACGACGCGCGTTGACGCAGGGCCGTGCAGGGTTGCCAGGGTTGCATGGAACGCAACGCAGGGTCCCGCCATTATCGGTTGCGCCAGCGGGCGCGCGACCGCATCTTAACATCACGGGAGGAAACACTTTTTTGGACAAAAGGAACGTTTCCAATGGCGACAACAACTCAAAAACACTTCAGCATGGCCCTGCCGGCATGGTCCCTGTCGACCAAGCTCAAGACCTTTGGATCACGGGTTATGGACGTGCTGGTGCTGATCGCGAACAGCAGCTCGATTGCGAAAGAGATCGAGCATCTGAACATGAAGTCCGATGCGGAGCTGGAGGCCAAGGGCACCTCGCGGGTGGACGAAATTCAACGCATCTTCGGGCCACGGATGTTCCTCTGATCCATAGGCCGGGCCTATGAGCGGGCCTTCGATCGCAAACACCCTGCGCCGCGCCGGCCACGGCGCGCCCACGCAGGGCCTGTGCCGCCTGGACTACGAGGCGCGCTTTTTGCGCCGCAAGATGCTGACAGATGACGCAGGCACCAGCTTTCTGGTCGACCTGCCCCAGACCGTCTCCGTCGATGACGGCGACGCGTTTGAGCTGGATGACGGACGGCTGATCGCCGTTGTGGCCGCAGAAGAAGCCCTGCTTGAGATCACCGCGCACCAGCTTTTGCCGCTGGTTTGGCATATCGGCAACCGCCACTGCCCCGCCCAGATCGAAGAGGCCCGGGTGCTGGTGCAGCCCGACCATGTGATCCGCGACCTGATGGAAAAGCTGGGGGCATGTGTGCGCGACGTGCGCGAGCCGTTCACCCCCGAGGGCGGCGCATACGGGCACGGGCGGACCCACAGCCATGCCCACTGACCTGAGCGCGGCGCAGCTGATGGTGCTGACGCAATGGCTGTCGCCGGCCTTCCCCGTCGGGGCGTTCAGCTACAGCCACGGGCTGGAATTTGCGCTTGGCACCGCCCCCGATCTGGATGTGGAGGCCTGGCTGCAGGACGTGCTGCGCCACGGCGCGGGGCGCAACGACGCGATCCTGCTGCGGTCCGGGTTCGACGGGCGCAGCGCCGAGGCCGACGCTTTGGGCCGCGCATTGGCCCCCTCGGCGGAACGGCTGTTGGAGACCGAACAGCAGGGGGCCGCGTTTTGCCGGACCCTGCGGGGCGCCTTTGGCATGGACGCGCCCGCGTTGATCTACCCCGTTGCCCTGGGCTGGGCCGCCGCCGAAAAGCGGATGCCGCTGGCGCCGGTTTTGACCATCTACCTGCACGCCTTCATGTCCAACCTTGTGGCCGCCGCGCAGCGGCTAAGCGCCTTGGGCCAGACCGACGCGCAGGCGATGATCGAAAGGCTGGGCGCAGTGTGCAGCGAGGTTGTCGCCGCCACGCAAAGCTGCGGGCTGGATGATCTGGGCGGCTCGGCATGGGGGGCTGACGTGGCCTCGATGAAGCACGAAGACATGGGACCGAGGATATTTCGAACATGACCACTTCTATGAACGGGCCTTTGAGGATTGGCATCGGCGGGCCTGTGGGCGCGGGAAAAACCTCGCTGACGGCGGCCCTGTGCGGGGCGCTCAGGGACACCCATTCGGTGGCGGTGGTGACCAACGACATCTACACCCAAGAAGACGCGGAGGCGCTGGTGCGGATGCAGGCCCTGCCGTCGGACCGGATCCGCGGGGTGGAGACCGGCGGCTGCCCGCATACGGCAATCCGGGAGGATGCCTCGATCAATCTGGCGGCCATTGACGGGCTGAACCACGCCTTCCCCGACCTTGACGCGATCCTGATCGAGAGCGGCGGCGACAATCTGTCGGCCACCTTCTCGCCCGAGCTGGCCGACCTGACGATCTATGTCATCGACGTCGCGGCGGGGGAGGAAATTCCGCGCAAGGGCGGCCCCGCAATCACGCGCTCGGACATTTTGGTCATAAACAAGACCGACCTTGCCCCGCATGTCGGGGCCTCGCTGGATGTGATGGAGCGCGACGCCACCCGAATGCGGGCGGGCAAACCCTTTGTCTTCGCGCAGGTCAAACATGGCGAGGGTGTCGCCGCCATTCTGGACCACATCCGCGCCATTGGCGGGCTGCGCTAGGCGTCGTTTCTGGGCGCTGAGGCGGCGAAACATGCGTTGAACGGCGTCCGTGTTGCCGTCATGGTCGGGCAAACAACGGAGCCTTGTCCATGCGCGTGATTGCCAACCCCTATCGTGGTTCTGACCAGCAGATCGACGTGCCCGATGCCATACCGTTTCCAAGCGCTGACCTTCAGGCCCCGGTGGCGCTGCTGGCGCGGTGCCCAAGTGCCGCGACCACCCCGCTGCGCCGCGCCGACGCGTTGGCCGATGTCGCCGAGCTTAATGTCAAAGACGAACGCGGCCGCATGGGGCTGGGCAGCTTCAAGGCCCTTGGTGCGGCCTATGTCATCGCCTGCGATGCGGAGGCCGGATTGGCCGCCGGGCGCACCTATGTGACGGCAAGCGCCGGCAACCACGGGCTGTCCGTTGCAACCGGCGCGCAGGTGTTCGGCGCGTCGGCCGTGATCTACATCGCCCAATCCGTGCCCGAAAGCTTTGCCGAGCGGCTCAGAGCGACCGGCGCGCAGGTCCGGCGCGAAGGCGCGATCTACGAAGACAGCATGGCGGCGGCTTTGAAGGCCGCCAATGACAATGGCTGGCAGCTGTTGTCTGACAGCTCGTGGGACGGATATTTCGAGGCCCCGCATAAGTTGATGGAAGGCTATCTGGCCCTGATGGCAGAGGTGTTTGACCAGCTCGACCCCGCCCCGACCCATGTCTTTTTGCAAGCAGGTGTTGGCGGGCTGGCGGGCGCATGTGCCGCCGCCGTCCGGGCCGAATGGGGGGACGGGCCTGTTATCACCGTGGTCGAACCGGAAGCCGCACCCGCCCTGATCGCCTCGGTCGAGGCGGGGCAGTCCGTCGTGACGGAGGGGCCGGTGTCCAATATGGGGCGGCTGGATTGCAAAGAGCCGTCGCTGATTGCCCTGAAAGGGCTGGCGCGGGACGCAGACTGGTTCTGCACCCTAAGCGAAGACGAGGCAGCAGGCGCCATGCAGGGGCTGGCCGATGCGGGGCTTGCAACATCGCCATCCGGCGGGGCTGGGCTTGTGGCGGTGATGCGGGCGCAGGGCGCGTTCGGCCTGACGGCGACCTCCCGCGTGCTGTGCATCCTGAGCGAAGGGCCTGCGTAATGCGCGGTTTTGAGGAGGCAGAATTCCACCTCAGGCGCGACCGCGCGCAAACCATGATGGCCGAGGCCGGGCTAGCCGCCCTGCTTTTGACGACCGAACCCGAGGTGCGGTATTTCAGCGGCTACCTGACGCGGTTTTGGGAAAGCCCGACCCGCCCGTGGTTTCTGATCCTGCCCGCCAGCGGTGACCCGATTGCCGTGATCCCCTCCATTGGTGCCGCGCTGATGCGCAGCACGTGGATTTTTGACATCCGCACATGGCGCGCCCCTGATCTGGAAGATGACGGGGTGTCGCTGCTGATTGACACCCTGGCCGAGGTTGCAGGCGGCGGGCCGGTCGGCATAGCGCAAGGCATGGAAAGCCATGCGCGCATGCCGCTGGCGTCTTTGCTGCGCCTGCGCGAGCGCGTTGATCTGGTCGACGACCACGCCATCACCCGCCGCTGCCGGCTGGTGAAATCATCTGACGAGATTGCCAAGATCAGGGCGGCCTGCGGCATCGCCGACCGCGCCTTCGCCCGCGTTGGCGAGATTGCCCGCACCGGCATCCCGCTGGAAGAGGTGTTTCGCCGGTTCCAGATGCTTTGCCTCGAAGAAGGCGCGGACTGGGTGCCGTATCTGGCGGGCGGCGCCAGCCGCGACGGGTATGGGGACGTCATCTCCCCCGCCACGGATGTGCCTTTGGCCCGCGGCGACGTGCTGATGTTGGACACCGGATTGGTGCATGACGGGTATTTCTGCGACTTCGACCGTAATTTCTCCGTTGGGCCGCCATCGGACGTGACCGCCGCCGCCCATAGCAAGCTGATCGACGCCACCCACGCCGCATTCCAGATCGCCAGACCGGGCGCCACCACCGCTCAGCTGTTTCACGCCATGGACCAGATTTGCACCGGGGGTACGGGGGGCAGTGACGCCGGGCGGCTTGGGCACGGGCTGGGCATGCAGCTGACGGAATGGCCGTCCCTGATACCCGCCGACCAAACGGTTCTTGAACCGGGCATGGTGCTGACCCTAGAGCCGGGCATCGAGACCTGGCCCGGCAAGATGCTGGTGCATGAAGAAAACATCGTCATCACCCAAAGCGGGGCCGACTACCTCAGCAGCCCCGCCCCCCATGACATCGCGGAGCTGCCCGGATGACAGCGTTTCCCTACACATTGGACGGGGCATCGGACGGGGCAATAGACCGGCAGCCCGCCAAGGCCATCGGCCTTCTGGTTCTGCAATCCGACGAAACCATAGAGCAGGATTTTCGGCGGGTCCTGCCCGCCTCCGCAGCGCTTTATGTCAGCCGCGTCCCCAGCGGGTTGACCGTCACCAACGACACCCTGCAACAGATGGAACACCACCTGCCAAACGCCGCCGCGCTGTTCCCCCGGGGGCTGCGGCTTGACGCCGTCGGATATGGCTGCACCTCCGGCACCGCGCAGATCGGCCAAGCCCGCATCGCCGCGCTGGTGGGACAAGGCGTCGACACCGCGCATGTCAGCGAACCGGTGTCGGCCCTGATCGCCGCCTGCGACGCCCTTGGCGTCAAGCGACTGGCCATCCTGTCGCCCTATATCGAGGAGGTCTCCGCCGTCCTGCGCGGCGTGCTGGCGCAAAACGGCGTCGACACCCCCGTCTTCGGCTCGTTCGAGGAAGCCACGGAACGCAAGGTGGTCCAGATCAGCCCCGCCTCGGTCCACGACGCCGCCGCCGCGCTGGCCGCCAGCGGCGACGTTGACGCGGTGTTCCTGTCTTGCACCAACCTGCGCACATTTGACGTCATTGACGGGCTGGAACGCGCCACCGGGCTGCCGGTGCTGTCCAGCAACCAGGTGCTGATATGGCATCTGGCGCGGCTGGCCGGGGTGAAACTGGGCCGGGACGGGCCCGGACAGCTGCTCAAACTCTGAGCCATCGGCGGACATCCTCCTATGCGCCGCCCGATCCGCCAAGAAAGCCATCAAAAATGCGGCATCGGGGCCGGAACGGCATTGCAGTCCCGCCCGCAGACCCGCAAACTGCGTTATAGAGCATCGCTGCGATCAAAGACGGCGGACACACAGGCCCCGAGGGTTCCAGTACACATAATGCCGATCCGTTTCCTACCCCTTGCGACCGCCGCGCTGCTGATGGTTTCGCACCCGGCGCTGGCTTTTGATCTGCGCTTTTCCGCGGCCTCCCAATCCGAAGAGCTGACCGCGCAATTGCGCAGCGCCTCGCTGGTTGTGCCGCTGGCGGACGACGCGGATGCGGCCCCGCAGGACATTCTTGCCGCAGCGCAGGCCGACTATGGCCGGCTGATTGGCGCGCTGTACGAAGAGGGCTATTTCGCCCCGGTTATCAACATCCGCGTCAATGGGCGCGAAGCGGCCGGCATCTCGCCTTTGGGCTCGCCCGGCCCGATTGGCCGCATCGAGATTTCGGTCAACCCCGGCCCGCAGTTCAAGTTCGGACAGGCCGCGATTGCGCCTGTCACGTCGCAAACCACCTTGCCCGACAGCTATGCGACCGGCGAGATCGCGCGCACGGGCGCGATCCGCGACGCCGTTGAGGCGGGAATTGACGGGTGGCGGGACGCAGGCCATGCGAAGGCGGCGGTCGGCGCCCAACAGCTGACCGCGCGGCACCCCGACCGAATTTTGAACGCGCAGGTCGCGCTGGCCCCCGGGCCGCGCCTGACATTCGGACAGCTGCGCATTCGGGGCAATCAGGCCGTGCGGACCGAACGCATCCGCGAGATTGCCGGTCTGCCGACCGGTCAGGTGTTTGATCCCGATGAGGTCCAAAAAGCCACCACACGGCTGCGCCGCACCGGCGCTTTCTCGGTCGCCGCGCTCAGCGAGGCCGAGCAGATCAGTCCGGGCAATGTTTTGGACATCGACCTGCAGATCGTCGAGGAAAAGCCGCGACGTTTCGGAATTGGCGCAGATATCTCGACGACGGATGGGTTGGGCGTGTCGGCGTTCTGGCTGCATCGCAACCTCTTTGGCGGGGCCGAGCGGTTCAGAGTGGAGGGCGAGATCAGCGGCGTGGGCGGCCAGACCGGCGGCACCGATTTCAAATTGGGCGCGAAGTTTTCGCGGCCTGCGACGTTCAACGAAGACACCGACTTTTTCTTGCTGACCGAATTGGAAAGCCTCGACGAGGAAAGTTTCAGCGCCGACCGGTTCAACATCGAGGCCGGGATACGGCGCTTCGCGTCCGACCAGCGCGAATACACGTTCGGCGTCGGGTTGCAGCATGCCCGCACCGAGGATGCGTTCGGGACCCGCAACTATACAATCTTCACCCTGCCCGCCTCGGCTGAGTTCGATTACCGCGATGACCAACTGAATGCGAAAAGTGGCTACTATGCCTTGGCCAGCCTGACGCCATTTGTGGCGATTGACGGCACGGATAACGGGCTGCGGACTTATCTGGACGGGCGGGTATTCAAAACGGTCGGAAAAGAGCAGAACCTGACCTTTGCGCTGCGTGGCCAGCTGGGCTCGGTCGTGGGGCCGTCGCTTGCGACCGCCCCGACGGACTTTTTGTTCTATTCGGGCGGCGGCGGCACGGTGCGCGGGCAGGATTACCAATCGCTTGGCGTGGATCTTGGTGGCGGGCAGGAGATCGGCGGGCGGTCCTTCCTCGGCCTGTCGGGCGAGGTGCGGGTCAAGACCGGCGACAAACTTAGCGTCGTGGGCTTTGTGGATGCAGGCTATATCGGGTCCGAGTCCTTCCCCGACGGATCAACCGGCAACTGGCACACCGGTGCCGGGTTCGGCGTGCGCTATGACACCGGCATCGGGCCAATCCGCGTGGATTTGGCCGTGCCTGTCAGCGGCCCCGGCGACAATTCGGGCTTCGAGATTTACATCGGTATCGGGCAGGCCTTTTAGATGCTGATGCGCGCGTTTCTTGTAATCTGGCTCCTTCTGGCCCCGGCGGCTGTGTGGGCGCAAGACGGCGACAAAGGCTATCTGACCAACCTGCTGCAAGACAGTCTTGGCGGCGAAGGCCGCGACGTGCAGATCAACGGCTTTGCAGGTGCGTTCAGCAGCGCGGCCAGCATTGCCAGCATCACAATCGCCGATAACGAGGGCATCTGGCTGACGCTGGAAGACGTGGTGATTGACTGGAACCGGTCCGCGCTGCTGCGCGGGCGGATCGAGGTCGAACAGCTCTCGGCCCGCCGGATTGATCTGGCGCGGCTGCCCGTCGCCGCCGAAAGCGAGCTGCCCGCCGCTGAGGCGACCCCCTTCGCCTTGCCGGAATTGCCCGTCTCGATCAACATCGCCACTTTGGTGGCGGAAACGATCACCCTTGGCGCGCCCGTGTTGGGCGAGGATGTGGCGCTGACATTGACCGCATCCGGCCAGTTGGCCAACGGCGAAGGCGACATCAAACTGAACGCCACCCGCACCGATGGCAAAACCGGCGCCTTCGATGTCGACGCGGGCTACGCTGCTGCGGATCAGGCGCTGCGGCTTGCGCTGAACATGCGCGAAGAGGCAGGCGGCATCGCCGCGCGGCTGTTGGATGTGCCGGGCGACCCAAGCGTCGAGCTGCGCCTGAACGGCACCGGGCCGCTGAATGATTTCACGACCGAGCTGTATCTGGCCACAGATGGCGAAGAACGCCTCAGCGGGCAGATTGCCCTTGCCGCAGACGAGGTGTCCAGCCCCGGCGCCGCCCCCGCGCGCAGCTTTACAGCCGACATTGGCGGCGACGTCACGGCGCTGTTTGCGCCGCAATATCGCCCCTTCTTCGGCGACGACGTGCAGCTGGTGGTCTCGGGCCAGCAGGCCAGCGACGGCGCGCTGGCGCTTGACGCGTTGGACCTGCAGACCGAAGCGCTGCGCCTGCAAGGCGCGGTCGCGCTGAACCGCGACTACTGGCCTACATTGATGGATATATCGGCGCAGCTGGAAAGCCCCGATGGCAGCGCGGTTCTGTTGCCGCTCTCCGGCGAGGAGACGCGCATCGGATCAGCCGATTTCACCCTGACTTTTGACAGCGATGACGACAACCGCTGGGCCGGCGTCTTTGACGTCACCGGGCTGGAACGGTCCGACGTCAGCATCACGCAGACCAAACTGGCCGCAGACGGCGTGTTGGAGGGCAACGTGAATGCCATCGGTCAGGTCAGCGCGGCGGTGACCTTCGACACCAACGGCATCGCCTTTGCCGATGCCTCCCTCTCAGAGGCCGTTGGGCAGGCGCTGTCAGGCACGCTCGACATCGCCTTCGTGGAAGGCCAGCCCCTCCGCCTGAGCGGTTTGAACCTGTCCGGCGCGGATTACGGCCTGACCGGCGACGCCGTGGTCAACGATCTCGACAGCGGGTTCAACACAGATTTCGACGTGGCGCTGAAGGCGCAGGACCTGTCGCGCTTCGCGGCCATCTCGGGCCAGATGCTGGAAGGGGCCGCAGATGTGGCCTTGCAAGGCAGCGCGGCGCTGGGCGGCATCTTTGACATCAAGGTCACCGGCGGGACCACCGCGCTGGCCATCGGGCAGGCGCAGGCCGACGCCGTTCTGGCGGGCCGCACAACGCTGGCGCTGACGGCGGTGCGCGACACCACGGGGACCTCGCTCAAAGGGCTCGACATCCGCAACGCGCAGATCGCGCTGACCGGCGACGCGCGGCTGGAGACGGGGCGGGTGGACGCCACGTTCGACATGCGCCTTGCCGACGCCGCGCTGCTGGTCCCCGACATCGAGGGGCCGTTGAGCGTGACGGGATCCGCAACGCAAGACGCCGCCGGGGTGCGCGTCGATGTGGACGCGACCGCGCCCAACAACGTCACTGCCTCCGTAGATGGCTTGGTCACCGGGCCGCAGGCGCGGGTGGCGTTTCTGGCCAACATCCCCGAGATCAACGCCTTCGTGCCGGACTATCGCGGCGCTGCCAAGCTGGAAGGCGTGGCCTTCCAGTCGCCGCTTGGCTGGCGCTTGGACACCGATGTGAATGGCCCCTACGGACTGGTTGCAACGGTCGAAGGGCGCGTCACGGGCGACAACGCCCCCGACGTGGCGTTCGACGCCAAGCTGCCCAGCATCACGCCTTTCGCGCCCCAATATAGCGGGCCGCTGGCGGTCGCGGGCACCGCAAAACAGGGCGCCGAAGGGATCAGCGTCGACGTCAAGGCAAGCGGCCCTTACGGGGCCGACGCAACCGTCATCGGCCGGGTCACCGGCGAAAACTCACCTGACATCACCTTTGATGCCAACCTGCCCAACATCCGCCCGCTGGCACCGCAATTCAACGGCCCCCTTTCGGTCGCAGGCACGGCAAAGCAAACCGGCGACACCCTGAGCGTCGACACCAACCTGTCAGGCCCCTATGGCCTGACCGCGCAGGTCGCAGGCGACGTCACCGGCCCTGCCCCGGCGGTCACATATGTGCTCAACCTGCCCAACGTGGCGCCCGTTGTGCCGCAGTTCAGCGGGCCGTTGCGCCTTGATGGCACGGCGCGCCAGCAGGGAGCGAACTGGTTCGTCGACACGGCCGTGGCCGGGCCCGCGGGCACCACCGCGGACGTGGTTGGCCGGGTCGGCACCGATGGCACGCTTGGGCTGTCGGTGGCGGGCAACGCGCCTTTGGCGCTGGCCAATCCGTTCCTTGAGCCGCGCAGCATCCAAGGCCAGTCGCGCTTTGATCTGCGCATTGACGGCCCTGCCGCATTGGGGTCGGTGTCGGGCCAGATCAGCACCAGCGACGGGCGGCTGTCGGCGCCAAATTTCCGCGTCGCTTTGACCGACATTGCGGCCAATATCGGGCTGGCCCAGGGCCGCGCCTCCATTGATATGCGCGCCGCCGTGTCGTCGGGCGGCACGCTTACCGTGAACGGTCCCGTGACGCTGACAGGCGCGATCCCCGCAAATCTCAACATCGCGCTGACCAATGTCGAAGTCGTCGATCCGGCGCTCTATCGCACCACGCTGAACGGGGGCATCTCGGTCAATGGCAACCTGACGGGCGGCGCCCGCATCGCGGGCCGCATTGATGTGGGCGAGACCGATGTCTCCGTCCCCTCCTCCGGCCTTGGCGGGTTCACGATCATCCCGCAAATCGCCCATGTCGGCGCGTCCGCCGCGGTACGCCAGACGCAAGGCCGCGCGGGCCTGAACAAACCCGAGGAAACCTCCAGCAGCAGCAGCGGTGCGGCCTACCCGCTGGACATTCTGGTCTCCGCGCCGTCGCGCATCTTTGTGCGTGGGCGTGGGCTGGACGCGGAACTTGGCGGCACGCTGCGCCTGACGGGCACCACCGCCAACATCATCTCATCGGGCCAGTTCGAGCTGATCCGTGGCCGGCTTGATATTCTCGAAAAGCGGTTCGAGCTGGACGAGGGCACCGTGCAGTTGCAGGGCAACTTCGACCCGTTCCTGCGCTTTGTCGCAACCACCCGCACCTCCGTGGGCACGGCCAGCGTCATCATTGAAGGCCCTGCTTCCGAGCCGCAGGTGCGGTTCGAATCCTCGCCCGAGGCCCCGCAGGACGAGGTTCTGGCGCAGATTTTCTTTGGCCGCGACGCGTCGCAGCTTTCCGCCTTTCAGGCGCTGCAGCTGGCCAATGCCGTGGCCACGCTGGCAGGCAATGGCGGCGAGGGCATCGTGTCCAAGCTGCGCAAAAGCTTCGATCTTGACGATCTGGACATCACCACAGACGAGGACGGCAATGCCGGGCTCAGGGCCGGGAAATACCTGTCGGACAACGTCTATACCGACGTCACCGTCGGCGGCACAGATGGCGCAGAGGTGTCGATCAACATTGACCTGACCCCGTCGCTGACCGCGCGTGGCACGGCCACCGCCACGGGCGACACGTCCATCGGCATCTATTTCGAAAAAGACTACTAGGCCCAAACCGGTTGCGAAGCCCAATCGCATCCGACATGCTCCCTTGATCTATAGGGAGACATATCAATGAAACATTTCACTCAATCGCTGAAGGCTGCGGGCCTTGGCGCGGTCGTGGCGCTTGGCATGGCCGGCGCGACATTCGCCCAAGACATCAAGTTCTTCACAATCGGCACGGGCGGCACCGCCTTCACCTACTATCCGGTGGGCGGCGTGATCGCAAACGCGATTTCCAAGCCTCCGGGGTCGCGCGAATGCGGCGAAGGCGGGTCTTGCGGCGTCGACGGGCTGATCGCGTCGGCCGTGTCATCACGCGGCTCCGTGGACAATGTGAACGCCATCATCTCCGGCCTGCGCAACTCGGGCTTTGCCCAGTCCGACGTGGCCTATTGGGCCTATACCGGCACCGGCACTATGGACGGTCAGGAACCTGCCACCGACCTGCGTACCATCGCGGCGCTGTTCGAAGAGCACATCCATCTTGTGGCGCTGGCTGACAGCGGCATCAATTCCGTGGCCGACCTGAAGGGCAAGCGCGTGTCGCTGGATGAGCCCGGCTCCGGCACCTATGTCGACGCGGGCCTGATCCTCGATGCCAATGGCCTCAGCACGGACGACGTCACCGCCGAGGCCCTGAAGGGCAACGCGGCGGCCGAGGCTCTGCGCAACGGCAAGATTGACGCGTTCTTCGCAGTGGCGGGCTACCCGACGGGCGGCATCGTCGAACTGGCCTCGTCTGCCGACATCAAGCTGGTGCCCATCGACGGCGCGGGCGCTGCGGCCCTGACCGAAAAATACGGCTTCTTCGCGGCCTCCGACATCCCCGAAGGCACCTATGAAGGCGTGGCCACCACACCCACCGTCGCGGTTGGCGCTCAGTGGTTCACCTCTGCCAAAGAGGACGAGGAGCTGATCTACAACATCACCAAAGCCCTGTGGAACGACGAGTCCCGCAAGCTGCTGGATGTGGGTCACGCAAAAGGCAAAACCATCACGCCAGACACCGCGCTGAACGGCGTCGGTGTGCCTCTGCACCCCGGTGCGGAGCGGTTCTACAAAGAAGCCGGTCTGATCGAATAAGCCACGCTTCACGCAAATAGGCCCGGACGCAGACCAGCGCCCGGGCCTTTTTTTACTCCGACAGGACCCAAAGCCATGGCCACCGACACCACCCCCGAGCTTTCCCCAGAAGAGCTGGCAGAGCTTGAACGCCGCTTCGACAGCGAAAGCGCCTTCCGGCCCATGGGGTCGAAAATGGCGGCGGTCGTTTCGGTCTTTCTGGTGGCCATGTCGGTCTACCATTTCTACGCGTCGGGCTTCGCGCTGATCCGCGAGCTTTTGCATTTCGGCGTTCACCTTGCCTTCGTGCTTGGCCTGACCTTCCTGCTGTTCTCGTGGAAGAAAAGCGCCAAGGTCGGCCCGCCCCCCACCGGCTGGATATATGTGGACGGGGTCCACATCTTCGACATCATCCTCGCTGTTCTGGCGGTTTCCGCCGCCTTGTACCTGCCGCTGCTGGACCCGGCGGAGGCCGCGATCCGCGCGGGCAACCCCAACGCCACCGACACGTTCATGGGGTCGGTCGTGCTGTTATTTACGCTGGAAGCCGCGCGCCGGTCCATCGGCTACACCCTGCCCCTGATCGCGGGCGCCTTCGTGCTCTACGCCATCTACGGCAACCACGCGCCGGGCCTGTTGCGCCACGGCGGGGTGGCTTGGGAAGGCTTTGTCGACGGCATCTACGGCACCCAGGGCATCTATGGCATCGCCATCGGGGCGATGGCCAAATACGTGTTTTTGTTCATCCTGTTCGGCGTGCTCGCCGCCCGCATCGGGCTGGGGCAGCTGTTCATTGATCTGGCCACCGTGGCCGCTGGCCGCTATTCCGGCGGCCCTGCCAAGGTCGCGATTTGCGCGTCGGCTTTCATGGGGTCGATCTCCGGGTCCTCCATCGCCAACACGGTGACCACCGGGGCGCTGACGATCCCCGCCATGAAAAAGGTGGGCTACCCGCCGCATTTCGCGGGCGCGACCGAGGCCACGTCTTCCACCGGCGGCCAGATCACCCCGCCCGTCATGGGGGCCGCGGCCTTCATCATGGTGGACTTTCTCAACATCCCGCTGCGCGACGTGCTGGCGGCGGCGCTGTTCCCCGCCTTCCTGCATTACTTCGGCATCTTCGTGATGGTCCATCTGGAGGCCAAAAAGCTGGGCCTGCGCGGGCTATCCAAAGAAGAGATGCCGATCCTGTGGAAGGTGCTCAGGACCAACTGGCTGGCCGCCGCGCCGCTGGTCATCCTCATCTACATGATCCTTGCGGGCCGGACGCCGGACTACGCCGCCGTCTACGCCATCATCGCCTGCGTGGTCGTCGGCATTCTCAAGCCCAATGACCGCATGACCCTTCCGGGCCTTTGGGACGCGCTGGCCGCGGGCGCGCGGTCTACCATCGCCATCGGCTCTGCCGCCGCCTGCGTGGGCATCATCGTGGGGGTCATCACCCTGACCGGCACGGGCTTCCGGGTCGGGGCAATCGTGATCCAGACCGCCAATGATTTTGCCGCCGTGTTCGCCAATATCTGGCCGTTCAGCTACTTCGATCTGCAGCAATGGGCGCTGTTCTTCTCGCTGGTCTTGGTGGCGGTGGCCTGCATCGTGATGGGCGCGGGGGTGCCGACGACGGCCACTTACATCATTTTGGTGTCGGTCACCGCCGGGGCGTTCCAGATGCTGAACGTGGAACCCATCGTGGCCCATTTCTTCGTGTTCTATTACGGGGTGCTGGCCGACATCACGCCCCCCGTGGCGCTGGCCGCCTATGCGGCGGCGGGCATTGCGGGGTCGAACCCGTTCCAAACGGGCAACACGGCGTTCCGGCTGGGCATCGCCAAGGCGCTGGTGCCCTTCGTCTTCGTCTACTCCCCCGCGCTGCTGCTGGTGGTGGACGGGTTCACGTGGTGGGCCTTCACCTACACATTGGTCGGCGCCATGTTGGGCATCGCGTCGCTCGGCATTGCCTTTTCGGGCTTCCTGTTCACCCGGCTCGCCATGTGGGAGCGCTGGTACGTCGCCATCGTGTCCTTCCTGTTCATTGCGCCGGGTGTGACGACGATGTTGATCGGCTTGGCCCTTATGTCGCCCATCCTCTTGCTGCAATTCGCCAAAAGGGGGCAAACTGCGGCATAAGGGCTTTGCTTCTTCCCAGCATCTCTTTATGTATACATTGACGAATACATTAATGGGCCTAAAGGAAATACTATGACCAAGACGTTCGACATTGCCGTCTTCGAAGGCGACGGCATCGGCCCAGAGATCACCGTCCCCACGGTGGCGCTGCTTGCAAAAATTGCCGACCAGACGCCGGACTATGCCCTGTCTTTCACCTCTCACCCTGCGGGCGCTGCGCATTACGCCAAAACCGGCGACAGCCTGCCGGAGGCCTCGCTGCAAGCCGCCAAGACGGCCGATGCGATCCTGCTCTCTGCCATGGGCCTGCCCGATGTGCGCTACGATGATGGCACCGAAATCTCCCCCCAGATTGATCTGCGCAAGGCGTTCAAGCTGTTCGCGGGCGTGCGCCCTGTCCGTGTGGCCGAAGGGGGCGAGACGCCCCTGAAAATGCCTGCGGGCAAGACCATAGATTTTGTGCTGATCCGCGAAAGCACCGAAGGGCTGTTCCACACGCAAGGGCGCGGCGAGGTCACCAAAGACGAGGCCCGCGAGACGCTGCTGATTACCCGCGAGGTATCCGAGCTGCTCTTTGCATTCACCTTCAACCTCGCCAAAGACCGCAAGGCTCAGGGGCGCGGGCCGGGCCGCGTGACTTGCGTGGACAAGGCCAATGTCTTCCGCGCCTTCGCCTTTTTCCGCGAGTTGTTTGACGCCGAAGCCGCCAAACACCCCGACCTGACGTCAGACCACGCCTATGTCGACGCCACCGCGCTTTGGATGGTGCAAAAGCCATGGGATTTTGACGTGCTGGTCACCGAGAACATGTTCGGCGACATCCTGTCCGATCTGGGTGCGGGGCTGATGGGCGGCTTGGGCCTTGCGCCGTCGGCTGACATCGGGTTGCATCAGGCGGTGTTCCAGCCCTGCCACGGCTCGGCGCCCGACATTGCGGGCCAAGGCAAGGCCAACCCGTTTGCAATGATCCTGTCGGCGGCGATGATGCTCGACTGGCTGGGGCTCAAGCACGGCATTGGGGCCATGTGCGACGACGCGGCCCGCCTGCGCGACGCGGTAGACGCCCAAGTGCTCGCCCGCCAAGACGTCACCGCCGATCTGGGCGGCTCGGCAAACACGGCCCAAGCCGCCCAAGCCATCGGAGCGCGGCTAGAATGCTAAAAGTCGCCTGCATCGGCGCAGGCTATTTCAGCCAGTTCCATTTCGACGGGTGGCGGCGCATCCCCGACACGCAGCTGGTCGGCGTCACCAACCGCGACCGGGCCAAGGCCGAGGCCACCGGCCTGCCCGTCTTCGACACGCTGGCTGACATGCTGGCGCAGGCCCAGCCCGATATTCTGGACATTATCGTCTCCCCCGAAGGCCATGCCGACGCCATCCGCACGGCCCTGAAACACCCGCTCAAGGCGATCATTTGCCAAAAGCCGTTCTGCACCTCCCTTGAGGAGGCACAACAGATGGCCGCCTTGGCCGCCAAGGCCGATGTGCCGCTGGTCATCCACGAGAATTTTCGCTTCCAGCCATGGTTTCGCGCCATCCACGCGCAAATCGCGGGCGGGGCCATCGGGCAGGTCTTGCAGGCCACGTTCCGCCTGCGTCCGGGCGACGGTCAGGGGCCACAGGCCTATCTGGCGCGCCAGCCCTATTTTCAGAAGATGCCGCGCTTCTTGATCCATGAAACGGGCGTGCATTACGTCGATACGTTCCGCTACCTGTTTGGCGATCCCCAAGCCGTCTACGCCGACTTGCGGCAGGTCAACCCGGTGATTGCAGGCGAGGACGCAGGCTTTGTTCTGTTCGACCACCCCGGCGGGGTGCGCGTGGTGTTTGATGGCAATCGCAACCTCGACCACGCGGCGGCCAATACGCGGTGCACGATGGGCGAAGGCCTCTTTGAGGGCACCAAAGGGACGCTGACCCTTCACGGCGACGGCTCCGTCCATCTGCGCAGCTTTGGCGCCGTGGCTGCCACCGAGGTTCTGCCACCCGATACCAGCCCCAATTTTGGGGGCGATTGCACCTACGCCCTGCAGGCCCATGTTGCTGACGCGATTGTCAGCGGCGCACCGTTTGAAAATTCAGTACAGGAATATCTTACTGTGATCCAAATTGAGCAGGCCATATACTCTTCGTCCCAAAACAAGTGCAAAGTGGAGATTTAGCCACATGATGACCAGTGCCCCTAAGACGCAATCCAGCTCCGCCGCCGCCGTTGAACAGCTCCGGTCGCAGATATTCACGGGCAAACTTGGAGCAGGCACCGACCATCTGGAAAGCGAGCTTGCCGAGGCGCTGGGCATGTCCCGCACGCCCGTGCGTGAGGCCCTGCTGGTGCTGGAGGGGCAAGGGCTGGTCGATGTCCGCCCCCGCAAGGGCGTCCGCATCAAACCGCTCTCGCCCGCCGACATGACGGAGATCTATGACATTCTGACCGAGCTGGAGAGCCTCGCCGCCGCCAATGCCGCGCGGGCCGGGTATAGCGACACCGAATTGTCACGCCTCAGCGTGACCGTCGACGAGATGGACCGCGCGCTGCGCCAAAACGACCTCGACGCCTGGGCGCAGGCAGATGACGCGTTTCACCACGAACTCGTCCGGCTGGGCAACAATTCGCGGGTGCAATCCATTGTCGGCATGCTGTCAGATCAGGTGCGCCGCGCGCGGCTGGTGACGCTGCACATGCGCCCGCTGCCAACCCGCTCCAACGAGGACCACCGCAAGCTTCTTGCAGCCATCCGCCAGGGCGACGCCAAAACGGCCCACCGCATGCACCACGTCCACCGCACGGCGGCCAAGGAAATGCTGATCCAGCTGCTGCGCAAGCACCACCTCAACAGCCTTTAGCGTCAGTCGAAATACTGCTCGCGGTCCATCACGTAGTGCCACAGCGCCACCTCGTCGTAGAACCGCGCGTATAGCTCCGGCAGCAGGTCTTTCGCGGCGTGGCGCGCCGGGCTGTCCACGCCCTTGGCCATGGCGTCGCGGTCGGCATAGGTGATCGCCAGGATCAGCGGGATGGTCGGCCCGTCCGCGTCCTGCTCCACCCCGAACAGCACCCGCACCTCCTCGGCGCAGGCAAACTTGCGCCACAGCGGCGTCAAATGCGCCGTCACCCAGTCCCGCATCGCGGCCTCTTGGCCCGGCGTCACCGTGCCCCCGAAAATGGCATACCGCGTAATCATCACCCGCCCCTGTGCTTGAAGCTGTCGCGCCGGAACGAGTACAGCGCGTTCGGGTCCACCGCCACGTCCACCACCGCCGGTTTGCCGCAGGCCAGCGCCGCCTCGATCGCGGGCGCAACCTCCGCCAATGTGTCGGCGCGGTAGCCCTTGGCCCCGTATAAATCCGCCAGCTTGGCAAAGTCGGGGCTCGACACGTCCGCCCCGATATAGCGCCCGTTGAAGAAGTCGCGCTGATACGCTTTCTCCGCCCCCCAGCATGCGTTGTTCATCACCACGGTGACGGTGTTGATCCCATGATCCACCGCCGTCGACAGCTCCGACACGGTCATCCCGAACCCCCCGTCGCCCATCAGGCTGACCACGGGCCGGTCCGGCTGCGCGCATTTCACCCCCAAGCCGCAGGCAAACGAAAAGCCCACCAGCCCGAAATCCAGCGGCGTAAACAGCGATTTCGGCGTCCAGTAATTTAGCGCATCCGTGGCCTGCAAGCACAGCGTCCCCGCATCCATGGTGATCGCCGCGTCCCTTGGCAGCACGCCCCTGAGCGCCTTGAACAGCCCCGAGGGCTGCGTCGGCCCCGTCTCAATCGCGTCCACGTCGCGCTGCGCCAAAAACGCCTGCCGCTCCGCCTGAAACGCAGCCGTCCAGGCCTCCGCCGCACCCCGCTGCGCCATCGCGCCCAAGGCCTCCGTGATCTGCCCCGCCGCCAAAGGCGCATCCGCCCAGATGCCCAGCGCCACCGGGAAAAACCGCCCGATGGCGGTCGGCTCCAGCTCGATCTGAATGATCTGCGCCGCGCGGTTGATGTTGTCATAGGTGTAGAACGTGGCGTTGAACCCCAGCCGGGTCCCCAGCGCCAGAATGACATCCGCCTCTTTCACCAGCCGCGACGCCACCGCGTTGCCACGCGGCCCCATCTGCCCCGCATTCAGCGGATGCCCGAACGGGACCGCGTCGCCATGCCCGGGGGAGGTCACCACCGGGCACCCCAGCGCCTCCGCCAGCGCCAAGGCCGCCTCATGCCCGCCGGTGGTCTTGATCCCGCCACCGGCCACAATCACCGGCCGCTCCGCGCCCGCCAGCATCGCAGCCGCCTTGGCAATATGGTCCGGATGCCCCGCCGGCAGCGACATATTGCGGTAGCCGGATGGCGCCTGCATCGGGTCAAACTCTGCCTGCGCGGCCAACACGTCACGCGGCAGGTTCAGTTGCACCGGCCCCATGCGCGGCGACAAGGCAGTGCGAAACGCTTCGCGAAACAGCTCCGGCACCCGCTCGGCCGACGGCGCGGTCCAGGTCTTCTTGGTCACCGGCGTAAACAGCGATTGCTGGTCTACCTCCTGGAACGCGTCGCGGTACACATGGCCCGAGGACAAGGCCCCCGCAATTGACACCACCGGCGAGAACGCCGCCATCGCCTGGCTCAATCCCGTCACCAGATTGGTGGCCCCGGGCCCGTTCTGCCCCGCCAATATCACGCCCGCCTTGCCCGAGGCCCGCGCAAACCCGTCCGCCATATGGGTCCCCGTGCGCTCGTCATGCACGCCCACAAACGAAATCCCCTCCGCGTCATATAAAGCGTCAAACATCTCCATCGTGGCCGATCCGATCAGCCCGAACACGTGGCTGGTCTCCTCCGCCTGCAACGCCTCAATCGCCGCCTGCCCGCCGCTCATCACAGTGCTCATCGTTCAACCCTTTCCAAAAACGCGACGACCCGCGCCGCAAACAGCTCTGGCCGTTCCATCAGCCCCAAATGCTGCAACTCCGGCACAATCACCAGCTCCGCCCCCGCAATCTCCGCCGCAATGCCCTCGCTCATCGCAGGCGTCGACCCGCTGTCCTTCTCGCAGGTCATCACCAGCGTTGGCACATCCACAGCGGGAATTGGCGCAATCAGCTCCCGCACGCCATGCGCCAGAACCCAGGCCGTCTGCGCATAGCTCTCGGCATCCACCTGCCCCCGCCAATGACGCACCAACGCCCCACCATCACTGTTCTCTAAATATCCCGGCGTGAACCATCGTTTCAGCGCGGCGTCAAAAGTGGAGAACGCGCCTTGATCCCGCACCGATTGCGCCCGCGCCTCCACAGCAGCCTGCGCCGCGTCCCCCCGGTCATGCGGCGAGTTCAAAATCACCAGCGACCGCACCCGCGCGCGGAAATCCAACGCAAAGCGGCGGTTAATCATCCCCCCGATGGAGAAGCCCACGATATGCGCGTCCGCCCATCCCACATGGTCCATCAACGCGGCGATCTGGTCGGAAAACACCGTCAGCGAGGCAGCCTCGGGCGGTGGCGCACTCTCCCCGTGGCCATACAGATCATATAGAAGCACCCGGTGGCCCGCGAAGGCGGGCAGATGCGCCTCCCATAATTGCCGCGACAGCCCCAGCCCGTGGATCAAAACAACCCGCGTGCCGTCCTCAGGCCCCAAGACCTCAAAAGCCGTCCCGTCTGGGGCGCGCTCAGACACCCGCGGGGTTGTCCACGTCATGGCCCATCTCTTTGAGGTCCTGATAGCGGTTGCCGATCCGGTGGTTGGGATGCCCGCCCACAGAGGCCCCCAAGGCCACGATAATCTCGTCCTCCGCAGGCGCGTCCTGCACGGACACATGGATGGTCTGGTAATGCGAGCGCAGCCCGCCATCTTCTTTGTGCATCAACGGGATCATCAGCGAGCACCCCGCCGCCCCGCGCGTGTTTGAAAACACCAGATAGGTCTGCGCGTTCACCGCCTCGCGGAACTTGTTGCCAAACCACAGCGTGTGGGTCAGCGCCTGCGCGTGCTCGATCTCGCCGCCCATGCCAACCACGGACGCCTTGCCGTAACCCTCCAAGGCGTCACCAGTGACGCCCAAAATCATATCCGTCAGCAGCTGCCCCAGCTCCGGCCCATGCTCCATAATCTCGGGCCGCAGGTTCTCAACATGGCCCCGCCCGAACCACGGGTTCTTGATGATCGCCATGGCGCTGACCAGCTTGGTCGGCACCTCGACCTTCTTCCACCCCTCGATATGGGTGTCTTGGATGTTCAAAATGGTACGGCGTATCTCGACAGGCATCAGGCAAACTCCGGCATAACTTCATTGATAAAGAGGCGCATGGAGCGCTTCTGCACCTCCATATCCAACCCCATAGAGGCGTAGTAAATAAAGGCGTCCACGCCCAGTTTTTCATAGGCTTTCAGCTTGGAAATCACCGTCTCAGGCGAGCCGAACATCAGGTTCTCCTCCAACATGGCAGGCTCCACCCGCACATTGCCTTCCAGCTCTTCCAGCGGCACGCGGTCGGGGAACCCGTTCACCACGTCACCTTTCTTCATCATCAGGTTGCCGAACTGCCCCAGCACGTTGCGGATCGCGCCCATGGTGGCCGCGCGGTCGTCCTCGTTGTCATAGACCGACGTGTGCCGCATCAGGGCAAAGGTCCCGGTCCAGCCGCCCGCCTTGGCAATGCTCTCGTCCAGCTGGCCGCGGTATTTCTCCGCTTCCGAAAACGGCATGGTCAGCGGCCAGCACATGATGTTGCAGTCGTTTTCCACCGCATAGTCAAACGTAATGGGCGAGCGCGCCGCCACCCACATCGGCACCTCGTCCTGCACCGGCTTGGGGCAAGACGTCGATTTGGGGAATTGCCACTTGTCGCCATTATGTTCGACGTCGCCCTTCCACAGCTCGCGGACCAGCGGCAGCATCTCCTGCAAAAACTTGTAGCTCTCGGGCTGCGGCAGCCCCGGGTGCATCCGGTCAAACTCGCGCTGATACGCGCCCGAGCCCAGCCCCAGTTCCAGCCGCCCGCCCGACAGCAGGTCCACCATCGCGGCCTCGCCCGCCAGGTTGATCGGGTGCCAATACGCGGCATTCGCCACGCCGCAGCCCACGCGGATGCGCTCCGTATGGTCCGCCCACCATGTCATCAGCTGAAACGGGTTGGGCGCAATGGTCATCTCCAGCGCGTGGTGTTCGGCGGCCCACGCCACTTCGAACCCGGCCTTGTCGGCCATCTGCACCAATTCCAACGTGTGGTCGCGCACCGCCATCATGCAGGTGCCTGCGTCCATGCGCTCCAAATTCACTGCTAAATGAAACTTCATCACCTCACCTCATCTTGAAAGGGTTGGCAATCGGGTCATCCGACAGGTTCATCCACACTGTTTTGGGCCGCGTGTAGCTGTAGACCGCCTGCATCCCCGCCTCGCGCCCGTAGCCCGAGGTCTTCATCCCCCCAAACTCCGCAATCGGCGAGATGGCGCGATACGTGTTCACCCACACAATCCCCGCCTTCACCCGCTTCGACATCCGCACCGAGCGCGCCGAGTCCCGCGTAAAGATCCCCGCCGCCAGCCCGTGTTTGGTGTCATTAGCCAGCGCCACCACCTCGTCCTCGGTCCGGAACCGCTGCACGGATAATACGGGACCGAACAGTTCCGTATCCACGATCTCCATGTCCTGACGCGGGCAGTCGATGATGGTCGGCTCGAAATACAGGCCCTCCCCCGCCAAGCGTTTGCCGCCATGCAGCACTTTGCCGCCCTGCTCCAAGGCCCGCGCCACCTGCCGCTCGATATGGTCCATCTGCCCTTGGGTGCAGAGCGGCCCCATCTCGGTGGCCTCCGCCTGCGGGTCGCCAATCACGATGTTGGACGCAATCCCCACCATCCGCTCCAGGAATTCATCCGCAATATCTTCATGCAGATACAGCCGGGACCCCGCCACGCAGCTTTGCCCGGTGGCCCCAAATATCCCCGCGACGGATCCATTGACCGCGCTCTCGATATTGGCGTCGTCAAACACGATGAACGGGGACTTGCCGCCCAATTCCAGCGAGACCTCAGCAAAATTCTCAGCAGAGTTCCGCACGATATGCCGCGCAGCATTCGGGCCGCCGGTAAACGCGATCTTGGCCACCAAAGGATGGGTGGTCAGCGCCTTGCCGCAGGGCTCCCCGCCGCCGGTCACGATGTTGACCACCCCGTCGGGGATGCCCGCCTCGGCAATCAATTTGCCAAATTCCAGCAACGGGGCCGACGCCATCTCGGACGCTTTCAGCACCATCGTGTTGCCCGCCGCCAGCGCGGGGCCGACCTTCACAGCCGTTAAAAACATCTGGCTGTTCCACGGAATGACAGCCGCCACCACGCCAATCGGCTCGCGGTCGGTGAACACAAACATGTCGGGCTTATCAATCGGCAGCGTGTCGCCATGCACCTTGTCGGCGGCACCTGCGTAGAAATGGAAATACTCCGCAATATAGGTCGCCTGCCACGCGGTTTCCTTGAACATCTTGCCGGTGTCGGTGGTTTCCACCCGCCCCAAATCCTCGGACTTTGCGGCCATCAAATCGCCCAACCGGCGCAGGCATTTGCCCCGCGCCGTCGGCGTCATCTGCCCCCATGCGCCCTGCAACGCCGCGTCCGCCGCACGCACCGCGCGGTCCACATCCGCCGCTGTGGCCTCCGGCATCACTGCCCAAACCGCGCCCGTGGCGGGGTTGATGCTTTCAAACGTGCCGCCGTCCGACGCCCCAACCCAGGCCCCGTCGATCAGCATTTCATAGCGTGCAATGCTCATGCTCCAACTCCCTCGCTCGACAATGGATGATACCGCCCCGCCAGATAGGTCAGCGGCATATCCGCCCCCACCTGAACTTCGTTGACCTCGCCGATACAGACCAGATGCGTGCCCGCCTCGACCGCTTGGGTCAGCGTGCAGCACAGGGTCGTGGCCCCCGTCAGGCCCGGCACCCGCCCCGAGACGCTGACGCCCTCAAACCGGTCCGCAACCTGCGCGTCATGCCGTCCCGCAAAGCGGTCCGCGATATCCGATGCCCCCGCAGGCAAAACGTTCAACTTGAACGCCCCGTTTTCGCGTACCAGCCGCGCGATTTTCGACGACGTGTTCAAACAGACCAAGGCCGTCGGCGGGTCCGCCGAGACCGAACAAAACGCCGACACCGTCGCCCCGTGCCGCCCCGCAACCCCGTCCGTGGTGACCACGCTGACGCTGCTGGCCACGCAGCGCATGGCGGCGATAAAGTCGTCGCGGCTGGCAATATCCTGTCCCATTGGCGCTCTCCTTTTGGAGAAAGGTATCGCGATTCCCTACATCGCGATAACGAATTATATTGGACATTAAGTTCGGAATATCCGAATTATGGGATATGAACGATACCGAACTTCAAACCTTCCTCGCCATCATCGACACTGGCAGCCTCGTGCGCGCGTCTCAGGTGTTGAACGTCACGCAATCCACCGTCACCGCCCGCCTCAAGGCTTTAGAGGAAGAACTGGGCCAGCCGCTGATTAACCGCCACAAGTCCGGCGCGACCCTAACGCCCGCAGGCGTCCGGCTCGAACGCTACGCGCTGACCATCTCCGATCTGTGGCGGCAGGCCCGACAGGAAACCGCCCTGCCCGACGGGCTGAACACCGTGTGCAACATCGCATGTGAAACCGACCTCTGGCCCGCGCTTGGCGAGCGCTTCTTCAGCTACCTGCGCCAGCACTACCCCCACATCGCCATCTCGGTCTGGCAGGGCAGCCAAACGGAAATCGCGGGCTGGGTCGCGCAAGGCAAATCCGATCTGGCCTTTACCCACCGCTCCGCCGCAGGCCCGCGCGACGAGCAGATCGAACTGCCCCCCGACCGGCTGATCCTCGTCTCAAGCCAGCCCGACAGCCCCGTCACGTTTGATCCCAACTATGTCTATGTCGAAGCGGGCGAGGAATTTGGCCGCGCCCATGCCGCCGCCTATGCCGACGCAGACACCGCGCGGCTCAGCTTCAGCAGCGCCCAGTTGGGGCTGCAACATTTGCTGAAATCGGGCGGCAGCGCCTACCTGCCGCACCGCATCGCCAACCCGAAACTAAAGCGCGCGCGGCTCTACCATCTCGACCACGCCATCGAGTTCGAACGCCGCGTCTTTTTGACGGTCAACAGCAGCGCCCGAAAGGCGTGGGACTGGTTCGACGATTGCGTCTCTGTGCTGACCTGAAACCCGGGTCCTTTTGAGCCGGAAACCATGCAGCGCATAGTTCGGCCACGGCCGAACTATGAAGGCTTTATGAACGCGAAATCTGCCCCGTTTTAACGTGCGCCAATGGACAAAAGCCAGCCGCGCCAAGGAGGGTCTGCGCATTTCTATTTTGTACAATTTGGGTTTCGGCCCTCTGGGACTTACCCCAATTTGTACAAAACTCCGTACAAAACCGATGAGCACACCCCACCGGTTGCGATCCCGTTAACGCCGACTAGTCGCCCAGCCCCAGCTTTTTCTTCTGATCCGACGCCCATTTCAGGATCGTCAGATCAAAGGTCAGCGCCATCAGCGCCACACAAATCCCAAGCACAAAATTCTTGCCCATATCCGTCCCCGCAAGGGTCCGCTGCAGCTCCTGGCCAAGGTCCTGCGTGCCGATAAAGGCCGCGATAATCACCATGAAAAACGCGAACATTATGGCTTGGTTGAACCCCACCGCCATCGTCGGCAAAGCCAATGGCAGCTGGACTTTCCACAGCTTTTGCATCCGCGTCGCCCCCGCCATATCCGCCGCCTCAGTCATCTCCACGGGCACGGTCCGCAGCCCCTCAATCGTGTAGCGCGTCAGCGGCACCATGGCGAAAATCAGGATCGAGAAAATCACCGCAATATCCGTGATCCCAAACAGCATAATCGCCGGAATCAAATAGACAAAACTCGGAAAGGTCTGCGCCGTATCGCAGACCAGCAGGATGCGTTTCGACCACTTCTCCGTCCGCGCCGCCACGATGCCCAACGGCAACCCGATCATCATCGCAATCACCACCGCCGAGATCACCGAATACAGCGTAATAACAGAGCGATCCCACCATCCAGACAGCGCCACCAGCGAGAAGAAAACCCCCGCATAAACCGCCTGCTTTTTACCCCCCAGCCACAGCGCAAACGCGATCACCAACAAGATGAATGCAGGCGTCGGAATCGACAGCATGAAGTTGCGGAACGGGATCAGGATCTGCACGTTCACAAAGGCCCTCAGGAACCCCGTCGTGGCCTTCACCACATCAATGTTGAGGAACCCTTTGATAAGGTTGTCCAGCTCCTTGCCCTGGCTAAAATTCTGTCTGCGTCCAAGGGCTTGCGCCTCGGGAACGAATTGCGACAGCAGCACAAAGAACAAGAACAGCCCGACGCCCAACAGCAGCATGAAGTGCTTTTTCCACCACGGTGTGCCCTTCTCAAAATGCTCGGGTTGTTTGACCACCCAGGCCTTCGACATGCGGTCCAACATAACGGCCAGCAAGACGATTGTGATGCCAATCTCGAACGATCTGCCCAGCTTGAAGCTGCCCATCATCGCCAGCAGTTTTGCCCCCAATCCGGGCATGCCGATGAAGGCCGTCAGAACGACCATCGCGAGGCACAACATGATGACCTGATTGACGCCCACCAGTATCTCGGTTCGCGCCGAAGGCAGGTAGACATGGCGCAGCAATTGCCAGCGGGTGCAGCCGCTCATATTGCCGGCCTCCACGACCTCGGGCGAGACCTTTTGCAAGCCCAGCGTGGTCATCAAAATCATTGGCGGAATGGCATAGATCGTGGTGGCCACAGCCCCCGCCGTCGGGCCCACTTTGAAGAAGATCACGGCGGGCAAAAGGTAGGTGAAAAACGGCAAGGTTTGCAGCACCGACAGGACCGGTTTGATGGCGCGGTTCACCCAAGGTTTGCGCCATGCCAGAATGCCAAAGCCCAGACCGATGAAGAACGCCAAAGGTGCGGCCACGACAAGAACCGACATCGTCTCCATCGCGATTGTCCATTGGCCGATAAGTGCGGTCCAGATGAAGGTGCCGGCGCCAAGAAGCGCCATGCGCCAGCCCCCCAAATAGTAGCCAACGACACCCGCAACCGCCGCCACCGCAGTCCATGGGATCGGCCCGATATTGGGCCATCGGCGCTTGCCGAACAGCAAGTTCGCCGTGACATCCAGCAGCCACTGCAACCCTTCCGTCAGCAACCGCGTCAGCGCCAGCAAGCCCAAGTCATCTTTGACAAAATTGAAAATTGCATCCAGCCAGCCCGCAAAATTGGGCACCAATTCTTCCGGCAAACGGTGGAAGGCTGCGGGCAATAAACCCGTATATTGCAAGACTGTCAGAACAACCGCCACGCCCACCAGCACCTGCGCCCATTGGGTGCGGCTGAACCCCGCCATGCGGTCGGGCCGGTAGCTGTCGGTGACGTCGGCCATCAGCCCGCCTCCAACAAAATTTCAAGCGCCTCGGCGCGATCCATCCCGCCAATCACAGCGCCGTCGCGCGCCACGGGGATCGTCTTGCGTTTGTCTTGCACCAGCAGCCGCGCAAGGTCTTGAACAGAGGCTTTCGCGTCCACAGGATCGCCCGTCGCCTTCAGGTCCGCCTTGGCCAGCACGCCCGCATGCACGACGCGAGCCTTGTCGATTTCTTCAGTAAACTTGCGCACATATTCGGTGGCCGGGTTCAACACGATTTGATCGGGCGTGTCGCATTGTTCTACCGCGCCGTCCTTCATGATGGCGATCCGGTCGGCAAGGCGCAGGGCTTCGTCAAAGTCGTGAGTGATGAAAACAATCGTCTTGCCCAGCAGCTCTTGCAGCCGCAGGAACTCGTCCTGCATCTCGCGCCGGATCAGCGGATCAAGTGCGGAGAAAGGCTCATCGAGGAACCAAATATCAGGCTCAATCGCCAGCGACCGCGCAATGCCAACCCGTTGCTGTTGCCCACCTGACAGCTCGCGCGGGAAGTAATCCTCGCGCCCTTCAAGGCCCACAAGTTTCACAACCTCCAGCGCCCGTGCGCGGCGTTCATGCTTGTCCTGACCACGCATTTCCAGCGGGAAAGCCACGTTGTCCAAAACGGTCCGGTGCGGCAGCAGACCGAAGGATTGAAACACCATCCCCATCTTGTTGCGGCGCAGATCAATCAGCTCTTTCTCGGACAGGGACATGATGTCTTGCCCCTCGACCTCGATGGTGCCGCCGGTGATGTCGTGCAGCCGCGAGAAGCAGCGCACCAACGTCGATTTGCCAGACCCAGACAGCCCCATGATGACCAGCATCTCTCCGCGAGACACCTCGATGGAGACATCTTTGACGCCCGCAATATACCCGTCTTTGCGAATGTCGTCGAAGCTATGCCCATCGGGCATCTTTGACAGATACGCCTCTGGGTTATTGCCAAAGATTTTCCAGACGTTCTTGCAGGAAATGACAGTGTTGGCAGTCATCTTAGTGCTCTCCCCTCACCGACTTCATGTCCGGTGTTTAAAACGCCCGCCCGAAGCATAACCTCGGGCGGGCGAAAGTCGTTACCCAATTTTAGGCGGTTTAGGAGCCAGTCCAGCCCTGCCAAACCTCTGGGTTCTGCTCCAACCAAGCCTCAGCTGCTTCTTCCGGCTCCATTTCGTCAACGTCAACGAATTTGGCCATTTCAGCAATCTGTGGGTTGGTGAAAGAGATCTTGGTCAGCACGTCATATGCCGCTGGCCATTTGTCCTTCATGCCGTCCCAAGCGGCTTTCTTCAGGTAGCCCTTGGCAGGGTTGCCGCAGTCATAAAGCGCATCCGGGTTTGGACCAACCGCCGGGTCCTTGTCACAGCCCTCGACCCATTCGGGGAACTCGACGAATTCGCCGGGCCATACAGCTTCAGCGAAGTTTGGCGTCCAGTTGAAGACAACAACAGGCTTCTTGTCTGCTTCTGCCGCACCGATTTCGGCCCACAGAGCCGCCGCCGAGCCAGCGTTTACAACAACGAAGTCCATGCCCAGCGCTTCAACGCGTTCCTGGCCGTGCTTCAGCCAGTCAACCGGGCCATCCAGATAGCGGCCTTTGTCGCCGGTCTCAGCAGTTGCGAAAACGGCGGCGCAATCGTTCAGCGCTTCCCAGGATGGCAGGCCGGGGCATGCGTCCTTGGTCCACATCGGGTACCACCAGTCTTCGCGCGTCACGGCGTCATGATCGCCCGCGTCATGCAAACCGCCCTTTTCCAAGGCCGCGCGGAAGGATGCGCCAAACGCGCCTTCCCAGACTTCCAGCTCAAGCGCCACGTCGCCCAGACGGACCGACTCGTAGACCGCTTGGCTGTCTGTGGTGACGAATTCGACATTGTTACCCATGGATTCGAAAATCTGGCCAACCACGTGGCTCATAACGATCTGCGAGGACCAGTTGTGGATCGGAATAACGATCGGATCGCTGCTGTCTTCGGCGAATGCCGCCATCGGCATCAGCGCCACGACACCAGCGCTTAAAGCTGTTGTGAACTTGTTCATGTGTTTCTCCCAGTTGTGCTGCGGTCATGTCGCCGCTTTTCAGAATGACGCAGCTTTCGCCACGCGAGGAGGGGCACAGCGATTCTCTGAACACCCCCAAGTATTCCATGGGATGCAGTCTTTCATAATTTTCCTATCAATCAAGTTTTTTTCTTGTGGCGGCGTGTCATAATTTTTGGCAACCTGCCTGAAAATGCGCCTCGGGGTCCGATTCAAACAAGGAAATGTCGGGTTTCAGGGCGACGAGATGCGTTTGAGGGGCGACACTCCCTCAACAAAGGGTTCGATGTCATGCGCTACTCCGGCTTCAAGGTAATCAAAGAGGCCCTGACGGGTCACAAAGGGTGGGCACCCGCGTGGCGCGACCCTGAGCCCCAGCCCCATTACGACATCATCATCATCGGCGGCGGCGGCCACGGGCTGGCAACAGCGCATTATCTGGCGAAGGTCTACGGCGAGAAAAAGGTCGCCGTCATCGAAAAAGGCTGGATCGGCGGCGGCAATGTGGGGCGCAACACGACGATCATCCGCTCCAACTACCTGTTGGACGGCAACGAGCCGTTCTACGAGTTTTCCCTCAAGCTGTGGGAGGGGCTGGAGCAGGACCTGAACTACAACGCCATGGTGTCCCAACGTGGCATCATGAACCTGATCCATTCAGACGCCCAACGCGACGCCTTCATCCGGCGCGGCAACGCGATGATGCTGAACGGGGCGGATGCGGAATATCTCGACCTCGACCAGATCAAAAAGGAATACCCGTTCCTCAATTTCAACGACGCCCGCTTCCCCATCAAGGGCGGGCTGGCCCAGCGGCGCGGCGGCACCGTACGCCATGACGCGGTTGCCTGGGGCTACGCGCGATCCGCCGACAGCCGCGGCGTCGACATTATTCAGAATTGCGAAGTGACGGGGTTCAAGATCAAGAATGGCAAATGCCTCGGCGTCGAAACCTCCAAGGGTTTCATCGGCGCGAACCGTGTGGGCTGCGCGGTCGCCGGGTCGTCGGGCCGGCTGATGTCGAAAGCCGGCATGCGCCTGCCCATTGAAAGCCACGTGCTGCAGGCCTTTGTGTCCGAGGGGCTGAAGCCGGTGCTGCCGGGGGTCATCACCTTCGGCGCAGGCCATTTCTACGTGTCGCAATCCGACAAAGGCGGTTTGGTTTTTGGCGGTGACCTCGACGGCTACAACTCCTACGCGCAGCGCGGCAACCTGCCCGTGGTCGAAGACGTCTGCGAGGGCGGCATGGCGATCATGCCGATGATCGGCCGCGCGCGGCTTTTGCGGATGTGGGGCGGCATCATGGACATGTCGATGGACGGCTCGCCCATCATCGACCGCACCCATATCGACGGGCTCTATTTCAATGGCGGCTGGTGCTATGGCGGCTTCAAGGCCACGCCCGCCTCCGGCTACGCCTTCGCGCATCTGCTGGCCCGTGACGCCCCGCACCCAACGGCCACGGCCTACCGCTTCAACCGTTTCGAGACAGGCCACATGATCGACGAAAAAGGGATGGGCAATCAGCCCAATCTGCACTGACACCATGTTTCGTTTTGGCAAAAATACTCACATCGCAACGCCCTTCAAAGGCTCCGACCTATGATTATCAATCATCCCATTCTGGGCCCGCGCGACAGCGCCGAATTCACCTATCTGGGCGACGCCGCGATGATCGACCGCCCCGACCCCGACACGGCCAGCCCGCAGGACTGGCACGACTACGCCTATCTGCGCGACAACCCCGCAGGCACCCACCGCGAACTGTGGTGGCACGAGGGCGGCGACCGGTCCTGGCTCGTCATCACCCGCAACACGCTGACCCACGAGATCAGCAAGGTCGAAATCGCCCGCGACGTGGCGCGCAAAATGGGGCGCTCCAAATGACCCAGCCCAACCGCCTGGCCGGGGGCCAGATCAACCGCGACGCCCCGCTGAACTTCCATTTTGATGGCAAGGCCTATCAGGGCTATCAGGGCGACACGCTTGCCTCGGCCCTTCTGGCCAACAATGTGCGCCTGATGGGCCGGTCCTTCAAATACCACCGCCCGCGCGGCCCATTGACCGCCGGATCGGAGGAACCCAACGCCATGGTCGAACTGCGCGGCGGCGCGCGGCAGGAACCCAGCACAAGGGCGACCACGGCGGAGTTGTATCACGGGCTTATGGCCAAGTCGCAGAACCGCTGGCCCTCGCTCGCGTTCGACGCGATGGCGATCAACGACCGCTTCTCCACCTTCCTGACCGCGGGCTTCTACTACAAGACCTTCATGTGGCCCGCCGCGTTCTGGGAGAAAATCTACGAGCCGATCATCCGCAAAGCCGCAGGCCTTGGGTCGTTGTCAATGAAGGCCGACCCTGACGTCTATGACAAAGGGTTCCGGCATTGCGACCTGCTGGTTATTGGCGCGGGGCCAGCCGGGCTGTCTGCTGCTTTGACCGCCGGTCGGTCCGGCGCTCAGGTGATCCTCGCCGATGAAGATTTCGCCATGGGCGGGCGGCTGAATTCGGAAACCCTGTCGATCAATGACGCGCATGCAGACGCATGGGTTGCGCACTCCATCGCGGAATTGTTTGCCATGAACAACGTGCGCCTGATGCCCCGCACCACCGTAATCGGCGCGTTTGACCACGGCATCTACGGCGCGGTAGAACGTGTCTCCGACCACGTCCACATACCGGACGAGGGCAAACCCCGCCAAATTCTGTGGCGCATCTACGCCCCCAAAACGCTGCTTTGCGCAGGCGCAACGGAACGCCCGATTGCGTTCGACAACAATGACCGTCCGGGCATAATGCTGGCCTCCGCGCTGCGCAGCTACGCCAACCGTTGGGCGGCCACACCCGCGCACCGGATCGCGGTTTTCACCAACAATGATGACGGGCACCGCACCGCCATTGATCTGCACGCCAAAGGCGTCAAGATCGCCGCCGTGGTCGACACCCGCCTCGACGCGCCGTTCTCAGACCAATACGAGGTGCTCAAAGGCGCGCAGGTGATAGACAGCAAAGGCCGATTGGGCCTGACCTTCGCCGAGCTCCGGCTGGCAGACGGGTCTGAGCGCACGTTAGAATGCGGCGCGCTTGGCGTGTCTGGCGGCTGGAACCCCAACGTGCATCTGACCTGCCACCAGCGCGGGCGCCCCACTTGGAACGACGATCTTGCGGCCTTTGTCCCCGGCGGCACATTGCCCCCGGGCATGTCCGTCGCAGGTGCTGCAGTGGGCCTGTTCTCCACCCATGACGCCCTGCAATCCGGCGCCGCGGAGGCGAAGAAAGCGCTAGGCATCAAGGGCCGCGCGGCCCCTGTGCCCAAGGCCGAGGACGCCCCCGTCACCCAGACCCCGTTCTGGTATGTCGAAGGCTGCTCCCGCGCCTGGCTGGACCAGCAAAACGATGTGACCGTGAAGGACGTGAAGCTGAGCCATCAGGAAGGGTTCCGCTCCGTCGAGCATCTGAAACGCTACACCACATTGGGCATGGCCACCGATCAGGGCAAAACCTCCAACATGGGTGGCCTGGCGATCATGGCCGAGCTTGCTGGCAAAGCCATCCCCGAGGTCGGCACGACCATCTTCCGCCCGCCCTACACACCCACCGCCATCGGTGCCTTTGGCGGCCGGATGCGCGGGATGGAATTTCACCCGACCCGCCTAACGCCCTCCCATTTCTGGGCCAAGGAACGTGGCGCGGTATTTGTCGAGGTTGGCAACTGGCTGCGCGCGCAATGGTTCCCGATCGCAGGCGAAACCCATTGGCGCGAAAGCGTTGACCGCGAGGTCAAGGCCACGCGGGCGTCGGTCGGCGTCTGCGACTGCACCACACTTGGCAAGATTGACGTGCAAGGCACGGATGCCGCAGCGTTTCTGAACAAGGTTTACTGCAACGGCTTCGCCAAGCTGGCCGTCGGCAAAACCCGCTACGGGCTGATGTTGCGCGAGGACGGCATCGCCATGGATGACGGCACCGCCGCGCGGCTGGAGGAGGACCATTTCGTCGTCACCACCACCACTGCAAACGCCGCGAAGGTCTACCAGCACATGGAATTCGTGCGCCAATGCCTGTTCCCCGACATGGATGTTCAGCTGATCTCCACCACCGAAGGCTGGGCGCAATACGCAGTCGCGGGACCGAACTCGCGCAAGCTGCTGCAAAAGATCGTGGATGCGGACCATGACATCTCGAACGAGGCGTTCCCGTTTATGGCCTGCGCCAACATCACCGTCTGCGGCGGGCTGCGTGCGCGGCTGTTCCGCATCTCCTTCTCTGGCGAGTTAGCGTTCGAGATTGCGGTCCCGTCGCGTTATGGCGACGCGCTGATGCGCAAGCTGATGAGCGAGGGCGAAGAATTCGACGTCACGCCTTACGGTACTGAGGCCCTTGGCGTCATGCGGATCGAAAAAGGCCACGCGGCGGGCAACGAGCTGAACGGCACCACGACGGCGCTGAACCTCGGCATGGGCCGCATGGTGAGCAAGGCCAAGGACAGCATCGGCTCGAAACTGTCTGAGCGCCCCGGCCTGAACGAGGAAGACGCGTTGATGCAGGTAGGGATCAAGCCGCTGGACGCCTCGCAGAAAGTGACAGCGGGCGGGCATCTTATGAAAGCCACCGGCCCCGTCGATGCGGCGCACGATCAGGGATATGTCACCTCCGCTGCCTTTTCGCCAGAGTTGGACAGCATGATTGGGCTGGGCTTCCTGAAGGATGGCGGCAACCGCAAGGGGGAGAGGATGCGGCTGGTCTCGCCTGTGACCAACCTGACGGTGGAGGTTGAAATCGTGTCCGCCCATTTCGTCGACCCAGAGGGGGAGCGCGTCCGTGCATAGTCTCACACCCATCACCGCCCTTGGCGGCACCGCGCCACGCGTGGATCAGGTGGCAGGCGTCACCTGCACCGAGATCACCGACCTGGCACTGGCATCCGTCGCGGCACGGTTGGGCAAGGAAAAGGCCTGCGCCAAAGCATTGAAGGCGGTTTTGAAAGCCGCCCCGCCGGACGCTGGCAAGGCGCTGTTGGCACAGCCATTTTCGGCCGTTTGGATGGGGCCGGACCAGTGGATGATCGGCGCAGATTTCGCCACGCATGAGGATTTGGCGGAGCAGGTCAAGGCGACGCTCAAAGACGCGGCGTCGGTGACCGAACAGACAGATGCCTGGTGCGGCTTCGATCTGGCGGGCGATGATGTACGACCGGTGATGGAGCTGCTTTGCAACGTCAACATTCGTGCCATGACGGGCGGCGACGCGACCCGCACGTCAATTCATCATCTGGGGTGTTTTGTCATTTGCGGCGACCCGCAGAGCTTCATTCGCATTCTCGGCCCACGGGCGTCTGCCGGATCGCTTCATCACGCGATCACGACAGCGATGGCGTCAGCGCTTTAGGCGAGACGCGCAGAGCCTGCGCCTTCTCCTAGAGACTCCCCTGTGTTGGGAGTTTTTTCACTGTTGGGCGTTCTTTTTGTCCTCACGGGAATAAAATTGCCCTATACTGGACCTCATTAAAGGCCAGTTGGAATTGCCGTTGAAATGGCAGCTGTTAAAAGGCAAGCAAGTTGAACATTGAAAAATTGAGCCCTGATATGGTTAGCAAACTTACACAGGACCCGCACCGCGTCCGGGACGGGGAGCGCGAGAAAGTCCTAGAGGTGGCCATTGGCCGTCAAGTCCGCGCGTTTCGTCGTCAGCAGGAAATCACCGTTGCGGAGTTGGCCGGCATCACCGGGCTATCCATCGGCATGCTGTCAAAAATTGAAAACGGCAACACCTCGCCCTCCCTCACCACTTTGCAGACGCTGGCCAATGCCCTGAGCGTGCCGCTGACCAGCTTTTTCCGCCAGTTCGAGGAAAGCCGCCAAGCGGTTCACACGCGATCAGGCGAAGGCGTGGAAATTGACCGTGAAGGCACCCGCGCCAATCACCAATACAAATTGCTGGGCCATATCGGGTCCAACGCGTCAGGCGTGATCGTGGAACCATATCTCATCACGCTCAACGAGCAATCAGACGTGTTTCCAACCTTTCAACATGGCGGGATCGAGACGATCTACATGCTGGAGGGCGAAGTGGAGTACCGGCATGGCGATGACGTGCATTCGCTGAAATCGGGCGACACCCTTTTCTTTGACGCCGATGCACCGCATGGCCCCGAGAAGCTGGTGAAACTGCCAGCCCGCTACCTGTCGATCATCAGCTACCCGCAGAACACCTGAGCGGGTCAGGTTTGCAGCGGCGGTTCGGTCTCTGTATCCGGGAACACGCCGGGCGATGTGGGCAGCCCGTCATCAAATTTTGACAGGTAGTCCAGCATCATTGGGCGGTTGTCGATGAAGCCTTTGTAGGTCGCCAATTCCTCTGGCAGGTCACGCACCACGCGGTGCAGCCGGCGGCCCCATTTTGGCTTGGTCATCAGGTCTTGGAAGCTGCACAGGTAGCAACGGATCGGGAAGACCAACGCGTTGGAGCGCGGCAGCCGGAAGAAGGTTTGCAACTCCACCCGCAGGTGCTGTTTCTCACCGATGTTTTCCGGCGTCAAAGTGGTCTTTTGCACGCCCCATTTGTGGTAGTTCTCAGGGCTTGTGTCCAACAGCGGGTTCACCGTCATTGTCCAATTCAGCCGCCGCGCAGGCGCGCCTTGCTGGATGTTGAGCAAAAATTTCAACGCACGCACAAAGATGCCTTTTTCATGGGCCAGAGGCACCGGTGCGTGCCATTCGAAGAAGTTCATCCCGATGTCGAAATCAAGCGACCAGTCGGCCTGCGTCGTCACGATGCCCGCGTCCATCCACAAGTTGTCCTCGCGCTGGTCCAGCACGCAGAAATCGCCCTGCGTTTGCCGCGTGATGTATTCCATCGGCCCGTAGGGCAGTGTGGTTTCATCCATAAAGGTGAAGCTGTCATCAATGCCCATCGGCTTGTTCACCCAGCGCCACCTGTCGCCGTCGCGGTGCAGTTCGAAGAGGTCGGGGTAGTCCTCGGACTTGCTGACCATAATAAGCTCCAACAGGTCCCACCCCGCCAGCGTCATATGCGGCAGCGACTGGCAGCGCAGCGGATCATCCGCCAAGACCATCGCGCGGTCGCGCATCTCGGCGACGTAATGCTCGTCTACATCGAAGCGCTTTTCATAGACCGACCCGTCAGGCCCGCCGCGATGCTGCTCCATATTGACGGCGTACATGTAGCTGTCTTCGTGGAACGGGAACGGGAACCGGTCGATGGCCCAGTCAGAATTGCGGAACGTGTAGTCATCGCGGAAGGTTTCGTCGTTGAATTGAATGGTCATCTGTCTAGCTCCAGAGATTTGCCGACGAAGCGGCTGACGCAGGGCATGATTTTCTTGCCAGAGGCGTGTTCTTCGTCATCCAGCCAATGGTCGCGGTGCACGAATTCCCCATCGCTGGACACGACGTCGGTTTCGCATTGCCCGCAGGATCCGCCACGGCACAGGAACGGAGCTTCCACCCCTGCCCGCTCGATCGCTTCCAGCAGGCTTTCATGCTCACCCACGGTGATGGTTTTGTCGGACTGGCACAGGCGGACCTCGAAGGGTGCGCCGGGTTGCGGGGCCAGAAATTCCTCCGAATGGACATTGGCATCGGGCCACCCGGCGGCCGACGCCGTGGCATGCACCCAGTCAATCATGCCCTTCGGGCCGCAGACATAAGCGTTGGTGCCCAAGGGCTGCCCGTCCAGCAGATCTTCGAGCGCAATCGCCTGGTTCCGGTCATCGTAATAGACATGCACCTTGCCGGAGTATTTATAGCTGAGCACATCGACATAGGTTCCAAGGCTTTCGGTCCTGCAGGCGTAGTGCAGCTCCCAATTGCCGTTGGATTTCTCCAGCTGCGCGATCATCGCCATGAAGGGCGTGATCCCGATGCCGCCCGCAAAGAAGATGTGTTTCTTGGCCCGCAGATCCAGCGAGAACAGGTTCACCGGATAGGTGATGGTCATCGCATCGCCCGCCTTGACGTTGCGGTGCATGAAAAGCGAGCCGCCCCGCCCCTCGTCATCGCGGCGCACGGAGATGGCGTAGGTGCTGAGATCATTCGGGTCGGACATCAGCGAATAGGGGTTCAGCCGGGTGCGGCCATTGTCGTCCATTTCCACGACCGTGTGCGCCCCACCTGAGAATGGCGGGAACGGCGCGCCATCGGCGCGGGTGAATTCAAACCGCGTCACCAGATCGTTGAGCGGCACAACGGCGCTGACGGTGACCTCGATCTTCTCGGCGCCAGCTTTGGCTTTCTGTGGGGCGGCGCTCATTCATAAATCCCCTTTGATGGCGGCACGTTGCCGGGGTCTTCGGCATCAATGCACACGCCCTGATAGGCGGCAAGGCGGCGCGAATAGTGATCGCGCACAAACAGGTTTAACCCGCAATGCGAGCACACAAACGGGTCGATCTCGACGTCCTCGGTAATGCCCTTGCAATGCACACATTGCATCCGCCGTGCGATGGAGCCGCGATGTTCCGTCTGAATGGCGTTGAACGGGAAGCCCGCCTTCATGGCTTCGTTTTGGGCCTGCCCCATCAGCCCTTCGGTGCCCGCCAGATAAATCTGCAACCCCATATGGGACCTTTCCAGCGTGCGTTGAATGCGCGTCACCGACGCTGCGTAGCTTGGACCTTCGTAGAATTGCACCGGGTTCAGCGCCCGCAGCTTGTCCGCGTAATCGGTGCCACGCGGGATGTAGATGATGTGGGTGTTGGCCATCAGCTCCGGCGTGGCAATCGCAAGGATCGCCTCTGCCCCTTCGGCGTCGGCGATCATCAGGTGATGCTTGCCGGGGCGGGCCTCAAGCGTGCCGTAGACGGGGCGGCTCTTGATGGCTGGCGGGAATTCAAATTTCGACATGGATGTCCTCTTGAAGACAGGAAGGGCGCACACCTAGACATGCGCCCTTTTGTTCTTAACCTTTGGCGGTGCGGATTTGCTTGTCCTTGTCGTAGAACGGCATTTCTTCGGCAGTCGCGGCAAGCTCGGTCCCGTCAGGCTGCTTGACGACCAGCTTGGTGCCGGCTTTCGCCACGGACGGGTCAAGCCGCGCAATGGCGACGGAATAATTGTTCAGCTCCGACGACAGGCCATAGGTGATGACGCCGACATCCTTGTCGCCCTGCATCACGCGGGCAAACATCTCCATCTGGTCCATGCTGTCGGAGAGCTGAACGCCGTAGATTTTGAAGCGCTCGCGGCCTTCCATGGCGTAGTGGTTTTCAGCCCCGATGAAGCCTTCCTTGCCCGGCGAGACGACGAAGTCCAAACCAAGCTCCCACAGGCTGTCGCCCGCAGGGGAGCCGTCCTCAAACGGGAAGGTTTCCGAGTTGTCGCCGGGGTAGAACAGCAGGTAGCTTTCGATCCGCAGCATATCCAAGGTGCTGAACTGCGTGGGCCGGATGCCCATGCTTTCGCCATCCGACAGGATGTTGTCCCAGACATGCACCGCGTCCTTGCGACCCACAAATATCTCGTAGCCGCGCTCACCGGTGTAGCCGGTCCGGCTAATCATCACGTTCCGGCCAAACAGCTTGGTGTGCAGGATGCCGAAATACGCAAGGTCGCGGATGCCATCGACATGCTTGGCCAGGAAATCAACCGCGACAGGCCCCTGAAGCGACATATCATGCAGGTCGTCATCCATGATGACCGAGCAGTTCTTCGCAGCGGCCACCTTGGTCAGCTGCTCCATGCCAGTGCCGGTGCCATGCACCACCATCCAGGAATTCACGGCGAGGTGGTAGATCACACAGTCATCAATGAAGAGCCCACGCTCGTCCAACATCGCGGCATAGGTGGACCGGCCGACGCCGATCTTTTCAACATTGCGGGTGGTGACCCGGTCAATCACATAGGCTGCGTCTTCGCCAACCACATGCACCTTCTTCAGGCCGGACACATCCATCAGGCCGGCTTTGGTGCGGATCGCCTCGTAATCGGCTTTGGCGCGTTCCGGGGTGTTGTCGTAGAACCAGGCGGTCCCCATCCCGTTCCAGTCTTCCAGTTCGCCGCCGATCGCTGCGTGGCGATGCGCCAGCGCGGAGTGTCTCCAAAGAATGGCCATGATGTGTCCCCTGTTTTGTGAGTCTCTTGTTGCAAGTATTCAGCCCCAGCCCATTTCAAAAAGCAAGAACGTGAGGCAAATTATTTTCCTGTCAGGCAATTTTTCAAAGCAAAGGGGCCGCCCCAATGGAACGGCCCCGTCGCGTTTACTGTGCTCTTACTTGTCGAAGCGTTTGGCTTTCTTTTTCTCGGACGCGTGGCCGATCACCAGAACCGCCGCACACAGCACCGCCGCGATGAAGGTGTACAGGCCCGGCGCCGCCGACCCCCATCCCATAAACATCGCGCCGTCTACGACCGACCAGCTTGCTTCTTCATATGGAAAACCCATGGTTCTCTCCTCTTATAATCGGTTTATTCAGCTGGGGCAGCCGAGGCGGGGATGCCTTCGGGGTAGCCCTGAGCTGGAACTTTGACGGTATCCATACCCGCGATCTCGGCCCCTTCCGGCACACGCAGCATCCCGAACATCTTTAGGATCAGCGAGATCACGTAGCCCGGCACGAAGCCCAGCAGGAAGAACACCACAGCGCCCACAATCTGGCCAATCAGGCTGATCGTTGGCACTTCACCCGCAGCACCCTGCAGCGCAGGGAAGCCTGAGCCAAAGACACCCAACAGGATCAGGCCATACAGCCCGATTGTGCCATGAACCGTCACAGCACCAACCGCGTCGTCAATACCGCGCTTCTCAAGGAATGCTGCGCATGGCTTGAGAATGGCACCCGCCGAGAAGGCGATAATGAAGGCCAGAGCCGGATAGTAGATGTCCAGCCCAGACGCGACCGAGATGATACCTGCAAGCGCGCCGGACATCATCCAGAACGGATCCTTGGTGACAATCCACGAGCCGATGATACCGCCAGCGACGCCCATCAAAATGTTGAAGGACAGCGCCCCGAGCGTGATTGGCGTGCCGTAGATCGTGGCGAACTTGTCAGGGAACCATGACCATCCCTCGCCCGGAGGAACGACGCAGGCCATCAAGAAGCCCCAGAAGCCCACGATAATCAGCATCAAGCCGACGACGGTCAGCGGCATGTTATGCCCCGCAATATGGTTGGCAGTGCCGTCAGCGTTGAACTTGCCGATCCGTGGCCCGAGATTGACCAACACACCCAGAGCAAAGAAGCCGGCAACCGCATGGACAAGCCCCGCCGCGCCGAAGTCATGCAGACCCCATTGCGTGACCAACCAGCCATCTGCATGCCAGCCCCAAGCCGCAGCCACGACCCAAGCGAAGGACCCAAGCACCACGGCAAGGATCACAAAGCCCACGGTCTGGATACGCTCGATAACTGCGCCCGACATGATCGACGCGGTTGTCGCCGCAAACAGTGCGAAGGCCCCAAAGAACACGCCCGAGATATTATCGGAGATATTTGGCCCCATATACTGCGCACTTTCGCCCCAGCCCCAAGCGATGGAGTTGGCGTATTCGATGCCGGAAATGCCCATCGGGCCAGCTTCACCCGGAATACCTGTCGGGAAGCCAAAATAGACCCACCAGCCAAAGAAGTAGAAAGTCGGGATCATAAACGCAAAAGCGAGAATGTTCTTGGCGCCGGATGACAGCACGTTTTTCATCCGAGACGCGCCCATCTCGTAGGCCAAGAAGCCCGCATGGATGATAATCATCAGCGGGATTGTGAGATAATAATAGGTTTCGGCAAACATGGTGTTGGTGACTTTTGCACCGCCCCCTGCCGCCTCTAGCTCCGCTACTTTGGCGACAAGCTCAGCGAGTTGTTGTTCCACGATAGACCCCCGTGTCTTTCTGTTGGCTTTCGATGCGTCGTCATATGAGTTCGCGCGACGCTGCTAAAAATGAAGCACGAGTTAACCTTTCTGGCGACTCTTTTTTTAACTTAGGTGAAAAATAGTTTCCCACGGGTTGAGCGTTCGATTTTTCGGTGCTAGCGTTTGAGTCGGATTACAGACCACCTGTGGGAGGGCACGCGCCATGTGCGGGATCGTCGGACTTTTCTTGAAAGACAAATCGCTGGAGCCCAAATTGGGCGACATGCTGACGGACATGCTCGTCACCATGACCGACCGCGGCCCTGACAGTGCAGGCATCGCGATTTATGGTGCAGAAACAGACGGTAACGCCAAACTGACGGTCCAGTCTGACGCCCCCGAAACGGACTTTGACAAGCTCGACAACGAGCTGCGCAAGCTGGTCAAAGGCAAGGTCAAGATGAGTGTCAAAGACACCCATGCCGTGCTGGAAATTCAGGCCGATCAGGTGGCCGAGGCCCGCGCCGCTTTGAGCGACATCAGACCCTCTGTTCGTGTCATGAGCCATGGCGAAACGCTTGAAATCTACAAAGAGGTTGGACTGCCTAAAAATGTGGCAGAACGCTTTGATGTACGGCAAATGAGCGGGACACATGGAATCGGTCACACCAGGATGGCCACCGAGTCGGCGGTGACCACGATGGGCGCGCACCCGTTCAACACTGGCTCGGATCAGTGCCTTGTCCATAACGGATCACTGTCCAACCACAATTCGCTGCGCCGCAAACTGCGGCGTCTTGGGGTTCACATCGAGACCGAGAATGACACCGAAGTTGGGGCCGCCTATCTGACGTGGAAGATGCAGACCGGGTCGACCCTTGGGGAGGCTTTGGAAAGTTCGCTGGATGATCTGGACGGGTTTTTCACATTCCTCGTCGGCACCAAAGACGGGTTCGGCGTGGTCCGCGACCCGATTGCCTGCAAGCCCGCCGTGATGGCCGAGACCGACCAATACGTGGCCTTCGGGTCCGAATACCGCGCGCTGGTGAACCTGCCGGGCATCGAGGACGCCCGCGTCTGGGAGCCGGAGCCCGCCACCGTCTATTTCTGGTCGCATAACGCGGCCCCCACCGCGCAAGAGAAAGCGGCGTAAATGCAAACATTTGATCTGGAGGCGCAGGGACTGCGCGCGTTGAACTCGACCCTGCATGCGCAGGCTGAGAACACCAATCAGACCCATTGGGAAATCATCAACCCCAAGGGCAGCCACGCGATTGCGGTGGGCCTGGACGCGCCGATTGAGGTGAATGTCAAAGGCTCCACCGGCTATTACTGCGCGGGCATGAACAAACAGGCGACCGTGCATGTGCATGGCTCGGCTGGCCCAGGAACGGCTGAAAACATGATGTCTGGCACCGTGATCGTCGAAGGAGACGCCTCGCAATATGCAGGTGCGACGGGCCATGGCGGCACGTTGATTATCAAGGGCAACGCCTCCTCGCGCTGCGGGATTTCGATGAAAGGCATCGACATCATCGTGCATGGCAATATCGGGCATATGTCTGCTTTCATGGCGCAGTCGGGCAACATCGTGGTCTGCGGCGACGCGGGCGACGCTTTGGGCGACAGCTGCTATGAGGCGCGGTTCTTTGTGCGCGGGTCGGTCAAATCGCTGGGCGCGGATTGCATCGAGAAAGAGATGCGGCCTGAGCATATCAAGATGCTGGAAGAGCTGCTGGAACGGGGCGGCTGCGACGCCAAAGCCTCCGAGTTCAAACGCTACGGCTCTGCCCGCACGCTTTACAATTTCGACGTCGACAACGCTGCGGCGTATTAAGGGAAGCTTGAGATGAAAGACCACGACGCCAAAGGCATCCCGCACACCACGCCGCGCCAATCAGCGACCTTCACGCAAGACGCCAACAGCGACATCCGTCGCGCGGCGGCGACGGGCATCTACGACATTCGGGGCGGTGGGGCAAAACGCAAGGTGCCTCATTTCGACGATCTGCTATTTTTGGGCGCGTCGATTTCTCGTTATCCTTTAGAGGGTTACAGAGAAAAATGCGGCACGGACGTCACGCTGGGCGGTCGCCACGCGTCCAACCCGATCAAGCTGGATATCCCCATTACCATCGCAGGCATGAGCTTCGGCGCGCTGTCTGGCCCCGCCAAGGAGGCCTTGGGCCGTGGCGCGTCAGCGGCTGGCACATCGACCACCACAGGCGATGGTGGCATGACGCCGGAGGAGCGTGGGCACTCCTCCAAGCTGGTATATCAATACCTCCCGTCTCGCTATGGCATGAACCCGGACGACCTGCGCAAAGCGGACGCCATCGAAATCGTCGTGGGCCAAGGCGCCAAACCCGGCGGCGGGGGCATGTTGCTGGGCCAAAAGATTAGCGACCGCGTGGCCGAGATGCGAAATTTGCCAAAAGGCATCGACCAAAGGTCGTCTTGCCGGCATCCGGATTGGACCGGACCGGACGATCTTGAGATCAAAATCCTCGAATTGCGCGAAATCACAGGTTGGAAAGTTCCGATCTACGTTAAGGTTGCGGGCGCGCGGCCCTATTTTGATACGACGCTGGCCGTGAAAGCCGGTGCCGACGTGGTCGTTCTGGACGGCATGCAAGGCGGCACCGCTGCCACGCAGGACGTTTTCATTGAACATGTCGGCCAGCCGACGCTTGCATGTATACGCCCTGCGGTCAGGGCGTTGCAGGATTTGGGGATGCACCGTGAGGTGCAACTGATCGTCTCTGGCGGGATCCGCAACGGCGCGGACGTCGCCAAAGCCATGGCTTTGGGGGCTGACGCGGTTGCCATTGGCACGGCGGCGCTGATCGCGCTGGGTGACAACGACCCGAAATGGGAAAACGAATACAACGCCTTAGGCACCACTGCGGGCGCGTATGACGACTGGCACGAGGGTCAAGACCCGGCCGGCATCACCACACAGGACCCAGAGCTGATGAAGCGCTTTGACCCCGTGGAAGGCGGTCGCCGCTTGCGCAACTACCTGAAAGTTCTGACGCTGGAGGCGCAAACCATCGCGCGGGCCTGCGGCAAAAACCACATGCACAACCTGGAACCCGAGGACCTTGTGGCCTTAACAATGGAGGCCGCCGCCATGGCGCAGGTCCCGCTGGCTGGCACCGACTGGTACCCCGGCAAACCTGGCACCTCTTACTAGCTAAATGAAGGGCGCGACCAGCATGGTACGCGCCCTCAATTCTTAACGACAGGGACGAAAAAACAATGGCAACTGATCTCGCAACCTTCGCCGAACAGAATAACATCAAATACTTTATGATTTCTTTCACTGACCTTTTTGGCGGACAACGCGCCAAATTGGTCCCTGCCCGCGCCATTGCGGACATGCAGGAAGACGGTGCCGGCTTTGCGGGCTTTGCCACATGGTTGGACCTGACCCCCGCGCATCCCGACATGCTGGCGGTGCCGGACCCTGAGGCCGTGATTATCTTGCCGTGGGACAAGACCATCGCATGGGTGCCGGGCAATTGCGTCATGGAGGGCGAGGACGTCGCCCAAGCCCCGCGCAACGTGTTGCGCCGCCTGATCGCGGAAGCGGCCGAGGAAGGCATGCGGGTCAAAACGGGCATCGAGGCGGAGTTCTTCCTGCTGACCCCTGCCGGTGACCAGATCAGCGACGAATACGACACGGCGGCCAAGCCCTGCTATGACCAGCAGGCGTTCATGCGCCGTCTGGACGTGATCCGCGAGATCTCCGACCACATGTTGGAGCTGGGCTGGAACCCCTACCAAAACGACCATGAAGACGCGAACGGCCAGTGGGAAATGAACTGGGATTACGACGACGCACTGGCGACGGCGGACAAGCATTCCTTCTTCAAATTCATGGCCAAATGCGTGGCCGAGAAGCACGGCTACCGCGCCACCTTCATGCCGAAACCTGTTGAGGGGCTGACCGGCAACGGGTGCCACGCGCATATCTCGGTTTGGGATAAAGCGGGCAAAACCAACGTCTTCGCGGCGGAACCCAACGACAGCAGCCAAACCGCGGAGCTGGGATTGAGCGACAAGGGCCGCCATTTCCTCGGCGGCATCATGAAGCACGCCTCGGCTTTGGCCGCGATCACCAACCCGACGGTGAACAGCTACAAACGCATCAACGCGCCGCGCACCATGTCAGGGGCCACATGGGCGCCCAACACTGTGACATGGACCGGCAACAACCGCACCCATATGGTGCGTGTGCCGGGCCCCGGCCGGTTCGAGTTGCGCCTGCCCGATGGCGCCGTGAACCCCTATCTGCTGCAGGCCGTTATCATCGCGGCGGGCCTGTCCGGCGTGCGGTCCCAAGCCGACCCCGGCAAACGCTACGACATTGACATGTATGCCGAGGGCCACAAGGTGCGCGGCGCGCCAAAGCTGCCTCTGAACATGCTGGACGCCATGCGCGCCTATAACCGCGACAAAGACTTGAAGGCGGCGATGGGGGATGAATTCTCTGACGCGTATCTGAAGATGAAGCAGCAGGAATGGGATGATTTCACGTCGCATTTCTCGCAGTGGGAAAAAGACAATACACTTGATATCTAAGGAGAAAATCGCGCTATGGTGAAACGGGTCGCAATCATCGGGGCCGGTCCTTCGGGGCTGGCACAACTTCGCGCTTTTCAGTCGGCCAAGCAAAATGGCGACGACATCCCTGAGATTGTTTGCTTTGAAAAGCAGGACAATTGGGGCGGCCTGTGGAACTACACATGGCGCACCGGGGTGGATCAATATGGCGAGCCGGTGCATGGCTCGATGTACCGCTACCTGTGGTCGAACGGGCCCAAAGAGGGGCTGGAATTTGCGGACTATTCCTTTGAGGAACATTTCGGCAAACAGATCGCCTCCTACCCGCCGCGGGCCGTGTTGTTTGACTACATCCAAGGCCGTGTGGAAAAGGCCGGCGTGCGCGACTGGATCCGGTTTGAGACGGTGGTGCGGCGTGTGGATTACGCGGATGGCAAATTTACCGTCACCGCCAAGGACCTGCCAAAAGACACTGAATACACGGAAGAATTTGACCATGTGATCTGCGCGTCGGGGCATTTTTCCACCCCGAACGTGCCGCAGTTTGAGGGCTTTGATAAGTTCAAAGGCCGGGTGCTGCATGCCCATGATTTCCGCGACGCGCTGGAGTTCAAGGACCAGGACATCCTGATCGTGGGGACGTCTTATTCGGCGGAAGATATCGGCTCGCAATGCTGGAAATACGGGGCCAAGTCGATCACGGTTTCGCACCGGACGGCGGCGATGGGATATGACTGGCCGGACAATTGGGCGGAGGTGCCGCTGCTGACCAAGGTCGACGGCAACACCGCGCATTTCAAGGATGGCACCAGCCGTCATGTGGATGCGATTTTGCTATGTACCGGCTACCAGCACCACTTCCCGTTCATGGCCGAAGAGCTGCGCCTGAAGACCGCGAACCGGCTGGCAACAGCTGATTTGTACAAGGGCGTGGCGTGGGTGGATAACCCCGATCTGTTCTATTTAGGCATGCAAGATCAATGGTTTACCTTCAACATGTTCGACGCGCAGGCGTGGTGGGTCCGCGACGCGATCATGGGCAAGATTGCGATGCCATCCAAGGCCGAGATGCAGGCCGACGTGGCGGACCGGATTGCGCGCGAAGATGCGGGCGCGGATGACTATGACGCGATCTGGTATCAGGGCGATTACATCAAGGAATTGATCGGCGAGACCGACTATCCAAGCTTCGATGTGGAAGGTGCCTGCATGGCCTTCAAGGAGTGGAAGGGCCATAAAAAGAAGGGCATCATGACCTTCCGCGACAACAGCTACAAATCGGTGATGACGGGCACAATGGCGCCGGTGCATCACACGCCTTGGAAGGATGCGTTGGACGACAGTTTGGAAGTCTATCTACAAAATTAAGGCGGTTTTCAGCTTCAAAGATTAACGCGCGATCCACATTGGGTCGCGCGTTTTTCGTTTGGGCGCAAAACCGATGGTTAATGCAGCAAAACAAGGCGTTTTCCGAATGTGTATTTTATATGTATTTCATATGTATTGCGTGCGCATGATTGACCGTGTCGGCCATGGTTAACGACCGTTTCGTCAAAAACTGAGACCAAGTGTTAAGACTGGATTACCCAGCAGGCGTCACCCTTAAGAAAACGTAAGTCTGCTGCAAACCACCCTTATCTTTGAGCGACACGCCGACCTCGCCGCGCCGCGTTTGGAATATGCGCAGGTCATAAAAGTCGGGATGATTTACGTTTTGGTCATTTTCCACCTGTAGAGAGGTCGACAGACAGTTCGGGACGGCCTGGATCACCGCGTCGAACGCTTGGCTGGCCTGTGGCACGCGGTAGTCGAAGGGCCACGCGCAATGGGTTGATGTTTTGCCAGACAGCGCCCGCGACGTGGTGCATTTGGCGTCTGTAGAAAATGGCTGCGGCAGGGTCATGGTCTTGCCGCCGTCAAAAAGCGCCTCAAGCTGCGGGCAGAAAGCCTGCGCGGGCATTGTTGAGAGAAGGAGCGCTGCTAAAACCGCTTTCATTGCGCGACCAACTGTTCGCCTTCAACCACGGCGAAGGGCGTGGGCGGGGTTTTCTTGGAGACCCAAAAATAGGTGCCTAGATATTCCATGACGAACCAGCCCTCCCATTCGGCATCGCGGGGCCAGATGGATTGGTATTCGTCCCGGTCAGGGTCGATGCGCCATTGGCCAAGTGTGGAACGCGCGTTTTCCTGCGCGTAGATGGTGGACCCGTCAGAGGCGAAGAACTGGCGATAGGGCGCGCCGTCCCATGTGCCGACGACGGTGTTGCCTGTGAGCAGCGCGTCAATCTCATGGGCCTTGAGCTTGACGGATTGGGCCAAGACCGGGCTGGCAGCCAGCGCGGCGATAAGGATCAGGGCGGTTCTGCGTAACATGGGTGGTGTCCTTATTGGCATGGGGTTTATTGAGCTTGGCTTATTGATCCGGGCGTTTTGATCTGGGGCTTATTGATCTGGGCTTATTGATCTGAGGTTGTTGATCCGGGCTTCTTGACCCTAGCTTCTTGATCCGGGCTTGTTGATCTGAGGCGCCGTGCAAGGGTTTGCACCATTCGGGTGCTTGTTTTGTCAGCGGGTCCACTTGCAAACATGTGGGGAGCGCAACACGTGTTGCTGCTGCGCATAGGGTCTGTGACGCTGCCGCTCATTTGTAGCTGGCACGCCGGGTGCCGAAGTCGCGCACGCGTTTGCGCCACGCTTTGTAGCTGCCGGGTTTCAGGCTGTCGCGCATCAGGGCTTTGACCTTCTTTTCCTTAAGACCGTATTGGGCTTCGATATCGGCGAAACTGACATGGTCGGACAACGCCATCTGGATGATCTCGCTGCGATGCGCGTCGCTGAGGGGGTGGTCTTGGGTCATGCCACCTGCCCGTCATTGACGAGGATCATCGCGACCCGGCGCAGCGTGGCGCGGAGCCGGTCGATATGGGGGCCGTCATGGCGCAGATCAGCCAAGGTTTGATCCATAATTTTGAGCCAGTTTTCTGCATCTTCCATACGGATCGGCACATGGGCATGGATTTCTTTGACGTTCATATGCCGGTGCTTTTCCATGTAATATTGCCGCCCGCCCATGAAGCCGGAGAGGAAGTTGAACTGCTCCATCCGCGTGTGGCCAAGCCCGTGGTTTTGCAGGTGCAGCGACAGGATTTGTTTGCCCTCCGGCAATGTTTCGACAAGATCGTAAAAATGCTCCACCAATTCGCGCAGCGCGTATTCGCCGCCGATCTGGTCAAGCACGGTCTCAGCCATGGCCTACGATCTAGGGCGCGATTTGGTCGGATCAAACGCGGCGAGGTCGGGGCGGATGGTGGCAGGCAGGCGCTTTTGATGGCCGTCCAATTTGCCGATCTCAATTTGGGTTCCGGCCTCAGCATGGGCCACGTCGATGCGGGCCATGGCGATGTTTTTGCCCAGAAGCGGGGAGCGCATGGCGGAGGTGACCTCGCCAATTTGGGCGCGGCCGATATGGATGCAGTCGCCGTGATCGACCTGCACCTGACTGTCGATGTCCAGCCCGACGAGTTTGCGCTGCGGGTGTTCCTTGCGGCGGATCAGGGCGTCGCGGCCAATGAAGTCGTCGGGCTTGGATTTGAGCGGCACGGTGAAGCCGATGCCCGCCTCGAACGGGTCGGTTTGATCGGAGAAATCGTAGCCTGCGAAGATCAGTCCGGCCTCGATCCGGACCAGATCAAGAGCCTCCAGCCCCATGGGTTTCAGGCCATATTCCTGCCCCGCGGCCCAGATGGCGTCGAAGATTTCCGCGCAGTGTTTGGGGTGGCACATGACCTCGTAGCCCAGCTCGCCGGTATAGCCGGTGCGCGACAGCACGAAAGGCGTGCCGCTTTCATTGTGCAGGCGGGCGGGCGTGTGGCGGAACCAGCCAAGCTGGTCAAATTCGGGATTGTGCGGCGCGGTCCATGTGATGGATTTCAGCAATTCGCGGGAGTTGGGGCCCTGCACCGCGACATTGTGCAGCTGATCGGTGGAGGAGCGGATCAGCACCTTGAGGCCCAGCTTTTCGGCCTGCTCCCGTATCCATTCGCCCCCATAGTCATTGCCGCCGATCCAGCGGAAATTGTCCTGACCAAGGCGGAACACGGTGCCGTCGTCGATCATGCCGCCGTGTTCATAGCACATGGCGGTGTAGACGACGCCGCCCACGGCCAGCGTTTTCATGTTGCGGGTGAAGACGTATTGGCACAGCGCCTCGGCGTCGGGGCCGGTGATCTCGAACTTGCGCAGCGGCGAGAGGTCCATGATGACGGCGGCCTCGCGGCAGGCGTGGTATTCTGCGATGGGGCCCGCCTCGGCGAAGCAATTGGCCAGCCAGTAGCCATTATATTCGATGAAGTTGCGGGTGTGCTTGGCGAAGCTGTCGTGGAAGCCGGTTTGCTTGGTCATCTTGGGGTCCGCATCTGGGGTGGGTCGGTAGGCGACGCTGCGTTGGAATTTTTCGACGCCCGAATAGGTGCGGACGTGAATGTCGGTGGGGTTCCAGCCATTGGCCGCCGTGGTGTCATCGGGGCAGGCAGAGCTGACGCAGACGATGTCGGTGAGCGCGCGCAGCAGCACGTAGTCGCCGGGGCGCGACCACGGCTCGTCGGAATACATCACGCCGTGCTCGTCGAGGAAGGTGTTGAAGAAGAAGTTGATCGCCATCCAGCCGGGCCGCGCCGTGACGTTGAATTTCGACAGCGCGGTGTTGAAGTTTTCGGAGCAGTTGGCGTGGCCGGGGTAGCCGATGTCGTCGTAGTATTTGGCGGAGCATGCCAGCGCGAAGGCGTCGTGCCGCCCGCAGGTGTCCTGCACCACCTCGACCAAGGGCAGCATTTCCTGATCGTAGTATTTCGCGTGCAGGCCGGGCATCGGGTAGGCGTGGCCCATGAGCGTGCGGGTCGTGGTGACGTCCAAAGCGTGCTCGATCCCCTTGTCCAGCTTGCGGGCGGAGAAGCATTCGAAATCCGTGCATTGGCGGCCATCGACGTCGATGATCTGGATGTAGTCGCCCGCCTTGACGAAGAAGGATTCCGCCGTCGCGGAATGGACCCGAATGTCGTCCTGGATGTCGGCTAACGGGTCGGGCAGCTCGAACTTGACGTGGGACTTGATGGTGGCGCGTTTGAGCATGGCCACCAGCGGCGTGGTCGTGTTTTGCGCCTCGATATCCATCGCCTCGCCGGGCGCCGCGATGATGACGACGCCGTCGCGGGTGGCGCGCAGTGTTTCTTCGACCTTAGCGCGGGTGCCTGCGTCAAACATGCGCAAAGCGTCCGCATTGGCGAGGTCGATCTTGCGGGCGTCCAACCCCATGCGAAACCCACGCAGGGATTGGTCGGAGCCGGTGAGCAGCGCCTGCAGGCCGTTGGGTTTGGCGTTGGGCGTGGCCCCGAGGATGCCGAGGTCAACCCGGCCCTTGGCGTCGGCGGCCACGATTTCGGCCACCTGCCCGCCCTCGTCATTGATGATGGTGATCTGGTCGCCCGCCTCGACGGGGATCAGCACCGCGCCGGAGCCTTCGACCACATAGCGTTCCGTGCCCGGTGGCATGGAGAACACGCGCGGCTGAATAATCTCGCTGGGGCGCGGCGGACCGGGCTGGACCTTGGGGTAGAGATCGTCGAGCATGTTGTCATTCCTCCCATGCTCATGTTGCATGAGCGGAATAAAACTTTAACAATAAGAATAACGAGGCGTTCTGAGTCTCGCAAGCATGCAGGTAGCCTAACATGACTTTTTCAGCGCCCTTGGCCCGGAGCCTGCAATGGGCGCGTTAACCCTTGGCCTGATCGCCGCTTTTGCGTGGGGCTTGCACGATATTCTGGTGCGCAAGGTCAGCCAAAACACGCCGCTGATGGCGTCGCTATTAGCGGTGCTTGTTGCCGGGTCGGTGTTTCAGGCCGTCATCATGGCCGCCACCGGCACATTCACCCCTGTCTCGGCCTCGGCTGCGGGCTATGCGGCGCTGTCAGGTGTGTTCTTTTTGGTCGCAAGCCTTGGGCTTTATGGCGCGTTCCAGCGCGGGCCGGTGCGGCTGGTCTCGCCCATCATCGCCAGCTACCCGATCCTGTCAGTGGCCTGGGCCGCATTGAACGGCACCGCCGTGTCGCTGCTGGAATGGCTGGCGGTGCTGGCCATCATCGCGGGCGTCTCGATTGTCGCTGCACTATCCGATGACAGCGATGGAGAGGTTCCGCCCAAAGGGCGCACCATCTTTTACGCGGTGATCGCTGCGGTGGGCTTTGCGGGGACCTTCGCCATCGGGCAGTTGGCGGCGGGCATGTCCCATGACCTGCCGATTGTGATGATTACCCGACTGGCTGCCATTGTGCTGCTGCTGGGCGTGATCGCGGCCAAATCCCTGCCCTATTGGCCGGGCAAAACCGCGCTGCCGGTTTTGGCGGTGATGGGAGCGATGGACGGCATTGCATTGATCTGCGTTTTGTCCGCCGGAGGCTTGCCGGACGCGCAATATGCGGCTGTGGCGTCTTCCGTCTTCGGGCTGCTGACCATCGTCATGGCCTGGGCGTTCCTGAAAGAACGCATGACCGCGTTGCAATGGGGCGGCTGCCTGCTGGCCTTTGCCGCGATCGGGTATTTGGCGACCTAATCCGCGCCTTTAGTCTTCGTAGGTGAGAAGCGTGATCTTCTTGCGTGCCCGCATTTTGGACGGTGTCATCCCGTATTCATCCTTCACCGCCTTCGACAGCGTGTCGCAGGACCCGAACCCCGTGGCCACCGCGACCTCGACCATGGGCATCAGAGTTTCCTCGATCATGGTGCGGGCGCGTTTGGTGCGCAGGCGTTTGTAGAATTTGGCGGGCGTGTCGTTGAACACTTTGCGGAAGACGCGTTCCAGATGGCGGGTGGACAGCCCCACCTCGCGGGTGAGGTCGGCCATGGGCATTGGGTCCGCGATGGTGTCCTCCATCAGCCGGATGGCTTGCGTGACATGGGCATCAAACAGCCCCGCATTGTCGGCGATGTCCTTGGGCTGTTCGGCGTCGGATTTGCGGATTGTGTGCAGCAGCAGGCGGTTGCCAAGCTCGGCCACCTGCGTGCTGTCGAGAAGCGGCGCGATGAGGCCGATGATAAGCTCGGACGTGGCGCCCGCGCCTGCGGCGGTGATGATGCCATCGGAATTTTCCGAGAACCGCGCGGTGAGGTTCGGGTGATAGCCGGTTTCGGCCAAGGTCGCGATGTCGCGCCAATGGGTGGTGACCTTGCCAGCAGGCGACTTGGCGGTCTTGATATAGGCGGTCGCCGCATCGGACAGCAGCACCACGGGCAGCGCCTTGCGCTGCATGGCGCGCGCCCGGCGCATGAAGTCCGCGTTGATGGCGGCCCCGCCGCCGACCACCACCATGATGTCCGAAAAGCCATGGTCCTGAATGGCAGGCTCGGCCCGCACGATCATGCCCGTCGCGCCATCCACATAACCCGCCCCCTCGGAGACAAAGCGCCAGTGGAACGCGGTGCGCGCCAGCACGTCATTGGCCGTGGCCAGCGTGTGGGTGATGGAGGCAAGTTCAAGGTCACAAAACCCCTTGCCGACATAGATCTCGAAGGTGCGTTGCACCGGATCGCTGGGCGACTTGGCGTCGATCGTGGCGAAGGCCTGAAAGCCGGACTGATTGATACCCATTTAGTTCACCCATCCCGCAGCAAGCTGCCGTTTATGCGCCACCGTCGCGTTGCGCATCAAGAGCGCCACCGTCACCGGCCCAACGCCGCCTGGCACCGGCGTGACCCAGCCCGCGACCTCCTTCACGGCATCCGTGTCAACGTCACCGACAATCCTGGTGTTGCCGTCAGCGTCGACGATTTGGTTGATGCCAATGTCGATGACCGCCGCCCCCGGCTTAATCATGTCCGGCCCGATGAAATGCGCCTTGCCGACCGCCACCACCACCACATCGGCGCGGCGCGAATGCATGGCAACGGAGCGGGTCATGTGGTGGCACACGGTCACGGTCGCGCCTTCGGCCATCAGCATCATGGCGGCGGGTTTGCCGACAATTTCCGAATGGCCGATCATCACGACCTCGAGGCCTTTGAGGTCCAGCCCGGTTTCCTTTATCAGCTCGACGCTGGCGGCGGCCGTGCAGGGCGCCAGCGCCACATCGGAATAGACGATGTTGCCGATGGAGGCGGGGTTCATCCCCTCCACATCCTTGAGCGGGTGGATGGCCGACTGCAAGGACCGGACGTTGATGTGGTCCGGCACCGGGCGCTGCAAGATGATGCCCAGCACGGTGGGGTCGTCGTTCATCGCCTGAATGTTGGCCTTGGCCTCCTCCTGCGTGATGCCGGCGTCCCAGTATTGCTGGTCAAACCTCAGCCCCGCGCGTTCGGCCCCACGGGCCTGATTGCGCATATAGACCGCCACCTCGGGGTTGTCGCCCACCGAAATCGACACCAGACGCGGCATGTTTGTCGCGGCGTCCGTGTAGGCTTTGCACGCCGCAAAGATGCGCGCGGCAACCGCTTTGCCGTCGATGAGGCGATGGTCGGGGGCGAGGTCTTTCACGAGGCAGCGTTCCTGAGCAATGGCGATTCCGCCAGTTTTCCTTAGGTTAAACAAAATTTCCCATGGGTCAACGACCCTTTGCTCAGGGTAGCACGCCGCCACGGGGCGGTCATGAAAAAGCCAAGGGAATTTTCACGCCTATGCCGAAATCCGCAGCCCGTGTTTCCGATCCGCGTCAGAGCGTGTTTGATAGCTGCCCGTTTCGTCGGCCCATTTAGTCGGCCCGTTTAGTCGGCCCGCCCTTTGGCGACCCCGTCCTCCACCTGCGCAATGTCGCTTGCCGACAGCCCGTAGACCTCGGCGGCAGTTTGGGCAGAGATGTAGCCCCGCGCCAGATCGCGCTTGACCAAGGCGGGGTCCCGGTCAGCCGCCGCGCCGTAGCCCGCGCCGCCGGGAAAGGCCATGACGACCTTGCGGCCATGCGGCACAAATTGCTTGCCCTTGCCGTTCATCTTGGACCCGTCATCCATCACAATCGTGGTGGGTGCGCCAGCGCCGCCGCCCCTGCGCCCCAGCGCGGGGTGATCGACACGGTCGAACATCGCCTGAATGTCGAACTCATGCCCCTCGCGCGCGCCGACCTCCATATACTGGCCCAAGCCACCGCGGGTTTTGCCAGCACCACCCGAATCCGGGCGCAGCTCCTTGCGCCAGATGATGACGGGACCCGCATGTTCTGTCGCCTCGATAGGCATGGTCATGACGCCCGACGGGAAGGCCGTGGCATTCAGCCCGTCATGGTCTGGCCGCGCGCCGGAGCCGCCTGAATTGAACGTCAAAACCTCAGAGCGGACCGCATCAGCGGGCGCAGGCGCATCCGTGCGCGGGCGCAGCGACGTCTGGAAATTGCAAAGACACCCTGCCCCTTCGGCTGGAACCAGCCCGGGGACGATCTTGTCGAACGCGTTAAACACCGCATCAGGCACGAAATGCCCCACGATATGCCTAAGCGCGACTGGCGCGGGGTGCACCGCGTTGACGATCGTGCCCTCGGGGGCTGCGATCTCGAACGGCGCAAGGGAGGCCGCGTTGTTCGGGATCTCGGGCGCGATGGCCACTTTCAGCGCGTAGCAGGCATAGGCCTTGGTGTAGACCAGCGGGCAGTTGATGCCTTTCTTATCGGTGCCCGATGTCCCCGCAAAATCCGACAGAATGCGGTCAGGCTCGATGGTCAGCTTGACCTTCAGCGTGATCGGGGCGGAGAAGCCGTCGACGGTCATCTCCCCCTCGGCACTGGTTTGGGGCAGCGCCGCGATACGTTCAAGCGTCGCGCGGCGGGAATTGTCGAGGATGAAATCCGCGATGCCATTCAGGTCGGCAAGGCCGAATTCCTGCATCATTTCGATCAGACGCCGGTGGCCGATCTCGTTACAGGTCGCCAGCGCATACATGTCGCCAATCAACTGGTCCGGCTCGCGCACATTGCCGCGCACGATGCGGATGAGGGTGTGATCCACCTCGCCTTTGGCGGCGAATTTCATGATCGGGATATACAGCCCTTCTTCATAGACGCTGGCGGCATCCGCCCCAAACCCGCGCCCGCCAATATCAACGATATGAGCGGTGCAGGCGAAGAAGCCGACATGACTGCCCTTGTGGAAGGACGGCGTCACCATGGTGATGTCATGCAGGTGGCCAGTGCCTTCCCACGGGTCGTTGGTAATATAGATGTCGCCTTCAGCGATGTTGTCGCGCCCGATGCGGCGGATGAAATGCGCGACGGCATCCGCCATGGCGTTGACATGGCCGGGCGTACCGGTGACGGCCTGGGCAATCATCAGCCCTTCGGCATTATAGGCACCCGCGGACAGGTCACCCGCCTCGCGCACCGAGGTGGAAAAAGCGGTCCGCACCAGCGCCTGCGCCTGTTCCTCAACAATAGAGATCAACCGGTTCCACATGACTTGATAGGCGACGTTGGAGGTCATTGCGCGTCTCCTTTGGCGATCATGTCGATGCAGCCATCCGGCTGCACGATGGCCTTGCGACTGGGGGGCAGAATGATGGTCGTTTCGCTTTCAACGATACGAGCGGGGAAGTCGATCACCTCGCCCGCGCTGAGTGTGGTGCGATCATAGAGGTAGCCGCTGATATGGCGCCCCAGCCCCGCATCAAAGAAACCCGTCTTGCCGCTGATAACGGCCGTATCACTGCCCGCGCTTTGCGCGATCAGATCAACCTGTTCGGGCGGCGTCGTAGCGTTGACGGACCAGACGGTGATTTCAACATCAAGACCTTCAACGGTCCGGCCAAACAATTTGGCATAATCGGCCTCGAACAAGCTGAGGTATGTGTCCGCGTCAGGCTGTGCGGCCTGTTCCGCGCTTAGGGTGATCGGGATTTCCCAGCCCTGCCCCGTATAGCGCATGTAGACTTTGAATTCCGACCCAATGTCGGCGGCGGCGTCGCAGTTGCGCACAAAGCCCGTGGCTTCGTCCTGCAGGTCTTTCAGCAGGTCGGTGATCTTTGCGGCATCGAAATCAGACAGGCGCATGTAGACGGAGCGGTTGGCCTCGAAACTGAACGGCGCGCGCAGGAACCCGATGGCCGAGCCCACGCCCGCACCGGGCGGAACAAGGCAGCGGTCGATGCCCAGTTTTTCGCAAAGCCGGGCGGCATGCAGCGGCGCGGCCCCGCCAAAGGCGATCATCGTGTAATCCGACAGATCCTCGCCGTTTTCGACGGCATGGACGCGGGCGGCGTTCGCCATGTTTTCATCAACCACCTCCGCCAGACCAAAGGCGGCAGTGCGGGCATCCATATCAAGCGGTTCGCCAAGCGTGTTGACCAACGCATCCTTCGAGCTGTCCGTGTGCAACTTGATAGAGCCGCCCGCGAAATTGTCAGGGTCCAGCTTGCCCAAAACAAGATCGGCATCCGTGACCGCAGGCTTGTCGCCGCCGCGCCCGTAGCAGGCAGGCCCTGGCTCGGACCCGGCGCTTTCGGGACCGACGCGGATTTGGCGCATCGCATCGACATGGGCCAGCGAGCCGCCCCCCGCCCCGATTTCGACCATGTCGATCACAGGGATCGAAATGGGCATGCCGGACCCTTTCTTGAAGCGATAGGTGCGGGCGACCTCGAAGACCCGCGACGTCTTTGGCGTCTGATCCTTGATGAGGCAAATTTTGGCGGTTGTGCCGCCCATGTCAAAGCTCAGCACCTTGTCCAGCCCATAGCGCGCCGCAATGTTGGCCGCAAAGACCGCGCCGCCAGCGGGACCGGATTCGACCAGCCGCACCGGGAAATCGGCCGCGTTTTCGATGGAGATGATGCCCCCGCCCGAATGCATCAGGAAGATATTACAGTCCACGCCCTCATCCTTCAGCCGCCCTTCGAGGCGGCCCAGATAGGATTTCATCAGCGGCTTGATATACGCGTTGGCAACCACCGTGTTGAAGCGTTCATATTCGCGCATCTGCGGCGAGACCTCGGACGAGATCGAGATCATGGCACCCGGCATTTTCTCGGCCACAACATCAGCCACCAGCCGCTCATGGGCGGGGTTCAGGTAGGAATGAATCAACCCGATGGCGACGCTTTCAAAGCCGGCGGCGGCGATGGCGTCGACCACCAGCTCCACCTCCGTCCGCGTCAAGGCGATCAGCTCCGCCCCTGTCGCGTCGATGCGGCCCGGCACGGTGTAGCGGCGCTGGCGGGGCAGCAGCGGCTCGGGCAGGTTGAGGTTCAGGTCATATTGCTCGAACCGGGACTCGGTACGCATTTCGATAACGTCGCGAAACCCTTCGGTGGTAATCAGCGCGGTCTTGGCCCCGCGCCGTTCGATCAGCGCGTTGGTGGCCAGCGTCGTGCCGTGGATGATCTGGGTGATCTGCGCGGGCGTGACCCCGGCCTTGGCGCAGACCTGATGCATGCCGTCGATAATCGCGTTCTCGGGAGCGGCATAGGTGGTCAGCACCTTGGTAGAATGCGACGCGCCCGCGACCTCCAGCACCACGTCGGTGAATGTCCCGCCAATATCAACGCCAAGCCGTGCTTTATTTTGTGTCATGGACCCTCTCCGCATGCGTTGGCGCAGTAAACGTGAGATGTGCGATAAAATCCAATTGGAAAATTGGATGCATTGAATAGAAAAATTCTATTCTCTGGGGTCGTAGGCTTGCGCGGCAGCTTTGGCCAGTTGGGCGGCCGCCTCCACAAAGCGGGGCGCCTTTTCGGCATCAAAGCGCGCCGCGAACTCCAGCGGCGCGGGGGTCCAGTCGGCCTTGATCTGCTGCAGCGCCCCTGCATCGAGTTCTCGGGCCACCAAGGGTTGGGGCAGCGCGGCGATGCCAAGGCCATCTAGCGCCATATGCAAGCAAGACGTCAGGCTGTTGGACGGGGCGGCCCGCGCGTCGCGCAGCCCCAGGCGTTTGAGCTCCGCGATCAAGCCAACATAGCCCTGCGTGTGGCGGGCATGGGTCAGCAAGCTGTGGCGGGACATGTCTTGCAGTGTGGCCTTGCCCCTAAACCCAGCGGCAATCGACGGGTTTGCGACCCAGACAAACGGATAAGCGCCGATGTCCAGCGTCCCGGATGCAGGCCGCTCAAACGGCCCGTTCTGAATCGTCAGATCAAAGGCGTAGCCCTCAAGGTCCTTAGTCAGATTGACCGACAGGTCGACGGTCAACTCTACATCGACGCCGGGATAGGCCTGTTTCAGGTCGCGCAGGAAAGCCCGCAGCCATGTGCAGGCGACCATCTCGGTCACGCCAAGGCGCAGCCGGTTTTCAAGGAGGTCAGCGCGGCCCGCTGTGTCGACAAGCCCTTCCGCCTCGGCGATGACGCGGCGCGCGCTTTGCACGATCTCCGCGCCCTTGCCGGTCAGCCGAACGGAGCCCGCGTCACGTTCCATCAGGGCAACGCCCAATGCGGCCTCCAGCCCCGCGATGCGGGCGGAAATGTTGGGTTGGGTGGTGTTCAGATGCTCCGCCGCACCCCGGAAACTGCCGAGGTCGGCGACCCATATAAGGGCCTCTAGCTGTTTAAGGGTGAGGTTGCCGCCGATCATGGCGTCTTGCTGGCATGACGGGGCCGGTAAATCCAGCCCTCAGGCTATCCGGCCAGCCTGAGACTCGCCTGATCGGGCGCGCCACCGTAAAGCCGCGTCACCAGTTCCACCTGCCCCGACGTGTTTGTCTTGGCAAAGCTGTTGCGCAGATGGGTGCGCACAGTGGCGATGGACACACCAAGCTCCGTGGCAATTTCCAGCGGTTTGAGGCCCGTGCCCAGCAATTGGCAGACACGCAGCTCGCTACGGCTCAGGCTAAACGGGTTGCTGGGGTCAAGAACGGCGACCGTGTCACCTGCGTCTTCCACCCCGCCCCGCTTGCGCCCATAGGCCGCGATCATGCGCGCGATGATGCCGGATGTGCGCTTCTCCCACGCCTCGGCCATCGACTGCGTAATCAGAGATGTCGGCAGTTCCTTGTGGCGATTTGGCGGCTCCTCGAACACAATTTCGATCAGGTCGATATGCTCGCGGGTCTGTTCCATGACAATCAGGCTGACCTCGCACACTTTGCGGTTCATGTCCCATTCCCGTTCCGCCCGGGAGCCGGGATAACGGGGATCATCGCGCAATTCGCTGAGGCGCCAGATCGTTCCGGGCAGCGCACTTTCGCTGTGCCGCTCCAACATGAAAGAGGACAGCTCGCCCGACGGTATTTCAGCCCTGCGCCGATCCGGCAGGCAGGACGCGCCCGCAATCATGCGCACCGCGCCCGTGTCGCGCATCATCCGGTAGACCGCGACATTCGCGCCGCCAACCTGGCGGGCCAGCCCTTCGATCACGTCCGAAAAATCTTCGCGATCAATCAACGCCGCCGTCCAGTTGGTCAATAGCGAGAAGGATCGCGCCATCCGAAACTGCAGATTCGGACCCTTTTGATTGGATGCCGCGCCAGAGCCTTCGAATTTTGAATGATAGGTCATGCCACTCACACAATATTTCTATTACAGGCTCGAATTTGCACCCGCAGCATGACCGTTGATTGCCCGAAATGTGGCGGCAAATAGGTCTTTCATTGGCACTGATGTGGCCGCAACTGCCACCCACCCTTATTTCACTGGGTTTACGCCAGCCTCGCGGACAATACCTCGCAAATTCTTCCTAATAATAAGGGTGTTCGTACATTTCTCATCCATATGGATGATGTTTGATGACTCGGTGGAGCGTAGATTGATCTTACAAATTCTGGACCCGGGTCAGCCCCGATCCGGTGACACCAACTCTCTCGCGGCGCTGCCGCATATCAAGACCCGAAAGGACCAAACCAATGACCACTTTGATGAAAAAACTTCTCAACGATTTCCGCAAATCCGAGGACGGCGCAACGCTTGTTGAATACGGCATCGCCCTTGTGCTTGCCGTTTCCGTTGGCGCGGGCGCGCTGTCGGTGCTGGCCACAAACGTGAACCAGAACATGACCGACGCCTGCGAAACAATCGGTGACGCCGCTTCGTGTACTGTCGCCGAAGTCGAAGAAGAAGAAACCACCTAAGACCGGATCGGGCCCGCCTGCGCATCACGCGGCGGGCCCACCTTTTTCCATCCCCCCAACATAGGAGCCGACAATGCGCATTGCCCAACACATCACATCGTTCAGCCGCCAAGAAGATGGCGGCGTATTGGTGTATTGGGCTATGGCATTGGCCGCATTTCTGGGCCTGCTGGGCCTGACATTCGACTTTGGCCGTCTGGCGACCACGCAATCCGAATTGCAGTCTTACGCCGACAGCGTCGCAATCGCGGCGGCGGCCGAGCTGGATGGCCGCAGCGACGCCATCACCCGCGCAAACCGGGCCGCAGAAGACCTGATCTCGGACACGCAGACATTCGGCAACGGCGACAAGGCCCTTGCAGGTGTCGACGCCTTTGAGCTGACCTTTTACGAAAGCGCGCCCGACGGCACGTTCGACCGCACTGCAAATGCCATGACCACGAACCCGGCCCAAGCGCGGTATGCCGCTGTCGATGTTGCCTCTCAGGAAGTGACGCTGGGTCTGACCGCGGCCTCCGCCGCGATCTCGGGCGAGCAGGTGCAAAACGCATTCACATCGGCCAGCGCCGTAGGGCAATTCAGCGTCGAGGCCTGCGATGTCGCACCCGTCGCTGTCTGCCTGCCCTCGATCAACTTTTCCGCCGACGCAGCCATTGGCCAGACGTTAGAACTGAACGCCTCGACCGACATATCGCTTGGCCTGCCCGGATCCTTCGCCGCGCTCAACACCATCACCGACCAATTGGACGGGTTGAACATCTGCGCCGGCCTGTTGGGCAACGCCCTGAACGCCTGCCTTCTGGCGGCGCGCGAACCTGCCACGGCGTGTACCCCGCGCGGCGGACTGACCCTGTCAGCCGATGTCAGCGTTCAAAACCTCGAAGATGCGCTGAACACCCGCTTTGGCATCTTTGAAGGGGTCGCGTCCGGCTTTGCAGGTATTACCGAATTTTCGCCCGCGCCCAATGTTTTGGGCGGCCTGACCGACGCTTTGGGCGTTTGCCTGCCCAGCGCGCTGACCCCGACCCAGGACACCGTCGGGCTGCCAAGCGATGACTGCTTTGCCGCAGGCAGCTGCTCTGTGCGTGGCGACGGGTCATGGGTGCTGGGCCGCCAAGCCTACATCGACGCCAATTACGAGGGCGTCGACCCGTTCCCCGCCGCAACAACCCGTTACGCCTTTTACAAAGCCGAAATTGAAGCCGCCGCCGCAAATGCAGGCGCGACCGGAGGCGGCGTTTTGGGCGGATTGCTAGGCGGTGACCTTGGCGGGGAGATGTGTTCCCCGTTCGACGATTTCGACCCGACCCGGCGTCTTGCGGTCTTTGCGGGCGTCGACTGTTCCTCCCTTGCCGCTGGTGCCAGCGTCAACAGCCTGCCCGTGCAGCAATTCTTTGAAGGGTTCCTGCTGGGGCCGGTCACGGACGGATCATTGGCCATCGAAGTCACCGCCTGCCTGGGCGGCAGCTGCGGCGGCGGCGAGCTGGACACCGAGGTCCGCGACATCGTGCGGTTGGTCGAATGATGACCCTGTTTCACAAATTCGCCCGCGAAGAGCGTGGGGCCGCGTTGGTCGAATTCGCTTTGATCCTGCCCTCCCTCATCTTGTTTCTTGCGCTGAGCATCGAAGGCAGCCGCACATTCTGGTCGTATCAGACCACCATTTCAGGCGTCCGTGACGCCAACCGCTACCTCGCCCGCGTGGTGTCGAAAGACATCTGCATAACCGGCGGCTCGGTCGATGGCTGGGAAGAAAAGCTGACCTCCATCGTGCGCGAAGCGCAATCAGGCCAGTCGCTGTTTCCGTCCTCTATTGTGGTGACATCCGTGTCCCCGTCGCTGACCTGCGTGGTGGGCGATTACCGCATGCCGGTGGTGCCGCTGACCGAAGTCACCGCCACCCTGCGCATCACATACCCGTTCAAGACCATGTTCCAAGTGGTCGGCATCACCTTGCAGGACATCGACGCGACCGTCACCGATATGGGCCGGGGGATCGGCGCATGATCGACAGAATCCAACAGCCCCTGCGCCGCTTTGCCCGCGAGGAGTCCGGCGCAACCTTGGTCGAATTTGCCATGGTGTTCGGGGTGTTTATCTTCCTGGTCTTTGGGGTCATCGACTTCGCCCGCTTCGGCTTTGCCCATGTGATGGCAGAGAAGGCGACGGAACGCGCTGTGCGCTTCGCCGCTGTCAGCCCCGCCCTGTGTACGGGCCTGCCAGAGACAAACACCCGCGCCAGCGGCTCGATTTCCAGCAGCCTCTACCCGAATGGCACAATTTGCAGCGCCGATGGCGGCATCTGTGCCGACCCCGGCACCGCAAGCTGCCGGGCGCAGGACAGCAATGCCACCGCTGCCGCAATCTGGGCGCGCGTCTCCCCGCTTTTGCCCAACACCGCCACCATCGAGAACCTCGAGTTTTCTTACAGCTACGACCCGGCACTTGGCAGGCTCGGCGCGCCATATACGCCCGTGGTCACCGCGCAGCTTGCCGATCTGCAATTCGACTTCATCTCGCCACTGGGCGCGCTGGCAGGCTTTGCCGCCAGACGCGACGACACCGGCCTTGGCGCATCATTCACCTTTTCGGGCCTGAGCGCATCCTTGCCCGCCGAAGACCTACGTTGAGGACACCCTATGTCATTCGCTCATAACGATTTTAACGCGCCGCCACCCGCCGCCCCCGCCTCTGCGGAGGTGACAACCCATATCCTGATGGTGTTCCAAACCAAGGGTTTGGACGTCAAGGTCAAGGCCGGGTTGGAGGTCGAGGGTTCGATCGACGTGACCACCCATGCAGGCCGCTTGCCCGCTTCCCGCGAGGCGATTGCCACCTACGACATGGTGATTTTCGAGACCGACGCGCGCCACACTTATGATCTGGATGCGTTGGACGCGTTGCAGCACGAAACCGGTGCCAAGCCGCGTCTGCTGGCGTTGATCGAAAACAACCTGTCTCTGTCCGATGCACGCCGGTTGATGGATGCGGGGGTGGAAGAGGTTTTGCCTCTGTCCGCGCTTGCGCCACAAGATCCGGCCCCACAGGCCGCACCAGACCCAGCCCCCGCACCCGCCGCGCCAGCGCAAACCATCTCCAAAAACGGGAAGGTCACAACCATCCTTCGCGCACGTGGCGGTGCTGGCGCATCCACCCTTGCCGTCAATCTTGCCGCGCAATTGTCATTGCCATCGGCCAAGGGTGCCGACGACGCGGCCTCGGTCGTGCTTGTCGACCTCGACATTCAGAATGGCAGCGTCGGGGTGCTGCTAGATGTCGCCGATTCCGCGGAATTTACCACCCTGATCCGCGACCGCGCGATCCCCGATGTCATCTTCATGGAAACGGCTTTGAAAGCCATCAGCCCGACATTTTCGGTTTTGCCGACGCCCGATGAGCTGGCCCCCTTGACCGTGTTGAACGCGGGCATGCTGACCGGCCTGCTAGACCATCTTCAAACGCAGTTTGACCATGTCATCCTCGACATGCCGCAGGCCATCATGGACTGGTTTGACCCCATTCTGGGCCGCTCTGCGCGGGTTTTGATTGTCACCGACACCTCGGTGCCCGCCATCAAACAGACCAAGCGGCTGGTTGATCTGGTGACCGAGGACCACATGACCCTGCCGGTCGAAATTGTGGTTAACAAAGAACGCCGCCCGCTGATCCCAAACGCGGTCATCAAGGAAGCGAATGCCGTTCTGGGGCTAGAGCTGAAGCACTGGATCCCATCCGACCCCAAACCGATCCGCAAATCGGCCGACGCCGGTGTGCCCCTACACTTGTGCGCCAAACGATCCGCCGCAGCGGCCGCGATTGCAAAACTGGCCAACAGCCTGCGCCAGCACCGCGCGAAAAGCAGCCAAAATTCTGAGCAAGGAGCATAGATATGTTCAAGAACTTTCAAGACACATCCCCCGTCACTCCATCCGCCGCCCCGGCATCCGACAACGTCGTATCCCTGAAAAAGCCATCAGGCGAACGGATGCCGCTGATAAACCGCGCCGCGCGCCATCCCAAACAGGGACCGGCGGATGAAACGCGTCTTGCGCCATCCCAACCCATTGCGGCCCCCGCATCTGCGGCAGACCCGTCAGCCCCCGCTGACGAGGAACAAGGCGACGCATTGGCTTTGAAAAGCGTGTTGCACGAAAAAATTTTGGATCAGCTGAACCTGTCGGTGATTGACAAGGTGCAAAAGACCGAACTGCGCCGCGAGATCGGAACTCTGGCCGCCAAACACATGCAAGAGACCGGGCTCACCATGCCATCGGCGACCTTCCACCGCATTGTGGACGACCTGATGGATGAGGTGATGGGCCTTGGCCCGTTGGAGCCTTTGCTGGCAGATGCCTCGGTTTCCGACATCTTGGTAAACGGCGCCGACAAGGTTTTCGTTGAGCGCGGCGGCCTGTTGGAACGCACCAATGTGCGGTTCCGCGACGAGCGGCACCTGCTGCGCGTCATCGACAAGATCGTGTCACGCGTCGGACGCCGCATTGATGAAAGCCAGCCATGGGTCGACGCCCGCCTTGATGACGGCAGCCGGGTGAACGCGATCATCCGCCCCTGCGCCATTGATGGGCCCAGCCTGTCGATCCGCAAATTCTCCAAAAAGCCGCTGCGGATGTCCGCGCTGGTGCAGCACGGAGCCTTGTCGCCCGCCGCCGCCATGTTCCTGGAAGGCGCGGTGAACGCGCGCATGAACACATTGATTTCGGGCGGAACCGGGTCGGGCAAAACCACGATGCTGAACGCCATGTCGGCCTTCATCGACCCACGTCAGCGCATGGTGACCATCGAAGATGCGGCCGAATTGCAACTGCAGCAAGAACATGTGGTCCGCCTTGAGACACGCCCCGCCAATGCCGAGGGCACCGGTCGCATCAGCCAGCATGACCTTGTCATCAACGCGTTGCGGATGCGCCCGGACCGCATCGTGGTCGGTGAGGTGCGCGGCTCTGAGGCGTTTGACATGTTGCAGGCCATGAACACCGGCCATGACGGGTCCATGACCACCATCCACGCCAACACCGCGCGTGACGCGATTGGGCGGTTGGAACAAATGGTGTCGATGATCGGCTCCGATTTCCCGCTGTCGGCGATCCGTTCGCAAATTGCGGCGGGCATCACCTTGGTGGTGCAGTTGAACCGCCTGTCGGACGGGCAGCGCAAAGTCATGAGCATCTCGGAAGTGGTGGGGCTGGAGGGCGACGTGGTCATGATGCAGGACATCTTCGTCTACAAGAAAACCGGCGTTGACGGCGAAGGCCGCGTAACCGGCGAAATGACCGCCACTGGGGTGCGTCCGCGTTGTTTTGAGGCGCTTGTCGCCTCGGGCATCACGCTGCCGGCAGAATGCTTTCAGGTTGGTGCCACAGTATGAGCTTTCAGGCCATAATGGTGTTGGCGCTGATCGCCGCGCTGTTGATCGGCGTGGTTGCGATACGACTAATCACCTCGGATGCTGACAAGCAGGAACGCGTCCGGCTGCAGCGCATGCAGGCCCTGACGGGCGGCGGCGACAAGGAAACCTTGTTGGCGCTTCTCAAGCCCGAGCCAAAGCACTGGGCGAAACGCCTGCCGCTCTTTGGCGATCTGGGCGCAAAGCTGGGCCAGGCCGGCCTGGCCCTGTCCCCCGCCAAATTTATGACCGGCTGCGCGGGGCTGACCGTGCTGGCGTTCTTTGTGGGCAGCGCCGTGATGGGGATCCTGATCGGGGGTCCAATCGCCTTGGGAGTCGGCCTTTTGGTGCCGAATCTGGTCCTTGCCCATTTGCGGGACCGCCGCATGAGCGCGTTGATCCTGCAGCTCCCCGACGCGCTGGATTTGATGGTGCGCGGGCTGCGCGTGGGCCATCCGATCAGCGTCACGATTGCCAATGTGGCCCGGTCCATGCCGGACCCGATTGCGCAGGAATTTTCAAGAATGGCTGACCAGATCAGCCACGGTGATTTTCTGACAGAGGCGTTCAACGACCTTGCGAAGCGCACCAATCAGGAAGACCTCGACTATCTGGCGGTTGCGGTGAACATCCAAAGCACCACGGGCGGCAACCTTGCCGATATGCTGGGCGTCCTGTCCAAAACCGTGCGGGACCGCATCATGATGCGCCGCCGGATTAAGGCCATCTCCTCCGAAGGGCGGTTGTCGGCCACCTTGCTGTCTTCCCTGCCATTTGTGATCTATCTTGCAACGTCCTTCACCGCCCCGAACTACTATGGCGCTGTCAGCAATGACCCGCTGTTCATGCCGATTGCCATCATCATTGTGACCCTCGTCGCCGCCAACGCCCTTGTGTTGCGCAAGCTCGTCACCTTCAAGATTTAGGGATCAGACATGCCTGCATTCGATACATTCGCCGCCTTCGCCAGCCTGCTTCAGCAAAACTTGCTGCTTGTCGTGCTGGGGTTCGCGCTGCTGGCCGCCGCAATCGGCGCGGCGGGCCTGGCCTTTTCAACCAACGTCCCGGCGCAGCGCATGCGCGCGCTGTTGAAAGCGGATGCCCCGGGCTCGGCCCTGCCCAAACTGAAAAAGACCCGCAATTCGGTCCCGACCGGTATCATGAAGACCCTGATCCCCGACGACCCATCGGAGATTGCGCAAATCGACTTTCAACTGACGCAATGCGGGCTCGGCGGCCCCAATGCCGTGCGCAACTTCTTTCTGGTGCGACTTGGGCTGGCCTTGCTGACACCCATCGCGGTCGTGCTGGCGGCCTTGCTTGCCAGCGCGGGAATACTGCCGCAAGCCTTGGGCGACGCCGTCTCAACCGCCTCAACTCTGCGCCTTATCCAATGCGCCGCCGTGGGCGGAGCCGTTGGTTTCTACGGGCCCGGCTACTGGCTGCAAAGCCGCCTCAAGGCCCGCCGCGACAGAATTCAGGCGGCGTTTCCCAACGCGCTGGATCTGCTTCAAATCTCGGTAGAGGCGGGGTTGGGGTTCGACGCGGCCATGTCGCGCGTCGGCCAGGAAATCAGCCGCATCTCGCCAGAAATTTCATACGAATTCCTGTTCGTATTGCAGGAGGTGCAAGCCGGTCGCGACCGCGAACAGGCGATGCTGGAAATGGCCGAACGGATGGGCATTGCGGAGGCGACGTCATTTGTCACCGTGGTCGCGCAATCCATGCAATTTGGCACCAGCCTCAGCGTGGCGTTGCGCAATTATGCCGAAGAGATGCGCGAAAACCGCGAATTGGCCGCGCAGGAAAAAGCCAACCGGCTGCCCGTCCAGATGTCGGCGGTGATGTCGCTGATGATGCTGCCCGCGCTGTTCCTGATAACGCTGGCTCCGATCATCATCCGCTACGTGTCCATCTTCTAGCCCGCAAATCCGTTTGCGGCGGTCAGCCAGTTGCGGTAGTCTGCCTTATCCGTCGGGGGGCCCACCAAGGGCTGAGAGCTGCGTGCAGCGACCCGTCGAACCTGATCCGGGCAATACCGGCGTAGGGAACGGGTACATCGCGCATCTCTCGCGCGCCCCCTCCCCCCGCATGCATCGCCCGCTTACTGACGAGGCGACACCATGGCAAACGCGATCCCGATTGCGCTGACAATTGCAGGCTCCGACAGCGGCGGCGGCGCGGGCATTCAGGCCGACCTGAAGGCGTTTTCAGCGGCGGGCGTTTACGGGGCCAGCGTCATCACCGCGATCACCGCCCAAAACACGGTCGCCGTCACGGCGGTGCATGAAGTGCCCGCAGATGTCGTCCGTGCGCAGGTGGATGCGGTGCTCAGCGACCTGTCCGTTGGCGCGATCAAAATCGGCATGCTGTTTTCGCCTGCCATTATCGAGGCCGTGGCCGAGGCGCTATCCGGATTCAAAGGGCCGGTTGTGCTAGACCCCGTCATGATCGCCAAGTCCGGCGACGCGCTTTTGCAGGACGCCGCCGTGCGCGCAATGGTCGAGACCTTGATCCCCCGCGCCGACCTGTTGACCCCGAACCTGCCCGAAGCCGCCAAATTGCTTGGCCTCGACCACGCGCAAACGCTGGACGAGATGGAACACCAAGCCCACGCCTTGCTGTCAATGGGTCCCAAGGCCGTACTGATGAAGGGCGGCCACGCGGCGGGTGGCACCTGCACCGATATGCTGCTGACCGCGGAGGGGATGACCACGTTGCAGGCCTCACGCGTCGACACGATCAACACACATGGCACGGGCTGCACATACTCTTCCAGCATCGCGGCGCGGTTGGCGTCGGGGGTGGCGATCGAGGACGCGGTGCGCGCGGCGCATGCGTATTTGCAGGGCGCGATTGTGGCCTCCGACCAGCTTGAGATTGGCGCCGGGCACGGGCCGGTGCATCATTTCCACCAGCTTTGGGCGGCGCATGACTGAGGTCACCATCATAGGCGGCGGTGTGGCCGGGATGTGCGTGGCGCGGGTGCTGTCCGATCGCGGCGCATCGGTGCGTGTGATCGAGCGCGGCGCCGGGGTCGGCGCGCATATGTGCTCGTGGTGGGCGGGCGGCATGCTGGCCCCCTATTGCGAGGGCGAAAGTGCGGAAGAACCCGTGGTCCGTTTGGGTCAGGAAGCCGCCGGCTGGTGGGACGCGGCAACCGGCGCGGTGACCCGCGAAGGCTCGCTCGTCATTTCCGCAGCGCGCGACCAAAGCGATTTGAAGCGCTTTGCACGCCGCACCAACAATTTCACGGACGTCTCAGGCAAAGAGATCGACGCATTGGAGCCCGACCTTGGCGGGCGCTTTTCCAAAGGGTTGTTCTTCAAAGACGAGGCGCATCTTGCGCCACGAACGGCGTTGGCTGCGTTGCGCGAAGGGTTATGCGCGGATGGCGTCAGTTTTGAGCAAAGAGAGGCCGATCCAAAGACCGAGGCTGCGAAAGGTCTGACCGTCGACTGCCGGGGCTTCGCGGCGCATGACGCCCTCAAAGACCTGCGCGGCGTCAAAGGCGAGATGCTGGTGCTGCGCTGCCCTGACGTGACGCTGACCCGCCCGATCCGGCTGCTGCATCCGCGCATCCCGCTTTACGTCGTGCCGCGCGGCGACGGGGTGTTCATGCTGGGGGCGACGATGATTGAAAGCTCGGGCAGCGCATTCGTGACCGCTCGGTCCCTATTGGAATTGCTGAGCGCGGCCTACGCGCTGAACCCTGCCTTTGGCGAGGCGGAAGTGCTGGAGATCGGCGTCGACAGCCGCCCCGCCTTCCCCGACAACCTGCCGCGCATCCGCCGTGACGGCAACCTGATCCGCGCCAACGGGCTGTTCCGGCACGGGTTTTTGCTGGCACCTGCCGTAGCGCGGATGGTTGGGGAATTGATATTTGATGGCACAGAGCCGGAGGTGATGGATGCAGTTGCAGCTTAATGGCGAGACGGTCGAGACCGAGGCCGCGACCTTGGACGCGTTTCTGGCAGAGCAAGGCTACGCCGACGCGGTCGTGGCCACCGCAGTGAATGGCAGCTTCGTCGCCGGGCCTGCACGGCTGGGATTGGCACTGTCGGCGGGCGACAAGATCGAGGTGCTTGCACCGATGCAGGGGGGCTGAGCGATGCGCAGTTTCTACGGGGTCGATTTGCCCAACGGGTTTATGCTGGGGACAGCGCAATACCCCTCGCCCGCCATTCTGGCCGACGCGTTCAAACGCTCGGGCGCGGGGGTCGCGACCGTGTCCTTGCGCCGCGAAAGCGGGCAGGACCGCGCGGGACAGGATTTCTGGGCGATGATCCGCGATCTGGGTGTCCAGGTGCTGCCCAACACCGCCGGCTGCCACACCGTCAAGGAGGCCGTCACCACAGCACATATGGCGCGCGAAGTGTTCGGGACCAAATGGATCAAGCTTGAAGTCATCGGCGAAGAAGACACGCTGCAGCCCGACGTCTTCGGTCTGGTCGAGGCCGCGCGGGTGCTCAGTGAAGACGGGTTTCAGGTCTTCCCCTACACCACCGAGGATTTGGTCGTGGCCGACAAGCTGCTGCATGCGGGCTGCGAAGTTTTGATGCCATGGGGCGCGCCCATCGGGTCAGGGCTGGGGCTGAACAACCTCTTCGGATTGCGGGCCATGCGGGCGCATTTCCCAAACGTGCCATTGGTGATCGACGCAGGGCTTGGCCTGCCAAGCCAAGCCGCGCAGGCGATGGAATTGGGCTTTGACGCGGTGCTGTTGAACACCGCCGTGGCCAAAGCGGGCGACCCTGCGGCGATGGCGGAGGCTTTTGCAACCGCAATCCGCGCGGGGCAGTTGGCGTACGACGCCGACCCGATGGAGCCGCGCGACATGGCCGCGCCCTCCACCCCCGTGATCGGAAAGGCGTTTCTGGAATGAGTTTGGACAGGTTCTACCCGATTTTTGACAGCACGGATTGGCTGAAGCGGCTGCTGCCGATGGGGATTAAGCTGGTGCAGTTGCGGATCAAGGATGTGGACGCAGACACCGCGCGGCGCGAAATCCGGCTGGGCCGCGACCTGTGTCGGGAGGCTGGCTGCACGCTGGTGGTGAACGACTATTGGCAGATCGCCATCGACGAGGGGTGCGACTGGGTACATCTGGGTCAGGAAGATTTGGACGACGCCGATGTGGGGGCCATTAGGCGCGCCGGCATCAAGCTGGGCCTGTCGACCCATGACCGTGCAGAGCTAGAGCGGGCGATGGCGTTGGAGCCGGATTACGTGGCTTTGGGGCCGGTTTATCCGACCATTTTGAAGAAGATGAAATGGCACGAACAGGGCGTGGACAAGCTGACCAAATGGAAAGGGCTGATCGGGGACACGCCGCTGATCGCCATTGGCGGGATGAGCATTGACCGCGCGGAAGGCGCGTTTGAGGCTGGGGCGGACGTGGTTTCGGCCGTCACAGATATTACGCTGAACGCGGACCCCGAGGGGCGCGTAAGCGACTGGATCAAGGCCACAAGATGAACCGGTACGCGCGCCAAGAGATATTGCCAGAGGTGGGCAGTGCGGGCCAAGTGGCCCTGGCGGCGGCGCGGGTTCTGGTCGTGGGCGCGGGTGGGCTTGGCTGCCCGGTTTTGCAATATCTCGTGGGCGCGGGCGTGGGCCATGTGACCATTGTGGACGGGGACGTGGTGTCGCTGTCGAACCTGCACCGGCAGGTGCTATTTCGCGAAGCCGACATAGGGTGCGGCAAAGCGGATATTGCGGTCAAAAGTTTGGCGGCCTTGAACGGTGACGTGGCTTTGACAGCGGTGAACGAGGCCCTGACGCCCGCCAATGTTGACGCCTTGGCCCAAGGCATTGACGTGGTGCTGGACTGCGCGGACAGCTTTGCCGCGAGCTATATCCTGTCGGATGCGTGTTTGGCGTTGGGCGTGCCGATGATCTCGGCCTCGGCACTTGGGCTGTCGGGCTATGTTGGCGGATTTTGCGGCGGCGCGCCGTCGCTGCGCGCGGTGTTTCCGGACCTCCCCATGCAGGCCGCGACCTGTGCGACAGCAGGCGTCTTGGGGCCAGTGGTCGGCACCATCGGGTCTGCGCAGGCGCAGATGGCGTTGGCGGTGATCCTTGGGGTAACCCCGTCGCCGCTGGGGCAGTTGATGACGGTGGATATGGCCTCTTTCCGGACGGGTGGGTTTCGCTTTGACGGCGCGGCGGAGCCTGAGACCGCGTTGGGGTTCATCTCGGCCACCGACATCCGCGCAGAAGACTTTGTCGTCGAGCTGAGGGGCGAGGCCTTGGTGCCTGTCACGGCCTCCGCACACCGCTTCGGTGTGAGCGACTTTTCAACCATCCGCCCGGCGCCCAAGGACGGGCAACGCGCGGTTTTGACGTGCCGATCCGGCCTGCGCGCGTGGCAGGCAGCCTGCAAATTGCAGGGCTACTGGGACGGCGAAATTTCACTGATAGCAATGGGCGATGCGCCCGACTTAGAAAGGCAAACCCAATGAAACTGACCTCAATTACGGCGGCGTTGATGCTCGCCGCGACACCTTTGATGGCGCAAGACCAGATGAAGCTGATGCTTGATTGGTTCGTGAACCCCGACCACGGCCCCGTCATCGTGGCGCAGGAGAAGGGCTACTTTGCGGAGCAGAACCTGGAGGTCGAGATCATCGCGCCAGCTGATCCGTCCGACCCGCCCAAAATGGTGGCTGCAGGTCAGGCTGACCTTGCCATTTCCTACCAGCCGCAGCTGCACCTGCAAATCCACGAAGGCCTGCCGCTGCAACGCGTGGGCACACTGGTCGCCACGCCCCTGAACTGCCTGCTGGCGCTTGAAGACGGGCCGATCAAGACGCCTGCGGATTTGAAAGGCAAGAAGGTCGGCTTCTCTGTCGGCGGCGTTGAGGAGGCGGTTTTGGCCGCAATCCTTGCCAAATACGATATGACGCTGGATGACATCGAACTCATCAATGTGAACTGGTCGCTGTCACCCTCGCTGATGTCCAAGCAGGTCGACGCCGTGATTGGCGCCTTCCGCAATTTTGAGCTGAACCAGATGGACATCGAAGGCGTCGCGGGCAAGTGCTTCTTCGTCGAGGAAGAAGGCCTGCCACCCTATGACGAGCTGATCTACGTGGCCAACACCGACACGATGGACAAGGACATGATCGCACGTTTCCTCGCCGCGACAGAGAAAGCCACGCAGTACATCGTCAACCACCCGCAAGACAGCTGGGAGATTTTTTCGGGCACCTCGAAAGAGCTGCAGGACGAGTTGAACAAGCGGGCTTGGGCGGACACGATGCCTCGGTTCGCGCTGCGTCCGACGGCGATGGATGTGGGCCGGTATGAAGCGTTTGAGGCGTTCCTGAACGAGGCCGGATTGATCCCCGCGATCAACCCGGTGTCGAAGATCACCATCGACGTGACAGCAAAATGACGACGCCGGATTATGGCAAAACCTTCGCGCTTTGGCGCGGAGGGGCCTCGGCGGCGTGGCAGGACTACACCCGCCACGCTTTCGTCGAAGGCCTTGGCGACGGCACCCTGCCCCGCGCGGCCTTCCTGCATTATCTGGTGCAGGATTATGTGTTCTTGGTGCATTTTTCGCGGGCATGGTCGCTGGGCGTGGTGAAATCCGAGACACTGGACGAGATGAAGATTTGCGCGGGCACCGTAGACGCGTTGGTCAACCACGAGATGGCATTGCATGTGAAGACCTGCGCCGCCGAAGGCATTGACGAGGCAACGCTTTTTGCCGCCCGCGAGGAGGTCGAGAACCTGGCCTATACTCGCTACGTCTTGGACGCAGGGCTGCAGGGTGATTTTCTGGACCTTATGGCGGCGCTGGCGCCCTGCGTGTTTGGCTACGGCGAAATCGGACTGCGCCTGACCGCAGGCGGGCCTTATTCGGACTGGATCAACACCTACAAGGACCCCGAATATCAGCAGGTCTGCGAGGCGGTCGGCACGATGCTGGACGGGGCGGTTGCGCGACGGTTGGGGGACAGCCCCAAGGCCAGCCCGCGTTGGGCCGTGTTGCAGGACCGGTTTACCACGGCGACCGAACTGGAGGTCGGGTTCTGGTCGATGGGGATGCGCGGGGCGTGAGCGACGCGCCCGGCATAACCCTGTCGGGGCGGCATGCGATAGATGGCACGCCCCTGTTTGAAACGGAAATTTCCCTGCCTGCAAGGCAGTGGACCTGCCTACTGGGGCCGTCGGGGATTGGCAAATCCACCGTGTTGCGGCTGATCCTTGGGCTGGAAACGGGCGGTGCGTTTTCAGGCGAGATTGCCGCGACAGATGGCAAGGCGGTGCACAGCCGCGTCAGCTACATGGCGCAATCAGATTTGCTGTTGCCGTGGTTGAGTGTCGTGGAAAACGTGGTGCTTGGCGCGCGGCTGCGCGGTGAGCGGCCCGATATGGCGCGGGCCGACAGCCTGCTGGACCGCGTTGGGTTGAGCGCGCATCGCACCAAGACGCCCCGGGCCTTGTCGGGGGGGATGCGGCAACGCGCGGCGCTGGCGCGGACTTTGATGGAGGACAGGCCGGTGGTGCTGCTGGACGAGCCGTTCTCGGCGCTAGATGCCGGCACGCGGGCGGATATGCAGGAACTTGCGGCGGAGGTTTTGCAGGGCAAAACCGTGCTGCTGGTCACCCATGACCCGGCGGAGGCGAGCCGGTTGGGGCATCAGATATTACTGATGTCTGCGCAGGAGGCCGCACCATGGCCGGTGCCTGCGTCAGACCCGGTTCGCGCCTTGGATGATGCGGGCGCATTGCAGTGTCAGGCCGAGCTGATGGCCCATCTGCGCGAGGTACAGGCATGAAGCGGCTGGACGCGTTGTGGGCGGTGTTGTTGGGCGTGTGCATTTGGTGGGGGATCGTGTGGATCACCGCCGCCCCGCATTTCATTTTGCCGTCGCCCTGGCGCGTGGCGCAGGCGGCGTTCAACAGCCGCGAAGTGATCGCAGAGAACGCTTTGGTGACTCTGACGGAAGTGGTGCTGGGCCTGCTGATTGGCACCGTGCTGGGCGCGCTGACGGCCATCCAATTGGCCATGTCGCGCACAATGCGGCGGCTGATTTTGCCGATATTGGTGTTCACGCAAGCCGTCCCGGTATTTGCGCTGGCGCCCGTGTTGACGCTGTGGTTCGGCTATGGGATCGGGTCAAAAATCGTTATGGCAGTGCTGATTATTTACTTCCCCGTGACCTCCGCCTTCCATGATGGGCTGAGCCGTGTGGACCGAGGGCTGCTGGATCTGGCACGCACCATGGGGGCGACCCCAATGCAGATCATGGCGCGTGTCCGTATTCCACATGCCTTGCCGTCCTTGGGCAGCGGGTTACGGCTGGCTGCCGTCTACGCGCCTATAGGTGCGGTGATCGGGGAATGGGTCGGGGCCTCAAAGGGTTTGGGATATTTGATGCTGCTGGCCAACGGACGCGCGAAGATTGACCTGATGTTTGCGAGCCTGATTACACTGGCCGTTATGACCGTGATCTTGCACAAAGCCGTTGGATATTTCGCGGCCCGGTTGGAGCGATACGCAGCCGGAGGCGCGTTGAGCGCGTAAGAATTTTCGATCGAAAATTCTTGCACCTCCGCCCGCTGCAGCCTGTTGGCTGCGCGGGGGGTGATGTCTCGGTACTGTCGTTAAGAAAGGTGGCGCCACCCTGGTTGGCATCATGGGTTTTGCGGTTCCCGCCTGAGCTGTTAAGCCCAGACCGGCCTTGCCTTGTCACCGGTGATCGCAAGGCAGCCCATATGCGAACTGCCGCAATCCCTCTTTGCCTTTTTGCAACGCGTGTTAGACGTCGCTGGATCCGAGGGCGGGTTTACCCGCTCTTTTGAAATGGAAGGTTAACCATGCGTGCGCTGAGGGCGTGGTTGACGCAACGCTCAGGTATTTTTGCCAAGATGAAACGCAATTGGCGGTTAGATCTTCGAGAGGCTAGAGAACGGGCCTCAGAAAGGCACAGTCTTGGCTTTGGCCGGGGTGTTGCCAAATGTCTTGAACGTAGAGCAAGCCGCGGGAGGCCCTCCCCAAAAAATTGTGACGATCCATCATCGGCAGGCCGTCATGGGACGCGCGCGCGACATCGGCCCTTAGGATGGCGCTGATTTATCGGCCGCGGAGGCGTCTTCAGGCACGTTGAGAGTGGACCAAGTGTCATCCCTTGGCGGCTCTGGCGGCGTATCGCACGACCTGCGATGTATGTTCACCTTCGCAATGAAGTTTGCGGAAATCGGCGCAGTTACAAACAAGAACGCCATAATCAACAACTCGTGGATCGAGGTCTCGCCCAAGACAAAAGAATGGCCGATGGAGGCCAGAAGCAAGGCCCCAATCCCGACAGTGCCAACCTTGGTCGGCGCGTGCAGCCGGGTCATCGAGTCGTTGAATTTCAAAAGCCCGATGACGCCTACGGCCACAAAGCCCGACCCTATCAGCAGAAAAAGCGCAACAGCATATGTTCCGATCATCTCGATGCTCATTCGATGATGTCCCCCCGCAGCAAGAACCGCGCCAACGCCACCGTTGACACAAAACCCAACATCGCAATCAGCAGCGACACCTCGAAATAGATTTGCACGCCCTGATGGATGCCCAAAACGACGACCAGCCCCAACGCGTTGATGACCATAGTGTCGAGCGCGAGAATGCGGTCGCCCGAGGTTGGCCCCAAAACCAGCCGCACCATGGACAGGATCTGCCCCGCGGCCAGCGTGATAAAGGCCACGATCACCGCGATGTTCATCACGTCTGCAGCTGCAATCATTGGAATATCTCCTTGAGGCGGTCTTGGTAGCGGGTGTTGATCTCATCCACGACCCCGTCCGGGTCATCCGTGTGAAGCACATGGACCAGCAGGCTGTGGCCTTCATCCGACAAATCCGCCGAAACGGTGCCGGGGGTCAGCGTGATGGTGCCCGCCAGAACGGTGATGGCTTCAGGCTGGCGCAGCTCAAGCGGGACAACGACCCATGCGGGTTTCAGCTTTGAATTCGGCACCGTGAGGACGATCCAGGCCACCTGAACGTTGGCCACCAGAATGTCCCACATCACAATCACAGTGTAGCTCATCATCTTGCCCAGCCGGAAGCCTTGCGGCGTGTCAGGCCACCAGATCGACGTCATGCGCGGGATGATGATGCCAAGGATGATCCCAAAGACCACCATCCCCGCAGAGACCTGATTTTGCAGCAGCACCCAGACAGCTGCCAAAAGCAGCGTCAGAAAGGGGTGGGGCAAAAGCCAATGATATGCGCGTGCCATGTCAGTGGTCTCCCGTCTTGGGTTTGCTCAGCTTGCCGGGGGTCTCGACAACAGTGGAAATGTAAGGCTCCGGCGCAAACAGCCCCACGGCCATCTTCGTGGTGTAGCTGTGCACCTGCCCCGCAAATATCGTGTGCGCAATCAGCAGCGCGACCAATCCGCCGACCGCCGCGTAGGACATGGAGTTGGGGGTGGCGGGGGGCTCGGCCCCCTCGGGTCGATCAATGCTATGGGCCTTCCAAAACAAAATGCTGCCAGCCCGCGCAAAACCCAGAATGCTAATGAGGCTTGAGCTGAGCACGATCGCCCAAACCCACACCATCAGGTTGCTGTCGAAGGCCGCGTCCAGCACCAACAGCTTGCCAAGAAACCCCGACAAGGGCGGAAGCCCGGCCATCGCAATCGCCCCCACGAAGAACATAGCCGCCGTCAGCGCGTTGCCTGACATGACCGCCTGCGGCGTGAGCACCAGATTGCCGCGACCGGTTCTGACCAGATCAGAGATCAGGAAAAGCGTGGCCCCGGCCAGGGTCGAATGCACGATGTAGTAAAGCGCCGCCGCGATACCCGCCGGGGTGAACAGCGAAATTGAGACCATGACCATGCCCATTGACCCGATCACCGAGAAGGCGACCAAACGATCCAGCTTCTTGGCCGCCAAGACACCGATCATACCGATGGCCAGCGACACCAAAGCGGCTGGCAACAGCCAGACGTCATGCAGGCCTGCGGTGACCTCCAGCTCGGGGTGGAAGATCATCGTGTAGACCCGAATGATCGCATAGGCCCCAACCTTGGTCATGATCGCGAAGAGAGCGGCCACCGGCGCGGGCGCCTCGGCGTAGCTGGACGGCAACCAGAAATGCAGCGGCACCAGCGCTGCCTTGATCGCGAAAACCAGCAGCAACAACACGGCCGCGACCCTGATGCCCACCGTCTCGTCCGGGCTGACCAGCGCGACGCGGTTGGCGAGGTCCGCCATATTCAGGGTGCCGGTTTCTGCGTAAAGCGAGCCCAGCGCGAACAGGAACAGGGTGGACCCAATCAGATTGAACAGCACATATTGCACACCTGCCCTGAGCCGCGCATTGCCGCCCGCATGGATCATCAACCCATAGGAGGCGATCAGCAGGACCTCGAAGAAGACGAACAGGTTGAACAAATCCCCCGTCAGGAACGCCCCCATGATGCCCATCAGCTGGAATTGGAACAGCGCGTGGAAATGCCTCCCGCGGTTGTCCCAGCCCGACCCAATGGCATAGAGCAGAACAAACAGCGCCAGCACCGACGTCAGCAACACCATCATCGTGGAAAGCTGGTCGCCGACCAGCACGATCCCGTAAGGCGCGGCCCAATCCCCCATCTGATAAAGGGTTACCGTGCCGTCGGAGGCCTGCCACGCCAACCCGCAGGCCACGGCGACAAGCGCCAAAACGCCCGCCAGTGACAGAACACGTTGGATACCGATGTGATAGCGTGCGGCCAGCACGATAAAGGGCGCAACAAGCGCTGGCAGAATGATGGGGGCAACGATCCAATGGGTCATGAGGAGCCCTCCGACGCGTCTTCATCGGGACCGGTACGGTCATCCACATGGTCGTCATCCGATCCCAGATACGCCCCAAGGCCGATCATCACCACCACCGCTGTCATCCCGAAGGAAATCACAATGGCCGTCAGCACCAGCGCCTGCGGCAAAGGATCAGAATAGGCCTGCACCCCGTCGCGCAAAATCGGCGGCGCGCCAACTGTTAACCGGCCAGACGCAAAGAGAAACACGTTCACCGCATAGGTCAGCAGCGAGATGCCGAGGATCACCGGAAAGGTGCGCAGCCGAAGGACGAGATAAAGGCCACCGGCGGTTAGGATGCCAATGGCGGAGGCGACCAGGAATTCCATGTTACACCCCCTCCTTCACGTCATCGCGTGACGGGTCAATATCCATCGGGTGTTCATCCTCTTCAGGTCCACTTGCCAGCCGTGCAAGGCGGGAGAAGCTTTCCAGCGACAGCATGACCGCGCCGACCACGGCAAGGAACACCCCAAGGTCAAAGAGGGCGGCAGTGGCTAGCTCGAATTCCTGGAATGGCGGGATGCGCACATAGGTGAAGTCGGAGGTCAGGAATGGCTTGCCGACGAACCAAGACCCAATGCCAGTCAGCCCCGCAATCAGGACCCCGGCCCCGATCACCCCGTGATAGGGGTATTTCAGCCGTGCGGACGTCCATCCAAAGCCGCTGGCCATGTACTGCATGACCACGCCGATGGACACGACCAGACCAGCGATGAACCCGCCGCCCGGCTCGTTATGCCCGCGCAGGAAGATGTAGAAGCCGACCATCAGCACCACCGGCATGATGACCCGGGTCAACACCACCATCATCATCGGATGCTTGTCGCCAGCGCGCGGCTGATCGGGCTTGCGGTTCAGCAACCGCGCCCGGACCGGCCCGCCCAGCAGCGTCTCGGTCAGCGCGTAGATCAGCAGCGCCGCGATGCCCAGCACGATGATTTCGCCGTAGGTGTCAAAGCCACGGAAGTCGACGAGGATCACGTTGACCACATTGGTCCCGCCGCCGCCTTTGTAGGAATTGGCGAGATGAAACTCAGAAATCGGCGTCGAGACGGCATCGCGCAGCATATAGTGGAATGACAGCGCAAAGGCGGCCAGCCCGCCCACGACCGCAACGCTGGTATCGCGCACCCGGCGCAGCACCGAGCTTTCGATGGGGGTCGCGTTCGGCAGGAAGTTCAGCGCCAGCAGCAGCAAGATGATGGTCACAACCTCCACCGTAAACTGGGTCATCGCCAGATCGGGCGCGCTGAAGAATACAAAGGCAACCGAAACCATCAGCCCGACGATGCCGATCAGGATCAACGACAAGAAGCGGTTACGATGAAGGAACACCATCCCGACGGTCGCGGCCACCAGCATCACCCAGCCTGCGATAGGAACAGGCCCGGCGGGCTGAATGTCCCGCGTGGCCTGACCCACAGTGCCGGTGACCCACGCGTGGTACCCCGCCGCCACGATGACGATGGCCCCAATTGAGGCGTAGCGCGTGAACGCGCCGTTATGCAGCGGCAGAATCAGCTTTTGGGCCAACGCAGCCGCCGCCTCCACGATCGCCTCGAAGATCACTTTGGCCTCGGGGCGCGGGGTGGTTTCCCACAGCCGCAGGGACGGCTTGAAGATGGCCAGCAGCGCCAAGCCACCCACCACCGCGATGATGGACATGTAAAGCGCCGGCACCAGCCCGTGCCAAATCTTGAAATAGGCCTTGGGAACCTCGGCGGCCTCCCCCAAAACAGAAGCCGTCACCAGCTTGACGAAAGGCTCCGCCAGGAACGGCGCGACACCGATCACCACCACCAGCACCACCAACAGTGCAGGCGGCAGCCAGAGGCCGGGACCCGGATCGTGCGGCTTGGCCGGGTAGTCGTCGCGCACCGGGCCAAGAAAGACATGGCCGATCAGGCGGAAACAATAGGCAGCCGAGAACAGCGAGCCGACCGTCGCCATCACGGGAACCAGCCAAGCCGAGCCAAAGAGGACGGTATGATTGGCCTCCTCCAGCATCATCTCCTTGGACAGGAACCCGTTCAAAAGCGGGATACCGGCCATCGACAAAGCCGCAAGGGTCGCCACCACAAAGGTCACCGGCATCAGCGTTCGTAGCCCACCCAACCGCCTGATGTCGCGTGTATGGGCTTCGTGGTCGATGATACCTGCCGACATAAACAACGCGGCCTTGAAGGTCGCGTGATTGAGGATGTGGAACATCGCGGCCATGGCCCCAAAAGCGGTACCGGTGCCCAAAAGCATTGTGATGAGCCCCAGATGGCTGACGGTAGAAAACGCCAACAACGCTTTAAGATCATGCTTGAACAGCGCAATCACGGCGCCCAGCACCATCGTGACCAAACCTGCGGTGGTCACGATCATCACCCACTCGGGCGTGCCCGACAGCACTGGCCACATGCGGGCCATCAGGAAAATGCCCGCCTTCACCATCGTGGCAGAGTGCAGATATGCCGACACCGGCGTAGGGGCCGCCATGGCGTGCGGCAGCCAGAAATGGAACGGGAATTGTGCGGATTTTGTAAAGCAGCCCAGCAGGATGAGGATCAACGCCGGTACATAAAGCGGGTCGGCCTGGATCAAGTCGCGGTTCTGCAAGATGACGCTCAGGTCATAGCTGCCAGCGATTTGGCCCAAAATCAGCATGCCGCCAATCATTGCCAGCCCGCCCATCCCGGTCACCGTCAGCGCCATTCGCGCGCCCTGGCGGCCTTCCGGCAGATGCTTCCAATACCCGATCAAAAGGAAGGATGACAGCGAGGTCAGCTCCCAGAACACCAGCAAAAGCAATATGTTGTCGCTGAGCACAATGCCCACCATCGCGCCTTGGAACAGCAGCAAATAGGTGAAGAATTGCCCCATATTGTCGTCGCGGCTCAAATAATGGCGCGCATAGGCAATAATCAGCAGCCCGATGCCGAGGATTAGCATTGCGAAGAAGAAGCCCAGCCCGTCCAGCATCAGCGAAAAGTTGAGCCCGAGCACTGGCATCCAATCGACCCGCGCTGTCACCACCTCGCCCGCCAATACGGTCGGCAGGTTCGTCAGCAGCCCGATGAACGCCGCCAAGGAAACGGTGAACGTCACCCCCGCCGTTGCCGACCGGCCCGCCGCGTTCATCAAACCCGGAAGCAGCGCACCAAAGAAAGGCAGAGCAACGATAAAGAAGAGGGACACGCGAACTCCTAATTCGATGGTATTTTTGATTTATCCTAATGTGCTTTGAATCGACGAAACCTCAAGAGCAAGCCGCAGCCAAACACAATAAATTCACGGTTTTTGCCGTTCAAACTGGATTTACGCCCCACGGAGGCATCTTTGGGCGTTTCGTTTCGCGGACGTCGGGACCGGCAAGCCAGTTGCACAGTCTGTCATTCGCCGGACCAAGTCGCGGTTCAACGAAAAACGGCGGGCCACCAAAGGCCCGCCGTCCAATCATTGCAGGTCCGGGCGAAAGCTACGCGCGCAGACCAGTGTTCTTGTCGAAATAGTGGGCAAGCTCTGGCTTGATGCCGAAATTTATCATCTCGCCCTTGGCCTCTGTTGGGGGTTTTTCGGTCTTGGCGATGAACTCGATGCCCGTCGCGGTCACAAGGTGGACCAGCGCGTATTCGCCAAGGTTCTCTACCAGTTCCAATTTGCCCTGCACCACAGATTTGGCGAGAGTGGTTTGCTCCATGTGCTCGGGACGCAGACCAACTTGATGCGCTTCGGTAAGCTCGCGCCCTAAGGCTTTGGACGCAGAGGCCGCGACATCTGCCGTCCCGAAGAAGTTCATCTTGGGGCTGCCGATGAACTGCGCAACAAATGCGTTCTGCGGTCTGTCATACAGCTCGATCGGCGAGCCGACCTGTTCGATACGACCATCGCGCAGCACAACGATTTTGTCGGCGAGTGTCATGGCCTCCACCTGGTCGTGGGTCACATAGATCATGGTCGACGCAAGGCGTTCATGCAGACGCGCAATCTCAAGACGGGTTTGCACCCGCAGCGCAGCATCAAGGTTGGAGAGCGGCTCATCAAACAAGAACACTTCCGGGTCACGTACAATGGCGCGGCCGATGGCAACCCGCTGGCGCTGACCACCGGACAGGTTGCGCGGGGCGCGATCCAGATAGTCGGTAATCTGCAAAATCTCGGCAGCTGCCTTTACCCGCTTGTCAATCTCAGCGGGATCGGTTTTTGCCTGCTTCAGCCCGAACGCCATGTTCTTGTAGACCGTCATATGCGGGTAAAGCGCATAGGTCTGGAACACCATCGCCACGCCACGTTTGGCGGCGGCCACGTCATTGACCTCGCGGTCACCAATCATCACCGAGCCGCTGGTGATTTCCTCCAGCCCTGCGATCATCCGCAGCAAGGTGGATTTACCGCAGCCCGAGGGGCCAACGAATACAACAAATTCACCATCTTCAATGTCTAGGTCAACGCCGTGCATGACTTGCGTTTCACCATAGCTTTTGCGCACATCGCGTAGTGTCAGACCGGCCATTTCAGCTCCATTTCTGCAATTTCGCTTCGCAGGGTTTCTGCAAAGACGGGATAGATTTTGGGAAGGTCGCCCCAGAGTTGGGCAGATTGAATAAACTCTTCAGTTCCAAGCATGGGCGCAAGGTCGTCCCAGCTTGGCTCTACGTAGTTAAAATCTATTTTTCCGGCCGCGACGTGGCGGGCAAACTGGTGCCAGCTTGCAATCGACCGGATCGCATAGGTTGGCGTGATGCCTTGACGCAGACAGCCCGCAAGCGTGGGGCGCACAAAGATCGAAAATTTCGCCATACCGTCCGCACAGATCCGCGCGACGGTGTCACCAATGGCCCGGTTCCCAAAACGTTGTGCAATGCTTGCCAGATAGTCAGTTTTGGAAAATGGCAGATCCAGCGTGATGGCCGGCAGCACTTCTTGGGTTTCGAACTTCTCGAAATGCTCCCGAAGATGCGGCATGCGCATCGCAGCATCAAATGTCTTGATGCCTTCAAGTGCTGCAAGATAGGTGAGGCCCGTGTGGCCACCATTGAGCACCCGGATTTTGGTTTCCTCATACGGGTCCACATCGGGCGTTACGATGACACCCGCCTGCGCCAAATCAGGCATCTCTGCGGCGGCTTTGTCCTGCAGCACCCATTGAGTGAAGTCTTCCGCCATAATCGGCGACGTCACGTCGGCCCGCACCAAGGCTGTCAGCTCCTGCGCCAGGTCGGCAGGGCTGCGCGGCGTAATCCGGTCCACCATTGAACAGGGGAACGCCACCTTTTCGCTCACCCATGCCGCCAGTGCGGTGTCGCCACACGCCTCCAGATAGGCCAACAAGTTGCGGCTCAGCATTTTGCCGTTTTGGCGGATATTGTCGCAGCACGCGATGGTCAGCGGTGCGTCTATCGTTGTCATGCGGCCCTGAAGCGCTGCTTGCAGATAGGCATACACGCTTTGCCCTGCCCCGCCCGCAACTTCGCCAGCAACGGTCGGATCAGTGGTGTTCAGATTGCCATCGGCGTCAGTGTAATAACCACTTTCTGTCACGGTGATCGTGACGAGCCTCACCGATGGCTTGCTCAAAAGAGCTTCTGCCTCGCTTGGCGCGGAGCTCCAATCGGCGAACGCCGTGTGGCTGCGGACGCGGCGCAGCTCGACCTGCCCATCATAGGAGATGGACTTCAGAAAATAGCCGTCATGGCGCTCAATGTCTTCGGCAGCCGCTTTGAACTGAGCGGCCTCAGCCCCCCGCAGATTTACGGCGGCAATGCCCCAGGCCAGATCACCGGACATCCCCATGTAGTCGTCAAGATAGACGGCCTGATGCGCGCGATGGAACGCGCCAAACCCCAGATGCACAACCCCAACCATGCAGGAAGTGCGATCAAAGCGCGTTGCATAGATGTTGTGCGACGCCTCGGTATTCATTCGGCTGTCTCCAACGATAGGGCGTGGTCGTTACGCGCGGTTTCACGGTAGGCCGAAGGGGTCATCCCCTTCAGCTTGAGGAAGTGACGATTGAAATTCGCAATGTTGTGGAACCCAACATTATAGCAAATCTCGGTCACATGATCGTCCGTTGCATAGAGCATGCCGCAGGCCTGCCCAATCCGCACCCGGTTGACGAATTCAAGGTAGCGATGGCCGGTGATGGCCTGAAAGTTTCGGCTGAACGTCGCTTCGGTCATGTTTGCGATCTCGGCGGCCTGTGGCAAAGACAGGTCTTCGCTGAAACGTTCAACGAGTTGGTCCACCACCACGCCGATGCGTGCGTGTTTGCTGGTGCCTTGCGGTTGGATAAGTTTCACCACCGACAGCGCCCGCTTTTCCGCATGCTCGTTCAGCCGCACGAGGAACCTGATGAAGGCAAGGATACGCTCCGGACCGGCGCTGTTGCGAATGGATTCCATGTGGCCGCGCGCGAAGGTTGGGTTGAACCCCTCAAACAAAATGCCGGACTGCGCCAGCGTCAGCATGTTGCGGACCTCGGCAAATTCGGGAAAGCCTTGCGCCAGTTTCTCAAAACTGTCGTCGCTGAATTGAACCAGCATATCGCGGGTCTCGACCGGTTCGGTCCAGACGTGATCGGTGATCCAGTTATGTGGCAGGTTCGGACCTGTCAGATACAGATGCCCCGGCTTGAAATCGCCAATATAGTCGCCAACAAATGCCTTTCCCCTCGTCGCCACGATCAGGTGCAGCTCATATTCCTCGTGGGCGTGCCATCGGCAGAGCTCCGTAGGCCATCCATGCTCAAGATAACGGATGGAGCGGCTGCTCCGATCCACAAGCTCAATTTTCGGCTGCATTATCGACATCAGATCACCGCAACACGTTGCCGCCATCGACGCAGATGGTCTGGGCGGTCATATAGCTGGATTGTGCGCAGGCAAGAAAAACAGCGGCGCGGGAAATATCGGCGGGCTCGCCCATATAGCCAAGCGGCACAGCCTCGCCGACTTCTTTTTTCTTTTGGCCCGGCGCCTTGCCTTCAAACTTTGCGAAAAGCGCATCGACCTCTTTCCACATGGGGGTATCGACCACCCCCGGGGAGATCGCGTTAACACGGATTTTGTGAGGCGCGAGCGCAAGAGCCGCAGATTGCGTATAGCTTATCACGGCGGCTTTCGTTGCGCAGTAATGCGCGACCAGCGCCTCGCCCCGGTGCCCCGCCTGAGACGCCAGATTGATAATGGAGCCTTGCTTTTTCTCCGCCACCATCGACTTTGCGGCAGCCTGCATGACCGCGTAGAAGGCCCGCACATTGACGCCGAACAGCCGGTCATATTGCGCCAGATCAGCGTCCAGAACCGTTCCCATATCGAAGATCGCGGCGTTGTTGTACAAGATATCCGGCTTCACATCGGTGATCCACGCACAGCAGTCCGCCAGCTCTGTATCATCCAATAGATTGAAACGACGATAGGTGGCCGTTCCGCCGAATGTCTCTGCAATATCAGTTGCGTAGACTTTGGCGCCCAGCGCGGCGAAATGCTCGACAGCACTCGCCCCTATGCCGCCGGACGCACCGGTGACGACGGCAACCTTTCCGGTCAGATCTGTGGGAGCAGCGTCCAACATTACTTGACCGCCCCGAATGTCAGACCTTGCACCAGCTGCTTCTGGCAGAACCAGCCCAGCACAACGATCGGCATGACGGCCGCGGTTGACACAGCGGACAGACGGCCAAAGAACAGGCCTTCGGGCGCACGGTTGCCTTCGATAAGCTTTGACAGCGTTGCGGCATCAATGGTTGTCAGACGCACGGTCCAATAGGCCTCGTTCCAGCAGAAGATGAAGCAAAGCAATGCCGTGGAGGCCACGCCGCCCCAAGCCAATGGGATCAGGATATCCTTGATCTCACCCCAGGTCGTGACGCCGTCCATCTTGCCGGCCTCGATGATCTCTTTCGGGATCTCCTTGAAGTAGGTGAACAGCATCCAGATCACGATGGGCAGGTTGATGAGACACAGGACCAGGATCACAAGGAAATGCGTATCAAAAATGCCCAGGAAATTCTTGGTCAGGAAGGTCATCGGGTACAGCACCGCAGCCGCCGGCAGCATCTTGGTGGACAGCATCCACATCAGGATGTCCTTGGTGCCGCGCGACGGGTTGAACGCCATCGCATAGGCACACGGAACCCCAACCGCCAGCGCGAAAAGCGTGGCAAAGCTGGACGTAATGACCGAGTTGATCGCGAACCGCCAGTAGTCGTAGTTCTGCGTCATGTTGGTGTAGTTTTCCAACGTCGGCGTGAAGAAAAACAGAAATTCCGGCTTCACCGCATCCGCATCTGTTTTGAAGCTGGTGAAGACCAACCAGAAGATCGGGAAGAAGAAGATCAGTGCCACGATCCAAGCCACAACGGGCCAGATGATGGTGCCAAGTTTCGAGCGTTCTGTAACGGCTGCCATTGTCTTTTCCCCTAATCCATCAAGCTCTTGCCGACCATGCGCAGCAAGAAGATTGCGATGATGTTGGCCAATATGACCGCGAAGATACCGGTGGCGCTTGCGGCACCAATGTTGTTGGAGGCGAACTCCCCAATCAGATACGGCAGGTTCTTGTTGCCGTTGCCGCGGCTGACGATCTCAATCTCGGCGTAAAGCGACAGGTGGAAGATCGACTGGATCATCACCACGATTGCGATGGGCCGTGCCAGATGAGGTACCGTCAGGTTGATGAACTGTGACCATGGACCGGCGCCATCGAGCGTTGCCGCCTCTTTCTGGCTCTCGTCCTCGGATTGCAGCGAGGTCATGAAGATCAACACCGCAAACGGCGTCCACTGCCAAGTCACCATCATGATGACCGCGTAGGCCGACGTCTGCGTCGCCCTGAAGGAAATCGGTTGCAACTCAGGCCAGAGCGAGAAGAAGGCTCCCAACACGGGGAAGTCCCGCAGCCCGTCGATCAAGGTGTTCAAGCCACCCACCGCGATGCCTTGCAGCCCCAGCACGGGGTCAAGGATCATGTTGATCCAAAGAACCGCGTTCACGGCGGGCATAACGAAGAAGGGCGAAATCAGCAGGACGCGCACGATGCCACGCCCCGGGAAGGACCGGTTGACCAACACCGCGATGGCGAGGCCCAATACGACCGTCAGCACCAGGATCGAGGTCACAATCAGGACCGAGTTCTGAATGGCGAACCAGAAATCCTTTGCGTTCAACACGTAGCTGTAGTTGCCGAAGCCCCGCCAGTTTTCGAGGGCGGGCGTCGTCCACTCCGGGCGACGCAGGCTATTCAGCACGTAGCGGATGAACGAGAAGTAAAGTGTCATGCTGAGCGGGACGATCATCCAGATCAACAGCAAGATGACGGCTGGTGTCTGCAGCAGGCGAGGTATCGTTCTATCGGACATAGCTATGGAACCCTTGCAAAGCGGAAGTCGCGCTCAAGTGAAAGCGTTTGGCGAATGGTCTAGTGGTCTGTGGCAGCTGTTGCGCTGGGCCCCCACGGCCAAACTATCGCGCAAATGCTTGGAAGAAAGGCCCGACACAAGGTCGGCCGGGCCTTTCGAAAGTTCGTTAGAAAGAAGGCTTAGTAGCCAGCTTCCGACATGATCGCTTCGGCAGCCGATTGAGCTGCTTCCAGAGCTTCGTCTACCGATTTCGCACCGGACAGGGCCGCAGCCATTTCCTGTGCAACAGCGGAGCCCACTTCTGGGAACTCAGGGATCGCAGCGAACTGAACGCCTACGTAAGGCTTGATGTCAGTTGCTTCTGGAGCCGCAGAGTCGATCGCCGCTTTCTCGGCAGCTGCGAATTTTGCAACTGCTTGGAACTCAGGGATCTCATATGTGGACGCACGTGTACCTGTTGGCACGGAACCCCAACCGAAGTCTGGGTGGTTACCAACGGCCTTGATGTACTCTTTGGATGTTGCCCACTCGATGAACGCTTTGGATTCTTCAGCGTTTGGCGAGCCAGCTGGAACAGCCATTGCCCAAGCCCACAGCCAGTTCGCACCAACTGGGTTTCCAGCGTTTGGCGACTGAGCGTATGCAACACCGTCCACTTCCAGGAAGGAAGCCGCGATTGTTGCGTCGATCCACATGCCGCACTTGCCTTCGTTGTAAAGCGCGAGGATCTCGTTGAAGGAGTTACCTTCGGAGCCGGGAGGGCCGTAGTTGCCCAGCAGATCAACGTAGAAGTTGATGGCCGCTTTCCACTCGTCGGAGTCCAGAGTTGGTTTGTAGTCAGCGTCGAACCATGCGCCGCCGAAAGAGTTCACCATAGTTGTGATGAACGCCATGTTGTCGCCCCAACCGGGCTTGCCGCGCAGACATGCGCCGTAAACGCCGTTGTCTGGGTCGTGCATTGCAGCAGCGGCCTTCTTGATGTTGTCCCAGCTGTCATTGTCAGCAATGGTCACACCAGCGGCGTCTGTCAGGTCCTTGCGGTACATGACCATGGACGATTCACCGTAGAATGGTGCTGCGTACAATGTGCCCTCGTGGGACAGACCGTTGCGCATAGCTGGCAGCATGTCGTCAACGTCATACTCAGCGCCAAATTCCAGCGGCTCGATCCAGCCGGCAGCGCCCCAGATGGGTGCTTCTTGCATGCCGATGTTGATGATGTCGTACTGGCCGCCACCGGTTGCTGTGTCAGAAGTAACCTGCTCGCGCAGAACGCCTTCTTCCAGCGAAACCCAGTTCAGCTTTACACCAGTTTCTTCGGTGTAGGCTTCAGCCACTTTTTGCATGTTGATCATGTGACCGTTGTTCACGATCGCGATTGTCAGTTCTTTTGCGTGGCCGTCGGCGAAGGCTACGGATGTGACAGCGATGCCCATGGACAGGCCGAGGGCAGTGTTTAGCAGAGATTTCATGTTTTTCCTCCCAAGAAATCACGGATTCATTCCAAATCCAGTGACGATATATTGATACAAGCGATATGACCTCCGCCTATAGAAAGCCTGTTTTAGCATATACAAAAACGACAATTCAACCGCGTTTCGATGCGTTATTGTGCAAAACTTGTGCGTCCGGGCCAAAATGCCAGATCGCGCTGCGGCCCTCTGGACCCCATTTTATATAGGGATTCGCAAACATCTGCGGGGGCAATACGGGTCGGCCCAGACAGAGGCGTTTTGACCTACAAATGGTCCGTTTTGTACAAGTTGGGGTAAAATCCGGAGGCCCAAAACCCATTTTGTACAAAACAGATTTGCACAAAACCGCGCCAAGGATTCTAAATCTCGCACCAGCCGCACCAAAAATTTGAGCGGTTTTGACGTTATGCATTTCTTCATGGTTCGGCGACGGCCGAACTATGCGCGACAGCGGAATGAGGACGGAATGAGGACGGAATGAGGACAAACAGCACAGTCACCACCCGACCCTCACACGCAAGGCATTTGCCAAAACTGTTGTCAAAGAGGCAGACATCACCACCTCCGCAATCAGCAGCGTGCGCACAAGGGCCTGTGCCGGATCGGGCGTTTGCCGCAGTTCGGGCGTTTGTCCAGATCCATAGCCGAATTCACATGCGATTGTGGCGGCAAGACATTGTGGCATCGCCCCCGTCTAGGCGTCAGGTTTCTTCATGCCCGCAATTGCCAGCGTGCGTTTGACGTATTTGTTGCGGATGCTTTCGGCCGCGACACGGGTATCGTCCTTGGACGCCAGACTGCTGGTTTCGCCCACAAAGCGCAGGCAGACAAGCGCGTGGACGTCATAGGCCGCGCGGATCGCTGCGTCGATGCGCAGGCTTTCGTCCGCAAAGTCGTCCGGCACCCGCCGCAACACCCGCAACCGCGTCACAAGTTCTTTGTGATCGGCGTAAAACAGCCCCGAAAAATGCGGGTCGAATGCAAACATATCCGGGCGGATTTTGGTGTCATAGTCTTCCTGCGAGAAATCGCTGGCGAGTTTGAAGGCCACGGCCGACGCCTCCATCAGTTCGGCGAAATCCAGCAAGATGGCGCGGATGACGGGCGCGTGGCGACGGTCCAGCGCTTCCTCAAGAACGTGGAGCAGGTACAGCATCCCATGGACAATGACGAAAAACAGGTGGTGTTGCTGCTTCCAGCGCCGAATGGCGCATGCGCCCTGCCCCGCCTGCGGAGCCTGCGTGGTACTGGCGTCCCATTTGGCGGGGAATTGCGCCCAATCCGCAATGCGGTGCAGCCCCAAGGCGAGAACGCGCATCTCCTCATCAGACAGGCTTGTGCCGGTGGCCGCATCGCTGTGGCAAGCCCGCGCCGTTTGGCTCAGGCCCTGGCGGAATTGAGGGATCGGGTCCGTATCCAGCCGTTCGACCGCGAAATATCTATCGAACAGCCGCTGCGCCCCGTCCAGAATGTTGTCTTCGTCATTGCCGCGACGGGCCGTCTGCGCCACGCCCTGCGTGCGCTGGGCGAAATCTGCAAGTGCCGCGATGCCCGTCGCCATGGTCTGCGCATGAAACCGGTGCTCCGGCAACGAGGTCTCGGCCTCGAACCAGCAATGCGGCAGCGGGAGCGCCAGAATGTCGGGTGTCGTCGTCATGTGGATACGTCCTGTTTTGAGGCAGACCCTGTTCTGCCAGCACTCTAACGCACTCGCCCGCAATGCCAAGGTTCCGCCGGGCCTGCGGTCACATCATGCGCGTATATTGGGGACGACTGTTTTGAGGGCGGCGCGATCTGGCGCGGCCTGCCACTCGGGTCACAAATGTGAGTGACGCCAAAGTTCGGGACCAGATTTCGCAAATCCGATGCGTCCCAAAATTTTCAGAAATTTATGAGGATGTTATGGCGGACTGGGGAGGATTCGAACCCCCGACCCCTTGATTCGTAGTCAAGTACTCTATCCAACTGAGCTACCAATCCGCTGTAGGGGCGATGTAACCCCGCCCCTTTTGGTTTGCAAGTGCAAAGACAGCAATTCGCCCGGCTATTCTGCGGCCTTGCTGATCTCGAGGGGATGCTTGGGCAATCGCAGCACAAACTCGGTGCCGGTTTCGTCAGTGCGCAAAAGGCTCAGATCGCCGCCGTGACCGCGCACCAGCTCGGATGCGATCACCAGACCAAGGCCGGTGCCGCCCTTGCGCACCCCGCCCTCGAACGCCGTGAACAGATGCTCCTGCGCCTTGGGCGGAAGGCCCGGCCCGGTGTCGCAGACGATGATCTGCCAATCCGTTTCGGTTTCATTTGCGCTGATCTTGATCGTGCCGCCCTTTTTGGTAGCCTCGATCGCCTGCCGCGCGTTGCGCGCCAGATTGCCCAGCACCCGGAACAATTGATCCTCGTCCGCGCGGACCACCAGGCCCGGCTCCACCTCGTCGACAAATGACACCGTGCCATCGGCGGCCAGGCGCTCGCCCTCCAACACGTCATCCACCAGCCCCGGCAAATTGACCATCGACAGGCTGGGGGGCGGCTCCTCGACGCGGCCAAAGGCCAGCGTGCCTTCGCACAGGTTCACGGCCCGGCTTAACGAGTTCACCAGCTTGGGCGCGCTGCGCTTCACGGCCGGGTCCTCGCTGCTTTCCATACGGTCGGCGAGCAAGGTGGCCGTGGTCAGGATGTTGCGCAAATCATGGCTGATCTTGGCCACCGCGCCGCCAAGCTGCGCCAGGCGTTCCTTTTGCTTGAGCGACCCGGTGAGCTGCCTCTGCATGGCCGCCAGCGCGTCTTCGGCGGACCTCAACTCGGTGATGGTGGACTGCGGGGTGATGATGCGGCGGGCGTCCTCGGGGGCCTCCGCATAGACCTCCATGTGGCGCACCACCCGCTTGACCGGCTTGACCATGAACCGCCCGACCGCAAAGAACAGCAGCAGCGCCGAAATCACCGAGATGACCAAGGACAACCACAAGACACGCAGGCCGTAATCGACCATCGCGGCCCGAAGCGGCGCCTGCGGCATGGTCACATCAATCAACGTACCGGCAGAGTTGGTTGGCGCCCCGATGGCCCGGATCACCCCGTCTGCAGGTTTAAAAAGCTGCATCATCGCGCCCCGGATCAGATAGAGCGCCGACGGGTCGCGCAGGTCCACCATGGTGGTCACCTGACCGGGCACCGGCGAGGACAACACCAACTGGCTGACCGCGTCGCGCCGCAGCGCCACGTTATAGACGCCGGCATTGTCCAACAGCTCCTTCGCCAGATCGCCCGAGATCATATCGTCCTGAGAGGCCAGCACCGACAGCGACGCGATCTGGGCCTTCTCCAGCCGCGCATTCAGGTAATCCTGCCGGAACCGGGCGACGGACGGCACAAAGATCAGGACCTCCGCGATCATCACAAAGATGATCGACAGGATCAGAAACCGACCTGAAAGTGACCTCATCTCGTATCCCTCCCCGTTGGCGCCGCTACGGCAAGTAGCGCTGCACCAATCCTACCACCCGTTTGACCATCGCGCTTTCAAACAGTCTAGGGGAGAAATAAGCGCCAGCCGCCCGTTTGTTAACCTCTCCAAGCGTCGGATAGGGTGCGACCATACCGGCCACCTGGCTCATTTTGAGATTATTGGCGATGGCCAGCGCCCAGACGCCGATGAGATCCCCCGCAGAGGCCCCCACGATGGAGGCCCCGACCGGCCGCCCCTTGACCACACTGACCTTAATCAACCCGGTTGTCTTGCCCTCGGCAATTGCGCGGTCGTTTTCGTGGAATTCGAAGCGCGCGATTTCAACGTTGTCGCCATGCGCCTCGCGTGCCTGCGCCTCCGTCAGGCCGACCTGCGCCAGCTCGGGGTCGGTGTAGGTGGCCCACGGAATATGGCCCTGCTTGGCCTTTGAGGGCAGCCCGAACAGGATGGAGCGGATCACCACCCCGGCGTGATAGCCGGCCACATGCGTGAATTGCAGCTGCCCCGCCACGTCGCCGATGGCATAGACCTTCTTGTTGGTCGTGCGCATGGAGGCATCGACCGAGATGCCCCGCCGATCAAATTCGATACCGGCCTGCTCAAGGCCCAGATCGGCCGTATTGGCAGAGCGCCCGACGGCCATGAGCAGATGCGTCCCCTTGAACACGCGGCCATCCTTGGCTTTGACGGTGATGGCCCCCGCCTTGCCGGTGATGTCTTCGGCCAAGGCGTCCTCTTCGATCACCATGCCTTCGGCGCGCATCCGGTCCAGCACAATCTTGGCAAGCTCGGGGTCGTCCTTGCCCATCGCTTTCTGGCCCTCGATCACCGTGACTTTGGAGCCCAGCCGCAGATGCGCCTGCGCCATCTCGATGCCAATGGGGCCACCGCCGACCACCAAGAGATGCTCTGGCAGATCCCGCAGATCCCAAAGTGTCTCGTTGGTAAGGTAGGGTATTTTGTCCAGACCCGGAATGGGCGGCACGAAGGGCGCAGAGCCCGTCGCGACAACCACCCGCCGCGCGGTGATCTCGTGATCGCCCGCCTTGACGGTGTTTGCGTCGATGAAACGCCCGCGTTCCTGAATGACGTGAACGCCCAGCCCCTCGAACCGCTCGACGCTGTCCACAGGGGCGATGGTTTCAATCACCTTGTGGACGTGATCCTTGGCCGCGGCATAATCCACGTTCGGGACGACATCAGCCACCCCGAACTTGGCCCCATTGCGCAACGCGTGGGCCTGCTTGCCCGCCGCAATCAGCGCCTTGGAAGGCACGCAGCCGTAATTCAGGCAATCGCCGCCCATTTTGTGGTCTTCCAGCAGGACAACCTTGGCCCCCATCTGCACGGCTCCCGCCGCAACCGACAGGCCACCCGAGCCCGCCCCGATGACCAGCAGGTCGGTTTCAATCTTGCTCATGGGTTAGATACCTTCTTTGCCGCGCACGGCCTTGAGAACAATCGGCAGCGCGGCCAAGGCGCATAGCCCGAGGATGGGCAGCAGGATATGGGGCTCGAAGATGATGCCCAGATTTGGCGTCTCGCCCCGCTCGAACACTTCGCCAAGCCCTGCGCCGACCGAGGTGTAGACGACCGACCCCGGGATGATACCAAGGAAGGTGGAAATGATGAAGCGGCGATAGGGCACGTCCACCAAAGCCGGGACCAGATTGGCCACAAAGAAGGGCACCGCAGGCACAAGGCGGATCAGGAACAGGACAGACCACTGGTTTTCGTCGATGCCGTCCTTGATCTTTTTGACCAAGCCGCTGCCGGTTTCCATCTTGTCGGCCAGCTTGTCGCCAAACCCGATACGTGCCGCGGTGAAAATCGCGGTCGCCCCGATGGTCGCCCCGATCACATTGTAAAGCGCGCCGGGAAATGTTGCGAACAGGAAGCCGCCCGTCAGGGTGGCAATCGCGGCCCCGGGCAGCGAGAAGCCCACGATGATGATATACACCGAGACAAAGATAAGGACCGCCAGCACGTAATTGGCGTCGCGGAACGCGATCAGCGCCTCGCGGTTCTCCTGCAAAGCCTGAAAGCTCAGGTAGTCGCGCAGAAAAAACGCCCCCAGCACCGCCGCCACGGCGACCGCAATGATGGGAAGCCGCTTTTGAAGCGCGGTTTTGTCTGGCGTATGTGTCATGTCGCTCATTGGCTCATGTCCTTGGATAAAGAGTTTGCCCCTTCATGCCGAAAACAATGTCACCGCGATACCGTGCTCACGGTGGGTTGATCTGGAGTGAACATTTAAGCCCCGTTTCGACCCGCAAATCCATTGCTGGCTACCGTGGGCGCACCCTGTATGTGCATTCCCGTGCGAATTGTTGCAAAAACCGGCCATTGAACCGCCCCATAGCCGTTGACGGGAAAGCGGGCTGTGTCTATGACGCGGGTTCTGAATACATCTGGGCCTCGAATCTTGTCGATTTTCCGCCCGTATCCGTAAGGAGGCTCACGATGAGCAAACGTACATTCCAGCCGTCGAACCTGGTTCGCAAGCACCGCCACGGGTTCCGCGCACGCATGGCAACAAAAGCCGGCCGCAAAATCCTGAACGCGCGCCGCGCCAAAGGCCGGAAATCGTTGAGCGCGTAAGCGCCGCCGATTTCTTTTGATCTTTGAAACCGCCGGAGGCACCCGTGGCAGGACTTGACGTCCCAGTCGCGGAAACGTCGCCGGCGGTTTCCGTTCGTCTTGAGGTCTTGCGACACCGCGCCGACTTTTTGCGCGCCGCCAAGGCCCAACGCTCCGGCCAGCCCGCATTTTTGCTGCAAGCGCGTGACCGCCGCGACGCCGACCCAACCATACGGGTTGGGTTTACCTGCTCCAAGAAAGTTGGCAACGCGGTGCAGCGCAACTGCGCGAAGCGGCGCCTGCGCGAGATCGCGCGCCACATTATCCCCACACATGGCCACCCCGGCCACGACTACGTTCTGGTCGGCAGGCCCGACGCCACCGTGTCGCGCGACCTTGCGCAGATGCAGCTGGACCTGATCCGCGCCTTGCAAAAGGTGCGCCCATGAGCCCGCTGGCCTTTGTGATCTCGCTTCCGGTGCGCCTGTACCGCAAAACCTTCAGCTCATGGGTGGGCTTCAACTGCCGCTATGACCCCACCTGCTCTGCCTATGCGATGCAGGCGCTGGAAAAGCATGGCGGCCTGAAGGGGACCTGGCTTGCCGCCAAACGGGTCTTGCGGTGCCACCCCTGGGGCGGCATGGGGGTCGACGACGTGCCCGACTAGCGCGCCGTTGTTGGCCTTTTCACATGCCCCATCTGCCCCTATAAGCGCGCCATGCTGGATCAACCCGACGACATTCACCCGCTGTTTTACGGCGCCCCCTCGACCACCGAGTTCAAGAAGCTGCGCAAACGCATCATCCGCGACACCCGCGCCGCGATTGACGACTTCGGGATGGTGGAACGCGGGGCCAAATGGCTTGTCTGCCTGTCCGGCGGCAAGGACAGCTACACCCTGCTGGCGGCCTTGGTCGAGCTTCAGTGGCGCGGATTGCTGCCGGTGGAGATCGTCGCGTGCAACCTTGACCAAGGCCAGCCCAACTTCCCGGCGACCGTTTTGCCTGAGTTCCTGAGCCGGATGAAAGTGCCGCACCGGGTCGAATACCAGGACACCTATTCCATCGTGGTCGACAAGGTCCCCGCAGGGCGCACCATGTGCGCGCTGTGCTCCAGGCTGCGCCGGGCCAACCTGTACCGGATTGCGCGGGAAGAAGGCTGCACGGCGGTCGTTCTGGGCCACCACCGCGACGACATTCTGGAAACCTTCTTTTTGAACCTGTTCCATGGGTCGCGCCTTTCGACCATGCCGCCCAAACTGGTGAACGAAGAGGGCGATTTGTTCCTGTACCGCCCCCTTGCCTACATCGCCGAAGACGACTGCGCCAAATTTGCAGCCGCCATGAACTACCCGATCATTCCTTGCGACCTGTGCGGGTCCCAAGACGGGCTGCAGCGCCAGAACATCAAGGAACTGCTGAACAGCTGGGAAATCAAATCCCCCGGGCGGCGTCAAAAGATGTTTCGCGCCCTGATGAACACGCGCCCGTCCCACCTGCTTGACCCCGATCTGTTTGATTTCAAAGGGCTTACCGTCAATGACGACCGATTTGATGAAAATATTCCCGATTTAGGACCGCCACGTTAAGGTTCTAGTTTGACCGTTCCTGTTAGACCTCGCGCAATCCAAATGCGAGGTAAGCTATGTCGGGGCGATCATCCTTTTCGAAGATCACGGGGTCTTTAAAGCGGCATTACACGCTGATCCGCTTGACCGCGCTTTTCACGGTGCCAATCTTTTCCTTCCTGGCCTATATCGCCAACAGCGACATTGTGCTGCTGGGCATTGCCGTTTTGACCCCGATGGTCCTGCTGATAAGCGAATTTGAGGCGCCCGCCCCCAAGGCTGACCGCGACCCGAAGACGGGACTGAACGACATCGCCGGACTGGTGGCGAGCCTTGACCTTCAGCTGAAAGAAGACCCGACATTTCAAAAAACAGCCTGCATTGCGATCAGCATTGACGGGTATGACGAACTTCACCGCAAATGGGGCGACGCGGTTGCCGATTTTGCCGTCAATGAAACCGCCCAACGCATGCTGAGCATCCTGCGATCCGGCGACAAGATTGCCCAGCTCAGCAAATCCAGTTTTTGCGTCATGGTCTGCTCAATCCGCGCGCCGGAAACCAGCGCGGTGCTGACCCTGTGCGAACGCCTGGAAGACGTCACCTCGGCCCCGATACAGATAGATGGCGCCATCTTGAACCTGACCCTGTCAGCAGGGTTTTGCATTGACGCAAGGGCCCCCGAGCGCACCGGCGCGTCCATCCTCTCGGCCGCAAAGGCGGCCCTGCAGGAAGCGGAACAAAACGCCCCGCGCGCGATCCGCAGCTTTTCCCCCAATACTGTCGTGCCAGTTGAAACGGACCTGTCCAATGAGGTCCTGGAGGCCTTGCGCGAGGGCCATATCCAACCTTGGTTCCAACCCCAAATCTCTACCGATACTGGCGAGATTACGGGTTTCGAAGCGCTTGCCCGTTGGGAACACCCCGAAAAGGGGACGATGCCGCCATCCGCCTTCGTCCCTGCGCTGGAGGCCGCGAACAGGCTTGAAGAGCTGGGCGAAAACATTCTCAACCATGCGCTTCGGGCCGTGGTTGAATGGGATAAGGCAGGCGCAATCGTGCCAACAGTGGCTGTGAATTTTGCCACGCAGGAATTGCGCAACCCCAGCCTTGTGGAACGCATCAAATGGGATGTGGACAGGTTCGAGCTGTCCCCGTCCCGATTGACGGTCGAGATTTTGGAGACGGTGATTTCGGAACATGATGATGACGTCATCACGCGAAACATTCGCGCGCTTGGAGCGCAGGGCTTTCACATTGACCTGGACGATTTTGGCACCGGCCATGCGTCTTTGTCGAACATTCGCAGATTTGCCGTGGATCGCATCAAAATCGACCGGTCCTTTGTTGTGAATGCGGATTCGGACCCCGAGCAGCAGCGCATGATCGCCGCAATTGTGGGCCTGGGGGAGCGGCTTGGCATTGAAACGCTGGCCGAAGGCGTTGAGAATATCGGCGAACAATCAATATTGTCCCAACTCGGCTGCACGCATCTGCAGGGGTTCGCGGTCGCCCGGCCCATGCCGTTTGACAAAACGATTGATTGGATATTGCAACATCAGAAGTCCCTGAACACGCCCTCTTTGCTTGGAAAGCATGCCAGCTGATACACCTATTTTCTAAGGATCATTCACGGCTGGTGCGCATGAAAACCGCTTGACCTTTTGCGGCCCAGCCTATTGAACCACCTGCACAATCTCATGACAGGTGGCGGCTCCGAAAATGGACGATCAAAACAAGAACCTCATCCTTGCGACAGCGCTTAGTTTCCTCGTGATCCTAGTCTGGTTCTTCATCTTCCCGCCGGAGGAGCCCATTCAACCTGCGGCCAATCAGGCAGAAGCCCCATTGGAAAGCGCCGATGGCACTGTCTTGCCGCCGTCAGTTGGGCAAGATGCAAGCTCGATCGCGGCGACAACCCCGCAGGAGCTTCGCGAAACAGCACTTGCAGAAGGCGAACGGATCATCATCGAAACGCCCCGGGTTGAGGGGTCGATCTCTTTGACCGGCGGCCGCATCGACGATCTATCGCTCAAAGACTACCGCGAAACGCTTGAAGAAGGCTCTGACATCGTCACGTTGTTTTCGCCCCTTGGAAGCGTTCACGGATATTACGCGCTTTACGGCTGGGTCCCCGCTGGTGATTTGACCTTTGAGCAAGTGCCCAGCGCGAACACCCAGTGGAGCATCGAGAGCGGCACCGTTCTTGGTGTCGACACCCCGGTCACGCTAAGATGGGACAACGGCGCGGGCCTGACGTTCCGGCGGACGATCTCGATTGACGAAGACTACATGTTTGACGTCACGCAATCTATTGAGAACACCACCGCGTCTTCTGTCCGCGCCTACCCTTACAGCATGCTTGTGCGCCACGGCGAACCGACTGACCTGAAGAATTTCTTCATCTTGCATGAAGGGATCATTCGCCAGTCGGGCGAAGAGCTGAACGAGATTGACTACGACGACGTGCGCGATTTCGACATTGACGCCGCAGAGCGCGGGCATGTTGAAAAGGAGGCCTCCGCAGGCAATGGCTGGATCGGGTTCACGGACCATTACTGGATGTCGGCGCTGATCCCCGACCCAAATCAACCCTTCGATTCCGTCACCAAATACGTCCCGGGCAGCGACCGCTACCACACAGAAATGCGCCTGCCCGTGATCGAGATCGCCGCGGGTGCCACGCAGGACGTGCACACCCAGCTTTATGCCGGCGCGAAAGAATGGGACACGATCCGCAACTACCAGCGTGAAGGCGGCGTCTACAAATTTCTCGACAGCATCGACTGGGGCTGGTTCTTCTTCCTCACCAAACCGATTTTCGCCGTGTTGCATTGGCTGAACTCGATCATCGGCAACATGGGCTGGTCGATCATCGTCCTGACGCTGCTTATCAAGGCGCTGTTGCTGCCGCTTGCCTACAAATCCTACGTCTCCATGGCCAAGATGAAAGAGCTTCAGCCAGAGATGGAGAAGCTGAAAGAAAGCGCCGGCGACGACCGCCAGAAGATGCAGCAGGGCATGATGAAGCTGTACAAGGACAACAAAGTGAACCCCGCCGCCGGGTGCTTGCCGATCCTGATGCAGATCCCGATCTTTTTCTCGCTCTACAAAGTGATTTTCGTCACCCTAGAGCTGCGGCATGCCCCATGGGTGGGCTGGATCACCGATCTGAGCGCGCCGGACAGCTCCTCGCTTTTGAACCTTTGGGGCATCCTGCCCTTCGCCGGGCCAGAGCCCGGATCCATCATGGCGCTGATCTTTATCGGCATTCTGCCGCTGGTTCTTGGTGTGTCCATGTGGCTGCAGCAAAAGCTGAACCCCGCGCCCACTGACCCGACACAGGCCATGATCTTTGCGTGGATGCCTTGGGTCTTCATGTTCATGCTTGGCAGCTTTGCGTCCGGCCTGGTGCTGTACTGGATTGCCAACAACGTCATCACCTTCATCCAGCAATACGCGATCATGCGCAGCCAAGGCTACAAGCCCGACCTGTTTGGCAACATCGCGGCCGGATTCAAACGCAAGCCGAAGGCCGAGGAATGACCGCCGTCCTTGCCCATATCTGGCGGCATCCCATCAAGAGCCATGGGCGCGAGGCGTTGCAAAACGTAACGCTTGAGGCCGGCAAAACCATGCCTTGGGACCGCAGGTGGGCGGTTGCGCATGAAGCCGCGAAGGCGGATGGCACGCAATGGGCCCCATGCGCAAACTTTTCGCGCGGCTCAAAGGCGCCCCAGCTGATGGCAATCGAGGCCACACTGGACACCGCCAGCGAGCAGATCACCCTGTCACACCCGGACAGGCCAACGCTGACCCTGCACCCAGAACATGACGCCGACGCCCTGATGGATTGGGTCAAGCCATTGATGCCGCCCAACCGCGCCCAATCCGCCCGCGTGTTGCGGGTGCCAGAGCGCGGCATGACAGACACGCCTTACCCGTCGGTCTCCATTGCAAACCTCGCCAGCAACCAAGCCCTGTCCGACCAGATGGGCCAGGAGCTGTCGCCGAAAAGATGGCGCGCCAATTTCTGGCTTGACGGGCTGGACCCGTGGGAAGAATTCAACTGGCTTGGAAAAACCATCGAAATTGGCGGCGTTCAACTGAAGGTTGAGGACCGCATCGTGCGCTGCCTTGCGACGACCGCCAACCCCCAGACCGGGGAGCGGGACGCGGACACGTTGAAAGCGCTCGCCGCACTTGGGCACCAGGATTTCGGGGTCTACGCGCAGGTGCTGAGCGGCGGCGACATCAAAATTGGCGACACCGTGCGCGTCGTCTGAGCGCATCGTCTGAGCGCGCCCAAGCCAACCCAAAGGACCTGACACATGGCCTTCACCTTTTCAATCGCCGACGCCCCCGACCACGCTGCGGAGGAACTTGGCCGCAAGCTATTTGCGGGAGAGACCGATTTCCTGAAAGGCGTCGTGGCGATGAACGGCTTGCCCGAGGCTGACCGCAAAGAGGTCTGCTTTGCCGGCCGGTCCAATGTTGGGAAATCCAGCCTCATCAACGCATTGACCGGCCGCAAAGCGCTGGCGCGCACGTCAAACACCCCCGGGCGCACGCAAGAGATCAACTTTTTCACCCTGCAAGACGCCCATTACCTTGTCGATTTGCCGGGATACGGCTTTGCAGAGGCTCCCCTGCCCATCGTTGAAAAATGGCAACGGCTTCTCAAAGCCTACCTGTCCGGCCGCCAGACGCTGCGCCGCGCCTTTGTGCTGATCGACTCCCGGCATGGCGTGAAAAAGGTTGATGAAGACATTCTGACGCTGCTGGACCGGTCTGCGGTCACCTTTCAGGTGGTCCTGACCAAGACGGACAAGATCAAGGAAAAAGAGCTGCCCAAGCTGATCGACCAGGTCAGCAAGGCATTGGCGAAACACCCCGCCGCCTATCCCGAGATCGTACTGACCTCGTCCGAAAAGGGCGACGGCATCGCCACGCTTCGCAGCATCATCGCGACGCTGGAATAGAGCTTCAAACGTGCTGTGCGCCGTTGACCTCTATTTCGGTGCCCGAAATGTAGCTGGATTCGTCAGAGCAAAGGAAATGGATGGCGGCGGCGACCTCGTCGGGTTGACCCAGCCTGCGCATCGGCAGCTGATCGACGATTTTGTCGGTGCCCGGAGACAGGATCGCCGTCTCAACCTCACCCGGCGCTATGGCATTTACCCGCACACCCAAGGGCCCGAAATCATGCGCCATCTCGCGGGTCAGCGCGGCCAGAGCGGCCTTGGACGTCGCATAGGCCGCACCGGCAAAAGGATGGACCCGGCTGCCAGCAATTGAGGTCACATTGACAATTGAGCCGCTGGCGCTGGCCAGCTCAGCGCGCAGGCCACGCGCCAAGACGACCGAGGCAAAGAAGTTCACGTGAAAGACATGGCCCCATGTGCGCAAATCCGTATCAAGGGTGCTCAGCCGCGCTCCGTCCTCCCCCTTTGGCGAAATGCCCGCATTGTTGACCAGCGCATGCAGTTTGCCGTTCAGCCGCCCGCGTATATCTTCGATCGCCTCAATCGTGTTTTTGGGGTCAGCCAGATCGACCTGCACATGATTTTCCGCCCCGCCGCCCCATGGGCATTCCTCGGGGAAGGCGTGGCGCGAACAGGTGATGACGCGCCACCCCTCGGCGTTGAAACGCTGGACCGTCGCATGGCCGATACCGCGACTTGCGCCGGTTAGCAGCAGGATTTTCTGGTCATCGCTCATGGCAGGGCCCCTTTGGGGGGACCCTAACAAGTCACGGTGGAATTACAATCAACCACTGCCGGACTTGGCAGGCCCATGCCCAGCCGCTAACAGAGGGCAGCAGACTGTTGGAATACCCGATGAAAAAGCAGACCTCCATGAACCAAGATTGGATCGCCACCGCCCGCACCTTGTCTGAAGCATTGCCCTATTTGCAGCGCTACAGCGGCGCCACCGTCGTCATCAAGCTGGGCGGCCACGCGATGGGCAGCGACGAGGGGATGGCCAGCTTTGCGCGGGATGTCACCTTGATGCGCCAAGTGGGGATCAACCCTGTCGTGGTCCATGGCGGCGGCCCCATGATAAACGAAATGCTGTCCAAACTTGGGGTTGAGACCGAGTTTGTCGACGGCAAGCGCGTCACCGACGCCGCCACCGTCCGCGTGGTCGAAATGGTGCTGTCAGGTCAGGTTGGCAAACGGATCGTGCAAGCCATCAACCATGAGGGTGGTCGGGCCGTCGGCCTTTCAGGCAAAGACGCCAAGATGATTATATGCGAGCCGACCGACCCGCGCCTTGGCCTTGTGGGCACACCGGTCGAGGTGGACCCGCGCGTCATAACGGCGATGTTCGAAGACGGGATCATTCCGGTGATCGCGCCACTTGGGACGGGTCGCGCCGGTGAGACCTACAACATCAACGGGGACACGGCTGCTGGCGCGATTGCGGCCGCGCTTGGCGCGGACCGGTTGTTGTTGTTGACGGATGTCTCCGGGGTCAAGGGTGCAGATGGCGAAGTGCTGACCGAATTGTCAGCCAAAGACGTCCACGCGATGACCGCAGATGGCACAATCGCGGGCGGCATGATCCCGAAGACTGAAACGGCCCTCGCCGCCCTGAAGGGCGGCACACGCGCAGTTGTGATTTTGGACGGGCGCGCCCCCAATGCCTGCCTGCTTGAGCTGTTCACCGAACACGGCGCGGGCTCGATCATCCGCCTTTGAGATCACCAATTTGTGGGGCCTATGCGGCATCGCGCCCCTTGCCTGAGCGGGTTTGCGCAGTAGGTTTGCGCTATGGAAAATGAAACTGTCATCCGCTTCGGCGTCTTTCTGGGGCTCTTTGCGCTTCTTGCGCTGGTCGAAGCCTGGGTGCCGCGCCGCGTGCGCAGCCAAACACGCAAAACGCGTTGGGTGACGAATTGGGGCATCACCATTGCAAATACGGTCCTCCTGAACGCGCTGGCCTTTGCGCTGCCCCTGCTTGCCGTGGGCGCTGCCATTGACGCCGGGCAGCAGGGCTGGGGTTTGTTTAACAACGTCTCCCTCCCCATTGCCGTCGAGATTATCGCCGTGATCCTCATCATGGATTTTGCGATCTGGCTGCAGCACCTGGTGACCCATAAGGTGCCGTTCCTGTGGCGCCTGCACCGGGTGCATCACGCCGATGTGGACATTGATGTGACCACCGCCATCCGCTTTCACCCGTTGGAGATTGCGTTCTCCATGCTGTTGAAAATAGGGCTGGTTTACCTGTTGGGACCCGCGGCCATTGCGGTGATATTGTTCGAGATCATTCTCAACGGCACCGCGATGTTCAACCACGCCAACATCAAGCTGCCGCTGTGGCTTGATGCAATTGTGCGGCGGGTGATTGTGACGCCTGACATGCACCGGGTGCATCATTCCGTGCATCGCGAGGAGCATGACAGCAATTACGGGTTCTCGTTGTCGATCTGGGATCAGATATTTGGAACCTATATCCCGCAACCGGCGGAGGGGCATGACGACATGAAGATCGGCCTGCAATGGCAAGATGATCGCCCCTCGAAACTGGGGTGGAGCTTGGCGCTGCCCTTCTTCAAGAAGTGACCTACCCCGACATTGAGCAGCTTGCGGAGGTCAACGACCTCCTCGTTCTGGGCGGCTTCCACGTTGAAACGAAAGACCATGTGCCGCAATGGGCCGAAACGGTTTTGCTTTTTGGGCCAAGCCGTGGGTTTTGGGCCGGTTTCACCGCCTCTCCCGAATGGCTGGATGGCGCGCCCGACCCGATGGACAGGTGGTCGCAACGGGTGCTGACCGGCATGGCTGACGCGCTGAACGGCGTGGCCATTTTTCCGTTCGGCGGGCCGCCGTTCAAACCGTTCTTCAGCTGGGCGCTGCAATCGGGGCACGCGTGGCAAAGCCCCGTGAACCTGCTGGTGCATAGCACGGCGGGGCTAATGGTCTCCTACAGAGGCGCGATAGCGCTGCGGGAAAGGGTCGCCCTGCCCGCCCCGGGCAAGCGGCCTTGTGACGACTGCGCGCAGCCCTGCTTGACGGCCTGCACACCGCGGGCTCTGACGGGGGATGGGTATGACGTCCCCGCCTGCAAGGCGCACATCACCAGCGAAAAGGGAAAGGAAAACAAAACCTTGGGGTGTTCGGTGCGCCGGGCTTGTCCGGTGTCACAAAGCTATGCAAGGATGGAGGCGCAGAACGCCTACCATATGCGCATCTTTGTGGGAGAGAACCGCTGAAACTGATCCTTGTCCGCCACTCCAAATCCAGCTGGGACGACCTAAGCGTCGATGACCATGACCGCCTGCTCAACGAACGGGGCGAAGCAGGTGCGGAGCGGATGGGAACATGGCTGGCAGACCGTGAACATGTGCCGGCCTACATTCTTTGCTCGACCGCGAAACGCGCTGCGATGACAGCGCAAATTATGCGGGAACAATTCGCGGATCGACCAAAAATTGACTATGTATCAGGGCTTTACCACGCCAGCCCTGACACCATCCTTGCAAAGATCCGGCTTGCGCCCACGGGGGATTTGATGGTCGTGGGCCACAATCCCGGCATTGCCAGCTTCGCCGATCTCATCAGCGAGACACGGCCAAAACACGAGCGCTTTGGCGTCTTCCCGACGACCTCGACCATGATCTCAGATGTCCATCGCGACAGCTGGAAAGACCTCAAATTTGGCGATGCCAAACTGCTGAATTTCGTCGTTCCAAGAGACCTGAAGGCGCTGGTCTAGGACGGTTTTCGCAAATATGTATTTCATGTGTATTGCCTGTGTATTTGATGCACATCCACATGAGCCATGAAAAAGGCCCCGTCGCAGTTTGCGCGGGGCCAATTTTCTTCGCCGAAGAAAATTACAAATAGTTTTCGATCGAAAACTATTGCACCTCAGTGACCGAGGATTTGGCTGAGGAACAGCTGGGTCCGCTCGGATTTGGGGTTGTTGAAGAACTCTTCTGGCTCGTTCTGCTCAACAATCTGACCTTGGTCCATGAAGATCACGCGGTTGGCGACCTGACGGGCGAAACCCATCTCGTGGGTCACGCAAAGCATGGTCATGCCTTCTTCGGCCAGCTCGATCATCGTATCGAGCACTTCCTTAATCATCTCGGGGTCCAGCGCAGATGTGGGTTCGTCAAACAGCATCACCCGTGGGCGCATGCACAGCGAGCGCGCGATGGCGACACGTTGCTGCTGACCGCCGGACAATTGGCCGGGGTATTTCAATGCCTGATCCGGAATTTTCACCTTCTCAAGGAAATGCATCGCCGTTTCTTCGGCTTCCTTTTTGGGGGTCTTGCGCACCCAGATGGGGGCCAACGTGCAGTTCTCAAGAATTGTCAGATGCGGGAACAGGTTGAAGTGCTGGAAGCACATCCCGACCTCTGACCGGATCTTGTCGATGTTCTTGAGGTCCGAGGACAACAAGGTGCCGTCCACGGTGATGCGGCCTTCCTGGTGTTCTTCCAGCGCGTTGATGCAGCGGATCAGCGTCGACTTGCCCGACCCCGACGGGCCACAGATGACGATGCGTTCGCCCCGAAACACGGTCAGGTCGATGTCACGCAGCACGTGGAAGGTCCCGTACCACTTGTTCATGTTTTCAATACTGATCGCGACTTCGTCGGATACTTGCATTTGAGCTTCAGCCATTGTTGTGGCCTCCTTATCGATGGTCAGTCGCGAGGCGGCGTTCCAGCCACTGCGAGTATTGCGAAATGCCGTAGCAGACGACGAAGAACAGCACGGATGCGAACATGAACAGTTCCCAATAGACCCCGTTCCAATCGGTCGATGCGAGGATCGGACCCCGGATCATGCCCACGATGTCGAACATCGAAATCACCGACACCAGCGTCGTATCCTTGAACAGCCCCACCGCGATATTCACGATACCGGGGATGGAGATTTTCAAAGCCTGCGGCAGGATAATCAGACGCATGGATTGCGCGTAGTCCAACCCAAGGCTGTCACCCGCCTCGTACTGGCCCTTTGGCAATGCGGCCAGCCCGCCCCGGATCACCTCGGCAATATAGGCCGCCGAGAAGATGGTAATCATAATCACCACCCGGATGAACAGGTCCACGCCAGAGCCCGGCGGGAAGAAATAAGCCAGCATCACGTTTGCCACGAACAGCAAGGTGATGAGTGGCACGCCGCGAATGAATTCGATGAACACCACGCAGATGCCCTTGATAAGCGGCAGGTTCGACTGCCGCCCCAGCGCCAGCGCGATGCCCAGCGGCACCGACAGCGACACACAGGTGATGCCCAGCATCATGTTCAGCATGAAGCCACCGAGGTCGCGCGACGGCACCGCCTGCAACATGGCGTTTTCATTGGCGGTGTCCGAAATCAGGAAGCCGCCGATGTACCAGACCACAAAGGCCGCCACGATGCCGCCGAAGAAACCAGCCGCGAAGCTGTTTTTCACAAGGCGGTCGTAGACCAGGTAGCCCACCACCACGCCCGCAAGGGCAAGGAGTGGTGCCAGGATGGTGCCGCCCCAGATCAGCCAGAAGGCCAGAAACGGGTACAGCCCCGTGAAGATCAGCAGCTTGCGCGGCAAATCGAAGAACAGCACCGGCGCCATGGCCACAAACAGCAGCACGAAGGCCAAGGTTGGGCGCCAATATTGATCGGTTGGGTAAGTAAACCCGAACAGCAGCTGGTTCCAGCGTTCCGTCAACACCGCGAAACATGCGCCGGATACCCCGTCGAGAACCTCCCGACAGGCGGCGAGGCTTTCGGCATTCCAGATGCCCGCAAAGATCCACGGCATGGTGGAGGACAGCACCAGAAAGATCAGGTACAGCGCCGCGACGGTCAGCAACCCGTTGGCCCAGGTCGCAAAGAGGTTGTCCTTGATCCATTTGACCGGCCCCGTCGCCGTGCTTGGCGGCGCGGATTCGGGCAGGAAGGTTTCGCGCACAAAGGCGACGTTGTGAGACTGTGTGTCAGACATGGCCTAGCGCTCCTTCAGCTTCATGCGGTTGTTGTAGACGTTCATAAACGCCGAGATCGTCAGCGAGATGACGAGATAGAACAGCATCAACAGCAGCACGCATTCGATGGCGCGGCCCGTCTGGTTCAGCGTGATGCCGCCCAGCGTGGCCGTGATGTCGGCGTAACCCACCAAAATCGCCAGCGACGAGTTTTTGGTGATGTTGAGGTATTGCGAGATCAGCGGCGGGATGATGACCCTGAGCGCCTGCGGCAGCACCACCAAATTCATGATGCGGCCCGGGCGCAGGCCTAGCGCCGCCGCTGCCTCGGTCTGGCCTTTGGAAACGGCCTGAATACCGGCCCGCACATTTTCCGCGATGAAGGCGCCTGTGTAGATCGACAGCGCGAACCAGATCGCGATCAGCGGTGCCCCGATTTGGATGCCTCCGCGTAGGTTGAAGCGGTTCGCCAACGGGTCTGGGGCATCAAGCCCAATGGGTTGCCCCATCACAAAAAACGCAATCAGCGTTGGCAGAATTAGGATAGCGAGGGTCGGCCAGCCGGTCGGCAGCAGCCGACCTGTGTCAAACAGCAGCTTCTTGGCGTATTTGCGATACGCAAAGATGCCGATAATGGACGCAATGAACACAGCCACAACGACCATCGAGCCCTCACCCCAGATCGGGGCAGGCGCATTCACGCCTCGGTTGGTGAACGCGAAAAGACCGGCGATAAGGCCGTTATCTGGGGTCTCGCCGAGGTAGGATTTGGCCGTCGGCATGGACGCCGTCATGATTGTGAAGATAATCAGGATCCAGATCAGGACCGGGATGTTGCGGAAGATCTCCACATAAACCGACATGACCTTGCTGACCAACCAGTTTTTGGACAGGCGCAGCACACCCGCCAGCACCCCGAACACCGTTGCGGTGATACAGGCAAGGAAGGCCACCAGCAGCGTGTTGAGGATGCCCACAAAGGCCGCCTGCAGGTTGGTCGACTGGCTGGTATAGGGGATCAGCGTCTGGTTGATGTCATACCCGGCCGGATTGCCGAGGAAATCATAGCTGATGTTCAGGCCAGCGGCCGCCAGATTGGTGGCAAGGTTCGAGCCAAGAAACCAGATCGCCAGGATCAGCAGGATCAGCGCGATGACCTGAAATGTGATGGAGCGGTAGCGAGTATCGTTCAACAGCATCATAGGCTGGAACGACCCCTGCTTGGGAGGGTCGGTGAGTGTCGTCATCTAGGACGTTCCCCGTTGTTGGCTGGCCCAGCTAACAAGATGCACGTCGTTGCGTGCGGGTGGTGCCAGTTCGTGTTTGGTCGTGAGCAGTGGCAGATAGGAAAAGGGCGCGGCCTAAGCCGCGCCCTAACCTTAGATGTTCCTAGCGGAACGGTGGGGAGTACAGCAGGCCACCGTCAGTCCACTGCGCGTTCAGGCCGCGCGACAGACCGATTGGTGTTGCTTCACCGATGTTCTTTTCGAACACTTCACCGTAGTTACCGCCAGCAGCGATAGCGTTTTTCGCCCAGTCAGCGGACAGACCCAGCATCTCGCCCAGTGTACCTTCGGTACCCAGCAGACGGTTGATTTCAGGGTTGTTGCCGGGAGCGGCGGACATGTCGGCGATGTTTGCGGATGTCACACCCAGCTCTTCAGCTGTGATAAGCGCGTTCAGAGTCCAGCGCACAACGTCGCCCCACTCGTTGTCACCGTGACGTACCAATGGGCCCAGTGGCTCTTTGGATACGATTTCCGGCAGCAGAACGTGGTCGCCCGGTGCTTCGAACGTCGCACGTGTCGCGGCCAGGCCGGATGCGTCAGTTGTGTAGACGTCACATGCGCCAGCAAGGTACTGCTGCTGCGCTTCGGCGTTTGTTTCGATCGGAACAGGCTCATAAGAGATGTTGTTCGAACGGAAGTAGTCCGCCAGGTTCAGCTCTGTTGTTGTACCGGTTTGGATACAAACGGTTGCGCCGTCCAGCTCAGTTGCGGAGGACACGCCCAGATCTTTTGGAACCATGAAGCCTTGGCCGTCATAGTAGTTCACGCCGACGAATGTGAACTTCAGGTCCACGTCGCGGGAGAATGTCCATGTGGTGTTACGCGCCAGCATGTCGATCTCGCCGGAGGCCAGAGCGGTGAAGCGTGTTTTACCAGTTGTTGGAACAAATTCGACAGCTTGGGGGTCGCCCAGAACTGCGGCTGCAACAGCGCGACATACGTCGACGTCAAAGCCTTCCCAGTTGCCGTTTGAGTCTGGAGCCGCGAAGCCAACCAGACCAGTGGTCACGCCGCAGTTCAGCTTACCGCGTGCTTTGACCTCGTCCATGGTCGCAGCAGCCGCGCCGCCGGCAACGATGCCAGCAACTGTCAGTGCGCCAAGAAATACTGATGTTTTCATTTTTACCTCTTCCTGATGGTCCGCCCATTTGCGGGCGGTGGTAGTCCGGTCTTTGCGACCGAGAGCGATACGTGAAGGATCTCTCCCCCCGATGAGCGGGGATAAGGCCAAACCTCAGCGCGGAGGTCAAGGCGATTAACGAAGTTGCCGCAGGGGAAATCACGCTTTTTCATTCCCGAAACCGCTCTGTTTTTCCAATTGTTCAACAATTTAGCGAACAAACGTCCGATTTGGCCCTAGTTTAGGCGCTAACACGAAAGAAACGGTCGGCATGCAGGAAGGCTTCACGTTTTATGTTGGCCTGCTGTGTCGCCTCTTCATCCTCGCCCCACTGGTCAATCTGCCAGTTTTCATCGATTCGGCTTATGTCCCACAGGTCTTGCGGCGCGGCGTAATCCTGAATGGCGGCAAAGCCGATAATCAGCGAGCCAGACAGCGACACCAGATCATGAAACGCCGTCAGCTGGAACGCATCAAGAGCGTGGACCTGTTCGGTCAGCCGCGCGATGCTGGCCTCCGGCTGGGAGGCGTGCATCACCCCGACATAGACCTGCAGCGGCGCCTTCAGGCGCGTGGCGGACCAATCCACCAGCGGGTCCCATGCCCTGTTCTGGCGTTCAACCAGCTCTTGCGGATGGGAGGCGCGGTAGCACAACAAGTCGCTGTCACCATAGGCGGCCAGCAGGGTCGCGACCTCCGCATGCTGAACCGAGACCTTGTCGATGGCGGCGTTGGCCGACCGCGTGAATGGCATCGTTTCGGGGTTGATCTTTTCGCCCTGCGCCTGCCATTCGGCGGCGATGGCACTGGCCATGGCTTCGGTCGGCACACTCAGCGGGGACTTGGCCGGGGTGCGCACGGGGCGGCTGTCCAGCTCGACCGAAAAGCCCGCGTCATTGCTAACAACGGCGGCCTCTTTCCAAAAGCGTTTTGCAGCCCAGTCGCTCATGTCTTAATGCTCATTGTCTTGTTTCCAACAGGTCGGCGATTGCCGCGTCCAGCTGCGCGAAATCGGTGACCATCGTATCGGTGAAGGGCTTCAGGGCGGCGTCTGGGTGGTAGCCCCAGCTGACCCCGATGGTTCCGAAGCCCGCGTTGCGGCCCATCTCCATATCGAAGGTGGTGTCACCGATGATGATCGCGTTTTTGGCTTTGACGCCCGTCTCAAACAAGCATTGCTCCAGCATGGACGGGTGCGGCTTGGAGGGGTGGTCGTCGGCCACTTGGGTGGTGACAAACAGGCCCTCCAGCGCATGCACGCCCATCATGCGCACCAGCCCGCGGCGGGACTTTCCGGTGGCGACGCCCAGCAGCAATTCGTCCTGCGCATGGAGGCGGTCCAGCGCGTCGCGCGCGCCCGCAAACATGGGCGCGTCCTGGCGGACCTCGGCGGTCTCAGATTTGTTGAAGCTGTTTTTGTAGGCCTCGACCACCTCGCGCAGCTGCGCGTCATTCAGGGTCGGGTCAAGCTTGGCCATCGCCTCGGGCAGGGACAGCCCGATGATGGAGCGGACGGCGGTTTCGGTCGGCGCATTGTGGCCGCAAGTGTCGAACGCAGTCTTCATCGCGCCCTTGATATGCGCGAGGCTGTCGATCAGCGTGCCGTCGACATCGAAGACGACCAGCTTCAGCTCTGCCATTTTTCATCCGCATCGAAGGGGTCGTTGGGCGCGTCTTTTTCGGTCCAGCCGAAATAGTCCCACGTGGTTTGCATATGCGGCGGCAGCTTGGCCTGCACGAACAGCTCGGACCCGTTGGGATGCTGGATCGTCAGGCTGCGCGCGTGCAGATGCATCTTCTTGGAGACGTCCTCGCCCAGCTCCGCGCCCCAGCCGTCGCCCATGTTTTCCTGCCCCGACCCGCCATATTTGCCGTCGCCCACGATGGGGTGCCCCATCTCCGCGATATGGGCGCGCAGCTGGTGCGTGCGGCCCGTCACGGGCACCATCGCCAGCCACGAGGCCCGCTGGCCCAGAAAGCACAGCGTCGCGTAATCAGTGTGGGCGCGCTTGGCCCCATAGGTGCTGTCGACGTCCTTGGGGTGGATGGCATGCATCTTTTCGCCCTCGCCTTTCGCGCCGTGACCGGGCGCTTTGACGAGGCCGAATTTGATGGTGCCGATCTTGGGATAAGGCACCCCCGCGACCAGCGCCCAGTAGATTTTGCGGGTGCCATGGTGGCGGAACGCCTTGGTCAGGTGGCTGGCGGCGGCCTGCGTGCGGGCCAGCACCAGCACGCCGGATGTGTCCTTGTCGAGGCGGTGGACCAAGCGCGGCGCCTCGCGCTTGTCATATTGCAGCGCGGGGGTCATGCCGTCCACGTGGCGGGTGGTTTTGGACCCGCCCTGCACCGCGAGGCCCGCCGGCTTGTTCAGCACAATGACGTCGTCATCCATATGGATCACGCAGTCCTGAATCATCTTGGCGTCGGCCTTGGACACGAAAGGTTGCTCGCGCTGTTGGGCCACCTCGTCTTCGGATGGCAGCGGCGGGATGCGGATGGACTGGCCCGGCCCCACGCGGGTGTTGGATTTGACGCGGCCCCCATCGACGCGGATCTCGCCCTTGCGGCACATCTTTTCGACGCGGCCCTGCGAGACATGCGGGAAGTGGCGGCGGAACCAGCGATCAAGCCGCTGTTCGGCCTCGTCGTCGCGGACCTCGATGGTTTGGACACGGCTCATGCGAATAGGCCCCTTGCAGCGATGACCCCAAGAACGAGCCCCGCGATGGACAGGATGACGGACAGCCCCACATAGGCCGCCGCCGAGGCGGTCTGGCCCCGTTCAAACAATGTGTAGGCCTCCAGCGAGAAGGCCGAAAACGTGGTGAACCCGCCCAAAAGGCCGGTCATCACGAAGGGGCTGAGATGCGTGTTGGACGTCTTGGCGGCGAAGACCACGAACAGGCCCATCGCGAAGCTGCCAATGATATTGACGCTCATGATGGCCAGCGGGAAACCCGGGCCGGTCAGCCGCAGGATGCCCACGCCCATCAAGAACCGCAAAGCGGCCCCGATCGCGCCGCCTGCGGCGACTTGGAGAGTGGTCATAAACATGCAGGGTCTGTGTGGGTTTGCGGGCGTGGTGTCAAGATGAGGGGTGGTTTTGGGGGCTCCGCCCCCGTCGCTGACGCTCCTCCCCCGGGATATTTTTGGAACAATGATAGGGTTAGCGTTTCGCGCGGAGTTTGGCGAAATAGTCGACGCGCTTTTTGAGTTCACGCTCGTACCCGCGTTCCACGGGCAAGTAGTAGACGCCGCGTTTCATCGTTTCCGGGAAGTAGTTTTGGCCAGAGAAGCCGTCTTTGGCGTCGTGGTCATAGGCGTATCCATCGCCGTAGCCCTGGTCTTTCATCAGGCCGGTTGGCGCGTTCAGGATATGTTTGGGCGGCGGCTCCGACCCTGTTTGTTTGGCGGCCTTCATCGCCGCCTTATAGGCCACATAGGCCGCGTTGGATTTGGGCGCGAGGGCGAGATAGGTCACGGCCTGGGCCAAGGCCAGCTCTCCTTCCGGCGAGCCGAGCCGCTCGTAGGTTTCCCATGCATCAAGGCAAACGCGGTGCGCATTTGTGTCGGCCAGCCCGATATCTTCAACCGCCATGCGGGTGATACGCCGGGCCAGGTAGCGCGGGTCTTCGCCGCCCGTCAGCATCCGGGCGAACCAATAGAGGCTGGCATCAGGGTCAGAACCGCGCACCGATTTGTGCAGGGCCGAGATCAGGTTGTAATGCGCATCCCCCGATTTGTCATTTTGCGCGGCGCGGCGCATGAGGCGCTTGGACAACGCGGCAGGGTCAAGCTTGTCGTCGGTTTTCCAAGCGCTGACCTGTTCGACCAAGTTCAGCAACGCCCGCCCGTCCCCATCCGCCATTTCAAGCAGGGCCGCGCGCGCCTCCGGCGTGAGCGGAAGGGGCTTTCCAAGCTCCTTCTCGGCCCGCTGTGCAAGGCGTTCCAGGTCGGTCAGATCGAGCCGTTCCAGCACCAGAACCTGTGATCGCGACAACAGCGCCGCGTTCAATTCAAAGGACGGGTTTTCGGTGGTCGCACCCACCAAGAGGATCGTGCCGTCCTCCATATGGGGCAGGAAGCCGTCTTGTTGCGCTTTGTTGAAGCGGTGGATCTCGTCCACGAACAGCAGCGTCCCCTGCCCGTTGGCGGCGCGCATCTTGGCGGCCTCGAACACCTTCTTGAGGTCCTGCACCCCTGAAAAAATCGCGCTGATCTGCACGAAATGCAGGTCGCTTTCGCCCGCCAGCAGCCGCGCAATGGTGGTTTTGCCAACGCCGGGCGGGCCCCAGAAGACCAACGATCCCAAGGAGCTATTGGCCAGCATCACCCCCAACGGGCTGTCGGGGCCAAGCACCTGTTCCTGACCGATCACCTCCCCCAGCGTTTTGGGGCGCAGGCGGTCGGCCAAAGGCTGCATCTTGGCAGGCTCGGCCTTGGCGCCGGTGTCAAACAGGTCCGCCATCAGATGCGGAAACGGTAGGAGAAGCGGCGCCCCTGCGCCACGCCGTCAATACGCCAGCGCCGGGCGGTGGAGGCCCCAAGCTCTTCGACATCGGCGCTGGTTTCCACAGGCGCGTTGTTGATCGAGGTGATGATGTTGCCCGGCCGCAGGCCGACGCCAGCCAGCGGGCGCGAAACCTCGGTCACGATGACGCCGCTGGCGTCGCTGGGCAGGCCGTATTCGGCGCTGACGCGCGGGTTGATGGTGACAACGCTCAGCCCTGCCAAGGTGCCCTCGCGGATGGTGCGCGGATCGGCAGGCGGGGTGTCGGGGGCCTCGATCAGCGCGACCTGTGCCTCTTTGGTGTCGCCGTCAGACAGGTAGGTGATGGCCGCATCCTCCCCCACGCCGCGCACCGACATGTGGTGCAGCATCTCGGCCGGCGCGTTGACCGGCTGGCCGTCCACGCTGAGCACAATGTCGCCCGCACCAAGACCCGCCTTGGCAAAGGGACTGAGCGGATGCAGCGCCGAGATGACGACGCCCTCGGGGATGGTCAGGCCAAAGCCCTCGGCCAGCGAGCCATCGACGGCTTGCCCGTTGAGGCCCGCCCAGGGGCGTTTGAACGCGTCATTGCCGTTCTTGGCTTGCTTGACGAATTGGGCCACCAGGTTGGAGGGGATGGCAAAGCCTACGCCGTTGGACCCGCCGGAGCGGGTCAGGATGCGGGTGTTCACCCCAATCAACTGGCCCGCGACGTCGATCAACGCCCCGCCGGAATTGCCCGGGTTGATGGCCGCGTCGGTTTGCAGGAAATATCCGCGCGCGTTGCCGGTGGAGACGCCTGAGCGCGCCAGCCCCGAGATGATGCCGGAGGATACGGTTTGCCCGATCCCGAAGGGGTTGCCGATGGCCAGCGCCAGCTCCCCGACCTCCACATCGTCAGAGTTGCGGAACGGCAGCCAAGGCAAGGCCTCGTCGCTTTCGATTTTGAGGATGGCGATGTCGCTTTGCTCGTCTGCCAGCAGCACTTTGGCCTCAAACTCGCGGCGGTCCTTCAGGACCACGCGGATGTCGGTGGCCATGCCGACGACATGGTAGTTGGACACCACGATGCCGTCCTCGGACAGGATCACCCCGGAGCCCAGCGAGTTTTGCACGCGGGGCTGGGCCTGGCGCATGTCGCCGAAGAATTGCTCGAAAAACGGGTTGCCCATGAAGGGCGTCGCGCGTTGCTGCTGCACGACGCGGTTGGCGAAGATGTTGACCACGGCGGGGGCCGCTTGCTTGACCAGGGGGGCAAAGCTGAGGCTGATCTCGGCCTGCGACTGGGGCACCTGCTGCGCCTGCGCAGGGGCGACAGCGGCGGCAAGCAGCGAGGCGGCGGTGAGCAAGGACAAGATCAAACGCATAAAGGCACCCTTTGGGTTAGGCATTGCCCAACATATGCGGATTGGTGGCGCGGATTGCAATCATGCCCGCAACGCAAAAGCCCCGCCGGTAAGGGCGGGGCTTTTCCTACTGGTTACCGTGAGTGGACGGGCCAACAACTTGGCCAACTCGCTATTATTCAGCGGCCTCTTCGGCTTCGACGCGGGCCTTGTCGGCCGCGCCCTTTGCGGACACGTCGCGGTCGACGAATTCGATGATCGCCATTGGCGCCATGTCGCCGTAGCGGAACCCGGCTTTCAGGACACGTACATAGCCGCCTTGGCGGTCTTTGTAGCGTGGGCCCAGAACGTCGAACAATTTGGCGACGTCTTTGTCCTGGCGCAGCTTCGATGCGGCCTGACGGCGGGCGTGCAGATCGCCGCGTTTCGCCAGCGTGATCATTTTCTCGATGATCGGGCGAAGCTCTTTGGCTTTCGGCAGGGTTGTTTTGATTTGCTCATGCTCGATGAGCGAGCCGCACATGTTGATGAACAGCGCTTTGCGGTGTTCATGGGTGCGGTTCAGGCGGCGGTAGCCTCGTGCGTGGCGCATTTTGATCTTCCTTAAAGTCTATACTTTGTACGGGCTTACGATGCGTGTCGTGGCCTCTGTTGGGGCGGGATTGCCCAAAGCGGGTTCTGATGGCTCGTCCATCAGGTTCCGCCGCGGCCGGCAGGCGGGTTTCCCGCCGAGAGGCCTGTTCCCGGTCATTGCGCCGGCATTTGGTGGGGTCCGCGCCGCGCGCGAACCCCGATCTCTTAGAACTGGTCTTCGAACTTCTTGGCCAGGTCTTCGATGTTTTCTGGTGGCCAGTCGACGATGTCCATGCCCAGATGCAGGCCCATGCCCGACAGCACTTCCTTGATCTCGTTCAAGGATTTGCGGCCGAAGTTCGGGGTGCGCAGCATCTCGGCTTCGGTCTTTTGGATCAGGTCGCCGATATAGACGATGTTGTCGTTCTTCAGGCAGTTGGCCGAACGGACGGAAAGCTCCAGCTCGTCTACCTTCTTCAGCAGCAGCGGGTTGAATTCCAGCTCGTCTTCGTCGTCCTGCGCGCGGGCCGATTCCGGCTCGTCGAAGTTCACGAAGATGCCCAACTGGTCCTGCAGGATGCGCGCGGCAAAGGCCACGGCGTCGTCAGGCGAGATGGAGCCGTCTGTTTCGATTTTCATCGTCAGCTTGTCATAGTCCAGAACCTGACCTTCGCGGGTCGGCTGCACGTCGTAGCTGACTTTTTTGACAGGCGAGAAAATCGCGTCGATCGGCATCAGGCCGATGGGCGCGTCTTCTGGCTTGTTCTTCTCGGCGGAGACGTAGCCTTTGCCGGTGTTGACGGTCAGTTCCATGAACAGGTCGGCGCCATCGTCGAGGTGACAGATGATGTGGTCGCGGTTCAGGATTTCGATGCCAGCGCTGTCCGAGATGTCACCAGCGGTGACAACTGCCGGGCCTTTTGCCGAAATCGACAGGCGCTTTGGCCCTTCGACTTCCATGCGGATGGCCACGCCTTTGAGGTTCAGCACAACGTCGGTGACGTCTTCGCGCACGCCCGAGATCGAGGAGAACTCGTGCAGCACGTTGTCAATCTGTACCGATGTGATCGCGGCACCTTGCAGCGAGCTCATCAACACGCGGCGCAGCGCGTTCCCCATTGTCAGACCAAAGCCGCGCTCCAGCGGTTCGGCCACAACAGTTGCTTTGCGGGCTGGGTCATTGCCGGGTTTGATGTCCAACTGCGTTGGCTTAATCAGTTCGGCCCAATTTTTATGGATCATGTGTGTCGCCTCCATGCTCGTTCCGTATTCATGTCCAAAAATAGGAACACTCGAGGTTGAAATGACACGTGCAGACGCCGCAAAAGCAGCATCTGCACGTCGTAGTAATACTTAAACGCGGCGGCGCTTTGGGGGGCGGCAGCCGTTATGGGCCATTGGCGTCACGTCGCGGATGGACGAGATTTGGAAGCCAGCGGCAGCCAAAGCGCGGAGCGCGCTCTCACGGCCCGAACCCGGGCCCTGCACTTCGACTTCCAGCGTTTTCACGCCATGTTCCTGCGCCTTCTTGCCCGCATCTTCGGCAGCCATCTGAGCCGCGTAAGGTGTCGATTTGCGCGACCCTTTGAAGCCCATGGTGCCAGCAGAGGACCAAGAAATTGCGTTGCCCTGAACGTCGGAGATCAGGATTTTTGTGTTGTTGAACGAGGAATTCACGTGAGCAACGCCTGCGGCGATGTTCTTACGGACCTTCTTCTTCGTTTTGACCTTATCGCGTGCCATTCGTCAGTCCTCCCTTACTTCTTCTTACCGGCAATGGCCTTTGCAGGGCCTTTGCGCGTGCGAGCGTTGGTGTGCGTGCGCTGACCGCGCACAGGGAGGTTGCGACGGTGGCGCAGGCCACGGTAGCAGCCAAGGTCCATCAGGCGCTTCACGTTCATCGTGACTTCGCGGCGCAGGTCGCCCTCGACGGTGTAGTTCTCGTCGATATGCTCGCGCACTTTCAAGATTTCAGCGTCCGACAGGTCGTTCATACGACGTGCCAGGTCGATACCAACAGCTTCGCAAATCGCGTTTGCGGAGGTGTTGCCGATACCGGTGATGTAGGTCAAAGCGATGACGACGCGCTTTCCGTCGGGCAGGTTAACGCCAGCAATACGTGCCAAGTGTGGACTTCCTTCTTTGGTCGCGGGTCCGTAGTTCCAGACCCTTTTTTCACAACGTAAGCCCGACGGTATTTCTACCAGCGGGCTTGATTTAGGTACTCAATGCGCGGGGCCGTCTAGCTAGGTCGGCAGGTGCGCGATTCCCTTGCGGGATGGGGCGGTTTAGGACTGATTAACGGTGGCGTCAAGCCTTAGAAAAGAAGGCCTTCAAACGTCATGGGCAAGACTGCAATCTAACCTCGGCAGAGCGGATATATCGAGGCGAAGTCTCATCAGTACAAAAATCAGACGTGGTGTGCAAAATCCCAAACGCGTTCAAGGCGATTAGGTTAACGGCTGTCGAGAGAACGATGCCAACAGCCAACCCCACAATGAGTGCTGAACCACGGTTCAAGCGTCGAGAACCGCGCTAATGCTGGCAGAAACTTCATCAATCGTGCCCAGTCCCGGCACCCATTCCAGCTGCCCCATGCAGTGATAATAGCCGATCAGCGGGGAGGTCTTTTTGTAGTATTCCATCAGGCGGACCTTCAGGCTTTCCTCGTTGTCGTCAGCGCGGGCTTCTTTGCCAGCGGCACGCGCCTCTTCGGCGCGACCAACGATGCGCTTCACCAGCACCTCGTCGTTGACTTCCATCGCGATGACGGCGTCCAGCTGGGTGCCGTGCTTCTTCAGCAATGCGCCCAATGCATCAGCCTGCGCCAGCGTGCGTGGGAAGCCGTCAAAGATGAAGCCCCCTCCGTGGTCGCCTTCCAGCTTTTCCTCGATCAAGCCGATGACGATCTCGTCGGTGACCAGCTCGCCCGCATCCATGACGGCCGCGACCTTCTTGCCCATCTCGGTGCCAGAGGTTTTCGCCGCCCGCAGCATGTCGCCGGTGGAGAGCTGGATCATGCCCCGCTCGGCAACAAGTTTTTCAGCCTGCGTGCCTTTGCCGGCACCCGGTGGTCCAAGAAGGATAATGTTCATTTGCGCGACGGGCTCCGTTTTCCACGCTTCTTGCCGCCTTTGCCGCGAAGCTGCGATTTCTCGATCAGCCCCTCATACTGGTGTGCCAGCATGTGCGACTGCACCTGTTGTATCGTATCCATGGTCACCGACACAACGATCAGAACCGACGTCCCGCCGAAGTAAAACGGAATGGCCAGCTGCGCGCGCAGAATTTCGGGCAGCAGGCAGACCAAGGCAAGGTAGCCGGAGCCCAGCACCAGAATGCGGTTCACCACGTATTCAAGGTACTCCGCGGTGCGCGCGCCGGGGCGGATACCGGGGATGAAGCCGTTCTGGTTCTTCAGGTTGTCGGCCACTTCCTCGGGCTTGAAGGCCACGTTGAAGGTGTAGAAATACGCGAAGAACACGATCATCAGCGTGAAGAACGCCAGATACAGCGGCTGGCCGGGGCCAAAATACGCAAGGATCGTGGCCATGACCGGGCTGGTCGACGCGCCCGAGAAGGTGCTGACCGTGGTCGGCAGCAGCAGCAGGCTGGACGCGAAGATCGCGGGGATAACGCCCGACGGGTTGACCTTGACTGGCAGGTGCGAGGACCCGCCGTCATAGACCTTCATGCCAACTTGGCGGCGCGGGTATTGGATGTGGATCTTGCGCAGGGCGCGTTCCATGAACACCACGAAGGTGATGGTGGCCACCACGACCAGCAGCACCCCGATGATAACAGCAGGGCTGATCGAGCCCGACCGGCCTTGCGCAAGGAACTGCGCGAGGGCCGCGGGGACCTCCGCGATGATGCCCACGAAAATAATCAGCGAGATGCCGTTGCCGATGCCGCGTGCGGTGATTTGCTCGCCCAGCCACATCAGGAACATGGTGCCGCCAACCAGCGTGATGACGCAGGAAATCTGGAAGAACAGGCCCGGGTCGGTCACCAGACCGCCTGACTCTAGGCCTTTCGCCAGCCCGTAGGCCTGCAATGTCGCCAGAAACACGGTGCCGTAGCGGGTGTATTGGTTGATCTTCTTGCGGCCCTGTTCGCCCTCTTTCTTCAGCTGTTCTAGCTGCGGGACCATCGCCGTCATAAGCTGCACGATGATCGAGGCGGAAATGTAGGGCATGATGCCCAGCGCAAACAGGCCCATGCGGCCAATCGCGCCGCCGGTGAACATGTTCAGGATGCCGCCAACCCCGGTCGAGATCTGCTCCACAAAGTTGCGCAGCGCGTCGGCGTCGATGCCGGGGACGGGGATGTAGGTGCCAAGCCGGTAGACGATCAGCAGGCCGATGGTGAATAGGATGCGGCTACGAAGCTCGGTCGCCTTGCCAAAGGCGGACCAGCTCATATTTTGTGCCATTTGCTCGGCGGCTGAAGCCATGTGCTTGGATTCCCTGTATCAAACACAACGCCGCGAACGGGTTTCCCCGTCGCGGCGCTGGAAAACTTGAGTACATGTAAGGAGCGTCACCGCCCCTCACAAGGTATTATTCGGCAGCTGCCGCGACTGTGAGCGATCCGCCGGCTTTCTCGACGGCTTCAATGGCCGATTTCGAGGCGCCGGTGACGGTCAGCTTCACTTTTGCGGTGATCTCACCTTTGGCCAGCACGCGGACACCGTCCAGCTTGCGACGCACAACGCCGGTTTCAACCAGCATGTCTTCGGTGATCTCTTTTTTCGCGTCCAAAGTCTTCGCGTCGATGAACTTCTGGATCAGGCCCAGGTTGATGACGGCAAAGTTCTTCTTGTTGCGGCTGTTGAAGCCACGCTTCGGCAGGCGCATGTACAAAGGCATTTGGCCGCCTTCGTAGCCGTTCAGGGCAACGCCCGAGCGGGATTTTTGACCTTTGATACCACGGCCACCCATCTTACCGGTGCCGGAACCAGGGCCACGGCCAACGCGTTTTCTGCGTTTCGTGGCGCCGGGGTTGTCGCGCAATTCATTCAGTTTCATATCGCTTCTCCTATTGCCGGAAGGGTCCTCGAAGCGAAATGGACCAAACACGGCGTTTCTTGTTGATTCCATGGACTCGTGCGTCCACCGGAGGCGTATAGAAGCTGGCAGCGTTTGGCGCAAGGCCTTGAATAGGCCACTGGCCCCATGCAACGGTTTGCCCATGTTGAACCGCATCTTCACGGCCCTCGGGCTGGCCGCCCTGCCCTTCACGCCCGCCACGGCGACCTCGTCCTGCGCGGCGGATGCGATGCTGGTCTTTGACGGCTCGGTCTCCATGGCCGAGATCAGCTTCGACATTCAGGACGCCACCCGCATCATGGACGCCCGCGCCGCCATCCGCCGCGCCATGCCGGACGTCGAAAAATTCCGCCGCATCGGGCTGATAACCTACGGGCCGGGGGACAGCGCGTGCTCCGGCATCAACTTGGCGTTTGAGCCCGTGGCAAACGCCGCCGACCGCGTGATTGCGGAGGTCGATGCGCTGGTCCCCGAGGGCCTCACCCCCTTGGCCGCCTCCGTCGAGCGCGCGGCGGAGGTCTTATCCTACCGCACCACCCCCGCCATCGTCGTGCTGGTCACCGACGGCAACGAGACCTGCGGCGGCACCCCCTGCGCCTTGGCCACGTCAATGATGGGTCAAGCGGCCGACCTGACGGTGCACGTCATCGGCTTCAAAGTGGTGCGCGACTTCTTCAGCTGGGACAACCCGGAGCAGAAGGACTACGCGGGCGGCGACACGGTGGCAAAATGCCTGTCCGACCGGACCGGCGGGAAGTTCGTATCAACCGAGACGGTGGACGAGCTGACCGAGGCGCTGCGGGAGACGCTGGGCTGTGCGTTGATTGGGTAATTCGTTATCCTCAGACCAACCCGGCCCTTTCAACGCGCTGACCAGCCCGGAACAAGCCGAAGGCGCCGGGCCAGCGCTAGGCCGTCCCCACGCCTCTCAGGTATCGCTTTGCGATACCCTGCCGGTAGTAGACTGGCGCTTTGCCACCTTTGTGCTTCGATCATGTGGAAGATGTGCTTGGCTGCCATAAAATGCGCCGAAAGGACGTGGTAGCGCCAGCCCACGGCCTATCGCTAACCCTGCTGACGTTGACTATGTTCTTACAATACCTTGCAACTCAATTATGAGTTGAACTTTCCAAGCTCAAAATCAAGAGGCCCGTTCCGAAGAAAAACGTCTGAATTCGCGTATAAATCTTGCACAAAAAGCTCTTCAACAGCCGCCAAATTAAGTAACCCATCATTAGGCAAGAACGACTGCTCTACTGAAAGTTCTTCGACCCATTTTTCATCCTCGCCCGTCACAATCCACCAACCCTTTGCCTTCTCACCGGCCGCGAAAAGGCCCAAAGACTTAAATGAAAGTGGTGCGCGGTCTTTGCTAGAGATTTGTTGCTGTCCCACTATAGAGACTTCAGGCTCTCTTAGGGCATAGGCTAGGGGGAACATAACGCTCATCCTAGTCCCAAACGTTGCAAGAACGCGGAGATCTTCGACGGGTTCTGCAAGCTTGGGCTTGAACAAACTCAGGACTTGTCCTTTTTCACCAGCATCATGAGTGCAGATTGCATAGGCAAAAAAATCTATGAATGCGAATTGAACTACGCTGCCCACAATGCCTTGCTGTGTTTTTGTTCTGCTACGAAACCATTTCATTGGAAACCTCACCTCCCGCCCCCACATCCAATGGATGCCTTCTCGAATAATCAACAAAAAACGCCCCGCTTTTCAGCGAGACGTTTCAAATCGTACTACGAATTACCCGCTTTCGCGGGGATGACGGAGAGCTATCCGGGGCTCCCGCCCGTAAACATCTCAAACGCTCCACTGGAGCGTTTGTCGGGCTTGCGCCCGAACCGATGCTTACCCCTTCTCCTCAATAATCTCCACCATATGGGAGATCGAGTTCACCATGCCGCGAACAGACGGTGTGTCTTCCAACTCGCGGGTGCGGTGCATTTTGTTCAGGCCGAGGCCGATCAGCGTTTGGCGCTGCTTGGCGGGACGGCGGATGGGGGAGCCGGTCTGTTTGACCACAATCGTTTTAGCCATGATTTAGGCCTCCGCTTTTTCTGCTGCGTCATCGGCGGCAGGGGCTTCGTCGCCCGTGCGCAGGATGTCGGCAACTTTCTTGCCACGACGTTGGGCAACCATGCGCGGCGAGGACTCGTTCGTCAGGCCGTTCAGCGTTGCACGTATCATGTTGTAAGGGTTGGACGAGCCGACCGACTTGGCAACAACGTCTTGAACGCCCAGCATCTCGAACACGGCGCGCATTGGACCACCGGCGATGATACCGGTACCTTGTGGGGCCGTGCGCATGACGACTTTACCAGCGCCGTGACGGCCCTTGGTGTCGTGGTGCAGGGTGCGGCCTTCGCGCAATGGCACGCGGACCATTTGGCGTTTGGCTTGCTCGGTGGCTTTGCGGATGGCCTCCGGGACCTCTTTCGCCTTGCCTTTGCCGAAGCCCACGCGACCCTTTTGGTCGCCTACGACGACGAGGGCTGCGAAGCCGAAGCGTTTACCGCCTTTGACGGTTTTGGAGACGCGGTTGATTGCAACCAAACGATCCTGAAATTCTGGGGTTTCGTCGCGGTCGCGGCGGCCCCGTCCTGGTTCTCTTGCCATGTTGGCAGTCCTTTTTGTTCGTCGCGCATGCGCGTTGGGTTTGTTCAATCGCGGTGAGCGTGGGTCTTGGCGTAAAATTTTTCGATCGAAAAATTTTACTGTAGCTCCCCGATCATCGAAGGTGCGTGCGAGCACGCACCCTACAGTTGCTTGGTAGGGTGCGTGGTTCCACGCACCGCCACCTTAGATTTTCAGACCGCCTTCGCGGGCTGCGTCGGCCAAGGCCTTGACCTTGCCGTGGAACAGAAAGCCGCCACGGTCGAAATAGGCTTCGGACACACCGGCCTTTTTCGCGCGTTTTGCGATCTCGGCGCCGACTTTCGTCGCCGCTTCCACGTTGTTTTTGCCAACCAGACCCAGACCTTTTTCAAGGGTGGATGCGGATGCAACGGTGGTGCCGTTCACATCGTCGATCAGCTGGACCGAGATGTTTTTGGACGAGCGGTGTACCGACAGGCGCATGCGCCCGGCGTTCACTTTGCGAAGTTTGTTCCGAACGCGCAGGCGGCGTTTGATGAACAGGTCACGTTTGCTGTTAGCCATTACTTCTTCTTCCCTTCTTTGCGGAAGATGTACTCATCTTTGTACTTGATGCCTTTGCCCTTGTAGGGCTCGGGCTTGCGCCAAGCACGGATTTCGGCGGCAACCTGACCAACTTGCTGCTCGTCATTACCTTCGACGATGATCTCGGTGGGCTTTGGGGCCGCAACGGTCACGCCATCGGGCACCTGGTACACCACGTCGTGGGACAGGCCGAGGTTCAGCTTCAGGTTCTTGCCTTCCATGGCGGCACGGTAGCCGACGCCGTTGATCTCAAGCTCTTTCTTGAAACCGTCGGTGACGCCGATAACCAGGTTGCCAATGCGGGTGCGCGACATGCCCCACTGCTGACGCGCACGCTTGGACTTGCCGCGTGGCTCAACGGTGACAACATTGCCGTCAACTTTGATCGTCACGTCATCCGTCGCCGTGAAGCTACGCTGACCTTTCGGACCTTTGACCGAGACCGTCTGGCCGGAGACCGAGGCCTCCACGCCGGAGGGCAGGTCGACTGGTTTTTTACCAATACGAGACATTCATGCTCTCCTTAGAAGACGGTGCAAAGCACTTCGCCGCCAACGTTCTGGCTGCGTGCGTTTGCATCGGACATGACACCTTTCGGCGTCGAGACAATCGACACACCCAAGCCCTGACGGACGGTTGGGATGTCGGAGGAACCCACGTAAACGCGGCGGCCGGGCTTGGAAATACGCTTCAGCTCACGGATGACCGGGGTGCCTTCGTAGTATTTCAGCTCGATCGACAGGGCGGGGTGGCCGTCCTTGCCGGTCGTTTTCTCGTAGCCACGGATGTAGCCTTCGTCCTGCAGGACGTCGAGAACCCATGCGCGCAGCTTGGAGGCTGGCGTTTCAACGGTGGCTTTGCCACGCAGTTGAGAGTTGCGGATGCGGGTCAGCATATCTGCGATAGGATCGTTCATTGATATACCTCCTTACCAGCTAGACTTGACCATACCGGGGATAAGCCCGGCGGAGCCAAGGTCGCGCAGCGCGATCCGGGAAATCTTCAGCTTACGGTAGTAAGCGTGCGGACGGCCGGTCAGCTGGCAACGGTTGTGAAGACGGACGGCGGACGAGTTGCGGGGCAGCTCTGCCAGTTTCAGACGCGCCTTAAAGCGCTCTTCCATTGGTTTTTCGCGGTCGTTGGCAGTGGCCAGAAGGGCGGCGCGTTTGGCGGCGTATTTCTTCACCAGGCGCTCCCGCTTCTTCTCGCGTTCGATCATTGCTTTTTTAGCCATGTTCTAATTCTCCTGTCGCTTACGCGCTGAACGGCATGTTGAAGGCTTTCAACAGGCTGCGCGCTTCGGCGTCGGTGGATGCGGTGGTGCAGATGACAATGTCCATGCCCCAGGCTTCGTCGATCTTGTCAAAGTCGATCTCGGGGAACACGATGTGTTCCTTCATGCCCATGGCGTAGTTGCCACGGCCATCGAACGACTTGTCGGATACGCCGCGGAAGTCACGGATACGTGGCATCGCGATGGTAATCAGACGGTCCAGGAATTCATACATTTTGTCGCCGCGCAGGGTGACCTTGGCGCCAACAGGCATGTCTTCCCGCAGGCGGAAGCCGGCGATGGACTTTTTGGCACGGGTGACCATGGCCTTCTGGCCGGCAATCGCGGTCAGGTCGGCGGCTGCACCGGCTGGCTTTTTGCTGTCTTTGACGGCAGCGCGGCCAGCACCAATGTTGAGGACGATCTTTTCAAGACGTGGGATCTGCATGTCGTTCTTGTAGGAAAACTCTTCCTTCATCGCGGCACGGATCGTGTCTTTGTAGGACGCCTTCAGGCGGGGGGTGTAGTTTGCGGTATCAAGCATCAGATCACATCCCCTGTTGTCTTGGCAAAACGCACTTTCTTGTCGCCGTCCATTTTGAAACCAACGCGGGTCGGTTTGCCTTTGGCGTCAACAAGCGCAAGGTTGGACAGCTGAATGGGCATTGCCTTCGGCTGACGGCCACCTTGGTCGTTCTGGCTGGCTTTGACGTGGCGGATGGCAATGTTGATGCCATCGACAACGGCTTTGCCGGTGGACGGGCTGACGGACAGGATTTTGCCCTGCTTGCCTTTGTCCTTACCGGTCAAAACGACAACAGTGTCGTCCTTTTTCAGTTTAGCGGCCATGATTACAGCACCTCCGGAGCGAGCGAGATGATTTTCATGAAGTTCTTTGCGCGCAGTTCGCGAACGACTGGGCCAAAGATACGAGTGCCGATCGGCTCGTTGTTGTTATTCAAGATAACAGCAGCGTTGCGATCAAAGCGGATTGCGGTGCCGTCTTCGCGACGGACCTCTTTGGACGTGCGAACAACGACGGCCTTGCGGACGTCGCCTTTTTTCACGCGGCCGCGTGGGATGGCTTCCTTGACCGACACGACAATAACGTCGCCGACGGATGCGTATTTACGCTTGGAGCCACCCAGAACCTTAATGCACTGAACACGGCGGGCGCCGCTGTTGTCAGCCACATCAAGATTGGTCTGCATCTGGATCATGTGATGTCTCCCGACCTTTGGGGACGCTCACTTTCAAGCGCCCCACGGTTTCGTGGTATTGGGGTTATGCCTCGACGAGGACTTCCCAACGCTTGGTTTTCGATTTTGGTGCACATTCTTGGATGCGAACTTGGTCGCCCACGTTGAACGTGTTCTTCTCATCATGCGCCCGGTACTTCTTGGACGAACGGATGGTCTTCTTCAGAACCGGGTGGCGGTAGCGACGCTCAACGGAAACCGTAACGGTTTGCTCGTTTTGGTTGCTGGTGACGACGCCGTTCAGGATACGTTTGGGCATATTCTCAAGCCTCCGCAGTTTTAGCAGCGTCGGCCGCTTTTTGGTTCAGAATGGTTTTCACACGGGCCGCGTCACGTTTGACGGTGCGCATACGGGCCGTGTTCTCAAGTTGGCCCGTGGCCTGCTGGAAGCGCAGGTTGAAAGCCTCTTTTTTCAGGTTGGCCAGCTCTTCATTGAGCTGATCTGCGGATTTCTCACGCAGTTCGTTGGCGTTCATAGCCATGTTCCTTGTTTCAAACACTGGAGGGCCGCTGTCCCGAATGGACCACGTCACCCTGATTCCAGTGGAGTGGGTGTAGAAGTGGTGCGTATAGGAGGGGATGGGGTTTGGCGCAACCCCTTTGTTTGTAGCGCATAGGGTCTGCGCTAACCGCCATTCGATTGCGCGCTTGGCTTGGCTCTGACGCATCGCCTCCGGCAAGCCCAGAAACTCCGCCAAGTTGCCCAATTTTTGCCGCTTGCGGGTGACATGTTGGGGCATGAGTAAGGATCAACACAAGTCGGCGAAAAGCCAAAACATCGCTGAAATGCTGGATCGCCTGTTCAAGCAACTTATGCCGGACGCACATGCAAAGCACGTGACCGAAGCGCTCAAGGCGGAAACGATTGCCAAATACCAAAAGGCAATGGGTCCACGATTTGACGTTCCGAAGCCAACCAACATAAGGCTGGAACAGTTGCGAGGGCTGGGCTTTCCTTCCGCGGATAAGATGATCTCTGAAATGGTCACAATCATCCGTGACAAGGAACCGTTCTACTGGAAAAACGTAGGTGCTGCATGGGGCAAGCCAAGCCTTGACGAGGCTTTGGTCACGCATCCACACGCCCTTATTGGGTCTGCTATCCTGAAAACTGCCCGTTCTTGCTTTGACCCCGAAGACTATCTGGAACTTGAAACCTATTTCTCGACAGGCGAGCGCGACGCACCTTGGGACACCGACCGCGTGGTCTTCATCTATGCGCTCTACAGATACCTGACAGCGGATGACGAGACCGCCGGCACCATCGCGCAAATTTTGCCCATGACCGACCGGCTGCGGGCAGACCGCCACGAGATACAGCAGGCGCGCGCTCTCTATGCTGCGCAAAGACTGGAAGTCGACGCCTTCGATCAGGCGATGCGTGCGCGGGGCACCCCGGCGCAGACCATCAAAAGCCCGAACTGGAAAACCTTTCTCAAAACCCGTCTCCCAGACGCCTGAGGCCCGCCTCTTGTTGACAGTTCACTCAGCCGCTGGCCCATGACGCCGATAGACGGTATGAAATCGCCATGACACACCTAAAGTCCCTCTTCGTCACCCGCCTCTACCACGCCAGGCTCGACGGCGTCTCACAGGACGACCTCGAAAACGCCTGCTTCTCCATCGCCGAGGATGACGAGGCCGGGCAGGAATGGTGCGAGCGGGAGGGCTTCCCCGGCTACACCTCCTACGCGTCGCTGACCGACCTGCCGTGGCGGTTCCCGATCTTCAAGGAGCTGGTCGCCGAGCTGGACAAACATGTCGCCGCCTTCGCCAAGGACGCGCAGTTTGATCTCGACGGGCGGGAGCTGAAGCTCGAAGACATCTGGATCAACATCCTGCCCGAGGGCGGCATCCACACCTCCCACATCCACCCGCATTCCGTGGTCTCCGGCACCACCTATGTGCAGATGCCCGAGGATGCCTCCGCCATCAAGTTCGAGGACCCCCGCTCCCAGATGATGATGGCCGCCCCTGCCCGCCTGAAGGACGCCCGCGCCGAGATGCGGCAGTTCCACTATGTCGCCCCCAAGGTGGGCGATGTGCTGCTGTGGGAAAGCTGGCTGCGCCACGAGGTGCCCATGAACATGTCCGAACACGACCGGGTGTCGGTGAGCTTTAACTACAACTGGCAGTAACCAACATTTCTGCGGGATTTGACTCGAATCTTCGCAATTCGTACACAACCCCCTCAGGTGGGGGCCTGTATGCGTAAGGTATTGCGATGTTAGGCACTGCATTTTTGGCCCTCATGGGCGTTGGATTTTTGGCCGGCCTTGCCGACATGTTCAATGACGACGAAGCCGCCACAGAGGTGGACGAGACCGGGGGCGACCCGTTTGATGATCTGCCCGGCGGCGAAACCGACCCAGACCCCGATCCAGATCCAGACCCCGCCGTTGAAGGCGCGGACCTGCTCTATACGGGCGAGGACACGCTGAACGGGACCGAGGGCAATGACACCCTGACCGCCGACAACCCCGACCACACAGCCGCGGGCGCTTCGCTTGTGAACCTTTTGGGCGGCGATGACGTGGCCGAGGTGTCGACCGCGCTTGAAACCGTGGTCGATGGCGGCGCGGGCGACGACAGTCTGACCAGCACCGGGGTCGGTAACACGCTGCTGGGCGGCGCGGGCAATGACACGCTGGCCGGGATCAATGCCACCGAGATGGACGGCGGCGACGGCGACGACACCCTCACCCTCGACCTGACGGCGGATGCCAGCGACACAATCGCAGTGGCGCGTGGCGGCGAGGGCACCGACACCATTTCCGTGACGGCCACAGCCGGGCTGGCGGCTTTTGACGACGGCGGTGCCGTGCTTGAAGGCGGCGCAGGCGCGGACACGTTCAATGTCACGCTGGCCTTGGATGAAACCGCCCCTGTTGACGGCGAAGACCCGGCGGTGGTCGATAGCGGCACGGCCATGCGGGTCTCCGATTTCGACCCTGACGAGGACACGCTGCAGGTCACCATCGACCGCACCGAGGGCAGCGAGGACCGCGATCTGGTCTCCTCCATCGTGACGCCAGTGACCGAGGGCGACGTCACCTATTACGAGCTGGTGCTGACCTTCGAGGGCACGGACACCGCGTCCGAATCCACCTCCACCATCCGCATCGACAGCGAGACCGAGGTGACCATCGAGGACATCACGGTCGTGACCAACAACCCGGTTGAAGAAGCCGTGGGTGAGCCAGAGCCCGTCGCGTAAACCGCGACGCGTGGGCGGCAGGTCAGTTTCGTCAGAAACTTACCGAGAGCAGCACCCGGTTGCAGTTGCGACCCCCTCGCCCGGACTCAAGCCGAAGGCGCCTGATATCGTCAGACTATTACCGGCAGGGCATTACAGATGCCCGAGAGGCGCCCCACGGGCTGGCGATGCCCGCTGCGGGAGTGGGGGATGGATTCGTTAGTTCATCGCTTTCCAATTCCTATTGAAGCAGAAAACACGCAAATCGAAGCTGGAATAAATTCAACAAGTAGTACGTCAAAAAAATTCGTGCTATTTTACTATTATCACTATTTACAAAAGCCACTTCACCCCCTATCTAAATAGTACTATTACCCTATTTGGAGCTAAAAATGACCTGTCTTTTCATTCCTTTCCCCAAAGAACTCTATGACGACATCATTCATTTATCTTCAGGGAGAATGGACCCCGTAGAGTCCGCGTCAGAACAGATATTGAACCTCATCGAACGAAATATCGATGGAATAGCAGCTGACTGGTTCGGAAAAAATCTGGATGTATTTGTCAAAAAGCACCTTCCTCACATGGCCGGTGATTTACCGGCCACTCAACAAACGCCGATGCCGTCACAAGGAGTGCTCAATTGGAAGAACGTAACTGTGCCTGAGCATTCGCGTGTGAAAATGACGTACAAAGGAACTGATCATTTCGCCAGCGTTCGATCAGGTAAAATCACAGACCAAGACGGAACCTTTTCGCCCTCTGAATGGGTAAAAAAGACTGCCGAGAACACTAGCAGAAACGCATGGCGAGACATTTGGTTTAAGAGGCCAAGCGACAGCACATGGATATCGGCCCTTAGCCTTCGCAATAACCAGCAAACAAAATAGCTCCCTACCGTTTCTTACGGAAGGGCTTGTAATTTCTACCGGGTGCTGCGCGACGTCGATCACTCCATCAGACGTCAGGTCACGCTGTCATGAAGTGGCCTGCTACAAACATTCCAAGCGCGCTCAGCAACATCACGATAAGCAGTATCCCCATACCGACGATGATGACCCGGACGAAGCCAAGCCATTCGCTGCCCGTCTTTGTCGCCGCGCCCCTTCGATCCTTCCAAGTCCGACTCCTGCGCAAGAAAGCCCAAAGAATGAGGCCATTCACCAGAAGAAGTGCCGCAACAATGAGGGGAATGCGTTCTGGGGTTAAGAACATCAGGAATTCAGCTCGCCCTAATTAGAAAACCCCCACCGCTTATCACGGAGGGGGTTATAATTTCTACCGGGTGCGGGGCACCTAGAATAGTAACCGGGTGACGCTCTCGGTGAGTTTTCGGAGAAAACTAACCTGCCGCGCACTGTAAGAGAAGACTACCAGTCTTCTCTTACGACAACACGGGTTTTGATCGGCAGCTTCATCGCCGCCAGACGCAATGCTTCGCGGGCGATGGTGTCGTTGACACCGTCGATCTCGAACATCATGCGGCCGGGTTTGACTTTGCAGGCCCAGAAATCCACGGAGCCTTTACCCTTACCCATACGAACTTCGATGGGCTTGGAGGTGACGGGCAGGTCCGGGAAAATCCGGATCCACACGCGGCCTTGGCGTTTCATGTGGCGTGTCATGGCACGACGGGCGGCCTCGATCTGGCGCGCGGTGATGCGCTCAGGCTCGGTGGCTTTCAGGCCATAGGAGCCAAAGTTCAGGTCAGACCCGCCCTTTGCTTGCCCATGGATGCGGCCCTTATGCATCTTGCGGAATTTGGTACGTTTTGGCTGTAGCATCTAATGATCCCCCTTAGCGCCGGCCGCCAGCACCGCGAGGTGTTGGGCCGTCTTGGAGTTCTTGTTGCTTACGGTCACGCGCCTGTGGATCGTGTTCCATGATCTCGCCTTTGAAGATCCAGGTCTTGATCCCGATGATGCCATAGGCGGTCATCGCTTCGACGTGTGCGTAATCGATGTCGGCACGCAGGGTGTGCAAAGGCACGCGGCCTTCACGGTACCATTCGGTCCGCGCAATCTCGGCGCCGCCAAGACGACCCGCAAGGTTGCACCGGATGCCCAGTGCGCCCATGCGCATCGCGTTTTGCACGGCACGTTTCATCGCGCGGCGGAAGGACACACGGCGCTCCAGCTGCTGTGCGATGCTTTCGCCAACCAATGCGGCGTCCAGCTCGGGCTTGCGCACTTCAACGATGTTGAGGTGCAGCTCAGAGTCGGTGAACGCGGCCAGCTTCTTGCGCAGGCCTTCAATATCGGCGCCTTTTTTGCCGATGATGACGCCCGGGCGGGCGGTGTGGATCGTGACGCGGCACTTTTTGTGCGGACGTTCGATAATCACACGGCTGATGCCGGCTTGCTTGCACTCTTTGTTGATGAACTCGCGCATGCGGATGTCTTCCAGCAGAAGATCACCGAAGTCGGCGGAGTTCGCGTACCAGCGGCTGTCCCAGGTGCGGTTGACCTGCAGGCGCATACCGATCGGGTTTACTTTGTTACCCATTATGCTTGCTCCTCAACTTGGCGCACTTTGATGGTCAGCTCCGAGAACGGCTTGACGATTTTGCCGAACCGCCCACGGGCCCGTGGGCGGCCGCGTTTCATGGTCAGGTTCTTGCCGACATAGGCTTCCGCCACGATCAGCTCGTCCACGTCCAGGTTGTGGTTGTTCTCGGCGTTGGCGATGGCCGACTGAAGGCATTTCTTCACGTCGTCCGAGATGCGCTTCTTCGAGAACGTCAGGTCGGCCAAAGCGCGGTCAACCTTCTTGCCACGGATCAGCTGGGCGACAAGGTTCAGTTTCTGCGGCGAGGTCCGAAGCATGCGCAGTTTTGCCATGGCTTCGTTGTCGGCCACGCGGCGGGGGTTCTTATCCTTACCCATGGCTTACTTCCTCTTCGCTTTTTTGTCAGCGGCGTGGCCATAATAGGTCCGGGTCGGCGAGTATTCACCGAACTTCTGACCGATCATGTCCTCGGACACGTTGACGGGGATGTGCTTCTTGCCGTTGTAGACGCCAAACGTCAGACCCACGAATTGGGGCAGGATCGTCGAGCGGCGTGACCAAATTTTGATAACTTCGTTGCGTCCGGATTCTTTGGACACTTCGGCCTTTTTCAACACATGCGCGTCGACAAAAGGGCCTTTCCATACTGAACGAGACATATTCTAACGCCCCTTCTTCTTAGCATGACGCGAACGCAGGATGAGCTTCGACGATGCTTTTTTCTTGTTACGGGTCTTGGCACCTTTGGTGGGTTTGCCCCAAGGGGTGACCGGGTGACGACCGCCGGAGGTCCGACCTTCACCACCACCATGCGGGTGATCGATCGGGTTCATCACAACACCACGCACGGACGGGCGGATACCCTTGTGGCGGTTGCGGCCGGCTTTACCGAAGTTTTGGTTGCTGTTGTCGGGGTTCGACACGGCGCCCACGGTGCACATGCACTCCTGGCGCACCAGACGCAGCTCGCCCGAGGACAAGCGGATCTGCGCGTAACCACCGTCACGGCCCACAAACTGAGCGTAGGTGCCGGCGGCACGTGCGATTTGACCGCCCTTGCCTGGCTTCAGCTCGATGTTGTGGATGATGGTCCCGATCGGCAGGCCGGAGAAGGGCATCGCGTTGCCCGGCTTCACGTCTGCTTTCGCGGTCGAGATGATGGTGTCGCCAACGCCCAGGCGCTGCGGAGCAAGGATGTAGGCCTGCTCGCCATCTTCATATTTGATCAGCGCAATGAAGGCTGTCCGGTTCGGGTCATATTCAATGCGCTCGACGGTCGCTGGTACGTCCATCTTGTTGCGTTTGAAATCGACGATACGGTAAAGGCGTTTCGCGCCCCCACCAATGCGACGCATCGTGATCCGCCCGGTATTGTTCCGGCCACCGCTTTTCGTCAAACCCTCGGTGAGGGATTTGACCGGACGGCCTTTCCAAAGTTCCGAACGGTCGATCAGAACCAACCCACGTTGGCCTGGCGTCGTCGGCTTATACGACTTAAGTGCCATGCTTTCTGTCTTCCGTTGTCAGTGGTCGGGACGCATCCCAACCTATGTGTGTATAGGGCCCCTGAGGTCCCCGGCTTTTTCGGTAGGGTGGGCAAATCTGCCCACCTTACGCGCAACAACAAAGCCCCAGACGAATCTGGGGCTGTGCCGATGGGGGGTGTGTAGGAGCGTGGGGGTGTGGGGTCAAGGGGTTAGTCCCTTGCAGATTGACCCACGGCGCAACTACTTGTTAGGCACTGACCTTGGATCCGTTCATATGATGTTAATAAGTAAGGCAACACGCCGCATGAAGCTAATTCTTCGACCCCGAGTTTTCGCGTTTGCCTGCCTGTTTCTATTGGTCGGTTGCGGAAGTATTTTCATTACAAGCACATTTCACCTGACCAATGAGAAACCTACCGAGGAACTTATCCTGCAATCGAGGAAAGCCGTTAAGGCGACCGCCAATGCTCTCGAAGGGACATGCCCTACTGACGATCTTCCCTTGGCGCATTCCTACCAATGTACATTTGCGGGTGATACGGGTCTCAATTCTATCTCAGCCTTTACCCCTGGAATGTTAGGGGGATTCAGAATTTCACTTCGCTCCACCGAAATGACTTGGTTTCCCAAGAACGATAACAGCGTCCGAAAATTGACTTCCGACTTACACCTAAGAGCCGAACAGCTCCTTCTAGATGAGCTTGGTGAGGACACCGTAATCTCAGCGAAACGTCGCTTTAACGGCTTTGATGTCATTGAAGATATTCGATAACGACATCGCTACATAGCTTCAGGTAAATGCCAGAACTCGAACGTCGAGCCGGGCATCGCCGGACCGGGAGATGGCGACCCGACGCATATTCGAAAGCCCTTTATGCCAGCCAAGCACATCTTCCATATCCGCGACGCACCCAGCCCAACCAAATCGCCAGCCCGTCAAACTGAAAGTTTGCCTCCGGCAAAACGGGCCGGTCTGGTGATGTGCGGGGCCTGCGGCCTGTTAACCGCGCAAGGGGCTTAAATCAGATGTCGCTCAGCATCCATGCTCTGATGCAAAACCCGCATCACAAGAATGCCGTCATCGCCCTCTTTGAAAAAGATCAGATGGCGTCCGACGGTGTAACGAAAGTAACCCGCTCTTTCGCGCACTGGCCGGCTGACCAGTTTCCCGGAGGCCAAGCCATCGCAGACCTCTTCAAGCTCAACCGTGTAGCGATCTGCCTGCGCGACACCCCACGTCTCTGCTGAATACAGCCAGATGTCGCGAAGGTCCGCAGTGGCGGCTTGAGAAAATTTGGCAACGCTCATGATTTTGGAGCGTCAAAGTCTCTCCTCATGCGCGCCCGGAATTCATCCCAGTCGAAATCCTCTGCGATCCCCGACCGTTCACCCTCATCCAGCGCCGCATTCAAACGTGCGACCGCCTCCTTGCGCTCCTGATCCCGTCTGATCAGGTCTCGGACATAATCGCTGGTGTTCGCGTAGCGCCCCTCCTTGGTCTGGTCTTCGACCCAGTTTTTCATCGGATCAGGGAGGGATACGTTCATAGTGGCCATAATGGAAATTTAACGATCTATGGCAAAGTTTGTCAAGTTTGCGCACCGCCCCCCTCAAAAGTTTTGTACAAAATGGGTTTTGGCCCTCCGAGACTTACCCCAAAATGTACAAAAGCCCCGGCAACATGACGTTGACCGGGGCTTTCGTTAATTTTCCGTAGGGCGGGGTTCACCCCGCCGCGCGACCGTTACAGACCGGTGGACACGTCGATTGTGTTGCCCTCTTCAAGGGTCACATAGGCCTTCTTGACGTCCTTGCGCTTGCCGAGTTGGCCCCGGAACCGCTTGGATTTACCCTTTGTAATCGTGGTGTTGACCGCTTTGACCTTCACACCAAAGAGGTTTTCAACCGCCTCTTTGATCTGTGGTTTGTTGGCCTCGATCGCCACTTCGAACACAACCGCGTTGGCTTCCGATGCCATGGTTGCTTTCTCGGTGATGATTGGCTTGCGGATCACGTCGTAATGTTCAGCTTTAGCGCTCATGACAGACGAGCCTCCAATGCTTCCAGACCGGCTTTGGTGATGACCAAAGTGTCGCGTTTCAGGATGTCGAACACGTTCGCGCCCATGGTGGGCAGGATGTCCAACCCATTGATATTGCGGGCAGCTTGCGCGAAATCGGCGTTGACTTCAGCACCATCAATAATCAAGGCGCGCTTCCAACCCAGCTCCTTGACCTGCGCGGCCAATGCTTTGGTTTTCAGGTCCTTGCCGTCGATGTTGTCCAGGATCACCAGCTCGCCTGCATTCGCTTTCGCGGACAGCGCGTGCATCAGGCCCAGCTTGCGGACCTTCTTGGGCAGATCGTGGCCGTGGCTGCGAGGCGTTGGGCCTTTGTAGACACCACCACCGCGGAAGATCGGGGCAGAGCGCGCGCCGTGGCGTGCGCCGCCAGTGCCCTTCTGGCGATAGATCTTCTTGGTGGAATAGTTCACCTCGGACCGGGTCTTCACCTTGTGGGTGCCGGCCTGCGCGTTGTTGCGCTGCCAACGGACCACACGGTGCAGGATGTCCGCACGTGGCTCCAGGCCGAAGATGGCGTCAGACAGCTCAACCGAGCCAGCCTTCTTGCCGTCGAGTTTGATGGCATCAGCTTTCATCGGACTTGTCTCCTTCTGGGGCTGCATCTGCGGCAGGGGCGCCTTCTTCAGCTTTGTCAGCTTCGATGGAGGCTTCTGCTTCTGCCAATGCGGCGGCTTCTTGTGCGGCGGCTTCTTCGGCAGCTGCGGCTGCGGCTGCTTCTGCTTCAGCGGCGGCTGCGGCGGCGGCTTCTTCAGCGGCTTTCTCAGCTTCTTTGGCGGCGGACGCCAGACCGGCCGGGAACAATGTGTTCTCGGACAATGGCTTTTTCACCGCGTCTTTGACGGTAACCCAGCCACCTTTGGAGCCGGGAACGGCGCCTTTAATCATGATAAGGCCACGGGCCGTGTCGGTTTTGACAACCTGCAGGTTCTGCGTGGTGACACGGGCAGCACCCATGTGACCGGCCATCTTCTTGCCTTTGAACACTTTGCCCGGGTCCTGACACTGGCCGGTAGAGCCGTGCGAACGGTGGGAGATCGACACACCGTGAGTAGCGCGCAGGCCCCCAAAGTTGTGACGCTTCATCGCACCGGCAAAGCCTTTACCGATCGAGGTACCGGCAACATCAACGAACTGGCCTTCAAAGTAGTGGGCCGCGATGATTTCTTCGCCAACAGGGATCAGGTTGTCCTCGGTGACGCGGAATTCCGCGATCTTACGCTTGGGTTCAACTTTAGCGGCTGCAAAGTGACCGCGCATCGCTTTGGATGTGCGTTTCGCTTTGGCCGTGCCGGCACCAAGCTGAACGGCCACGTAGCCGTCCTTTTCAACTGTACGGTTGGCAACAACCTCAAGTTTGTCGAGTTGAAGAACGGTGACAGGGATCTGCTTGCCGTCTTCCATGAAGAGGCGGGTCATGCCGACCTTCTTCGCAATTACACCGGAGCGCAACATACGTAAGCCCTCCTTAAACTTTGATTTCGACGTCAACGCCGGCAGCAAGGTCGAGCTTCATCAGCGCGTCCACAGTCTGCGGTGTTGGGTCAACGATATCCAGCAGGCGCTTATGCGTGCGGATTTCGAACTGGTCACGAGATTTCTTGTCCACGTGTGGGCCACGCAGAACGGTGAATTTCTCGATCTTGTTTGGAAGCGGGATCGGGCCACGCACATCAGCGCCGGTGCGCTTTGCGGTGTTTACGATCTCTTGGGTAGATGCATCCAGAACCCGGTAGTCAAACGCCTTCAGGCGGATGCGAATGTTTTGGCTTGCGGCCATGACATTTCCCCTTGGATTGGGGTCTCAACGGATTGGACGAATGCGGCTCATCCACATCCCTCGTCGCGTCTTATGGCGAAACATAAAGAGGGGCACGCATGGCATGCCCCTGTTCCGTAGGGTGCGTATAGGGAGAGTCGGGGTGGGTGGCAAGGGAGAATATGGAAACCAAGCCTAGAATGGAATCTCGTCGTTTAGTTCATTTTCAACTATCGAAAAATCGGTGGTTCCCCTACTCAGCACAAAGTGTGGAGTGTCTGGCTCCGTAAGCCGATGCCTCCGCGCCAACTTCTGCGCAAGTTCAGTAAAGGGGTGACCGCCTTCAGCACGCATCAAACCAATTTCAACATAATACGCAGAAAGTTTTTCTAACGTTCCTTTGCTGATTTTATATGCACCTGAAGTATCTGAGTCAGATACTTCTTGGACCAAGGCCGAGCCGATACTGGCCAAAGACTCTTCATTTTCCACCCAATAGTACTCATCTCCATTATGCTCATCACCACGCCATTTCAGGTTACTGAAAAAAAGCGGGAATGCCGAAATCCATGTTGTTGTAATGGAGCCGCTTCCGCCAATCCGTTTTGTTGGCCCGTAGCCGCCGCCTACACTAATAGGCAAAAAATCTATTACTAGCGTTGAATTTGCCTCTGGGAGAGATGGAAGTGGGAGATCAAAGTCAAACTGGCCAGCGGCCTCTCTGTATTCTTCGTTTTGCCTTCTGACCTCATTCAGTTCCTCCAATGCTTTTATGCTAGCGATAGTGTCACCTCGCACCCAGCCGACTCTCGGCTTGCTCGCCTTGGCATGCTCGAGTGCCTCCCTGACCCTAAGCTTTAGTTGGTCGCTGTTTGACCAAGTCGTCCGAACACGGCCACCTGTTGCTTCATCAATGAACGCTTCTAATTTCTTTCGTCCTTCGTCCGACCTTTCTGACTTCTCCGCCGTGATTTGGCCCCTGTCATCATGAACTATGACTAACACGGGTACCCCCATCTTAACCGCATAGCGGTACTCTTTGTGTGTATAGCTCAAGCCGTCATCTGTAATTGAGCCATACCGCCCACCAATTATTAGTACGTAGTAGTCGCACTGAGCGATCAGTGGCCGAATGAACTCTAGTTGGCCCTCATCCACCGCGGGAAAAGACTCCATTTGAACGGGGAAGTCACCCATCTGAATAATGGTGTCTTGGACAGCGCGGCGTTCGCTGCGTAAGTCTTCGAATGTTGAGCTGATGAAGACCTGATACCGTTTATCACTCATGCTTCTACTCCAGCAGACATTACACACTTGGACTATCTTATACGATGCAACGTAAGAAGGCCGCCCCTATTCAGGACGGCCTTCTCTATTTCTTCTACCGGTAACCCCTAGAGTGTCAGGGGTGTGGGTTCTCGGTCAGTTTGCTGCGCAAACGAACCTGCCACCCACCCGACGGCTAAGCCGTCGTTACTCCGTGATTTTGGACACAACACCTGCACCTACAGTCCGGCCACCTTCGCGGATCGCGAAGCGGAGGCCCTGCTCCATCGCGATGGGCGCGATCAGCTCGACGTCGAACTTCAGGTTGTCGCCAGGCATCACCATCTCGGTGCCAGACGGCAGCTGAACGGTGCCGGTCACGTCCGTGGTACGGAAGTAGAACTGCGGGCGGTAGTTGGCGAAGAATGGCGTGTGGCGGCCACCCTCTTCCTTGGTCAGGATATACGCCTCGGCCTCGAACTTGGTGTGCGGCTTCACGGAAGCCGGTTTGCACAAGATCTGACCGCGCTCAACGCCGTCACGTGCGGTGCCGCGCAGCAGGACGCCGACGTTGTCGCCAGCCTCACCACGATCCAGCAGCTTGCGGAACATTTCAACGCCGGTGCAGGTCGTTTTCGAGGTGTCGCGGATACCCACGATCTCGATCTCGTCGCCCACATTGATGACGCCACGCTCAACACGGCCCGTCACAACGGTACCACGGCCAGAGATCGAGAACACGTCCTCAATCGGCATCAGGAACGGCTGGTCAACAGCGCGCTCAGGGGTCGGGATGTACTCGTCAACGGCGGCCATCAGCTTCTTGATGGATTCTTCACCAATTTCTGGTGTGTTGCCTTCCATCGCAGCCAGAGCCGAGCCCGGGATCACCGGGATGTCGTCGCCCGGGTAGTCATATGAGGACAGCAGCTCGCGGATTTCCATTTCAACCAGCTCCAAGAGCTCGTCGTCATCCACCTGGTCCACTTTGTTCATGTAGACGACCATCTTCGGGATACCAACCTGGCGGCCCAGTAGGATGTGCTCGCGGGTCTGCGGCATGGGGCCGTCAGCAGCGTTCACAACCAGGATCGCGCCGTCCATCTGGGCGGCACCGGTGATCATGTTTTTGACGTAGTCGGCGTGGCCGGGGCAGTCAACATGGGCGTAGTGGCGGCTCTCGGTCTCGTACTCCACGTGAGCGGTCGAGATGGTGATGCCACGCGCTTTTTCTTCCGGCGCGCCGTCGATTTGGTCATACGCTTTGAAGTCGCCAAAATACTTGGTGATCGCAGCCGTCAGCGTCGTCTTGCCATGGTCAACGTGACCAATCGTGCCGATGTTTACGTGCGGTTTCGTCCGTTCAAACTTACTTTTAGCCATGATGGCCTCCTTGTTTTGTCTTGTGCGGGAGGTGGGTCAACGACCCACCCTGCGTTGGGGGTCGATGCGCGCCGAAGCGCGCACCGGGATTAAGCGAATTTGGCCTGAATCTCGTCAGAGATGTTCGATGGCACTGGCTCGTAATGGCCGAACTGCATGGTGAAGTTCGCACGACCCGACGACATCGACCGCAAGGTGTTGATGTAGCCGAACATGTTTGCCAGAGGCACCTGAGCGTCAATCGCGATGGCGTTGCCGCGGGTGTCTTGACCCTGAACCTGACCACGACGCGATGTCAGATCGCCAATGATGCCACCGGTATATTCTTCCGGCGTGATCACTTCGACCTTCATCACTGGCTCAAGCAGTTTCGCGCCAGCAAGCTTCATGCCTTCACGCATGCACATCCGGGCCGCGATCTCAAACGCGAGCACGCTCGAGTCAACATCGTGGAACTTACCTTCGATCAAGGCCACCTTGAAGTCGATCACGGGGAAGCCCGCCAGCGGGCCGCTATCCATAACCGATTTGATGCCTTTTTCGACGCCGGGGATGTATTCCTTAGGAACAGACCCGCCAACAACGCGGCTTTCAAACGAGTACCCTTCGCCCGGCTCTGTCGGGGAGATAATCAGTTTGACCTCACCGAATTGACCGGAACCACCAGATTGCTTCTTATGCGTGTAGGTGTGCTCAACTTCACGCGAGATGGTCTCGCGATAAGCAACCTGCGGCGCACCAATGTTGGCTTCCACTTTGAACTCGCGCTTCATGCGGTCGACAAGGATGTCGAGGTGCAATTCGCCCATGCCCTTCATGATGGTCTGGCCCGATTCCAGGTCAGTTTCCACGCGGAAGGACGGATCCTCGGCCGACAAGCGCTGAAGGGCGATGCCCATCTTCTCTTGGTCGCCCTTGGTTTTGGGCTCAACCGCGATCTCGATCACAGGCTCGGGGAACGTCATCGTTTCCAGCACAACAGGGTCGTTGACCGCACACAGCGTGTCACCGGTTGTGGTGTCCTTCAGGCCGCCAAGCGCGATGATGTCACCAGCAAATGCCTCGGTGATCTCGTCACGGTCGTTGGAGTGCATAATCATCATGCGGCCAACGCGCTCTTTCTTGCCTTTGGTCGAGTTCAGGAACGTGTCGCCCTTTTCCAGCTTACCGGAATAGATGCGTGTGAATGTCAGCGAGCCAACAAACGGGTCATTCCAGATTTTGAACGCCAGAGCGGAGAACGCCATGTCGTCGTCAGCACGACGCGCAATGTTACGAACTTCGTCTTCGTCGCCGGGTTTGAAACCCATGTAGTCAACCACGTCCAGCGGGGACGGCAGGTAATCCACAACAGCGTTGAGCAAAGGCTGAACGCCTTTGTTTTTGAACGCGGAGCCACCCAGCACAGGCACGAATGCCATGGCCAGTGTCCCTTTGCGGATCAACTTGCGCAGTGTTGGAACGTCAGGCTCGTTGCCTTCCAGGTATTCCATCATCGCGTCGTCGTCCATTTCGACGGCGGCCTCAACAAGCTTGTTGCGCCATTCGTCAGCCATGTCTTTCAGGCTGTCGCGAATAGGGGCTTTCTTCCAGGACGCGCCCAGATCTTCACCTTCCCACAACCATTCTTCCATGGTCACGAGGTCCAACAGGCCTTCCAGCTCCGTTTCGGCGCCGATCGGGATACCAACCGGCACGGCTTTCGCGCCGGTGCGGTCTTCGATCATGTGAACGCAGTTAAAGAAGTCCGCGCCGATTTTGTCCATTTTGTTCACAAAGACCATACGTGGCACTTTGTAACGGTCAGCTTGGCGCCAAACGGTTTCGGTCTGCGGCTCAACACCGGCGTTTGCGTCAAGAACGCAAACCGCGCCGTCAAGAACGGCCAGCGAACGCTCAACTTCAATGGTGAAGTCCACGTGGCCGGGGGTGTCGATGATGTTCATGCGGTGCTTTTCAGAGTCAGGCGTTTCGCCATCCTCAGTGCGTTCCCAGAACGTGGTTGTCGCGGCGGACGTAATTGTAATGCCGCGCTCTTGTTCCTGCTCCATGTGGTCCATGGTCGCTGCACCATCGTGAACTTCACCGATGTTATGCTCTTTGCCTGTGTAGTACAGGATGCGTTCCGAACAGGTCGTCTTGCCGGCATCAATGTGGGCCATGATGCCGAAGTTACGATAGCGGTCGAGTGGATATTCGCGTGCCATTGCTTTGCGTTCCTCTTACCAGCGGTAGTGGCTGAACGCTTTGTTCGCGTCGGCCATCTTATGGGTGTCTTCACGTTTCTTAACGGCCGAACCACGGGAGTTGACGGCATCCATCAGCTCACCAGCAAGGCGTTCTTCCATCGTGTTTTCGTTGCGGGCGCGGGCCGCTTTGATAAGCCAGCGGATGGCCAATGCTTCGCGGCGCTCGGGGCGCACTTCAACGGGAACCTGGTATGTCGCACCACCGACGCGGCGCGAGCGCACTTCGACGGAAGGCTTAATCAGGTCCAGCGCCTCGTGGAACACTTCCACAGGGGCTTTCTTCAGCTTGTCTTCAACGCGGTCAAAGGCGTTGTAGACGATACGTTCTGCGACCGACTTTTTGCCGTCGATCATCAGGTTGTTCATGAATTTGGTCAAAACCAGATCGCCAAATTTGGCGTCGGGCAGGACTTGGCGCTTTTCAGCGGCGTGACGACGTGACATCTGATCTCTTCCTTACTTAGGCTTCTTCGCGCCGTATTTCGAACGACGTTGCTTACGGTCTTTGACGCCTTGGGTATCCAACACACCGCGCAGGATGTGGTAACGGACACCCGGCAGGTCTTTCACACGACCGCCACGGATCAGAACAACAGAGTGCTCTTGCAGGTTGTGGCTTTCACCACCGATGTAGGAGATCACCTCGAAACCGTTGGTCAGGCGCACCTTCGCAACTTTCCGCATCGCGGAGTTCGGCTTCTTGGGAGTGGTTGTGTACACGCGGGTACATACGCCACGCTTCTGAGGGCACTGCTCCAGGTGCAGCGACTTCGAGGTCTTACGCTTTGGCTGACGCGGCTTGCGGATCAGCTGTTGGATCGTTGGCATTCAGGATTTCCCCTTGTTTGCTTTCTTGTCTGGGGCATCTGCCCCGCTATGTCGGTTGCTCTTGCGAGCCTTTCGTTTCAGTGTTCACGCGTCCGCAAACACAAAGACCCGCAACGGGTTACCCTACCTGGGTTCCGAGCGGTGGAGCTACAGAGGTTCAAAGCTGAAGGCGCTAAGGAACTTGACCACTTAAATTTTGATTACATCACGGGCGTGCCCCGCGCTGATTGGGCGCTTACTAGAAGGAGTCGCGGGGGCTGTCAACAGCCCGCAGGGCCTGTAAAATTTGGCGTTGCGCCATGGTGGGCGTCCCATTCCAAAAATGCGTCTTTGATAGGCAAATTGCGGCAAAATCACGACATTCTTACCACGGCGTTTAGGTGCGCGAAACTCCGCCACCATGCAACCTGTTGTTTTTGATAACTTTCTTTCATTGTTTCCAAAGCGGAAACGCTGCTTTCGCTTGCCTTTTCCCCGCCACAATTGGCAAAAGCCCCCTATATAGTCAGGTGAAACGTTCCCGCTGCTGGGAACACCACAACATCACATCGGGAGCTGCCCACATGGTCGCTAGAAATCTGCTGGTATTCGATAGCGAGGCGCTCCTCGTAACGGACGACTCTCCCTTCCGCCCGGAAGGCAGCCCGATCATCAACAACTCAAGCACGCCCAACGGCACCATCTTCGAATTCCAGTCCGGCTTTGGCCGTCAGGATGTGGTGGTGGACGATACTGGCGGCGATCCCGACATTTTCGAAGATGACGACGTCAACAACCACGCCATCATTGACGGTGGCGGGCTGGTGCCAACGGGCACGCAGGTTGAATCGGAATCGATCATCTTCCTGCGCGCCTTGGACGAGTTCGGAAATGAAACCGGGCCAACCATCCGCCTCACCGTGTTTTCACAGGGCGGCAACTTTGAAGATGTCTGGGGCTTTGCGACGGACGACTTCCTGGTGCCGGGCGTCAAATATGTCAAAACCGCTGGCTCCAACAATGGGGACAGCGACTACGAGGATTTCATCCCCTGCTTCGTCGCAGGCACCATGATCCGCACGCCAAACGGACCTGTGGCTATCGAGGATTTGGACGAGGACAGCGAGGTCTGGACCACGTCCAACCCCCGCGCCCGCGTCATGTGGGCCGGGTCCACGACCGTGAAGGCCGAAGGCAATCTGGCTCCGGTCCGCATCGCCAAGGGCGTGCTGGGCAACACTCAGGACCTGCTGGTCTCCCCCCAACACCGTATGCTGATCGGCGGTGCCGCGTCTGAACTGCTCTTCTCTGAGGACGCAGTGTTGGTGCCCGCCATCCACCTGGTCGGGATGGAAGGGGTCACCCAGGAAGAAGGTGGCATGGTCGACTACGTCCACATCATGTTCCCGCAGCACGAGGTCATAGAGGCCAATGGCGCATTGTCCGAAAGCTTCTTCCCGGGCGAAATGGCGATGCATGCGCTGGGCCGCGAAACGCGCGAAGAGCTGCTCAAGCTGTTCCCGCATCTCGACACCGACACCTCTGTCACGGCCCTGCCCTGCGTCACAGGCGCAGCCGCGAGTGTGATCCGCGACTATCTGGACGCGTAACCAAGGCTCCAGCCGCCCAAAAGCCGCCGCCTCACGGATCCGTGTGGCAACGTTATCCCAGTTGATGACGCCTAAAAACGTATATAAAACAACGATCTACGGCGAAAAAGTTTCTCCAACCCCGCTCCGAGCCATCCCCGACGGTAGACAATTGCGCGGGGCTTCCTAGGTCAAGTGGCATGACAAGAGCGGCCTTCGCCGTTCATGGCAACCAAGGAGAAGATAATGACTAGCAAGATTATGACAGCCGCCCTGATGAGCACCGCGCTTGTAGCAGGTGCAGCAGCATACGCGAAAACGGACATCACGTCCGTCAGCGTATCTGTCGATCTTGAGGCAATCGAAAATGAGCGCGCCGCGCAGTACTGGACAGACGTCGCGGACGATCTGGAGACAGCGCTCGTATCGCGCCTCACAGACCATTTGGTCGAGACAGATGGCGCAACGCTGAAGGTGGACATCAATGAATTGTCCCTCGCGACCGCCTTTCAGGAAGATTTCGGCATCGAAGACACAACCCTCGTGGGGCAGGTGTCCGTGCTGAACCTTCTGGATAATTCCGAGCGGGAATTCTACGAGCTGACGATCAACTATGACCAAGCGGTCAGCTTCATCCCCAACGAGGAGGGCGAGGTCGTCGCAGTGTCGATGAGCGACGATGCCTATTACCAAGGTATGATTGACGCCTTTGCCGACAACGTGGTGTCGAAGCTGAAATAACGCTTCCAGCCAACAGGCGTTCAAGGGCCCGCACCCCCCGTGCGGGCCCTTTGCTATGCCGGATCACTCTAAAGCGGGCGCAGCTCGCGCTCGCGGTACAAGGTGAACAGCCCCGTGCCCACCACAATCGCCGACCCGATAAGCGTCAGCGCCGTGGGCCATTCGTCAAAAATGAAAAACCCCAGCACCAGCGCCACCAGCAGGGAGGTGTAGCGGAACGGGGCCACAAACCCGATCTCCCCGCTGCGCATCGCCAGAAAGCTGAAGATGTAGCCCCCGATCACAAAACTCGCCGCCCCCGCCATCTGCAATCCGGCCTTGGGTGACACCGGCTGCCACTCGGTCCCCAAAGACCCGACGCCCGAAAACAGCAGCACCGCGGCCGCCGCCGCAAAGGCCACGGTCATCGACGGCACCGCCTTCGACATCCGCCGCGACGCCAGATCGCGCACGGTCACGCAGGCCACGGCCGCCAACACGTACAGGGAATAGACCGAAAACCCCTCCCCGCCCGGCCTGACAATCAGCAACACGCCGACAAACCCCACCAAAATGGCAACCATCCGCCGCCAGCCCACGGCCTCCCCCAGAAACACCGCGCCCGCCAGCGTGACTGTCAGCGGCAGCGCCTGAATAATCGCGGTGACGTTGGCAATCGGCATGTTGAACAGGGCCGAGATGAAGAAAAACGCGGCCCCCATCTCAACCCCCGACCGCAGGGCGATCAGCCCCCAGTCGCTGCGCGGCAGCCGCACTCGGAACGCCCCACTGGCATGGGCCGCCAGCCCAAGGCAGGCGATCACCACCAGCGACCGGATGAACAAGGCCTGAAACAGCGGCAGCTCGTCCGACAACGCCTTCATGCACGCGTCGTTCAGGGTGAAGGCCGTCATCGACCCCACCATAAAGGCCGCCCCGCGCAGATTGTCTGTCATGACCATGTCAGCCGCGTAGCACCCTCCGCCCCCCCGACGCAAATATGTCGACGCAAATATAGCGTTAGACCTCAGGCCGTTGCGGTATAGGGTGTGCGTCGCAAGCAAAGGCCAAGGACGGACAAAATGTTTCTCAAAAACGCATGGTATGTCGCCGCATGGGACAGCGAAATCACCCGCGAGCTGCAACAAATCCTGGTTCTTGGCGAAAAGCTGTGCGTGTTCCGCTCGCAGGGCGGTGATCTGGTCGCCCTCGAAGACGCCTGCCCCCACCGAAAGCTGCCGCTCTCCAAAGGTCGCATCAAGGGCGACACGGTCGAATGCGGCTATCACGGCCTGACCTTCAATTGCGCGGGCCAATGCGTTTGGTCACCTGGCACCGGCGCGATCCCGTCAAACGCCAAGGTCCACGCCTACCCCTTGCATGAAAAATACGGGCTGGTCTGGGTGTGGATGGGCAACCCCGCGCTGGCCGACCCCTCAGAGATTTTCGAGATCGAAAATTACGACAACCCCGCTTGGGGCATCAATCGCGGCGACGCGATGGAGCTGGACTGCAATTACCTGCTGATGTGCGACAATCTGCTGGACCCGACCCATGTGGCATGGGTCCACCAAAGCAGCTTCGCCGCCGCCGCCACCAAGGACACGCCCCTGCGCATCACCAAAACCGACGAGGGCGTCATCGTGCACCGCTGGATGATGGATCACGAGCCCGCGCCGTTCTACAAAAAGGTCGTGGAATTCGAGGGCAATTGCGACCGCCTGCAACATTACGAGGTCCGCTACCCCTCCCACGCGCTGATCCGCGCGGTCTTCACCCCCGCTGGCACCGGCGGGGTCGATGGCCCCTTGCATGAAAACACCTTCATCATGGACAGCTACAACTTCATGACTCCCACAACCGAGGGCAAAACCCGCTACTACTGGTTCCAGCTGCGCAACATCCGCCCCGATGACGAGGCCCTGTCCAAAATGATGACCGAGGATGTGCAACACGCCTTTGAAGAAGACCGCGACGTCCTAAACGAGGTCCAGATCGGCATGACCAACAAAACCTCGCCCCATATCGACCTGCCCATAGACGGCGGCCAGCTCCGCTTCCGCCGCCAGTTGCAGGCGATGATTAACGAGGAACAACAGGTTGACCAGCAAATGGCCGAATAGCGCCTCTGGGTAGGGGATGGCGGTGTGATCGTTCAGATCATGGACAGCGCAGGCACGCTTGCCGCCGTCAGCAACGCCGGTTGGCAGTGCCATGTCACGCACACGGCGCCCTTGGACAAGGCCTGCGAACGGGCGGCAAGCCCCGACGCCGGTGAAGGCACCTGCGGGCTTGAGGCCGAGGACGAACCCGCCGGAGCTAAAATCTCTCTTGGACAACGAGGCGACCTGTCCCGGTTTGATGCCGCTCCTTCGATGGCATTTACTGCAACAAGGGAGGCGAAGTCTGAGCCTGAAACAGACGGACGAATTCCGCAATTATGGAAAGGGAAATTCTACAAAAGGCCAACCATCTATGCGATGTCTTTTGTGTCAGCGCACGCGATCTACCTGCGCTCCGCAGCCGCCCCGCCTGTCGCAGACAGAGATCAGAAAGTGGGGCGTCGCCGCGTTGGTCGATTGATACGTCAGAACGTCAGAACGGCATATCGGACATCAGGACAGGCAAACCCAAGATGACGACGGACAGTCATCACAAGTTAAACATTGCACCGAACTTGCTGGATCGAAACCCCACCGCCGACGCGCCAAAGCACGTCACGCTTCCGCTGTCGTTTGATCGGCGTATCGTGGCGAACTGCGCGCGAACCCAGCGATGCGGACCATGTTTTCGCGCTCTTGGTTCAGTGCCGCAGCAAGGCCCAGGAACTCTGTTTGGGCCTACGCTATCTCATCGGGAATAGCCTGCTAAAGGCCCGATCCCGACATGCCCCAATAGAACCCACGCCCATAACGAGCGGGTGATCCCCAAGTCACGGGATTTTCACTGAAATTGAGGCCCTAGTTGTCGTCGGCAAACACGTCGCCTGACGCTCCTGACATTGATCCGCCACAGCTGATCCCGTCGCCTTTGCGGGCCAAAGGTTTGCCATTCACAAACACGGTGGGCGATCCCCCCGACACCGAGCGCCCATGCGGCGGGCATTTCGGGCAGCCATGCGGCAGCACCGCGTCGCCTTTGCGCAATGCCTTGATGCTGTTGATGTCCACATCCGGGCTTGCCGAAATCGACGGGCTCGGCGGAAAGCACCCGTGACCCGATGCGATATCCCCTAATCTGCTGGCTGCTGGCATAACGTTAGTTTTCCTTTACTGGCTCGACCGTTGGGAACAGGGCGCGGATGACACAGGGTATAGCGACAATGGGAAAGCGACAACCAGCCCGATCCCAAACGTGACCACCGAAGACCGCATCCTGAAAATGTCATGAAAATCTGAATCTACAATTTCATCCATAAGTTGTTCCGTTGCAAACCAGCGTCTGACCGCCGATATTAGTTTAGTAAATTTGATGCCACAAATAGGGGTGGCCTCGGCCGCAATCTGTTGAAGTTGTAAACGTCCATCGCTGCCATACACTTATTCGTAGTTGCGCAATGAAGGTAGGGGAATGTGGTCCTGCACTTGACGCAAGAAATTGCCACTGGCGTCACGATCGGTATGTGCACGGTTAAGACCTGATCGTCCCACGCTGCCTTCCGCCACCTCGGTGGTGCTGTATGACATGTAATCGTAGACCGATATCGCCGTGGTGCCAGATCCCAAGGTGTCTGTCTTGGACCAGTCTACGTCTTCGAGTTGCGTCATACACATGCGGATCGCGCGCCCACCTGGTAATTGCGTCAATGCGGTGCCAGTACGAATGTGTGTGGCAAGCCCCAATACGGCTCCACCGCTGTCCAATACAAAGCTCTCCGCATTGGGGAAGCCGTCTCCGGTCATTGTCATTTGGACCCGCGCAGTTTCGTTGTCGCGGTCCAGCATCAGATAAAGCTGGTTGGTAACATCGAGGTCCGGCACGATCCCATTATACGGAATCCACCCTCCCGCAACTGATCCTGAGCTGGTATCATCGGCCTCCTCGTTGGATTGAGGTCCGCCTAGAATGGCATGACCAATATCCGTATCTGCGCCGTAAAATGCGAAATTTTTCCCAGCATATTTAATCGTGATGTTAGCTGTCTGGTCGCCGTCTTCGGTATAGTCGGTAATGGAGTGGAATTCTTCATGCCGCGGCTGCTTGCGTGGCTCGGAATAGTCGTTTGCCATTGGCGGCGCTAAAGGAATTTCAACTTCGACGCCCGGAATTTGGTTGATAACTTGCTCAGCCGCTTGACCAGTTGCGTTTACGACATGGTGAGCGAGGGCATTTGCGGAAGGATCAGACAGACAAACGGCCGGGCCGATTGTTGCAGTTTGAAGATTGATTGGAACATAGTGCTTTACGCGGGATGTCACGCCAGTTGAAAACGAGAAGCCCCGATCATCTCCCTCAAACGCAAGGCCGCCAGCACCGAAATTGGCGTCTGGATGGAATGATCTGGTGTGGAAAACGATTTCACTCACTTCACTTCTCCAAAAGTTCCTTCAGATAGCTGTGCGGCGGTCGGACTCATCACGCTCGCCCCCGCGTAGTCGATGCGGGACACGCCCAAGTTTAGAATGCGGCTGAAACTATCAGAAACAATGTGGCTGTCGGCTTCTCGTGCCTTGCGCCCTTTGACATGGATGACTGACATGCTGGGCCATTTGCTTGTGGTGCTTGTTGACCATTCTGTCCAGCCGCCGGATCCGACCAGAATCCGTTCCGTTTGTAGGTCCTTTGGCGTGTGGTTGCGGAAGTTGGGCACCAGATCAAACCCAAATGTACCCCCCTCAGGATAGTACATCTCGACGACATTGGCACGGGCATTGATCGCCACGCCAAACAGCCGATCCTTATCTGTGAGCGACGGACGCTTACGGTTTTCAGGGTCTTCAGCTGCTAAATTGAGGCCTTGGAGAGCGCGCCATTCATCAACGGGAATTGGGATGGACGCGACGATAACAGTGCCTCCGTCGCTCAGAAGAGGCTCGCCGACATAAAGGGTCAGATGGCTTATCAATTTTGCTTCCTTTTCTGCAAAGCTGCCCATGGCGCCACATAAAATTACGGCTGCGGCAACGACAAGACGTCGCAATATGCGGCCTGTTCCTGTGCTTTTTGTCATTAGTTGAGATCGATTTTGCTGGCCTTTAGGGTCATGTTACCCCCGGCGGTTTCGTCAATGTTGCCGGACATCATGGTCTTCAGGTCTTTACCGTTAATCATGATGGTCCCGTCTGGCTTCATAATTATCTCTGAAGCACCACAGCGTAGATGAATTTCTTGGTGTGCATCAAGGCGGTACTTGCTACCGACAACTTGGGAATGGTTTTTGCCGGTGGTTTCCCGTGTGTCGGTTTGTACAGACTGCGAGACGCTCCCCCCGTATGTGAATGACGCCTCGCCTGCGACATTGGTATGCATGTTGGTTCCTGCCGATACCGCGATATTTGAGGCCGCGTTAAGAGTATAATTGCCCCTGCCGTTCATATCGGGAAAAGACTGCTCAAAGTTGTAGGCGGCCAAGCCAATTCCCTGAACATTGTCTGTCAGCGGCTTGCGCACGAAATCACCATGTGGCCCAGTGCCAACATTAACCGTCATATCCATGCCAATATTGTGCACATCGACCAAGCGAACCTCGCGTAATGATGCCGCCCCGATAGATTCCACTTTGGTTCGATCTACCCGATTTGTTTGGTGATTGAGAACCTTGATGTTGTGATCCAACTGGGCGTGAACGTAGACTTCTTCCCGTCCTTTTTCATCCTCAAAGCGCAGCTCGTTGAAGCCGCTTCCTTGGTGCGTGTCCGTCTTGAACGTGCTGCGCGTCTTATGGTCGGGCAATGGATAGGGCACATCGTTGTGCCCGTTATAAACGCAGCCGGTCACGATGGGTTTGTCGGGGTCGCCTTCGAGGTGCTCTACGATGACCTCCATCCCGATGCGCGGGATGACCATGCCGCCCCAGCCTTTGCTGGCCCAGTTCTGCGACACCCGGCAGCGCATGGAATAGGCCTTCTCCAGGTCCCAGTGGAAATGCACCAGGATGCGGCCAAACTCGTCGCAGTCGATCTCGCCTTCGCCCACGACCACGGCCGTCTGCGGGCCTTGCACGCGGGGCATGTGGGTTTTGCGCTCGGGCGCCAGCGGCGAGGTGACCGGCATCAAAACATATTCGCCCGAATAGGCGTAGCCGTCGCTGGCCTGCTTTTGCGCCTCGCTGTCCATCGTGCCATAGGCGTCCGAGACGTAGCTGTGCGACGCGCTCAAACACACATATTCCGCGCCCTTGACCCCGTCCACATGGTCGCCCGTTAAGGTTAATGTCATGCCCGCGCCCAGCGAGGTGCAGTCGCCCACCGCGCGGTGCCGCGCGTCCTGACCGCGCTCCTGACGGGTGCGCAGACCGACGACATCCTTGCCCCGGCCTTGCGCCAGATAGTCGCCCGGATAGTCGTAGCTTTCGATCTGCCCTTCCGCGTATTTGGCGTCGCCAACGCGGTCGGTCTCCATCGCGGCATGGGGCGTTTTGAAGTTGTAATCGGTCAGCCGCATAGCGCCCGTGGTCAGGCGGCGCTCGGGGAACCAGCCCCAAAAATGCTCGGCTTCCGTGTTGTGGTGGCCGTCATAAGGTTTGTAAACGCGGTCCCCGCCCGCGACGGCGTCATGGTGGTCGACGCTGTCGGTCAGCACCAGCGTGTGGCTGCCTTCCTTGTGCTGGAAGTGGTAGGAGATGCCAAAACGCTCCATCAGACGCTGGGCAAATTCCATGTCGCTTTCGCGGTGCTGCACGGTGTATTCCAGCACCGGGTAATCCTCGACCAGCTTTATGTGCAAGGCCGGATCGCCCAGATCGCTGTAGGGCTGCAGCAGCTTTTCGATGATCTGGACCACGGTCTGATTGTGGAAAATCCGCTGGTTGCGGCGGCGTCCGGCCAGCCAGAACCAGGGCTTCAACGTCAGTTGGTATTTGTTGCCATTCTCGCCGACGCCGGCCCATTTGGCCTCCGTGACGATGCCGTCAAAATGGCGCGGCCCGTTGTTCTGGCTGTTAATCATGACCGAGGCATGGGTGCCGACGATCTTGTCGAAGTCGATATTGGGCTCGGTCGAGAGGCACTCCACGCTGTAGTCAAACAGCTCGTTCACATGGTCCGACCCGGTAAACCGCAGCAGCACCAAAACGTCCTTGCCCAGCACTGTCTTGAGCTGACCAAGCCGAGCATCCTGCGAAAATATCGCGTTCATAAATTGCCAACCCCAGATAAATCGAAAGTCTATTAATGACGAACACCGTAGCACGGCCAAGATCGGGCGCAACATTAACCAGAAAAACAACCAAAACCGTCAACAATCCGACATATCATACGCGATAGTTCACCAACGATCGAAATACGTCCTTCGCAATCTGTGGGTCACGCCACCCGGATCGGTTTGTCAGGGACAATGTCCAGGCGTATGACGTGCTCCAAATCCTCCCCGTCCACATCGACCAGAATGCTGAGCATCGACTCCAGCGTGAAATACGCGCGCAGCACCCGGAAGATCAGGTACTCGGGCAGCGCGACGATACCCTTGGGCACTCCGTTCAGCAGGGAGGCCGCGACGGCCATGATCGCGGGCGCGCCGGTTGTGACCGCAATGATGGATTGCCACAGGATCGGGCTGTCGGGGTTGAACCGCAGCCCCCATTCCAAACCGCCATAGATGATGAGCGGCACCAGCATTGCGCGGCGCGCGGAGTTGATAAGCATATAGGGCAAAATGACCTTGCCGCGCAGGGTCTTGTTGGGGCCGTAGATCAGGTCCCGGCAGCGCGAGGAGATGTGGTAGATGGAGCGAAACCAGCGCATGCGTTGTTCGCGCATATGGCTGTAAGACGACGGCACCTCGGAGATGTAGCGGATTTTTGGGTCTACGACAGAATGAAAGCCCAGCTCGCCAATGCGCAGCGAAATGTCGGTGTCCTCGCCATTCATGCCTTCGACAAAGCCGCCCAGATAGCGCGGGTGATGGGTCCGGTAGACCACGAACATGCCGGGGATGCCGACCACGCCGTTCACCGCGCCCATGGCCACGGAATAGAAGCCGTGTTTGACCAGCACTTCGAGCAGGCGGGCGCGGTCGAACAGGGCACCTCCGGGGGGGACGGGGACGCCGCCGACAACGCCCACCTGAGGGTTGGTGAAGTAGGGCATGGCGCGGCTGAAATTATCCTCTCCAACCAAGGTGTCCGCATCCACACGCACCAGAAATTCGGTCTCGCAGGCGTCCAGGCCTGCGTTCAGCGCGTTGGACTTGCCGGGCTTGGGGACGTTGATGACGCGCCCCTTGGCGGCTTTGCAGGCGGCCAGTGTGTCGCGGGCAATGTCTTCGGTGTCGTCGGTGGAGTTGTTGTTCATGATGAGGATGTGGACCTCGCCCCCGTAATGCACCGCCGCGCGGTCCATCGCATTGATCGTGTCCTTGATAATGTAGCTTTCGTTATGCGCCGGCACGATGACCGACACCGGCGGGTTGAATTTGGGCGTCTTCGCGGTCAGCACATCATAGATCGCCAGCAGGTAGAGCTGCCCAAACAGCACCGGCAGGAACAGGAAAACACCGGGGCCAATACCGCCAAGCAAGGTCCATTGCCGCATCACAGCAACGACGTATAGATCCATGCAGCCGACCCAAATGGCCACCGCCGCGGCAATGGCCAGCGTCGCCCCAAGGCGCAGGAAGGCACGCATCTGGCTAACAGGGATATGCTCAATCCGGATGCGGGCGGGCATCAGCCCGCGCTCCAACAGCTTGAACGAATAGATCGCGAAGCCGAACAGGCCGGACGCGATGGCGCTGAAATGCAACGAAAAGGACGAGCCAATCACAGCATCCGCCGCCGCATTGGCCAGATCAAATGCCGCGCACCCGACCAAGAAAGTCAGCACCATGTCCAGCCCAAACAGGGTGCGGCCTTGCGGGCCGCCATTGCTGAACGCCGCGAAGGAGATGAAGAACGAGATCAGGAATATGCGGATCGAAATCGCGTGACGCCCTTTATGCGGGGAAAAGATGTAGTCATGGTTTGGGAACACCTGCCCGGCGAGCTCGGTGTTGACCGCCCAAAGCTGCAGGGTGGCAAGCGCCGTGAACAGCAGCAACATGCGCGGCGCCTGCCATTCGGACACCGGCCCCGCAAAGCGCTTCGGCGCGCTATCGACGGAGATGTAATTGATCTGCTCGCGCTTGTCGTCCGCCTCGCTCATGTCGCCACCTTTGTCAGGTCAAGCGCGTTGGGGATGACGAGGATGGCCATGCCGGTGCGCGGCAATTGCGACCCGCCGTCAAGCGGCTGCGCGACAAGTTCCTGCGACCCGGTATCCAACGTGACAAGCCAGATCGGTTCGGAATGAGGCAGGGTAAACGCCCCGTCCTGCGGAGCAACCACGATGACCTGCGCGGAGGTGCTGCTGGGTTTCAGCGCAACCTCGGCGGGCAGCAGGCCCGCCAACATCATGCTTGCCGTCTGCGCGTCCGCCGCGGTTAAATCTGACAGCATCCCGACGCGAAGCGTGCCGATATTGCTCAAGGCAAGGCGCAATTCCGTCAGGGTGTCTGAATAGCTGCTGGCCCCGGCAACCAGTTGCGTTGCGGGCAACATCTCCGCGATCAGTTCGGGGCCTTCGTTGCAAACGCCCTCGGCAGAAACGTTGGACGCAAGCGTCACCTCAATGACATTCACCGCTTCCTGCATGTCCTTTGGCAGGTCGACGCGAAGGCCAAGCTGCGTCTCCCCGACCTCAACGGGTTGGTGATGGATCAGCCGACCATTCAAGGTCACCGTCAGCGACCACGGCGTGTGGCCAATGTGACCCCCCAAGACCAGACTGAGGTCCAGCGCCTCGGGAACGCGGAACGCGTCGCCTTGGCGCAGGTCATACCGGTCCCGCCAGATGGTTTTGCGGTGGAACCGGCGCAGGCCTGCATTGACGCCGCTGTTGGCCAACCCCCGTGGCCATGCCGACAGGCTGGCCGCGCGTTCAGCAGCTGGATGGGCGCGCAACGCAGCGCGCAGACTTTCGGTTGTCAGCGCGTCGGCAGAATGGCCATCGACCATGACGGTTTCGAGGCCGCGCTGGCGAAATTGCGAGGCCAGCACCAGACGCCGCACCCGTTCCTCGGGCTTCAACCAGTTGGGCCAGGCGATGCGTACAATCTGGCCCCATGCGTTGACGCGGTCGCGTGCCGTTTCCAGCGGGCGGTCCAGCGTCAGAAAGACTGCGCTGGTCGTCTCGATCTCGACGACGGCTTCAAAGCCCTCGTCAGTGCTGCATTGAGAGCCGGGGCCCTCGCCTTGCAGCGAGAAAGAGACGACCAGCTGGTCCCTTGCAAAATCCGTCGGTGAAAGCGGAACTTGCAAGGAGCGCCCAACCTCGCCCGGACGCAGCAACATCTCGCCCCGGCGGGTGTTGTCGATGGAAATGCGCAGCACTCCCTCAACGCCCTCAAGGACTTGTAATGTTGCATCGATTTGGAGGTATCCAGACGTTGGGCGCGCATCCATTGGCATGTTGAAGGCGACACCCTGGTAGGCGGGCAAACCGGAAAGAATAACAGGTTGGTTGGGATTGGAGCGATAGACCACGGCGGTAAAAGCGTCCGCCGCTGGCAGCGCAGTCCGGTCTTCAAAAACCAGCTGCGGGCCTTGTGTCAGTTCGCTGACATAGCGTTGTCCCTTTTCCAAGATGTTCATTGTCGAAAGCAGGAGGGCGACACCTGCGAGGAGAAACCCCATCAGCCCAATGCCAATCATGCGCATATTTTTCACCTGAGTTTTGACCAATGCGAGCAGTTTGCGCCGAACCCACCTCCAAGCGGGTTCGGCGCATCTGGCTCGCGTTGGTTAGGCTGCCCGTTTGCGGTCGTGCTGCACGACGCCGGGCCGTTGGTTGTCCGTCCATGTGGACACACACGGGATCATCTTGCGGATGCAGCGATGCGCGTATTTGGCCGCAATCTCCTGCGTCTCGTCCATCAATCCCTCGGCCAAGGTGACCGGTTTCAGGCCCAGCGCGATGAAAGTCTTGTTCGACACGCGCAGGTCGTTTTCGGCGGCCTCGTTGCGCGGGTTGTCCACGTTGGCGATCTTGGCACCAGAGGTGCTGGCCACAAGTTCGGCCAGCGAGCGGACGGTGTGGGTTTCCGTCATCTGGTTCAAGATCGCCACCTTGCCGTCACGGGCGGGCGGGTTTTCCACGGCCAGGGCCAGGCATTTCACCGTGTCCTGAATGTGGATGAAGGCACGGGTCTGGCCACCGGTGCCATGCACCGTCAGAGGGTGGCCGACCACGGCTTGCATCAGGAACCGGTTCAGCACCGTGCCGTAATCGCCGTCATAGTCAAAACGGTTTATAAGGCGCTCGTCGAGCTTGGTCTCGTCGGTCTGGGTGCCCCAGACAATGCCTTGGTGAAGGTCCGTGACGCGGAGAAGGTCGTTCTTTGCGTAGAATTGGAACAGCAGCTGATCCATGGACTTGGTCATGTGGTAGACGCTGCCCGGGTTGGTTGGGTACAGGATGTCGCGCTGGAAAATCTTGTTGTTGTCACCCGGAATGTAGACCGGCAGATACCCTTCGGGAATTTCGATGCCGTCATCGTCGTAGCCGTAGACACCCATGGTGCCGAGGTGGACGAAATGCGGGTCCAGACCCAGCTCGATTGATGCCGCAAGCAAGTTGTGCGTGCCGGAGATGTTGTTGTCGACCGTGTAGCGTTTCTCGCCCACACCTTTCATCGAATATGGTGCGGCGCGTTGCTCCCCAAAATGGATGATCGTGTCTGGCTTTGTTGCAGCCATCAGATCGGTGACGCGGTCAAACGCGCGGGCCACGTCGATGTTTTCGAATTTGATGGTCAGGCCGGTCTGCTCTTTCCAAGCGATCAGGCGGTCTTGCATGGATGCGATCGGGGTCAGGCTGTCCGCCCCCATTTCAGCGTCGATGTCGCGGCGCGACATGTTATCGACGATGGTGACGTTGTGGCCCAGCTTGGAAAGATGAAGGGCTGTTGGCCAGCCGCAGAATCCGTCGCCACCGACTACGATGATTTCTTTTGCGTTTGTCATTGTCTTAGTTCCTTTGTGGTGGGCCCCTCCAGGCGGCCCGTGTTGTTGATGAACTAAGGTTTAAGCCCCGCGGGCTGACAAAACCGGGGTGCGGGGGGATAGCTGACAGAGAATTGGAGGGGGCGATCTATCCTTTGGAATAGGCCGCTGATCGAAAGAGCGCCTATTTGGAGGAACTGGCCAGTGTGTTGCCAAAAGCAGCGCGGGCGCTTTTGGCGATTCCCTCAAGCGCTTTGATGCGCGACGCGAGGGCAGACACGTCCTCCTCCCGCGCGGAGCGCTCCAAATCGGCCAATGGCCCCTCAAGGTCGTGCTGGCCCAGCAAGGCTGCCGCGCCCTTCATTTTGTGGGAAGCCTCGGCCAATGCGACGGGGTTGCCTTCGAATGCCCCTTGCCGGGCCTGCTCAAAATAGGCGTCCAACTCGCCGAAAAAACGCTCTCCTATCTCAAGGACCTTGCCCTGCCCCAACGCGTCGCACAGCTCTCGCAAAGCATCGGGTGGGGCCGCAGCCCCCAGCGGCGCATGGGATGTCGCGGAGATTTCCGCAAGGATGCCGTGCAAAGCGTCCAGCCTGATGGGTTTGGTATGAAACCGGTTCATGCCGGCCTGTTCCGCCTCCTCGCGGTATTCTTCGCGCCCGTGGGCGGTCAGGCCAACAATGTGGGTTTGCGCATTTGCCCCCCCATCCGCGCGCAACCTGCGCGTGGCTTCGATGCCGTCCATGACGGGCATGCTGATATCCATAAAGATAAGGTCGAACGCCCCGTTGCCCGCTTTGTCCAGGCAATCGGCCCCGTCGACAGCTTCGACGACGGTGTGGCCCATCCCCTCCAACATGTCGCCCAGCACCTTGCGGTTGATGTTGTTGTCTTCGACGACAAGCAAGGACAGGGATGTGCTGCCCTCCGTCTGCGGTGCGGGTCGCGTGACGTCTTGCTGGGGCACGGCCTCGCGGCGTTGCATCGGGACGGTCAACGTGAAGGTAGAGCCCGCCCCGACCTCGCTGACCAAGTTGATGTCGCCCCCCATCTGCCGCGCGATCTTGCGGGAAATGGACAGCCCAAGACCGTCTCCCCGCGTTTGCCGTCCTTCGCCATGGGCAAGGGCCACGAAGTCTTCAAAGACCTGTTCTTGATGTTCAGGCGCAATCCCCGCGCCGGTATCCGTGATGGCAAAGGTGACGGACGAGGTCACCGGCCCGTGAATGCCGCTGACTTTCAGGTCAATGCGACCCTCTTCGGTAAACTTGATCGCGTTGCCGATCAGGTTGGTCAGGATTTGCCGGACCCGGTTGCTGTCGGCATAAAAATTCATACGCATCGCGTCTTCGATCTGCAGTGTCAGTCCAAGCTGCTTCTCGCGCGCCAATGGCTCAAGCACATCCACCAAAGAGGTCACCAGTTCGGGTAAGTCGAACTTTTGCGGCGTCAGCTTTAACGTGCCGGTCTCGATGCGCGTAATGTCCAGGGCCTCGTTGGTATGTTCCAGCAATATCTCGCTGGAGGCGGTCGCAATCTGCGCATAGCGCTCCTGCTTTGGGGTCAGTTTGGTGGTTTTCAGCAGGTCGAGCACTCCCAGAATGCCGTTCAACGGCGTCCGCATCTCGTGGCTCATGACGGTCAGAAACTGCGACTTTGCCTTGTCCGTGCGTTCCGCCCTGTCGCGCGCGTCAATCAGTTTCTGTTCGTTGATCTTCCGCTCGCTGATGTCACGGATATAGGCGATGAACTTGGTGCCCTCGTCGTCTTCAATGGACGTGATGTTCAGCTCAACCGGAAATTCCTCGCCGCTTTTGCGCAGTGCTGCCAATTCAACCCGGCCGCCGTCAACAACCCGCGGGGTGCCGGTTTCAAGGTAGCGGTTCATGCCGTTGTGATGGGCGTCGCGCATCCGGTGCGGAATGAATGTTTCTTCCATCGTCAGGCCAACAATCTCGTCCCTTGTCCAGCCAAAGACATCTTCGGCGGAGGCGTTGAACCCGATGATCTTGCCGCTGTCATCGGCGGTCACAATCGCATCAAGCGATGCGGCCACCGTTGATGTAAGTAGCTTTGACGAGGTCAAAAGCTCAGCATCGCGATGCGCCGCGCGCCGCAGCAGCTTGTCCAGCAGGACCATGAACCCGCCCATAAGCACCAGAAGCGCAATTGCGATGCCCCCGGTCCGGGTCAGCTGTTGGGCAAACACGGCGCGGCGTTGTTGGGATTGTTCCGCGCCAAGGCTGACCCCCAAAAGCGCGATCTTGCGCACATTAGGGCGCACGTCTTGAACCATCCCACGCAGCACGCGCAAATCTTGGGTGCTCAGGGGGCCGGGCTTGTCAGACATGGCAATCGCGGCGGCTGCAAACGCATTGAGGGGCGCGATCAGGGTTTCGGCCTCTTGGCTTTCTCCAAATACCACGCCCGCGCGGCCAGAATTGATAATGTTGAGCCGGCTCAGCGCAATGTCGATGCGCAGTTGAACCTCGTCATCTGACAAGCCCCCGTTGGCCAGTTGGTCAGATAGCGTCGCGTTCAGGTTGGCAAATTCGGTGTCGAGCTGCGAAATGCTCCACTGGGTGTTGTCGCTCGCCGCTGTCGACAGGTCCCGCAGCTGCGACAACAGGTTGGTCACCATAAGCCCCAACAACAAAACCAGCAGGCCAAAGCCTGCCAGTATCGCGACCCGATATCCGCTCAGTCCTGTTTTCATGTGGGACCTCCAAGTTGAGGTCACCATATGGGGCCCCTCATGTTCAATCTATGACCTTCAAGCGGTTCAGCTGCCAGATGCTGCGCGAATAGGTGGTCTCGGTGCTGTATTTTGGGTCGCTGTCATAGGGGAAAACGACCCAATACGGGCCCTTGTCGCGCACTGACATCGTCTCTCCATTCATGCGGGTGGCAACAATCGGCGCGCCGTCTTCCAATTCCGCGATCGGCATGGTGACCGCATAGTCGTTCAACGCCACCATCTCCACGCTGCTGCCCTGCACGCCAAGATGTGCAAGCAAGGCTTTCAAAGGGACACCCGAAAAGCGGGTTTCGCCATCGGTCCAAATAGTGGTGGTGGTGAATTCGGCCTGATCCAAGGCGTCCAACGCCTCAAGGCTCAGCACGACGGGATCGGGGTGTGACGAGGTCGCAGTCACCTGCAACCCCATCACGTCCTGCCCGGTTGCGGGGGCAACCCAAGTGGTCAGCAGGACAAGGAACGCGGCCAATATCCGTGAGTGGTGTGTTTTGGTCATGGTCAGGTCCCTATGGCTAAGTCGGGATCGTTTTAGGTCTCTTTTTCGAGATCTGTTGGGGGCATCGGCATAGTCACCTATACTAAAGTATAGATGCGTCATTTTTTGATCATTTTTCCCAGTGCATTAGGGACCAGACTTCGAAAGAGATGAAACCATGCCAAATATCTTATTAGCCGACGACCACGATCTGGTCCGCGACACCATCGCCGCCTATTTGGAAACCGTCGAAGACTTCAAGGTTCTGACGGCCGCAAACCTCAACGACGCGATGGAGCAGATGCGCGGCTTGGACGCCATTGATTTGTTGATCCTCGATTACAACATGCCCGGCATGAACGGGCTTGAAGGGTTGGACCGTGCGAAGGCCGCTTACCCTGTTTGTAAGGTCGCATTGATGTCAGGCGTGGCGAACCGTGATGTTGCCAATGCGGCGATGGCCCAAGGCGCCGATGGCTTCATCCCAAAGTCGCTCACTGCCGCGTCACTGGTCAATGCCATCAAATTTGTCCTGTCCGGCGAAAAATACATGCCGTTTGATTTTGGAACGGCTCAGACAGAGGCAAAGGCCGATGGCGAGTTTTCCAAGCTGTCGGCACGCGAATTGCAGACTTTGGAGCAGCTTTGCATAGGCCTATCCAACAAAGAAATTGCGCGAAACCTGGACATCCAGGAGGTCACCGTAAAGCTGCACGTCAAAAACTTGCTCGCTAAACTTGGCGTGTCCAACAGAACCCAAGCGGCCCTTTTGGCCAAAGAACGCCATCTGTTCTGAGCCTTGGCGGACGGCGGGAGACCTCGTTATCTCTCTGGTATATCAAGTATCAGCCCAAGACGCGCGTTATGGGACCATGCCGAAGGTCAGCTAAGGGCCGCCGTTTCCGAGGCTCCGTTGTATGTGTCACGAAGCTGGACTTTGGCCGCGATGTAGAGGTTCTGCACGTTGAGCTCAAACCAGACATCCGCTGCACCATGTGCCTTGGTCCGGTTTTGGGTCAAAGGTCGGTGGGCAAAGGAAGGTCAATCTCTCTGCGCTCACCATATTGCCAGGTTAATGAGTGGTTAATTTTGAAAACAAAATCACATTATTTCAAAAGCTTACAAGATTCGACGCATGCGTCGCGCCCAAGAAAAAAGCCCCGCAGATGGCCTGCGGGGCTTTCTAAATTCTAGGGAGAAGCAGCGATTACTCGTCGCGGCTTTCCTCTGGGGTATCCACCAGCAAATCGTCAACAGCATCGCCACCGACCACGTCGCCCAGCCCCTCTTCAGGGGCTGCCAAAGCCAGCGCCGCCTCAGCCTCCGCCTTCCGAGCGTCGATCACAACGTTGTCCCGGTCCACAGCGATCTTCCGCATCTGCTGGGTCGCCCCACCAGTGCCCGCCGGGATCAAGCGACCCACGATGACGTTCTCTTTCAGACCGATCAGCTTGTCACGCTTACCTTGCGTGGATGCCTCCGTCAGAACCCGTGTGGTCTCTTGGAAGGACGCCGCCGAGATGAACGACCGCGTCTGCAAGGACGCTTTGGTGATGCCTAACAAGATAGGCTCACCCTGCGCAGGCTCATGCCCGCGCGCGATGGCCTTCGCGTTGGCCGCATCAAACTCGGCCTTATCAACGTGCTCGCCCTTCAGCAGTGTGGTCTGACCAGACGCGCTGATCTCCCATTTCTGCAGCATCTGGCGAACGATCACCTCGATATGCTTGTCGTTGATCTTCACACCTTGCAGGCGGTAGACGTCCTGAACCTCGTCGATCATGTAGTCGGCCAAGGCCTCAACACCCATGATGGACAGGATGTCATGCGGCGCAGGGTTGCCGTCCATGATGTAGTCGCCCTTTTGCACGAAGTCGCCTTCGGCCACGGGGATGTGTTTCCCCTTGGGCACCATGTACTCGACCTTGTGATCCGGATCATCCGACGACTCAATCGCGATGCGGCGCTTGTTTTTGTAGTCCTTGCCGAAACGCACGTAACCATCAATCTCGGCGATGATCGCGTGGTCTTTCGGACGACGGGCTTCAAACAGCTCGGCCACACGCGGCAGACCACCGGTGATGTCCTTGGTCTTGGCACCCTCACGAGGGATACGCGCAACCACGTCACCGGCCTTGATGTCCTGACCGTCTTCAATCGACAGAATAGCATCCACCGACATCGGGTATTTGGCAGGGTTGTCATTGTCCAAACGCACCGGCTCGCCATTGGCATCCTCAAGGATGATTTCGGGCTTCAGGTCGTTGCCTTTCGGTGCCGCACGCCAGTCGACCACGATCTTCTGGGTCATGCCGGTCGCGTCGTCGGTCTCGTCACGGACAGCGATGCCCGAGATCAGATCAACAAAACGGGCCTTACCGTCTTTTTCAGCGATAATCGGCAGGGTGTAGGGATCCCATTCAAACAGCTTGTCGCCACGGGCCACTTTGGCCTTGTCCTTGATGTGCAGCTTGGAGCCGTAGCTGATCTTGTGACGCGCGCGCTCCGTGCCGTTGGCATCTGTGATGGTCAACTGCATGTTGCGGCCCATAACGACCTGCTCGCCTGCCTCGTTTTCAAGGATGGAGGCGTTTTCAAACGCAACCTTACCCTCTTGCGAGGCTTCCAGGAACGACTGCTGGCCACCTTGCGCAACGCCGCCGATGTGGAAGGTCCGCATCGTCAGCTGTGTGCCCGGCTCACCAATGGACTGCGCGGCGATGATGCCGACAGCTTCACCGGTGTTGACCAGCGTACCGCGTGCAAGGTCACGACCGTAGCACATGGCGCAAACGCCTTCTTCGGCCTCACAGGTCAGCGGCGAGCGCATCTTGGCGTTTGGAATGTCGGCCGCGTCAATCGCATCCGCTTTCCGCTCGTCAATCAGCTCACCCGTGGCAACCAGAACCTCGTCGGTGCCGGGGACAAGAATGTCCTCGGCCGCGGTCCGGCCCAGCAAACGCTCACCGATGGAGGACACCACTTCGCCGTCATTCACCGCCGAAGAGGCGTTGATGAAGTTTTCAGTGCCACAATCATGCATGCGAACGATGCAATCCTGCGCCACGTCAACCAGACGACGGGTCAGGTAACCCGAGTTCGCAGTCTTCAGCGCCGTATCCGACAGACCCTTACGGGCGCCGTGGGTGGAGTTGAAGTACTCAAGAACGGTCAGACCTTCCTTAAAGTTCGAGATGATTGGCGTCTCGATGATTTCGCCGTTCGGCTTGGCCATCAAGCCGCGCATGCCGCCCAGCTGTTTCATCTGAGTAACCGAGCCACGCGCACCGGAATGCGCCATCATGTAGACCGAGTTCGGCTCTTTCTCAGACCCGTCCTCAGCGCGCCCCGTGGACGAGATGTTGGACATCATGGCGTCGGTGACCTGGTCGTTACATTTCGACCAAGCATCAATCACCTTGTTGTACTTCTCGCCTTGGGTAATCAGGCCGTCCATATATTGCTGCTCGAACTCTTTAACCTGTTCGCGCGTGCCATCAACGATGGGCCATTTGGTGTCGGGGATCAGCATGTCGTCCTTACCGAACGAGATACCGGCCTTGAACGCCTCACGGAAGCCCATGGTCATGATCTGGTCACAGAAGATAACCGACTCTTTCTGGCCGCAATAGCGGTAGACGGTGTCGATGACCTGCTGCACTTCTTTCTTGCGCAGCAAGCGGTTGACCAGATCAAACGGCGCTTTCGCGTTCAGCGGCAGCAACGCACCCAGACGCAGGCGGCCAGGCGTGGTCTCGAAGCGAGTCATCACCTCGTTGCCTTCCTCGTCGATCTGCGGCAGGCGGGCTTGGATTTTGGCGTGCAGATGCACCATGCCGGAATCCAGCGCGTGCTGTACTTCTTCCACGTCGGAGAAGACCATGCCTTCGCCAGTCATGCCCTCACGCTCCATCGAGATGTAGTAGAGGCCAAGGATCATATCCTGCGACGGCACGATGATCGGCGCGCCGTTGGCAGGCGATAGAACGTTATTCGTGGACATCATCAGAACGCGGGCTTCAAGCTGCGCTTCCAGCGATAGCGGCACGTGGACCGCCATTTGGTCGCCGTCAAAGTCAGCGTTAAAGGCCGAGCAGACCAGCGGGTGCAGCTGAATGGCTTTACCTTCGATCAGAACCGGCTCAAACGCCTGAATGCCAAGACGGTGCAAGGTCGGCGCACGGTTCAGCATGACAGGGTGCTCGCGGATCACCTCGTCGAGGATGTCCCACACTTCGGGACGCTCTTTTTCGACCAGCTTCTTCGCTTGCTTCACGGTGGAGGACAAACCTTTGGCCTCCAGACGCGAGTAGATGAACGGCTTGAACAGCTCGAGCGCCATCTTCTTGGGCAGACCACATTGGTGCAACTTCAGCTCCGGCCCCGTCACGATGACGGACCGGCCCGAGAAGTCGACGCGTTTGCCCAAAAGGTTCTGACGGAAGCGACCTTGCTTGCCTTTCAGCATGTCGGACAGCGACTTCAGCGGACGCTTGTTGGCGCCCGTGATGGTCCGGCCACGACGGCCATTGTCGAACAGCGCATCCACAGATTCCTGCAGCATCCGCTTCTCGTTGCGCACAATGATGTCAGGCGCGCGCAGCTCGATCAGACGCTTCAAACGGTTGTTCCGGTTGATCACGCGGCGATAGAGGTCGTTCAGGTCGGACGTCGCAAAACGGCCACCATCCAGCGGCACCAGCGGGCGCAATTCCGGCGGGATCACAGGAACCACGGTCAAAACCATCCATTCCGGGCGGTTGCCGGATTCAAGGAAGTTCTCGACCAGCTTCAGACGCTTGATGATCTTCTTCGGCTTCAGCTCGCCCGTGGCTTCCGCGAGGTCTTCGCGCAGCTGCTCGGCTTCGGCTTCCAGATCAATCGCGGCCAGCATTTCGCGGATCGCTTCGGCACCGATATTGGCGGTGAAGGCGTCCATGCCGTAGGCATCCTGCGCGTCGAGGAACTCTTCCTCGTTCATCAACTGGCCATAGGTCAGGTCGGTCAGGCCAGGCTCGATCACGACGTAGTTTTCGAAATACAGGATGCGTTCCAGATCGCGCAACGTCATGTCCAGCATCAAGCCGATCCGGGACGGAAGCGACTTGAGGAACCAGATGTGCGCCACTGGCGCTGCCAGCTCGATATGGCCCATACGCTCGCGGCGGACCTTTTGCAGCGTGACTTCCACACCGCATTTCTCGCAGACAACGCCGCGATATTTCATGCGCTTATATTTGCCGCAGAGGCATTCGTAATCTTTGATCGGGCCAAAGATACGCGCGCAGAACAGGCCGTCACGCTCAGGTTTGAACGTGCGGTAGTTGATGGTTTCCGGCTTTTTGATCTCGCCGTAAGACCACGACAAGATGCGCTCTGGCGAGGCCAGGGAGACCTTGATTTCATCAAAGGTCTTCGGTGGGGTTACCGGGTTGAACGGGTTGGTTGTCAGTTCCTGGTTCATTTTCAATTCCTTGAATTGGGACGTTTGGGTGGGGAGGGGAAAGGCGCTTCGAAGCGCCTTTCAAAGCGCCTTCAAAGGCGCTTTTTGGTCCCTATTCCTCATCCTCCGCATCCAGGAGTTCCATGTTAAGGCCTAGCCCGCGGACTTCTTTCACAAGCACGTTGAACGATTCCGGGATACCGGCCTCGAAATTGTCCTCGCCCTTGACGATCGACTCGTAGACTTTCGTCCGACCCGCAACATCGTCCGACTTCACAGTCAGCATCTCTTGCAAGGTGTATGCCGCGCCGTAGGCTTCCAGCGCCCAGACTTCCATCTCCCCGAAACGCTGCCCGCCGAACTGGGCTTTGCCGCCCAGAGGTTGCTGCGTGACCAAAGAGTAAGGCCCGGTGGACCGTGCGTGGATTTTGTCGTCCACAAGGTGGTGCAGTTTCAGCAGGTACTTCACACCGACCGTCACAGGGCGGGCAAATTGTTCCCCCGTGCGACCATCGTAAAGCACCGACTGGCCCGATGTGTCGAACCCGGCTTTCGCCAAGGCCTCGTTCACGTCGCTTTCTTTCGCACCATCAAAGACCGGCGTCGCAATCGGCACGCCCTTGCGGACGGCTTCAGCGGACTCAATCATGTCGGTTTCGATCATGTTGCCGAACGCTTCGTTATACGTCTCGTCACCGTAAGCGTGCTGCAAGGCATCGCGCACAGGCTGGCTGTCGCCGGTGCGTTTGAAATCATCCAAAGCATCGTCGATTTTCAGGCCCAGACCGCGTGCGGCCCACCCCATATGGGTTTCCAGAATTTGCCCAACGTTCATGCGCGACGGCACGCCCAGCGGGTTCAGACAGAAATCAACGGGTGTCCCGTCCTCAAGGAACGGCATGTCCTCCATCGGCACAACTTTGGAGATAACCCCTTTGTTGCCGTGACGGCCGGCCATTTTGTCGCCGGGCTGCAGCTTGCGCTTCACAGCCACGAAGACTTTGACCATCTTCATCACGCCCGGTGGCAGGTCGTCGCCGCGGCGAACCTTCTCAACCTTATCCTCAAAACGCGCTTCCAAAGCGCGTTTCTGCGCTTCGTATTGACCGTTCAGGGCTTCAACAGCCGCGGCCTCAGTCTCTTCGGCCAAGGCCAGCTGCCACCACTGCCCACGGGACAGCATTTCCAGCAATTCAGCGTTGATTTCCGAGTTCGGCTTCACGCCTTTCGGGCCTTTGACGGCCTTTTTGCCAAGCAGCATGCCTTGCAGACGCGCGTAGATGTTACGATCCAAGATCGCCATCTCGTCGTCACGGTCACGGGCCAGACGTTCGACTTCTTCACGCTCGATCTGAACGGTCCGCTCGTCTTTCTCAACGCCGTGGCGGTTGAAAACACGCACTTCAACGACGGTCCCGAAATCACCCGGCTTCACGCGCAGCGAGGTGTCACGCACGTCGGACGCTTTCTCACCAAAGATGGCACGCAGAAGCTTTTCTTCTGGCGTCATCGGGCTTTCGCCCTTCGGTGTGATCTTGCCCACCAGAATATCGCCCGGCTCCACATCCGCGCCGATGTAAACGATGCCAGCCTCGTCGAGGTTGCGCAGCGCTTCTTCACCAACGTTTGGAATGTCGCGGGTAATCTCTTCTGGGCCAAGCTTCGTGTCACGGGCGGCGACTTCGAATTCCTCGATATGGATCGAGGTAAACACGTCGTCACGCGCGATGCGCTCGGAAATCAGGATCGAGTCCTCATAGTTGTAGCCGTTCCAGGGCATGAACGCGACGAGCACGTTTTTGCCAAGCGCCAGCTCTCCCATGTCGGTCGATGGACCGTCAGCGATAACTTCGCCAGCAGACACAACGCCGCCCACCTTCACCAGCGGACGCTGGTTGATGCAGGTGTTTTGGTTCGACCGCTGGAACTTGCGCAGGGAATAGATGTCCACGCCCGGGTCGCCCGGCTCCAAATCGTCAGTTACCCGCACAACGATACGCTGCGCGTCAACCTGGTCGATGATACCGCCACGTTTCGCTTGGATCGCAGCCCCGGAGTCGGTGGCGACCACGCCTTCAATACCGGTGCCCACGAATGGTGCATCGGCTTGCAGCAAAGGAACCGCCTGACGTTGCATGTTCGAGCCCATCAAGGCCCGGTTCGCATCGTCATTTTCAAGGAACGGGATCAGCGAGGCCGCGACCGAGACCAACTGCTTCGGCGAGACGTCAATCAGGTCCACATTCGCGTTCGATTGCAGCATGTATTCGCCCGACTGGCGTGTGGACACCAGATCGTTGACGAATTTCATGTTCTCATCAAGGTTCGCGTTGGCCTGCGCCACGGTGTGACGCATTTCTTCCGTCGCCGACATGTATTGCACCTCGTCGGTGACAACGCCGTCGACCACTTTGCGGTACGGTGTTTCGATGAAGCCGTATTTGTTCACGCGGGCAAAGGTCGCCAGCGAGTTAATCAGGCCAATGTTTGGCCCTTCCGGCGTTTCAATCGGGCACATGCGGCCGTAGTGGGTTGGGTGAACGTCGCGCACCTCAAAGCCCGCGCGTTCGCGTGTCAGACCACCTGGCCCAAGCGCTGACAGGCGACGCTTATGCGTCACTTCCGACAGCGGGTTGGTTTGGTCCATGAACTGCGACAGCTGCGAGGAGCCGAAGAATTCACGTACAGCCGCAGCCGCAGGTTTCGCGTTAATCAGGTCTTGCGGCATCACCGTGTCGATCTCGACCGAGGACATACGCTCCTTGATCGCGCGCTCCATGCGCAAGAGGCCAACGCGGTACTGGTTTTCCATCAGCTCGCCAACGGAGCGCACGCGACGGTTGCCCAAGTGGTCAATGTCGTCGATGTCGCCACGCCCGTCGCGCAGGTCAACCAGCGCTTTGATGCAGGACACGATGTCTTCCTTGCGCAGTGTGCGCACGGTGTCTTCGGCGTCCAGGTTCAAGCGCATGTTCATCTTCACACGGCCAACGGCCGACAGGTCGTAGCGCTCGCTGTCGAAGAACAGCGTGTCGAACAGCGCGGACGCTGCTTCAACCGTGGGCGGCTCGCCCGGGCGCATGACGCGGTAGATGTCCATCAACGCGGTGTCGCGGCCAAAGTTCTTGTCCACCGCAACGGTGTTGCGGATGTAGGGGCCAACATTGACGTGGTCGATGTCGAGGACGGGAATTTCCTTAACGCCGTTGTCAACAAGGGTCTTCAGCGTGCCGCCGATGACCTCTTCGCCCTTTTTGTCCAGCTCCCAGGTCAGCTCGTCGCCGGCTTCAACCCAGATCTCGCCGGTTTCTTCGTTAATCATGTCGCGGGCCACGAAGCGACCAATGGCGCCCTCGAACGGCAGCAACACGTCTTCGATGTCGCCACCGTCGATCATCGCCTTGACGGCGCGTGGGGTGACTTTCTTGCCGGCTTCCGCAATCACTTCGCCGGTTTTGGCGTTCACGATATCGGTTGCAGGCTTGGTGCCTTTGATCCGCTCAGGGAAGAATTTGGTGGCCCAGCCGCCCTTCTTCACCGCTTTCAGCGTTACGGTGTCGTAATAGGCGTCCATGATCTGCTCTTGGTCCAGACCCAGTGCGTACAGCAGGGTGGACACGGGCAGTTTGCGGCGGCGGTCGATGCGCGCGAAAACCACGTCTTTGGCGTCGAACTCAAAGTCCAGCCACGAGCCGCGATATGGGATGATGCGGCATGCAAACAGCAATTTGCCCGAGGAGTGGGTCTTGCCTTTGTCGTGGTCGAAGAACACGCCCGGCGAGCGGTGCATCTGGGAAACGATCACGCGCTCGGTGCCGTTCACAACGAACGTGCCGTTCGGGGTCATCAATGGCATGTCGCCCATGAAGACGTCTTGCTCTTTGATGTCCTTGACCGACTTGGCGCCGGTGTCTTCGTCAATATCAAACACGATCAGGCGCAGCGTCACTTTCAGTGGCGCGCTGTAGGTCATGTCGCGTTGCTGACATTCCTCGACGTCGTATTTTGGTTCTTCCAGCTCGTATTTCACGAACTCAAGAATGGCTGTTTCGTTGAAATCCTTGATCGGGAAGACCGACTGGAAAACACCTTTGATGCCTTCGCCGTCCATCGGTTCCAGCTGGTCGCCGGACTTCAGGAACAGGTCGTAAGACGACTTCTGAACTTCAATTAGGTTTGGCATCGCGAGAACTTCGCGGATTTTGCCAAAGTATTTACGGATGCGTTTCTGACCAACGTATGTTTGCGCCATGCTCGTCAAAGCCTTTCAGTTTCCTCGGACACGTCACCCCGGGGCCGGGCGGCGTATCACTTGGACAAGGATCAGTTCACTCAATACCTGCGCATCTTCCCAAGGATGCGCTCCCGAGCGGATTAACCGTTCCTTAGAGAAAGCCCTCGGACTGGGGGCCCTCTCTAAGACGCGGAAAGCCGGACCCGAAAATGCTCGGGTCCAGCTCTTTTCTTAGGTCGCAGCCGCAGCTGCGCCCAATTACTTGACTTCGACTTCGGCGCCAGCAGCTTCCAGCTTGCCTTTGATCTCGTCTGCTTCGGCTTTGTCGACGCCTTCTTTGACAGCTTTGCCGCCAGCTTCGACCAAGTCTTTTGCTTCTTTGAGGCCCAGGCCGGTGATGCCGCGGACTTCTTTGATGACGTTGATTTTTGCCGCACCGGCAGAAACCAGGATCACGTCAAATTCGGTTTTCTCTTCAGCAGCTGCGCCGCCAGCGTCGCCGCCGCCTGCAACCATAACCGCGCCACCAGCGGCGGGCTCGATGCCATACTCGTCTTTGAGGATGGTTTTCAGTTCTTGTGCTTCCAAGAGTGTCAGACCAACAATCTCTTCCGCCAGTTTTTTCAGATCAGCCATTATACTGTTTCCGTTCTATTAAGTTGTGTTCCAACGCGTAGCTTTCAAGCCCACGAGGGTATCTGTCCAAAGATCAGGCGGCTGCCTTCTCCTCGATGGTGCTGAGAATGCTTGCGACGTTCGAAGCAGGTGCGCCAATCGCGCCGGCGATGTTCGAAGCAGGGGCACCGATGCAACCCACGATGGAAGCAATAAGCTCCTCGCGGCTTGGCATGGCGGCCACGGCTTTGACACCAGCGACATCCAACGCGTTATCGCCCATTGCACCCCCAAGGATGACAAGCTTGTCATTGTCCTTGGAATAGTCGTTCACCACTTTCGCGGCGGCAACTGGGTCCTCTGAGTAGGCGAGAACGGTCATACCCGAAAGGTAGCCGGCAATGCTTGCGCAAGGCTGACCCTCAAGGGCGATTTTGGCGAGCCTGTTCTTGGCGACGCGGACAGACCCACCAGCTTCGCGCATACGCGCACGCAGGTCTTGCATCTCGGCAACCGTGATACCCTCGTAGTGGCTAACCACTACGACGCCAGAGCTTTCAAAGATTTGGCCGAGCTCTTCGACCAATTTCTCTTTTTGTGCTCTATCCACAGTTTCACTCCAATTGTGGAGGGTCACCCCTCCGGCTCAGTTTTGCCTGTGTCTCCACAGGCGTTCGGGTCCAATTCAGGGTCCCGAGGCCAAAATCACCCGAAGGTCTGAACCCTCGAAAAATTGTCTCGTTTCCCATCTCAGGAAGGAATTATTCAGCTTGCGCCAAACCCTCCGTCTCGGACAGAACGGCATCTTGCGATGCCGCTAAATGGAAGGCCCGGAAGCCTTCCAAATTCTTTGTCGGCGTCACCCAGTTTTTCTGGGTGCGGGCCGCAGGTTCTTTGAACCCGCTTGCCCCGCCGCGCCAAAATCGCTTGCGCGATTTTCGCTTTAGTTGCCAGTCGCGTTTTCGACGTTGATCGTCACGCTTGGGCCCATGGTCGAAGACACAACGATCTTCTTCATGTATGTGCCCTTGGCACCGGCAGGCTTGTTCTTGGACACGGCACCAACGAAGGCGCGCACGTTTTCAACCAGCTTGTCCTCGGAAAAGGACGCTTTGCCGACGCCCGCGTGAACCACGCCGGCTTTTTCAACCTTGAACTGCACTTCACCGCCTTTGGCGGCTTTGACAGCGGCTTCCACATCCATGGTGACCGTGCCCACTTTGGGGTTCGGCATCAGGTTGCGGGGGCCAAGCACCTTACCCAGACGGCCAACGATTGGCATCATGTCAGGGGTTGCGATGCAGCGATCAAAGTCGATCTTGCCGCCTTGCACGATTTCCATCAGGTCCTCGGCACCAACGATGTCGGCGCCAGCCGCTTTGGCCTCGTCAGCCTTCGCGTCACGGGCGAAGACAGCGACGCGCACGTCTTTGCCGGTGCCGTTTGGCAGGGCCACAACGCCGCGGACCATTTGGTCGGCGTGGCGTGGGTCAACACCCAAGTTCATGGCGATTTCGACGGTTTCGTCAAACTTGGCTTTGGCGTTGTTTTTCACCAGTGCCACAGCTTCTTCGACGGTGACGTCGCGCTTGCCGGCAAATTGCTCGCGGGCCGCGACAGTACGTTTACCTTTATTGGCCATTACTTCACCTCGATGCCCATAGAGCGAGCAGAGCCCGCGATGATCAGCATTGCGCCTTCGATGTCGTTCGCGTTCAGGTCTTTCATCTTCGCCTCTGCGATCTCACGCAGCTGCTTGGTGGTGACCGAACCGACGGTTTCGCGCGACGGGGTCTTGGCGCCGGACTTAACCTTGGCGGCCTTTTTCAGGTAGTAAGACGCAGGTGGCGTCTTGATGTCCATCGAGAAGGACTTGTCCTGATAATAGGTGATCACGGTTGGGCATGGGGCGCCGGGCTCCATGTCTGCGGTCTTCGCGTTGAACGCCTTGCAGAATTCCATGATGTTGATGCCGCGCTGACCCAATGCGGGGCCTACGGGCGGGGATGGGTTGGCAGCGCCTGCAGGAACCTGCAGCTTCATCGTGCCAGCGATCTTCTTGGCCATGGGGCCTCTCCTTCTTACAACAGCCTTGGGTCGCGACCCTTAGCTTACGATTGTTGTGGTCCGACTTTCCGGGCGCGCCCGGGTCCTCTCCCACAGATTTCTCAGCTCGCTTTCGTGACCTGAGTAAATTCCAGCTCTACCGGGGTCGCCCGGCCAAAGATCGAGACAGTCACCTTCAGGCGCTGCTGCTCGTCGTCTACTTCTTCCACCATGCCCGAGAAGCCTTCGAAGGGGCCGTCGGTGACGTTTACGTTTTCGCCTACGTCGAAAACAATGGTCGAACGTGGGCCTTCACCCTCGTTTTCCTGAACGCGGCCAAGGATGGCCTGCACTTCGGCGTCGCGCATGGGCATGGGCTTGCCCTGCGGGCCCAAAAATCCGGTTACGCGGTTGATACTATTGATCAAATGGTAACCCGCGTCCGACATCTCCATGTGGACCAGCACGTAGCCCGGCATGAAGCGGCGTTCGGCGGTGACCTTTTTATTGCGTCTGATTTCAATGACTTCCTCGGTGGGCACCAGGACTTCGCCGAAATCTTCCTGCAGGCCGTTCTCCTCAACAGAGGTGCGGATTTGTTCAGCAATGCGCTTCTCGAAATTCGAGAGGACAGAAACCGAGTACCACCGTTTTGCCATTGCAGAATTGCCTTTATAATCAGAGCCTTACCGAAACGAAAACAGCGCGCATCTCGAATCAATGCGCGCCATCTGTTTGGTGTTGGGGGCTGAGTACCGCGCAAGCCCTATAAGTTCAAGGGGTTAAGACCTGTAAACAAAGGCCGAAATCGCAAATGTGTATTTGATATGTATTTCATATGTATTTCATGCGCACGCGTGGCGTTAACCTTTGTGGATGCCAAACGGCCCACCCAATTTGATTGCCTGCCCCCGCCGATTGGCTAAGTTCAAACCATGTCATTTTTCAGCAAGTTGATTTCACCGCTATCAAGCCGCTGTCGCACCGTACTTCTTGCAGGGGTGGTTTGCCTCGTTTCTGCCTGTGACAACACCGAGTTCATCGAGGCCTCAAAAGGGGTCTTTCAGGCACCCGCCAGCAAGACCTCCCTGTCTGTCACCTTTCTTGGCACCAGCTCCTTCCTGTTTCAAACCCCGCAGGAGCAGGTTCTGATTGACGGCTATGTCAGTCGCGTGCGGCACAATCTGGTGAAACGCATCGCCCCGGACCTTGCGGAAATCCACAAATGGATCGAGCGCCTGCAACTTTGCAAAGCCCACGCCGCAAAAGACAAGCGCGACCAGCCAGACATTTGCGCCGATACAAGCCACCCGAAACTGTCGCTGATCCTGACGCTGCACGGGCATTACGATCATGGGATGGACGCGCCCTATATTGGCGGATGGTCAGCGGCGCCAATGCTGCGCGACCTGTCTCTTGACCGGCAGTGGGACGCGACCAAGGCCTACATCAGTGACGTCCGGCCGTCGATGACATGGCAAAGCGGGCCAAGGCTGGATGTGGCAGATTATGTTGGCACGCCTCCGCGGCGCCTACCGGTGTCGTCGATGGATATTCGCCTGTTCGAAACCGCGCATAACGAGAACATCATCTCCCGGCGGATCAAGCATGTCACACCTGCCGATTTTGAGTTCCCGTCACGCATCTGGGATATGGGGGAAGGCACGGCAGTTTCGGCACTGATAAAGACGGATGGAAAGAAGATATTGATCGTCGGCAGTTCCGGCAATGTCGGGACGGTCTTCAAGGACAATGCCGTCAAAGCGGATGTGGTCTTTCTAAGTATCGGTGGCTTGGGCGCGGGCTTTGCCAAGCCGGAGATGTGGACTGATTATTGGAACAAGACCGTGCGACAGGTCGGCGCCAAGCGGGTCTTCATGATCCATTGGGACGAGCATCAAGACCGCCTGCCCGATGCTGGCGGGCATCTGGTCCCGACCTTTTACGAGCCGCATGAAAAGGTGTTCACCCACCTTCAGCATCTGGCGCAGTCGCAAGGCGTCAGCCTGCGCTTTCCCCCCGTGGGCCGCCCCTTCGATCCGTTTCACAAAATGGTCAGTGGTCCACATAGGTAACGTTTGCAGGCGCGCATTTTTCGCCGGCAAGGGTCGTATCACCAATTTTGCTGACCTGCCCAAGGTCTTCGTGGCGCGGCAGTTCAACTGTTGGCTTGCCAACGGGGTCCTTGCGGTAGGCTGCCGGAATGGTCAGCGCCGCCTGTCGGGCCAGCGCCGATTTGTGGATCAAAATGTCGGAGCTATACGACCCCGTGCGATACCCTAAGTCGGTCCCGACCCGGCTGTAACACCTGATGCCACGCGGTATCCGTTTGAAAATCTGAAAGAACGGGCTTTGCCCCTCAGCATCCTTCACGAAATCCAGTGGCTGCTCGTAAACCTGCGCATTGCGCGGGAAAATGGGCCTGCCGCCAAGCCCCTCATTGCGGGCATGTGACAGCATCCAATTCAGGGTGAGACCTGACAGGAACCCGCGCGATTCAGTGCCGCCAACCTGCGCATGATCGCCGGGAAACCACACCTCCCGGACACGCTTGAAGACATTTTCGTTCTGCGTTTCGCAGTCCCGCAACAGCCAACGCCGCGTCATCAAAACCGGGGTGTAGGAGCCAGACCGGTTGTCATGCAAAGACACCGCGTGGCGCACCTTGTCCATGTTGCACAGCTGGTCGACATAAAGTGGATTGGCAAAGTCCGGGTCGTCCTGCCCGTTCGAGATGCCCAGCGTCTCGACCGTGTCCCAAAGGCCCACCATTGCAAAGCGCACGTCGTCATGTTGGGCCTTTCTGCGGACCCCGAATTTCAGTCGCACCGCGTCAGTGGTGCATCTGCGCCGGTCGATACGTTCTTGCAGCGCCCCGACCCGAATTTGGCAATCCGGCCCGACGGAGTGGCGTTCGGGAAACTTTGAGGCATTGTAGAGCGCGTTCAAGAACCGCTCCCGGTCGGATTGTTTCTTGAACACCGACAGATCCATCAGCCCCGTTACATGGACCAAACCCGCCAAGGCGCGGGCCGTGTAGGCCCCGCGCGAATAGCCATACAGGTGAATGACATCGCGGTTGTCGTCATAGCTGTCGGACAGGAAGCCATAGGCGGCCTGCACATCCTTTTTGAAGCCCAAGCCTGTGGCCAGCCCCAGCACACGGGTGCGGTCGGCCCCGACCCCGGAGGTGTAGAACGCCGCAATGTCGCGCCGGTTTTGATTGACGGTAAGCTGGTAAAGCCGTGCAACATTGGTGGTGGTGTTCAGGTCATTGCCCGTGCCGTCCAGAAACAGCGCGATGTTTTTGGGGCGTTTGGCCTGCGTGAGATAGACCGTGTTGTCGATGATCCGGACCTTGGGGTCTGTCACCTCCCGCGACGTATTATGGACCTGCGTGACCCCGCCACAGCCCGCCAAAACCAAAGCCGCGGCCACCGCCGCCAAACAAAACCTGAACGCCATAAAACCGTCTTCCAATAACCCAAAATACAACTGGGGTATCTTGGCCGATTCTCAGCCGATCGTCTTGCGAATTTTTAGGGAATTGCGGCCTAGAACAGCCCGAACACCGAATTCAGGCCGGTGCGGATGGTCAGGTCCACCAGGCTGAAGAAGATCGCCGTCAGGGTGGCCATGATGAACACCATCACCGTGGTCAGCACAACCTCGCGGCGGGTGGGCCAAACGACCTTGGCAACCTCTGCGCGGGTTTGCTGGATGAACTGGGCCGGGTTGGTGATCGCCATGGTGCTGCGCCTTTGGGGTTCGCGTTGAATAGCCTGCAGATACGGCTGTTGCCGCCCGTTTGCAAGGGGTGGGCGCATGCGGGATCACCAAAAGGTGCCTTGGCGCGTGCGGCCTTTGCGGACTAGCCTGCCCGCAACCGCATTTGGAGGCCCCCTATGAAACATGTTCTGACCGCCACGCTGATGGCCCTCGCCGCCCCCGCCATGGCGCAGACCACCGACGACACCCCCACCCCGCCCACGGCGGCCCCGACCCAAGAGGCCCCGATGACCGTGCAGCGGCTGGGCGACATCGTGGCGGCGCTGGACCCCGACAGCCAATCCAACGGCACCCGGTTCCAGCTGACCATCGAGGACGTGCCGATGCTCATCATCACCGACCCCGTTGCCGACCGGATGCGGGCCATGGTCCCGATCCGCGCCATGGAGAACATGACCGGCGACGAGCTGCTGCGCGTCATGCAGGCCAATTTCGACACCGCGCTGGACGCCCGCTACGCGGTGGCGCAGGGGCGGCTGTGGGGCGTGTTCATCCACCCGTTGTCGCCGCTGCAAAAGGACCAGCTGATCTCGGGGCTTGGGCAGGCGGTGAACCTGGCGAAGACCTACGGCTCGCTATACACTGGCGGGGCGATGAGCTTTGGCGGCGGGGACAGTGTGCCTTTGCAGCGCCAGCTGATTGACCGCCTGCTGGAGCAGGGCGAGGAGATCTAGAAGCCCAGCTCGGCCAGCCGCGATTTATACGCCGAGGAGATGCAGGACTGGTTGCCGCCGCACCGGTTACGCTGCCCGATCCACGCCTTTTGCTGGTTGGTGAACCTGTTGCGCGCGCTGCCCGTCAGCTTGGAGCGCCAGTATTTGTAGGCGGCGGTGATGCGCTGGTCATAGCCCCATTGCTGCGCGTTGCTGCAGATTGCTTTCTCGGTCGATGTTGCCGCTGCGCGGCACCAGCTGGGGCGCGGGCCCGTGGGGGCAAGCGCAGTCTGGGCGGGTTGCGCAGGCTGGACCGGTTTGGCCGGTTCGGGCTTTGGCGGCGCCGGGTCAACGGCCACGGGCTTGCTGAGCAGGGCGATGCGTTCCTGCGCAAGGGCCGCATAGGCCGTGCCTTCATATTGCTGGGCGAAGCGGCGCAGGACCTCGATGGATTTGGTGTCTTTGAACGCGGCCCAATCCGTCGCGGCGGAGGCCTGAGGCACGCGGTTGGGTGCCGGGGCCGCAGGCTGCGGCACAACGGCAATGGCAGGCTGGGCGGCGGCGGCGCAATTGCCGCTGAGGCAGGCAGAGCCGATCACCTCGTCATAATAGGCGGGGCGTTGGGGATGCCCGATCCGGCCCGCATCTTCGTTGACCAGCCGTTGGGTGCGCTTGAACGCGGCTTGCAGGTCCTGCGGCTTGGCCAGTTCCGTCAAAAAATGGCGGGTGAAGACCGAATAGGGTTCCGGGTCGCTGTTTGACAGCCGGTCCAGGGCGGTCTGCCCCGCCCCCGCCGAAAACGCCACAAAGGTGCCCGTTGGCGCCTGCACCGGCGTCAATCCACGGGCCAGCCCGACGGAGCGGGTGCCTTCTTTGGGCGTGAACGGGTTGTCGCGGCAGGCGTCCACAATGGCCAGGGTCAGCCCCGCGCCGCGTTTGGCGATCTCGTCAATCACCCCGTTGACGCCGTTGCGCAGTGGGAAACTTTCGCGCGCCAGCAACGTCTCGGAGCCCGACACGCGGATGTCGGTGGGCACAAGGAAATTCTCGGTCCCGTCGCTCCAGCCGTGGCCGGAGAAGATAAACACCACCGTGTCGCCGGGCTGGATGCGGTCAAAGAAGGTGGACAGCTCAAAAATCATGTCCCCGCCGCCCAAATCCTCGCGCAGGGTGACGTCGAAGCCTTGGCGGGCGAACAGCTCGCTGTAGCCGGCCGCGTCAGAGCGCGCTTTTTGAAGCGGGGCGATGTTGGTGTAACTGTCATTGCCGATAATCAGGGCCAGGGATTTGGCCAGCCCAGCCATTGGAAAGCAGCACAGAAACGCCAGAGCGGCGCAAATAAGTTTAATCATGTCGGCACCAAAGTCTTTGATTCAATGCCCCGATGCTAAGCCGCATCGGCCCTTTTGTATAGTCGGGGGGTGATCGCGGTGCGGTGAGGGGGCTGCGGCCCTAGTCGTCGATCAGCCGCGCGAACTGGTCCAGAACCAGCTGCATATAGGCCTCGCCATGCTCCGATGTGCCATCCAGCAGGACGTCGATTTGGGTGTTGTGTCCGGGCACGCCCGTGTTAAGCAAGGTGATCGGCGCGCCAACCTGTTCGGCGCGTTGCGCGCCCATCTCGGCATCGCTGAGCTTGATGATCCGGTCGCGGGGGCCATGCACCATCAGGCAGGTGGGGCCGTCTTCTTGCAACCGCCATGGCTGGACGATGGCGGCGCTGACGGCGACAACGGCGTCAGGGCGCGACACCCGTTCCATCCAATGGGTCGGCGGGTAGGCCAGCGACAGCGCGGCAATGCCGCCTGCCGAGATGCCAATCACCCCGACCTTGCGGTGCGCGATGCCAAGCGCTTCGCCTTCGACCCACAGGTATTCGATGGCCCGCGACAGGTCTTCCATCGCCGCAATATAGGCCGCGCCATACAGGTTGGGCGACAGCGACAGGCCCAATTTCTGGCTGCGGCCGACATAGGCCTCGATGTAGTCCTGTTCCTTGGTCGAGAACATGTCGGCGGGCGTGTTCAGCCGGTAGCTGATGGACGCCATCGCAAAGCCGCCATCTGTCAGCGCCTTGGCAAAATGGGCAACTTCGTCGCCGTCGCGGCTGCCCTTCTGGAAGCCGCCGCCATGCATGTAGATCACGCAGGCCTCGGCGGTCAGGTCGTCAGGCAGGTACAGATCAAGGGCAAGGCTGTTCTGGCTGTCATAGACAATGTCGGAAACGCACTTCATTGGGCTTCCATACCAATATGACCCCTACCAACGCTCTAACGCCGTCATGCCGGGCGTTTTAAGTGGCAGGGGATGAGAGACTCGAACTCACGACCTTCGGTTTTGGAGACCGGCGCTCTACCAACTGAGCTAATCCCCTGCACTTGAGACGTGTGATTACGAAAGCCGTGCGCGCTTTGCAAGCGTCTAAAAGCCCGAAAGGTGCAAGCCGCACAGCGATTGTGCCAATTTGCATCTGTCGGCTTGCGCCCAGCCCCGCTTGACGCAGCCCTGCTGAGCGGCGGGCACTGACGGGCGATCACTCGATTCTCACGAAGGCTTGCTTGGTCCAAGCGCGCCTTGGCGCTATTCTGGCGGCAGGAGGAACAACCCATGTCCCAAACACCCACCACGCCCACCCACGCGCCCGCGCTGTCGCGCCGTGCCTTTGTCAGCACATCGGCCTTGTCACTGCTTGCCGTTGCAGCAGCCCCAAAGGCCAAGGCAGCCACCCCGCATCATGCGACCCTCACCCAATCCGACGATTTTGAATACGAGGTCACGCGCAGCGACGCCGAATGGCGCGACATGCTGTCCGAGGACAGCTACGCCATCATGCGCGAGGGCGCGACCGAGAAGCCCAAAACCAGCGACCTTTGGCTGCAATTTGACGACGGGATGTACCATTGCAAAGGCTGCGCCCTGCCCTCTTTCAGCAGCGCCTGGAAGGTCCCGATCGACAAGGGCTGGGTGTTCTTCACCCATTCGCAGACCAACGCCGTTTTGACCGGGATCGACGGCCCCGTCGCCGAATATGGTTCCGCGATGGACACCGGACCCGGCGCCTTTGTCGAGGTCCATTGCCGCCGCTGCGGATCGCATCTTGGCCATCTGCTGCCGGTCGAGGGCCAGCAGGTCCATTGCATCAACGGCGAAGCGCTGGATTTCGTGCCCGCAGCGGCGTGACACCCCTCAAAGACCGCCCCGCAGATTTGCTTTGGGGCGGTCGCGGACTAGCTTTTTCTCATAACGCAACATCTCATAACGCAACATAAAGGGCCGACCATGAACCTCTCTCGCCGTCAAACTCTTCTCGCTGGCGCGGCGCTGCCGCTGGCCGCCGCCGCGCCGTCCGTGTCACTTGCCGCTGGCCACGCGGCCACCTCGATGCCCACGCACCGCGATTTCACGCTGGGCGACTTCAAGGTGACCACCTTGCTGGTCGGCAGCCGCGCCGTGGAAGAGCCGCACAAGATTTTCGGGCTGAACGTGGATGACGCGACCTTCAACGAGGTCAGCGCCGCCAACTTCCTGTCCACCGACGCGGCGCAGTTCTTCTTCACCCCGACGGTGGTCAACACCGGCTCCGAGGTGATCTTGTTTGACACAGGCCTGAACGCCGCCGGCACCACCGGCGCGCTGGAGGCCGCGGGCTACGCCGCATCAGACGTGACCCATGTCGTCATCACCCACATGCATGGCGACCACATTGGCGGGCTGACCGATGACGCAGGCGCGGAAACCTTCGCAGGGGCCGCCTACCTGACGGGCCAGGTGGAATTTGACGCCTGGGCCAAGGCCGAAAACGAGAACTTCGAGGCAAAAGTCCGCCCGCTGGCCGAGAAGATGACCTTCCTCAACCCCGGCGAAGATGTGCGCGGCGGCGTCACCGCCGTCGACGCGTTCGGCCACACGCCGGGCCATATGGGCTACATGCTGGAAAGCGGCGGCAAGCAGCTGTTCCTGATGGCCGACCTGGCCAACCACTACGTCTGGTCCGTGGCCTACCCCGATTGGGAGGTGCGGTTCGACATGGACAAGGCCGCTGCCGCTGCCAGCCGCAAAAAGCTGATGGACATGGCCGCCGCCGACCGCTTCCCGCTGATCGGCTACCACATGCCGTTCCCCGGCATGGGCTTCATTGAGACGCGCGGCGAGGGCGGCTACCGCTACGTGCCGCACAGCTACCAGCTGATCTAGGCGGAAACGTCCCATACGACTGACGGCCGCCTCCCCTCAGGGGGGGCGGTTCTTCATTTCCCCCGCCCCAGGCCGCGTTGCAGATCACAATCTGACGTGAACGTCACCAAACGCGTTGCAACTTCCGCCGAATGTGAAAAGACTACCCGCCACTGCCTCAAATGTTGGGGCGGCCTTCTGCTTAGGATGCAGCCATGATTGATGACCTCGCTTCAACGATAACACGCCGCCCACGGGCCCTCCGAACCCTGTCTCTGGCCGTTGCGGCCTCCGCGCTGCTGGCAGCCCTCAACCCCGCCTCCGCGCAGGACCGCCCCGTCGGCACGATGGAGCAGATCTCCACCCATATGGGCGAGATGAGCGTGCAAATGCCTCAGGATGCCGAACGGACCGCCTCTGCGGACCGTGAATTGCCGAACCTGCGGTTTGAGCCATGGCAGATGCGCGAGGAGCTGTTCCGCGAGGACATCGTCTTCATCATGCGCCACGGCCCCACGGATTGGGACAAACGCGACATCCCCAACGTCGCCCCCACCGATTGCGAGAACCAGCGCATCATGACCGAGCTGGGCAAGGCGGATATGCGCGAGCTGGGCCGCCTGATGTCCAGCAACGAGCTTGAGCCCTCCACCCTGATCGTCAGCGAATGGTGCCGCAATCAGGAAACCAAGGACGCCATCGTCGCGGGCTTTGGGGACGTCGACCCCGTCTACGCTGAAAAGCTGATCGTCGAGACCAGCGCAGACCTGAACTTGCTGCTGTCCCTTCAAGGCGCCCCCACGGTCACCAACTTGCGCAACATGATTACCAACTGGGAGGGCGGCACCGGCGGCCCGCTGCTGCTGGTCACCCATTTCACCAACATCGCGGAGCTGACCGAATTCAACGTCTATGAGGGCGAGATACTGGTGGTAGACCCCAAGCGCGACAACCGCGTGCTGGGCTATCTGCGTCTGAACAACTCAGGCCCTGATGTCGGCCATTTCCGGGTGGACTAGCACCCAACAGCATAATGATGCTTAAAAAGGCCGCCATCTCAGGCGGCCTTTTTTTATGGGCTGGGCAGGGCGCGTTGGGCGTCCGCTATAGGCCCAGATGACCCTCGTCGATGCTGTCGCCCCTGCTCGGTCAACAGGCCGCAGGCCCCGCGCATCGCCAGACCGCCCACAGGGCTGGCAAAGCACACGCTGACATAATGTCGTTGGTCCTTATCCCAGATAGATCTGGCCGGATGGATATTTCACACGTGGGACGCTGCGGGTTGCCAGAAAAAATCCGATGGCAAGCGGACCGACACGGCCAAGAAACATCACAAAAATAATGACTGCGCGACCGAACCCGTCCAGCTCCCCAGTAGCACCACGCGACAAGCCGACAGTGCCAAAAGCAGATGTCACCTCAAAAGCCAAATCCATGAAATCACCGTCATGGCTGATCGAGACAATGAAAATGCCTGCAAGCACAAGCAACATGGAGATTGTGGTCAGAGCCATGACTTTCATGACTTCCTCCAGACCAATGGAGCGGTTGAACGCATGAAGAACCGTCCGCCTGCGGAAGAAGGCCACTGTTGCCAGCAGGAGAACTGCCAAAGTGGTCACCTTAATGCCGCCTGCAGTGGACGTGCTTCCACCACCCACAACCATCAGGGTCATCGTCAGCAGGGTCGAGCTGTCGTGCATGCCGCCCGTATTGATGGTGTTGAAACCGGCAGTGCGGGGTGTCACGCCCTGAAACCAACTGGCCCATAGTTTTTCACCCGTCGTAAGCGTGCCGAGCGTGTTGGGATTGGACCATTCCAACAGACCGAACGCGATACTGCCCCATAGGATCAAGACAAGCGTTCCGACCAGCATCAGCTTTGTGTGCAAGGTAAGCCGCGTCCAGTTTCGTTTCTGGTAAATGTCCCCCAATACGATAAATCCGATCCCCCCGAAAATGAACAGAAGCGGAATCACAATATTGATGACGGGGTTGCCGACCCACTGCGACAGGCTGTCAGGATGCAGTGCAAAACCCGCATTGTTAAAAGCTGAAATTGAGTGAAATACCGCCTGCCATAGGCCGCTCCAGCCGTATTGCGGGACAAATACGAACGCGAGAAAAACGGCGCCTATGGTCTGGCACACAATCGCAATGACAAGAATAATTCGCACGAGAACTGTGAGGTTGGACAAGGAGGTCTGGTTCACTTCCTCGCGTAAAATCATGCGCTGCGGCATACCGACCTGAATCCCAAGCGCGCCCAGAACCAGAACCGCGGTCGTCATCAAACCAAGCCCGCCAAGCTGGATAAGGATAGCGATGACCACTTGGCCAAAACCGGTAAAGGCAGAGCCCGTATCGGCAAGCACCAGCCCAGTCACTGTCACGGCAGAGGTAGAGGTGAAAATCGCTTCGCTGAAGCCAATGCCGCCCATATGTGAGACGGGCAGCCACAAGACAAGCCCGCCAATGATGATAAAGACGGTGTAAACCAAAACCAAAATTGCTGGTGGCGACAGGTTTATGGATTTACCCGAGCGCAACTTGCCCATGACGTGCCGCCACATGGTCAAAGGCTGCCAGCAAAATCGCGCAGGTTTTTGCGTTGGCCCAAAAGTAACAGAAGATCAGCACGTTCGAGCGTGCAATCACTGCCATCCTGACCCAGAAATTCGGTTCCCCGCATCACTCCGATGCAGCGCAAATCAAAGCCGGATTTGTGTTTGAGGTCTGATAAAGACTTGCCTTCGAGGCTCTCGGGAATCCGGAAATTCACAACATGGTGGCCGTTGCCCAGACTGACATAATCTCGCACGAGTGGATTATGCAAAACCTGTGCGATATGCTGACCGACCTCGACTTCGGGATGGATAATCCGGTCTACACCCAGCTTGCTCAGGATACGGTGGTGCGTTTTGGTTGCCGCTTTCGCCCAGACGATTGGCACTCCAATCAGCTTGAGGTTCATTGCGGCAAGAATGCTCGCTTCGAGGTCAGAACCCATCGCGACCAGACCGATGGCACAATCGGCCAGCCCGGCTTCACGCAACGCAGCATCATCGCGGGCATCGACGATCATGGCCTGCGACAAGCTCTCTGCATGTCTCGCAACTCTCGCCTCGTCGATATCAATACCGATCACATGGTTGCCGAAACGCTGCAATTCGGTCGCCACGGTACCGCCAAAATTTCCAAGGCCAATAACACCAAATGTGCGACTGCTGTGCTTTGCCATAATGTTAAACGGGATGCCTACATAGTTTCGTCATGTGGATAGTTACCCTGCTCATTCTGCGTCATTTGAAAGCGTGAGTGAACAGCTATTGTTCCGCACCCTTGGTCGCTCCAAAATACACCGCTTGGTCAACGGTTCGCCGAACAGGACTTTGGCGGGATCGTAGCGGGAAAAGGCCGTTCGAACGGCCTTGTGCGCACGAATTGCAATTCGTGCTCAAAAACGTCTTCGAAGACGTTTACCCCAATCCGCTTCGAAGCGGATTTTTTCAGATCCGAACGACCGCTTCCTCCCGCAGAGCGGCCATTCTATAGAGGCAGAAAAGGCCGCCTCCTGTTGGAGACGGCCTTCTCTATTCCTTCAACCGGTAACCCCTAGAGTGTCAGGGGTGTGGGTTCTCGGTCAGTTGGCTGCGCAAACAGACCTGCCACCCACCCGACGGCTAAGCCGTCGTTACTCAGTGATTTTGGACACAACACCGGCACCCACAGTCCGGCCGCCTTCGCGGATCGCGAAGCGGAGGCCTTGCTCCATCGCGATCGGCGCGATCAGCTCGACGTCGAACTTCAGGTTGTCGCCAGGCATGACCATCTCTGTGCCGGATGGCAGCTGAACGGTGCCGGTGACGTCCGTCGTCCGGAAGTAGAACTGCGGGCGGTAGTTGGCGAAGAATGGCGTGTGGCGGCCACCCTCTTCCTTGGTCAGGATATACGCCTCGGCCTCGAACTTGGTGTGCGGCTTCACGGAAGCCGGTTTGCACAAGATCTGACCGCGCTCAACGCCGTCACGTGCGGTGCCGCGCAGCAGGACGCCGACGTTGTCGCCAGCCTCACCACGATCCAGCAGCTTGCGGAACATTTCAACGCCGGTGCAGGTCGTTTTCGAGGTGTCGCGGATACCCACGATCTCGATCTCGTCGCCCACATTGATGACGCCACGCTCAACACGGCCCGTCACAACGGTACCACGGCCAGAGATCGAGAACACGTCCTCAATCGGCATCAGGAACGGCTGGTCAACAGCGCGCTCAGGGGTCGGGATGTACTCGTCGACGGCGGCCATCAGCTTCTTGATGGATTCTTCGCCGATCTCAGGGGTGTTGCCTTCCATCGCGGCCAGAGCCGAGCCCGGGATCACCGGGATGTCGTCGCCCGGGTAGTCATATGAGGACAGCAGCTCGCGGATTTCCATCTCAACCAGCTCCAAGAGCTCGTCGTCATCCACCTGGTCCACTTTGTTCATGTAGACGACCATCTTCGGGATACCAACCTGGCGGCCCAGTAGGATGTGCTCGCGGGTCTGCGGCATGGGGCCGTCAGCAGCGTTCACAACCAGGATCGCGCCGTCCATCTGGGCGGCACCGGTGATCATGTTTTTGACGTAGTCGGCGTGGCCGGGGCAGTCGACATGGGCGTAGTGGCGGCTCTCGGTCTCATATTCCACGTGCGCGGTCGAGATGGTGATGCCACGCGCTTTTTCTTCCGGCGCGCCGTCGATCTGGTCATACGCTTTGAAGTCGCCAAAATACTTGGTGATCGCAGCCGTCAGCGTCGTCTTGCCGTGGTCAACGTGACCAATCGTGCCGATGTTTACGTGCGGTTTCGTCCGTTCAAACTTACTTTTAGCCATCTCGTCAGGCGCCCTTCAATTTGTGGGGCATATCAACCCCGATTTCCGTTCGGGGGGTACCTATTCAGAGTGGGCATAAAAATCAAGCCTGACTTGCACAAACGCGCTGATCTGCTGCGGCGGGCTTTACCCGCCGTCCTTGACCTGTGCGGCGATCTTGGCGGCGTCGTCCTTGTCGGCCGCCGCGCGGGCCTCGGCGGACACGCCAACCCCGAACAGGTCGCCATTGGCGACCAGCCAGCGCTCCATCGCTTTGGCGAATTGCGCGGCAAGGTTGGCCATCTGCTCGTCCCCGTCGCGGAACAGGCCCGAGCCGATCACCGACTCCCCGTCCAGCTGCTCAAAGATCAGCAGCTGTTTGGAGCGGTCTTCCAGCCGGTCCAGCGGGTCGGTCTGCCAGATATGCACCGTCATGCTCATGGCGGATCGCGGGGCCAAGGCCAGCCGCCCGCCCTTGGTGGCCAGAATGTAGCCGTCCAGCGAGTAGCTTAGCGTGTAGGGCGTCTCGCCCTGGTATCGGCCAAACCGCTTCTGCACGGCGGCCTCCAGCGCGGTCTCCCACGCCTCGGCGCTGGCGTCGCGCGATACCCCCATCTTGCGCGCGTTGGTGGTCACGGCCACGTTGCCCAGCAGGCGGAAGTCGCCCAGGTCAACCTGCTTTTCCAGATCCGGGTTGGGCACGGCGCAGGCCGCCACGGCCATCAGGCACAAAACGGAAATCAGATGTCGGATCATGGGCAGGCCCCCTAAAAGCGTGGCCCCCTGCATATCGCCGCCCAAACCTGCGTGCAATCGGCGCACCCGGTTGCCGTGGCGTTCCCGCCACATATACTCAACGCCATGAAGGATGTCGCTGATATGTACCCGCCGAAGGTCCCCCTCGTCACCGAGGTCTGGGGCATCTGGCAAACGCTGACCGCCGCGCGGCGCAACATCCTAGAGCTCATCCCCGAGCTGGCGCTGCACCAGCCGATCGTGTCCGGCAAAATGGGCCGCCCGTGGCACATGATAATGGACCCGGTGGCGCTCAAACGCATCCTGCTCGAAAAGGTCGACGACTACCCCAAATCCGACGTCACCAAGAACATCCTGCGCCCCGCCATTGGCGAAAGCCTCTTTGTGGCCGAGGGGGCGCATTGGCGCTGGCAGCGCCGCGCCGCCGCTCCGGTGTTCACCCATCGAAACATCGCCAATCTGGCCCCCGTCATGTCCGCCGCCGCCGACCGCAGCTGCGCGCGCATCGCCAAACATGCGGGCCGCGCCACTGACCTCTATACCGAGATGATGACCGCCGCGTTCGAGGTGATCTCCGACGTCACCTTCTCCGGCGACGAGGAATTTGACCGCAAGGCGGTGCACCGCGCCGTCGATGGCTACATCGATCAGGCCGCCAAGGTGTCTATCCTCGACATCGTGGCCGCGCCCACATGGATCCCCCGCCCGTCCCGCATCAAGGGTTCGGCGGCGATGAAGCAGATGAAGCAAATGTCCGACGGCGTCATCGACAGCCGCCGCGAAAAACAGGACGGCGACATCCCCGACCTGCTGGACCTGCTGCTGGCGGGCGAGGACCCCAAAACCAAACGCTCCATGAACACGGCGGAACTCCGCGACAACCTGCTCACCTTCATCGTCGCGGGCCACGAGACCACCGCCCTGACGCTGTCATGGGCCTTGTATCTGTGCGCCTTCGACCAGGACGTGCAGGACAGCCTGCGGGCCGAGGCCCAATCCGTCCTGCAGGGCCGCACCGCCACGGCGCAGGACGTGGCAAACCTGCCCTATACGCGTCAGGTGATCGACGAGACGCTCCGCCTCTACCCCCCCGCCGCCTTCCTGTCGCGCACGGCTCAAAAAGACGACACGCTGTGCGACCGGCCCATCCGGCGCAAGGACACGGTCACGCTGCCGATTTATGCGTTGCACCGCTCGCATCTTTTGTGGGACGACCCGCACCGTTTCGACCCGTCGCGTTTCGATGGCAAACGCGAGATCGACCGCTACGCCTACCTCCCCTTCGGCGACGGCCCGCGTATTTGCATCGGCGCCTCTTTCGCCATCCAGGAGGCGGTCATCATGCTCGCCACCATCATCTCCCGCTTCAAGTTCACACGCGTCGAGGGCAAAGACCCCAAGCCGGTCCTGATCCTAACCCTCCGCCCCGAAGGCGGCGTCTGGCTGAATGTGGAAGAGGCTTAAGTCGGAGATTGCTCCGACCACGTCCGCAACGTCAAAGCCCACGAAGACTGCATCGCCTCAATGGCTCTCGGTTTAGTTCAATATGGGTACGGCAGACATGTAGGGTGGGTGGTTCCGAGACCTCTGGTCGAGGGTTCACCCACCATCTGGCGCTCTAACGCCTTTTCATCATGCTTTATGGCGGCCAGGCACATCTTCCAAATATGCGATGCGCCCCCCATCACCCAAGCGCCAGCCCGCCGGACGGTCAGGCGCTGCCCGGCGCCTTCGGCTTGATTCCGGGCGGGATAAATATGCGACCGCAATTCTCTAGGCGTAGTTGAAGGTCAAATCACCCAAGTTAGGCACGCACCTAAAACTACGTTTGTCGGCCTCAAAACCGAGTCATAACGTTAATTGACACTTTACGTAACTTCTAATATCACGTAATAATAAATTTAACGTAGGAATGAAAATAATGGAATTCAGAGCTCCCGCCGTCGCATTGGATCAAAATGAACGTGCAACAGAATATTTGACAGAAAATCTCAAAGACCCAGCACGAGGTCGGAACAGTGTGAAAAGGATCATTGCTGAACTAGGCAACGCAACAAATTCGTATCCCAATTGGCACCCACTTCTAACTGCGCCAAATCAAACTAGGTCGGGACAGAAATATTTCCTTTCTCAGTTGGAAGCCTATGAAGGATTGGATCACACACGCGAGTTTGTTCGGGGATTCATAACTTGCCCCTATTCCGAAATTGTTGCCAAACAACTTGTTGAAACGGTCAATGAAGTTCCCGGCCTGTACGCCTATCGACTAGATGAACCGCTATTCTCTGACGAAGCTTTCCCCGTAGTGGTCGAAGCAACAGACGTTGTGCTAGAGGCGGACGGCACCATTCGAAGCCGCGATGCTCTTATTTGGTTCACACAACAAACAACAAAAGAAGCAAGGGATGCGCAGGTCGCAGAAACTTGGTGGAACATTCGTTCTTACATTTTGGGCGATCCGCACGGATCACGATCTTCGCTATTCGTGAACCAACATACAGGCTCGCACATGAGAAAAATTTTGGAGGCATTAAATAACAGTGGGATGTTTGGGCCCATTAAAGAGTCCTCTCTTGCAATGTTGTCTGAAAAAAAACGGGATCGAATAAGCGAAACACTCATTCGCACCGCAGTAGACGTATGGGACAAAAAGAGCTCCGACTTCACGTTCGAACTGCGAGGAGAAACCTGCAAGGCGGCAGTGCGCGATACTTGGGACGACGGCACCGAGCTATCAATCCGTGTCCAAATAGGTAACTTCGATTTGTACGTCTCCGGGTTCTACTACGTCGCCGACGACCGTATTACTCATAGCGATCCAACAGGCAAACGCGCACTGGCCGAGAAATTTGTCTAGACATGTAGGGTGGGTGGTTCCGAGACCTCCGGTCGAGGGTCCACCCACCATCCCGAAACTCTCAAGAACCGCGAAATTCCTAACAAACTCCTAAAAAATCGGCCTCACAATTTTGTACAAACTGGGTTTTGGCCTCTCAAAACCATCCCCAATTTGTACAAAACTCCGTACAAATCAGCTAAATCGGTTGTTTCTCGGGAATCCGTATGGTGGCCGCTTGCCCACGCCTGCGCGTTTCCCGAGCCATTCGCTCATATCCGCCTCGGTCCGGGTCTTGCCGCCGCCCATTTCCCAGCTAAGCCCTTGAGACCATTCAAAAGTTGTCAGGTCTGACAGCCCGCCATCCAGCTCCAACGAGCCCTGCTTGCCGCGCGCCATGTTGTATTTCTGAAGCCGCACACCCTTGCCGCGTCCCATCTCGGGCAACTCAAGTGTCGGAAATACAAGGAATTTTCCGTTCTGGCTGACAATCGCCACGTGGTCACCTTGCACCGGCACGCACTTCACCGCCCGCGCATCATCCTTGACGTTAAGCACCTGTTTACCGGATCGCGTCTGCGCAACCACATCCGCCTCCGGCACCACAAACCCGTCCCCCGCCGAGGAGGCGACGAGCAGCTTTCGCTCCGCATTATGCAGGAAAAGATCAATGATTTCAACGTCATTGGGCAAATCGACCATCAACCGCAGCGGCTCACCCATCCCTCGGCCACCGGGCAAATTCGATGCGGCGATGGTGTAAAACCGGCCATTCGAGCCGAAACACAGCAGCTTGTCCGTGGTCTCCGCGTGGAAGATGAACCGCGGCCCGTCGCCATCCTTGAACTTCAGCTCCCGCGTCAGATCAATATGCCCCGTCATCGCCCTGATCCACCCCATCTGCGAGCAGACAACAGTGATCGGCTCCCGCTCGATCATCGCCTCGATCGGGACCTCTTCAAACTCGACCGCGTCCGCAAATTCCGTGCGCCGCGCTCCGATATCAGACCCCTTGCCGAACTGCTTGCGTGTCTCGCGCAATTGTTCGGCAATCCGCTTCCATTGCAGGTCTTCGCTGTCAAGAATATCAACGATTTCAGCACGTTCGCGCATCAGCTCGTCCTGCTCGCGCTTCAGTTCCAGCTCTTCCAAACGCCGCAGGGACCGCAGGCGCATGTTCAAAATGGCTTCGGCCTGCACCTCGGTCAGCGATGGCTCGTCATCGGTTTTGACCGGGCCTACATAGTCCGCCTCCGACATGGCGCGTGGATGGGTCTTGCCCCAATCCTCATACATCAGCGCGGATTTCGGGTCGTCATCGTAGCGGATAATGTCGATCACGCGGTCAAGGTTGAGGAAGGCGATGATGAAGCCTTCCAGCACTTCCAAACGGTGGTCGATCTTCTCCAACCGGTGCTGCGAGCGGCGCACCAACACGTCGCGCCGATGGTCAAGGAAGGCGCGCAGCACCTCTTTGAGCGAGCACACTTTCGGCGTCATCCCATCAATCAACACGTTGAGATTCATAGAAAAACGAGTCTCAAGATCGGAGTTGCGGAACATCATGCCCATCAGCACATCCGGGTCCACATTCTTGGACCTCGGCTCAAGGATCAGGCGAATATCTTCGGTGGATTCATCGCGCACATCGGCGAGGATCGGGATTTTCTTGGTCTGGATCAGCTCTGCAATCTTTTCGATCAGCTTGGATTTCTGAACCTGATAGGGAATTTCGGTGACAACAATCTGCCACTGCCCGCGCCCCATATCCTCAACCTCATAGCGGGACCGCAGGCGGAACGAGCCCCGTCCCGTTTTGTAGGCTTGGACAATGTTTTCGCGCGGCTCAACGACGATGCCGCCGGTCGGAAAGTCTGGACCCGGAATTTTTTCGATCAATGTTTCGTCGCGCGCATTGGGCGCCGTGATGAGATGAAGGCAGCCGTTGATAAGCTCTTCGATATTGTGCGGCGGTATGTTGGTTGCCATCCCAACCGCAATGCCTGCGGCACCATTGGCCAGTAGGTTCGGGTAGCTTGCCGGAAGCACAGCCGGTTCAGTCAAAGTGCCGTCGTAATTGTCGCGGAAATCGACGGCGTTCTCGTTCAGACCTTCCAGCAGTGCCTCGGCATAGGGCGTCATCCGCGCTTCGGTATAGCGAGCCGCAGCCGGGTTATCGCCGTCGATATTGCCGAAATTGCCCTGCCCGTCGACCAGCGGGTAGCGGACGTTGAATTCCTGCGCGAGTCGCGCCATCGCGTCGTAGATCGCGGCGTCACCATGCGGGTGATAGTTGCCCATCACATCGCCGGAAATCTTGGCGGATTTGCGGAAACCACCGTTTGAGGCCAGTCGCAATTCGCGCATTGCGTACAGGATTCGGCGGTGAACCGGCTTCAACCCGTCCCGCGCATCCGGCAAGGCACGGTGCATAATGGTCGACAGCGCATATTGAAGATAGCGCTCGCCGATTGCGCGGCGCAGCGGCTCCACCATGTTGGCGTCGCTCATCTTGGGGTCGTCTGTCTCGTCGGCCATATATTGTGTGTAACTGCGCCATTTGCAGGGGTAAAGCACTGAGATGCGGTCACCCACACTAATTTATTCCCCCTAGTTTTGATCCCGCCAGATGCGTTAACTTCTGACCCGACGAACAACTCGGTTTTGGGGGACAACGTGTTCAAATGGGTCGCATGCCTTTGCGCAGCACTATACTTAACGCTCCTTGTTGTGGGTGAGCCGCCAGAAGACGAGAAACAAGCTGCCGCTGTCGAGCAGGCCCAGGAAGACGGGAGCGTCGCGGCGACAATCGAAGATGTTTCCAACGATGAAGAACCCGTCGAAATAACGGAAGCCGAAGCCGTGTCCGAGCCTGCAGTTGAACCCGCAGCCGCAGCCGCCCCGGAAATAGTGACCGTCAGCCTGGAAACAGAGCAGCGTCCGACCATTGTCCTAACGCCTGCCCCACAATCCGCAGCCCCGGCTGAAACTGAAGCCGAAGAGACGCCCGCCGCAGATGCCCGGGGCATCGGTGAAATTTGGACCGTAACAGGATCGACCGTGAACCTGCGCGCAGGGGCAACAACGCAAGCCACCGTTCTTGGGCGCACCAAGCGAGGCGACAGCGCGGAAGTTATGGAGCTGTTGGATAACGGCTGGGCCAAGGTGTACATCTTGGAAACAGGGTTGGAGGCTTATATGTCCGCACAATTCCTTGCACGCGAAGACGGTTAAATCCCCTTTGCATAGGTGGCTCATTTCGCCTAGCCACGCTTCATGACACAGAAATCCATTCTTATCACCGGCTGTTCCTCTGGCATCGGCTATGACGCGGCCCTGACCTTGAAAGATCGCGGGTGGCGGGTCTTTGCAACATGTCGGGCACCCGAAGACTGTGCCCGACTAAGCGAAGAAGGCTTTGAGAGCTTCGTCCTTGATTACACCCATCAATCCAGCATTGATGGCGCGTTGGCCGAGTGCCTCAAGCGGACCGGTGGCACGTTGGACGCGCTCTTTAACAATGGTGCCTACGGCATCCCGGGCGCTGTGGAAGATCTGCCGACCGACGCGCTGCGGTCCATCTTTGAAACCAATCTCTTTGGCTACCACGAGCTGACGCGGCAGGTGATCCCCGTGATGCGGGCACAGGGCCATGGGCGCATTCTGAACTGTTCATCAGTGCTGGGCTTCGCTGTTCTAAAATGGCGCGGGGCGTACAACGCCACCAAATTTGCGATGGAAGGCTTGACCGACACTTTAAGGGTCGAGATGCGCGATACGCCCATCCACGTCGTGTTGATCCAACCCGGGCCGATTACCTCCAGGATTCGACAAAATGCGATCCCGCATTTCGAGAAATGGATTGACTGGAGGGGATCAGTCAGACGCGATCAATATGAGGGCTCGCTGAACAAGCGTCTCTATGAAGATAACGGTCCCGACGCCTTCGAGCTTCCCGCATCCGCCGTCAGCGCCAAAGTGGTGCAAGCACTTGAAAGCAGCCGCCCAAAAGCCCGCTATAAGATCACCACCCCGACATATGTGATGGCGATTTTGAAGCGCGTCTTGCCGACACGGGCAATGGACTGGATTCTTGCCAAGGCATGAGAGCGCGGCGAATTGGCCCTCGCTTTTTCTGCTATCGCCGCTAAATGCTAATGGCAACAGGTAGAAGGACCCTAACCTTATGGCCAATGACCCGCTTTTCATTGTTGTCGCAGTCGCGTGTATCGCGGTGCTTTGCATTTTGCTTTTGGGCATTGGCGGCTTCGCCAAAGGCGGTGACTTCAACCGTAAGCACGCAAACAAAATCATGCGGTACCGCATCTACGGGCAAGCCGTGGCTATCGTATTGATCCTTGCGTTTGTCTTTTTCCGTCGGATGGGAGGGTCTTAGATCGTGGTCGTACTCAACAAAATTTATACCAAAACAGGTGACGCGGGCGAAACCGCCCTAGGCAACGGGGCGCGCGTGGCAAAACATTCCATGCGGGTTACGGCCTACGGCACTGTGGATGAAGCAAACGCGACCGTGGGTTTGGCCCGCCAACACGCGTCGGGCGAAATGGACGCGCAACTGGCCGCGATCCAGAATGACCTGTTCGACCTTGGCGCGGATCTGTGCAGACCGGACATGGAGAAAGACAAAGACGCCGAATATCAGCCTTTGCGGATGAGTGACGTGCAGGTCGCGCGGCTGGAAACAGAAATCGACGCGATGAACGACGCGCTTGAGCCGTTGCGGTCATTCATTTTGCCCGGTGGCTCTGCTTTGGCCGCGCAACTGCATCTTTGCCGGACGGTGTCGCGCCGCGCAGAGCGTCTTTCGGTCGAGCTTGCAACAATGGAATCGGTCAATCAGGCGGCGGTCAAATACCTCAATCGGCTGAGCGATTGGTTCTTCGTGGCCTCCCGCATTGCCAACAACGATGGCAAGGATGATGTGCTTTGGGTACCTGGAGCAAATCGTTAAGCGCGCCGACATGCAAAAAGCACCGTTTTTGCTTAGGGAATAGCCTGCCGGAAACAATAACCACCTCTGGTTTGTGAAAAAGTCCATTGGAATTTCACCAACGCGACGTCAGAATGGGGAAGCGCGTCGATTTTGACCTGTTTTCCAAGTCGTCGCTTCGCTAATTGGAAACAGAACACTTTGGCGTGCCATTACCGGCACATTCACTTTGGGAGATACCGCTGATGAAGGTCCTCGTACCCGTCAAACGCGTGATCGATTATAACGTCAAAGTCCGCGTCAAAGCGGATGGCAGCGGTGTCGATCTTGCAAACGTAAAAATGTCGATGAACCCGTTTGACGAAATTGCCGTCGAACAGGCGATCCGCTTGAAAGAAGCTGGCAAAGCAGAAGAAGTGGTCGCGGTTTCGGTTGGCGTGAAACAAAGCCAGGAAACGCTGCGCACCGCACTTGCAATGGGCGCTGACCGCGCGATCCTGATCGTAGCTGCAGATGATGTACACAATGACATCGAGCCGCTGGCCGTTGCGAAGTTGCTAAAAGCTGTCGTTGACGAAGAACAACCGAGCCTCGTGTTGTGCGGCAAGCAAGCCATCGACAACGACATGAACGCCACTGGTCAAATGCTGTCGGCACTGATGGGGTGGTCTCAGGCAACATTCGCATCTGAGCTGGACATTGATGGCGACAAGGCCGTTGTGACCCGCGAAGTGGATGGTGGCCTGCAAACCATCAAGGTAAACATGCCAACTGTTGTCACGGTTGACCTGCGCCTGAACGAGCCACGCTATGCCTCGCTTCCAAACATCATGAAGGCGAAGAAGAAGCCATTGGACGAGAAAACGGCCGCAGATTACGGTGTGGATGCGTCCGCGCGTTTGACTGTGGTTGGCACCGCCGAACCCGAGTCGCGCAAAGCAGGCGTCAAAGTCGGTTCTGTCGAAGAACTGGTTACGAAACTTAAAGACGAAGCGGGGGTTATCTGATGGCTGTACTTCTACTGGCTGAAGTCAACGACGGTGAACTGGCTGTTGACGCAACTGCGTCCGCTGTCACCGCAGCTGGCTCATTGGGCGACATCCACGTTCTGGCGATTGGCGCGACCTGTGCCGCCGCCGCCGCCGAGGCCGCGAAAATCTCAGGCGTTGCCAAAGTTCTTTGCGCCGAAGACGCAATCTATGGCAAGCGCTTGGCCGAACCGGCTGCGGACCTGATCGTGTCGCTGGCTGGCGACTACGAGCATATCGTGGCCCCGGCGACGACTGACGCCAAAAACATCATGCCACGCGTTGCCGCTTTGCTGGACGTCATGGTGATGACCGATGTGTCCGGCGTCGTGGATGGCGCGACGTTTGAGCGCCCAATCTACGCGGGGAACGCGATCCAAACAGTAAAGTCGGATGAGGCCAAGAAGGTCGTGTCCTTCCGGACATCGAGCTTTGATGCGGCTAAGATGGGCGGGTCCGCCTCTGTCGACAACATCGATGCAGCGGGTGATCCCGGCCTGTCCGAATGGGTTGCCGACAAGGTTGCCGCCTCTGACCGTCCAGAACTGACATCGGCTGGTGTCGTTGTGTCTGGCGGCCGTGGCGTGGGCTCTGAAGAGGATTTCGCCCTGATCGAAAAACTGGCGGACAAGCTGGGCGCAGCCGTTGGCGCGTCGCGCGCAGCGGTTGATTCCGGCTACGCACCCAATGACTGGCAAGTCGGTCAGACCGGCAAAGTCGTCGCCCCTGATCTATACGTCGCAGTCGGCATCTCCGGCGCGATCCAGCACCTTGCTGGGATGAAAGATTCCAAAATCATCGTTGCGATCAACAAAGACGAGGAAGCGCCGATATTCCAGGTTGCGGATTATGGCCTTGTCGCCGACCTGTTCGACGCCGTGCCGGAGCTGATTGAAAAGCTGTAATGCACCCACATTTCTGGAAAAGGGCTCCGCGATTGCGGGGCCCTTTTTTTGTCTATTCCAGCACGGCGGTCAGTTGATCGGCGACAATTTCATGTGTAGCGGGACCATACATTTCCTGTGCCGCGGCTGCCTCCAACTGCGGGAACAGCATACCATGCGTCCCCTGTTTCTTTACGTCTTCTGGTACAATCACTTCGATATAGCCATGCGCCTTAGCGCGGGCATGGGCGACCATTGCGTCATCAACAAACAACGGGTCTTGCCCCAAACCACGGCACTGCTGGGTATCGTCAGGCGCCCTGTCAGCCACCCACAGCAGAATGACCTTTCCGGTAATCCTGCTCAGCAGCAGGTCCATCCGCGCTTGCCACGCGGCCTTTAGTTCCTGTTCCAGAACTTCGAATTTGTCAGGGGCAAGCGTCTTTAGGGTCGTCAAAAGGTGTCGAGTAAAGGAGAACTCGGTAAAATCCACCTCTCTAAAAATCGTCCGCATAAGTGTCGAAGCCTTCAGGAACCTGTCATTCCTTCGCGGGTGTACCGAATAGAAGCGGTTGGACATATTGTGAGCGCCCATGATCTGCACCACAGTTGTCTGCGCTCTGCCACATAGCGACAAGACACTGTCATCATTCACAAACGCGTCCACGCCGCCATTCATTGCGCTCAGGTTGACACAGGGCACCCCAAGGCGTTGTTCAATCAAGTCGGGAAACGGTTTGACCACGTATTTGCCATAGGTTTCTGTCCCCCCCACAAAAGCGATGAAGTTTTGTTTGGTATTCCGCTTCGGCCCTCGAAACAAAAGTTTCGATTGCCCATAGCGGCAGACTTGGTAATCCAACGGGCTTTCGCCCGGTCTTTCGTAGGCCATTTCCCACCTCCACGACTCACACAACGCAAATGTGCCGCTGACCCGTTTCCAAAACGCTAAACTCCAAGTTTGCCGAAATTTTTAAGGATCTGCGCCCCTTGTGCCTGTGCGGCTCGGCAGCATATCCTGCCCGAAACCCCAGCACGTCTTTCCAACAAAGGTCACGCCGCATGGACATCAACACAGTCGGCATTGTCGGCGCAGGTCAAATGGGCAACGGGATTGCGCATGTCTTTGCTTTGTCTGGCTATCAGGTCATCATGAGCGATATTTCGCAGGATGCGTTGGACAGCGCGATAGCAACCATAGACGGCAACCTGACGCGTCAGGTCAGCCGGGAAAAAATATCCGCTGAAGACCGGCAAGGCGCATTGGATCGCATCGCGACAACCCTAAAATTGTCCGAACTTGGTCCAAGCGACTTGGTAATCGAGGCCGCCACCGAGCGGGAGACCGTAAAGAACGCGATTTTTGACGATCTGCTTCCGCATATTCAGCCGCACACCATTCTGACATCAAATACCTCGTCCATTTCGATCACGCGGCTGGCCTCGCGCACCGACAGGCCCGAAAAATTCATGGGGTTTCACTTCATGAACCCCGTCCCGATCATGCAATTGGTCGAGCTTATTCGAGGCATCGCCACGGACGAAGACACCTACAAATCATGCCTTGCTGTTGTCGAACGCCTTGGAAAAACGGCTGCATCCGCAGAAGATTTCCCCGCCTTCATCGTGAACAGAATCCTGATGCCTATGATTAACGAGGCGGTCTACACGCTTTACGAAGGTGTGGGCAACGTGTCGTCAATCGACAGCGCGATGAAGCTGGGGACCAACCATCCGATGGGGCCGTTGGAGCTGGCCGACTTCATCGGGTTGGACACCTGCTTGGCGATCATGAATGTGCTGCATGACGGGTTGGCGGACACGAAATACCGCCCCTGCCCGTTGCTCACCAAATATGTAGAGGCCGGCTGGCTCGGTCGCAAAACGGATCGTGGTTTCTACGACTACAGGCAGGAGCCGCCGGTCCCGACCCGTTAGGTCACTACTTCTTCTTGGCCTGAGATTTCAACGCCAGCGTTTGTTCCCGCAACCAGGCCACAAACCCACGCGGGTTCGATGACCATTGCTTGATCTCCTCGGGGTCAAACGGCTCCCCGACCACAGGAGCCTGCGGTTTGTACAGCGCGTGGCGGACTTCGTAGATCAGCAGCCCCTGCCGCAAAGTCGGCGAAATCTGGTTCGCAATCTGGTATGCACGGGAGTTCTGGCCCTGAAAATATATCGGCACCACCGATGCCCCTGACCGTTGGATCATCTTGGCGGTAAACGGGTTCCATTCCTGCTCTATCGCGGGGCCAAACCACGTGTCGGCTGACGCCACCACACCGGACGGGAACAGCACAATGCACCCACCGTCCTTTAGATGTTCCATCGCTTTGCGGCGCATTTCCAGGTTCTGCTGCAACGCGTCCTCTTCATGCGGGAAAGGCACCGGGATCATGAACTGGTCAATCGCGTTTACGCCAGTCAGCAAGGACCGCGTCAGAATTTTGTAGTCGGTGCGACGACGGCCTATGGTTTCGGCCAGCACCATGCCATCAACAAGCCCATGCGGGTGGTTGGCAACGATGATGACCGGGCCAGTTGCCGGGATCCGGTCCAGCTGTTCTTGGGGCGTCTGAAGCTCGATGCCCATGACTTTCAGCGCATCTTCCCAAAAGCCCTGCCCGAACCTTACGCCGCCACGTTCAAATTTGCGGATCAGGTACAGCAGGTGCAGCTTGCCCGTGAACAGTTCGATGATCTGAATGGTCAGGCGCTTGAACGGGTTGGTGAATGTGTTCGCATAGGACAGGTTGCGGCGATCATAGGCAACGTATTCGGGATGATCCGGGGTCATCTCTTCTGCTGCATCGGGGATGTCTTTGGTTTCGGTCATAATGCTATGGCGCTCAAGACTCTTCGCCAAACTTGTCAGCCACCAGCGCTTCAAGGGCGTCGGCAAGGGTATCGGCTTGCGCCCCCGACGTGACAATGTCGATCGACGTGCCGTCAGACGCTGCAAGCATCAACAATCCCATTATGCTGTCGCCTGACACGTCCATGCCGTCCTTGCTGACTGTTACATTGGCGTCGAACTCTTCAACCACTTCTACAAACTTGGCGGAGGCGCGGGCATGAAGCCCTTTGACGTTGATAATCTTGAGGGTGCGTTCAGCCATCCGAGGCCAATCCATTAAAGCTATTAATGTACTTTCGTCCGGCATCCATAGCAGAGTCAACGGCCTGCGGAACGTCCAGATGGCGCGATTTGGCCAGCTTAATCAGCATTGGCAAATTGGCTCCGTACAAAATCCGGCGGTTTTGTGGGGCGCAGGCCTGAAGCGACAAGTTGGACGGAGAGCCCCCGAACATGTCTGTCACCACAACGACGCCTTCACCGTTGTCCACCTCATCAGCGGCCGCGCAGATTTCCAGCTGTTTGGCGGGGCGGTCATGGTTCTCTTCAATGGTGATGGCGCGGATGCCGCTTTGTCTGCCCACAACATGTTCTACCGCGGCGAGGTATTCCCTTGCCAGCCCACCATGCGCGACGATGACGATGCCTATCACCCGGTTTTGTCCCCAAGGCCGCGCGGTGCCGCGACGGCCCAATGTGTTCCGCTTCGACGTCTAGCCATCCCCAGCCTGCCGCCGTTCTAATTCCCGATGCCTTATAGACACCTGCCACCCCTTATTTGCAAGGGCCTTGCCAAAGGCTTCCGCTACGGCAACTGAACGATGTTGCCCGCCAGTGCAGCCGGTCGCAATAGCCAAATGGGTTTTACCCTCGTCACGAAACGCGGGCAGCAGCAACTCTGCCATTTCAACCAGCTTTTCGAAGAACGGGGCGTACCGGGGGTCTGCCGCGACGTAGGCTGAAACTTGGCTGTCGGTCCCATTCAGTTGGCGCAGTTCGGCGTTCCAATGTGGGTTGTTCAGGAACCTGCAATCCCAGACCAAATCCGCCCCGCGTGGCAGACCGCGCTTGTACGAGAACGACTCGACCGTCAGCGCCATCATGCCACACCCGTCGGCGGCGAACCAATTGCCAAGCTCTGCCCGCAGGTCATGTGGGGTCAGCTCAGACGTGTCGATCAACATATCGGCACGAGATTTCAGCGGCTCAAGCAGCTCAAGTTCTTGCGTGATCCCTTCGCGGGGGCTGCTTTGGGCGGCGAGCGGATGACGGCGTCGGGTTTCAGAATACCGGCGGATCAAAGTATCCGCCTTGGCATCGACGAACAGCAAATGGCCCTCTATCTCCGGGTTCGCCGACAGTTGGTCCATCAGACCTGATACGGCAGAGGGCGAGAAATCTCGGTTTCTGACATCCAGACCCAGCGCCAAGGGGCGGTCCAGCCGCGGGCCATCCAAAAGCCGCGGCACCAATGTCAGCGGCAGGTTGTCAATCGCCTCAAACCCAAGGTCTTCCAGGGCATTAATCGCCGTCGCACGGCCTGCCCCCGAGGGGCCCGTTACAAGGACGATCAGTTGGGTCGTGTCGATTTGCGCGACTGTCATGGACACCAGTTAACCTGAAAACATGTGGGTAAGATAAAGCAAAATCGCCGCAGGGAAATGCGGGCCTTCAAATTTCTCGATCACTTTGATGCGTTGTCCGGAAATTTCCATGGTCTTCTCCCCCGGCAAACGGTCCGAGGCCAGGTTATCCATGTCAACGACCAGCGATAACTTCGTGCGGCCAATCAACGGCACTTTCAGCAGGCCAACCCCGCGCGCCTCGATCATGCTCGGCAAGGCCTCGGGCGCATCAACCCACAAAGCGCCATCCGTATAACTGATTTCGCATTGGTCATCCGCGACAAGGCTGCATCCAAGGGCTAGAAGCTGTAGCGCCAGCGCTGACTTACCCGCGCCCGATTGCCCAAGAATGAGCACCGCGCACCCATCTTTGGCGACGGCGGTCGCATGCATCAACACCCGATCACCAGACGGCATTTAGCGAGAAATGTAAAATGCAGACCGCATCAAGTTGGAAGACCAACGACAAACCGAGCCCCAAGCGGTTCCGAGGTAATGTCGGCATCGGTCGGGCGAATATTCTCAGCCCAGATGACACCGCCATGCGCCTCGATGATTTGCTTAGAGATCGCCAAACCCAGCCCGGAATGGTTGCCAAACTGCTGCTCAGGCCGTTCCGAATAGAAGCGGTTGAACACCTTGTTGAGCGCTTGTTCAGGAATGCCTGGCCCCGTGTCTTCGACAACCACCAAAACGCGATTGTCGCGGCGGCGCGCCCAAATTCGGACTGCGTCACCGTCCTCGCAAAAGGATGTCGCATTGGTAATCAGGTTCACGAAAACCTGCGCCAATCGTGCTTCCAGACCGTGGATGACAATAGGCTCTTTGGGAACGTCGCGGATGAACTCCACACCTTTTTCGGCGGCCTGCTGACCAAGATATTCAGTGAGGTTGTTGAGCATCTTCATCAGGTCGAACGGCTCTTCGTCTTCCTTGACCAGCTCGCTGTCTAACCGAGAGGCGTTAGAGATGTCGCTGACAAGCCGGTCCAACCGGCGCACGTCATGTTCGATCACCTCCAGCAGCCGCGTCCGCTGCTCGTCAGTTTTGGCCACATGCAATGTGCCAACGGCAGACCGAAGGGAGGCCAGCGGGTTCTTGATTTCATGCGCTACGTCGGCTGCGAATTGTTCATTGGCATCAATGCGTTCGTAAAGCGCCGATACCATGCCCCGCATCGCGCCGGACAGTCGGCCAATCTCGTCAGGCCGCGCGGTCAGGTCAGGAATACGAACCCGCGATGGGCTGACTTTGCGGGCGTTCTTGTCGCGGCCCAGCTCTGCCGCGGCGGACAGGTCCGATAGCGGGTTGGCAATGGTAGAGGCGAGCACAAGGCTCAAACCAATCGACACCAAAATGGCGATGACGAACATCTGCAGGACCTGTTCGCGCTCCACGCGGACAAGCTGGTCGATCTGCCCTGCGACAGTGGTCAACGCGATCACGCCGACCGTCCCGTCGGCCAATTCTATTGGGGTCGCGACCGAAAAAAGGCTTCCACCAGCGCCATCAAGCCCGCTGCGCACCTGCGTGGCCCCGCTCAAGGCAGAGCCCAGCAATATGCGTGCTTCTTCCTCGCCGTTGACGCTTGGAACTGCTATATCATCGGGTCCGAAAATACCCGATACCGTTTCCCAAACCGAGTTGAGGAAGTTGGTGATAATGGTGCTTTCGCTGCCGGGCTGCAGCGCCTCGGTGCCGGCAAGTGTTTCGCGCTCGGTGCCTAAGGTTGTCGCCAGCAAAACCTCGTCAGCTGTAAAAACATAGACCTCAACGCCGGGGGAAATATCCAGCCCCGCTAAAGTTTGCTCAGCGGCCAGCCCGTCGCCATCTGTCAGGCTGGCGACAGCCGCTCCTTCCAAACGGGCTTCGAACACATCGGCAATCAGCTCGGCCTCGGACACCAGACCTGCCTCGCGCTGCGCAACGAGGCTGTCGCGAAACGGGTTCAGGAACAACACACCTGCCACAAGAATTATCAATGCGAGCAGGTTGAACGTGATGATCTTGCGCGCCAAAGGCGAGCGGTTCAGCGAAATGAAATTGCGCTTCTCACGGCTCGACTGCAGCTCGGCCTCGACGGACACATGTTCGTCCGTCCAGTCCTCGCCCATTTCCAGTTCGGCACTTCCAGCAGTTCTTGCGTTGGCCACTGCGATCCTCGACGTCTTAGTAACGGTTCTTTTTATTCTTCGTTGTAACGGTAGCCGATGCCGTAAAGCGTCTCAATCGCGGAAAATTCGTCGTCCGCCGTGCGCATTTTCTTGCGCAAACGCTTGATGTGGCTGTCGATGGTGCGGTCGTCGACGTAGACTTGGTCGTCATACGCCACGTCCATCAGCTGGTCACGAGACTTCACGAAGCCCGGGCGTTGCGCCAACGCCTGCAGCAGCAAGAACTCGGTGACGGTCAGGGACACGTCATTGCCCTTCCAAGACACCGTGTGACGCAGCGGATCCATAATCAGATCACCACGCACCATGCTTTGGGCGACTTCGCCTTCACCGGCATCATCTTTGGCAATCGCTTCTTTGCGGCGCAGGATGGCGCGGATGCGTTCAACCAGCAGGCGCTGCGAGAACGGTTTGCGCACATAGTCATCTGCGCCCATCCGTAGGCCAAGCACTTCGTCAATCTCGTCATCTTTCGATGTCAGGAAGATCACGGGCACTTCGGATTTCTGGCGCAAGCGTTGCAGCAAATCCATCCCGTCCATGCGGGGCATCTTGATGTCTAGCACCGCCATATCCGGCATTTTGCGGGAGAACGCGTCCAGCGCGCTTTGCCCGTCATTATATGTCTCTACCTCGAAGCCTTCGGCTTCAAGAGTCATCTGTACCGACGTCAGGATATTCCTGTCGTCATCCACCAGTGCAATCTTTGACATGGGGAAACCCTTCGTGCTGCTCGTTTTCTTATTTATTTTTTTCATACCATCCGCCGAGACCCCTTAAGAATCAATGGTTTTGTTCCGAATCACCTGGGACGTGAGTCAATTTGGCCATTTCCGCCCTAATGTTTGACTAATTTGCCGCACATTTTTTGACCGTGGGGCAAAATGATAACGCTAACTGTAGCGTCTTGACCGGTTCCGCGTACAAATTCTCGTTGGTATAAAGGTGTCACGCCGCGCGACAGCGGCGACATGCGGTATGGCCCATCGCGTGAAAACTTGACTGGCGGGCGTAGGACACCCCGCAACAGGAGCACTCCATGACACACGGACGCGTAAACCCGGCGCATACGCTGGACACCCAAGGCATCACCGGACTTGGAAGCGTCTATTACAACTATCTGGAGCCGGCGTTGATTGAAAACGCCCTGAAAGCCGATGAAGGCACGCTTGGCAAAGGTGGCGCGTTTCTGGTGACGACAGGGACGCATACCGGGCGATCCCCCAAAGACAAGTTTGTTGTTCGCACGCCCAGCGTCGAGAACAGCATTTGGTGGGAAAACAACGCGCCAATGGAGCCTGCGGCCTTCGATGTGCTGCACGAAGACATTCTGGCCCACATGAAAGGCCGCGACTACTACGTTCAGGATTTGTTTGGCGGCGCAGACCCGTCGCAACGCCTTGATGTGCGCGTGGTCACGGAACTTGCGTGGCACGGCCTTTTCATCCGTCACCTACTGCGCCGCCCCGCGGCGTCAGAGCTGGACACGTTCATCCCGGAATTCACCATCATCAACTGCCCAACCTTCAACGCCGATCCGGCCAAGCATGGCTGCCGGTCGGAGACCGTGATCGCGATGAACTTCGACAAGAAGTTGATTTTGATAGGCGGGACCGCCTACGCAGGCGAAAACAAAAAATCGGTCTTCTCGCTGCTCAACTACCTGCTGCCCGAAAAAGGCATCATGCCGATGCACTGTTCTGCCAACCACGCGCCCGGCAACCCTGCGGATACTGCCGTGTTCTTCGGCCTGTCCGGCACCGGCAAGACCACGTTGTCGGCGGAACCCTCCCGCACCCTGATCGGCGACGACGAACATGGTTGGTCGGACCGCGGCTCTTTCAACTTCGAGGGGGGCTGCTACGCAAAAACCATCAACCTGTCGCCCACGGCGGAACCCGAAATCTACGCCACGACCGAAAAATTCGGCACCGTGATCGAGAACATGGTCTATGACGCCGAGACCAAAGAGCTCGACTTTGACGATGACAGCCTGACCGCCAACATGCGCTGTGCCTACCCGTTGCACTACATTTCCAACGCATCCGACACGGCCCTTGGCGGGCATCCCAAAAACGTCATCATGCTGACCTGCGATGCGTTCGGGGTGCTGCCTCCCATCGCGCGGCTGACGCCTGCGCAGGCGATGTATCACTTCTTGTCTGGCTTCACGTCCAAGGTGGCAGGCACGGAACGCGGCGTGACAGAGCCGGAGCCCACATTCTCCACCTGTTTCGGCGCACCGTTCATGCCACGCCGCCCCGAGGTCTACGGCAAGTTGCTGCAGGAAAAGATCGCCAAACACGGCTCGACCTGCTGGTTGGTCAATACTGGCTGGACCGGCGGCGCATATGGCACCGGCTCCCGCATGCCAATCCGTGCGACCCGTGCGCTGCTGACAGCAGCGTTAGACGGCTCCCTCAACAAGGGTACGTTCCGCAAAGACCCCAATTTTGGCTTTGACGTGCCGGTCTCTGCAGAAGGGGTGGCCGACGTGATCCTTGATCCACGCCGGACATGGGACAACCCGGAGGCTTATGACCGTCAGGCCGCCAAACTGGTGGATATGTTCTCCGACAACTTCGAGCAGTACCTGCCACATATCGACGCTGATGTGAAAGCCGCCGCCATTGGCTAAGCCGGTTCTCATCGCCATGCTTCTTTGCCCGCTGCCAGTTCTGGCGGCGGGTGTTTCGTTTGACGACAAGCGCGTGGGTGACCTGAAATTCGGCCTCGTCTGCGGATCGGATACGGACGAGACTCTGCCCGCGCCTGAAACCGCCACTGGCACAATTCAAGTGCGCCAAGACTGGCAAAAAATCATCGTAGAGACGCAAACCATTCCCTTAATCAAGGGCATGGCGCTTGGCGTCGACATGAAACCGGCTGCACCTCGCGCGCTTGACGGGGTCAAAATCACGGTGACGCATCCGCCGTTTATCGGATCAGAGCTGACCAAAGACAGCTGGACCGTCAATTTCTCGCCCAACAGTTCAAACCTGAACTTTTTCGAGTTCGAACATCCCTACGAGCTGGTCGAAGGCACATGGACCATGGAAGCCAAAAAGGGCTTCCGAACGCTTTACTCGGTCACGTTTCAGGTGGTGAACCCCGCCTTGTTGCCTGAAATGGCAACGCTGTGCGACGGCATCTCGCTCACCAGTTAGCCGACCAGCCCGCGTCGGATCAGGTTCAAGCCAGCCAGCAGCAACACCCACAAGGTCACCTTGCGAAACACCTCTTGGTTGATGCGGTCTTGGACCTGAAAGCCCAGCCAAATGCCAACCACCGCCGGGAAAACCAGCGCAACGGACAAGGGCAACGTCTCCGCCCGGATAACGCCCGACTGTAAATGCGCCATAAACAGCGCTGTCGCCCCTAGGCCATAAATCGCGCCTTGAATGCGCAGATGTTCTTTCTTGGGCGTATCAATAGCGGTCAGATAGGCCACCGTAGGCGGCCCCCAGACACCCGACATGCCCCCAACAAATCCCGCCAGCGCGCCAACGGCTGCCTCTACCCGCGCGCTCCGCAAAATTGTGGCAGGCCGCCATCCCGCGATCTGGCTGCCGGTGAACACCACAATCGGCACACCAATCACCAGAAACAGCCAGCTGATCGGCAATATCCGCACCAACTGCGCGCTCATCAGCAGCATCACCAACCCAACGCTTAGAAAGACGCGGAACTTCTTGATAGACGCCCAAGCGGCACCCAGGCCTTGCCGCAACGCCTGCATCCCGTTGGTTACCAACGTCGGCAGGATCAGCCCTGCCAAGGCCAGCTCCGGAGACATGAAAGACGCCAGCCCCGAAATCATGATCGTGGGCATCGCAAAGCCCACCACGCCCTTGATGACCCCCGCCACCAACGCAATCAGCACCGCCATCGCAATGGCGCCCAGCCCGTATGTGCTTAGCAACAGCTCCATAATGCGGTACTATCTTGCCACGCCCCCTTTCGCATCCGAAATCAGGCCTGCGACACATTTGTTCATTCGGAGCAACCACAGTGAATTATAATTGCGCTGCACTTGCACAATGCCTAAAACGAACCAACAGCATTTTGAGGATTCGAACATGGCGCATGACGGTCAGGACATCACAATGAACTCCGCAACTCAGATCATCGTGGACGATCTACTCACCCACACCGCCAACGCCGTGCCAGCGGTGAACGATTTGCTGGCGACCGCCAAGGCCAAAATCACCACCCTTCTCACCGACAACGGACGCATTTCCGGTAAGTTACTTGAGGAAAACCAGACCGCGGCCCATGGTTTCGCATGGCTCGCCACCTACGCTCAAGCGCTGCAACAGATGCAAAACTGGGCGGAAAAACTGCAATCTGAGGCCAAGTTCGGCGAAGCAGAACAGCTGATCCACCAGATCGCCTTTGGCGAGTATCTCTGGCAGATTTATGGCGGCATCCCGATGTCCCAAGGCGAAATGCTGCGCCCGCAAGATATGGGGCTCACCCAAGACGACCAGCGCGCAATGATGAACCCGTCCGTCATGGTGCTGACCCAATCCGGCAACACCCAGGCCGCCCGCACGCGGCTGGTAGACCTGATGCAGGAACAAGCCGCCAATGCCACCGTCGGCAATGCCGGCCTCGACGACGAGATGGAAATGATCCGCGATCAATTCCGCCGCTTCTCCCTCGATAAGGTCGAGCCGCACGCCCATGACTGGCACCTCAAGGACGAACTGATCCCGATGGAGATCATCAACGAGATGGCCGAGCTTGGCGTTTTCGGCCTGACCATCCCCGAGGAATATGGCGGCTTCGGCATGTCCAAGACCGCGATGTGCGTCGTCTCCGAAGAACTGTCGCGCGGCTATATCGGCGTGGGCTCCTTGGGCACACGCTCCGAGATCGCGGCCGAGCTGATCCTGTGCGGCGGCACCGAAGAGCAAAAGCAAAAGTGGCTGCCTCAACTGGCCTCGGCCGAGACGCTGCCAACAGCCGTCTTCACAGAACCAAACACCGGCTCCGACCTCGGCTCGCTCAGAACCCGCGCCATCAAAACCAACGATGATTACACCATCACCGGCAACAAAACATGGATCACCCACGCGGCCCGCACGCAAGTCATGACCCTGCTCGCCCGCACCGACGCGGGCACCACAGACTACAAAGGCCTGTCGATGTTCTTGGCCGAAAAGACCCCCGGCACGGACGAGGCCCCCTTCCCCACCGACGGCATGTCCGGCGGCGAAATCGAAGTCTTGGGCTATCGCGGCATGAAAGAATACGAGCTCGCCTTCGACAATTTCAAAGTCAAAGGTGAGAACCTGCTTGGCGGCGTTGAAGGCCAGGGTTTCAAGCAGCTGATGCAAACCTTTGAATCCGCCCGCATCCAGACCGCTGCCCGCGCCATAGGCGTCGCGGCCTCCGCGCTGGACGTGTCGATGCAATACGCTCAAGACCGCAAACAATTCGGCAAAAGCCTCATCAACTTCCCCCGCGTCTCCGGCAAGCTGGCGATGATGGCGGTCGAAACCATGGTCGCCCGCCAGCTGACCTATTTCTCCGCCTTCGAGAAAGACAACGACCGCCGCTGCGATCTGGAGGCAGGCATGGCCAAGCTGCTTGGCGCCCGCGTCGCGTGGTCCTGCGCGGATAACGGGCTGCAAATCCACGGCGGCAACGGCTTCGCGCTGGAATACAAAATCAGCCGCATCCTGTGCGACGCCCGCATTCTCAACATCTTTGAGGGTGCTGCAGAAATTCAGGCCCAGGTCATTGCGCGCCGCCTGCTTGGCTAGCTAAAAGGGACCCATGAAATACGCGGCCCTCCTGCTTCCCCTGATCCTCGGCTATTGCACCGACGAGACCCTCACCGGCTACGGGGCGGAGGGGAAGATCTTCGTGCTGCAATCCATAAACGGCGCGCCGTTCACAGCCCGTGCCACCATTACCTTCCCGGAGGAAGGCCGCATCTCAGGCCAAGCCCCTTGCAACAGCTACTCCGCCACGCAGGACGTCCCCTACCCATGGTTCAAAACAGGCCCCATCCTGTCCACAAAGCGTGCCTGCCCTGACCTTGCGGCAGAAACCCAGTTCTTCCAAACCCTTGAAAAGATGACCCTGTCAGAGGTCTCAAACCAGTTCTTGATCCTCTCCACCGCCGAGGGCGACAAGATGGAGTTCAAAGCAGAATAGGCCTCTTTCTGCCAAAAATATGCACGTCCCGGATCAGCCGCCAAGCACATCCAGCAACCGCTGACGCGCCGCTGGCAGGGGCTTGTTGCCAATAGAAGGTGCCATCCAGGCCTCCAGAAAATGCCCCGTGACCCGCAGCCCCGCGGGCACTTCGTCCAACGCATTCTGCCCAAACAGCCCGCGCAAAGACGGCGGCAACGGCAACAACCGGTCCGCCCACTCACCTGCCCCTTTGGTCGACACCGACCGCCCGGATTTTGGCGATACGTAGGTCAACTCCTGCGTCTCCCCCGTCACCGCACAGCTGTCCAGATCCAGCCCGAACCCAAGCTCTTCCAGCAACGCCAATTCCCAAAACATGTAGGCCAATGGCCAGGCCGGATCGCCACCAAGGCGGTCAAACAGGTCCAAACTCTGGTCATATAATTCGGGGTGCGGGTCGCGCTCGCCCAGCGCAAAACACAACAACCCGCAGATCGCGTTCAGCCCCGCCAGCGCTTGTCGATCCCCCATAACCTGCGCCGCCCGCGACTTCACGGGCTCCACGGTGAATGCCCCCAAATGGTCCTGCAACCGCGCCCGCCAGCTGACATCCAGCTGCGCGCCGGGCTGCAACACAGGGGCCAGCTTGCGCGAGGTGCCCCCACGGACAACCCCGGCATGCAGGCCGTGTTCTTTGGTAAACACTTCAATAATCGCCGCATGCTCGCCATGCCGCCGCACCGAGAGCAATATCCCCTGCCCCCGCCACTCCATCAGCGGGCTTCTTTTTGCCGAAAATATGCCGGGGTTTTAGGGGCAGAGCCCCTAAGCACGCGCGGCAGCGCAAAAACATCATGCGTGCCACAGGCACTCATTCTGCCAGCCCCGGCTCGTCCAGCAAATGCCGCCCGTCGCGGTCCTCAACCTCGATCACCCATAAATCAGGATCAAAGCTGCGCTGTTTGGCCAATGCCGCGTCCACATCTGCCTCAACACCTTCGGCCAGAACCACCCAAGCCCGCGCCCCGCGCATCAAATCAAAGGACCGCTGATAACAACACGCCTGCCCATCCAGCGTGTTCATCTTGACCAAAACGGCTCCCGCGGTTGCATCCCCTTTTGATGTCACAAAGGCCGGAATGTCGGACAGCGACAGACGGCGCAGGTACGCGCCAACCCAGAATTCTGCAGTAACTCTCGTCACATTCTGTCCGCTGTTCTTAACCGCAAAACCGGTCCCCACTTTTGCTCAAAAAGCTCATGAATTCCCGTCTTTGAAATTGAGCCCCATCTCGGAATAGCGCTCTTTCTCTTCCAACCAGTTGGGCCGCACTTTGACCTGCAAAAACAGATGCACCTTACGGCCCAGAAACTCGACCAACTCCTCGCGGGCGGCTTTGCCGACCGCTTTGATGGTCTCGCCCTTGTTGCCCAGAACAATGCCCTTATGCCCGTCCCGAACCACATAAATGATCTGGTCAATCTTGGCGGAGCCATCCTTCTTTTCTTCCCAATTCTCGGTCTCGACCGTCATCTGGTACGGCAATTCCTGATGCAGCCGCAGGGTCAGCTTCTCGCGGGTGATCTCGGCGGCAATGTTGCGCATGGGCCAGTCGGCGATCTGGTCTTCGGGGTATAGCCACGGGCTTTCGGGCATCTCGCCTGCCAACCATTGGCGCAGAACCTCAACCCCATGACCCTTTTCGGCAGAGATCATGAAGGTCTCAGAGAACGGATAAATCTCGTTCAGCTTCTCGGTCAACCCAAGCAGAACATCCGGTTTTACGCGGTCAATCTTGTTGATCGCCAGCGCCACTTTGACCGAGCCGACCCGTTCGCCCAACCCTTCCAAAATCGCCGTCACCCCTTCGGTGATCCCGCGATGCGCCTCGACCATCAGCACCACAACGTCCGCGTCAGACGCGCCGGTCCAGGCCGCCGCGACCATGGCCCGGTCTAAACGGCGCTTGGGCTTGAACAGCCCCGGCGTGTCCACGAACACCAGCTGCGACTGCCCCTCCACCGCGATGCCGCGGATGCGGGCGCGGGTGGTTTGCACCTTATGGGTCACAATCGACACTTTCGCGCCGACCATGCGGTTCAGCAGCGTCGACTTGCCAGCATTCGGTTCGCCAATGAGCGCCACAAAGCCAGCGCGGGTCGGGTCATCACTCATTCTCTAATCTCTCTAACAGCGCCTTGGCGGCGGCTTGCTCGGCGTGGCGTTTTGATCCCGCCTGAGCCTCCGCCGTCTGGCCGCTTTCGGTGCGAACTTCAATGGTAAACTGCGGCGCATGATCCGGGCCAGACCGCTTGGTGATCGTATAGGCCGGAGGGGTCTGCTTGCGCGCTTGCACCAGCTCCTGCAGCGCCGTTTTGGGATCGCGCGCGTCCTCCTCAACGCTGTCCACCCGAGGGCCCCAAAACCGCAGGATCAGTGCCCGTGCGGCCTCGATCCCGCCGTCCAGATAGACGGCGGCAATCACCGCCTCCATCGCGTCGCCAAGCAACGCTTCCTTGCGGCGACCGCCGGAGACCATCTCGGATTTACCCAATTTTAACACTGCGCCCAGATCAAGGTCGCGGGCCACATCGGCGCAGGTTTCCTTGCGCACCAACGCGTTGAAACGCGGGGCCAGAATACCCTCCGCCGCCACTTTGTCCTCCGCCAAAAGCGTTTCGGCAATCACCAGCCCCAGCACCCTGTCGCCCAAAAATTCGAGCCTCTGGTTGTCTGGCCGTGTCGCCGAGGAGATCGAGCCATGCGTCAACGCGCGGATCAAAAGCTCGGGGTTCGCAAAGCGATGGCCCAAACGATCCATGAACGAAGACAGGTCAGCTGACAGCTTTATTCCACCCATCGCAGCACCCTCCCATCGGCACCTTTCAACGAGAACAAAATGACGTCTGCGCGGCCCACCATGTTCTCCAGGGGAACGAACCCCATACCGTGGTTCCCCGCGGGGAACCTTGAATCTAAAGAGTTATCTCGGTTGTCACCGACCACAAACACCGAACCGGGCGGAACTTCGAACAGTTTCGTGTCATCCGCGCGCATCCCGTCTGCAATGTTCAGCGTGAGGTAATTGCGCCCATCGGGCAAGACTTCACGGGCCTGCGCCTTAAGACATTCGCCCCCGACATCGACCGGAGCGTTGTTGCAGGCGATGTAGCCATCCTCCAGATGATAGGCTTCCGCAAAATCGGCAAGCGGCTCTGCTTTGAGGGGCTGGCCGTTCAGCAGCAGCTGTCCAGATTTCATCTGCACCTTGTCACCGGGCAAGCCAATGATGCGCTTGATGTAGTGATGCCCGACCACGGGATGAATGAAGGTGACCACGTCACCGCGCTCGGGCTGGCCGCCTAATGGCCCCATGTCCCCGTCGCATTGACCCAAGCCACACATGAGGGCGGGAAAGCCGTAAGCGGCCCTGTTAACCAAAAGGTAATCCCCGATTAACAGCGTTGGCTTCATTGACCCTGACGGGATCCAATAGGCGCGGAACAGCACCAGCGTCAGGATGATCGCAAAAGAGAATGGCGCAAGCACCGCAAGAAGTGCAACTTCACTGCGGCGCGCGGGGCGCATCGTTACTGGATTGCCTTGAAGAACCGGTCGCCACGCCATGTCCAGAAGAACAGCATCCGGCTGCCCGCGGAGGAAAAGATCACCCGATCCGCGCGGCCAAGGAGATTCTGGAACGGCACCATGCCGACCCCATTCGCGGTCTGCGAGAACCGCGAATCCAGAGAGTTATCGCGGTTGTCACCCATGAAGAAGAAATGCCCCTCGGGCACCGTATACACCGGCGTGTTGTCGGCGTTCAGCTGCCCCTGCGCAGGAACTGGCAGGTCAACAATGTTGAGGACACTGTGGTTGCCATACCCATCCAAAGCCTCTTGCGCACGTGGCTTGATGCAATCGGCGCCAAGGCCGGTCGCGCCGTTGCCGCAGCGCGGGTAGCCGCCGACTGATCCTTGCGGTGCGTTCTCTTCAACAAACTGCCCGTCTGGCGTTTGCACCTGCTCTTTTCCGTTTAAAAACAACACGCCCTGCTTCATTTGCACAGTGTCACCGGGCAGGCCGACAAGGCGTTTAATGTAGTCTTGACCGGAGGTCGGGTGGCGGAACACCACCACGTCGCCGCGGTTGGGGTCACGCGCCAGAATGCGATCAGGGATGGGGCAGATGCCGAAGGGGCAGGAATATTTGGAATATCCGTAGGCCATCTTGTTGACGAACATGAAGTCGCCGACCAGCAAAGTGTCCTTCATGGAGCCGGTGGGGATGTAGAAGGGCTGGAAGAAGAAACTGCGGAAAACGGCGGCGATGAGCAGCGCGTAAACAACCGTTTTCACGGTTTCGGTGATGCCGTCTTCTTTGTCGTCACTGCGCGCCATTTGGGCCTCTTATCCTTGTAAGTTAAGGGTTAAATGCGGGTCAGCAGCGATGGTGTCAAGCGTGGTGGCGGTCAAGATTGCTTGGGCAGCGCCTCTATGACCACGAAGGCCTGCGCCCAGGGGTGGTCATCCGTCAGGGTGACGTGAATTACCGCCTCGTAACCCTCTGGGGTCATTGAAGAAAGCCGCTCCGCCGCCCAGCCGGTCACCGCCATGACGGGTTGGCCGGTCTTGAGGTTGGACACGGCCATGTCTTTCCACGAAATTCCCATGCGCAAACCGGTTCCAAGCGCCTTGGAGCACGCCTCTTTGGCGGCCCAGCGTTTGGCGTAGGTGCCTGCAACGTCTTGACGACGCTCGGCTTTTCGCTGTTCGACCTCAGTGAACACACGGTTACGGAAGCGATCGCCAAAGCGCTCCAGCGTGCCTTCGATCCGTTCGATATTTGCCAGATCCGTGCCGATACCGAGGATCATTTTGCGCCCCCAAACGGCAAATGTGTATTTGATGTGTATTTCATATGTATTTCATGCGCATGCGCGGCGGCCCCCGTCAAAGCGCTTTTGCGGTCAATATCTTGAGGCTGGCCGCCCCGAACAGCAGCGCGAAGGTGAATTCGAACCAGCGGCGCATCCGCTGGTACACATGCACGACCCCCGCCGACGAAAACAGGAAGGCATAGCCGATGAAGACCAAAATAGAGCCGGAATAGAGAAACCCGAACATCCAGAACAGATCACCCACAGAGGCCGTGGCGGGCAGCGCAATCGCATAGATGGCCCCCCAGCCGAGGATCGCCTTGGGATTGGTCAGATGAATAAGCGCGCCTTTGGTGAAGACCCGCGCAGCCGAGCCGCTTTGGGCCTTGCCCATCAGCGCATTTTTGTCCGACAGGGCGGAGCGCAGCGATTTCAGCGCAAGATACAGCAGATAGGCCGCGCCGACATAGCGCATGGTTTCGAACACCCATGCATTGGTCATCATCACCGCGCTCATGCCCAAAGCCGCCGCGACACCCCAGAACGCGCTGCCAAAGAGGATACCCAGCGAAAACATCAGCCCCATCCGCCGCCCCGTGTTCATCGAGGTGCTGGCGATGCCAAGGGTTGCAGGCCCCGGGCTGCCACCGCCCAGTATCCACGCGACCCACAAAAGGACGAGTTCGTATCCGGTCATGATGCGTTCCTCCGGCGGATTTGAAACTGCGGAGAGAGTGTCACGGGCCATCAGGTGGCGCAAGCGCGGGGGGGAGCAAAGCAGGCGCGTCAGCCCGCGTCTTTGGGGGCGCGATCCAGCCGCGATTGCGCCGCGTGCATTTTGTCAGACAGGGCCTGCCGGTCCTCAGACGGGTTGCGCGAATAGGCTTTGAGGAAAACACCCAAGCCATGCCCGATGGCTGCGAGCAACTCTGCCTCTGTCGGGCGATCCGCGACGTGGTGCAGGTAGTGATCGCGTGGCCCTGACAGGATCAGCGACCAAAGGTCGTTGGCGGCGCGTTTCGGGTCATCAATGTCCAGCTCGCCAGCGGCATCGGCGGCCGAGACAAACTCAACCAGCCCGTCAAAAGCACGGGCAGGACCGCTTTGATGATATTGAACGGCACTTTGGGGCCTGCGCCCCGCCTCCCCCAAAATCAACCGGGCCAGCGACAGCATATCTGGTCGCAACACAAACCGCGCATAGGTCCAGCTAAACCGCCAAAGCCTGTCCACAAGCGTGCCATCCCCGCCCACAAGCGGCGCGATGATATGGGCGCGCCCCTCTTCCAGCACGGCGGCGAACAAGCCGTCCTTATCACCAAAATACTGATAGAGCGTCGGCTTGGACACATCCGCAGCCTTTGCCAGCCGATCCATGGAAGCCCCATCAAATCCGGCCTCGCAGAATTCTGCATGGGCCGCCTGCAGGATACGCGCGCGTTTCTCGTGCTGCTTTTCCGCGCGGGTTGGCTTAAAGGCGGAGCCGACGTGAGGCAGGCGTTCCAGGAACTGCGCCAACACGTCATTGAACGCTGCGGGCTGTTCGAGATTGCACAGATGACCGGCCCCCGCCAGCACCTCGAACCGGATGTCGGGGTGGCCGCCTGTCGCCGCGAGGTCAGAGAAGATGCGCCTGCTGACCGCCCTGATTTCAGCGGGTGGCGCAAGGCGGTCATGTTCCCCTGTGACCATCAAGACGGGGCAGCTGATTTTGGCAAAGTCGAAAGTTTCCGGCGGATTGCAAAAGCAGGTGAGCGCGTCGCGGTAGGTGTCGGACGGGATGGCGGCCATTGAGGCATGGAGGATGTCGTGCTGGGCTTTGCTGGCCTGCGGGCCGGCAATGATGTCGACGACTGACGCGGCGAAATCGGCAGGGCTTTGGCCCTGCGACAGGGGCAATTCGCGCGCGGCGCGGAAGGCGTCCCGCTCCTGCGGGTCGGCCTCCGACATGCCGGTGCAGCCGCCCGCAAGAACCAGCCCCGCCAGCATATCGCCGTGGCGCATCGCAAAGCTGGTTGCGATCCAGCTGCCCATGCTGAGGCCCACCAGCACCACCCGTTTGGTCCCGACCTGTTTGGCAGCCGCCAAGATGTCGGCGCAGTAGTCACTAACCTGCGTCTGCGTGGGCCCGCGCGCGCTGTCGCCATAGCCGCGCAAATCCATCGCAGCCACGCGGTAGCCCGCCCCGAATGCCGCGATCTGGTCGGCCCAGTTTGTGGCCTGCCCGCCGATGCCGTGCAGGAACAACACCAATGTATCACTGGCCGCGTGATCCGCAGAGGTTGTGAGTAAAGAGAGGCGTGGCGTGCCAAAAGTCATGCGCTTGGTGGCGGTTGGGCGGCGTTTGGCCTGCTTGGAGGGCGGCGCGGGCGGCAGGTCGTGGCCCAGTTGGTCAAGCCCGGCCTCAAACACCGCGCGGGTGCCGTCGGCAATTTGCGCAACACGATCGGCGCGCGCAGTGATGTTGGCCTGCCACGTGACGGTGGACGTGCCGTTCTTTCCGGTCACCTCGACCGACGCGGCATAGCCGAACGCGCCCTCGATGCCGGAAAGGGCGGTGTAGCGCAGCACCCGGTCGGTGTCGCTGAGGTAGCTGCGCTGCTCCACCATCTGCCCGCCATCGGTTGTTGTGAAGGCGCGGGTCACCGCCCCGGCCCGGCCACGCAACAGCGTGCAAGACGCCACCATCGGGTGCCAGCCAATGTCAAAACCGCGCAGCACCGCCCAGACATCGTCTGGGGCGGCGTCAAGTTTGCGGGAGCATTGAACCTGTTCGGCGGGCATTGGCCTAGCCCGCGGGCCGCCACATCGACACACGTGCCGACACGGTATCGGTGTTGACCTCGTCGATTGTGTCCATGTCATAGACGGTCATCATCGACAGGTAATCCTCCATGATTTCAGTGGTGTAGGGCAGCATCAGCGCCCCGCAGCGGCTGTCGCGGTAGATCCGTTCGAGCGGCAGGGATTTCAGCATCGACTGCCCGCCGCAGGTGCGGATGGCCAGCGCCGCCAGTTCCTGCACGCCCTCCATCACCGCGTATTGCGCCGCGTAGACGCGCATCACCTCGGCCTGTGTCGGAAAGCCCCGCGCCTCGAAGAACGCGGTGGTCCACAGGGTGCGCATCTCGGTCAGGCGCTGGAACATGCGGCCCACGGCGGCGCGTTTGGTGGGGTAGACCCGGCGGTCAATCGGGGGCTGGCCGGGGGTTTCGCCGCGCAGGTAGCGCACCGTGAAATCATAGGCCGCCTGCGCGACGCCCATATAGGCGGGCGTCAGCGTGGCCATCATATGCGGCCATTGCGACAGCGTTTTGCCGAAGACGCCGGCGGGCATCATCATGTCATCCTCGTTGACGAAGACGTCCTTCAGGATCAGGTCGCGGCTGACCGTGCCGCGCATCCCGATCGGGTCCCAGTCGCCGGTGATGGACAGGCCCTTGGCGTCTTTGTGGACCGCGAAGTCCATGGTGTCCTCGTGGGCGGGGTCCTTGCCTTCGAAATGCTCGGTGCAGACGATGGAGTAGTAGTCGCAATGGCCCGCGAGCGAGGCGAATTTCTTGAACCCGTTGATGACCCAGCCGCCATCGACCTTGCGGCAGTTGGTTTTGATCGGCTCCGACGTCCAGTTGACCCCGCCTTCCGAGATGGGCTGCGAAAAGATCGCGCCCTCGTTGACCACTTTGGGGAATTGCAGCTCCCGCATCCGCTTGAACGCGGCGCGTTCGGCGTCGGTCAGGTTCGGCATCTCATACATGAACCGCAGCCACATCATGGAGGACGTGTGCATGTTGAAGGTCAACGCTGTTGCCCCGCAATACTTGCCGATTTCGGCACCGATGGTTGCGTATTCGCCAAGACTGAACCCCATGCCGCCGAACGCTTCGGGGATGACGAGTTTCAGGAAACCGCCGTCGCGCAGCTCGTTGTAATTTTCGGTTGGAAAGCTGGCTTCCTTGTCGTGCTTAGCGGCACGTTCGGCAAATTTCGGGCCGAGCGCGTTGATCCTGTCCAGCATCTCCAGATGCTGGGGGCGGAACTTTGACACATCGTAATATTCACGAAAATCGGTCATGCGAGGTCTCCTTGCAAAACGCCGTCCACAACGACCGCTGTGCCATCAAGTGAAATGGTGCAGCCGCGCATTGGCAGGTCGAAATGGCCTAATGTGAAACGCCCTGCATATTGGTTAGAGCCGGTGGACCACAAGAAATTGCCGGACCATGCGCGGAACTCAGTCGCCTGCACGTCACGCTTGTCATAGAGCGCCATGCTCTCCCAACGCGCGCGCGGGTTCATGCCCCAGCCAACATGGCTCAGCCCATAGGCGATGGGGTCGTCCCAAGCGGCCAGGTATTCGCGGAACAGGTCCGCATCGAGGCTGTCGCCTGTGATGGATTTGACGAAGTCGTCTTCGATCTGAAACCCGATCTCGGAGGTCAGGTAGCTTTTGAAGGTCAGGTTCATGTCGCCCGGCGCCATGACGATTTTGCCGTTGATGGTGTTTGGGCCGGGGAAGCACAGACACAGCCCGCCCGGCCAATGCGCAACCCCGCCTTTGGAGGTCGTAAATCCCGGCGTGCCGCCGCAAGGCGCGTCTTTGATGTCGATGGTCAGATCCGTGCCAGCGGCACTTGTCACCCGCATTTCGGCGGCATCGCGCAGCATCTCGATACCAAGCGCGACCTTTGGCCCAAGGGCGGCTTGCGGTTCGGTGCGTTCCAGAATTTCGGGGTGTTCATTGCAGATCACGAACAATCTTGTGCCGGCGTCCTCGATCTCGGGCCATTCGGCGGCATGCAGCAGGCCCTCGACTGTGACGTCCACCACCACCTCGACCTGTTTGAGCGCTTCGATCACGTGGCGCTTGCCCGAGATGGCATTGGACGCACCGGTGGATTTGACCGGCACGAGCGCGGTCTGTTCCGGTGTGGGCAGCGTGATGGTCGAGAACGCGGCCCCCAGATCATAGAGCGCCAAGGCGCAAAGCTGCACCAACACAGGCCGCGACTGGCTTTCGGCAACGACGGCGACGGCTGTTCCTTTGCCGATCCCGTTGAGTTTCAGGACACGGCGAAAGCTGGCGACCCATTTGCCTTCGGGGATTTCTTGTAGCATTGGCGACTCCCTTTTGGGGAGGATGCTTTAACTAAACCGTGTAGTAAAGTATTTTGAGATTTCAGATGAAGGGCAGATAAAAGTCGCGCACCTCGTCCACGCTTTTGCCCAGCAGCCGCTTAAATTCGTCGCGTTTGAGATACAGCAGGGCGTCGCAATACAGCGCGCCAATCGCCTTGCGCAACTCGGCGTCTTGGTCGAGCGCATTCAGCGACTTGTCCAGACCGGAGGGCACATGCCGCTTTTCGCGCACGTTTTCCCAGCCGTCGAGGTCCTCGGCAGGTTGCAGTGGCCGCTTGTTGACGTAGCCCAGCCGCGCCGCCTGCAGCACGCTTGCCACAGCTTGATAGGGATTGGTCGCGCAATCGGCCATCCGGTGTTCCAGCCGCGCGGATTTCCGCGACTTGGTCGAGGTCCGCGTGGTGACCAGCCGGTGATCCTCGGCCCAGTTTGCCCAATACCCCGCCAGCCCGCCGGGGTTGAGACGGTCATAGCTGTTGACGGTCGTGGCCAGCAGGCCCGCCAAGGCCGGGTGATGGTGGACCAGCCCCGCGACGCAATGCCTTGCGACCTCAGAGAGCTGGCCATCGGGGGCGATTGCATTGGTCCCGTTGGCATCATTGAAGCTGAAATTCACGTGCAGGCCGGACCCGCCGCGATCCGGCACCGGCTTGGGCAGGAAGGTCAGCAGCAGGCCCTTCTTCAGCCCGATTTCACGCGCCATGGTGCGCATCAGGAAGGCGTCGTCACAGGCTTTGACGGCATTGTCGAACCGCATTGTCAGCTCGAACTGGCCATTGTCGAATTCCCCGTTCATGCTTTCGATGGGGATGTCGGCGGCATGTGCCGCCTCCCAGATGTCGTCCATGACACCTTTGGGATCGCTTTCGGGGCCGGTGCTGTAAACGAAGGCACCGGGGGTGTCATAGGGGCGCCAAATCCCGTCTTCGTCGCGTTGGAAAATGAAGGCCTCTGTCTCTAGGCCAATCATTGGCGTGTAGCCGAGATCTTCCCAGTCTTTTACCGCCCGCTTCACCGCCCCGCGCGGGCAGAGGCCGAAGGGCGTGTCATCTGCGTAAAGATCGCCCAGCGCGATCTCGGTACCTGCTTGCCAGCCTTTGCGGCGCTCTGCGTCCAGCACCAGCTCCATATCCGGCACGCCGTTGAAGAATTCGCAGCCCGGCACCGTCACCAGATCGCGGTCATAGGAGACGGCGAACGCCCCGCGCGCGAACCCGATGGCGCCGCCCGCGGCCACATCCGGGGGCACATATTTGCCGCGCGGCAGGTTCAGCATGTCATTGAAAAGCGCGCGAGTGCGGGTGATCTTGGTCATGTGTCAGGCGGCCCTTGTGGCGCGGACGTGCAATTTCTTGACGCCGCAGATGAAGTTGGACCGGGTCCAGGTGGGCGGCTCCACCGCCTCGAAGCGGTCAATGCGTTTGACCAGCTCTTCGATGGCGATGCGCACCTCCAGCTTGGCCAGATGCATGCCCAGACAGACGTGAATGCCACCCTGCCCAAAGGCCAGATGACGGTTTGGGCTGCGCCCCAGCTGGCAGGCATGCGGGTCGTCAAAAACAGCCTCGTCGCGACTGCCGGAGACGAACCATAGCAGCGCCTTGTCGCCTTCCTTCATGGTCTTGCCGTGCAGCGTATAGTCCTGCGTCAGCGTGCGGCGGAAATGCATGGTGGGGGAGGCCAACCGGATAAATTCATCTGCGCAAGTGTCCCAATAGGCGCCACCGCGCAGCTGTTCGATCAGGGCGGGGTCATGGGCCAGAAGATTGAGCGCCATGGCAATGGAATAGCGGGTCGTGTCGTTGCCGGCGGCGACTAGCAGGCAGAAGAAGTTTTTGAACTCCAGCTCCTTCAGCCCGTTCTCGTCGCGCATCATTTTGGCGAGGATGCCTTCCTCGGCCACGGCGCGGCGGTTCTCCAGTAGGTCGGCGGCGTAGTCGTAGAGTTCGACCCCCGCCGGGCTGCGGAACGGCATCAGCCGGTAGGCGCTGGTGTCCATCTTGTCGACCACGTGGTCGGTGAAGTCGGGGTCCGAGTTGCCAATCAGCGCATCACCCTTTTCGACGAGCCAGCCCAGATCCTCGTCCGGCACCCCGAGGATGCGGCCCAGCATCATCATCGGCAACTGCTTGGCCATCGCGTCGACCGCGTCGAATTCGGTCTGCTGCAGCGCTGTGTCGGCAATGTCGCTGGCCAGCTCGCGGATAAGCCCCTCAAACCGGGCCATGACGGGCTTGGCAAAGCTGGGGTTCACGACCCGCCGCGTGGCGGTGTGGTCGGGCGCGTCGGTTTCCTGAAAGGTGCGCCGGGCCATGTATTCGTCGTGGCTTTGGTCTTCGAGCCGGATGCCCTGGGCCGAGCTGAACACCGGCCCTTCGCGGTTGGCCAGCGCGATGTCGGCGTGGCGGGTGAGGTTCCAAAAGCCCTTGGTTTCCGCGTCGCCATCGGTCCATGACAGAGGGTCCTCGCGGCGCAAGCGCGCGAAGGTTTTATGCGGCACGCCGTTGGCGAAGCTGTCATGGCTCAAGAGGCTCAGATGTCCGTCATCCCGCATGCGAAAGCGCCCTTTTGAAGAATTCTGTGGTCCAGAGGCCAAAGACATGGCCTTCCTGTGCTTTCTCAAGGCTGTCCCAAGCGGGCTTTCGCCCCGGCTCAGGGATCGCGCTTTCAGAAAACCGCAGCACGCAGGACATGAATTCACTGGTGAATTCGGGATGGGCCTGCGTCGTGAAAATGTGGTCGCCCTTGGCGAAGCTGGCGTTTTTGCACCGTGCGGAGGACCCGAGCAACGCGCAGCCTTCGGGCAATGCGGTCACCGCGTCCTCGTGAAACATGTACATCGGCAGCCGGTCGCGGTCCGGCACCATCCACGGGCGTTTGGCGCAATAGACCGTGTCTTCGATCCCAACGTTGTAGCCATCTGGGGATTTCTCGACTTTGCCGCCCAAGGCCAGCGCGATGGCTTGATGACCAAAGCACGCGCCCATTAGCGGCTTTTTGGCCGCGTCACACCGGCGGATGAAGTCGCTGAGCCCGTCACTGAATATATGCTGGTCCAGCACGCTGAGCGGACTACCGGTGATGAGAAAGGCGTCTTGTTCGTCCAGATCCTGCGGCACCTCGCCGCCGATGGTCATGTAGATTTTGTATTGGAACCGGTCGTCCTGCGCGTCGAACATGTCCCGAAACCGGTGCGCGTCGTCTGGAAACGCGTCCCCGACATCGACCGATTTGTCGTGATTGGTTTGGAGGATACCGAGTTTGATGCGGCGCATGAACGTGTTCCAATTGAGTGGAGGTGGCCACTAAACGTGGCCACCTTTAAGCAGTGCTAGTTGCCGATGATCTTGTTCATCTCGGCAATGTTTGCGCGATCGGCTTCGATCCGGGCGTTGGCCTCTGCGGTCCCTTCCCAATAGAGGCGCGCGCCGGTTTCAGCCATCAACTGCTGGCCTTCTTCGCTGTTTACAACCTGCTGCGCGACATCCGCGATCACGTCGATCACTTCCTGTGGGGTGCCCTTCTTGACGAACAAGCCGTTCCACAGTTCCAGCTCGGAAACGCCCGACTGTTCAGACAATGTTGCAACATCTGGCAGCTTGCCGATGCGCTCTGACCCGATATTGGCGAGCACTTTGACATCGTCCAAGCAAGGCTCGATCAGCGCCAGCGTGGTGTTGATGACATCCGCATCGCCCGAGGACAGCGAGTTGCAATCCAGCAGGTCAAACGCCGCATCGTCTGCAAATTCGAAATCCATCAACGCCGCGCCCGCGAAGGTCGCTTTGGTTGGCGCAAGCCCGGCCCCGAAATGGCCCAGAACAACGTCATTGTCCTGCGCATGTGCGGCCAGCTCTGCCATGTTTGAATAGGGCGCGTCACCAGCGGCTGCCAGAATGAAAGGATAGGTCAGATAGACGCCGATGGGCGTGAAGCTGTCTTCCTCAATGCCGATGTCGATCTGCGGCCCTACAACCGGCACACCAATCACAAAGGACCCGATGACGGAGCCGTCCGTCGGGCCGTTCAGCACCTCAAGCGCGCCCGGGAACGGGCCGTCACCGCCGCCGGGGCGGTTCACAACCGAGGCCGAGACGCCGCTGACTTCCTGCAGCTTGGCTGCAATCATCCGGGTAGTGATGTCTTCAAAGTCGCCCGGAGGGAACGGCACAATGAACTGGACTGGCGCGGTTGGATAGTCGGCCGCCGCAGGCAATGCGCCCGCAAGGATGGTGCTGGCCGCAAGCGCGGCTGACAATGCAAATTTCTTCATTTTCTTCTCCCGTTGGTTTTGGTCATGTTTGATAGTCCGTGCGTCTGTTTTTAAGTGACGTCCAAATGATGAATCCTATGACCACAAGGATCACCACGAATAAGGTTCCCGAGACGGGTCGGTTGATGAGGTCCACGGCAGATTTGATCTGGCCGGCCCCCGCCGTCAGACGCTCCACAATGATGGAGCCCAGCACAAGCCCCAACACAATCGGCACCAGCGGCCAGTCAAGGCGGCGCAGCACGAAGCCGATAAAGCCAAAAATCACCGCAAAGATGCAATCCGTCAGGCTGTTGCGGATCGAATAGACGCCGACAAAGGACAAAATCATGATGAAGGCCCCCAGAAAACGGTTGGGGATGTAGACCATCTTGGCAATGAACCGGGTCGAGACCAGCAGCGTGGCCAGCACCAGCACATTGATAATCAGCAGCGCCGTGAACAGGCTGAACAGGAAGTCGGGATTATTCTCGAAGATGTCCGGCCCCGGCTTGATCCCTGCGTCAAAGAACACGACCATCATCATGGCCGTCAACGCCTCCCCCGGCACGCCCAGCGCCAGCAGCGGGATCATGGCGGCGGCGGGCACCGCGTTGTTGGAGGTCTCCGACGCGATGAGCCCTTCATGCGAGCCATGGCCGAACCGCGCGGGCTCCTTCGACAAGGACCGCGCCGTCGAGTAACTGAAAAACTGCGCTACGAATTCGCCCACCCCGGGGATGATCCCCATGATGGTGCCGTATATCGCCGACAGGACCGAGATCATCTTGCGGCCCGCGATCTCGCGAAACCCGCTGAGCAGGCCACCGGTGATCCGCGCCTCGGGCGGGTCGTCATCCTTGCCGACCATCAGGTTCAGCGCCTGGCTCAACGCGAAAATGCCAACGATGACGACGATCAGGTTGAAGCCCGCATAAAGGTATTCGATGTCGAACGTGTAGCGGTCGATGCTGCGGGTGGATTGCCGCCCGATCATGGCAATCAGGAAGCCGAACCCAAACAGCAGCGCCGCGATGCCCATGGTCTGGCGATGCGCCGCGATCAGCAGGACCCCGCCCAAAATTGCCGCCATCAAGATGTCGCGTTGGCCAAACAACGCCCCGAGGTCGCGCAGGTAGGGGCCAAAGACGAACAGGGCAATCAGCGCCATGATGATCGAGAAACACCCCCCGAAGAACGAGGCAGAATAAGCCAGCGACAGCGCCCGCGACGCCTCGCCCCGCCGCGTCATGGCGTAGCCGTCATAGGTTGTCAGCGCGTTCACCGGTGTGCCCGGCGTGTTAATCAAGATGGCCGGAATGGCGCCGCCATACATGGAGGACCCGTAGACCCCCAGCAGCAGCACGAGGCTGACAAGGTCGTCCAGAAACACCGTCGCCGGCAACAAGATGGCAATCGCAATAGCCGGGCCAATGCCCGGCACCGCCCCGATAATCAGCCCGCCAATGGAGCCGATGACAATCGCCACCAAAACCGCGGGCTGCATCAGACTGTCCAGACCTGTCAGAAATGCCTCCACCCGCGCGCCCCCCTAGAAATACGTCAGCATGAAGGCCCGCGTGGCGGCGGGGAGCTGGTCATACAGCCAGATGCTGCCGGGCGTCTTGATCTGCAACAGGGTGCGAAACGCGATGACCACGGCAAAGCTGGAGGCCACGCCCGTCAGGACCCACCTGCGGCTGCGGTAGCCCAGCCGCCATGTCAGGAACGTGCCGAGGATCAAGGTGGACACCAGATAGCCAAGCACCGGCACAATCAGGGTGTAGCCGATGAAATAGCCCACATATTCCAGCGCGGCGGCGTATTTGGTCAGCTCAAACGACGCGCTGGTGGGCAGCAGGAACCGCCGGCGCCACGCCGTTTCTTTCCACGACGCGCGCAAATTCCACAGCGCAGCGGGCACGAAGACCAGCAGACACAGCATGGGTGCGACCCAGGATTGCTTGAAAATCCGCCCCAGCCGGGTGACCCGGCCCTCGATATCGGCCAGCCCGAACTGGTAGGCCAGGTAGGTGCCAAACTCGTCAGGCAGCTTGCGGGCGTCCCAGCCCGTCTGCGTCCAGAAGAACGCCAGAAAGAACAGCGCGATCAGCGCGGCCACGATGGAGACCTGCAAATCGCCTCGGGTCCGCGAAAATTTGAACAGGTCCTCGACCTTCACCTTTTTGTCCGGGGGGCATTCGCTTTTGAACGTGGCTACGCCCTCCGCTGGGGCGGCCTCGTCAAAGAGGTACAAGGCATCATTGGTCTGGGGGGCAGCCGTCATGGGGCAGCCCGCGCAGCACCGGCATCCGCAGCACAACGCCCGCGCGAGGCCCCATGGGGGGCATGAAGATCGCCAAGATAGATCATGTTTTCGACACAGCAGACCCAGGGAGGTTTATTCACACACCCAAACTTGGTCAGAAATACTTAACATGTCAAGTAATGTGATTGCCACGCTGGATCCCGCGTGGTCTGCGTTAAGGCGCAACCTCGATGTCGTAGACCATAATCCCGTCAGCGCCACCTTCACACATAGCCACCAACCGGCCGCCAAGCGCGTGGTGGTCGGGATTGTCTGAATAGGTCGCAAGCGCGTCCCGGTCCCGAAATTGCGCAACAAACCCATAGCTGTAGTCAGGTGATTTATGCTCGAAATCGCGGTTGGGGCCGTGCTGGAAGCCAGCACAGCCGGGCAAGGATTTGCATAGCGATTTGAGGCCCGACATGACGGCATCAAGCTCGGTGCGGTCGGTGCCTTTGGGCAGGCGCAGGTAGACGGAATGCAGAATCATGAGCGCGACAATGCCAGAGTTTCATCGAAACTCTGGGTACAAATTTTCGTCGAAAATTTGGCGCCGGTCATGCCCGGGCCGCGTCCATTAGGCGGCGCATTTCGTGGATGGCGGGGGTGAGGCCACGGAAGATGGCCTCGCCAATGAGAAAATGCCCGATGTTGAGCTCCATCACCTCGGGGAAGGCGGCAACAGGTTGCACACAGTCATAGGTCAGGCCGTGGCCTGCATGGACCTCCAGCCCCAGCGAATGCGCGAAGGTCGACATGGCGCGCAGCTTTTCCAGCTCCGCGTCGCGGGTCTTGAGATCGCCCTCGGCATGCGCGTCGCAATAGGCGCCGGTATGCAGCTCGATCACCTGCGCGCCGATGCGGTGCGCGGCCTCGATCTGGCGTTGGTCGGCGGCAATAAAGATCGACACGCGGCAGCCCGCGTCGCGCAGGGGCGCGATGTAATGGGCAAGCTGGTTTTCTTCGCGGGCCACTTCCAGCCCCCCCTCGGTGGTGCGTTCCTCGCGCTTCTCAGGAACGATGCAGACGGCATGCGGTTTGTGGCGCAGCGCGATTTGCTGCATCTCGGGCGTCGCGGCCATCTCAAAGTTCAGCGGCACGCTCAGGGCCTCCATCAGCGCGTCGATGTCGGCGTCGGCGATGTGGCGGCGGTCTTCGCGCAGATGCGCGGTGATGCCGTCGGCCCCGGCCTCCTCGGCCAGCTTGGCGGCGCGCACGGGGTCGGGGACATTGCCGCCGCGCGCATTGCGAACGGTGGCAACGTGGTCAATGTTGACGCCAAGGCGGAGTGTGTTGGTCATGGGCTGGCCCTCGCTGGTGGTGCTGCTGGTATAAATGCAGCGCGCGCGACATGAGGCAAGGAAAGGATTGTGTGGATACAGATGCCCGCTAGATCTTTTCCGCAGCCTTAGCGGCTTTCTTGTCCCTGCGTTCTTGCCACTTCGCTTTCAGCCGGCCTTTGCGGCGGTTCTGGTACGCGGTGATAAGCGGCAGCGAAAGGTAATAGCAGGTGATGCCCGCGATGATGCCGGGAATAACCCCGCCGACCATGTAGGGAAAAAACACCTCGTCATAAAAGCCGTTCAGCCGGTGCCAATCGGCGCGATCATCGGTGAACATCGCCATGAAGTTGTGCCGCAGGTCGCGCCATGCGCCCCCAAACCGCTTTGCAATGTTCATGTTCTCTTCGAACTCGGTGCCAAGCAGGAAATGGCCAGTTTTGAGCGAAATCACCCCGATCGGCAGATAGGTCAGCGGGTTGCCGAAGAAGGTGGACATCAGGGCTGCGAGGATATTTCCACGCCCCAGTTTTGCCAGCCCCGCCGCGATGAAGAAGTGGAAGCCGTAAAATGGCGTGAAGGTGGTGAAGACGCCAAACAGAATGCCGCGCGAGATGCGGCGGGGGCTGTCGGGCAGCCTGCGCACCCGGTGCTTGACGTAATGCGCCGCCCGCGCCCATCCGCCTTGCGGCCAGATGAGGTGCAAGGCCCACAGGGCCCAGCTTTTCGGAGTGCGGCGCTTAAACACCAATGCGTCCTTTACCAGTTAACACCCGCCAGATTGGTGGCGGGACGTCTGTGTCTTTGCCAACCAAATGCGGCAGAAATTTTACGGCGCGCGGTTCAGGTCGCGGTGCCGTTCCAGATTGGCCACATCGCTGTCCGCGTCAATGGCAGTCATAACCCCGTGCAGATGCTCGGCGTCGCGCACATTAACGTCGATCAGAATACGGAAGTAGTCCGGTTTGCGATCAATGAAATGCAGATCAGAGATATTGGCCTTCTGCTCCCCGATCAATGTGCAAAGCCTGCCGAGTACACCAAATTCATTACCTATTGTCGCATTTAGTGTGACAGCGTTTCCGGCAGGGTGCAGCCCTTCGTGCCAATGCAGGTCCACCCAGCGGTCCAGCTCGTCTTCCAAGGCGGCCAGCGCCTCACAGGCGATGGCATGGACATAGACGCCCTGCCCTTTGTGCTTGATGCCGACGATCCGCTCCCCCGGCACTGGCTGGCAACACCGAGCACGCTTGATGGAAACCCCCGCAGGCAGCCCCGCAACCGAGCGGTTGGGGTCCACGCGCGGCTGCTGCTTCTTTTCAGCCAGATCAGGATAGATGGCCTGCACCACCTCGCGGGCGGACAGCTCGGTCGAGCCCACAAACTCCAGCAGCTGAGACGCGTCCGTCAGGCTCAATTCCTTGGCCGCTGTCGCCAGCGCCTTATCGGTGGCCTTCTTGCCCACATGTTCGAACGCGGCGCGGGTCAGCTCCCGGCCCAGCTTGATGAAGCGGTCGCGGTGTTCTTCCTTGAGCGATTTGCGGATTGCGGCTTTGGCGCGCCCCGTGACCGCAATGTCGATCCAAGTGGGCTGCGGCTTTTGGCCTTCGGCGGTGATAATGTCCACCGACTGACCGTTGCGCAGCCGCGTCCACAGCGGCACGCGCAGCCCGTCCACCTTCGCCCCGACGCAGGAATGGCCGATGCGGGTGTGGATGGCGTAGGCGTAATCGAGCGGCGTCGCCCCGCGCGGCAGCTTGATGACGTCGCCTTTGGGGGTGAAGCAGAAGACCTGATCCGAATACATCTCGAGCTTCACATGCTCCAAGAATTCCTCGTGGTCCTCGTCATCGACCGTGCCGAAGCGTTCGGTCAGCTGGTTCACCCATTTCGTCGGGTCCACGGCAAACGGGTTCGCGGCGCGTTCGCCGTCGCGGTAGGACCAATGGGCGGCCACCCCGGATTCCGCGACCTCGTGCATCTGCCTGGTGCGGATTTGCACCTCCACCCGTTTGCCGTCGCGGCCCGACACGGTGGTGTGGATCGACCGGTAGCCGTTCGATTTGGGCTGCGAGATGTAGTCTTTGAACCGACCCGGCACCGACGACCAGCGGCGGTGGATCACGCCCAGCACCCGGTAGCAATCGTCTTCGGTGCGGCAGATGACGCGGAAGCCGTAGATGTCGGACAGGCGGGAGAAGCCCTGCTTCTTCTCCTCCATCTTGCGCCAGATGGAATGGGGCTTCTTGGCGCGGCCTGACACCTCGGCCTCGATGCCTGCGGCGGACAGCTCGGTGCGAATATCTTCGGTGATCTTCGGCACCACGTTGCCGGTTTCTTTTTGCAGCGTGATGAAGCGGCGGATAATCGAGGCGCGGGCTTCGGGGTTCAAAACGCGGAAGGCCAGGTCCTCCAGCTCTTCGCGCATCCAGTGCATGCCCATGCGGCCGGCAAGCGGCGCGTAGATGTCCATGGTTTCGCGCGACTTCTGCACCTGCTTTTCAGGCTTCATGTGCCGGATGGTGCGCATGTTGTGCAGCCGGTCGGCGAGCTTGACCAAGATGACCCGCAGGTCCTTGGACATGGCCATGAACAGCTTGCGGAAGTTTTCGGCCTGCTTGGTCTCGGTGGAGCTGAGCTGCAGGTTGGTCAGCTTGGTGACGCCGTCCACCAGTTCTGCGATTTCCTCGCCAAACCTGGCGACCACATCGCTATAGGTTGAGCGTGTGTCTTCCACGGTGTCATGCAGCAGCGCGGTGACGATTGTGGCATCATCCAACCGCTGTTCGGTCAACAGGGCGGCAACCTCGATGGGGTGGGTAAAGTACGGCTCGCCAGACTGGCGGGTCTGCCCCTCATGCATAAGGCCGCCATAGTCATAGGCGGCCTTGATAAGAGTTTCATCTGTCTTCGGGTTGTAGGCGCGGATCAGGTCGATCAGGTCGGCGGCGTCCAGCATGGTCCTACGGTGGTCCCGATTAAGCGGTTACTTGGGTTCTTGAGCTTCCATCAACGCGCGCAGCAGTTTTTCCTCGGACATGTCGTCGTCGGCTGGCTTGTCCTGCTCGACCCCCATGAGAAGCGCCATTGCGTCTTCTTCTGGCTCGTCGACTTCGATCTGCGTCTGGTTGCTTTCGATCATCCGCTCGCGCAGGTCTTCGGCGCTTTGGGTCTCGTCCGCGATCTCACGCAGGGACACAACAGGGTTCTTGTCGTTGTCGCGATCCACGGTCGGCGCGGAGCCGGACGCGATTTCACGCGCGCGGTGCGACGCAAGCATCACCAGATCAAAACGGTTCGGGACTTTATCAACGCAATCTTCGACGGTTACGCGGGCCATGGGGCTCTCCACACATCTTTATGGGAATATCAGACCGTGCAGATAGGCGTCTTTTTGCGGATTTACAAGCGGAAAGACGCAGTTAAGTGCCGTTTGTGAGCGGCTTTAAGCTCCTGCGTTCAACCTGCGGCAAGGCGTCAAAAAGCGCCCTTGCCGTTTGGTTCAGCACCGGATGCATCCAGTCGGGCGCGACATCACATAGCGGCCCCAGCACGAAGGAACGGTCCTGAATACGCGGATGCGGCAGGATCAGCCCGTCAGGCGCCACGCGTTGCTGTTCTTCAAGCGGCAAATCGTGCCACCCCATATAGGCGTCGAGGCTTGGGTGAATGGCATCGCCATAGGCGATAAGATCCAGATCAATGGTGCGCGCGGCCCAACGTTTTTTGCGGTCTCGGCCAAGCTGGCGTTCCACATCATGCAAATGGGCAAGCAGGGCTTCGGGCGAAAGCGTCGTGCGCACGGAGACCACGGCATTCACAAAATCAGGGCCGCTACCCGCCGGGAACGCCGGCGTCGCGTAAAGGTCGCTTCTTTCGCCCATCACAACCGAATCGGTTTCTATCCGCCTTAGCGCGTCCAACAGGGTTAATTTCGGCGGCCCATAGAGTGACGTTACGTTACCTCCCAACGCAATATAGGCGGAAACGACCTTATTGTGATGCGTCGTGGGTTGCGGCATAACTAAATTTCCCTATTTTCGCCCGCGGCCTTGTCATTTCTTAACCACTCACACTCACGGTTCATATTCCGGCAGGGCCCACATCGGAAGGACATTTGATGTTTTACAAAGACGAGCGGCTTGCGCTGTTCATTGACGGGAGCAATTTATACGCTGCCGCCAAGTCTTTGGGGTTTGATATTGATTACAAGCTCCTGAGACACGAGTTCATGCGACGTGGCAAATTGCTGCGCGCATTCTACTACACGGCCCTGTTGGAAAACGATGACTATTCACCCATCCGCCCGCTTGTGGACTGGCTGAATTACAACGGTTTCACAATGGTGACCAAACCCGCCAAAGAATACACTGACCGCGAAGGACGCCGGAAAGTGAAGGGCAACATGGATATCGAACTTTGCGTCGACGCCATGGAGCTTGCGCCCCATGTTGATCACATCGTGCTATTTTCCGGAGATGGGGATTTCCGGCCAATGCTCGAGTCGATCCAACGCAAAGGCGTTCGGGTTTCTGTCGTGTCGACCATCCGGTCGAACCCGCCCATGATCTCTGATGATCTGCGGCGTCAGGCGGACAACTTCATCGAGCTCGACGAGCTGCGTGATGTGATCGGCCGGCCACCGCGGGAGGATCAGACGATCCCCCCCCGTGCGCCCGTCGTCACTGAAACCACCGAATAAACTCTCCCATGCTCCGATGTTACTGGGTACGTCGGGGCATGGACCTCACTTAGGATTGCACCTGCTGCAACCCGATGGCCAAACCGGCCTCGTTATCCAAACCGCGTTGATGCTCATACACCCGCCAATTCTGCGGGGTGTGCTTGTACGGCGCATCGAATTGCCGAAAGTAGCAGGTCTTCAGCGCCGCATTTGGCAGCAACCCCACCTCAAATTGACCTAGGTTTTGATACAGAAAGCTGGTGTAGGCGCCGGGCCCCGACAGCCAAAAGATGCCGCGTTCCCGCGGCGCTGCGAGATTGCCCAGAACATGGTCCAGCAGCGCCAGTATGAACGGGCTTTGCGCCGGAGCCGCAATGAACCAGTTATTGACCACGCAATTGGGCATATTGGTCATCGACGACATCCACACCTGCCCACCGCCCTTGTTCAGAAACTGGGCAATTTGGCCCTGTGGCACGCTGTCCGCGTCAACATATAGCCCACCCTGCTGGGCCAGCCGATAAAGCCGAAACAGGTCAGATTTCACCGCCGGGTGCCAAAGCGCGGCGAAATCTTCTGCCGCAATGGCCCCAAAATTAGTGTCGATAAAGGCATGCGCCTCCTCCTCGCAGTAAAGGCGATGGGACGGGCCTATGGCCGCCCAATCCGCGCAGGCCTTCGCAATTTCGGGCGGCGGGTCTTTGCTGTCCCAAAACTGAAACACATCGCGCACGGGGGCCTGTTGCTGGCCAAGCAAAGCCCGGTGGGCCGCGACATTCGCCCAGCCCATCGCCTCAAAGCAGGTCATTGGGTGCGCGTCGGTGTCGCGGATCAAATCATGAAGATGGTCCGGCCCACCATGTTGAAGATCGTCCACCGCCGCCCGCAGCAAGCGCGGCTGCCCGCCAAACGTGTGATCCGCCACGCGGCCAAGGCCGGCAATGCCCGCGCCATCCCCGTCAAAAAGCGCCTCGTCCAGCAACCGAAACGGCACGCCGGCAACGTCAAAGCCTTTCTCTGAAAGGCGGGTCAGCGTCGCGTCAAGCTCCTCGAACCGCCCCTTGCGGGCGGCGCGGTTGATCGACATCCGGTGGTGACGTTTAAGCGGTCGCGACATGACGGCCCTCGTTGGCTATATCCGCGTCAGATGTAGCCGAGCCCGCGGGCTCGGTCCATCTATGCGCAGTTGGCGCTGCGGCAGCGTTGCACACTGGACCCTACTGCTGAGGCGCAGTACCCTCCGCCCAACCAAGGAACGATCTGCCATGACCAAGCCCCCCCTCACCCTGTATCTGGCCGCCCCGCGCGGCTTTTGCGCCGGCGTGGACCGCGCCATCAAGATCGTTGAAATGGCGTTGGAGAAATGGGGCGCGCCGGTCTATGTGCGCCACGAGATTGTGCACAACAAATTCGTCGTGGACGGGCTGCGCGACAAGGGCGCGATCTTCGTCGAAGAGCTTGAGGAATGCCCCGACGACCGCCCCGTCATCTTTTCCGCCCACGGGGTGCCCAAAGCGGTGCCCGCCGCCGCCGCCAAACGCGAGATGGTCTATGTCGACGCCACCTGCCCGCTTGTCTCCAAAGTCCATATCGAAGCCGCCCGCCATCATGATGCCGGGCTGCAAATGGTGATGATCGGCCATGAGGGCCACCCCGAAACCGTGGGCACCATGGGCCAATTGCCCGAGGGCGAGGTGCTGCTGGTCGAAACCCCCGAAGACGTGGCCAAGATCACCCCGCGCGACGCGGGCAAGCTGGCCTTCATCACCCAAACCACCCTGTCGGTGGACGACACCGCCGACATCGTGGCCGCCTTGCAGGCGCGCTTCCCCAACATCGTCGGCCCCCACAAGGAAGACATCTGCTACGCCACCACCAATCGCCAGGAGGCGGTCAAAGCCATGGCCGCCAAAACCTCCGCCATGCTGGTGATCGGCGCGCCAAACTCGTCCAACTCCAAACGGCTGGTCGAGGTCGGCGCCAAAGCCGGCTGCAGCTACGCTCAGCTGGTGCAACGCGCCACCGAGATTGACTGGCGGGCGCTGGACGGCATCAGTTCTATCGGCATCACCGCGGGCGCCTCCGCCCCCGAGGTGCTTATCAACGAGGTCGTGGACGCCTTCAAAGACCGCTATGACACCAAAGTCGAGATGGTCGAGACCGCCGTCGAAAACGTCGAATTCAAGGTCCCGCGCGTGCTGCGCGAACCCGCATGACAACGATCCCCAGACCCGCCCTACTGCTCGGCCTTGCAGGCCTGCTGCCGTTCATATGGGCAGCGCTCGGCGTGTTGGTTCCATCGGTTTCCGACCTTACGGTCGCAACCTTGGGGGCGCGGTTCAACGCGCCTTACATGCTAATCTCATACGGCACCGTCATCATGTGTTTCATGTCCGGCGTGCTGTGGGGGTTTGCCACCAAATCGGACCGGCTGCTGCCCTATGTGCTGTCCACCTTGCCCGCCCTTTGGGCCTTCTTCACCATCGGCGGCGGCGAGCGTCAGGCGACATCCGCCGTGCTGGTCGGCTTCATCTTGGTGTTCCTCTTCGATCTGCAATTCGCGGTCTGGAAGCTCACCCCGCCGTGGTGGGTCAAGCTGCGCGCGCTGCTGACGGCGGTGGTGCTGGCCTGCCTGTGCATCGGATTAATTGCATGAGCGATCGCGAAACCATCGACGTTTACAACGCTCGCGCGGCCAGCTACGACACACTCGTGTCACGCAGCACGCCTGACGCTGATCTGCGGGCCTTTATCGACGCGGTGCCACCGGGGGGCTTGGTCTTGGATCTGGGCTGCGGTCCGGGCAATTCAGCGGCAATGATGGCCGCCGCGGGGCTGGTGGTCGAGGCAAGCGACGCCTCCCATGAGATGGTGAAGATCGCCCGCGACACCTACGGCGTCGACGCACAAGTTGCCACGTTTGACGACTTGGCCGCCGTCGGACGCTACGATGGCATCTGGGCCAATTTCTCGCTGCTGCACGCATCCAAGGCGGACATGCCGCGCCACTTGGCGGCGATCAAACGCGCGCTGAAACCCGGCGGCGTCTTCCATATCGGCGTCAAAACCGGCACTGATGAGCTGCGCGACAGCATTGGCCGGATGTATAGCTACTACACCGTGCCCGAGCTGGACGGGCTGTTGCAGGCCGCCGGTTTCACTCCGCACAGCCACCGCGAAGGTGTTGATAAGGGGCTGTCGGGCGAAATGGCTTCTTTCGTGATTATCTTGTCCGATGGCTGAGCTGTTCGCCTACACGGATGGTGCCTGCTCCGGCAATCCCGGACCCGGCGGCTGGGGCGCAATCCTGATTGCGCGGGAGGGCGACACGGTGGTCAAGGAACGCGAACTGAAGGGCGGCGAGGCGCAGACCACCAACAACCGCATGGAACTGCTGGCCGCCATCAATGCGCTGGAAACGCTGGCCAAGCCGTCCACCCTGACTGTGGTCACCGACAGCGCTTACGTCAAAGACGGCATCACCAAATGGATTTACGGCTGGAAGGCCAAAGGCTGGAAAAAGAAGGGCGGGGAGATCAAGAATATCGACCTGTGGAAGCGCCTCGACGCCGCCCGCGACCGCCATGACGTGACATGGGAATGGGTCAAGGGCCATGCAGGCCATCCCGAAAACGAGCGCGCAGACGAATTGGCCCGCGCGGGCATGGCCCCCTTCAAGCCGTGATCCTCAAGGCCTGCCCCATCGCGCTGCACCCCGATGGCGCGCCCCTACGCATCGCAGCCTTCAAGCACCCCCATGCGGGGCTGCAAATCGTCAAAGGCACAATTGAGCCAGGCGAAAACCCCGCCCGCGCCGCTGCGCGTGAACTGTTCGAGGAAAGCGGGCTGGAAACCAAATCCGCCATCGTAATCGGCGACAGCCCAGACATCGCTGACAACCAACATTGGCATTTCGCTCTGTGCCGCATCGCCCCGCCGGTCCGCGACCACTGGCAGCATTTCTGCAAAGATGACGGCGGGCATCTGTTCAAATTCTTCTGGCACCCGCTCGACGGCTCACCCGAAGGCTTCGCCCCACCTTTTCAAAATGCCCTCGGCTGGATCGCAGATCACTTGCGGTAATGCGTGGGCACCAGGATCAACGCCCCAACGGCGCTGATCGCCGCATCAATGCCCGGTGGCCCGAAGCTGATCCCGAACATCACCCGCACCATGAAAAACAGCACCGCCCCGCCCACAGCGATGATAATCGACGGCACATATCCGTTATGGGTAAACCCCGACTTCTCGGACGCGTAGCCAATGATGCCCGCAATCATGATCGCGCCGAAAAATGCAAAGAAAGCCATGCTCTACCTCAATCTTTCATTAAGGTTAACGCGCCGCTTGGAAGACACAATCCCCGTTTCATCTTGGCAAAAATACCTGAACCCGCCGCTCTGTATCACGAAATCCGTTTGGGAAATCCAAACCCCTTCAGAAACTCGCCCATATCCATCGGTTTCTTGCCCTCGCGCTGCGCCCGCGTGACCTGCACCGCGCCCGTGCCGCAGGCGATCCGAAACCCGCCCAACACTGCGCCGTGCAGCCCCTCTTCATCAACAACGTAGCTGCCCAGCAGCTTCACACGCTCGCCGTTCACTCTGGTCCATGCGCCGGGGAACGGCGACAGCCCACGGATCAACGCGTCCACCTCAACGGCAGGTTTTGACCAGTCCACCTTTGCCTCCGCCTTGTCGATCTTGGCGGCGTAGGTCACCCCGTCCTCAGGCTGGGGCTCCGGGGTCAAATCATCCAGCGCGGCCAAAGTCTCTACAATCTGTGCCGCGCCCAAAGCTGCCAGACGGTCATGCAATGAACCGGTCGTTTCTGTCCTCTCAATCGTCACGCGGCGCCGCGTCAACACAGGGCCGGTGTCCAGCCCTGCCTCCATCTGCATGATGCACACGCCAGTTTCCGCGTCGCCCGCCATGATCGCGCGGTGGATCGGCGCGGCCCCGCGCCAGCGCGGCAGCAAAGAGGCGTGAATGTTCAAACACCCCCGCGCAGGCGCGTCCAGAACTGCCTGCGGCAACAACAGCCCGTAGGCCACCACCACCGCCACATCCGCCTCTAACGCCGCGAATTCAGATTGCACCAACGGGTCTTTCAAACTGACCGGATGGCGCACCTCCAGCCCCAACACGTCCGCGCGGGCGTGGACGGCGCTGGCCCGCAGCTTTTTGCCTCGCCCCGCCGGACGCGGCGGTTGGGTATAAACGGCGCAGATGTCGTGCCCCGCCTCCACCAGCGCATCAAGCGCAGATACGGAGAACGCCGGCGTGCCCATAAACACAATCTTCATCTTTTGGCCCCACAAATTTTCGACGAAAATTTTAGGCCGGCCCGCGAATTTTCGTCGAAAATTCGTGTCATCGCCCCATCTTCCTCGCCTTCTTAATCAGCATGTCCCGCTTGGTTTTGCTGAGATGGTCAAAATACATTTTGCCCGCCAAATGGTCGATCTGGTGCTGCACGGATGTGGCCCACAGGCCCACAAAATCCCGCTCCTCCACCTCGCCCGCGGCGTTCAAAAACCGCACTGTAACCGCACGGGGCCTTGAAATCGTGGCCCGCACATCCGGCAGGTTCGGGCTGCCCTCGCTATGCGCGCGCAGCTGCGCGCTGGCATGGATCACCTCGGGGTTGGCCATCCGCACCGCCTGGCCGCGGACATCGGATGCGTCCACAACCGCCAGCCTCTGCATGATCCCCAATTGCACCGCCGCCAGCCCCACGCCGGGCATCGTGTCCATGGCAAAGATCATCTCTTCCCAAATGGCGCGGACCTCATCCGTGATCTCACCCACATCGGCGGCCACAGTTTTCAGCCGCTTGTCGGGCCACATCACAAAATCCCTCATGCGGCGGCCTCGTGGTCCAAAATCAAGACGCCGTCCAGATGGTCGGTCTCATGGCAAATGCAGGCCGCCTCAAACCCTTCAAAGGCCCCGCGCTGTTGCGCGCCGCCTGCGTCCAGCCACATCACTTCGACCCGCTCCGGGCGGTCGACAAAAACCGGCGTATGAGGGATCGACAAACACCCTTCCTCGTTGCGCTGCATCTCGGGCGAGGCCCATAAAATCTCGGGGTTGATGAAGGCCATGGGCGTGGGCTCCCCCGCTTTCCATGTGGCGTCCATCACGAACACGCGGGACAAGACCCCCACCTGAGGGGCCGCCAGCCCGCGGCCGGATGCCGCGTACATCGTCTCAAACATGTCCGCGACAAGCCCCATCACCGCATCGTCCACACCCAAAACCGGCGCGCAAAGCTGGCGCAGCCTGTCGTCGGGATGCATGACAATGGGCCGGATCAACTGCGCGCCAGCTCGCGTTTCAGTTTGACCATTTTGCGGGTGATCATCTGGCGCTTCAGCGGCTTGAGGTAGTCGATGAACAGCTTGCCCTCCAAATGGTCAATCTCGTGCTGCACGCAGGTGGCCCACAGCCCGTCAAAGGTCTCGCGCTGTGCGTTGCCGTCCAGATCCATCCACGCCACGGTAACCTCCGCTGGCCGCGTCACGTCGGCAAATTGCTCGGGGATGGACAAACACCCTTCCTCATAGGTGTTTAGCGTATCCGAGGCCTCGATGACCTCCGGGTTCAGCATCACCATCGGGCGCGGGGGCTGGCCCTCTTCCTTGACGCAATCCAGCACGATCATCCGTTTCAGGATGCCAACCTGCGGGGCCGCCAACCCGATGCCCGGCGCCTCGTACATGGATGCCAGCATATCGTCGCCTAACTGACGCAACGCGTCAGAGCTGTCTTCAATGGGGGCGGCCACCTTTTTCAGGCGCGGGTCTGGGTGCAGGAGAATAGGCAATTTCATATGCCCCATTTAGGCGACACTGGCCCGTTTCGCAATCTCTCTTGCGGCCAGTGCTGCGCGGGTTAGGTTACCCGCAACCAAGGAGATCACCGATGAGCTTTGACACCCCACCCGACCGCCGCGGCACCCATTGCGTGAAATGGGACAAGATGGAGGCGCTCTACGGCGTATCCCCGTCCGAGGGCATCTCGATGTGGGTCGCAGACATGGAATTCGAAGCCGCACCCGTGATCCAGAAGGCCATACAGGGCATGGTCGATCACGGCGTCTACGGCTATTTCGGCGATGACAGCAAATACACCGCCGCCATCTGTTGGTGGATGGAAAACCGCCACGGCTGGCATGTGAAGCCTGAGTGGATTTTCACCACCCACGGGCTGGTCAACGGCACCGCCATGTGCGTCGACGCCTTCACCAAACCCGGCGACGGGGTGGTGCTGTTCACGCCGGTTTATCACGCCTTCGCCAAGGTTATCAAAGCTGCCGGGCGCGGCGTGGTTGAATGCGAGATGACGCTGGAAAGCGGTCGCTACGAGATGGATTTCGACGCCTATGACGCGCAAATGACCGGCAATGAGACGATGGTTATCTTGTGCTCGCCGCACAATCCCGGCGGCCGCGTCTGGACCAAGGGCGAGTTGCAAGCCGTCGCGGCTTTTGCCAAGCGCCACGATCTGGTGCTGGTCTCTGACGAAATTCACCACGATCTGGTCTTCTCGGGCGAAAAACACATCCCCATGGCCAATATCGCGGGCATCGCCGATCGGCTGGTGATGATGACGGCCACCACCAAGACCTTCAACATTGCAGGGTCCCATTCCGGCAATGTCATCATTGCCGACCCCGATCTGCGCGCCACGTTCGGCGCGCGCATGGCGGCGCTTGGCATGTCGCCCAACTCGTTTGGGCTGTTCATGGCCACCGCCGCTTACTCGCCCGAAGGGGCCGCGTGGGTCGACGATTGCGTCGCCTATATCGAAGGCAACAAGAAGGTCTTTGACGACGGCATCAACGCCATCCCCGGCCTGACATCCATGAACCTGGAGGCCACGTATCTTGCATGGGTCGATTTCTCTGGCACTGGCATGAGCAAGGAAGAATTCACAACCCGCGTCGCCCGCGACGCCAAGATCGCGGTCAACGCCGGCCCCACTTTCGGCAAAGGCGGCGAAGCCTTCCTGCGCTTCAACATCGCCGCCCCCCGCGCGCAAATCGAAGACGCTGTCCAACGCATGCAAAAGGCTTTCGGCGACCTGCAATAGACCTTCCCATGTTCAAAAATATCCCGGGGGAGGAGCAAAGCGACGGGGGCAGAGCCCCTACGAAAACCTGCGCGTGGTGCCACGCACAACCAGATCAACGTCGCATTTGACGCGCGCCAGCTGCTGGGTCTGCGCCGCCACGGCGGCCACAATCTGCTCCCCCGCGACGCGCCCGATGTCTTGCGCCGGGATATGCACCGTGGTCAGCCCCGGCTCCATCTCCATGGAGCCTTTGAAGTTGCCGATGCCCACCACCGACAAATCGTCGGGCACCCGCACGCCCAGCTTCAGGGCCGCGTAAACCGCGCCCTGCGCGATGACGTCGTTGCCGCAGATCAGCGCGCTGGGCACGTCTTTCGATGACAATAACGCCTCTACCGCGTCCTTGGCATGGGCGATGGAATAGGGCGACGTCATCTGCCAGCGCGGCGGCACCGCGATCCCTGCATCCTCCAGCACCGACCGCGCCCCGTCCAGCCGGTCTTGCGCGCGGTCATTGCCTTCGGTGCGGGGGAAAATCATGCCGATGCGGCGATGCCCCAACCCCACGATATGTTCCGCGGCCATGCGCCCGGCGGCAAAGTTCTCCGCCCCGACGCAGGGCACGCGCGACGCCGCGTCATGGTTCCAGATCGCCACGCAAGGCATCTTCTGCTGGTCGATCAGCTGAAACGTCTCCTCGCTATGTTCCAGCCCGATCAGCGCAATGGCGTCCACGCGGTGCTCCAGCAATTTGCGCAGCACGCTGTATTCGCGGTCCAGGTCATAGCCGTGGGAGGTCATCAAAATCGTAAACCCGGCCGCCTCCACCGAGTCCGAAAAGCTCTGCACCACCTCGGCAAAAATGGCGTGGTTGATCGTCGGCACGATCAGCCCGATGGTGCCCGACCGCTTGCCATGCATCGCCTGCGCCGCGCGGTTGCGGATGTAGCCCAACCGCGCCACTGCGCGGTCGATCTTCTTGCGAGTCGCGGGATTGACCAGATCGGGGTGATTGAAGCAGCGCGAGACCGTCGACGCCGACACTTTCGCGGCCCGCGCCACGTCCACAATATCGGCCTTACCAGACTGTTTTAGAGACATAATACCGGCCTCAACTCGTCACTTTATGAAAACATTTGCAAAACTATTTTCATTCCCTAGCCTGAAAGTCAATGAACGGCCAAAAGGTTTGGGAGGACCTGATGGAATTTCTCTATTATTTCGGTGACGTGTTCACGCCCATCAACTTTGGGTTGCTGTTGCTCGGAACAATAGGTGGATTGATCCTGGGTGCCACGCCGGGGCTGTCGCCCACAATGGCAGTGGCGCTGCTGATCCCGTTCACGTTTCAATTACAAGCCGCCCAAGGCCTGATCCTGCTGGGCGCGGCCTACACATCAACCGTGGCGGGCGGCGCGGTGTCGGCTATCTTGCTCAAAATCCCCGGCGCGCCCGCCAACATCGCCACCACGCTGGACGGCCACACGATGGCGCAAAAAGGCGAGGGCGCAAAGGCGTTGCAACTCAGCTTCCTCGCCTCTGCCATCGGTGGCGTCTTCGGCGTGCTGCTCCTCATTTTCCTGACGCCGGTGCTGGCGCAATGGGCGCTGGCCTTCGGGCCCAGCCACCTCTTCTGGCTCGCGATCCTTGGCGTCACCGTCATCGGGTCCCTCGACAGCAAATCCGTGGTCAAAGGCCTGCTTTCAGGCTGCATCGGGCTGTGGCTGGCCACCATCGGCTTTGACGACATCATGGGCGCGCAGCGCTTCATCTTCCACCCCGCGCTTGGCGGCGGCATCAACATCATCGCGGCGCTGATCGGCCTCTTTGCCATCCCGCAGGTCATCACCATGTTCGCCAAAGGCCGCAAAGGCGACGGCGCGGAAGTCCTGACAGTCCAGAAGCATCCCATCTCCAGCGCGTTCCGCGAGCTCTTCCGCAACAAGCGCGCGCTTTCCATCGGGACGGCCATCGGCTCCATCATCGGCCTGATCCCCGGCGTCGGCGGGCAGATCGCGGGGCTCGTGGCCTATGACCAATCCAAGAAGTTCAGCCCCGAGCGAGAGAAATTCGGCACCGGCCACCCGGAGGGCGTCATCGCCGCCGAATCCGCCAATAACGCCATGGTCGGTCCCAGCCTCGTCCCGCTGCTGACCCTCTCCATCCCCGGCTCCCCCACCGCCGCCGTGCTGCTCGGAGGCCTGCTGATCCACGGCATTTTCCCCGGCACCGATCTCTTCGACAACCACCCTGACGTCGCTTGGACCTTCATCAACTCCATGCTCATCGGGCAGGTCCTGATGTGTATCTTCGGGCTTTACGTGGCAGGCCTCGCCGCCAAAGTGGCCCAAGTGCCGCAATCCGTCATGGCCGCCGTCGTCCTCGGCCTTGCCGTCTTCGGCAGTTACTCCGTGCAAAGCTCCATGGGCGATGTCTACGTCATGGCGAGCCTCGGCGTGATGATGTATTTCCTCGAACGCTTCGGCTTCTCCGCCGCACCTTTGGTGCTGGGCCTGATCCTCGGCCCCATAGCGGAGGCCAACTTCATCCAAGGCTCCATGATCGCCAATGCCACCGACGGGCTCGGCCCCTATTTCCTTGGCGGCACGCTGAACATCTTCCTGATCTCCGTCGTCATCGCGTCGATCCTCTACTCCGCCTATATGGAGCTGCGCAAGCGGCGCTACACCTCGAAAGAGGAGATCCTCGGATGACCACCCTGCCCCGTTTCCAGCACATGATCGGCTCCGGCATCGTCGCCGCCGTGGGCGTCTGGGTCACCTATATCAGCTACACCGCCACCCCGTCGGAGGCGTTTCTCTTCCCCCGCCTGATCGCCACCGTTTTCGTGGTCCTCGCCCTTTGGACCTTCGCCAAAGCCTGTCTTGGCTGGACCAAAGTTGGAAACGGGATCACGCCCACGCAAGTCAAAAACCTCGCCCCCGGCCTGATCGTCGCACTGGTCTATATCTTCTGGGCGGCCAAAGCCCTCGGCTTCTACACCGCCACCGCCATCGCCTTTTTCATCCTCTTGAGCCTCTATGACCCCGCGCCCCACGGGCAGCTGAAATCATGGCTCAAGCGCCTCGCAATCACGGCGGTCTTCATGGCCGTCATGTACGGTCTCTTCGCAAAACTGCTGACGGTTTACACACCGCGAGAGATTTTCTTCTGAACCGCAACAGCGGCAGAACTTCACCATCCTAGGGAGGAACTACCAATGAAAAAACTACTTGCAGGGGCCGCAATTGCCCTGACGGCCATGACCGGGTCCAGCTTTGCTGACGGTCACGCCAACTACCCCGAGCGCCCGATCATGATGATGGTCAGCTACGGCGCAGGCGGGGCCACCGATTTTCAGGCCCGCATCGTCACCATGACCGCAGGCAACGAGGACGCGTTGGGCATGCCCATCGCCATCCTCAACAAACCCGGCGCGGGTGGCCGCGTCGGCTGGAACTGGCTCGCCGGTCAGGCGGAGGCTGACGGCTACACGCTGGGCGCCTACAACATCCCGCATTTCATCGCGCAATCCATCAAAGGCGGCGTGGACTATTCCCGCGACAGCTTCGAGCCCATCGCCAACTGGGGCGCCGACCCGGCCGTGCTGGTCGTCGGCGCGGACAGCGAGTTCAACTCGATGGAGGACGTCGTCGCCTTCGCCAAGGAAAACCCCGGCAAGCTGACCACCTCCGGCGCGGGCCTCTTCGTGGGTCACCACATCGCAGCGCTGCAAATGGAAAAAGCCTGTGAATGCAAAATGGCCTACATCCCCACCAAAGGTGGTGGCGCTGCGGCCATGAAGGCCGTGATCGCGGGCGACGTGATGGCGGGCATCAACAACCTGTCCGATGCGTTCCGCGCGCGAGAAGCCGGCAACGTCAAAATCCTCGGCGTCGCCGATCTGGAGCGCAACGACTTCCTGCCCGACGTCCCCACCATGATGGAAGCAGGGCTCGACGTGGACAATTCCTCCGTAAACTTCCGCGGCGTGATGGTGCCCAAAGGCACGCCGAAAGGCATCATCGACAAGCTGGCCGCCACGGTCCCCACCATGTTCGAAAACTCCCGCGTCACCGGCAAGATGAAAGCAGGCGGAAGCCCCATGCACATCATGACCCGTGACGAGGTCCTCGCAATGTGGGAACAGCGCGAGCAAACCCTCAAAGAGCTGCTTGCAGGGCTCTGATAAACCACGGCCCCGCCCTCCCGCAGGGCGGGGTTTCACCCCACCAAAGGACGCCCCCATGAATGACCTCGCCCAAGTAGACGCCATCGTCGCCAGCGCCCGCACGGCACAAGCGGCATACGAGGGCAACGGGTCCCAAACCCGCTATGACCGCGCGGCCCAAGCCGCCGCATGGGCCATCATGGAGCCGTCCCGCAACCGCCATCTGGCGGAACTTGCCGTGCAGACAACGGGCCTCGGCAACGTCCCCGACAAGATCACCAAAAACCATCGCAAGACGCTGGGCCTGATGCGCGACATCGCGGATGCCAAGACCTTCGGCGTCATCTCCGACGACCCCGCCACAGGCATCACCCAAATCGCCCGCGCCATGGGCGTCATCGGCGCCGTGGTCCCCTCCACCAACCCGGCCGCCACGCCGGCCAACAACATCATCAACGCGCTGAAATGCGGTAACGCCATTGTGCTGTCCCCGTCCCCCAAAGGCGTCCCCGCCTGCGAGACCCTGCTGGGCTATATCCACGCTGAATTCGACAAAATCGGCGAGGACAAGGCGCTGGTGCAAATGGTCCCCGCCCCCGGCAGCAAGGACAAAACCCAACGCCTGCTGGAAATCAGCGACCTGATCGTGGTCACCGGCAGCCAGAATAATGTCAAACGGGCCTACACCTCCGGCACCCCCGCGCTTGCCGTTGGCGCGGGCAACGTCACCGTCATCGTGGACGAGACCGCCGACCTGAAGGCCGCCGCCGAAAAGATCACCGCGTCCAAAACCTTCGACAACGCCACGTCCTGCAGTTCCGAAAACGCCATCGTCACCGTCGACGCGATCCACGATCAATTCATGGCGGAACTCGCCAAAGCGGGCGGGGCCCACGTCAAAGACGAGGCCCCAATCGTCGCCAAGCTCTGGCCCGATGACCACCTCAACCGCTCCGTCATCGCGCAGGATGCCGACAAGATGCTGGTCGCTTTGGGCATGGAAAACCAGGTCCCCGCCGACACCAAGTTCCTCGCCGTGGAAACCACCGGCATCGGCCCCGACCATCCCCTGTCTGGCGAAAAGCTTTCCCGCGTCGCCGCCCTTTATCGGGCCAAGGATTTTGCCGACGCTGTCGCGACGACGAGAAAAATCCTTTCGCACCAAGGTGCAGGCCACTCCGTCGGCCTGCATTCCACCGACGCCGCCCGGGCGGAGGTGCTGGCCACCGCCGTGCCCACCTGCCGCGTCATCGTCAACCAGGCCCACACCTTTGCCACCGGCGGGTCCTTCACCAACGGCATGCCGTTCTCGCTGTCCATGGGCTGCGGGACGTGGGGCGGCAATTCCATCGACGACAACCTGCACTGGCGGCATTTCATGCAGACCACCAAGATCATCCGCGAAATCCCCGCCAACGAGCCCGCGCTCGAAGATATTTTCGCAGGTTACTGGGCGGATGCCGGCACATGATGCTGCACCCCGATACCCCGCCCGCCGGCACCATCCGCGACTGGCTGGACCACCGCGCCATGCAGGGCGGCACCGCCTTCGTTTTCCCCGAGGACTGGTCCACCCTCAGCTGGTCCGAGCTGCAATCGGAGGCCACGCTCATAGCCTCCCAGCTGACCAGCGCCGGGCATCAAAAAGGCGAAAGCATCGCCATCATGCACCCCAACGGGCGCGCTGGCATCGTGGCACTTTACGGGGTGCTTTACGGCGGGTTCCGCGCCACCATGATAAACCTCGCCGCCGGCCGCGACGCCATCGCGTATGCGCTGGATCATTCACAGGCCCGCGCCGCTTTCGTGCATGACGACGCGGCGGAGCTGTTCGCCCTCACCCGCCCCGACGGGCTGGACCGCGTCACGCCGCCCGAAAGCACGCTGTTCACCATCCTGCATCATGTTGACCCGCAAGACCACGCGCTGCTGATGTACACATCCGGCACCACCGGTCGGCCCAAAGGCGTCATTCACACGCAGGCAAGCCTGCTGGCTGGCGGCTGGACAACCACCATCGCCCACGCGCTCAGCCCAAGCGACCGTGGCGTCTGCGTTCTGCCGATCTACCACATCAACGGGCTGTGCGTGACGGTGATGGGCGCTCTCGTCTCCGGCGGCTCTCTGACCATGTGCCCGAAATTTTCGGCCTCCACCTTCTGGGACCATATCGCCGCAACAGAGGCCACCTGGTTCTCTGTCGTTCCGACGATCATCAGCCACCTGCTGCACGGCCCGAACGATCCTGACGCGGACACCAAAAAGCGTCTGCGGTTCGGCCGCTCTGCGTCCTCCGCGCTGTCGCCGGATGTGCAGACTGCGTTTGAGACGCGCTTTGGCGTGCCGATCGTTGAAACCATGGGTCTCACCGAAACCGCGGCGCAAATCCTGTCGAACCCCTTGCCTCCCGGCACACGCAAGATCGGCTCGCCCGGCATTCCCTACGGAAATGATGTCGCCATCCTCGCCGCTGATCTGCAACCCTGCCCGCCGGACACCGAAGGCGAAATCGCCATTCGCGGCCCCAATGTCATGCTCGAATATTTCCACAACCCGGAGGCGACGCAGTCGACCTTTGCAGGCGATTGGCTCCGCACAGGCGATCTGGGCCGCAAAGACGCGGACGGGTATGTCTACGTCACGGGTCGGCTCAAAGAACTCATCATCAAGGGCGGCGAGAATATCGCGCCCCGCGAGATTGACGAGGCCCTGTATTCCCACGCAGATGTGGTCGAAGCAGCCGCCTTCGCCCGCCCTTGCGCCAGTTATGGCGAACGGGTGGAAGCAGCGGTGAAGCTGCGCAGCGGATCAAGCCTGTCGGCCCGCGAGTTGATCCAGATCTGCACCAGCAAAGTCGGGGCCTTTAAAGCACCCGATCATGTACATTTCCTTAACGAACTTCCAAAAGGGCCGTCCGGTAAAATCCAGCGCATGAAGCTGTCGGAATTAACCAAATAGCCACTGCGGCAAATCGTATGTCCCAAATACATACGAAATACACATAAAATACATATGACCGATTTCTTGGTTAATGCGCCTATGCCGCAGCGCAGCGCTTGCATCCCTTCACGCAATATCATAACCGTATTTCAAACAAATTCGTAATTTCCTTACCCAGAAGGTCCGCGCAAAATGAGCTTCCGCCTGCAACCCACACCCCCTGCCCGTCCCAACCGTTGCCAGCTGTTCGGCCCGGGCTCCCGCACCGCGTTGTTCGAGAAGATGGCCGCCTCCGCCGCCGACGTCATCAACCTTGATCTCGAAGACAGCGTGGCCCCGGACGACAAGCCCCAGGCGCGTGCCAACATCATCGAGGCGATCAACGATATTGACTGGAAAAACAAGCACTTATCCGTACGCATCAACGGGCTGGACACGCCCTATTGGTACCGCGACGTGGTCGATATTCTCGAACAGGCGGGCGACAGGATCGACCAGATCATGATCCCGAAAGTGGGCTGCGCGGGCGACATCTACGCCGTCGACGCGCTGGTCACCGCGATCGAGGCCGCAAAGGGCCGCACCAAGCCAATCGCGCTCGAAGTCATCATCGAATCCGCTGCCGGCATCGCCCATGTTGAAGAGATCGCCGCAGCCTCCCCCCGCCTGCAAGCCATGAGCCTGGGCGCCGCAGATTTCGCCGCCTCTATGGGCATGCAAACCACCGGGATCGGCGGCACCCAAGAAAATTACTATATGTTGCAAGGGGATACCAAGCACTGGTCCGACCCGTGGCACTGGGCGCAGGCCGCAATCGTGGCCGCCTGTCGGACCCACGGCGTGCTGCCGGTCGACGGCCCTTTCGGCGATTTCTCCGATGACGAGGGCTTCTGCGCCCAGGCCCGCCGCTCCGCCACTTTGGGCATGGTTGGCAAATGGGCCATCCACCCCAAACAAATCACGCTCGCTAACGAAGTCTTCACCCCCTCCGAGGTACAAGTCACCGAGGCCCGCGAAATTCTCGCCGCAATGCAGCAAGCAAAAGCAAATGGCGAAGGCGCCACCGTCTACAAAGGCCGCCTTGTGGACATCGCGTCGATCAAACAGGCCGAAGTCATCGTTAAACAATTCGAAATGATTAACGGATAATTAAGGACCTGACGGTCCCTTTCCTTCGTTCATAAATATCCCGGGGGTGCGGGGGCAGAGCCCCCGCGTAGCGACGCGCGACAGCGCGGCGCAAAGCCTCAGACAATCGGCGCGCAGACCTCGGTTTTCAACTGATCCGGCGCGGTGTCTTGCGGCCCGTTCAGGTAAATCTCCATCGCGGGCGCGTCCCGCAATTCAAGCCCTTTCTCGGGAATGTAGCGGCCATACAGGTAGTCATACGCGGCCTTCAGGCCCGCATAGGGCCCGGTGAAATGCAGCACCGCAAACCGCCCGCCATCTGCCGTCATCTCTTCCATCACGTCAGGCACCTCGGTGCCCTCAGCCAGCACAACGCCCGCCACAGACCGCAGCTCAGGCTCCGGAACCGCGTTCGGGTCGTCATGATACAGCCCCACCATCCCGCGTATTGCAGGCGACAGGCCGCGCGTCGCCATAATCGTGCCAGCCTTCTGAAATTGCTCACCAATTTCCAGATAGCTGCCGCGGTGGTGCAAGGCCGCCAACGGGCGGTCGGGATGGGTTTCAAGGTCAACAGGGTACATGGGGTGGTCTCCTTCATGGGGTTCAGGCAGCGACCCGGTCAGGTCGCCACGGTTGCGGAACGCCACGGGGGACAGCCCGTATTCTTCGCCAAAGACCCGCGTAAAGCTGCCCACATTCGGGTAGCCCACACGCGCCGCGATATCGGCGACACTCCAGTCTTGCTGCACCAGCCAACAGGCCGCGCGGTGCATGCGGATCTCGCGTGTCACCTGCGCGGCCGTTTTGCCCATCATGCCGGTAAACACGCGGTGCCAGTGAAAACGGCTCATCGCCGCCACATCCGCCAGCGTGTCCAGCGACAGGTCCCCGCCGGGATTGTCATGGATATAGGCCAGCACACGCAGCAGGCGCTTTTCGTAGGAGTTGGTCACAGGCATTGTCCTTCGTTTCGTTCCAACACTGACATGCCATGCCCCCAATTCACAAATCTTGCGGAGTTGTATCACGCCGCCCAAAACGCCATATAGGGACAACAAAAGCCGGAGAGCCTCATGACCAACTACCTCGACTTCGAAAAGCCCCTTGCCGACATCGAAGGCAAAGCCGAAGAACTGCGCGCCATGGCCCGCCAGAACGAGGATATGGACGTCGAAAAGGAAGCCGCTGCCCTGGATGACAAGGCCGCCAAGCTGCTGTCCGACCTCTACAAAGACCTGACGCCGTGGCGCAAATGTCAGGTGGCCCGGCACCCCGACAGGCCGCATTGCAAGGACTATATCGAGGCCTTGTTTGACGAATACACCCCACTGGCCGGTGACCGGAACTTTGCCGACGACCATGCCGTCATGGGCGGCCTTGCGCGGCTGAACGGAACTCCGCTGGTGGTCATCGGCCACGAAAAGGGCCACGACACCAAGACCCGGATCGAACGCAATTTCGGCATGGCCCGCCCTGAAGGGTACCGCAAGGCCATCCGGCTTATGGACCTCGCGCATCGCTTCAACCTGCCCGTCGTGACGCTGGTCGACACACCCGGCGCCTACCCCGGCAAGGGCGCGGAAGAACGCGGCCAGTCCGAGGCCATCGCGCGCTCCACCCAGAAATGTCTGGAGCTTGGGGTGCCGCTGATCTCTGTCATCATTGGCGAGGGCGGGTCCGGTGGGGCCGTGGCATTTGCGACCGCAAATCGCGTGGCGATGCTGGAGCATTCCATCTATTCCGTCATCTCCCCCGAGGGCTGCGCCTCCATCCTGTGGAAAGACGCCGAAAAGATGCGCGAGGCCGCCGAGGCCCTGCGCCTCACCGCACAAGACCTTCAAAATCTTGGCGTTTGCGACGTCATCATCGGCGAACCCATGGGCGGCGCGCAGCGCGACACCAAAGGCACCATTGAAAGGGTGGGGCGGCAGATCAGCTCCATGCTTGAGGAATTGTCCAAGCTCGACAGCGCCGCGTTGAAGGCAGATCGGCGCAAAAAGTATCTGGAGCTTGGCTCCAAAGGCCTCGCGGCCTAGCCCGCCATGTGGTCAGGGCGGTTTTGCATAGCCACGTTGCTGGTCTGCCTGACGCTCGCCGCCTCCGCCGGTCACGCCACGTCCGAGACGTTCAAAGGCCGCAAGCTCACCATCACCGATGGCCGCACTGATCCACAATTCGCAGCGCCATTGGTGGTCGCAATGCATGGCTTCCTTGGCACCCCAAGAAGCATGCAGCAAAAGACCAGCTTCGATGCGCTGGCCCGCACACACGGCTTCACGGTGCTGTATCCCAAAGGTCTGGGGCGGCGTTGGAACGATGGGCGCAGCCCGTCCAGCAAGACGGACGATGTCGCCTATTTGGCGGCGCTCATTTCAACCTTTGTGGCCAACGGCGTTGCCGATCCGAAACGCGTCTATCTTGCGGGCCATTCCAATGGTGGCGGCATGGCGATGCGCATGGCCTGTGACCGGCCCAATCTCGTTGCCGGGATCTCCGTCGTCGCCACCAAATCGGCGCTGAACTACCGCTGCCAAAGCGGCGCGGCCAGTCCAGCAATCTTCATGCACGGGACGTTGGACCCGGTGTCCCCGCATGGCGGGCGCAACGCGGACAGTCGTCTAGGCGGGGCGCTGTCGGCCAAAAGCACTTTGGCGATTTGGGCCGCCCGCAATGCATGCGGCAGACCCGTTCAGGCGCAAACCATTGACCGGCTGTCAGACGGCACCGCCGCCAAGATATTTCGATACACCAACTGCAGGAAGGCGCCGCTGGCCTATGTCCTGATCGAGGGCCATGGCCACGGCTGGCCGGGCGCTGGGCCAAGGCTGCGCCGCGTGCAAGGTCCCGCCACCCAGGAAGTCAACGCCGCCGCCCTAAGCTGGGCCTTTTTCAGCAAGCTCTGAGCCTACCACATCGTCTCCGCAGCACGCGCGCCCCATGCGTTGTCATAGCCAGCCCCATCAAATGACCCTTCGCTCATCTCGCGCAGCATGTCCCCGACGCTCGGCAGATCGCGGCTCAGGTCCTCGCCGGCCCATATCTCCGCACGCATCAGCGCCCGCGCGCATTGGCTGTAAATTTCACCAATCTTGATGACGATAACAGAGCGGGGATGCCGGCCATTCTGCTCGAATGATCCCAGCAGGTCGGCATCCGTCGTCACCCGCGCCTGCCCGTTGATCCGCACCACATTATGTGACCCCGGCACGACAAACAGCAGCGACACACGCCCGTCGGTCACGATATTGCGCAAGGAATCCATGCGGTTGTTCCCGCGCCAGTCCGGCATCGCCAATGTGTGCTCATCAATCTCGCGCACCACCGGCCCGTCATCGCCGCGCGGGCTGCAATCGGTGCCGTCAGCGCCGACCGTCGACAACATGCACAGCCGAGACGCCATAATCCATTTCCGGTAGGTCGGCGTCATCTGGCCGGCAACCTTCAACAAAGACGCCTCCCCCGGTGTGCCGTAGATGGCCTCCAACTCAGATACGTCTTTGATATAGGTCACCGCCTACCCCTTTCGGACAAATCCCGCCTCATCCAGCAACGCCTCGGACGAGGTTTCCACCTCGTGCTCAAGACGCTCCAAGAACGCCTCTTTTTCCAGACCCGCAGGTATTGGCGGCAGGAAATCCACCACCGCAGTGCCGGGTTTTCGGTAAATCCCGTGACGCGGCCAGAAGACCCCCGCATTGGTCGAGACCGGGTAGCAGTCGGTTCCCATCTGCTCGTACAGCACCGCCGTGCCGACCTTGTAGGGCTTCTTCACCCCCGGCGCCAAACGCGTGCCTTGGCTATAAATCACCAGCTGCCCCGGCAGCTGCTCGCCCCGCTTCACGTCGTCCAGCATCTTGGCAATCGCCTTGCCCTTCTTGCCACGGTTCACCGGAACGCAGCCAAGCCGGTAGGCAAATTGCCCCAGAATGGGCGCGTAAAGCAGCTGCTGCTTCATGATGAATTTGCCATGCGGGATCGCGTCGAAAATCATGATGATGTCGAGAAACGACTGGTGTTTGGCCGCAACCAGCACTTGGTCCGTGGGCGGGGTGCCACGCACCTCGCATTTCAGGTTTATCATCCAAGAGGCCAGCCATTTCACATAACGGCTATAGGCATGGCAGGCCGCAACCGCGCCATGCGGGCTGAAAATGGTCCAGGGCAGGTAAAGCAGCGCATAGATGGGCATGCCGATATACATCAAGATGATAAACGCCAGCGAGCGTATCCACTGAACCCAGTAGCCCATCACTTCACCTCTTTCAAAACCGACAGGGCAGCGCCGCGCGTCGCCCAGAAGGCCACGATAGCGCCCAAAAGCGGGATCACCAATGGCCACAGCCAATGCCAGCCTTGAAAGCCGAGGCCCGTCAGGAACGCGCCTTCCTCAGCCGCGCTCGGCAGCAGCGCCACGGCGATCATGCCAAGGGCGGTGCCCACGGCCCCGCCAATCAGCGCCCTGAGCGTGAACCGCCGCACAAAGGCGCGGGCAATGTAGATGTCGCGCGCGCCAACCAGCCGCGTCACTTGGATCACCTGCGCATTCGCGGCCAAGGCCGCGCGCGCCGCCAGCGTAATCATCGCCGCCGTGGACAGGGCAATAAGCCCGATGGCCACCCAGCCAAGCGTGCGAAGCCGGTTCGCCGCCGTCACCAACGGCCTGCGCCACCGCGTGTGGTCGTCCAGCACAGCGCCCGGGGCCTCCGCCGCAAGCCGCAGCCGCAGCCCCTCACTGTCATAGCCCGCACCCTCCTCGATGACCTCGATCAGGCGCGGGATCGGCAGGCTGTCAATCGGCAGGTCTGGCCCAAACCATGGCTCCAGCAGCAAGCGCTGCTCCTCGTCGCCCAGGATGCGCGTGGTGTCCACGCCCGGCGTCAGCCGCAGCACCTCTTGTGCCGCGCGTGTCTGCGCGTCCAACTCGGCTTGAGGCGCCGAGATGCGCACGGTCGAAGACCGCGCCAATTCCGAGGCCCACCGGTCCGCCAACCGCCCCGTCGCAAGCGACAGGGCCATCGCAAACACCGCCAGAAACGCCATTGATGCGGCGGTAAACGTGGTCAGCGTCGCGGTAAACCCGGTCGGCGGGACAACGCGGTCCGCCTGGCTGTCACCCCCCAAAAGCCCGCGCAGCATGGCCAGAACATTCTTCATAGGTCCGCCCCCGCCAGTTGCAGCTTGCGGTTCGCAATCCGCAGCACCCGCGCCGAGATCTGGCTTTTGGCGGTACGGATCAAATTCAGGTCATGCGTCGCCACCAGCACCGATTTGCCCATCTTGTTCAGCTCAATGAGCAGCGACAAAAGCCGCTGCGACATCTCCCAATCCACGTTTCCGGTGGGTTCATCCGCCAAAATGACGTCCGGCCCCATAATCACCGCCCGCGCCAGGGCCGCGCGCTGGCGTTCCCCGCCGGACAGTTCTGGCGGCAGCTGGTTTTGTTGGCGCTTCAGGCCGACCCAGTCAATCAGGGAGGTCAGGTTCTCCATCTCGGCCGCCACGTCCCGTCCCGCGACGGTCAGCGGCAGGGCGATGTTTTCGGCCACCGTCAGGTGGTCCAGAAACTTGCAGTCCTGATGCACCACGCCAATCCGCCGCCGTGCCAAAGCAACCTGGTCGCGCTCCAGCGATCGCACGTCTTGGCCAAACACCTGCACCATTCCCGCGCTGGCGGTCAGCTCCATGTAGCACAATTTCAGAAATGTGGATTTGCCTGCGCCAGACGGGCCGGTCAGGAAATGAAAGGACCCCGGCTGCAGTCGCAACGAGATGTCGCTTAGCAAATCGCCCCCGCCATAAGAGTACGCAACGTTCTCAAGTTCTATCACGCGAGGGCCTGCTCCGGTTTACGTTTTCAAGACAATTAGGCCATAGCGGGACACACTTGCAATCAATCAGAAACACAAACGCTTGGAATAGCGATTTTTGCGGGGTATGACTCGGGGACGAAAACGGGGAGCGCCAGTCACTTACGGCTGAGCCAAGGGACATTGATGCGGCTGATTTGCCCAAATTGCGATGCTGAATACGAGGTGGATGGCAGCCTGCTGCCCCCCGAGGGTCGCGACGTGCAATGTTCAAACTGCAATAACACGTGGTTCCAGCGCCCCGATGTGGACGAGGAAGCCCTCGATTTAACGCCGCCACCGGCGGCCAGCGGGCTGACGCCGCAGCGCCCCGTCACCGATCCCGACGCGTTGGGCATCATCCACGAGGAAGTCGCCCGCGAAACGCAGGCGCGCAAGACAGAGGCGGGCGGCATTGAAACGCAGCCCGATCTTGGCCTTGCTGATGCGGACACGCCCCGACGCCAGCCCGATCCGTCCGCAGATGCGCAAGCGGTGCCGTCCGACGATGTCGCACTGGCCCCCGCTCCGCGGCGGACCGAAAGCGCCAAGAAAGAACTTTTCCCCGACATCGAGGAAATCAATTCCACGCTCGCCTCCGCGCCAGACCCGGTCTATGACGAGGACGGCGCAGAGGTTCCCGCGAGCCAGACCAACCGCCGCAGCGGGTTCCGCATCGGGTTCGGGTTGATGCTGATGCTCACCGCGGCCCTGCTGGCGCTCTATGTCTACGCCCCCGACCTCGCGGAACGATTCCCGTCATTGTCCGGTGCGCTGATGTGGTATGTGTCGATGATTGACGGGCTGCGCGCGGCGCTCGACGCAGGCGCGCAATGGTTGCTGGCAAAGGTTACCGCGCTGACCGAACAGGTCGGAAACTCTTCTTAAAACTGGTCAAGTAGCCGTTTGAGGTAGTCGCGCTCGATTTCGGGGCGTTGCTGTTCGCCCGACCGACGCCGGATCTCGTCCAGCAACTCTTTTGAGCGTCGCTGTGCCAGCTCGCTGCCCAGCAGCCCTTCGTCGGTCCCGACAGAGCCACTTTCGCCCTGCTCGCGCCCCAATGGGTCGCGGTTTTGTTCGGCAAACTGGCCGTCGCTGTTGCCTTGCTGGCCCTGTTGTTCGTTCTGCGCCATCGCCTCGCCCAGATTGCGCATGCCTTCGCGCAAGGCCTCCATCGCGTCTGATTGGGCGCCCAGCGCCTCCGCCGTTTGATCGTTGCGCAAAGCCTCTTCGGCGCGGCCCATGGCTTCATCGGCACGGTCCAATGCCTCGCGCGCGGCTTCACCCGCTTCGGTGCCTTCGCCGGGCAATGGACGCCCGCGCTGGCGCGCCAGCTCATCGCGAAGCCGCTGCTGCCGCTCGGCCAGGGACCCTTGCCCCTGCTCTTCGCCCTCGCCCGCTCCAGATTGGCCTTCGCCCTCTTGCTGCTCGCCACCTTCGCCTTGGTTTTGGGCTTGCCCCTGACCGCCGCCACCTTCATGGCTTTCGCCGCGGCCCTGACCGCCATTGCGGCCCTCATTGCCTTGGCTTTCGCCGGCTTGTGCGCCGGGGTTGAACTGTTCTTGCAGGTCGCGGAAGGCTTCGTCGCTCAGGCCCTGTTGCTCGCGCAACGTCTCGCCCAGACCTTCCATAGCTTGGTCGCCTTGGCTTTGCTGGCCTTCCCCTTGCTGGCCTTCGGTGACCTGCATGTTCTCCATCATTTCCATCAGCTGTTGCAACAGCTGCTCCGCCTCGGCGGTGCGGCCTTCCTTCATCAGGCGCTCGATCTCGTCCAGCATCTCTTGCAACTGGTCTTGCGTGATCTCTTGACCTTCGCCCTGCTGGCCTTGCTGTTGTTCTCCGCCGCCTTCGGGGTTTTGCGCCAGCTGCTCCATATATTGACGCATGGCTTCCGACAGCTCTTGCATCAGCTCGCTGATTTCCTCGTCCGAGGCGCCGTCCTGCATCGCTTGGTTCAGCCGCTCCTGCGCCTCGCGAAGTCGCGCCAGCGCATCCGCAAGCCGCCCTTCTTCAAGCCGCACCGCCGCGCGCCACAAAAGCTCGGCAATCTGGCTCTGCATTTCAGGGCTCAGCCCGTATTTCGTATGAAATTCCAGCTGCGTCATCGCCCGGCGGATCATCAGGTAGGCGGTCTCATTGGGGAAAAACCCGTCGGGTTTGTAGCTGATGGTCCGCAGGATTTGGCTGACCCGTTTTGAATTTTCGCGCGACCACAACAAATCGCGCCGCTGCTCAATAACCGCCGCCGCAATCGGCTGGAAGAACCGGCGACCGGGCAACGTGGTGTTCACAAACTCGTCTTCGCTGTCCTGCCCGGCCGCATCCAGCACATCAAGGCTGAAACGCACGTTCAGGCCAGCCCAAGGGTGCTCAGACAGGTTTTCTATCAACAGCTCCGAGAAATTGTCGCGGTTCCCGCTAATCGGCATCGGCAGGTCAAGCACGACCGCGTCGCGCGGCTCGGGTTCGACTGCCAGCCCGTGGCGGCGATCCACCTCGGCCAGATCCAGCGTGATTGTGGTGGTCCCCGCTTCGACGCCGTAATCGTCTGATGCGTTGAACGGCATCTTCATGTCGCCATTCACGGCGCGTTCAATCGCGCCTTGGAACCAGACCTTGGGCGGCGCGTCCGCGCGCGCGGTGATCTCCCAAACACGGTCCGCCACGGCCAAGCTGCCGCTTTGCGCCACCTCAATGGAGAACGCCGATTGCGCCTCTTGTGGCGCGGGCTGCCCCGACAGCGTTTCGGACCATGCAATTGAGCCAACCTGACCATAAAGCCGCATGGTGATCTGGCTGCCCACCGGCACAGTCAACTGGTCCGCCCGCACGTCATTCATGTAAATCGTAGGTTTGCCCGTATAGGCTGGAGGCTCCACCCAGGCTTCCCAGCTTGGGCCCGCGATCACCGCCTCGCCCGGCGTGCCGGGAAGGGAAATCTCTGGCGCGCCCAGCCGCCAGATGGACCCGAACATCACCGCCACCGCGAAAAACAGCAGCGCCGCGTATCGCAGCGCATAGGGGTCGCGGTCCGACAGGGTCAGGTCCGGCTCAACCGCCTTCGCCTCCGCCAGCCGCTTGCGGGTGCGCAGGATATGCGCCTGCCAGACGGTGCGGGACGCTTCGTCGTCCTCGCCAATCGCCATGTCGTCAAAGGTCGCCGTCAGGGGCCGGCCGGGCATCGACCGGTCCAGCCGGTCAATGGCATCTGCCTGGCTGACCCAGCGGAAATGCCGCAGCGCGTGCCACAGCCCGTAGCCAATGCCCGCCAAGAACGCGGCCGAGCCAATCCAGAACGCCTCCACCGGGACGGAGCTGTGTATCCCAAAGGACAGCACCACAAACAGCGCCAGCAGCACCGACCATAACGGCCAAAATCCGCGCACCGCCTGTTCGGCAAGCATGCCCAGACGGGTCAGGCTCAAGGGCCCGCTCAATTCGTGCAAAGCTATCTGGCGGTCGTGCTTGTTCAACGGCTCATCCCGACGCGGCAGCGCACCATAGCGCTACAGCCACTGGGGGATGGTATCTCGATTTATCATCTCGTCAAAGGTGGGACGTGCGCGAATGACGGCAAATTGATCCCCATGCACCAAAACTTCCGGTATCATCGGGCGCGAGTTGTATTCCGACGCCATCACCGCCCCGTAGGCCCCGGCCGAGCGGAACGCCACAAGGTCGCCCGCCTTCATCCGCGCCATTTCGCGTTGTTTTGCAAAGGTGTCGCCGCTTTCGCAGACCGGGCCAACCACGTCGTAGACGGCGGGCATGTCGCCCGGGGCTGGCTCTTTGACCGGGATGATGTCGTGATGTGCGCCATACATTGCCGGTCGGATCAAATCATTCATGGCGGCGTCAAGAATCAGGAACTCGCGGTCCTCGCCGGACTTCACATAGATCACCTCGGACACCAGCACGCCGGCGTTGCCTGAAATCAGCCGCCCCGGTTCAATCTCGATCTCGCACCCCAGATGGCCGACCTCTTCGCGCACAATCTGGCCAAAGTCGCGCGGCAGGGGCGGCTCGGCGTTGGACCGGGCGTAGGGGATGCCCATGCCGCCGCCCAGATCAAGGCGCGAAATGTCATGCCCGTCCGCGCGCAGCACGTCGGTCAGTTCGGCCACCTTGCGGAAGGCCAGCCGGAACGGCTCAAAATCCACCATCTGGCTGCCGATATGCACGTCGATGCCGATCACCTTCAGCCCCGGCAAGGCCGCGGCCTGCGCATAGACCTCGCGGGCCCGCGAAATCGGGATGCCAAACTTGTCGGCCTTGCGGCCCGTCGAAATCTTTTCATGGGTCTTGGCGTCCACATCGGGGTTCACCCGGATGGTCACGGGCACCTCGGCCCCCAGGGACACGGCGACGCCGGACAGGCGGGCCATCTCCGGCTCGCTTTCGATGTTGAACTGGCGGATGCCGCCCTCAATCGCCAGCCGCATCTCGGCCTCGGTCTTGCCAACGCCCGAAAACACGATCCGCTCGCCCGGCACGCCGGCGGCCCGCGCACGGCGGTATTCGCCGCCCGACACCACGTCCATGCCCGCGCCCAGATCGCCCAGCAGCTTCAGCACGGCTTGGTTGGAATTGGCCTTCATGGCGTAGCACACCAGATGCTCCATGCCGTCCAAAGCCTCGTCCAGCAGCTTGTAATGCCGGGTCAATGTGGCGCTGGAATAGCAATAGAACGGCGCGCCAACGCTGGCCGCAATGTCGCGCAGGGGGACGTCTTCGGCGAACAGCTCGCCGTCGCGGTACAGAAAGTGGTCCATGTTAAACCGGCCTTGTTCTCAGGAATAAATACAGCGGCAAGCCGCAGCTGACGCCAATGCAGAACGTCGCCGGGATGGCGACCAATGCGATCCAGTTTTTGCGCACCCAGGTCTCGGCGCAAATCCAGACGGTCAGGGCAATCGCGGCAATGGTCAGGTCCCACACCAGCCCGCTGGTCGCGGCGTTGACGTGCCACGCCTCAACCATGCCGGCCAGCGAGTAGCCGTTCTCGTTGAACCACGCGATGAACCAGCTCATCGGGTGGATGGCCCCCCAGACGGCGAGGGCGAGATAGATCATGCGAAGCATGGACATGGGCAAAAACCTTGGCAGATGGGGCGCTCTGTTCCTTTAAAGGAAAACAAAACCGCCGAAAACCCGCCATAAACTAGCCCAAATCGGCCCGTATCAACCCCGCAAGACTTGTGTTGGAGGGCGACCGGAATGAAGCGGTTTTTCATATTTTCTTTGCTATATCTGGCTGTCGCGATGGTCGTTTTGCATATTTTCCGAGAAAATCCGGCGATTCAGATCTATGACGCGCTGACCCGCACGATTGCGACCCTCAAGGCCTTTGCAAAATATCTGCCGTTCATTTTGGGCGTTCTGGTGGCAATCTTTATGGTCACCCGCAGCTTTGCCGGCAAAAAAGTTGCAACCGAAGGCGCATGGGCGTTGGCGGGCTGCTTGGTCTTCTCGATCTCCTTCACCTTCATGAAAACCTCCCTGCCCTATATCGTGCCTTTCTTTGCTGACCCGCTTTTCGCGGATATCGACAAGGCCATGCATGGCGGCGTGGACCCATGGGTTCTGACGCATAAGCTGGCCCCCTACATTCCGGCCAATGCCGTCAGCACGCTTTATTTCGTCATTTGGGGGCTGCCCGCCGCGTTTTTCCCGTTCCTGCTGGCTGTCACCGACAGCGACGAGCAGCGCAAGAAAACGTACCTGATCCTGTTCGCCTTCGTTTGGATCGGCCTTGGCAACTTTACGGCCTATGCTGGCGCGTCTGTTGGCCCAATCTATTACGACCGCCTGTTGGGTGGTGACCGGTTTGCGGACCTTCTGGGGGCCGTGCAATCCAGTGGTTTGGCGGACACCAAAATCGGCATCGTGCAAAACGGGCTGTGGCATGTGTTCTCCAACCATTCGCAGATGGTGGGGTCTGGCATCTCCGCCTTCCCGTCGGTGCATAACGGTGTCGCCGCATTGATAATGTTCTACCTGTTCGACCGGTCCAAATGGCTGGCCCCGATCGGCGTGATCTTTTGCTTCGCAATCCTGTTCTGCTCTGTCTATGTCGGCTGGCATTACGCAATTGATGGCTATTTCTCGATCCTCGCAGTGGGTGGCGCATGGTGGGGGCTGCGCAAGTGGAACGCGCGCAAGGCGGTGCAACCCGCCAGCCCAGCATGGGACGCGCCGGGGTCAACCTCCCCAATTCCGGCAGAATAGCGCCAGGCCAACTGCGTTCGGCGACGCAACGTCGCATTTGCGTCAGACAATCATCCTTGCTTCAACCACTCACGCCGTTAAAAAGTGAAGAGCGCCCCTATGGGCTGGTTTTGAAGGATGGATGACATGGCCGAAATCGAACGCGAAAGCATGGAATATGACGTGGTTATTGTGGGCGCAGGTCCCGCAGGTCTGTCCGCCGCCATTCGCCTCAAGCAGCTTGATGCCGACCTGAACGTCGTGGTCCTCGAAAAAGGCTCCGAGGTCGGCGCGCATATCCTGTCCGGCGCGGTTCTGGACCCTTGCGGTCTGGACGCCCTGCTGCCCGATTGGCGCGACATGGGCTCCCCCATCAAAGTGCCCGTCAAGAAAGATAACTTCTACATTCTGGGCGAGGCCGGTCAGGTCCGCATCCCCAACTTCCCCATGCCGCCCCTGATGAACAACCACGGCAACTACATCGTCTCCATGGCCAATGTTTGCCGCTGGATGGGCGAGATCGCCGAAGGTTTGGGCGTGGAAATCTTTCCCGGCATGGCCTGCTCCGATCTGGTCTTCGGCGACAATGACGAGGTCAAAGGCGTCGTCGCCGGCGTCTTCGGTCTCGAAGCGGATGGCTCCATCGGCGAAAACTCTGAGCCCGGCATGGAGCTGCACGGCAAATACGTATTCCTGTCCGAAGGCGTGCGCGGCTCCCTGTCCAAACAAGTGATCGAGAAATACGACCTCGCCAAAGACGCCAGCCCGCAGAAATACGGCCTCGGCATGAAGGAAATCTGGGAAATCGACCCCGAGAAGCATTCCGAGGGCACCGTCACCCACACCTCCGGCTGGCCGCTTGGCAAGAACGCCGGCGGCGGGTCGTTCATCTACCACCTCGACAACAATCAGGTCTATGTGGGCTTCGTGGTCCACCTGAACTACCGCAACCCGCACCTCTTCCCCTACATGGAATTCCAGCGCTTCAAGCATCACCCGTTGGTGGCCGACCTGCTCAAGGGCGGCAAACGCGTGGCCTATGGCGCCCGCGCCATCACCGAGGGCGGGTACCAGTCCATGCCCAACACCGCCTTCCCGGGCGGCGCGCTTCTGGGCTGTTCGGCTGGCATGGTCAACGTCCCGCGCATCAAGGGCAACCACAACGCCATGCTGTCGGGTAAGGCCGCCGCGGAACACGCCTACAAGGCCATCCAGGACGGCCGCAGCGGCGACACGCTGGTCGACTACAATGACGAAGTCAAAACCGGCCCCATCGGCAAGGACCTCAAGAAGGTGCGCAACGTCAAGCCGCTGTGGTCGAACTACGGCTTCACCGCCAGCCTCGTCCTGGGCGGGTTCGACATGTGGACCAACACGCTGGGCTTCTCGCTGCTGGGCACACTCAGCCACAAGAAGAACGACGCCGACAGCACGGAACCGGCGGCGGATCACAAAGAGATCGACTACCCGAAACCCGATGGCACGCTCAGCTTTGACCGGCTGACCAATGTCAGCTTCTCCGCCACCAACCACGAGGAAAGCCAGCCGGCCCACCTCCACCTCAAGGACGCATCCATACCGATCTCGGTCAACCTGCCCAAATACGCGGAGCCCGCGCAGCGTTACTGCCCCGCAGGCGTCTACGAGGTCGTCGACGAGAAATTCGTCATCAACTTCCAAAACTGCGTGCATTGCAAAACCTGCGACATCAAGGACCCGTCGCAAAACATCGTCTGGACGGTGCCTCAGGGCGGCGACGGGCCAAACTACCCGAATATGTAGGCAAATTTGTCGGCAAATACGCGCGGTCGCACGCTGCTGTGACCGCGCAACGCATGGACAAGCGCCGGCCCGCGCCCTAGCTTTCTGTCCAACGGATAAGCAAAAGCGGGCGCACCACATGAACCTCTCTCGTACCACGGCACTCTTGCTGGCAGCGGTCACGCTGGCCGCCCCCCTCAAGGCGGAGGTGTCTGGCCCCTATCTGGCGGCGCGGCAGGCCAGCCTGTCCTTCGATTACGCCGAGGCCGTGCAGTATTATGCCCGCGCAATCGTGCAGGACCCCTCTAATCTGCCGCTGCTTGAAAGCGCGGTGGTCGCCAATCTGGGCGAGGGGGATGTCCCCACCGCCGCGCGCATCGGGCGCAGCTATGCCGCCGCTGGCGGGACCAACCAGATCGTGTCGCTGGTCCTGAAGGCCGCCGCCCTGAAAGAAGGCTCTTTCGCCGAAACCGCTGTGCCAACCGACGAAACCACCGGGCTGGCGCCGTTGCTCGACGGGCTGCTGCGCGGCTGGGCCTTGCTGGGCGAAGGCAAAATGTCCGAGGCAACAACGGCCTTTTCGACGGTCGCCAATGACCCTGATTTCGCGCCGCTGGCCTACTACCACGAGGCGCTGGCGCTGGCGCAGGTCGGGGACTTCGAAGGGGCCGACAACATCCTCTCGGGCGAGCGCTACGGCCCCCTGACCCTCAGCGAGCGTGGCATCTCAAGCCATGTGCAGGTGCTCATGCAGTTGGAACGCAAGGACGATGCGCTTGGATTGCTGACCTTGGCCGCGGACGCCGCTTTCAGCCCGGAACTCGATGCATTGAAGGCCTTGATCGAGGCCGGTGGCGGCACCGACTACACCTTCGTCACCACGCCGCAGGAAGGCGTCGCAGAGGTCCTGTTCACGCTGGCCGCGATCCTTCAGGGCCGGGCTGCGCCGGAACATGTGTTGATCTACACGCGGCTGGCCAGCTACCTGCGCCCCGATCATGCGCAAGCGGCCCTCATGAGCGCGGAGATGTTGGAAGACCTTAACCAATTCACGCTGGCCGAAGAAGCCTATGGCACCGTGCCAAACACCCACCCGGCTTTCTTTCTGGCCGAGATGGGGCGCGCCAACGCGCTATATGCCGATGATCGCAAGGATGCAGCGACCGAAGTTTTGTCGGCCTTGGCCAAAAGCCATCCCGACATCGCAATGGTCCATGCGTCTTTGGGTGACTTCCTTGGCAGGGCAGACCGCGACGCCGAAGCCATCGCCGCCTATACCAAATCCATCGAGCTGCGCGGCGAAGACAACCGCGCGTCATGGCCCGTCTTTTACGCGCGTGGCATCGTGAAAGAGCGCAACAAAGACTTTGTCGGCATGGAAGAAGATTTCCGCAAGGCGCTGGAACTGCAGCCCAATCACCCCGACATTCTGAACTATCTCGGCTACGCGCTGGTCGAGCAGCAGATCAAACTGGATGAAGCCCTCGGCATGATTGAAACCGCCGTGGCAGAACGTCCTGACAGCGGCTACATCACTGACTCGCTTGGCTGGATTTTCTACCGGTTGGGCCGTTACGAGGAAGCCGTGGCCCCGATGGAACGCGCCGTTTCACTGTTGCCCGTGGACCCGATCGTCAATGACCACCTCGGCGATGTGTACTGGAAAGTGGACCGGATCCGCGAAGCGGAATTCCAATGGAAACGCGCTTTGTCCTTCGAGCCGGAAGAGGAAGACGCAGCCCGCATTCGCCGCAAGCTCGAAGTGGGTCTCGACGTTGTTCTTGAGGAAGAAGCCGCAAACGGCGAAACCGAAACCGCAGACAATTAAAGGCGGTCAACAGGTGTCCGTGCGCCCACTCTAACCGCAAGCACGATGCCCCAAGCGGTTCTATGCGCTCGATCATAGCGAACGTCCGCTCTGAGCCCGTAGCGGGACAAGGCCGTTCGAACGGCCTTGTACGCACGAATTGCAATTCGTGCTCAAAAACGTCTTCGAAGACGTTTGCCCCAATCCGCTTCGAAGCGGATTTTTCCAGACCCGAACGACCGCGTCGTCCGCACAGCAGACATCTCTCACGCTGGGAGCATTGAACGTGAACTCCCACCGCATTCTGTCAACGGCGAGCCGCGTTTCGGGCAAGGGTGATCTCAAAGCGAACTGAACCTGCATGAACAAAGCTTGAATTAAATCATTTTTGCTGCGCTCTGTTTGCTAAAATAATGCAAAACTGGATCGAAACCGGAGGGACCAGCGGAATGACCACAGAATTTGCGCCTGCCAAGGTCAACCTGACCCTCCACGTCACAGGCCAGCGCGAGGACGGCTACCACCTGCTCGACAGCTTGGTGATGTTCGCCGATGTCAGGGACCGTCTCGACATCTTCAGCGCCAACACGCTTTCGCTCACTGTAGAGGGCCCGATGGCGGACGGCGTGCCCGCGGACATGGCCAATTCAATCCTGAAATGTGCGCAGCTCTTTAAGCCTCAGGACGATGGCGCTGCTTTTTTGCTGACCAAGAACCTGCCCGCCTCAGCGGGGATCGGTGGCGGCTCTGCCGATGCGGCCGCCGCCTTTCGTGGGCTCTTGGATCACTGGGGCCCAAAGGCACCGGAGACGTTGTTTCACAAGGGCTTTGACCCGGCAGAACTGTCTGCGGAAGAGACGTCCAAAATCTCGGCGCAGCTGAAAGACCTCGGCGCTGATGTTCCCGTCTGCCTCTTCTCACGGACAGCCCGGATGCAAGGGATCGGCGAAAAACTGTCCTTCTACCGCAGTCTTCCATCCCTCAATGCGGTCTTGGTGAATCCGGGCATTGCGGTCTCGACCCCTGCCGTTTTCAAAGAACTCAAATCCAAGAAGAACGGCCCCATGCCGACACCCCCCCAACATTTCGGGCGCACCAAGGATTTGATTGCGTGGGTCGCGGATCAACGCAACGACCTGCAACGCCCTGCCGTCACGCTCTTTCCCGAAATCGGTTACGTGCTGCGCGCTTTGGAGTTTTCAAACGGCTGCAAACTGTCCCGTATGTCCGGCTCAGGGGCCACCTGTTTTGGTCTCTACGAAAACGAGCGTTTCGCCCAAGCCGCCGCCACGCGGCTGACGCAACTCCACCCCGATTGGTGGGTCAAATCTTGCGTTTTGGGTGGGTAAATAAGTGGTTAACAGAAATTATTTATCTGTTTTGAATCAGTGCGTTACGGAAAACGACGCATGCGTCGCGGATCAGTTTATACGCTCAACCACATAGTCTGACAGGTCCGCCAGCATCCCCGTCATCGCGTGCTTAGGCACCGCCTCCAGGGCAGCCTTCGCCTTCGCGGACCACTCCAAAGCCTCTGTACGCGCCTCCTCCAGCGCCCCGTGTTTGGCCAGCAAGGACAAGCACTCCTCAAGGTCCCCGTCCCCTTGTTTGCCCTGCTCGATCGTCCGCTTCCAGAAGGCCCGCTCCCCCTCGTCCGCCTTCGAAATCGCCTTAATCAAAGGCAGCGTCAGTTTCTTCTCCCGGAAGTCGTCGCCCACATTCTTGCCCGTCTGGGCCGACACCCCTCCGAAGTCCAGGATGTCATCGGCAATCTGAAAGCTGATCCCCAGCGCGTCCCCATAGGTGAACAGCGCCCGCACGACCGCCTCATCGGCGTCGGCAATCATGCCACCCACTTCCGTGGCCGCAGAGAACAGCGCCGCCGTCTTCCCGCGCACGACCTTCAAATAGGTCTCCTCGGTGGTCGCCAGGTTCTGCGCCGCGCTCAGCTGAAGAACCTCCCCCTCGGCAATCGTCGCCGCCGCATTTGAGAGCACCCGCAACACGTCCATCCGCCCCGGCTCCGTCATCAGCTGGAACGCGCGGGCAAACAGGTAGTCGCCCACCAAAACGCTGGACTGGTTGTCCCACAGCAGGTTCGCCGAGGGCCGCCCCCGCCGCTGATCGGACTCGTCCACCACATCGTCATGCAACAAGGTCGCGGTGTGAATAAATTCCACCGTCGCCGCCAGATGCACATGGTAGGGCCCATCGTAGCCGCAGATGCCCGCAGCCGCCAACGTCAGCATAGGCCGCACGCGCTTGCCGCCAGCATCGACCAGATGCGCTGTCACCTCAGGAATGCGCGGCGCGTTCTCGGACGCCATGCGCTCCCGGATCAAGGTGTTCACGGCGACCAGGTCGCCCTGCAAAGCCGCCGAAAGCCGGTCATGTGGTTTCACACTCAATTCGGTCTGAATGGTCACGTCTGCCTCACCTCTCGACAATCCTCGCGGCCTGCCGTTATCTCCCGGATATGAAAGAACTCCTGCGCAGCAACGACCCCACCGTTATAGCCTTTGCAAAAGCCCTTCTTCAGGGGGAGGATATAGGCGTGTTTGAATTGGACGTCCATATGAGTGCGCTTGAAGGCAGCATAGGCATAATGCCGCGCCGACTGATGGTCGTGGACCGCGATTTGTTCATGGCGCGCGCCGTGCTGCGCGACAATGACATCGAGCTGGAAGGCTAAGCACGCGTGCCCTTCACCGAGGCCCAGCTGACCTGCGACAAATTTCTGGGTGGAAAGCTGCACCTCTACCAGCCCAAAGCAGGGTACCGCGCCGCCACCGATCCCGTTCTACTGGCCGCCGCCTGCCCTGCGAAACAAGGCGAAACTGTCCTGGACATCGGCTGCGGCGTAGGGACCGCCTCGTTTTGTCTGGCCACCCGCGTCCCGGTCCGGCTGACCGGCTTGGAGCTGCAACCGGACTACGCACAGCTCGCCAACAAAAACGCGGAAGAGAACGGTTTCGAAATGGAGGTGCTGTGCGACGACCTCGCGCAGATGCCAATGGCTCTGAAAGAACGGACATTCGATCACGTCATTATGAACCCGCCCTTTTTTGGGCCGGGCGCTAGGTCGCCAGATAAAGGGCGAGCCATCGCGCGTCAGGCCAATACCGGGATAGGGGATTGGGTCGATGCCGGACTGCGCAGGCTGCGGCCACGCGGCTGGCTTACGTTAATTCAAACCATCGAATGGCTGCCCAACGTTGTTGTAGCGCTCAATGGACGTGCAGGTGGGTTAGAAATTAAGCCGCTCTCGCCGCGCGCGCATCGGCCGGCGACCCGCTTTGTGATCCGGGCCATGAAAGGGTCGAGGGCAAACGCACTGCTCTCTAACCCGCTGATATTGCACGCTGGCGACAGTCACACAGGGGATGCCGACGATTACACGGACGCGGCCAAGGCCATTCTGCGGGACGGCGAACCGCTCAAATTTTAGGCATTTACGCCGCGCTGCCGCGACTAAATTTCGTGACAGATCGCACAAGATATGCTGCACTAACCCTACGTAACCCCAAATAGGAGGAATGCCCATGACCATCAGTTCGCATCTGTCGGAGCTGAAACGGAAGCACGATGCCCTTTCCCAAGAAGTGGAAGCCGCACAACGGAGCCCTGGAGCCGAAGACCTTTCTATTGTCGAACTGAAGAAACGGAAATTACGTCTGAAGGAAGAGATTTCCCGCCTGACGCACTAATTTTCAAGTCTGGAACGCGCCGTATGTGCGCGATGTTTGGGCCTCGACCGGTGAGAAATCGGTCGTGGCCTTTTTTGTTGCCACTCAGTCGCCAACGAAGCGCATTTTCTCCGTAAACTCCTGAATACAGGCAGTTTCTTTGCTGACCCAGTCAATGAATGTTGCCATCTGCGGGCGGGTCTCGTGGCCATGGGGGCAGACCAATCGGTAGGACCCCCTCAGCTTCAAGCCGGTGTTAAAGGGCATCACCAAACTGCCCTCGCGAAGATGTGCCTCGGTCATGGAAATGCGGCCCAGAACCACGCCTGCGCCCGACAATGCCACATCAATCGCATGGTCCGATTGACTGAACTTTGGCCCGTGCTGTTCGATCGGTGCCAATCCGGCAAGATCGAAAAATCTGGCCCAATCCGGGGTGGGGTCCAGGAACGAGACGTGGTCGTCATGCAGCAGTGGAAGATGCCTAAGGTCTTCTAAGGACTTCATTTTTTGGGCCAAGCCAGGGGATGCCATGGGGGCTGCCCATTCGTCGATCACATGTTTCGAGAACAGATCAGTGTCATCCCCCTGACCAAACCGAATGGCCAGATCAATGTCGTCCCGCGCAAAATCCATCACCTGTAGGCTGGCGGAAAAGCGCAATTCGATCTCTGGGTTCGCTTGAGCGAATTTGAACAATCGGGGTGCCAACCACTTGGCAGTGAAGCCGGGGCCGGCGGTGACTGTCAGGGTGGCGCTGTTCAGACGGCGCTGTACGCCGCGCCACGACGATTGCAGCGCGGCAAAGCCTTCGGAGACGCCGGGGCGCAGCAATGCGCCTTCCTCGGTCAGCTCGACAGCGCGATTTAATCGTTTAAAAACAGGGACTCCAAGGTGCTGTTCCAGAGATTTTATCTGAAAACTCAGCGCTGCGGGGGTCACATTCAGCTCGTCGGCGGCCATGGCAAAGCTCATATGCCGAGCGGCGGCCTCAAAGGCACGAAGTGCTGTCAGGGGCGGAAGACGGTCATTCATTTCACATAAGTAATACTTAACTGAACAGATGAAAAGTCTCGTTTGTACCCAGCAATACAAGGGCACATATTAAGGTCAGTTCAGAAAAACAAATGCTTGTAAGGAGCAGCACCCATGATCGAGACACATCACAGCCGCCGCATCCATGATGCACAAAAGATCGCACACCAAGAACGTGCGGATGCCTTCGCATCTTTCTTCAGGGCCTTGCCGAAGATCGTCTCTTCTTTGCGGCACCGCGCCTGAATGAGGGGTTTGGAGGTCGTTTTGTACAAATTGGGGACACTCTGAGAGGGTCAAAACCCAATTTGTACAAAACTTTTAGGTGTCCGTTAGGACATATATTGTCCGCCATTGGCGGAAATTGTCGAGCCGGTGATGAAGCCCGCGTCGTCGGATGTCAGAAAAGCAACTGTGCGCGCGATCTCGTCGGCTTCGCCGAGGCGGCCGACGGGGATCTGTGGCAGGATGACTTCGTTCATCACTTTTTCAGGAATGGTGCTCATCATTTCGGTGTTGATGTAGCCCGGTGCCACGATGTTCACCGTGATGCCAGCGCGCGCGCCTTCCTGGGCCAGCGATTTGGTGAAGCCGATGTCACCGGCTTTGGTCGCGGCATAGTTGGCTTGCGCGAACTGGCCTTTCTGACCGTTGATCGAGCTGATGGTGACGATGCGGCCAAACTTGCGCTCGCGCATGCCGCCCCACACATTGTGGGTCATGTTGAACACACCGTTCAGGTTGGTGTCGATACATTCGTGCCATTGCTCGGGCGTCATTTTGTGGAATGGCGCGTCGCGGGTGATGCCCGCGTTGTTGACAAGAATGTCGACGCCACCGAGATCCGCTTCGATCTGCGCGATGCCGGCTTTGCAGGCGTCGTAATCGGCCACGTTCCATTTGTAGGTTTTGATGCCGGTTTCGGCGGTGAAGGCTGCGGCCTTTTCATCATTGCCAGCGTAAGTCGCGGCAACTTTGCAGCCTGCGGCTTGCAGCGTGGAGGCGATTGCCGCGCCGATACCGCGCGAACCACCAGTGACAAGAGCAACACGGGACATAGAGATTCCTCCAGAATCAGTGAAAGTAATTATATTTCAGTAAACCTATAGGTTGCGCAATTTTCATGCGCAACCCATTCAGGCGTGATTAGTCGCGCTCAAGGCACATGGCGACGCCCATGCCGCCACCGATGCAGAGCGTGGCGAGGCCTTTCTTGGCGTCACGACGGACCATTTCGAACAGCAGCGTGTTCAGCACGCGGCAGCCCGACGCGCCGATCGGGTGGCCGATTGCGATGGCCCCACCGTTGACGTTCACGATGGATGGGTCCCAACCCATGTCTTTGTTCACGGCGCAGGCTTGCGCGGCGAAGGCCTCGTTGGCCTCGACCAGATCAAGATCTTCGGCTTTCCAGCCCGCTTTTTCCAGCGCCTTGCGCGACGCGTAGATCGGGCCAACTCCCATGATGGACGGGTCCAGACCGGCTGTTGCGTAGGACGCGATGCGGGCTAGCGGCTGGATGCCGCGTTTTTCGGCGTCATCGGCGCTCATCAACAAGGTGGCGGCGGCACCGTCATTCAGGCCGGATGCGTTGGCAGCCGTGACCGAGCCGTCCTTGGTGAAGGCCGGGCGCAGCTTTTGCATGGCTTCCATTGTCGCGCCGTGGCGGATGTATTCATCGGCGTCGACCGTGATGTCGCCCTTGCGGGTGGAGACGATGAAGGGCGTGATCTCGTCGGCAAATTTGCCTGCCTTTTGCGCGGCCTCGGCCTTGTTTTGCGACGCGACGGCAAATTCGTCCTGCTGCTCGCGGCTGATCTGCCATTTTTCGGCAACGTTTTCAGCGGTTTGGCCCATGTGGTAGCCGTTGAAGGCGTCCCACAACCCGTCGCGGATCATCGAGTCGATATATTTCATGTCGCCCATTTTCTGGCCTTGGCGCAGGTTCGCCACGTGGGGCGACATGGACATGTTTTCCTGACCGCCAGCGGCCACGATGGACGCGTCGCCCAATTGAATATGTTGGGCGCCCAGTGCCACGGCGCGCAGGCCGGAGCCGCACACTTGGTTGATGCCCCAAGCCGCACTTTCGATGGGCAGCCCTGCATTGACATGCGCCTGACGCGCCGGGTTTTGGCCTTGGCCACCGGTCAGAACCTGACCCATGATGGTTTCGGAGACCTCAGCCTTGTCAATGCCAGCGCGATCAACCACGGCTTCCAAAACGGTCTTGCCCAGATCATGCGCGGGCGTGTTTGCAAATGAACCGAGGAAGCTGCCAACAGCGGTACGGGCTGCGGAGGCGATTACAACATTAGTCATGGATTTCCTTTCCGACGATATGCATCGATGAACGATTCTATGAGTGCGCGGTGGTCCGCGGATACACCACTGTCGTATCAGCGCGTCACCAGCGACGCAAATAACCGGTTCGACATAGCCGCCATTTGCATGACGCAACGGTAAGGAGAGGTTCTGGAAAGAAAGCGGGCTTTGAGATGCGGGCAAGACCGCGCATGCCCCCTGCCCCAAAGACATCAGGCGGAGCGCATGATGTCCTTCGTTGGCTGCTGGGGCAGCCGAAGCTGAGGCGCGCCGAACAGGTACCCTTGGAGGCAATCCACATTCGCGCCGATCAGGTATTCCGCTTCTTGCGGGGCCTCGATCCCTTCGGCCACGGTGAACATGTCGAAGTGGCGGGCAATCGAAACCAAGGCTTCCGTCAGGATTTGATTGTCGCGGTCGCGGTGGATGTCACGAATGAAGCCGCAATCAATTTTGACGAAGTCAAAATAGAAGTCCTTGAAATGCCGGAACGCCGTATACCCGGCCCCGAAATCGTCCAACGCAAAGCTGACGCCCTGACTGTGTATCCGGTCCATGAAATCAACGACCTGATCGGGCATTGTCATCGCAGAGCTTTCCGTGATCTCCAATATCAGGCGCTCGCCAAGCGTCGCGTCCCGCGACAAGGCGTCTTCCAACACCTGTTCCCACCTTGGGTTGCCAATGGTGCGGGGCGACAGGTTGATTGACAAGCGCAGCGCCGGATCGGCTGACAACGCATTGCAGCCCATCTCAAGCGCCAAGGCGTCAATGATCCGGCCTTCGGGCAAGGGTTCGATTGTGTTGATGAAATCACGCGCCGGGATCACCCTGCCCGTCTCGTCCATGACGCGGATCAGCCCTTCGTAGAAGGCCGGAAGGTTCGGGTTGGCGGCGTAGACAATCGGCTGGAACGCCAACAAGACATTGCGCGACTGCAACGCGTCGCGCACCAACTGCAAAACATCCATGTCCCGCTGCTGGATCGCCGCCGCAAGCGGGTTGTCAGCAATCGCCCAATCCATTTCATTCGCCACAATGAGACTCCCCAATACGATAGGCCTGTGTATCGGCAAGGACCCTAAGGATGCGTTAATGTTCCAATTTTGTTCCCATTTGACTAAACTTATCCATAAATGCGCAACCCATTGAAAGGCAACGCAAATGACCGAACGCTGCGGCTGGTGCGGCCTTGAGCCGATTTACGTGGACTACCATGACACCGAATGGGGGGTGCCCGAATACGACAGCCGCACCCTTTGGGAGAAGCTGATTCTCGACGGGTTTCAGGCCGGATTGAGCTGGATCACCATCCTCAAAAAGCGCGACAACTTCCGCGCCGCCTTTGAGGGGTTCAACCCCAACGTGATCGCGGAATGGGGAGAGGCCGACGTGCAGCGGCTGCTGGGGGACGCGGGGATTATCCGGCACCGAGGCAAGATTGAGGCCACGATTGGCAACGCGCGGGCATGGCAGCGGATCGAGCAGCGCGAAGGCTTTGACCAGTTCCTGTGGAAATACGTGGACGGGGCGCCGCTGCAGAACCGGTTTGCCGCGCAGGCCGACGTGCCGCCGCAGACGGAGATGAGCGCGCGGGCCTCAAAAGACCTGAAGAAGGAGGGCTTCCGCTTTTGCGGGCCGACCATCGTCTACGCCTTCATGGAGGCGACGGGGCTGGTGAACGACCATCTGGTCACCTGCCCGCGCCATGACGCCGTGGCGAAGCTGGCCCGTTAAAGCTGGCCGCCCCATGGGCCGTGGAAGCCCTTGCCGTCCTTGTCGACCCGCTCAAACCCGTGTGCCCCGAAGAAGTCGCGTTGCGCCTGGATCATGTTGGCGGTGGACCGCCCCGTGCGCATGGCGTCGAAATAGGCCAGGCCCGCCGCGAGCGCGGGCGCCTGCAGCCCGTGGCCGATGGCGGTGGTGACGGTCTTGCGCAAGGCGGGCTCGTTATCGCGGATGAGGTCGGAGAAATACGGCGCAAACATCAGGTTGGCGTTGGGCCCTTCGGTCAGCGCGTCGGCCATGTCGTTGAGCATCGACGAGCGGATGATGCAGCCCTCGCGCCAGACGCGGGCGATCTCGGGCATGGGCAGGTCCCAGCCAAACTCGGCTGACGCCGCGTTCAGCAGCGCGAAGCCTTGGGCGTAGCACATGATTTTCCCGACGATCAGCGCGTGTTCCAGATCGTCATCGACCAATGCCCCTTCGGGCAAGGTGACGGGGGCCGCGCCAAAGGCGACCTCGCCCGTCAGGCGTTCGTCTTTGAGGGCGGACAGGTTGCGGGCCGCCACGGCGGCCTCGATCACGGGGACGGGTGCGCCCAGATGCTGCGCCTCGATCACGGTCCAGCGGCCAGTGCCTTTCTGGCCGGCCTTGTCCATGATGACGTCAAGCATCGGGGCCTGCCCCTCGTCTGTCGCGGCGGAGACCTTGCCGGAAATCTCAACGAGGTAGGAGGCCAGCACGCCGTCATTCCACGCATCAAACACGGCGCCACATTCAGCGGCGGACATGCCCTGCCCGTCGCGCATGATGCCGTAGGTTTCGGCAATCATCTGCATGTCGGCATATTCAATGCCGTTATGCACGGCCTTCACAAAATGGCCCGCGCCGCCCTCGCCCATCCATGTGGCACAAGCGACGCCTTCGTATTTCGCAGAGATAGCGGTCAGGATGTGGGCCACGCGGTCCCACGCGTCCTTCGGGCCGCCGCCCATGATGGAGGGGCCAAAGCGCGCGCCTTCTTCCCCGCCGGAGACGCCGATGCCAAGGAAAGGCACGCCTTGTTCTTTGGCCTCCGCCGCGCGGCGTTCGGTGTCGCGGAAATTGGCGTTGCCCGCGTCGATAATCATGTCGTCATCGTCCAAGAGCGGGCGCAGGGCGGCGATTTGTTCGTCGACGGGGTCACCGGCGGGGACCATCAAGATAATGGCACGCGGCGATTTGATGGAGGCGACCAAATCCTCAAGCGTGTCGCAGGCCGTGACCTTGTCGGACAGCGCGCCCGCATTGTCCTTGAATTCGGTCGTGCGCGCCGTGGTGCGGTTGAAAACCGAGATTGGAAACCCGTTCTCCGCGATGTTCAGGGACAGCATCGCCCCCATCGTGCCGAGGCCGATCAGGCCGATGTCAGACTGTGCCATGTGTGAGGATCCCTTCCCAGTTCGACCAAAATGTTATCGTTAACATATGCCGTGGTCAATTCGATGTTGCGCGCTTAGGTGACCCGACCGGTCATCTGGTAATCTGGATTGTCCCACAGCCGATTGTCGAGCACGTCCTGCAAGACATCCACCGCGCGGCGGACGTCCGCCTCGTCGACATAAAGCGGCGTGAGGCCGAAGCGCATGATATGCGGCGCGCGGTAATCGCCGATGACATTGCGCGCGATCAGCGCCTGCATGGCGGGGTAGCCATGCTCAAACGTGAATGACACCTGAGAGCCGCGTTGATCGGGATCACGGGGGCTGGCGAGCGTGAGCGCGGGGCAGCGGGCCTCGACCTCGGCAATGAAGGTTTCGCACAAGTGGACCGAGGCTGTGCGCAGCTCGGCCATTGTGACCGTGTCCCAGACCTTGAGCGCGGCTTCCAACGCCGCCAGTTGCAAAACGGGGGGCGTGCCGACGCGCATCCGCTCGATCCCCGTGCCGGGGCGGTAGTCCTGTTCAAACGCGAAGGGCGCGTCATGGCCAAGCCAGCCGCTGAGCGCGGGGTCGATGCCGCCCAAGATGTCGGGGCGCACATAGATGAAGGCGGGCGCACCGGGGCCGCCATTGAGATATTTATAGGTGCAGCCAACGGCAAATTCGCAATTCGACGCCGCCAGATCGACGGGGACCGCGCCTGCGCTATGGGCCAGGTCCCAGATCATCACCGCGCCCTTGGCGTGGGCCTGCCGGGTGATCGTGGCCATGTCGTGCATCCGGCCCGTGCGGTAATCGACCTGCGTTATCATCACAGCGGCGACGTCTTCGGTAACGGCGTCGGTGACCTGCGCGGGGTCCACGATGCGCAACTCGTGGCCTCGGTTCAGATGCCGGATCAGGCCTTGGGCCATGTACAGGTCCGACGGGAAGTTGCCGCTGTCGGACAGGATCACCTTGCGATCAGGGCGCATCTCAAGCGCGGCGGACAGCGCTTGGTAGACCTTGATGGACAGGGTGTCCCCCATGACAACGGAGCCTGCGGACGCGCCGATCAGCTTGCCCACCTGATCGCCGACGCGCGACGGCTGGTCCATCCATTCGTCAAGGTTCCAGCCCTTGATAAGGTGCTGGCCCCATTCGTTCGTGACCATCCGGGACAGGTGCTGGCTGACCGATTTGGGCAGCGGCCCCAGCGAGTTGCCATCGAGGTAGATCATCCCCTCGGGGAGGACGAATTGGTCTTTGATCGGCAAACTCATCGGGGCGCCTCTTTTTGATGCGGGTTTGATGCGGCTTCAGGTGTTCCACAGCTTTGGCTGGACGTCCACCATCGCCCGTGTTTCGGTGTAGGGGATGAGCATGCTGAAAGCAAAAGACACCATCGAGGCCACCCGCGCCGCGTTCCGCTGGACCATCCCGGAGCGCTACAACATTGGCGTCGACATTTGCGACCGGCCTGCGCTGCGCGACCCCGAGGCCCTGGCGATCATTGACGTGGCGGCAGACGGGTCAGCGGCCGAGGTCAGCTTTGGCGCGTTGCGCGACCGCTCGAACCAGCTGGCAGGCGCGATTGCCGCAATGACCGAACCGGGCGATCGCGTGGGCGTGCTGCTGCCGCAATGCGTTGAGACCGCGCTGACCCATATCGCCGCGCTGAAGGCGGGGCGGATTTCGTTGCCATTGTTCACCCAGTTCGGGCCCGACGCGTTGCTGCACCGGCTGAAGGATTCAGGCGCCTCCATGGTGATCTGCAACCACGAAGGCGCGGCCAAGCTGGCAGGGCTGCGCGACGCGCTGCCGGAGCTGCACCATGTGGTCAATATAGACGACCCCGACCCGCAGGGCTTTGCCGCCATTTGCCGGGCCCAGCCCACCGCGTTTGACGCCGTGGACAGCAAGGCCTGCGACCCCGCGATCTTGATTTACACCTCAGGGACCACCGGCAAACCAAAGGGCGCACTGCATGCGCACCGGGTGCTGTTGGGCCATTTGCCAGGGGTCGAGATGAGCCACAACTTCTTCCCGCAGCCCGGCGACCGCATCTGGACGCCTGCGGATTGGGCATGGATCGGCGGGCTGCTGGACGTGCTGATGCCCGCCTTGCACCACGGCGTCCCGGTGGTCGCCTGCCGGTTCAAAAAGTTCACCGCCAAAGCCGCGTTTCAGCTGATGCAGGACCACGGCGTGCGCAACGCCTTCCTGCCGCCGACCGCGTTGAAGATGATGCGGCAGGACACGGACGTGCCGCCCCTGACCCTGCGGTCCGTCGGCAGCGGCGGGGAAACGCTGGGCCGCGAGCTGATCGCGTGGGGCGAGCGGGCCTTTGGCACCACCATCAACGAATTTTACGGCCAGACGGAGTGCAACATGATCGTTTCCTCCTGCATGGCGCTGGCACCAGCCGAGCCCGGCGTGATGGGCTTTGGCGTGCCTGGGCATGAGGTGGAGGTGCTGGACATCCCGTCAGGCGCGCCTCTGGGTGTTGGCGACGAAGGCGCCATCGCGGTGCGCGCGCCGAACCCGGTGATGTTTCTGCACTACTGGAACAACCCTGCGGCCACGGCAGAGAAGTTCCTGACCGTGGGCGACACCAAATGGCTGCTGACGGGCGACCAGGGCCGCAAGACCGCGTCGGGGCGCATTGCCTTTGTGGGGCGCGACGACGACATCATCAGCTCTGCCGGATACCGCATTGGCCCCGCCGAAATCGAAGACTGCATTTTGGCCCACCCCGCCGTGCAGATGGCGGGCGTTGTTGGCAAGCCGGACGCCCTGCGCGGCACCGTGGTCGCGGCCTATGTTCAGCTGATGGATGGCACTGAGCCATCCGACCTGCTGGCCGCCGAAATCGCCGACCACGTGCGCCAGCGGCTGGCCCCATATGAGGCCCCGCGCATTGTGCGGTTCTTGCCCGACATGCCCCTGACCACCACGGGCAAGATCATCCGCGCAGAGCTGCGACGCCGCGCCGAAACAGAGGCCGCCAAGGAGGCCAACATGCCCCCCACCCAAGGCGTCCCGCCATGACCGACGACCGCAAGACACAGCCAACCCAGATCGCCTCCGCCGAGGTGGTGCTGCCCGCGCAGGACCTGAAGATCGAACTGCCGTTCTTTCTGGACAGGCTCGGCTTCCGGTTAGACGAAATCTACCCCGCGGATGACCCCGCCGTGGCGCGTATCTCGGGCCACGGGTTGCGGCTGCGCCTGGACCGTGACAGCGCCCAGCCGCCCGCGCATCTGCGCCTTCGCTGCACCCGGCCCAAAGAGGTTGCCGACGGGGCGGCGCATCTGACCAGCCCCAGCGGCACGCGCATTGACATTGACGACGCCAACCCCGCCCTCGTGATCCCCGAGACCCGCCACTCCTTCATGGTGCGCCGCCTTGAGGACAGCGATGCCTGGGTCATTGGCCGCGCTGGCATGCGGTACCGTGACCTTATCACCGACCGGCTTGGTGGGTCGATCATCGCCTCCCATATCCGCATCCCTGACGGGGGGCCGGTGCCGGACATGGTGCATTACCATGTGGTCGGCTTTCAGCTGATATTTTGCCTGCATGGCTGGGTGCGGTTGGTCTATGAGGATCAGGGCGCGCCCTTCATTCTTGAGGCGGGCAACTGCGTCATCCAGCCCCCGCAGATCCGGCACCGGGTGCTGGAGGCCTCCGACAATGTCGAGGTTCTAGAAATCGGCGTGCCCGCCGAACATATCACCACCATCGACCACGAGATGGAGCTGCCAAATGGCCCCGCGGTCAAAGACCGGGATTGGCAGGGCACGACATTCGTGCACCATCGCAGCGAAGACGCCACTTGGTCGCCTTGGCGCCTCCCCGGCTGGGAGGCGCGAGACACTGGCATCGGCGCCGCGACCGGCGGCGTTGCGGGGGTTCAGGTCAGCCGTCCAACCGGTGGCAAGACGCCATGGGCCAGCCACGACACCGACATTTTGTTCACCTTCGTCAAACAAGGCGCGCTGTCGCTTGAGGTCAGCGGCACCGGTGATCCGGTTCACGCCCTTGGCGTCGGTGACGCCTTCGTTTTGCCACCGTTTCTGAAGACGCGTTACACCGATGCTTCCCCCGACTGCGAATTGATCGAAGTTACGCTGCCGTCTGAATTTGGCACCACCCTCGGGCTTTGACGACTAATCCAGTCTGCGCCGCGTCAACATCGCGCCGCGCCAAGTTGGCGCGCCCCAGTTGGTAAAGGAAACGCCCATTCTCGGAGGCGCGCGCAACGGACGCGACGCAGGCTTCTAGGGCCGCTTGCGGCTCTATCTCTTGGGATGTTCGGGTGATGCCGACACCGTCAGGGTCCACAAGGGCCCCGGCCTGAAAGTCACATTCATTCACTGATAGGGTCACCTGCATGTCCGCCGCATTGCGCCGGGCCATCTTTTGGCGGCGCGCAGTGGGTCCCTATTAGGGCGGGAATTACCGCAATACCGACTAAGCATAAATATAATTCATGAGAAAGTGCCATTAAAGAAAATGTAGAATCACGTTACCGCAATACCATATAACTTCAAATCACATTGCTATTACATTGCTAATTTAATGAGCAATTACTTGCTGTGTAATTAGTTTTTCTTGTAACAGAAGACACCCAAATCATGGCCTTGCATCAATGATGCGACGCGCCACACCAATTAAGTCATCTTCCTTGCCAACAAATGCGTCGGCCAAAGCTTCGGCGACTGATGTCACGCTTTCATCGCGTGGGCGGCGCAGGTCAAATAAATCGCTGCGGGTCAAGACGGCGACCACCTCGCTTTTGCCGTAACTGGTGGGGTCAACACGCATCGCCAACTTGGAATTGTCGGCCTGAAATTCCGCAACCGAATGCAGAACCCGCACCTGCCGCACCCCGTTTTTGACCTGCCCCAATGAGGCGATATCGTGCTTTGCGTTGTTCACATTTGGCAGGACGTGAAAGACCTTGCCGGTATTGTCCACGACCATCACCCAAAGTGAGCCGTCATTGAGTGTTGATGGGACATGCACCTCGACAATCGGGTTTTGATGTGTGGTGTAAATGCCCGACAGCACCGGCTCGCCAGTGCCGCCATCGCCCAGCCAAATGGACAGATTTGCCGATGGCGCGTCAGGCAACACGTTGCGTATGGCGCAGAGATCTTCGTTCAGGGTGACCGTTTCCAACCGCAGCTTTCGGTCGCCAATTTGCGGGGCCAAGGCGTTCAGTAACGCGGCCTCGTCCGCCGCATTGGCGATGTCGCCTGTTACAGTGATGGTGTCATATAGCGCATAGCTGCCGGATGGGTTCGGCGTGACAGAAAACGGCCCACAGGTCGCTAAGTTGGTTAACATCTCCTGCACTTGAGGCACCGGCAACACGGCCGGGCCTGCAACTAAATTCTGTTTGATCGTAAGGCCGTTTGCGTCTGAGAAGGCGGCCAACGCGGCCTCTAATTCCGCGCGCGCAGCACCGTTTTGCGTGATGGCGCTGAACTCTGCGGACATGTCGGAGACCTCCAATTGCCAGTCCTCCAACCCCTGTGCCAATCCAAGCAGGTCCTGCATCAAAGACGGCCAGTCCGGTGAAGGCACGCCATCGGCGAGCTCCAACGCGGCGTTGATGTCTGACCCATCTGCCACGGTGGCAAAGACGGATGAAATTTGGTCAACCGATTGTAAGTCTGGCATAAAACCTGACAGCTCGGCCGTGCCATCGCGGTCGACACGCGCTGTGAATTCATATGGGCTGACCACGGGCAGCGGGTCCTGAAACAGCGGCCCAAGCAGGCCCGTGACCCACAGGCCCGCCCCCGCCGCACACGCAAGAACCGGGACAGCGAGCCATTTCAGCCCGCGGGCTTTCTTCTTGTTATCGGGCCGGTCCCGACGTTTCCGCACGGTCGGCGCTTTGAGGTATCTGGTGCTCAATCGCTGCAGTGCGTCGGCCGCATCCAGGGGGCGGTCCTCCAGCTTCGGGGCCGATAACCAATCAATAAACTCCCTTAACGGAGGCCGTACCCCTTCGGTGTCCAGCGGCTCTTGCTTGCGGCGGATAATCTCGCCGGGCGTTGCCCCCAGAAATGGAATTTCGCGGCGATACGCCGCCAAAAGCGACGCGCCCAACGCGTATAGATCCGTTCGGTATTCCGAATGCCCATCCAGCTGCTCGGGCGCCGCATATTCATATTTTCCGGCGAAATCATTGCCCACAATCGTGCGCGCGCCCGCGCTGGTGTCTTTGGCAATGCCAAAGTCAATAATCGTCGCCCGTTCCGGGTCGCCATCGCGCAAAATGATATTATCGGGCGACAAATCACGATGCACAATCTGGTGCTTGTGGACCGGAACAAGCCCTTCCAGAACGCGGTGCGCAATAATCAGAAGTTCTTTTTCGTCGAGCCGACGTTCCATCATCAGATCGTTCAGCGACACGCCGTCGACAAATTCCATCACCAAAAAGACATGCCCCTGATCGGAGCGCGAACATTCCGAATAGCGCACCACCGCGTCATGCACGATGTCGCGCATTTCTTCCTCGCGCTTCATCAATTCAAGGTAGTCGTCATTGTCGGAAAACTGCGAATTCAGCGCCTTGATCGCAACTTGGCGACCCACAATCTGGTTGCGCGCAAGGTAAACTTCGCCGGTCCCGCCACGGCCCAAAACGCCAAGAATTTCATAGGTGTTGTTCAGGATTTGGCCAGCCGTGAAAATATCGCCGGGCATCTGGTCGATCATATAAATTCTCCGGAGCGGGAATTGCTCCTCATCAAAAAGTGTCGCGTTTCAAAAACTTTGGGTCTATAGTTTGCATATTATACGATTTAGATTTTTCTGCTGATTTTTTTGAACAACACATTTTTTACATAGACGAGGTCACGCATTATGGCGTCACGTGGTTCGCAAGAAACCGTCAAGCGAAAAGAGCTTGTTGGTAAACTTAACCCCATCTGTTTGCAGGCTTTTTCCGCAGCCGCCCAAGCCGCTAAACGGCGCGGGAATCCCTATGTCGAGCTGGTACATTTCATCACCGAACTGGCCGATAGCGACCGCTCGGATTTCGACATTCTGTTGGAAAGCGCAGGCGTCGACCGGCATAAATTGACCGGCGACATGCTGCGTGCGACCGACTCACTTCCGCATGGCGCGGGCTCGGTTGAGGAGTTCTCGGACCACATTTTCCGCGCGATCCAGGAGGCGTGGAATTACGGGTCGCTGGAATTTGGCGACGACACGGTTCGGTCAGCCTACGTGCTGCTGAGCGCGTTGCAATTGCCGATGCTGGAGGGGCTGTTGTTCAAGATCAGCCTCGAATTCGACAAGCTGGACCCCGCCGCAATGGCCGCGCAGCTGGATGATTTGCTGGCTGGATCGCTGGAACGCACCGATGAAGACATCGACAGCGACGCCCCCAAGAAGAAGACCCCCAAGGGCCAGTCCTCGCTGGAAAAATACGCAACCAACCTGACGCAACGCGCCAAGGACGGGAAGATGGACCCGGTGGTCGGGCGTGACACCGAAATCCGCCAAATCATCGACATCCTGCTGCGCCGTAAGCAAAACAACCCGATCCTGACGGGCGAGGCCGGCGTCGGCAAAACCGCCGTCGTGGAAGGTTTCGCGCAGCGTCTGGCCAAGGGCGACGTGCCGCCGCAACTGCGCAATGTGGACCTGCAAATGCTGGACATCGGGTTGATGCAGGCGGGCGCGTCGGTGAAGGGCGAGTTTGAAAAACGCCTGAAATCCGTGATCGACGAGGTGCAATCGTCCGATACCCCGATCATCCTGTTCATCGACGAGGCGCATACGCTGATCGGCGCGGGCGGTGCGGCAGGCACGGGCGACGCTGCGAACCTGTTGAAACCCGCACTTGCGCGGGGCGAGCTGCGCACCGTCGCTGCCACGACATGGGCCGAATACAAGCAACATATCGAACCTGACCCCGCGCTGACGCGGCGCTTTCAGGTCGTCAAAATCGACGAGCCGAGCGAGGAAAAAGCGATCCTCATGTCGCGCGGCGTGACCGGCGTTTTGGAAAAACACCACAAGGTCGAGGTGCTGGATGAAGCCATCGAGGCATCGGTAAAGCTGTCGCATCGCTACATCCCCAGCCGTCAATTGCCGGACAAATCCATCTCCCTTCTCGACACCGCCTGCGCGCGGGTCGCCGTGTCCCAACATGCGACGCCCGCCGAAGTCGATGACATCGAACGCCGCCTATCGGCGCTGGAAATCGAGGCCCGGATCATCGAACGCGAGGGCGAGATCGGCATCGACATTGACGCGCGCAAAACCGAGGTGGAGGCCGAAATTGCGGACGCAAAGGCCGCATTGGACGAGGCCAAGGCGCGCTGGGAAGCCGAACAAACCTTGGTCAAAGACATCCTCGATCTGCGCGCGCAATTGCGTCAGGCGGGTGCCGCGTTAGACGACACCGGGGCGGAAATCGAATTGCCCGAAGGCGAGGACCAAGGCCCGGAAGAACAGGCCACCCCCGACGCGCCTTTCGACCGCGACGCCGCGCTGAAAAACCTGCGCGACCGCATGACTGAGCTGACCGAGGCGCAAGGCGAAACACCGCTGATCCTGCCAAGTGTGGACAAGATGGCCGTGGCCTCGGTGGTGCAAGATTGGACCGGCATCCCGATGGGGCGCATGATGTCCAGCCAAACGGAACGGGCGCTGGCACTGGCAGACAGCATGGGCGAACGCGTCGTGGGCCAGGACCACGCCATGGACATGATCGCCAATCGTATTCAGACCGCCACCGCAGGGCTGCGGGCCCCCGAAAAGCCCGTGGGCGTCTTCATGCTATGCGGCCCGTCCGGCGTCGGCAAAACCGAAACGGCGCTGGCGATTGCGGACCTGATGTATGGGGGCGAAGGCAACCTGATCTCCATCAACATGTCGGAATTTCAGGAAGCGCATACCGTGTCCACGTTGAAGGGTGCGCCGCCCGGCTATGTCGGCTACGGCAAGGGCGGGCTTTTGACCGAAGCCGTCAGACGCCGCCCCTATTCCGTGGTGCTGCTGGACGAGGTCGAAAAGGCCCATTCCGACGTGCATGAAATCTTCTTCCAGGTCTTCGACAAGGGCATGATGGATGACAGCGAGGGCCGCCGGATTGATTTCAAAAACACGTTGATCCTGCTGACGTCGAATGTCGGATCAGACGAGATCATGGCCATGACCGAAGACGGCACCAAGGAGGCGGATATTGACGAGCTGACTGCCGCCTTGCGCGCGCCCCTGTTGAACGTTTTCCCCGCCGCATTGCTGGGCCGGGTGGTGACCATTCCGTTCAATCCGCTGTCGGACAAAATGATCGAAGCCATTGCCGGCCACAAGCTGCGGTCCATCGCAAAACGGCTTGGCGAAGGCTACGGCGCGGAGCTGACGGTGGACCCAACCGCGATGGATTTGATAAAGGCGCGCTGTACCGAAATCGAAAGCGGCGGGCGCATGATCGACGCGATTTTGACCAACACTTTGTTGCCGGAACTGAGCCGCCAAATCCTCAACCGATCTTTGGACGGCGCGGAATTGAGCGCGGTCACCGTGTCAGGCACGGATGAAGGATTTGCCTACGCATTCACCTGATTTGGCCCGCCGCCGCACAGGGCAGAATCGGTGCGTTTGCAATTGCGCAAATGACGCGGCATCATGAATTCCCGGGATCGCGCAAAACTGCGCGGTTTCCTCAAGAAAACGAGTTTTATTCAGAAAATTTGCGATTTTTGTTGATTCAGCCCGCAAGATAGGGTCTGCTAACCTCACTTGATTTAGACGATTTGAAAAATTTATTTTTAGGCTGGGATATGGATATTGAGATCCTCCTGAAGCCTGTTGAGGGGGATAACCCCTCTGGTACAGAGCTAAGGCATGACGCCCGGTTTCACGCAATTGAGCGGCTTTTGGAACCGGCGGACAAGAAGGCAAGAGTGACCCCCGAAGGCGCGTTCAATCCGAGCGCTCCGCCTGTCGGCTGGGACGAAATTTCATCCACCGGGATGGAGCTGGCCGAGGACGGCCGCGACCTTCGGTTGCTGGTGATTTTGGTCCGTGCGGCATTCGCGTCAGACGGCTTTGATGGCTTGGCCACGGGCCTCGATATGCTGACCCAAACGCTTGCGACCTACTGGGACAGCCTGCACCCGGAACTGCGCGACCGCGACACGGCAAAGGCCGCGGCCACCCCCCGGATCAACGCGTTGCGCCAGCTTGAAAACGACGAAAACGGCCTGTTGGGTGACATGAAATTCAGCGCCTTGCTGACCCCCAAAGGCATCGGCCCGATCATGGGCTACGACCTGTCGGTCGGCACATTTTCCGAACATGAGATGCAGGCCAAAGCCGTCTCGGGGCTCAGCTCTGCCGAACTTGCCGAGATAGGCGCGGCGCATGGGCAACGGCTCAACAAGGTCCGCGCGGGCACCGCCGCCTTGGCGGCCGAGGAACCCGAGCGGGCGCAAGCCATGCTGGACGGCATCACAACCTGCGAAGCCGCCATCACGACGCTTTGCGACACACTCAGCGAGGTCGGCAATTTCGGCGACGAGGCGGGCCTGACCCTGCCCGAGATCACAGAATTTCTACAACTTGTCCGTGCAACACTGGTGAAAGCAATGTCCCAAACCGGCGATACAACGGACGCCCCGACCACAGACGCAGCGGCCCAACCTGCGGCCGCGTCCACCCCCACATCACCCTCGACGCCCGGGTCTATTTCGACCCGCAAAGACGTCGAGAAAATGCTCGATGGCATTATCGCCTTCTACGAGAAAACCGAGCCCTCCAGCCCCATCCCGCATTTGGCGCGGCGCATGCGGCGGATGGTTCCCATGAATTTCCTCCAATTGATGGAGGAAGTGGCACCGTCAGGAATGAAAGAATTTCGCAACGTTGCCGGCGTGGAGGACGCCGCGAAAAAATAGACCATTTTTATTAAGGAGTTTTACCAATGGGTGACAGCAAACAGAAAGTCATCGGGCGCAATCGGACCCCCCGGGTCCAGATTGAATATGACGTCGAACATTACGGCAGCCCAACCACTATCGAACTGCCCTTCGTGATGGGTGTCATGGCCGATCTGGCCGGCAAATCAGAAACGCATGAAGCGTCCAAACCTGTGGGCGAGCGCAACTTCGTCGAAACTGATGCAGGCCGTTTCCCCAAATTCATGGAAGCGCTGGCGCCACGCGTCAAAACCCGCGTGAAAAACACGCTGCCCGTGGCCGAAGGCGAAGAGGCCGACGAGGAACTGTTCGTCGATCTGAGCTTCAAGAACATGGGTGATTTCTCTCCCGACAAGATGGCGGCGCAAATTCCCGCCCTCAACGAACTTTTGGAGATGCGCGGCCAGCTGGAAGAACTGCTTGGCTACATGGACGGCAAAGTCGACGCCGAAAAACGCATCTCGCAACTTCTGAACAATGAACCGCTTCTGGCGCAAGCCGCCGAAGAAGCGATGAAAGCCAACACCGACGAGGAGGGCGCATAATGCCAGAGACCGAAGTAAAAGAAGGCGGCGCCGCCGCCGAGGCCGAAGCACTTGACCTGGGCGAATTTTCCGAACTGCTGGAGAAAGACTTCCGCGTCAAAGACAAGGAAGGCGAGAAGATCCAGTCGCTGGTGCACAACCTCGCATTGGCCGCCAAGGAACGCTCCGGCACGGCCACCATTTCCGGCAACGCGATCAAGTCGATCAAGTCGCTGATTGCGGGCATTGATAGCATGCTGACCGACCAGATGAACGAGGTCCTCCATTCCGACGAAGTGCGCGAAATGGAAGGCACGTGGCGCGGTCTGCACTACATGATTAACAACACCGAGACCGACCAGAAGCTCAAAATCCGGGTGATGAACATCACCAAGGACGAGCTGGCCGAGACCCTTGAGGATTTCGAGGGCCAAAGCTGGGATATGTCGTCGCTCTACAAAAACATCTATGCGGCGGAGTATTCGCAATTTGGTGGCGAGCCGTTCGGCGCAATCGTGGGAGCTTATGAGTTCTCCCACAAACCCAAAGACGTGGCGATGCTGCGCGAATTGTCGGGCATCTGCGCCGCGGCGCATTCGCCGTTTATCGCCGCTGCCGCACCGCAGCTGTTCAAAATGGAAAGCTGGCAGGAACTGCCCAACCCGCAAGATCTGGAAGGCATTGTGTCCTCGCCCGATTACGCAAGCTGGCAGTCGCTGCGCGAATCCGAGGATGCACGCTATATCGGGCTGACCATGCCCCGCGTGCTGGGTCGCCTGCCATATGGGGCGGAAACGGTGCCGGTCAAAGGCTTCGATTTCGAAGAGAAAATCGACGGCCAGCACGACCACTACGTGTGGATGAACGCGGCCTTTGCGATGGGCGTGAACATCAACCGCAGCCATAAGCTTTACGGTTGGGGCACGCAAATTCGCGGCGTGGAAAGCGGCGGCACGGTGACCAACCTGCCGGTGCATACCTTCCCCACCGATGATGGCTCCATCGCCATGAAATGCCCGACCGAGATCGCCATTGATGACCGCCGCGAGGCCGAATTGGCCAAGCTCGGCATGATGCCGATCCTGCACCGCAAGAACACCGATCTGGCGGCGTTCATCGGGGCGCATTCACTGCAAGACGACGAAACCCGCGCAGGCCGTTTGGTAGATCCCGATGCCCAGGCCAACGAGCGGTTAAGTGCGAACCTGCCCTACCTCTTCCCCGTGAGCAGGTTCGCGCATTACCTCAAGTCCATTGCCCGCGACAAAGTCGGTACGTTCAAGGAACGCGGCGACATGCAGGTCTGGCTCAGCGAGTGGATCAACCGCTACGTTTTGGCCAACCCGGCAATGGCGGACGACAAGGCGAAAGCCAAACGGCCCTTGGCCGCTGCAGAGGTGCAGGTCGACAGCGTAGAGGGGCGCCCCGGCTATTACGCCGCCCGGTTCTTCCTGCGTCCCCACTACCAGTTGGAAGGCATCAACGCGAGCCTGCGGCTCGTGTCGGAACTCCCCTCTGTCAAATCGTAAAATTTAAGAAAGGACTTTTGAAATGGCACTTACAGCTTACCTCAAACTGCCGGACATTGCCGGCGAAAGCATGCGCGCCGAGCATGAGGAAGAAATCGACATCCACGCGATGCAATGGGAAATTGCGCAAGGTGCGGCGGCCCAGGTGGGCCGTGGCCGGTCGCAATCGCGCGCCCAGATCAGCGGCATCACGATGAACAAATTCGTTGATGCGGCCACCCCGTATCTGCAACTGGCCTCCATGCAGGGCAAGTCGCTGGACGAATGTGTGCTGGCGGTCCGCAAGGACAGCGGCGAGGCGCATCTGGACTATCTTGTCATCACCATGACCAACGCCGTGGTGTCGTCCTACGAGATGCTGGAAACCTCCGACGAGGGGCTGGTGATCGAAGAGAAAATCACCCTCACCTTCGAGAAGGTCAAAGTGGTCTACACCGTTCAGGCCGACGACCATTCCGCCGGCGACGAGCACGAGATCGAATACGATATCGCGGCTGGCGTCTAAGGCATCGCAATGTCGGGGTCCGTCAATCATATCGCCGCACGGCAGGAACTTGTGCAGCCGTCCCTTTGGGACCGGCTGGTCAACGACCTGCCCGGCGTCATGGCGGAAACCGACAGCCTTTATGCCGAATTGCAAAAAGAGCTTGGCCCGGATTTCGATCTGGACCAGCTTGTCGAAGGCGGCACCCGCGCCGTGGAACGCCATACCGACCTGAGCGAAGAAACGCGCCAACGGCTGCACTTCCTCGTTACCAAATCGCAGCGCCGCCGCAAGCTGGAGCAATCCGGCGTGGTCGTTGACAGCGACACCCTGCGCGAGGCCGTGCGCCGCGACATCGAAATGCTGTTCAACATCGAACGCATGGAAGCCGACTTCCTGCTGACCGACAATGAACGCCGCACCACCCAAACCACCGAACAACAGCTGAGCGACTTCCCGCAGGTCCGCACGAGCGTGCTGAACTACGGCGTGCCGTCCTTTTCCGGCCGCCGCGGCTCCGATTTCAACAAGGACGATCTGGAACGCGAGCTGCGCCACGTCCTCAACACCTACGAGCCGCGCCTGAAGCGCAACACCGTGCGCGTCAAAGTCTCCATCGGCGAGAAGACCGGCATGCGGATCGACATTGACGGCGTGTTGCTGCTGTCCCCCGTGCCGGAACGGCTGAAACTAAGCACCGCGATTGACCTTGATAACGGCCAAGCCGCCACCACGATCGAGGACGCATAATGGACCGCGCATTCCTCGCCTATTACGAAGAAGAACTGACCCACATTCGCGAAATGGCTGGCGAGTTCGCCGCCATCCACCCCGCCGTGGCCCGCAACCTGTCCATTGAATCCACCCCCTGCCCCGACCCCTATGTTGAACGGCTGCTCGAAGGCGTCGCCTATCTTGGCGCGCGCACGCGACTGAAAGTAGACGGCGAAAGCAGCCGCTATGTGCGCAACCTGTTGGACACTTTGTATCCTGACCTCGCTGGCCCCTCGCCTGCCATGTCGATGGCCTGTCTGGTCCCCGGCCCGCAGGTCGATAGCATGCTCGGCGGCCACGTGGTCAAGCGCGGCACGCGGTTGGTCTCGGGCATCCGCGACGGCTTGCGCACCCGCTCCACCTTCACCACGGCGCAGGACGTGCATCTATGGCCGGTTGCGGTCCACAAGGTCGAGTACCTGCAAGACGCGGGCGCGCTAAGCGAGGCGGGCGTGGTGGACCCCACGGGCCCAACCCCGCGCGCCGGGTTGCGCATTGAGATCAAGCGCACCGGCCCCGGCACATTAAGCGAATTGTCCCTCGACGGGTTGGACCTCTACTTCGGCAATAACAGCCGCAGCAACGCGATCTTCGACGCGATCTTCGGCTCTGGCCACCGGATGATGGCCCGCCCCACTGACCCCAAGCAGCGCTACCGCAACGCGGGCGCCCCGCAGATGGTCGGCATCTCGGATACCGAGGCGCTGACCCCGAAAGTGCGCTCCTCGTTCGAGGGCTACCGCCTGCTGCGCGAATACTTCCTGATGCCCGAACGCTTCCAATATGCCCGCGTCTCAGGCCTTGCCTCATCGGTGACATCCGCGGGCGAAAACAACGTCGAGATGGTGATCCTGTTCGACCGCGAACAACCCGACCTGAACGACATCAAGACCACCGATTTTCAACTGTCGGTCGCCCCGCTGGTCAATCTGTTCGAACATGAATGCAACCTCGTGCAGCTTGATGCGCAGCGCTCAGCCCATATTGTCCACGCCGACCGCACCCGTCCGCGCGACTACGAAATTTACCGTTTGTTAAGGGTTGAGGATGCCGAGACCAGCGGCCCTCAGGCGCGGGTCACGCCGCTTTTCTCCGTCGAGCAACGCGCCGATAGCGGGCTGGTCTATTCGGTCGAACGCCGCGCGCGGCGTCCCGGCGAAGACGAAATTCGGCGCGGCCAGACCCGCACCAGCTATACCGGCGATGACGTGTTTGTCTCCGTCGCCAAACCGGGTGGGGCGACCGCGAATGTCGATTTGAAACGCCTCGACATCCGCGCGCTGTGCACCAACCGCGACCTGCCCATTCTCGATGACAGCCCCGTGCTGACATTGGAAACCGGCGACCCCGTGCAGAAGGTTGACCTGCTGTCCGCCTTCAAACGCCCGCGCCCCTCCCTGCGCTCGGCGTTACCCACGGGGTCCGGTTCGGAACGCAAGCTGGACGACCTGACATGGCGCTGGATTTCGCAGCTTTCGCTGAACCACCTGTCGCTGGCCACCGAAGGCAAAGACAGCGAGCCGCTGCGCGCGCTGCTGCAGCTTTATGCGGACCGAGGCGATCCGAAACTGGAGCGCCATGGCCGGTCCATCGCGCGGGTCACATCGAAAGCCGTGATCGAACGCTTGGACATCAAAGGCCCGCTTTGCTTCGGCCACGGCGTCGAGATCACGCTCGATATTGACGAAACACTTCTCGCGGGCGGCAGCAACCTGATGCTGTCGGCGCTGCTGTCGCATCTGTTCGCGCGGCATGTCGGCATCAATTCCTTCGTGCGCACCCGCAGCAACCTCACCCAGAAACAACAGGAGATCACATGGCCGATGACGCCGGGCACCCGCGCCCTGATCTAGTGGGTGAGACCCAAATTGAAGGCATGGACTTCTTCCGCATGCTCGCCCTGCTGGAAGGCGAAGGGCAACGCTTTGGCCGCTCCGGCGGACCGGACCGCGAACCTGCACGCCTTGGCCAATCGGCGCGTTTGGGATTTGCGGCGCAAGACCTCGCCTCGTTGCAACGGTTCCCCGCGGGGAACCGCGAGCCGCAGGTAGCGGTCAACGTTCTGGGCCTTTTGGGCCCCGAAGGCCCCATGCCGCTGCACATCACCCGCTGGGTGATGGAGCGTCTGTCGAACCGTTGGTTTGCGGGCGACGACGCGGGCGCGTTGGCTGACACGTCCTTCCTTGATCTGGTCAACATGCTGCAACACCGGATGCTGGCCTTCTACTGGCGGGCATGGGCCGATGCGCGGCCGGAAATTCAGCTGGCCCATGATGATGGCGGTCGCGTCACCGCGATGCTGCGCGCCTTCGCGGGGCTGGGCTTGCCCGGCACTTTGACCGATGACCCGCGCATCGACGGGGCGAAGCTGCGTCACGCCACCAGCTTGGTGCAAGACACCCACGGGCCGGAGCGTCTGACGGCGTTTGTCTCCACGGTGATCGAGGCGCCGGTCAGCCTGACAGAGTTCGTCGGCGTCTGGGTCGACCTGCCTGACAGTTTGCAGACCCGTATTGGTGGCCAGCATTGCAGTCTGAACAGTGGTGCCGTCGTTGGTGCGCGGGCCTTTGACCGCCAATCGCGCGCGGAGTTGCGCGTGGGGCCGCTATCGCTGGAAGACTTCACAGCGTTCCTCAAGAACCGCCAGCGCTGGGACCAGATGCGCCATGCGGTGATCTTTGCGTCGGGCAAAGAGTTGGAATTTGACCTGCGGTTGGTCCTGAAGGCCGAGGACGTGCCCGCCGCCCGCATTGGCAGTTGCCAGATTGGCCGCACCGCATGGTTGGACCCCGCGGGGAACCGCGATGCAGATGATTTGTGCTTCACGCGGATCACCCGCGACTGGGCCCCAATGGATGATGAAAAGGAAGCAGCGTGAGTTTGCAACTGATACTGGAACACGCGCCTCACGCGCAGATTGAAACCGCCAAAACCTATTCGGGCGGGCAGTTCATCATTGGGCGCAATGATGATTGCGACTGGCAGTTGGACGATCCTGACCGCTACGTCTCGCGCCGCCATTGCATGATTACCGATGAAAGCGGCGAGGTCACAATCATTGATAGCAGCACGGACGGGGTGTTTGTTGACGGTGCCTCGCATCCGCTTGGGGCGGGCAATTCTGCTGTCCTGGAACACCAGATGCGACTGCGGGTTGGCGACTTTGTCATCCGCGTGGACATGGTCGCAACGGAAGCGGTGGAAGAGATCGCGCCGGTTGAAGCGGCGGGTGGCAGCTATGATTTCGGCGAGCCTGCCGTGTTTGAAAAGACCGAGCGCCCCGCAGGATTGCCGGAGGCGTTTGGGTCCAAGAAGCAGGAACAATCCCAACGCGTGCGCGCCGAAGAAGAGCGCAAACCGCGCGGCAGCTACGACCCGTTTGGCTTGGATCTGAAGAAAGAGGTGCCGCCTGAAGATCCCCCTGTTTCGACCTCCCAAGAGACCACCTCACCCGGCGGCGGCTACTTTGACACGCCCGCAAAAGTCGACCCCGTGGTGCAGAAAGAGGTTCCCCGCAGGGAACCGGAGGCCGAGAAAACCGCACCGATCAACACCGGTCCTTGGCCGCCGATTGAGGTCATCAAGGACATTGAAGGCGAGGCGCCGGAAGTGGTGGTTGACGAGCCTGTCATCACCCCCACCCCGCCGGTCGAAACCACCACAACGCCCGCCGATGGCAGCGACGTCTTGGCCGCACTGATGCGCGGCTTAGGTGTGGAGCGCAAAATGCCGAACGGCATGACATTGGAAGAGGTCGAGGCCGTCGGCGCCCGGTTCCGCGACATGGTGGACGGCACGATGTTCCTGCTGCGCACACGGGCGCAGGAAAAGCAAAAGGTGCGGGTGGCGCAAACCCTGATCGCCAACTCGGACGTGAACCCGCTGAAGTTTCTGGCAAGCTCTGACGAGGCGATCGTGGCGCTTATCAAGGGCCGCGACACCAGCTACCTGCAAGGCGACAAGGCGGTCCCCGGCGCGTTCCGCGATCTGGCGGACCATCAGGTGCGGACCTGGACCGCGCTGCAAACCGCCTTGCGGCGGATGATCGACCGCTTCGACCCCGAAGAAGTTGAACGCGACATGAACGAGACCGGCTTGTTGGAAACGCTGGTCGCGGGCGGGCGCAGCGCGAAGATGTGGCAGCTGTATCAAGAACGCTACCGCGACATCGCCGAGGCCGCCGAGGAGAAATTTTTAGGAGAGGTCGGCTCGGATTTCCGGGACGCCTATGAAACCGAAAGGACTTAACAAAATGCTAATTGATCGTCGCCTTTTTCTGGCCGGATCGCTTGTCGCATTGGCGGGCTGCAAGGAACCTGAAGCCACCGTCTTGTCGGTGAAAGCATCCGGGGCCGCCGGTATGAACCGCGGGCCTGACGGCGCTGACAGGCCTGTCACGTTAACCATCTTGCAACTGCGCAGCGCCAGCGCCTTTGACGGGTCCGACTACTTCGCGCTGCAAGACCCAAGCTCGGCTTTGGGCGGCGATCTGGTCAAGGCGGATCAGTTGGTTCTGGCCCCCGGCGGCGCGGCTGCAAGCATGATTACCGTAGAGGCCGGCACCACCGTGATCGGGGTGACCGCAGGGTTCCGCGACCCCGCCGGCAAACAGTTCCGCGGCAAGGTGTCGGCCCCTGCCGCAAGTGCCGGTCTGATTATTTCGGTCGGCAGCGGCGGCGTCTCGCTGCAGCTGGCTTAACGAGTAAGGAGCGCCTGGCGCATGAGTAATTCCAACAAGGTTGTCTGGTCAGAAGGCTTGTATCTGCGGACCCAACATTTGCAGCAACAAGACCGCTATGCGGAGTGGATGATGCGGCACACGCTGCGGGCTACCCCGTTGCAAAGCTGGGGGTTTTTCAACCTTGAGCTGGACCAGACCGCCGTGGATGCGGGGCTAATCGGGATTGCCAAAGCCGAAGGCGTGTTCCCCGACGGCACGTTGTTTTCGATCCCCGACACCACGCTTGCGGTCGAAACCGTTGCGGTGAAATCGGACCTGGACGCGGGGCTGGTCTCGCTTGCGATCCCCGCGCAACGCCCTGACGCCGCGCAGATTGACCCCGCCCATGAAGACCCGTCTGGCACCCGCTACCGTGGGGAATTCATCTCGGCGCGCGACGCCATTCGAGGTGGCGCTGACCCGTCCGACATTGAGGTGGCGCGGCTTGCCCCGCGCCTGCTGCTGCCCGGCGAGGAGACCGAAGGCTATTCCGTCATGCCCATTGCCCGGATCAGCGGGCTGAACGCGGATGGGTCGGTGACGCTGGACGCAGGATTTCTGCCCCCGTCGTTAAGGTTAATCGCGGCCCCGCGCTACGCGCAGTTTTTGAAGGAACTGGTGACCGGATTGGACCGGATTGCGACCGCGCATGGGCAGATGGTTCTGGACGGCACAGGCTCGTCGATGGAGAACCTGCTGATTTTGGAATTGGCCAATTCCGCACGGCCAAAGTTTGCGCATATGCTGGCGCAGAACAATTTGCACCCGTCCGATTTGTTCATGGAACTGTCGACATTGGCGGGGCGGATGGCGACGTTCGGGTCTTCGTCGCGGCGGTTGGCGGAGCTTGCGGCCTACGACCACACCGACCCGCAACCCGCGTTTGACGCGCTGATTGATACGATCAAATCCATGATCCTGACGCTCAGCCATGTGGAGCCCTCATCGCGTGCATTGGACGTGAAGCGCCATTCCGACAACGTGTGGACCGTGCGGCTGGACAACCCGCAAATCATCCAGAAAAGCCGGATCGTGATCCGCGTGGGCGGCGACATGTCCGAGGAGATGCTGCGCAAAATATTTGTGGATCAGGCGACCGTGGGGTCGGCCAAATCGTTTGACGATTTGTGGACCTCGAAGCTGCCGGGCATCCCGCTGAAGCCGCTGCATTCACAGCCGCGCGAAATCCCCTATGACGGCGACCGGCTGTGTCTGGAATTGGACCGGTCGTCCGAGCATTGGGCGGAGCTGGCCGACGCGCCCGGATTTGTGATGGGCGTGGCGGGCAAGTTTGAACGCGAGCCCGACATCGACGCTTATGTGGTGGACAGGTAGCCATGGCACAAGACGACCCCTTCGGACTGAACGACGGCACCGGCCGGACCCGCATCCGGCCCATCGCGCGCGACCGCGGCGCGCCAAAATCCGCACGCCACGAAAAGCCCGGGCAGGTCGCGGCATCTGGCGGGCGGCTGCGGGACGTGCGGGTCAACGACAACCCGCTGATAAACGCGTTTTCGCCGTTGCTGGGCTTGGCGCCGGAATTGCAATCGGCCTCGGCGCCCGAGAACCCCGACGTGCTGCGCGCCCGGCTTTTGGACAATCTGACCTTCGCGCGAGACAAGGCCGTGTCGGCCGGATTGTCGCTGACCGACGCCGACAAGGGCGCGTGGTTTGTGGCCGCAACGCTGGACGACATCGCGCTGAACACGCCCTGGGGCGGATCATCGGGGTGGCCGCGCATGCCGCTGGTGGCGGAGCTGTATGGCAATGTGGATGCGGGGACCCGGTTTTTCGATTTGATGGACAGCCTGATGCAATACCCCGAACGCGACCCGCACTTGCTGGAGCTGGGGTTCGTCTGCCTGTCGCTGGGCTTTCGCGGCAAATACCGCGTTAACGGCAGCAGCGGCGAGGCGTCGCTGACGCAGCTGCGCAACCAACTGTCCCGCCTGATCGGCGGGCGCGACGACATGGACAAACCCCTGTCGCCGCATTGGCAAGGCGTGCTGGCCGACGACGAGGAGCACAAATTCATCGTGCCCCTATGGGCGATTGGCGTCGTGGCCTTCGCCCTGATTACAACGATTTACGTGTCCCTAGGCGTCAGCCTGTCGAACAAGGGCGAGGCGCTGTACACGCTGGCCGACATCCTGCCCCCGCCAGAGCGGGCAGAGATTTTCAGGCCGATCATTGAAACGACGGTGGAGGCCCCCAAGCTGGCCGACCCGTTCATGTTGGAGCTGCTGCCGCTCTTTGCCGAGGCCGCCCCGAAAGACACGGTGCGGGCGCTGAGCGGGCGCGAAGATGTGTCGCTTGCCATTCTGGTCGTGCAGGCCACCCAGCCCGAAGTGTTCCGGTCAGCCAAGGCGGATTTGAACGCGGAATACGGCGCGCTGATCGCGTCGATTGCCAAGGTGATTGCGGAAAACAGCGAGGTCATCGGGCAGATCAAAGTGGTGGGTCACACCGACAGCATCCCGGTGCAGCGATCGAACCCGTTCCAATCCAATCAACGCCTGAGCGAGGCGCGGGCCAAGGCGATTGCGCAGCTGCTGGTGAATGCCGGGCTACCGTCGGACGCGATCCTGTTTGAGGGCAAGGCGGCCTCGGAGCCGATTGCCGACAACGCCACCCGCGAAGGCCGCGCGCGCAACCGGCGCGTGGAAATTATTGTGCAGAAGAAAGTGTAAGCCATGGCCGTGCTCAAAGTTATTTTCGGCGTCCTGTTTTCGCGGGTGTTGTGGACCTTCATCGGCCTGACGGTGCTGAGCCTGCTGATCTGGTTTTACGGCGGCCTGCTGAAATTTGGCGAGACCGCGCCCTTGGACAGCGACCTGTCCAAGACCATCGTGATTGGCGTTTTATGGATCATCTGGCTGCTGCGCGTGCTGTTCAAACAGATACAGGCGGCCCGCGCCAACCGCATGTTTGTGGCCGAACTGGCCACCCCCGCGCCCGAAGAACTGGCGCCGGGCGCCGAGAACGTGGCAGAGGTGAATTCCAAATTCGCCGAGATCATGGAGCAGATGAAACGGTCCAAGCTGGGGGGGCGCAAGTTCCTGCGCGACATGCCGTGGTACGTGATTATCGGGCCTCCGGGCACCGGCAAGACCACCGCCTTGCGCCAGTCGGGGCTGCATTTCCCGATTGACCTGTCGGACGATTTGAAGGGCGTGGGCGGCACGCGGAACTGCGACTGGTTCTTCACAGAAGAAGCCGTCTTGGTCGACACCGCCGGGCGCTATGTGCAGCAGCAATCTGATCCCGATGTGGACATGGCGGAATGGAAGGGCTTCCTGAACCTGCTGACCAAGCACCGCGGACGGCGGGCCCTGAACGGCGTGATCCTGACGCTGTCCGTGCAGGAACTGTCCGAACCCGAGGCCGCCATCCGCGACCACGGGCGCGAAATTCGCAAGCGTTTGTCCGAATTGCAGGACGAGCTGGGCATGAAGCTGCCCGTGTATCTGATGATTACCAAGGCCGACCTGATCCCCGGCTTTGTGCCGTTCTTTGGCGACCTGTCCACGCGCGACCGCGAGCAGGTTTGGGGGGCGACCTTGGGAACCGAAGCGCGGGTGGACAACACCGCGATTGACCGGGAAACGAAAGCGTTGCTGGCCTCGGCGGAGGACCGTTTGTCGGCGCGGATAGGGGCGGACATGCCGTTGAGCGAGCGCGGAGCGGCGTTCCGGTTCCCGAGCCAGCTGGAACAGCTCAGCGGGCCGTTGAAGCAGCTGATTGACGCGGTGTTTGGCGAAAGCCGGTATGAAGACAGCCCCTGGCTGCGCGGGTTCTATTTGACGTCCGCCACGCAGGAAGGCTCGCCCATTGACCAATTGGTGTCGGGGATGAGCGCCGCCGTAGGGCTGCCGGTGGTGAATGCGCTGCCGCGCCAGCATGGCGAAAAACGGTCGTTTTTCCTGCGCGGTTTGCTGACGGATTTGATTTTCCCGGAGGCCGGTCTTGGCACATTTGACCCCAAAGCAGAGGACCGCCGGCGCTGGATCTGGCGCGGGACCCTGGCGGCGGCGTCACTGGTGACGGTGATTGCGACCGTGTTGTTCGTGTTTTCCTACATGCGGTACTCGGGCGGGTTGGACGATCAGGAACGGCAGCTGAGCAAGCTGTCGGCGCGATTGGCGAATGTGGCGGCGCGGCAGGCCCCGACGGACCCGTTGGATTTGAATTTGGCCATTGAGGCATCCAATGAGACGGTGAACGCGGCCACCACTGTGCAGTCGAATTTCCTGACCGCCTTGGGGCCAAGCGCCGAGACCGAGATCGCGCAAGTGCGCACCATTGCCTATGACCGGACCCTGCGCAACATTCTGGAACCGCGCATGGTGGCCACCTTGGAGGCCACCATGTGGCGGCACAGCCGCGACCCCGAGTTTTTGCTGGGGGCATTGAAGACCTACCAAATGATGACCGGATTGGCGCGGTTCGACGATGAATTCGTCAATGTCTGGTGGCAGACCGTTTTGCCCGACTACGCACCGATTGACGTGTTCCCGACCGAAGAAGCGCTGGACCATCAGATCGCAGCCATCGCCCGCATGACCATCGAAGAAAACCGGATTGAGCCGGACGCCAAGCTGGTGGCCGTGGCGCTGGACAGCATCTGCACCATCCCGCTGGCCGTCCGGGCCTATGGCTCGATGATGTCGCAACCCAACATCCAAGGGCTGGACGAATGGACGCCCGCCGAAGTGGCCGGACCAAATGGCACCCGCGTGCTGACCCGCCTATCGGGAGACAGCCTGCGCAAAGGCATCGAAGGCGCATTCACCTACGAGGCCTTCCAGCAAGTGATATTGCCGACCGTGCCGGAAGTGGCCGCGCAGGCGATCCTCGACCGGACGGTGTTTGAGGGCGGCTGCGCCGAAAGCTCGGACGCGTCCGCCGAAGAGGTCGAGGCGGATATTCTGAAGCAATATTACGACGACTACGTCGCCAAATGGGACGGGTTCCTGCGCGACATCAGGCTGACCCCGATTGATGACCTGAACGAGGCGCGGCTGAACCTGAAGGACCTGTCCTCGGCCGACAGCGCCTTGAAACGGTTGCTGCTGGCCGTGGTCGAGGAAACCCATCTGGACCGCGTGACCGAGGAAGGTGGCGGCGGCGAAGTGCCGCCCGGATTGATTAAGGCCGCGACCAGCCGTTTGGGCAAGATCGGCAAGTTGGCCAAGGTCGGCGCGAAGGTCGGCGGCGGCGGCAGCAGCGGCGAGCCGCCCGCCCTGCCGGGCGCCCCAGTGGCCGACCACTTCAAACCGATACGCGGCGTTGTAGAGGAAATCGACGGGCAGCCGCCATTGCTGGACGACGCTGTGGTGGCGTTGACCGCACTGTCCAACGAATTGCAAACGGTCGCGGCCAGCCCCGACCCCAAGGCCGCGCTGCTGGCACGGGGCGGGTTGCCGCAGCTGACCGGCGCCATTGCCAACACCGCACGCGTGCTGCCCGACCCGATTGACGACTGGATCAGCGGCATCGCAGGCGACACCATCAACGTGACCCAGGAGGCAATTCTTGCGCAATTGAATGCACGCTGGAGGGCGGATGTCTTGCCGTTTTGCACCTCGGCCACCAAGGGACGCTACCCGTTTGACCAAAGCAGCGCGATCGACGTCAACATTGCCGACTTTGCCCGGCTCTTTGGCCAAGGCGGCATGATCGACAGCTTCGTGACGACGCATTTGGAAAGCTATATCGACACCACCGTGCGGCCCTGGAAATGGCGCGCCGATTTCGGGTTGGAGCCTGCAACATTGCGGCCGTTTGAAAACGCCCGGTCATTGAGGGACGCGCTGTTCCCCGGTGGCGCGGGGCCGGTGATGGCGTTCAACCTTGAGCCCAAGGATTTGTCAGCCAATGCCAGCCGCGTCATCCTGAACGTGGACGGGCAGAGCCTGAGCTACTTCAACTCCGCCACGCGGCCCATGCCGATGACATGGCCGGGATCGGACGGAACCAACATGATAACGCTGAGCTTTGCGCCGGTGGATGGGTCAACGGAAGTGATCACCTCGCAGACCGGCAGCTGGGCGTTTTTGCGGCTGATCCGATCGGGACGTTTGAGCGCCACGGCGCTGCCCGAGGTCTTCCGGCTGAGCCTGTCGGCGCGCGGCTACAGCGCGCAGTTCGACCTGCGCGCCAATTCGGTGGAGAACCCGTTTGATTTGAAGATGTTCTCCGGCTTCAGCTGCCCGCGCGGGTTTTGAAGATGACGACCGGCTTTTTCGGAAAGATCCCCGCGAGCGGCGATTTCGTTGCGCGCAATCTTCTGCCCGGCATGCGGCCCGTGCTGGACCGATGGCTGACGCGGAACTGGGCCGACCTTGCAAGGTCGCCAGAGGTTTGGCCCCAAGCCGGGTTGCGCGGCGTCCTGGACGCCAGCCCCGGCCTGCATGCCATGTTGGTGATCCCCAGCCAGGACTTCGCGGGCCGTCACTTCCCGCTGGCCTTTGTCGTGCCCTGCGACCGGCCCGATGAAAATGGCGTGGATGCCTGGGCGAACGGGGTCCTGGCGCTGACGGACGGCAGCGGTTCGGCCGACGAGATCGCGCAGACCGTGTTGAATTTGCCGGCCCCCGCGCCCGCAGACACCCCCGTATCGCCGCCCCAGTTCTGGGGAGACGCGGGGAGCTGAACCGCTCTAGTTCTGCTTGATTTTGGCACCCTTCTGGGTGATGTCGCCACTGGCCTTATGGTCGATCTTGCCGCTGGCCTTTTGGGCGATGTCCTTGCCATCAATGGTGATCGTGCCGTCTTTCTTCAGGATGATCGACGCCTTGCCGCATTTCAGAGTGATTGAATCTGCCGCCGTTATGGTGAGGTTTTTGCCGACGGTGACGTCCATGTCCTCGCCCACCGATGTAGAGGACGCCTTGGCCACACTCAGCGAATGCGCCCCGCCTATTGAGTAGCTGCCATCGGTGGCGATTGTGAAACTTTGCGCCGCACCCACAGACACAGTTTGGCCCGCGCCGATGGTCCAGCTGTCACTGGCCCCGATGGAATGGGATTGCGCCGCGCCGACGCTGACGTCGCGTGTGGCCCCGATGGTGTTGGTTTGCGCCAACCCCACGGAACGCGTTTCGACCGCCCCGACACTGTCAATGCGCGCGGCCCCAACGGTGATGGTCTGGACCGCCCCCACGGTTTGGGTGTGGTTCACGCCAATTGTTTCGGTGGAGTTGGCACCCACCGAAATAGTTTCATTCGCGCCGACCGAGAGCGACCTGTTAGCCCCGACGCTTTCCGTATCATCGACCCCGATGTTTACGACGCGGTTGCTGCCGACGGTGGTGTCTTTGTCGACGCCCACCGATTCAGACCGGTTGTTGCCGACGCTTTGCGTGGCGTCATGGCCCACATCTTCGACCCAGTCATTGCCGATGGTGCGGGTCTCGTTGTTTTTGACCAGCTCGTTATGGTCCTTTTGGGCTTGGAAATAGACCTCTTCCGAGCCGGCCTTGTCCTCAAACCGCAGCTCGTTCCAGCCGCCGCCACCCAGCGACGAATTGGATTTCCACCCCGATTGCGTGGCGTTGTCGGGCAGCCCGTAGGGCGGCATTTGTTCGGCGTTGTAGACGCGGCCCGTGATGATCGGCTGATCCGGGTCGCCTTCCAGAAAATCGACAATGACCTCCTGCCCGATGCGGGGGATCTGGATGAACCCCCAGCCGGAGCCCGCCCAGACGGAGCTGACGCGGACCCAGCATGACGAGTTCTCGTCGTTGCCACCCAAGCGGTCCCAGTGGAATTGCACCTTCACTCGGGAATATTCATCCGTGTGTATTTCTTCGCCCCCCGGCCCCACAACGACCGCCGTCTGCGGGCCCTTCATGACCGATTTGGGCGTCTTGCGGGGGGGGCGGTATTGAATGTCACCCGGCATCAACAGATAGGTCGCGGAGAACCCGGTATTCACCGCAACGCCCGCATGCGTGCTGTAATCGGTCGACACCAGATCATAATCCGCCCGCAGGATGCAGTATTCGGTGTTCTCGGCATCGCGGGGATATTTGCCCAGCGCGAAGCGACAGCCGGAAAAGGGCATCCGCACGGTGGAGTTGGCAATGATGCGCTGCGCGGGCGACAGACCTTCTTGCAGCCTGACCGTCGCGAGCGCCGTGCCAACAGAATGTTCCGTGTACGGGCCGGGATAGGCGTATTTTTCCTTGTCGTCCTGCGCGTGCCCGACGGGCAGCGTATCGACCGCCGTCAGGTCGGCGGAGGGTTTGATGAAATCGTAATCCGTATGAGCGAAGGCCCCCGGCACCACGCTTTCGACGCGATCCCATTTGGTGATGAACTGCGGGTCGTCGATCAGTTTGGAGGCATCGTTTTCGAAGTCGATGAGGTCCCAATCGGCGGCGGGCTCCAATGTGGCGATGTCATCGACTAGGATCAGCTTGTGTTCCCCGTCGGCAAATTCGTGGAAGTAATAAATGCCTTCAAATTCCATCAGCCGTTGGATGAAATCGAGGTCGGTTTCGCCGTATTGAACGCAATAATCGCGCGGGTCATAGCTTTCATTGAGCCGGGTTTCAAAGACCAGCCCCGCCTGCTCCCCCAGAACCTCTTCGATGATTTCGACGACGGATTTGGCCTGAAAAATACGGTTGTCGGAGGTCTTGGACAAGAACCAAAGCGCGGGGCGTAGGGTCAATTCATATTGCCCCCAGCCATCATGCAGCCCGGCAAAGCGGAACTGGTCCACCAGCCCGTGGAAATGCCGGATGTCTTCCTTGTCCCCCGCCCGAACGGTGACGGGAGTGCCAAGCAGATCTTCGGAATTCACGTTGAAATCGGCGGAGTGCAAAACCAGCTGGAAGGAATAGCATTCGCTGATGGAGTCAAAGCCCGTCATTCGGGCGAAGCGCAGGCCTTTATCGTCGTCAGGGGTGTCGATGCTGACGGTTGTCACCTCAAAATTGCGGTCTTCAAACATCTCAAATCTCTCAAAAGAATCTTAAATAAAAATCGTCTTAAAATAATGGTCTTAGTTTAGCACAGTTTTGCGCCGCGTGCAGCAAATGCCGCCTTTTGCGCCTCAAAGTTGCGGGGGGCAGGCGAAATCCTTCAAGAATTGCCTGCCGGAGACTGGGTTGACCGGGCGCGTCAGGCCCATTTCCACGAAAACCCGCCCCTCATCTGTCCGAATGTCGATCAAAACCCGTTGCCCACCATCGCGAAACCGCAACCGCAGCGAGTCCAGCAGGCGCTGCAACCCCCATGGGCCGGGGAGCGTGACGCGCGCAGCCTCCGAACCTTCCCTGAAGCTGACCTCCACCCCGAGGGACGGGTTTGGACCGGGCCAATTCAAGGATGCGGGCTGGCCCGTCGCACGGACCGGCACCCCGTTGCCCCCCAGCGCGAAGACGGTGTTGCCCCGTTCGGCGAGCGCCGCAAGGGTCATGGTTTCGGTCATCTGCCCCGCCTCATTGAACAGGGCCTGTGAGGCGGTCATCGCCCGCTCGAAAAAAGCGGCGCTGTCGGGATTTAGACCTGCGAACCGCGCTTCGGGTTTCCAACGCCAAGGCGAGGCGGATTGATCGACGAAGGGGGAGACATAGCTTTGGAAGAACTGCGGCAATGCGCCAGTTGGGCCAAACAACGCGGCAACATCCGCAAAGGCCGCGTCCGGCCCGTTGGTGAAGGGATATTGGCCTTCGACGGTGGCGCGGCACAGCGGGTACACCGTGCGCTGCCACGCAGTTGTCAGCGAGTTGCCGCCCTGTTCCTCATTGCGCGCGGTCCCGGCTTGCGCCAACACATCCTCGGCGATTTGCACCACGATACGCGGCGCGGTCTTGAGCACATTGATGGAGCGCGCCCGGCTTTGCACGCTCATCACCCGTTCCGCCCCGCGCTTGGCATTCACATCGAGCGAGCCCAGCGCCACGTTGAGTTCGGAAAAGACCCGGCCAATCTGGTCGATGCCGCCGGTCTCGACATACTGGATTGTGGGCCCAAACTCAGTGGCCAGTTTCAACTGCTGCGCGTGGGTACGGCGCCGGTCCGTCCCGCCGATTTGAGTCCAGACCTCTTGCAACAATCCGGTGAGCGGGTTTTGCCGCTGGGCCAGAGTGCCCGACACTAAGACGGCCTGATCGCGACTTTCAAAGGGCTGGACGCGCAAATCCGCGAGCCAGCCTTTCCAGTATGCGATGGTTTCAAGATGCAACCGGTTTTGCACCTTGTCGGGCGTATCATTGGTGGTTTTGACCGTGCCAATGAGAAGTTTGGGCGCGAGCTTGCGCGCCTCCTGAACCGCGAGGCCGATGCCGAAATCACGGGCGTAGTCCCAACCCTGAAGTGTGTAGAGCGCGGGCTGCGGTGTGGAGAGCGGCAGGCCGGAGCGGCGCAAAAGCACATCCCCCACGCCTGCGACCTCGTCAGTTGCGATCCATGGGTCGAGCGCCCGCGTACCCGCGCCGCGTTTGAGTTCCAGCCACACCCGGTCGATTTCTGTGGTTTCGCCCGCGAAGCTGCGGGCCTGATCCATAATGGCCGGATCGGAGGGGAGCAGGTCGGTTTGCGGACCGGAAAGGGCCTCAACATGGGTCGCAAAATTCGGCAAGCCAAGGCGGTCCTGATTGTCTTCGATCCAGCCCGCCACATAGTCGGGCGACCAGCTTGTCTCGCCCGAGATCACCCCCCAAACCCGCAGCGCGTCATAGAGCCTTAGCCCGTCGCCTTCGGTGGCGAGCGTCTGGTCGAGCGCCGCAATTATTGCGGGCGGGACATGACGATTGACCGCGTCTTCGTAGCTTTGGGCCGCGATTGTGGCACTGTCGAACATTGGCAACCGCACCGACCGGCGCAGCGGGGCAAGCTCTGCCGCGCGTTCGACCCGCGCAACGGAGGTCTTGAGCCGGGTGAGCCTTTCTGCAAGGTCGCCACCTTTGGGATTGCGGTCCAACCCGATGGCCAATTCGTCTTGCCGAAAGCCCGCAGTGATGCCCGCATGAAATTTATATTCGAGCCACGCGGCGTATCCGGCGAGGGCCAGACAGAACAGGGCGATGCTGCCAATGGCGGCGACGCCCCAGCGCGATTTGGTTTGGCGCTTGATGACCATGCCGCGCCCGTCCCGCGCAATCAGATCCGACAGGAACGCCGCCAGCGGCTGGAAGTCTGCGCCAGCCTCTTGCGCCGTGCGGCGAAAGTCGCGGATACGCGCCATCGACATGTCACGACCATCAAAGAGGCGCTGCTGGGACAGGACGCTCCAGGTCGACAGCTTGACCCGGGGCCGCTTGCGGACATTTTGATCTATCAGAACCGCCAGACCGTACCGGGCTGGCGCAATGGTGGCGGGCGGCGCGGCCGCGCGGTGCGCGTCCTTTTCGAATTGTTCCAGCGCCGCGCTGGCGCGGGCGGCGAGCGTATGTTCGCCCTCCCCGACGAAATCATCGAGGTGCGTGATGAAATCAAAGACCGGTTCAGCGGCCTGAGTGTAGGGATCGGCAGCGGGCATTTAGATTTTGCCTTCGGCGCGCCACTTCTTCAGCGTCTCTTCGCCCACCTCGAAATGCATCGAATCCTCGCGCCGGTAAGTGGCCCCCCAATACCAGCCCTCGGCGTTGAACAGCTCTGCCAGCAAGAGCAGCCCGAACTGGGTGCCGCCATCGCCGAAACCATCCAGCTTGCCCTGCAACTTGACATCTATCGCCGTGCCGAAGGAATGGTTGGAAATGGAGGACCGCGACCCACGGATCAGGCGCACACAAAGCCCGCCCGCAGTGCCCAAGGCGTCGTGCAGATCAGGCTCGGTTTCCTTCAGTTTGGCCGCGATGCGTTCAAGACTGTCGAGCGCCGGTTTGAGCATTGTGACGCGGATCGGGCCGACCTGCCGGGTTTCGACCAGGGCCTTCAGCTTTGGATTGGTGATGCCCTGACAATCGGTTCCGTATTGCCCACGGGGCTGGCCAAGGATCGACAACATCGTGCGGTTGCGCGGCTGGGTGATGCCCTTGTTGAAACGAGATTTTGCCAGCTTCATGACCTCGGTGGGGTTTTCGGTGGCGATATGTTCCTGCGGCTCTGGCTCTTGAAACGTGGTGTTGGGGTTGGCGGCCTGTGACGGGGCGGCGATGCGGGGCTGGCTTTGCAAAAGTGCGAGGTCCTCTGCCTGCTGTTCGACCCTCGCGGAGGCCTCGTCCAACGCGTCGCGCAGACTGTCCAGATCAGAGGTCAGCGTCTCGATTTGCGCTTCCGCCCGGTCCAGCCGAAGCTCCGCGCCACCATCAGCGGTTTGCAAAACCGCGCCGACCAACGCAAAGACGACGGCCGCCGAAACGAGGCCGATGGCAATGATGATCGGCCCAATGAGAGCGCCTTCCTTCATGGCTGGTCTTCCACCGCAAAGACCGCAATCACCGACACATTGTCCGGCGCGCCGAAGGCAAGTGACGCGTCGATGAGCTGGGAGCAGAGGCCTTGCGGCTCGTCCGCGGTTGCCAAAACATCCGCAATCGCCTGATCGTCCAGACAGGCGGTCAGCCCGTCACTGCACAGCAACAAACGGTCGCCTGGAATGACCGGAACGGTGAGGGCGTCGACCTCGACCACCGGCTCGTAGCCGACCGCACGTGTGACGATATTGGACTCCGGGTGGCTGTCTTTCTGGTCGTCGCGCAGCACGCCTTGGTCCACCATATCCTGCACGACCGTGTGGTCGTGGGTCAGCATTTTCATATGAGATTGGCGCATCAGATAGGCGCGGCAATCGCCCACCCACACGATATTGGCGCAGCAATCCTGCATCATCATGGCCACAACCGTTGACCCCATACGGCCCATTCCGGGCGCCGAGGAGCGATCCTGGATCAGCACATTGGCGCGCCGCAGCGTCTCGCGCAGGGCCGGAATGGCGGCCACCTCGTCGGCCACTTTGGCCAGTTCCTGAGTGACGATGTCAGAGGCCATATCGCCGTGGCCATACCCCCCCATCCCGTCGGCAACCGCCCAAAGCGTGCCGGTCGGGTCCGTCAGGATCGCATCTTCATTGGCATTGCGCACGGCGCCAACATGGGTGAGGCCAGAGCCAAAGAAAATGGGCTGGGAACCCGTTACTTGTATGGGTCTACCGCGCGGCGGGCGCGTTTTTGGGGCGGTCATAATACACGCTGGTCCAATCGTTCTGGTCAATAAAATCAGGTCGTCTAAAAATGCGTAAGCAAAAGTCGGAATTGAATATCCGTTAACAATAGACTATGATCTCCGACATACAAAATTATTTTTATTATGGTGATTATGATGCGCAAATTTACATGCGCCGTGGCGTTTGCAGGGTCTATTTTGACCGGACAGCACGCCTTGGCAGAAGACCTGACCTCGCAAGATCTGCAACTTTTGTTCAAACGACAGGTAGAAGCAAAAGAGCTGCCCCTGACCCGCAGCCTGACCGGGCAATCGAACCGCAGCTTGTCGATGATAACCGTCGACAATGTTGTGGCCGAGCCGGTTGTGGTGGGAACGGAAATCTCCGGCGGATTGCAGCCGCTGAGCACCCAAACCGACACCACTGTGCCAAACACTGACACCACCATCGCGGCCAGCGACAGCACCCAGCCCCTGGTTGCTGCGAGAACCGAGCCATTGGTTTACGCCCAGTTGGTTCCTGAGCTGCAGGTGAACCTGCAAATCAAGTTTGACTTCGATTCCGCGGCGCTGGCCAGCGACCAGAAAGCCAAACTGGACACACTTTGTGATGCCATGAAATCAAGCGATATTGGGCTGTTCCGCATCATTGGCCACACCGACACCTCCGGCGCGGATGACTATAACGAACGGCTGTCCGTGCTGCGCGCCAAAGAGGTTGCACGGCATCTGGTTCAAGACTGCGGGATCGCCGCCGCGCGGCTGGAGACAGTTGGTCTGGGCGAACGTTTCCCGGTGAACACCGCCGACACCAAGGCCGATGAAAACCGCCGCGTCGAGTTTCAGGCCTTGAGCTAAGCGATTGGCGGCGCGCCTTACTGCGTCTCCCCCAAGGCCTTTTTCAGGCCCCGGTTCGTGCCGGGGCCAAAATCACCATCCAGCGCCCCATCATAAAATGCGTTCCGCTGCAGGATACCTTGAAGCTCGCGCCGGGTTTCTTTCTCAAAGGATTCAGGTGCCGCCGCGAGGGCGTCATACACTTCCACGATGCCTGATCGCAGGGCCTGATAGAGGTAGTTGGCGGCGTCACGCGATGACTTGCCGGGCACTTCCCCATCGTCGATCAGCGCAGCAAAATTGAACATGGCTTGCGGGTGGCGCTGATCGGCCGCGCGCTCAATATAGCTGAGCGCCTTGGCAGTGTCCTTTTGCAGCCCGAGCTTTCCGAAATAGTAGAAAAAGCCAATGTCATTCAGCGCATCGCCAAAATCCAATTCGGCGGATTTCCGGTAAAGCTCCAATGCACGTTCTTCGTTTTGCGCGACGCCTTTGCCGAGTTCAAACTGCCGCGCCAATTCGTAAAGCGCGACAGGCTCTCCGGTGCTGGCGGCTTTGTTGAGATATTCGATCGCTTCTGCCGGGTTGAACTGCGCCTGAAGCGGGCTGAGCCGCCGGTAGGCAAGGCCCAGCATCGCCCGCGTGTCGCCTTCATTTGCCATTTGAAGAAATTGGTCCTCCTCCTCTGGCCGAAGGTTGGACCACGCATTTTTCAGCTCTTTGGCCGTGGCACCGGCAAGCTCGGTCGTGGATTCGCCGGCGAGATAGAACGGGAAGCTGGGCAAGGAGCCGTATGTGAAGGGTTCTTGCTGGTTATTGGTGCTGGTGAGCACCTGATCGCGGACCCGGCGAAACATCAGCGAGATGTCCAAATTGGGCTCCGCCAGCGAGTCGACCAAGGCATTCGCGAAAGGGCTATTGCGACCTGCCCCGTCCAGCGCCACGTTGCCATCACGTGCGGCAAAAGCCACCAAGGTGCCCCGGTCCGGCGTTGGGGCGGCAAGCCCACCTGCCCCACGCGTTTGGCGGGCACCTGTTGCATCTGTTTGCTCGGGGTCAGCCGAGGTGTCGATGAGATCATCAAAGGGATTGTTGCGGCAGGAATCCAATATCACGATCCGCATTTTGCGGGCCTTGTCCACCGCTTTGAGAAACTGGCTCAGGGACACGGCCTGCGCCTGCACATCTGCGTTTGACCCGATATTGGCATCTGCGGGGATGAGGAAGTTTTCACCCTGCACCTCGACGCCGTGGCCCGCGAAATAGACAACCGCCAGTTCGGCCGTTTCCGCCTTGAGGGAGAAGTCATCAAGCGTTGCTCGCATCTGCGAGCCGGTGGCGTTGACCAGCTTTGTGACGTCGAACCCGATGGTTTCGAGCGTCTCGGCCAGCGCGTCCGCATCGTTCACAGTATTTCTGAGCGGCGTGATGGATTGATAGTCGGCGATGCCGATGACAAGAGCGACTCTTTCTGTGGCCCCCAGCGCGCTGGCAAAGCAAAAACAGCACGCGAAAATAATGTAGCGGAGCATCAAACACCCCCAATAAAAATAGAATCAAATAATGACTGACCATACCGTGCTGGCAGCACATGACAAATCACGCTTGCAAAATTCTGGCTCGTTTTGTGGAGCAAGATGCGCTATTATCGGCCCATCATATTTTATTTGATGGATTTTATTTATGTATTTTCAAAACACTAACCCGCCCGCTGGGCGGGGCAGCGTGACGGCTATTTTGAAGCTGCCCCTGCCGAAAACATCCTCCCTCGCCGTTACCGCCCTTCTTGGAGCGACTCTGCTTACCACCACGCCAGAGGCGGCTTTCGGACAGACCCGACCCGACCCGGGGCCAGAAAGCCCGGTTAGCGAAAGTGAGGGGCGCGACTGGTCAAAGCTGTCCGCGATCCGCGTCACCAAAGAGCAGACCGACGGCGTCGCGGCGGCATTGCGCCAAGCCGCGCGGTTTTGCGACCTGATCCCGGAAAGAGTGTACCTGATTGACTGCTACGCATCCGAGCTTCGCAGAATTGCGCAGGACTTGCCGCCAGCTGGAGACTACGCGAAAGCACGCGCCGCCCTGAACGCTGCGGGCAAAGAGATGGAGGCGTTGGTAAAGGCCAACCTTGATCCCACCAAGCCCCCCTTGCGTGTGCGCAGCGGCGGCGCGAGGCCAAAATCAAGCGCGCGGCGGTTGCGGGCCGTGACACCAGCCGCAGCGCCCCGCGTCGCCAGAGAGGCAGTAGAGATCATTGACCGCACCCAAACCGTTTTGCTCCGCGCGACGGGAAATTCGGACCGGAGGCGGGCGCATTACCAGCAGATTGCCCAGTCCATGGAGACCGGCACGGTGATGTTGCGGTCGCTCTAACGCAAAAAGACCCTCGCAACGGGTGCGAAGGTCTTTCGAAGTTTGGTGTGTTGTGAGGCTTGGCTGCCCCTAGACGACGAGGAAGTCGTTCTCGTCCAGCACAGTGCCTGCGCCGACCGTGGCAAAGAGGATCGCCTCGCCCGAGCCACTGCCGTCAGCGTCATAATACAAGTGGCCAGTGTCGATGTCATAGACGATGCGCTGGGCGGCGCTGTCGGCAACACCGCCGCTGCTGATGCTAAATTCCGACGCGTCCAGCGCACCAATATCAAGGCCCGCAAACTGCGTTGCCGTCAGCTGAATGGTATCTTCGCCGGTGACGAAGTCGACAATGGTGTCGACATTGCCTGCGCCCAGCTCGGTGCTGAAAACGAACGTGTCAGTGCCCTCGCTGCCGCGCAGCACGTCATTGCCCAAGCCACCGTCCAGCGTGTCATTGCCACCATAGCCGTACAGAATGTTGCGGCTTGCGTTGCCTGTGATGACATCATCAAAGCTGGACCCGTAGACGTTTTCAAATTCTGAGATGATGTCGCCCTCGGCGTCACCACCTGACGCCTGCTGCAGACCGTTTTCGTCCGCATTGAGGTTCACGGTCACACCCGCAGATGAGCCCGCATATTGCAAAACATCCGACCCGTCACCGCCGATCAAGGTATCGGCCCCTTCGCCGCCGCGGATCACGTCGTTATTGCCACCGCCGTCGATCGTGTCGTCGCCGTCCAACCCGTAGATAAAGTTGCGGTCATCATCACCTGTCAGGATGTCGCCAAATGCAGAGCCGGAAAGGTTCTCGAAGCCCGTCAGAACGTCGCCAACAGATTCGCCAGCACCGATTTGCGCCACGCCATCCAAAGACAAATCAACGGTGACACCGGTTTCGGCGTCTTCGTATTCCAGCCAATCGATCCCGTCGCCACCATCAAGCGTGTCCGCACCTTCACCACCGCGAATGCGATCATTGCCGCCACCGCCGTTGATCGTGTCGTCGCCACCATATCCAAAGATAATGTTGGCCCCTGCGTCGCCAGTCAAATTGTCCCCAAAGTCGGAGCCATAAATGTTCTCAAAACCAGATGCGATATCGCCTTCGGCATCACCGCCGGAGACCTGATGGAAGCCAGCCGCATCAAGGGTCAGGTCAACTGTTACGCCAGCCGTCGAGCCGAGGTAGCGCAACCAATCTTGCCCAGCGCCACCAATGAGCGTGTCAGCGCCTTCGCCGCCGCGCACCACATCGTCGCCTGCGCCAGCGTCGATCACATCTTCGCCGCCATAGCCAAACAGCACGTTGTCGTCGCCGTTGCCGGTCAGAACGTCCGCAAAGTCGCTGCCATAGACGTTTTCAAAGTCGGAAATCTCATCGCCGGTTGCGTCGCCGCCGGTGGCGGTCTGATCGCCATTGAGGTCAACAACCACGCCGGCAAAAGAGCCTTCATAGATCAGCGTATCCTCGCCAGCACCGCCGGTCAGCGTGTCGGCACCTTCGCCGCCACGGATGTCGTCATTGCCGTCGCCGCCGTCAATTGTGTCGTCTCCGGCGCGACCATCAAGGAAATCATCCCCTGCAAGGCCATTGATCGCATTCACGTTGTCAAAATCAATCAGCAGATCGTTGCCAGAGGTTCCCTCAAGCACAAGCGGTTCGTCTGGCGTGTCCTCAATGTCCAAGTTGGCATAGGCAAAGGTGTAGACCTTGTCGCCGATAACCACTGCAAAAAGCAGTGTGTCGGCATCTTCGCCGGACACATCTTCGCCACCCGTGTAGCTGACGCTTTCATCATCGCGGAACAGGTTGCGCAATTTGCTCAGCTTACCCGTAAATTCGATCACGCCAGTGCCAGACCCGGTGACGGATACGTGCTTATCGCCTTCGGCCTCCAGCGTTCCTGAGCCTGCCGAAATACGGATGGTCACGACGAAATTGCTTGACCCGTTGAGCAGGTCTGCGAGGGCGGACAAATTCAGAAACCCAGGTGTTTCTTCGATGAGGCCGCCCATATCGTCGTCGTCATCATCTGATTGATTATTGGCCTGACGTTCTGCCGCCTTTTCCGCACGCCGTTCCGCGCGCTCAGCCTGCCGTTCCGCGCGCTCTGCCTGCCGTTCTGCCTGACGTTCTGCTTGGCGTTCAGCACGCTCAGCCGCGCGTTCTTCGCGTGTCAGTTTGGTACTTTCAGAATTTCTTCTCGGAATGTTCATCTCTCAATCTTCTTGTTCAGTCTTCGCGCATCACGTGGCTTGCGCAAACGGTGAGCAGTTGATCCGGCCAACGGCCTTCGCCCGCCCTTGTTTCTGTAGAAACGGGTGCGAACTGGTTAAATTTTGTTAAGGGTTTATTAACCAGAAATGCGGTCAATTCTGGGCAGGATCAGGGCTTCTAAAAGACTGACGCTAGGTCATTTCATGGCGACCAAAACTATTTTTATTGATTTATAACAAATGCTTACTATGCCTTTTCCGCCAATGTTAGCTTCAGAGACCTAGGTTCTGGCCGCGCGAAACATGATCACCGCAGAGAACGCCGCCAATGCCAGTACGAAGACCAATGCAAGGGTTCCGGGTATCTTCGGGAATGTCGCAGTTTGCGCGGTCCGAGGTGGGACAACCACTTGAAACAGGCTACGGCTGAGCGCGGCTTCCTGCCCCGCCTCGGCCTGCGCTTTCAATGCAGTTTGAACCGCATCTCTGGCCAATCCCAGCTCAAGCGTTGCCAATTCATATTCCATCAAGAGCGTGTTCAGCGAGCCTGCAGAGGACGCGTCGGGGGCCACCAGGCGGGCGCGTTGCTCCGCGATTTGTTCGCGGATGCGGACTTCCAAAGCTGCGTTTTGCCGCGCCTGAGAGCTGTCGCCGACGCCCGCAATATCGGCCCTCTGAACCTCGGAATTGAGGCGCAGAGCCTCTGCTTCGAGATCTTTGATGGTCGTGTAGATGCTTTCGACGCGGTTTCTTGGATCGACTTCCTGATACTTGATTTGCAATGCGACCAGTGCGGCTTGTGCCTCGGCGACCTGTTGCTCGGCGGCGAGGCGCACGCTGGTGGTGTGGGCCTGACGCTGATCGAACACCTGCTGGCCCAACGCACGCACCTGCGTCTCGGTATGACGCAACACTGCCTCGGATACGGCGATTGCCTGCTCCTCGCTTGGCGCGCGTACATAAAGGGTGAGCAGCCCACTTTGGATGTCGACTGAGGATTGAACATAGCGATCAAACCTGGCTTTCTTGGTCATCGACAGGGCCGGGATTGTCCGTAAGCGGTTGATGGGATCAATGGTTGATCCGCTGAATTCGGAGATCAGGCCGAGCTCTGTTTCAAGCTCGTCCATCAAGGCCTGGCTTTCCACATAGGCATGCGCTCGGAACACTTCTGACAGGTTTGAGGGGCCTTGCACGCCGCCAAGAAGGCCGGAACGCGATGCATTGCCCGCCTCGGCAGAGTTGGTAATCGCGATTACCGAACGCGCCTCGTACAAGGGCGTGGCGATTGCGATCAGGTAGAATGCCACAAGCAAAACCGGAGCCAAAACCATTGCGGCAAACAGGCGCCCATGCCCGCGTGCCGCAGGGGTCTGAACGATGCGCGTGGGCGCTGGTGCTGCACGCGGAGCCGACTGCACCGGGGGAACAGCGGCGGGTTGAGTGCTGAGTTGCGGCGGTGGGGGTTGGACGGCAGCGGGTTGCGCCTTCGACAGCAAAGACATTGCCGCTGTTTCGCGAGACTCGCTTGCCACCGAATTGGCATGAGCGCGCTCCATTTCCTTTTGCAAAATGCGCTGCGCCTTGTCCGCCTCCGCGATGCGGGCCCGCTCCGCGCGCCATGCTTTGATGCGCTCGTCCTCGGATGGATCAATGGGTTTGGAGTTAGACATGTTGTGCTTTCAGGTCCGGCGCAGCGGCCGGACGTTTGGACAGATCGAGCGCTTGCTGTGCAACTGCGAGGTCATCGCAAGGCACCAGCCGCTGGTTCAGAAGGACAAAGAATTGATCGCAGTATTTGCTGAGTTGCCGCGCATTTCGCGACAAGAACACCAACCCCCCGGATTTTAGCCGCTCCGCCAACACCGCGTCGCAGGCCGCACGTTCATGCGGCTCTCCGACAGTGATAACCTCGTCTGCGATCCATGTGGCGGGGCCGTCCACTGACAACGCGCATGCATAGCTGAGCAAGGCGCGTTGCGTTGGTGACAGGTCCTGCATCATCTTGGTCTCGGGGTAGTCGATGGCAAAGTGATCGCGGCAAAACCCGATGACGGCCTTGGGGTGCATCCCGACGAGGCGCGCAAAATTATTGAGGTTTTCGCGCACGGTCAGGTTGGGATGCAAAAAGCCCGCGAACCCGATTGGCCAGCTTACGCGCCCCGCGTGTCGCACCGTCCCCCGGTCAGGCTGGTCAATGCCCGCCAGCATGCGCGCGATTGATGACTTACCGCTACCGGGCGTTGCGAGAATGCCGACGCGCGCCCCGAATTCGAACACTACGTTTGCGTCTTGCAGAATTGGCTCGCGGTAGAAGAACCCCGGCGTGGACAAGCTGACCATGTTGAGCGCTATCATAGCCGGTTCCGCATGATGCGCCTCCGGGTTGCGAACTGCTCAAGCGGGACCGACGCCAAATAGAAGGCGGTTGCTACCGCAACAGGGTACCAAATGGTCGCCATCGGAGACACGAAGCCCAGGAAATAAGCCTCTCGCACCAGCTCTGTCACATGCAAAAACGGACTGTACCAGAGCAGGTCCTGCAACGTTTTGGACAAGTCAGTCGCCGTGTAGAAAATGCCTGACAGCCAGAAAAGCGGGCGCAGCACCAATGGCACAGAACGGGCAAACGCATCGCTGAGCAGGCCTGCGGCCGCCACAAAGCGGCCAATGCCGCAGCCAAGCAACCAAGCCAGACCCAGTGCCAAGCCCAGCCCCGGCAGGGAAGCGGGCAACGCGCTGCCAAACAGAAAGGTCACCCCAAGAAAGATCAACGCCGACGTGGCCAGCATATTGAACGCCTCTAACATCATCGTCGCCGTCAGAATGTCGTTGTTGGACACTGGGCGTAGATAGCGCATGTAGCGATTGGCCGCCAATGTGCGGCTAAGCGACGTCACGGTCTGGCGAAAGATCAGATAGGGCAGAATGCCCGTGGCGATGAAAATCTCGGGGCCCACATGGATCGGCGGCGTGCGTTGGAGAAACCAAAACAGCGCCACAATGAGCCCGATCCAGACCACCGGCGTGATAAAGGCCCACAAATACCCCAGATTGCCGCCCGAAAAGCGCGTCCGGCGCTCCCGTTCCAGCAGCACAGCGATGCGGGTCAGCGCACCGGGTGGAGTGATATGTTCAGCCGTTGCCACCGTCCTAGACCTTGTAATACTCGCGGTACCAATCCACGAAAGTGCGGATGCCGTCTTTGGTTGACGTGTTGGGCCGGTAGCCCGTCAGCCGTTCCAGAAGATCGGTGTTGGCCCATGTGCCGGGCACGTCGCCCTTTTGCATTTCCATCATGTTTTTCTTGATTGGCTGCCCCAGCGCGTCTTCGATCTCGGAGATGAATTCCATCAGCTGTACGCGCTGGCCGTTGCCGATGTTCATTGTCCGGAACGGAGCCACCGGGCTGAGGCTGTCGCCCTCAACCGGCTCTGCACCGGCATCCGGCTTGGGCGGCACCGCGTCAATCAACAAGCGAATGGAGTGCACCAGATCGCCAACATAGGTGAAGTCCCGCGCCATTTTGCCGTGGTTGTAGACGTCGATAGCCTCGTCCGCCAACGCAGCCCGCACGAATTTGAACAGGGCGAGGTCAGGTCGGCCATATGGGCCATAGACTGTGAAGAAGCGGAACATGGTCGTCGGGATGTGCCACAGGTGGGAATAGGAATGCGCCATCGCCTCGTTCGCCTTTTTGGTGGCGGCGTAAAGCGTCAGCGGCAACTCGGTCTTTTGCGTTTCCTCAAACGGCATCTGTGTGTTGCCACCGTAGACGGAGGACGTTGACGCCATCAGCAAGTGATCGACTGCCAGCTCGCGGGCGACCTCCATCAGATTGAACGTGCCCACCAGATTGGTGTCGACATAGGCGCGCGGGTTTTCGAGGCTGTAGCGGACCCCGGCTTGGGCCGCGAGATGCACGATCACATCTGGCTTGGCTGCCGTGACGGTTTTGGACAGAAAATCGAAGTCCTCAAGCATCCCGATATGGGCCTGGAAGTTCGGGTTCTGCTCCAGAATTTTGTGGCGCTCTTTCTTGAGGTTGACGTCGTAGTAATCCGTCAGCCCGTCGAAGCCCACGACAGCGAAGCCCTCATCCAACAGATGTTTTGCGAGGTGAAATCCGATGAAGCCCGCAGTGCCGGTGACAAGTACCGTTCTCATTTATGTGTCCACTTTGGTTGAATTGAAGATCTCGGTTGTGCGCCCGAGTATGGTGTTGACCGAAAAGCGGTCGCCCGACTGCATCATCGCGGATGCGCCAAGGCGCGCCAGCGCGTCCTCGTCAGACAAAAGTCGTTCAAGCGCTTGGTCCAACTCGTCTAGCGGCAGCGTTGTCGCGTCTGACAAGATGTGGCCCGTGACACCATCAAAGACGACCTCGTCGGTTCCGCCGGCAGGTGTTGCTAGAACCGGTGTGCCGGCGAGCTGCGACTCGATCAACACATTGGGCAACCCTTCCATTTCGGCGAGGTGAACCAGCAAATCCGCGCGGTGCATATAGAAGCCCACATTGCTGCGAATGCCCGCAATGAAGATCCGGTCGGACAGGCCAAGCTCTTTGACCAGCGCTTGACTGTCGGCCATCAAAGCCCCGTTCCCAAGCATGACAAAGCGCGTGTCGTCACGCGTCTTGAGCAAGCGCGCGGCCATGTTGATCCAGTCCAATGGCCGCTTGTTCTGGTCGAAGCGGAAGACGCCCAGCACGGTTTTTGTGCAAGAGTGAGAGGCATCGAGAATGTCGGCCCAATAGGCGTGATCTGAGTCGTCACCATCGGCGAGCACATGCGGGATGGCATTGGGGACGACGATGACGTCGCCCGCCTCCAAAGAAAGCCATTCCTCATAGGCGGTTGCAGCCTTCTGGCTATTGGCCGTGAACGTCACATGCGGCAGGCGCGCGAGGGCGGCATAAAGAACCGGCAATTCGTCGCGGTAGAGGTTGGGTCGCAAATTGGGTGGCAGACCGCGGAACGATGTCACAATCCGCGGGACCCCGGCCAAAATCGCGGCAATTGCGGATTGTACGATCCCGCCATCCTGCCAAAGATAGGCCACATCGGTCTGGTCCTCGCGAAACATCTTCACCAGCATGCACGTGTGACGCAGCACATCGGGTGCGAGCAGTTCGAGCAGTTCCTTGATGTCATCAGAGACGTCTTCCAGCTCGGCCAAGGCCACATCACGTTCCTCAGCGAGGATACGCGTGTCGACGCCGTTGTCCTTTAGAAGTGGCAGGTAAAAGTCGGCGCCCTTTGCCGCGGTTGCGTGCTTGACCCAGACCTTTGGGTCCCGGCCAAGCGGGTCGCCGTCGGCATGCAGCTTCTTGAACGCACAGGCAATACGGGTCATCTGGCGTTCAGCACCACCTGTCCCGAGTTGCCCTGAAAAGAAAACAACGCGGTCGGAACTGCGCAAGGGGCGCGGCGCATCGGCCATATCAATGATGTCGGCGATGACATCTGCGGCGTTTTCCCGGTTGTGCTTTTGCATGGTCGCAGCGCAGCGATTGACGGAGCCAAGCAAGTCTTGCGACGCCTGCCCCATGCTGGACTGCCCCTCGACGCTGTCTGCAATTTTTGCGGCCTCTGCGAACCGCGACTGTTCGTTGAGGATTTTGATGTATTTCATGCGGATCGGGCGATCCTGCGAGTGAAGAACCAGAATACAGGCCATGACCTGGTCGATCTCTTCCCAAGCCTTCAGCTCTGCCAGACCAAGAATGGCTTTGTGCGCCTGCTCCAGGCTGTACCAGCTGTCGGGGAACATCTCGGCGATCATTTCGATGCCAGCTGCGGTTTGTTGATCGCGGCGGTACCAGCGCATCAGCATCCGCAGGGCCGTCAGGTCCTCGGGGTAGAGACTGCACAAATCATTCCAAATGATCCGCATGCCCTTGGTGATACGCTGCTTTTCCAACAACAGCCCGCACGCAATCGCGAGGTCCTGATCGGCACGGTATGTCTTGATAAGGGGTTCCAGCTTCTCAAATACCTGGCGCGCCTGCTCAGGCGAAGTCACGCCTTTGCTGACCTCGTGAATTTCTTCCGAGACCGCCTTTTCCAGCGCCGGGGCCCCGGGCGCGAAATTCAGTATTTGTGACAGCTGCTGCATCACTAGACCTCAACCAAATTGGCCTGAAGCAACGCTTCAGCCTCAGAACTCAGGGCAGCTGTTTTCGTACATGCCAGATTTTTGACCTTATGTGCAAATAATACCGCTCTGCTTTGATCATTTATTTTGACCGCTGCGCGCATCAACAACACCCAGACATTGATTGTGTCGGGCATATATCGTGCCGCCGATTGGCCCAGCGCGATTGCTGTTTCAAATTCACCCAGCTTGAACCGGAGGCGCGCGCGCCACAGATCAAGTTCTGGCAAATCCGTTGCCAGCGCAGATGCCTCGATTGTCAGCGCGTCCAGCGTCTCGATGTCGTCGGTTCTGCCAGCCGCGCGAATACGTTCGACAAGGTCTTTACGGGCATCGCGCATTGCATTTCGCGCCGGTCCGTGGCGCGGTGAGGCGAACAGCACCGCGTTCAGCCCGTGAATACGGTCGACCGCATTGTCGGCTACGAGCGCCGTTTCGATCCAGCGGTCCAGCATCGAAATGAGAGCTTCATCGCGGATGCGGTCCGAGCCTTGGCCTTCGCGCCATGTTCCCAACACCTCTGCCGCGTAGCCGATCCCGTGATGACTGGCCAAATAGGACACAACCTGACGGGCTTCGTCTGCTGTGGCCGATTGCGGCAGAGCCTCAGCAAAGGAGGCCCCGTCGAGCTGGAGCAATTGAACACGTTCAATCGGCGGCACCGCTGCCAGAAATTTAGCGCGTTCCGCAGCACCTATTTGAGCCAACGGGTTCAAACCCTGCCCGAGCGCAATCTTGGCGATCTGCGCATAGGCGCGCGGTTTGTCTTGTTTGGCGGCTGTTGCATAAAAAGAAATCGCCGCATCAACGTCACCAGCAAGCGACGCCAGGTCGGCGACGCAAAGAGCGGTCAGTGCGGGCAAAGGCTGCGGCGCAAGGTTTGCAAGTTCAGTCGCCGCATCAAACAACCCAAGCTTTGCCGCACCCATTATCAGGCCGCACCACTCGTCCACCGACAGGTTGGACTGGGCCGCCTCCATGCTGAACTTTGAAAACACCGATTGGGCTTGCACCTGGGCTTGGTTGGTGTCGGTCAACAAGGACGCAACATTTGCCCCCTTCCCGGCAAGTGCCGACAGGCGCGCACGAATGTCCACAAACGCGCTTTGCTCGCAGGCTGCGAGAACCTGCGGACGTAGCTGGTTTTCGTTGCCTGTGTGAAGCGCCGCCTGATCTGTCTTAGGCGCGATGACCTGACGCATCCAGTGCTGCATCATCCCATCGGCGAAAGCTTCCGTGAAATGCGCAAGCCCCGCACTTTCATCCTCAATTGCGTTGGTCTGCCCATATTCCGCCATCAGGTCGGTTGGGTTGAAAAACTTGCACCCCGCATCGGTGACCTGTTCTTTCACCATCTGAATGAAAGCCGATCGTGACCGGATGGTTTGCCCATCAGATTTGCGCGCATCGACATGCGAGACGAACAAAACATCCGGCAATAGCGCGTTGAGCGTCTCAATATCTGTGCGGAGGCTTTCAGCCGTCACCATTTGCAACCGAATGCGGACCAACAGAGCCGCTTGTTCAATTTGTTCAGGTGTTGCCGTCCAAGTCTCTTGAAGGAATGCTGCAATGGCGTCGGCATCGCCCGCCTCGGCCAAGGTCCAGAACGACCTTGCGCGGCGGCGTTCCGCGAAGAACTCTGTATAGGTGGCGTTCAGGTAGTTGAGTTGGATCGACACCCCGTCGATGGTGATTTGTTTGGCTGAGGCCAATTCGATCACATAAAGGTCTGATGTCGTATGTTGGCTGCCAGACAAGACCGCCAAATCATGCTTGCGAGACACCAGCGGCCAAATGTCCAATGGGATGTCCACCTGCCCCTGCATGAAGCGGGCCATTTGGACCGCCTCCGCCGGCGAATGACAGTAGCCATAGCACCGATCCAAGTTCAGATGGAAACCATGGATGGACTGACCACGGCGAAGCGGTGTCGTGATACGGCACGACCCGATTGGTGTAACGTTGAACATGTCGCGAGCCCCTTTCGCGTCGTCTTTTCTTGTTTTTATAGCGCCCAGTAGTGAAGCGGCTTTGTTTCTTGGGAGTTACGGAACACTCCTCTTACGTCCACGAATACGCCGCCTGTGCGAATTTTCCGAGGAAAATAAGGATCTTCGGCATATTCCTTGTGAGGTGTGGCCAGAACCATCACATCCAAGGCGTTCATGTCTTCGTCGCTGCACAGCTCAATGCCAGCCATTTTGGCGACCTCGGGTGAGCAATGCGTGTCATGAACCATCGGAGTGATGCCCCAACCGCGCAGCATTTCAATGACCTCAATCGCTTTTGAATTGCGAATGTCCGGCACGTTTTCTTTGAACGCGATACCGCAGACGCCAACCCGCATCTTGGCCATGTCGCCGCCCTTCTTAATCATCAGGCGCAGCGTTGCGTCTGCCACGTGGCGCACCATGTTATCATTCGTGCGGCGACCGGCGAGAATGACCTGTGGGTTGTGGCCCACTTTTTCAGCCAAAGACGCCAGATAATATGGATCGACGCCAATACAGTGGCCGCCGACAAGGCCCGGCGTGAATTTCAGGAAATTCCATTTCGTGCCAGCCGCGTTAATCACGTCGGTTGTATCAATGCCCACCTTGTCGCAGATCACCGACATCTCATTCATCAGCGCGATGTTGACGTCACGCTGTGTGTTCTCAAGCACTTTGGACGCCTCGGCAACCTTGATGCTTTCGGCTTCGTGCAAGCCTGCCTTGATGACCATGTCGTAGACGGCCTTGACGCGCTTGAGTGTTTCAGGCGTGTCCCCAGAGATCACTTTGACCGTGTTTTCAACGGTATTCACTTTGTCGCCCGGGTTGATACGTTCGGGGCTGTAGCCAAGCCCGAAATCTTTACCCCACGCCAGACCGGATGCTTTCTCAAGCAATGGTGCGCAGAAGTCCTCGGTGACGCCGGGGTAAACCGTTGATTCAAAGACGACCACGTCGCCCTTCTTGATGTACGGCCCGATCATCTCGCAGGCCGAGACCAACGGGCTGAGGTCTGGTTGATTGGCGTCGTTGATAGGTGTTGGCACTGTCACGATGAAAAAGGAGCAATCGGCAAGCGAAGAGGCTTGCGTGCTGATCTTCAGCCCACAGCCTTCCAACTCAGCTGCGTCTATTTCGTGGGTCGAGTCGTAGCCGTTTTCAATTTCCGCGATGCGGCGGGTCGAAATGTCGAAACCGGAAACCTGCTTGAAGTGTTTGGCGAGCGACACAGCCAAGGGAAGCCCGACATAGCCAAGCCCAACAACTGCAACATTCTCGAACGACGCCTTTTCGGCGTCATTGTTCAAGATCAGCCGGATTGGGCTTTCTACCTCTTCAGCTCGTTGCACGTTCAGCGCGGAATTCAGCATCATATTCATTCTTCTGGCCCCGTTTCAGATTTGGTTAACCAGAAGTTATTTTGAGATTGTGTCCTCAATTTGCGCTAATCTTGTTGTTGATTTGGAAACAATTAAAACTTGATACAGCGTTGTTATATATAAATAAAAATCTTTCCTCGCCCTTTATAGCACCCGAGAAATGGTGCTTTACCAAAGGTCAACTGGCCCTATTTCGCGCCCGATGGCCAAACGTCTGAGGTCTACGGCGTATGCCCTGCGGGCAACCCGGCCATTTAATCCGGTGCCTCATCATCGAAGACTGGGATGCAAATACCGCCAGCCCCAGCGCGCGTTTTTAACGATCTTCCGGTCAGTTCAAACGGGTCCCGTTTTGCCGCCACTTTGCACCAGGCACGACCATCCCCTTTGAAATCAGCGATGTCCTTGCTGGCCGCACGCGCGACGCGAGGTGTCGCGACGCTGGTGCCAGACAGGCGGACCCAAGAGCCGCTTCGCGACCCTGCACTGAGGACACCTCGTAGGACTTGGCTTTCATCGCCCATCGCCGCCACGTCTGGACCGCTGCGCATGGGTTTCGGCGAATTGGGGGAGGGATTCAGCGGGCCCGCGGCTGAATAAGGGGACAATTCCCCCTCTTGTTCAGAATAGGCCGCGACTGTGATGGGCGTGGCCCCACATGCAAATCCGCTGATGGTTCCTGATCGGCGCACCGGACTATCGGTGTCAGGCGGATCAACGGCAAGCGGTTCGCCATATTTGCCAAACCGCTTGTAGGTGCCGTTGCTGAAAAAAGCTTGCCGGCCGCCAGATTTGTGCCCATGCAAGGTCTCATCCCTGCGGACCCAAATATGGATCGGTTCCTCATTCGTTTCGGTTGAGCGGCAAATCTCGATCTTCCACACGCCTGCAGGCGCGGTGTCGGACCTGTCTTTCAGCCCACCGGTGGGATTAATGGACAATGTCACCAACCCGCGTTCGGTTGTGCCGCCAACATATTGGTATGCCAGCCATGCGACTTCGCAGTCATCCGAATTGAGCAAAGCGGCATGCTGCCCGGGCTGTGTACGGATCAGGCCAAGTTCATCCTCAAAAGGTGCGGTGACCTTTATGGACGCGAGGTCTGGTTGATGATCCTCGAGGCTATGGGGCAGCCAGATTTGTACTTGGGACGGTGTGCGATCGTCTGGCAAGACGGTCAGTTCCAGCATCGTGGTATCAGAGGACGCCGCAGGATCGTCGATTGCGTGCAGTCGATTGAGATTGTTGTTTCCTGCAGGCAGGGTAAGCCACGCTGTTTGCTCATGCCCTTTGGGCGAAGCGGCGTTTTCGCCAAAGTAAAAGTCAAACATCTTAGCGAAGATACCGGTGCCGTCATGCGGCCCGCCGGTGTTTCCATAGGAAAAATTGAAGATAACCGGTGCGCGTTTTCCGTTGTGCATCCGAAACCGACGGGCCTGTTTGGCCAGAATGTGGAACGCAAGATAGAGCGTTGGGATCATATCCAAACCGGTCGTGTCGGTGACGATACGAGAGGGCAAAGCCGCGCAGATAATCGGCCGGTTCTTGCACGCGTCGGAGATAGAATAGCCCGCCGCCAGCCCCGCGACATGCGTGCCGTGAGAGGTCTGCAACGCCACGGTCGAAAACACGTCCTCGGACATATCTACTTGCCCAGTGCGGGCGTAAAACAGATCCTCGTCAAGCATGCCTCCAAATGTGCAATCGCTCAGCAATTTATCAATTTCGGCTCTATCCAAGGCACGCCCGACGCTGCTATGGGAACGAGTTTTTTCCGGCTCCGCGTCAAATATGCGGGCGTGATGGATGCGGCTGGAAACGGGCCCGTTTCGAAACAGGTCATGCGCGATCGCAATGCCATCATCAATGATGGCCGTTATCACCGTATCGTCCTCAACACGGAACTCTGACGTATTTTCAGCAGAGGCCGTCTGATCCAAAAACCGCTCTGGCGTTGTAGCACCAAGACGAACGCTTATCACCTGATAGGGATTGTCTAACAGATTGAGCGCCTCGATCAGCGGCTTTCGCGCGTAGATCACAAGAGGTTGGCTTGGCAGCACCCTGCCCCGGTCATCTGCGTCATATGCGATGGGGATCAGCAGATCATTGGCAAAGTCTGAAGTGGCGTATTCAAACTGGTCGATGCTGGTGTCTTCAAGTTCCAGCAGCACAGACCACCATAGGTTTTCCAGCGCTACAGGGTAGTTGTGAGGGGAACGAGAGAGCCGGAAATAGGTGATCTGGTCGATCACCAATCCCGCATTGGGGTCAAACCCCGTTTGCCATTTGGTCATGTGCCACCCTCCGCTCTAAACCTGATCCGGTCTCAGGTCCTGCCATTCCGCCAACGCCTTGGACCACAGCCATTGTAGAATTGGAGACGGCGTGCTGCCGGATGGCTCCTTGTGCGTCTTGGATTTCGCCCAGACACCGCAATCGGACACGGCCTCGTTCTTTAGCTTGTCGTCCGCAGCGCAATAGATTTTGTGCCAATCAAAATCATCTCGTGGATCGAAGTTGGGACCATTGAAGGCCGTCGAGGCCCATTGCCCACCGCATGCCATCGCGAACACGTGGTCGGCCAGCGTGACACCAAGCAAACCTCCCGCCGCGCTGTCTATTGGGAAATGCACCCCGGCCACCGTCCGGTTCGTTGCGATGCGCGCAGCCTGCCGCATCAGCATGTCGCCCCAATAGGCGTGATCGTTGTATTGCGGGACTTTGCTGTGGATCAACAGCTTCCAGATGAGCCGCGCCATAAGGAAGGCTTCCGTCGCATGGCCGCTTGGCAGCGACCCGTGGGTCGGCGTCGGGATCATCGGTTGAACCTGTGGCGAAAACTCGATGGGGCGCTTGACCGCCAAAGCGTATTTCATGCGCTGTATGACCGCAGAAGAGAAACCAAGCGCCGTGTAGAGGAATTCAATTGTATAAGGCGTGCGCGCCTGGTCGATGAAACCAATCGTCGCAAAGAAGGACGTAGGGACGCCCATCTGGGACAAAATTTCCGCTCCTCGGTCTGGCCGGATTTGCGCGTATCCCGCCACGTGCTTCAGCTGGGTTTCCAATTGCTGGACAGTTGGTCCAGTCATTTCAACCAACTCGTCAAAGACAATGGCGCGGCGTTTGCTTCGTTCCTCGCTGCGACGCCACAGGGTCGCAACCGGTTGGTCATCTTGCGTTTTGAAGGACACATCTACGCTTGGCCCCAATTCTGACTGATAGATTGCCGCCCTCACATTGGGGGCAAGGCGGGCCAGATTTTGAGGGCTGTCCGTCAAGCCGGGCGTCACGTCGGCGATATGTTCTATGCGCGTGCCTACGATGCCGTCGCGATTGGTAATCAATGCGCCCGCCTGAGCCGGGCTTTCCGTTCCCAGCGCGCTGAGCGCACTCAATGCACTCAGGGCGCTGCTTCCAGATAGCGCACTCAAGGCGCTGCTTCCGCTGAGTGCGCTCAAGGCGCTGAGCGCACTTAGAGCGCTTTCTGGTCCGATACCCATCTGTGTTCTCCCTCTTGTACCAACTGAAATTAATCTGGAATGCCGATGCTGAGCAGTTTTGCTGCCGCAGAGCGGGCCATTTGATATTCAGACCCCGGCGAATTTTTGAGCCAGCTGCTGACCCGCAAATCAGGCTGAAGCCGCAGCAGCTCATCCGCCGTCTTTCGCGCGCCTTGATTGTCGCCCATCCCAACCTGAGCCACCGCCAAGGTTCGCAGCGTCGATACATGCGTGCGATTGAGACGCAGCGATTCCTTGGCAAGCGATACCGCGCGCGGGTAATCTTCCGCCGCAATGTTCGCGCCAGCTGCGAGCGCCAGGTAAAAGAAGCGGTGCGGATCAAGCGGCGTCAGGTGAAGCGCGCGTTCGGCATCCCTCTTGCCCTCGTCGCCTCGATCCTGGAACGACGCCAGCATCCCGCGCAACGCGCGTCCCTGCGCATCATTGGGGTTAGAGATCAGGGCCGCATCATAGCGATCCTTTGCGTCATCAAGGCGATGCGCGAGATGGACGAGCGCCTGCCCCTCACACACCAACGCCAAACTATGATCGGGGTCTATGTCCAATGCGCGCGCGGTGAAGCCAAGCGCTTGATTGGCCTCATGCTTTGCGTCGTCGGCCCAACCCTGAACAGTTCGAAGGACGTGCCACCGCCCCAGCCACGCCAACGGCGCCGGATGGTTTGGAGCGCGCGACACCACGAATTCCAAATATTCGCGCGCAAGTTTGAAGTCTGTTGGGGAAAAGCGATGCATCAGTCCAACCGCGCCGTGCAGTGCACTAAACAGCCTGAGATCATTCAGCGGCCGGGAGCGGACGCGGCGGACCTCGTTCAGCATGATCGCCCGACGCACATGCGTGACAATCTGATTGATGCCCTCGGTCTCCCGCAACAAGGGATCAATCTCTAATTCCATCCTGTCTGACCACAGGACAAATTGAGACTCGGTCTCCGCAAATTCGACGACAACAATCGCTTTGGTTTCCTGCTGAAACAACGTTCCAGACAACACAAAGTCTGCATTCAGTTGTTTGCCAATTCCTCGCAAATCCCGGGCTTGAACTGTGGCGCTGCCGCTGGACAGCCGAGAGATGACATTTACGTCGTCCGTTCGGCCAATTGCATTGGCAATCTCGTCTGCAAAAAACGTCCCCAGTATTTTCGCTTCGCCAGCAGCGCTCGATTGGAATGGAAGAATGGCTAAGGTTGGCAAAACATCCAGTGGATCGAGCTGCGGGATAATCGCGGTTGGCATTTCTGCTATTGGTGCCGCAGGTTGGTTCGATACCTGCGCATAATGCGGGTCGTGGACCTGCGCGGCTGGTGGCGTGGCGCGCGTCCCCATCAAGATATACCCACGCTTAGGAACTGTCTTCAGAATGGCACGATCATGATCGCCAATCGCCCGGCGAATATCCGCAATGCATTGGGTCAAACTGTCATCCGTGACCGCAATATCCGGCCAGATTTCGGTTATCAAATCGTCACGGGTCACAAGCTGTCCGAGCGCCGCCGCAAAGTATTTGAGAACGTTTGCTGATTGCAATCTCAGGTGGATTTGCTGGCCGTCTTCGCCCTGGAGACGCTCGGTTTCAGCGTGATACGTCGCGTTCCCAAGTTTGATGTGCATCATGCCAATTCGCTTCTCACGTGTTGGCCAATCACACGAACTTTCAACAGCGCCCTGCGGTCCATTTCGCTGCTTTCTTACTGCAAAGGCGGACAAATCATTGAACGAACTATAACTTGCGATCTGCCCGCTTGGGGTTTTCGAAAACGGGATTAATGTCAACTGTTGGGTACTATCGCACCACTCGTTAACACTTGGCAATAGGGCGCTCATAGCGATTGCCGCTGTAAGAACAGCGCCTCACCACCAGCGCTGACACAAGTCAACGCATCAAACCCGATGGATTGATGCGTCCGAACGCAGCTCGCCGTCATCGTGATGTCTTGCGAACCAACGGACAGCGAAGGGGGCAAAGAGGGATCATCCACCAGAATGCCCATCGCATACGGGGACGCCATACGCGTCATGACCAACCACCCACGGTGCCCCACCTGCGCTTGGGTATGGCGTTCCACCGGAGGCAGCGACGGAAAAATCGTAACGATGTCGGCAAGTTCCTCCAGCTTTACGAATGGAGTGTCAATCTTGGACAAAAGGGGCGCAAAACCACCTGTTTGGGTCCAATCCTGAACGATGCCGAAGCTTGGAAACGGATCCAACGAAGTACAATACAACCAATGTGTCTTTAGGCTGATACCGTCCTCGTCGACAGCAACGCAATTGTAAGTGGCACCTATATGGAGCTCGCCAACGAGTACGGCATTGTCCAGCGCGAGCGAATGATAGGTCTGGTTGAGGAATTGGCCGCTGACATATTGACCGGTCCCGTTTTTTGCGACCGGCTCTACCTCGATTGGAACGTCGCGGTAATGAGGGAACACCCTTATGTCGTTCAGTCTGGTCCTGTGGCGACGCATAAAGTCTTTCCGGCCAGAAGGCTCCGACCTGCTCCAACATAAGAAGTCGCAGCGCTGAGCCGCGTTCCAATAGGATGTCCGCGAAGCCGAGCAAAAGGCCCAAAATAAATATGAAAATTTTACGAAATTTGCCCGAGTGCCGGTTTCGGATTAATTTCTTTTGCCTTTCAGTTCTTTCGCCGCCGCATCCGAGACGTTGGTTTTGTCGATCAGATTTCACTGGCCGATGTAAAAAAACCAATTGGAGGAAGAGAAATGGCTGATTTAAGCACCGCAAAAGAACAAGTGCTGGCCCTGTTCAAAAGTAGCTTGGCCCCTGGCATGCCAGACCCAACACAATTCACTATCCCCGAGATGCTGACCCGCCCGCTTCTTCAATCAGGTGTGCTGGACCATGGCGCACATGATATCGTGGCCGGAACGTTTGTGCCGGGCACCGGCGGCAAACTGGACAGCTGGTCTACTGCAGATCAGTTCACCACAAGCTACCTGAATATGGTTCAGAACATGGCCTACAGCCTGTCGACCAAAGATCAAAACACGATCACCAACCTGAAGACCGAGAATCAAGCGGTGCTCAACAAGCTCGTCACCACCTGGGAACAAACCTTTTCGCCAATTACGGCGGAGCAGATGACTCAGGCGGGCGTACACAGCAAGATCGACTACGTAACGGCGCAGTTTACAGACGCATTCAAGAAGTCGTTGAATTGGGCGAAATTCGCACCTGACTACAATCAGGCGAGCGCGGCGATCGACATCATGTCCAACATCAACTCTGCAATGGTGGAATTTGGGCACCAAATTTCTGGCATCAAAGCCAACATTGCTGGACCGTCCCAAACCAATGGCGGCCTGCAAGCGTTCACTGCAAACAACGCCAAGCAGTGGTTCCCCGGCTTCAATGTTGACCCCAACTTCCCATCGAAATTTGCTAACGGGCAGAAGGTATCTATCACCATTGAACTGACCGATGTCGGCACAAGCTCGTCGAGCTTTAGCATCAACGGGCAAGCAGGAGGCGGGTTTGAGATCGGCTTCTTGGGGATTGGTGGATCAACCAGCACCGAATATTCCCAATCAGACTTCAAAAGCCTGATGTCGAAAGTTCGCATTGAACTGGAATTTGATAACACCTGCTTCCTGACGGCATCACCCGCCAACCTGACCGCAAACAACACAATCGGTTGGTATCTGCCTGACATCTTGAAGAGCGCCTATGGCCACGACGAAACAACCTCTGGCCCGTTCTTTTCGTCTCAAGCTGCGGAACTGAAAGCGATCCTCGAAGCTGGTGGCCTGCAGTCACTGCGGGGTCTGTTGGTCTCGACCATGCCGAGCGGCAAAATGTTCTTCGAATCCGATGACTTCGCATCCTTCCAGAAGTATTTCCACACGGAAACGCATGCTTCGGTGAAGCTGTTTGGCTTCATCCCGATTGCCTCGATGAACACGTCCTACACCAAAGCGTCTTCTGGCTCCTCGGAGAAGGGCTACGCAATGGAGGTCGATATCAACCCGGCCGGCGACAAGAACAACTTGGTCGTCCACGGCGCTGTCCTCGAAAATCCACTGGATTAAGAGTTTGTGCGTTAACGAGTTTTGGCCCCCCTTCACGGGGGGCCTTTTGCTATATAGCGTCATCTGAGCAATTGGAGCAGAGGCCGTGGCAAACGATTACCTAGAGGACATAGTCACTTCCCGCCTCGTTGATTTTCTAAAAGACGTACCACAGCTTTCAGCTGCAACGCCCCCCGAACTGGTCAATGTGCTTCCCTATTTTCCAGTCAACCCGTCCTTAGATGGTTGTCTGCGATATGAAGTCTGGCCGTTGGTCGATGGCCAACTTTCGACAACCGAGCCTCGTTCCATCACATCAACAAGCTTCTCTGGCGCATACGCCAATTTCCTATCCAATTCCTATATCCAAATTGGAACCGGCAACGCCGACACATTCGCCCGACTGGCAAAGACCAAATCAGACTCTAAGAACAACATTCTCACACCCGACCAATCCAATGGTGCGGGCTGCTTTCGCGTTAAGGATCGACCGTCAGCCGAACGGTCCTTTGTGCCTGACTACGATGTGACGTGGCTGGATGGCGTTCCAACCGAACCGCTGGCTATTGATATTGACGTCTGGCGTGACAACGAGAATGAGCCCTGGCAACAATCGGCGGGCCAAACAGACGGCGAACGTCTGCAAGCCAATCTCAAATACAGCTCCTTCAAGATCGCGCGCATCTCGCCAAAAGTGTACCAAAGCGGCCAAGGCTGGTATGCGCCGGATGTAATAAACGGTTTGAGAACGGGTGCATTCGAAGGCGTTCTGTTCAATAGAACAGATGCTTTTGGTGACACCAGCACCTTCCAACGCGCGATGGCATTGGTGCTGGTGGGACGCATCGAATTTAGCAAACAGCAAGGCAGCACTTTTGAATTATCCATGCTTCCTGATGCGGGACTTGAAATGGCTCTTGAAGGTCTCACGCCGATAAAGAGCCCCTCAACCATGCCCGCATTTCAAGCCCAAATATCTACGCATCTTCGTGTCCCAACAAGCCGTCCAGCAATCGGTGGCGTCCCGTCCGTCCCACATCTCGAGTCTATAGACACGTCATGGGACACCGGCGACCTCTACGCCACTATTGGGAAGGGCATCGTTCTTGGCGCCTACAGGGAAAGCCCTTTGAAATGAAGCCCGCCCCAATAACCGCTTCAGCAATACAATAACGATCACCAGTTTTGCTCAGAAACCGGCTTAATATCCCGGTACCTGTCTCGCCTTCGATTTACGGAATCATCATCTGCCTGAACAAGCGAAACGCGCAGACTGCACCCCAATCCTGACTAATTTTTGGGCAGTTGCGCCTTTCACAGGCAAGTAAATGAGCAACTATGGTCGTCTGGTGCCCTGAAGCGCGCAATCTCTGGCGCAACTCAGCACCATTCAACTAACTCAACCTGCCCGATCTGGGCGCAAACGCCGCGCAAGAGGCCATCCTGGCAGATAGCTCCCCTTACGCGACTACAACATCACTGTTGCGGGCCCTGATTACACTGCTCAGGTCTGCGTTGGGAAGGGGCTGATGCGCCGCCTGACACGCTCGCAGCGACAACAGGGACACCAAGACCTATGACGCTAAAATTTTCTTCATTTATGACCGCTGCGCTTTTGGGCGGCACCGCTATGGCTGCTGCCGAGTGTGCTGATCCTGTAAAGATCGGCGTTCTGCATTCCCTATCGGGGACGATGGCCATTTCCGAAACGACGCTTAAAGACACGATGCTGATGCTGATCGAAAAGCAAAACGCCGCCGGCGGCGTGCTGGGCTGCCAGATCGAAGCTGTGGTCGTGGACCCGGCATCTGACTGGCCGCTTTTTGCAGAGAAAGCCCGCGAGTTGCTGACCGTATCCGAGGTCGACGTGATCTTTGGATCATGGACATCCGTGTCGCGCAAATCGGCGCTGCCAGTGCTGGAGGAGCTGAATGGCTTGATGTTCTATCCAGTACAATACGAGGGCGAAGAAAGCTCGAAAAATGTGTTCTACACCGGGGCTGCGCCAAACCAGCAGGCAATCCCTGCGGTGGACTATTTCCTGGACGAACTGGGCGTTGAAAAATTTGCGCTGCTGGGCACGGACTACGTCTACCCGCGCACCACCAACAACATTCTGGAGCAATACCTGCAAGACAAGGGCATCGCCAAGGAAGATATCTTTGTGAACTACACGCCGTTTGGCCATTCCGACTGGGCGACCATCGTGGGTGACGTTGTGGGGCTTGGCGAAGATGGCAAGCAGGTGGGCGTGATCTCGACCATCAATGGCGACGCCAACATTGGCTTCTACAAAGAACTGGCTGCGGCTGATATTTCTGCGGATGATATTCCTGTCGTGGCTTTTTCGGTGGGTGAAGAAGAGCTGTCCGGTTTGGACACGTCCAACCTTGTCGGCCATCTGGCGGCCTGGAACTACTTCCAGTCGGCGGAAAGCGACGCCAATGCCACGTTCATCAAAGACTGGAAGGCCTTTGCGGGCGAAGAGCGCGTGACCAATGACCCGATGGAGGCGCATTATATCGGCTTCAACATGTGGGTGAACGCGGTTGAGGCGGCAGGCACCACAGATGTGGATGCAGTGCGTGACGCGATGTACGGCCAAGAGTTCCCGAACCTGACCGGCGGCACGGCTGTCATGTTGCCAAACCACCATTTGGCCAAGCCCGTGCTGATCGGCGAGATCACCGCGGACGGCCAGTTCGACATCATCAGCCAGACCTCGGAGGTGCCGGGCGACGCGTGGACCGACTTCTTGCCTGCGTCAAAAGTGCTGACATCCGATTGGAAAGAGCTGGGCTGCGGCATGTACAACACCGAGACCAAGACCTGCGTGCAGCTGACCTCTAACTACTAAATGACAAGCGGGGCCGTCCGGCTGGCTGGCCCCGCTTTCGTAACGCTTGTTTTGTTGCCATAAATGCCCTGTGACTGACCCTGAAAGACCCGTATGCGCCCAATATTTTTTACCATCGGCCTGATCTTTGGCACGCTTCATTCCGCGCAGGCTCAGGACACTGGCACGCCTTTCCAGGACATTTTGCAAACCCATGCGGGTGAGGTTGCAAAGCCTTCGCGTAGATCGGTCAGTGTGGTGTTGGACGACCTCATTGCTGCCGGTCTGCCGCAGACCACCGAATTTCTGGAAGAGTGGTCCGCACGGAATGTTTGGCAGGACATTGATGGCACCTTCTTCATTGTCACCTCCGAAGGTGACCAGCTTGGCTTGCGGGATGTAGACAGCGGTGCGGAAAGCCGTGGTGACAAACGAGACTTCACACAGATCCGGCCCAATGGCGGTGTGCGGCGGGTGATTGGCACCGCTTTGGTGCAGTTCCAACTGTCTGACCCCGATCTTGCAAGGCGAGAGACGGCGTTGGTGTCGATCGCGCGGAAACCCGAGGCCGCGCAACTCGCGCCATTATTGGCCTCTATCGACGGCGAACAGGATGCTGGACTGAAGGCGCGAAAAGTGCAGTTGGCCAATTTCTTATCGGCGCGGTTTGCGGATGCGCCTGAGGATCGGATCGCGGCGATTGAAAGCCTGTCCAAGGACACCTCGGTTGAGGCGCGGAGCGTCCTGAACCAAATTTTGACGGTGAAAAGTGGATTGGCGAAGGATTTGCCTGAGGGCAATATCGCCCGAGTGCTGGACCCGACAGTTGCGCCGGATGCGTTTTACCAGCAGCTGATTGACGCAGACCTCGCCCCGATACGGACGCCGCCGACCGTGGTGCGGGCAGCCCTTGAGGCCAATATCGTTGAAGGCCGTGTCGCAGATATACCCGTGGCGCAACTTGACACTGACGAGGCCCGCAACCGCGCCTATGCGCGGCTGGCAGAGGCGGGGACGGTGCCGCAACTGGTGACGAATGTGTACCGTGACGCAGCTCTGTCGGAACATGTGTTCTACGAGATCTACAATGAGGAAAACGCGGAGATTACGGCGGCTGCAGAGGCTGCGTTGAAATCGGTGGAGGCCCGCGTTGGTTGGGCGCAGACGGCGGATCTGGCATTGGACGGGTTGTCGCTGGCCTCGATCTATTTTCTCGCGGCCATCGGGCTGGCCATCACCTTCGGCGTCATGGGCGTCATCAACATGGCGCATGGCGAGTTCATCATGATGGGCGCCTATACGGGCTACGTGGTGCAGCTGTTCATCCCCGACTACACCGTGTCGATTATCGTGGCGTTGCCGCTGGCCTTTGCGATCACCTTCGGGGCCGGCGTTACGATGGAGCGGCTGGTGATCCGGCATCTGTATCACCGCCCGCTAGAGACATTGCTGGCCACCTTCGGCATCTCGATTGCGTTACAGCAACTGGCCAAGAACATCTTCGGCACGCAGGCGCGGCCGCTGACCTCGCCTGATTGGCTGGACGGGGCGTTGGTGTTTTCGGACGTGATCCAGATCAGCTATATCCGCATCGCGATCTTCGTGTTGGCACTGCTTTTTCTGGGCCTGATCCTGTTCGTGCTGAAACGCACCCGTCTGGGCCTTGAGGTTCGCGCTGTGACGCAGAACCCCGGGATGGCGGCGAGCATGGGCATCAACCCCGACCGCATCAACATGCTGACCTTCGGGCTTGGCTCTGGCATCGCGGGCATCGCAGGCGTGGCGATTGGGCTCTACGCAAAAGTCACATCCGAGATGGGGGCTGACTACATCGTGCAATCCTTCATGACCGTGGTGGTCGGCGGGGTCGGGAATGTTTGGGGCACCCTTGCGGGCGCGTCGATGATTGGCTTCCTGCAAAAGGGGATCGAGTGGTTGAACCCGTCCAACACGTTGGCCGCGCAAACCTATATGATCCTGTTCATCATCCTCTTCATCCAATTCCGGCCCAAGGGCATCGTCGCCCTCAAAGGCCGGGCGGCGGCGGATTGATCCCATGAAAAACACCTTCATCGCGCAAAACCCGTCGGTCCTGTGGTTCCTTGCCGCCCTTGGCCTGTTCACCTTCGGCGTCACCATGTTGTCGGAGGTGACGGGGGTCGGGGTGATTTCAACCTCCTTCGTTAAGACGTTGGGCAAGACGCTGTGCCTGTGCCTGATCGCCATCGCGATGGACGTGGTCTGGGGCTATTGCGGCATCCTGTCTTTGGGCCATTTTGCGTTCTTTGGCATCGGCGGCTACGCGGTCGGCATGTGGTTGATGTATGCCCGCACGGAAGGGATCGTGTTGGAAAGCCTGACGAGCCAGACCATCCCGCCAACGCCGCAGGAAATCACAGACGCTATCGGGAACCAGATATTCGGTGTCGTGGGATCGGCGGAGTTTCCGATGATCTGGGCTTTCGCGGATAGCTTGTTCTTGCAACTTCTGATGGTGGTCTTGGTGCCGGGGCTGTTGGCCTTGGTGTTCGGGTGGCTGGCGTTCCGCAGCCGTGTGACAGGGGTTTATCTGTCGATCCTGACCCAAGCGATGACCTTGGCCCTGTCGCTCTACCTTTTCCAAAACGACAGCGGATTGCGCGGCAATAACGGGCTGTCCGGCCTGCAAAACATCCCCGGGTTTAAGGCAACGCCACAGGCCACGATCTCGATCATTTTCTTCATCGCTTCAGCCGCGGCCTTGGCGTTGGGCTACGTGTTCTTTGCATGGGTCGTGTCCGGCAAGATGGGCAGCGTCGTAAAGGGTATTCGCGACAACGAGGCGCGGGTGCGGTTCCTTGGCTACCATGTGGAAAGCTACAAGCTGTTCATCTTCACCATCACCGCCATCGTGTCAGGCATTGCCGGAGCGCTGTACTACCCGCAGGCGGGCATCATAAACCCCGGAGAAATCGCGCCGATAGCGTCGATCTATCTGGCAGTTTGGGTTGCGATTGGAGGCAGAGGCCGTCTGTACGGCGCGGTCATTGGCGCGGCATTCGTGTCGCTGATGTCGAGCTGGTTCACAGGCGGCGGCGCGCCGTCGATCCCGCTAGGATTCTACACTGTAGAATGGACGGATTGGTGGCTGGTGCTGCTGGGCTTCAGCTTTGTCACGGTCACGTTGTTCTTCCCCAAAGGCATTGGCGGGCTCTTCGATTATCTGGTGAGGAAACCGTCATGAGCATGCTGCTTGAGGTCTCCGGCGTGACCGTCACCTTTGACGGGTTCCGTGCCATCAACAATCTGTCGATCAATTTTGCAGAGCCTGAGCTGCGGGCGATCATCGGGCCAAACGGTGCGGGCAAAACCACCTTCATGGATATCGTGACCGGCAAGACCAAACCCGACAAGGGCCGCGTGATTTGGGGCGAAAAGAACATGTCCCTGCTGGGTATGTCCGAAAGCCAGATCGCGATGGAAGGGATTGGGCGCAAGTTCCAAAAACCCACCGTGTTTGAAGATCAGACCGTGCGCCAAAATCTGGCAATGGCACTGAAAAACCCGCGCGGGGCCTTTGCGGTTTTGATGCACAAGAAAACAGCGGCAAACGGCGCGCGGATCGAAGCGATTGCAGAGGAGATAGGGCTGCTGGGCGAGCTGAGGCGCTCCGCCGGCGAGTTAAGCCATGGGCAAAAGCAATGGCTGGAAATAGGCATGTTGCTGGCGCAGGAACCTCGGTTGCTGTTGGTCGATGAACCTGCCGCCGGCATGACCACCGAAGAACGGGAGAAGACCACCGATATCCTGCGTCGCGCGGCGGAAACGCGGGCGGTGGTGGTCGTCGAACATGACATGGAATTTGTGCGCCGCTTGGCGTGCAAGGTGACGGTGCTGCACGAAGGCTCAGTGCTGGCCGAAGGCAGTCTGGACCACGTGACATCAAACCCCGACGTGATCGAGGTATATCTGGGCCGCGCCAATGCTTGATTTGCAAAACCTGACCCTGCATTACGGCCAAAGCCAGATCCTATTCGATATGTCGCTGAGTGCCGCCAAAGGCCAAATCACCGCGGTTATTGGCAATAACGGCGTCGGCAAGACCAGCCTGTTGAAAGCGATTGCCGGACGGCATCCTGCCTCAGTTGGGACGATCTCGTTGGACGGAGAAACCGCGCAGCTTAGCACTGCCTTCGCGGCAGCACGAATGGGCGTCGCCTACGTACCGCAAGGGCGCGAAGTCTTTCCAATGATGAGTGTGCTGGAAAATCTGGAGACCGGGTTTGCCTGTTTGCCAAAGCGGCAACGCAGCATTCCGCACGAAATTTTCGACCTCTTCCCCGTTTTATACGACATGCGGGGGCGGCGCGGCGGCGACCTTTCCGGCGGGCAACAACAGCAGCTGGCCATCGCTCGCGCCCTGATAACGAAACCAAAACTTCTGCTGCTGGACGAGCCAACGGAAGGCATCCAGCCCAATGTTATTCAACAAATCGGTGACACTTTGCGGCACCTGCGCAAACAGGGGGACATGGCGATCATTCTGGTGGAGCAAAATGCTGATTTTGCTTATTCTTTGGGTGACAACTTCATAGTTGTCGAGGGTGGACGCACAAAACGACATGCAGACAAATCAAGCTATTCGATGGGTCTTCTTTTAGAAGACCTTGCCTTGTAGGCCAAATTGCCTGCGGGGGGCCGCGTGGTGGAAATAATTGGGCCTTTGCGAGAGCAACTCTGCCCCGATCAATCGCCCATCCAATCAGGCATCGGCTCCTTGCGGGTGAAGGCACCAATGCCCGCCACCGCATCCCGCGCCATCATATTCTCAGCCATGACACGCCCGGCATACGCGTATGCCTCTTTGAGGGGCATCTCCAACTGTTCGTAAAATGCGCGCTTGCCGATTTTGACGGCCGAGGGGGATTTATCAGCGATGATCCGTGCCAATTTCATACTGGTTTCTTCAAGTTCCAGAGCCGGAACCACGCGGTTGACCAGACCTAATTCGGCCACGCGCGCGGCTGGCAGAAACTCTCCCAATAAGAGCATTTCCATGGCCAGCTTGCGAGGGACATTTCGGCTAAGGGCGACCATCGGGGTTGAACAAAACAATCCAATATTGACGCCCGAGGTTGCAAAGGTTGCGTCTTCAGCCGCGACTGCAAGGTCGCATGATGCAACAAGCTGGCACCCGGCCGCCGTTGCGATCCCTTTCACCTCAGCAATCACCGGTTGCGGCAAACGGACCACTTTGAGCATCATTGCCGAACACGTCGCAAACAGGTCCTGAAAATACTGAAATCCACCATCCGCATCGGCACGCCGCTTATCCATTTCCTTGAGGTTGTGCCCAGCACAGAAATGACTTCCGCCGCTTCGCAAGACGACCGCTTTTACGCTGCGATCAGCGGCGATCTCGTCAAGCTTGTCAGACAGTGCGGCCAGCATCCCTTCGGACAAAGCATTTATGGATTTGGGAGAGTTCATGGTTAAGACGGCGACCCCGTTTGTATCGGTGCGAAGTATCAAGTCATCGCTCGCCATGTTACTTTCATAAGCCATTCATCAGCCCTCCCAGCCTGATCCTTACGAAGGTGATAATCTGTTTCTTGGAGTTGCGGAAGTCTTGGCGGATCATGGCGGCAAAGCGCCCTTGCCTCCTGCCCACGAAATTCATTATCTGCAGTCCCGCTCATATCCGACCGCACGTTAGGATCGCTCTTGAAACTAGAAGTACTTACGAAGCTGTCCTATGTGATCCCGGAGCCATGTGTTTTGCTTCTGCAAATTGAAGCAGCGGACCTAGCAGACCAACACGTAACGCAGAGCAACCTGCAGTATGATGTTCCAGTGTCACCCTCGCGCATTGAGGCGGAGGACGGCATGGGCCACCGAATATGGCTTGAGGCTGAGCATCAATTTAGCTGCCAATATTCCGCGACTGTGGAACTTAGCCGTCAACAGCCTGCAATAGAGAGCCAGAAAGCTGCTCTGCTGCCTTCGCTGCGGGGTGAATTCGTGAAGTACCTGATGCCATCACGATATTGCCATCCCGCCGCGTTTCACGAATTTACGCAAAGCACATTCGGATCACTTTCAGGTGGCAAGTTGATCCAAGAACTCGCCAGCTGGATTACCTCGGAATTCTCCTATGCGGCAGGTGCAAGCGATGCCTTTACGACGGCACAAGAGACATTTGAAAGCCGCAAAGGCGTGTGCCGGGACTATGCTCATGTTCTGATCGCTATGTCTCGCGCTGTCGGAATTCCCGCAAGGATGGTGAGCGCTTATGCTCCGGGCGTATCGCCCCCAGACTTTCATGCCGTCGTTGAGGTTTACCTGGAAAACGGATGGTACATCATCGACCCAACTGGCATGGCCAGCCCCGACGAGATCGTTCGCATTGGGGTAGGCCGCGATGCGGTTGACGTCCCTTTTTTGAGCTCATTTGGAAATATTCAGCTTAAAAATCAGTCTGTTCATACAACTTTGGCGTGACATTTGCGTCTATCAAGTTAGCGGTTGTAGATCACGCCCAAAGCCCTACCCTTGGAATATGGGGAAAAAATCAGATCATTTCGACGAAATGCTTTTTGGGGATCAAGGTGTCCGAGCGCCTTATTCAAACTACGAGAAATGGTTCAGCGGCGAAGACGCAGCTCGTTTGTCCAAGAAATCGAAAGAGGCAGAAGCCTTCTTTCGGCGGACCGGCATTACATTCAACGTCTATGGTCAGGCTGCGGCGCAAGAGCGCCTTATCCCGTTCGACCTGGTGCCTCGTATTTTGTCCAGCCGAGAATGGACGAGGCTTTCAAAAGGCATCGAACAACGCGTCCTCGCAATAAACGCGTTCCTGCATGACATCTATCATCGCCAAGAGATACTGCGGGCCGGACGCGTTCCGATTGAACTGATATCCCAAAACGAAGCCTTTTTGCCCCAAATGATGGGCATGACCCCACCCGGCGGCGTTTACACTCATATCGTTGGCACTGACATTGTGCGCACCGGTGAAAATGACTTCTTCGTTCTGGAAGACAACGCACGAACGCCGTCTGGCGTATCCTACATGTTGGAAAACCGTGAGACGATGCTGCAGATGTTCCCGGAGCTGTTCAGCCAGAACAAGGTGCAGCCGGTCAGCAACTACCCGAAGAACCTACGCCGTTCTCTGGCAGCCTGTGCTCCTAAGTCCTGCAGCGGCAAACCAACCGTCGCCATTCTTACGCCCGGCATTCACAATTCAGCCTATTTTGAACACTCCTTCCTTGCCGATCAGATGGGCGTTGAGCTGGTGGAAGGGCACGATTTACGTATCGTGGACGGTCACATAGCAATGCGAACGACCCAAGGGTATCAGGTGATCGACGTCCTTTATCGGCGCGTCGATGACGATTACCTTGATCCGTTGAATTTCAATCCTGACTCCATGCTTGGCGTGCCGGGCATTATGGATGTTTACCGCGCTGGCAACATTACGATAGCCAATGCGCCCGGCACAGGGATTGCCGATGACAAAGCAATCTATTCCTACATGCCTGACATCATCGAATTCTACACCGGTGAAAAAGCAATCCTCCAAAATGTTGAAACGTGGCGTTGCTCTGAGGAGCAATCCCTTCAATACGTGCTCGATAATCTGGCGGATCTGGTCGTAAAAGAAGTCCACGGGTCAGGAGGCTACGGCATGTTGGTTGGCCCAGCAGCCAGCAAGAGGGAACTTTCGGATTTTGCAGCGAAGCTAAAGGCTGCTCCTTCGAATTATATCGCCCAACCCACGCTGTCACTTTCAACAGTGCCGATCTTCACTAAAAAAGAACTGGCCCCTAGACATGTCGACCTGCGCCCCTTCGCCCTGATGTCACCAAACGGGATCAATATCACGCCCGGCGGCCTGACCCGGGTCGCATTGAAGGAGGGATCACTGGTCGTGAACTCAAGCCAGGGCGGCGGCACCAAAGACACTTGGGTATTGGAGGATTAGCGCCATGCTGGGCAAAACTGCAGGCGGCCTCTATTGGATGTTCCGGTTTTTGGAACGCAGCGAAAATACGGCGCGACTGGTTGAGGCCGGATTTCGCATTGCGCTAACCCGGTCAACCGACAGCGCGTCCGAGTGGAAATCAGTCGTGACAACGGCTGGCGTGCTTGAGGGCTACACCCAAAAGTATGAAGACTACACCGCAACAAACGTAGTCGACTATCTGCTGCGTGATGCCGACAACCCATCAAGTGTCACGTCGGTGACCAACAATGCGCGCACCAATGCGCGGATGGTGCGCAACACGCTGACCACAGAGGTTTGGGAAGCCGTCAACGACAACTGGATGACACTCAAGAGCGCGCTCAAGAAACCCATCAAAGAGACCGAGCTGCCAGCCCTTCTTGGCACGATCAGACAGCAAAGTGCTTTGGTACGAGGAGCACTTTACGGGACAATGCTGCGCAACGACATATTCGACTTTGCGCAGATCGGGACAGCGCTTGAACGCGCCGATAACACGTCCCGTATACTTGATGTCAAATACTACACGCTTCTGCCGTCGGCCAGTTCCGTGGGCTCATCATTGGATAACGTACAATGGGAAACAGTGCTTCGCTCGGTATCCGCGCATCGGTCATTTCGGTGGTTGAACGCAGACGAGATCACGTCATCAACCATAGCGGACTTCTTAATCCTAGATGCGCGTTTCCCGAGATCTTTGGTGTTCTGCTACAAGCAACTTGTCTCGAACTTGGACTTTCTGGCCAAAGACTATGGGGCACGCACAACGTCCAATGATCTGGCTGAAACGCTTCTGGCGAAATTGAAGTCACACGACATTAACGACATTTTCGAAGAAGGACTGCACCAATTCATCAATGACTATATTCAGCAGAATAACGCGATCGGGCTCCAAATTGAACAAGACTACCGTTTCAATGGATAGGGGGGCGATCATATGCTGCTAAACATCAGCCATACAACCACCTACGACTATGACGCGCCGGTCAGCTACGCGCTTCAGCAAATAAGACTAACACCCAGATCCGATACGCAGCAAACGGTTCGAGAGTGGGCCGTGGACATCGAAGGCGGCGCCACCGAGCTCGACTACCTAGATCAGTACAACAACCAAACGATGCTGGTCCAAGCAGAACTCGGCAAAACGCGGATCAAGTTTACCGCGCATGGCGCGGTTGAAACGAACGACACGTCGGGAGTGTTGGGCGAGGTCTACGGAATGGCGCCCCTTTGGCATTTCAGGCAATCAACGCCGCGCACCGCGGCAGGCCCGCAAATCAGAAAACTTGGTCTCGTTGTGGGCAGCAGCAGCAACCACTTGAACGACCTTCACGCCCTTTCCGCCAGCATCTTGGCGGCGGTTCCTTACGGCACTGAAGGGACCGCAGTCGGCACCACGGCCGAAGAGGCGCTAAAGCTGGGTGTCGGTGTCTGTCAGGATCACACTCAGATTTTCGTATCGGCGGCTCGCGCGGCGGGCATTCCCGCGCGCTATGTGAGTGGCTACCTTATGATGAACGATCGCGTGGATCAGGACGCCAGCCATGCATGGGCGGAAGCCCATATAGACGGGTTGGGTTGGGTCGGTTTTGATGTGTCCAATGGCATATCGCCAGACGAACGTTACGTGCGTCTCGCAACCGGCTTGGACTCGCAGGACGCCTCGCCAATTTCAGGGATGCGGCTGGGCAGCGCCAATGAATCCATGATTGTGTCGCTGCAAATACAGCAGTAAAGACGGGACGATTGCAGCTTGAGCTGCCTCCTAATTGTCGGACAACTCATACATGACCTATTGTGTCGGTCTTCGGTTGGATAAGGGCCTAGTCTTTATGTCAGACACCCGCACCAATGCAGGTGTCGATAACTTCTCGATGACAAAGAAGATGTTCACATGGTCCGTGCCCGGCGAGCGGGTCATTACCTTGATGACATCCGGTAATCTCGCGACAACGCAGACGCTTGTGAGCATGTTGGAAGAACGCGCTAAGGCCATTGCTGATCGCAGTCCTACAATCTTGGACGAACCGTCAATGTTTCAGGTTGCCCGCCTCGTTGGGGCTACCTTGAAAGAGATTATCGAGACAAGTGCCCCAAGTGGGCAGGAGGCCGGGTCCAAGTTTAGGGCATCTGTCATTTTGGGGGGCCAAATAAAAGGCGGTTCGCCCACTATGTTTATGGTGTACCCTGAAGGCAATTTCGTAGAGATCACCGACGAAACACCCTTCTTTCAAATTGGGGAAACCAAATACGGCAAACCGATTTTGGTAAGGGCTTACGACGCAGGCATGAGCTTCGAAGAGGCGGTCAAACTTCTATGCGTTTCGTTCGACTCCACTATCAAGGCCAACCTCTCTGTCGGGATGCCGTTGGACTTGCAGATCTACAAGACTGATACTTTTGAAATCGCAGATCCAAAACGGATCGAGGCGGATGACAGCTACTTCAACGATATCTCAAACGGATGGGGCGACGCCCTTCGCCTTGCCTTCAACTCGCTGCCATCTTACAGGTTCGACTAAACGACAAACTTTGTCACAGCCCCTGCCCGCCGCCGCACACATTCGTCCGCGGGCGGGCTGGTAGGGTCTTTGTGCCTGCACGAGAACAGTCAGGTGTCCAACGTCACAGACTGCTCTGACAAAGACATCGTAAAATTCAGGCGCCCTTCATTGACCAGCCATTTGCGAATTTCATAGGTGCGCGCGCCTACACTATGCATCGGGTCACCGTCTGCCAGCTTTCGCGCCTCCGTCAGGTCGGTGGCCCGATAGATGACCATGCCTTCTGCCTGCATCTGCTCCCCACTTTCGTCGGACATAGGCCCTGCCAAGAACAGCGCGCCGCAGGCTTCCATTTTCTTCTGATATGCAAGGTGATCGGGTAACGTCGCTTTGACGAGGTCCATGTCGCCAGCGGGTCTTGTGCGCACGACGAAAAGCTCCATCGCTAGGGCTCCTCGGGCTTGAGCTTCGGCTTTGTAGTCATTCCAGGCAGGCATTTCTTTCCTCCATTCCATTTGCTCTAGAATAAGAGCTATCTCTGGCTGAGCTAGAAAAAAATCGATTTTATTGGACATCTTGCAAAAAAGAGACCAATTTTTGAGCCAGACGAATCTGGGGATGGTATGACTGAGGCAGCTGCATTGGATGATCTGCGACGTACGGCTCAAGCGGATATTGTGGCCTTGCGGTCAAAAATCACGAAGCTGGATGACGATCAAATCGACCTGATCCTGACCGGTGCGCGCTCGCATTATGCTTGGCAGGACAAGCCAGTGCCAGAAGAACTGCTGAAAGAAGTGTTCGAGGTGTCCAAGATGGGCCCAACCAGCATGAACACTTGCCCTATGCGGATCACCTTTGTGATCTCCGCCGCGGCGAAGAAGAAGCTGGCTACTTCGCTCAAGCCAGCAAACGTCCCGAAAGTTCTATCCGCGCCCGTGACGGCAATATTGGCTTTTGATCTGGAATTTTGGAAGCAACTGCCAAAACTGTTTCCCCACGAAGACCGCCGCCATTTCTTTGAAGGGAAGACAAAGCACATCGAGGACACGGCCTTTCGCAATTCGACCTTGCAAGGCGCCTATTTTATGATCGCGGCACGGGCGCTTGGCTTGGACGTTGGCGCGATTTCCGGGTTCGACAATGCCATCGTTGACGAGACCTTCTTCAAAGACACCAGCCTGAGATCAAACTTCTTATGCAACCTCGGATATGCCGATGAAACTGCCCTGTTCCAGCGGCTGCCACGGTTCGATTTCGACGATGTTTGCGAAATAATCTAGGGGCGTGAGGGAAAGACCATGGCGATGAAAATGAAAACGTCCGTGACTTTATCCGTTGAGGCAAAATGCCCGTCTCATTCTTTATCCGAGGTCGCTACTCGTGATTTAGTGCAGCACATCGACGAACCGGCAGAGCGGGGTGGAACGAACAAGGGCTTCACGCCGACGGACACTGCGCTGAGCGCCTTGGCGGGATGCACCAACGTGATTGGGCACAAATGCGCGTCCAAACTGGGAATTGACATCGGCCATCTGCGGATCACAGCCAAATGCCGGTTTAACCGCTTGGGCGTGACACTGGCCGAGGAGATCGAGGTTCCGTTTGAGGAAATCCACCTCACTGTGATCTCCGACGGGACTGCAAGTGCTTCTGAATTGCAGCAGGTCGCATCCGAGGTCGCAAAATTCTGTCCGCTTGCAAAGCTGTTTCGCCAAGCTGGCACCGTTATCCACGAAGACTGGCAAAAAGCCGGCTAACCACAGAGATTCTGGGAGGAATTCACATGAAACTGACAAGACGTATTGCGATGGCCACGGGCCTTGCTTTGAGTTTGACAGGCGCATTTGGGGGCGCTGCATCAGCTCAGGAAACGATCAATATGACCGCGATCGACGGCTACCCTGCCCGTGCGATGTGGGTCCAAGAGTTCTCGGGCTTTTTCATTCCGCGTGTGAATGAAGAACTTGCAAAATCCGGCAACTACAAGATCAACTGGCAAGAAGCCTATGGCGGACAAATCGTAAAGCCGCGCGGCGTGCTGGAAGGCATCAAACTGGGTTTGGGCGACATCGGTATCGTCACAACAATCTTCCACAACTCTTCTCTGCCGTCACAAGGGATCTCTGCGGTCACACCGTTTATCTCAGCCGACGCGCGTGTCGTCGCCAAAGCAGTTGACGAGATTGCCAGAGAATTCCCACAGATGAACGCAGAGCTGGAAGCCGAAAACCAGGTCTATCTGGCAACGGGCGTGGTGCTGGACACCTACCAGATGTTCTCTAAGACGCCGATCAATTCTTTGGCGGATTTGCAAGGCCAAAAGGTTGCAGGGGCGGGCTACAACCTGCGCTACCTCGAAGGCATTGAGGGGGCCGCAGGTGTGCGTGGCGGGTTGCCGAACTTCTACAATATGATGCAGACGGGTGTCACTGACGCCGCTATGCTGTGGCCAGAGGCCGCCAAGACCTTCAAGATTGCAGAAGTTGCACCTTACATGCTGAAGGCGGATTTGGGCGCGGTTAACTCCAAGACAGTGACGGTGAATGCCGATGTCTGGGCCGCTTTGCCTGACGAAGTCAAAGACGTACTGCAAGCCGTCGCGGTTGAATATCGCGACCACGTGGCAGGCGTCGCAATGGACCGCGCGGCCGAGTCATTGCAAGCCTATATCGATGGCGGCGGAACAGTTGTTGAGATGTCGGCAGAGCAGCGTCAGGCATGGGCTGACAGTATGCCCAATATTGCAGTTGACTGGGCCAAAAAGCTGGACGGCACGGGGGCACCTGGCTCGGACATGCTGGTGGCGTATATGGACAAGCTGAAAGCGGCGGGCTTTACACCGCTGCGCGATTGGGCCGCCGAGCTTAACTAGACAGCCCATTAGAAAGGTCTTCGGATCATGATCGTCACGGGTCTTCGAAAAATTCAAACTTGGGTCGTGGCGATTGCAATTGCGGCCAATGTAAGCGGTGCCTTTGTGCTGCTCGCACTGGTCGTTGTGATGAATGTGGACGTGATTTCGCGCAACCTCTTCAATGCTCCATTCAGAGGGGTGATTGAAGTCGTCATTTTCTCGCTGGCACTGATTGTATTCCTTCAATTGCCTGACGTTGTACGGACAGGACGCCTGACCCGGTCTGACGGTTTTCTAGGGGTGCTCCGCCACTACATGCCCAGAACTGGCGGCTTTATGGGGCGTTTTCTGAACGCCATCTCCTGCATCTTCATGGGCATGATCGTGTGGACCGTTTGGCCCGAATTCACAGAGAGTTTTGAAAGTTGCCATTTGTTTTCGCAGCCAGAGTTTGGCCCGGCGCCAACGGGCCATGTCTGGACTGATTTCAAGGCAGCAATGCTGCGCTGCGACTATTTCGGTACGCCAGGCATACTTCAGGCGCCTTGGTGGCCGGTGCGTTTGGCAATTGCATTTGGCTGCGCGCTCGCCTGCATCTTGTTCTTCTTCAAAACCTTGTTGGGCGAGGACACCTTCGCCCCAACACAACCGCTAGATTGATCGTTATGGGTCCAGTTGAAATTGGCATGCTTTCGGTCGGTGCGATTGTGATCCTAGTCTATATGGGCCTCTATATTCCAATTGCACTGGGGCTGGTGTCCTTCATTTCCGTCTGGGTGATGTCGGGCAAATCAATTCTTGCGTTCAACTTTCTGAAGGTTGCGGTGGGCGACGGGGTTACGGAATACAACTTTGCAACCATACCCTTGTTCACGCTCATGGGGTTACTGGTGTCCAAAGCGCGGCTTGGGCGCGATATTTACGACGTGATGAACTCCGCCTTCCGCAAGGTGTTGGCCGGAATTGGAATGGCAACGGTTGGGGCCAACGCTGTTTTTGCGGCGATCACCGGGTCGTCCATCGCCTCGGCCAGCGTGTTCACCAAAATCTCCGTGCCTGAAATGCTGCGCTACAACTACAACAAGCGCTTTGCCGTCGGGGTGGTTGCCGGGTCGTCAGTGTTGGGCATGATTATTCCGCCCTCGGCGATGCTCATCATCTATTCCTTCGTATCAGAACAATCCGTGGGCGACATGTTCCTTGCGGGGATCATTCCGGGGCTGATTCTGACAGCCGCATACATTCTGGCGATTTTCACCATGGCGCGGGTCTGGCCTTCTTATGTGGGCACAGACATTCGCGCCGATGAAATCCCGCCACTCTCTACATCCGAGATGATCCGCAAAGCCTGGCCCGTCGTTGCGCTGATCCTGCTGGTGTTGGGTGGCATTTACACAGGGTGGCTGACCCCCGTTGAAGCCGGTGCGGCAGGCGCATCACTTGCGCTGATCGTCGCGCTGTTGCGGCGGTCCATTTCATGGCAGGGTTTCTGGTCCACGCTGGTTGAAACCGGCCATATCACGGCAGCGATCTTGTTGTTGATTACGATGGCCTCGTTCTACAGCCGAATGCTCGGCTTTGCCGGTTTGCCCAACGAATTGGACGCGTTGTTGCAGGCTTGGGAGCTTTCGTTTTTCCAAATCATGCTCATCTACGTTGTGATGATGCTGGTGCTGGGCACATTGCTGGACACAGCCTCCATCATCTTGATTGTTGTCCCGCTGTTCATCACGCTGGTGGAAGGCATGGGCCTGAGCCTTGTCTGGTTCGGGATCGTTACCGTAATCGGCGCCGAAATTGGCCTGCTTACCCCGCCACTTGGCATCTCGTGCTTTGTTATCAAAAGCACGCTGAATGACCCCAACATCAGCCTGAAGGACGTCTTTTTGGGCGCGTTTCCTTTTGCTGTAATCATGCTTTTGGTGCTGATCGTGTTGATTAGGTACCCTATTCTGTCAACCGCGCTGCTATAAAACCAAGGACTTTTCGCCGATGAAAAACGTCTCGATCGACACCATCACACAAGCCTTCTTGGACTATTGCGGCGATGATACTGATCCACGCACCATGTTTTTGCTGCAAAAGCTGGTAGAGCATCTTCATGCTTTCGCCAAAGAGACGCAACTGACCCACGCAGAATGGGCGCGTGGCCTAAAATTTGCGACTGACGCTGGCAAAATCTCAGACGACGAGCGCAACGAATTTGTTCTGATTTCGGATGTGACAGGGCTTTCCTCTCTCGTGGACATGATTGGCTCGCAACATGAAGGCACGTCTTCCAGCGTGCTTGGACCGTTTCACTCTGTCGGTGCCCCGTTGTTGCCCGTCGGCGGGGATCTGAAAAAGGACAATGAAGGAACAACGGTCGTCGTTGAAGGGTATGTCAGGGACACTGGTGGCTCGCCCATTGAAGGTGCCTTAATTGAGCTGTGGCAGACTGCCGAGAATGGACTGTATTACAGCCAGGACGGCGATCAGGACGACTTTAATCTCTGCTGTTCGATGAAAACTGGCGCGGATGGTCGCTATGCTATGACAACTGTCAAACCCGCCCCCTATAAAGTGCCCGACGATGGCCCTGTGGGAGAGCTATTCCGCGCCACCGGCCGCACGCCTTGGCGACCATCTCATCTGCATTTCATCGTTCAGGTAGAAGGCCACAAATCCCTTGTGACGGAGGTCTTCGCCAATGGCGATCCATACCTCGACAGCGACGCCGTGTTCGGCGTCCGTGAGGACTTGATTATGGACTACGTTGAAAGCACCGACCTTGATGCGCTACCGGCGGATCTTGAGGTTGGCCGCAACGTGACGTCCCCCTACTACAAGGTTGATTTTGACTTCATCCTTGTCCCCGAGACAGACTAATTTCCGACACCGAAAGGAAGCGACATGCGCGAGACACATCTGGAAGACGGCAAATGGTGGGTAAGCCCCTATAACTTCGAGCCAAGCGTGCGCCAGGACCTCTCCCTGCCAGAGAAGGTCGAAATCCATGACGCCACCTTGCGCGATGGAGAGCAAACCCCCGGCGTCGTCTTCACGGTCGACGACAAGATTGAAATCGCGAAAAAGCTGGACGAACTCGGCGTGGACCGCATCGAAGCCGGTATGCCTGCTGTGTCAACGCAAGATCAGGAAGCCATCACCGAGATCTCCAAACTTGGGCTGAATTCCAAGATTTTCACCTTCGCCCGCGCGATGAAAAAGGACATTGATCTAGCCCTCGAATGCGGCGCGAATGGCGTGGTTATCGAAGTGCCGATTGGCTACCCAAAGCTGGTCACCCAATTTGGTTGGACGTGGAAAGACGTGGCCGAAAAGACCGCGCCTGTTATCAATTACGCTCGCGAAAATGGGCTGCATGCACTGTTCTTTCCTTATGACACCACACGCGCGCGCAAGGATGATTTGACCAACCTATGTGGCTACATCATGGACAACGCGCCTCCAGATTCAATCGGGATCGTCGATACCATGGGCTGCGCCACCCCAGAGGCCATCAAGCACATGGTGCGCTGGGTGAATGACATGACGGGCCTACCCATCGAAATTCATACGCACAATGACTTCGGCATGGGCGTCGCCACCGAGCTTGCCGCCGTCACCGCAGGGGCGGTTTGTGTGCATAGCTGTGCCAATGGCCTTGGAGAACGCACAGGCAACGCCGCTCTTGAAGAGCTGATGATGGGGCTGCATCTTTTGTACGGGTATGACACGCAATACAAACTCGACAAAATCCCTGAGCTTGCTTCGATGATCGCGGAGAAATCCAACATTGGCATTGCTCGCAACAAACCTGTTTTGGGGCATGGCAATTTCATTCGCGAATCCGGCATCGGCATCAACTACGTGATGAACGATCCACTTGTTATGTTTGCAACCCACCCCTCGCTGACAGGCAAGGTTGGTGAAGTGGTGTTGGGCAAGAAGTCTGGCAAAGCCTCAATCATTTACAAGATGGGTGAGCTGGGGATGGGTGAGTTGGAAGACGACAAAATCGCCAAAATCCTCGATGAAGTGAAGAGCGCTGGCATTGCCAAGCGTGATGTCCTGAGCAACGAAGAATTTGCCAATATCGTTGCAGCGGTAAAGGCCGCATAAAACATGCTGTTGGAGCCAGACCAACCATCCTCTGAGATTTCGGCCACGCAGCTTGCTTATAACAAGCTGCGTGAGCTGATCTTGACGGGTGAACTGGCTCCAGGCGACAAACTCAAGATCGACGGATTGCGCAGTCGGTTGGAGTTAGGCGCATCGCCCATCCGCGAGGCCCTCAGCCTCTTGACCTCGGATCAATTGGTTGTGCGACAGGATCAGCGTGGGTTTCGCGCCGCCGAGACCAGCCGCGAAAACTTCCAAGAGATATTGACTCTCAGGTGCGAGTTGGAAGGCATGGCGCTGCGCCAGAGCGTACAAAACCTGACCGAAGCGTGGACGGAAGATCTGGTTCTTGCCCATCACCGAATGACCCGCGCTGAAGGTCGTTCGACCGCCGAGTTTGAGCTGCGCCACAAGGCCTTTCACATGGCGTTAATCGGCAACTGCCAATCGCCTCTCCTCCTTGGGTTTTGTAGCCAACTTTATGATCTGAACATCCGGTACCGCTATCTCGCCGGCCGCGCGTCAGGCTATGAAGGCCGCAAGATCGGGGACGAGCATAAGTGCATACTTGAAGCCACATTGGCAGGTGACTTTGAGGCCGCCAACGGTCATCTCATGTCCCATTACGAGACAACTGGCGCGTTTATTCTGTCCTATGCGACATAAGGCGCAGACCTGAGCCACTCACAGACTGTTTTTCTGTTCCAAGCCTTGTTCTTTTGAGCGGCAACATCTGCGGCTCGTCACCCACCGCCTTCCTAGGCCGCAGTTGATTGTAGGTAGCGCACAGGTTCAGCTGTCGAAGTCCTTATGCAGAACAGCCGGCGATCCAAACCTGGCGAGACAATGCCATAGGTGTTTGAACATCTTGGCGTCGGCGTGTTCTTTACGACGTGCGGCCCCCCAGATTGCCGGGGTCAGAGCTTCATCTTCAAACAGCAAAGTCGCCAGTTTGGCGGCGTTTTCCCCACGATAAGCAACGCAATCTGAAAGTGCCGCAACTGTCATGCGAAAACCGGGGTGCCACTCCACAGCGCAGCCAAGTGCATGTGCCGCCTCGTCAACCTCGGTTCCTCTATGGCTTGGGTCAAGGACGACGGCATCGACGCTCTCTTCGATATTAAGCTTCCCATGAACATGAGCCTCGACATAGTGATCCAGAGGATCGGAGATCGCTCGAAAACCGTCGAGCCGGTCCAGCAGTCCCATTCGGTCGGCCGTTCCAAAGTACCGGGCACCCATGTGACTGTCCGGGAAGCAAAAGGTTGTACGAGGCAGCACATTTGGTTTGAGCCTGAGATGCGCTGAACCGAACCGTGGGGATGCTCCAACCGGGTTGCGCTGGTCACTCAATGCTCCGTATTTGGGACGATCCGCTGGGTTGCAGCCTTCATAGGCACCGCCAAAAATTTGGCGTTCCCAAAGCTGTCGCCCGGCATTGAGCTGCTTTGCCAACGCACCATTGCTGATGCCAGTTTCAAACTGGGAGCGGTAGACGCCATCCCGCGCAAGCGAGGCAATCACGATGCTCCCCCTATGCTCAGCATCTGGATGAAAATTGATGGTGACCGCCGCATTTTTGTGAAGCGCCGCGCCGTCGGCTCGGCCTCGAACATGATCCAAAGCATGGGTGCCGAGATGCGATTTTCCCAAACTTGGATCTTCGGCCATCAACCCTATCGCTCCAACAGATAATACTACATCCGCGGCTACCCACACAGTGGCCCCTTCCGAAAACATTCATATAAACCGCAGCGTCAGTCAAATTGGGCGGCATGCCGACATCCATCCAATTCAATGGTCCCATACGCAGAACGAAAAAAGGCCCCGCCGTTTCCGGCAGGGCCTTCCTCAATTCTACAAGCGTCAGACCTTAGTCGTCGGTTTTCAACGCCGCGCCAAGGATGTCGCCCAGAGACGCACCGGAATCAGACGAGCCATACTGCTCAACCGCTTCCTTCTCTTCCGCAATCTCGCGCGCCTTGATCGACAGACCCAGCTTGCGGGTCTTGGCGTCCACATTAGTGACACGTACGTCGATCTTGTCGCCGACGCCGAAACGCTCAGGGCGCTGCTCGGCACGGTCGCGCGACAGGTCGGAGCGGCGGATGAAGGACTTCATGCCCTCATATTCCACTTCGATGCCGCCGTCTTCGATCGATGTGACCTCAACGGTGATGATCGAGCCGCGCTTAACGCCATCGGTCGCACCCTCAAACGGGTCGCCGTCCAGCGCTTTGATGGAAAGCGAGATACGCTCTTTCTCAACATCCACCTCGGTGACAACGGCCTTGACCATGTCGCCTTTGCGGAAATCACCCAGCGCATCTTCGCCGCGGCCTTCCCAGGTGATGTCGGACAGGTGCACCATGCCGTCGATGTCGTTGTCGAGGCCAACGAACAGACCGAATTCGGTGATGTTCTTGACTTCGCCTTCGATCTCTTTGCCGACGGGGCTGTTCTCGGCGAACACTTCCCATGGGTTGCGCATGGTCTGCTTAAGGCCAAGTGAAACGCGACGCTTCGCAGAATCGATTTCCAGAACCATGACTTCCACTTCTTGCGAGGTGGACACGATTTTGCCCGGGTGCACGTTCTTCTTGGTCCAGGACATTTCCGACACGTGGACCAGACCTTCAACGCCAGCTTCCAGCTCAACAAATGCGCCGTAATCGGTGATGTTGGTCACGCGGCCAGTGTGCACGGAATCCAGAGCATATTTCGCGGCCACTTCGCCCCATGGGTCGTCTTGCAGCTGCTTCATGCCCAAGGAGATGCGGTGCGTCTCTTTGTTGATCTTGATGACTTGCACCTTGATCGTCTCGCCGATTGTCAGGATTTCGCGCGGGTCGTTCACACGACGCCATGCCATATCCGTCACGTGCAACAGGCCGTCCACGCCGCCAAGGTCGACGAATGCGCCGTACTCGGTGATGTTTTTGACCACGCCGTCGACCGCTTGGCCCTCAGTGAGGTTGCCGATAACTTCGGCACGCTGTTCAGCACGCGACTCTTCCAGAATGGCGCGGCGCGACACAACGATGTTGCCACGGCGGCGGTCCATTTTCAGGATTTGGAACGGCTGCTTAAGGCCCATCAAGGGGCCCGCGTCGCGCACGGGGCGCACATCGACTTGGGAGCCGGGAAGGAACGCAACAGCGCCGCCCAGATCCACGGTGAACCCGCCTTTGACGCGACCAAAGATGGCACCTTCGACGCGCTCTTCGTCTGCGTAGGCTTTCTCCAGACGGTCCCAGGCTTCCTCGCGGCGCGCTTTGTCGCGGCTGATGGAGGCTTCGCCGCGTGCGTTTTCAACGCGGTCGAGGAACACTTCAACTTCGTCGCCGACCGACAGGTCAGGCGCTTCGCCGGGGTTCGCAAATTCTTTAAGATCGATACGGCCTTCCATTTTGTAGCCGATGTCGATGATGGCCTGACCAGCTTCGATTGCCAGTACTTTGCCTTTAACGACAGACCCTTCGTCGGGTGTGTCCATTTCGAAGCTTTCGTTCAAGAGGGCTTCGAATTCCTCCATAGATGCGTTTGTAGCCATGAGGCGTGGGTTTCCTAATCAGTGGTTTATGTGGGCCAAGCGGTTGTCTCCGCTGGTCTATAGGGTTTCGGTTTGGTCCTTGGAGCTTTCAAAACAGAAAGGGCCGGAAAACCGACCCTGCCCGCCTTGAGACTGTTCCCGCCCCTCAGACAGGCGCGCGTATAGCGGAGGTAGGGGGAAAGGGCAAGTGGCGTGTGGGGCTGAGAGTAATGGCAGCTAGGCGGACAAACTACCGTTTGTCTCACAGTCGTCGATGACCGCAGCCAGCCCGAAGCAGACATTCACCTTTAGCTCGCGATGACGGCCACGCGGACTTAGCTGCCCAAGCTACATCAGCTTGAATGTCTGCTTTCCTTCGGTAACATTCGTTAGGATGTCGAAAGGGTTTCTCTTTGTTCTGGTATTGGTTCCTCTAGTAGGACTGCTGGCGATCCTTATCCGGGGGGACGACCGCTTGTTCTGGCCAAGCTCCGCCCATGCCAGGATTGAAAGCATGGCATCAGTTCTGCGCGAAATCGAAGGACCGGCGAGATGGTGCTATCCTTCGAGTAATGAACTCAATCTGCTAAACCAAAATAGAAGCTGGCGGGTACAACTGAGCCAATGCATGTCAAGAATTACTCCAGTAAGTGGTTTTGAGGAAACCCACAAAAACGAATATATCAGGCAGTTCTATCGAGCATCGGTCAATGACAAGTTCTGCGAGGTAACTCTGTCTACCGTATGGAGAGACGACAGGATCGTTGGTTCCAACTGTTACTACGGCTTGTTCGATCAACTAGATGATACAGGTATCGGTCTTACATCAGACCCATTTGGATAGTGGAATTTCGCTATGCTGCAGCAACTTGGTCACTCTGGGCTCGGTGCTGACATCCAGCAATTTCGGTCAGCGCGCGTAGGGTGGGTGGTTCCAAGACCGCAGGTCGCGGGTTCACCCACCGCCCCCTTGCCAAAGTCCCGCTCCACCCAAATAGTCCGGTCATGACCGACACCACCACACTCCGCCAAACCCTCGCCCACCTCAGCGCTGGTGAGCTGGCTCATATTGCCATCGAACACCAAAAACCGGCGGACACCAAGCTGCGTGCCTCGCTTGACTGCAAGTTCTGAGAACTCGGTTGTACTCGCAGAGTGACGCACCACACCTTTTCGGTGAAAAACCACGGCTACTCGTCTCTTGCTCTGCCGGATGAACTGCCGGGCAGTCGCCTCGAGACTGACATCCAGAAGCCCCGAACTCGGTTGGTCAGCAGCATCCCAGCGAACCCGTCATACTCACCATATCTCACGTCGCAACTGTCAAGATCTTTGGCAATGCTTTCGACCGGGACCGCGCCATCGACGCACCCAAGCAATGCGTGAACCGCATCAGCAAATTCAACCGGGTCGTGTATATCCGCAAGGTCGATGCGATTGAGGGTCAACTTTTATGATGCATCTCCTGTATTTGAACGGAGCGCATCAATCAGCGACTGAACCGCTTTGCGGTCTCTGGTGGACAACTCTTCAAGGCCACGATGTATGCGTCCAATCTCCGGTGCGTCTTAGTCTGGCGCATCACCTAACCCCGTCAAAACATTAATGCTGACGCCGCACGCTACAGATTAACTGAAAGCCGGCCGTATGATGTATCTTACGACAGTGGCAGCCGGAGCGGTTCTCGCTGCGAGCACCGTAAGGGGACCAGAAGATGGTTAACACCGACATAACGAACATACCAATCTCCTCCCTTCGGCCCTGGGCGTCGGACGCGCGGGCGCATTCTAAAAAGCAGCAGCGCCAGATCGCGGACAGCATTGAGACGTTTGGGTTCACAA